>JBEKTW010000006.1:0-162288 GCA_049515655.1 Bacteroidota bacterium
CTGCACATGCAGTCCGTACGCGAAAACCGCGCTCGGGACGCTGCTGACTGTGCCGGAAGTATGGCGTGGTTTCACGCTGGCTGTCTTCATCCGCGACGGCAGCGCCTTTGACGTGGGCGGGCCCGGATAGACCAGCACGTCGGGCGAGTCCACCTTCACGAAGTATCCTTCTCCCGGCATCATCACGCTGAAATCGCCGTCCGGATACGAATGGAAGCCCAGCGCAGACAGACCGTCGTTTGTCCACCGCAGAGCAATGTTCAGGTTACCCGCCATCAGCGAGCTCAGCGCGTGGCGAACCGAATCCGACTGCTCCGGCAGGTAGGACACGAAGTTGTAATTGCTGTCCAGACCTATCGGAATGCTCGGACACAGCGGGAGTCCGGTAACCGTCATCGAATCAACGGACACATCGTTATTCAGCATGACGAAGTAGCCTTTCTTGAACTGCGTCATCTGCAATGAGTTGTACTGTCCAAGCGGCGGCAGGTAGAAGTCGAACCCCGGGGTCGTATTGCCATTGTTTACGTAGTCCAGGATGATTCTCACCTTGCCCGTCGAGAGGATACCGCCGAAGACGGTTGTCAGCTTCGGATCGGGCGGCTGAACATTCCACGATACGGCGTTGTATCCCGACCGCAGCCTGTCTGTGATAATATGCGGGTGCACGCCGTCAAGGTTGAGCTGCAGATACCCGCCGCTGTCGATCTGCGGCGCGAACGCAAAGAACGGTTCACAGTAGCGAACCGGCAGCGACTCGCACTGGAGCGTCTGGATTTTGAAGACGATCGTGTCGCCGGCAGCAATCCCCGCCTGGCCAACCGTGACCGTCAGCGAGTAATTGGATCCACGAACCGCGGCAGTCTCCGGAATAACCTGCACCATGCTTGCCATGATCAGATCGCCGCTTGCCCTGTACGCACCTACGACGGTGTACATGGGAGCGATAGCACCGTCAACCGTCAGGAGTCCCCTGTAGATTTGCGCCCCCGGACCGCCGGAAGTAAGTTCACCCTGTCCGGAGAGGTAAATCATATGAACGACATCATTGCTGTAAATCGTGAGAGTATCCTGGAACGTCCCTTGTCGATTCGGAATGAACCGGATATGGAACGTCATGGCGTTTCCGGGTACGACACTATCTCCCGGGCCGTCAACGGCGGTGAACGACGCGTTCGATGCGATGAGGCTATCGACAAACAGCGTGTCATTGCCGGTGTTTGAAACCAGCAATGGAAGTACCAGCGTGTCGCCGACCGGCAGGGTCGCAAAATTGAGACACATCCTATCGAAAACGCTGGTGGGATGTATCGGCAATACTTCGACATCCTGGTGGGCGAGGTTGTTCACCTCGTTCCATTCTGCAACCTGGTTGTTAGCATCCAGGAACACATAGAAATGGCGCGTACCGGCCTTGAATCGCGGGGAAAGCCTGACGTCCGTTTGAACTGTGTCCACTGCACTCACCGGAAGGTCGACGAAGAAATCTCCGCCCAGCTGATTCCCGACCGTGAGAGGATCGTCATCGTAGAAACGGACGAGCACGTGAGTCGCTCCCGTATTCGACGAATCGTTATTCTTCACGACGGCAAAAAGGTGAACCGTCTGACCCTGATAGAGAGAATCCGGCGTAGCCTTGAACTGTGCCACGAACAGGTCGGTTTTCGAGGCGACAATATTGAGGTACGCGACGTTGCTGCTCGAATCGCCATGTGTATCATAGACACGCAGACCAACCTGGCCCTGGTACGGCGTGTTGAACACCACGGTGACGGTATCCGACACCACATCAGATGAGTCGTAGTAGTTACCGTTCCCGTTCAAGTCCCATCTCCACACAACGACGGAGTCCTTAGGATAATCCGGAGAGTACGACGCACTGCCGTCGAGGAATATGGGTTCGCCGACTTTGCCTGCGTATCCTGAGCCCCGTTTCGGTGGAATCGCAACAGCCACCGGGGGATGGTGATTCAATGTAATGTGGACGTTTGCCGTTGCCACTGCGTATAGCGGAGGGTTACTATTGTCCTTCACACGCAAGGTAATTGTATAATTCCCGGTATCGGCGTACCCTGGATTCGTCGGCTTTGGTCCGGATGCGTCGGGATGGTTCCAGTTGAGTCCGTCTCCTGCATTCCAGTCCCAGAGCCATTCAACAATGGATTTGCTTGGATCCTGGTGGAATGAGTTCGACCCGTCGACCTGGAATGAAGTCTTCGGCGGAAGAGCGCCGATGGGCTCGATGACTGCGACCGGGGGTTGCACCACGACGCCCCTGGTCAGAACAAGAATGGCGAGAGAGGAATTCAGCGCATCACCCATATAGGAGGTCGGACTACTCGAACTCCTGGGCCATGAACCATCTGGATTTTGCCGGTATGACGGATTGTCAAGCAGATGGCTGACGTATTCGGCGTACCAGTCGTGCGTTCCGATGAATTGGTTGCCGGCACGGTGGTTGATGAGGCGCATGCCTTTTGCCACGCCGTACATCGCATACGTGTTTCCAGTCAGAGGGTCGGCCCAGCCAGATCCATCGTAGCTGTTACCCCAGTCTGCGTTGATGAAGTTTATTGCCATCGCAACAGGAGTGGAATCGGTTGTGTATCCGAGGAAGGCATACGAACCGATGCCCGCGGCAGTCTTTGTCGTGTTGTTCCAGTCGCTGGGAGCAGTGTAACCGAATCCGCCGGATCCATCCTGGCTGTACTGCAGCCAGTACAATAACTCGGTCTTGACGAACTGAGGAATGGCGATACCCCAGGAATTCTGGGCCGCCTCTAAGTCGAGCGTCGCCCACTGAGTTGTCGAGTTGTCGGCATCGCCGGAGTTTGAGGTCGAAACACTATATCGCCATCCGCCTCTTCCGGACCAGCCGGAGTCGGTCTGGCTGTATGCCCATTCGTCCATCCCGTCGACGATGAAGTCATAGAAGTTTGTTCCACTATAGGCGCCTACCTGAATCGTGTCCATCTTTGCGCTGTCCGGGTTTGAGTATGCACCTATGACGGCCAGCATCCCGAGTCCGTTGGGATAGCTCTGGTCGTAAAAATACGCTCCGTAGCCGTTCCCGTTTGCATCGGGATTTCCGGCAGGCTGAACAGAGATGCTATGTTTGGTCGCGGCCGAGAAGAGGTAATTCAGACCTAATCGAACGTACTCCGCGTAGATGTCGGTAGCGATGTTGTTCGAGGGCTTATGGCCGTTTTCTTCGAAGGAGAGCAGTGCCCCTCCCGTCGAAGCGATAGTATTCGAATTATCGTTCCACCAGCCGTCCGGGTATTGATTGAGATAGAGGTAAAGAAGTCCCTTCTCAATCGCCATGTTCGTGCGGATTTGTTGGGATGGGGCGGCATAGACCTTTATGACGGACTGGTTTGTACCGACACTGTCATTAGCATCAACGACAGTGAGTATCATCGTCTTGGGACCGGCCGTCGAGTATGTATGCATCGAACCGATGAAGCGCCGGTTTGTCACGATCCCCGTGTCGACATTTCCGTCCCCGTAGTCCAGAGTATAGTGCAGAGGCACCAGACCGCCATGAACATTACCCCAGACCGTGAGTGGTACTCCCGCGAGAGCATTCGCGTACGTGGAGCTGACGCTGCTGCTGGGCATCGCGTCGACCCGCAGCGCGCCGGGGGCCGGCAAGTAGTTTCCGAAGTTTACACTCTCGACCGTGTCGCCGGCGACGTAGGGTTGCCAGTAGCTTCCACCGGGATAGGTTCTTATCCAATCTAATTGTTGATCCTCAAAGACCTGGTAATAATGTACCCAGGAGAGATTGTAGAACGCATAGTTCCCCAGTGAGTCTGTGACGGTTGTAAGCGTATCTTCCGTATCCTGATTGTATGCATGAATTGTCCAGCCCGCAAGTCCGGGTTCGCTGTCGTTCGTGCCGTTGTCGTTAAGGTCGTTAAATACCGTACCTCGAATAGCGCCGGGAGAAACAAACCAGTTTCCGAAGTCCCAGGCGATTGCCGTGTCGCCGACAAGGTAGGCCTGGTGATAGGCGCTCTGGCTTCGCCATGGAGACGTTTCCAACCACCCGGATGTGTTAGCTTCGTACACAGTATACCAGCTTGCATAGCCGCTGTCCGTGAACGTGTAGTTTCCAAGTGTGTCTGTCGTTGCACTGAACCATTGGCCGGGAGAATTCCGCAAAATGTTGAGTTGCCATCCGGCAAGACCGGGTTCACCCGGGTCGCGCATGCCATTGTTGTTGAGGTCATTGAAAACTGTGCCACTCATAGCCACCGGGGGCATGTGCCAGTCGCCAAAGTCATTGCCGGTTGAAGAATCATAGTTCAAGCTAAAATAGTAGTCATTCGATGTCGGCGAAGTTTCCAACCACCCAAATTGGCCCCCGTTCTCATCCAAATAGTAGGTTCCTACGTGCATCAAGCTGTCAAAGTGGTACGCTCCCGTTGTATCCGTTGTCGTCGTGTACCATGTGTACGTAGCGTAGTCAAGGAGTCTGATTGTCCATCCTGCTAAACCGGACTCGAGCGTGTCTCTAACTCCGTTATGATTAGCATCATTGAAAACGACTCCGGAAATCGACCGTGGAATAATTTTCCAATTCCCGAAATTAAGAGTGTCGATCGAATTATACGCGAGCGTCGGATAATAGTCTCCCACTGTCGCCGCCCACCCGTCAGACACTGTCTGATAAACACGGTACTCTGATACCTGCTTCAAACTGTCGAAACGATAATGCCCGAGAGAGTCGGTCGTCGTGGTGTAAGACGTATTCGTACTGTATTCGTAGAGATTGACTGTCCAGCCGCCAATACCCTGTTCCAATGTATCCTTCACAGCATTGTGATTGGAATCGCTGAAGACCGTTCCGGAAATTGACCGGGGGATGATCTGCCATTTCCCGAAATTCAGGCCCGATAAGGTATCGTTACCGGACGTGTAGTACCAATAGTCGGGAGGGGCGTAGGTTGAATACCAGCCAACACTATCTGCGTAGATATGGTAGTAGTCATAGTAATCTGATGGGAGTCCCGAAAACTGGTAATTGCCGGCCGAATCAGCCACGGCGGGAAGCGTTATGCCATGGTAGTAGAGATAGGCATAAACATGCCAACCGGCCAATCCTTGCTCTAATGAATCCTGAGCGCCGTTATGATTAGCGTCACTCCAGACTACTCCTTGAAGAATTCCGGTTCCCGCAATGCCCGCCGTATTCCGTGGACCGAATGGTCCTCTCTTGTTCAGCTGATCCTGGGCCACAAGGTTTGCCCCCTCTTTCTTGAAGTCCTCTACCGTCGGTACATGATGACGCAATTGTTCTTGCCGCGCAATCTCTTCGTCCCGCTTCTTAGACTCATCGTTTTTCGGCTTCAATCCGGCTGCGTGCTTCTGCATTTCCTGGGGCGTGGTTCGCGGTGCAAAATGGATTCCCTTTTGCTTGAGCCGGAGTGCTTCCCCTTTTCCCGAGCGTTCTGCATCCTGAACAGCATTATCCGCGCGCTGCTTCATATCGGTGCGTGAGAGAGGCTTCGAAGCTTCAGCGAGTTGCTTGCGGATCAGTTCACCGAGTCCCTTCTTGTGGTATTGATTTACTGTAGGCTCGGCAGGCCGGGCGCCGGAGCCGGCCAGGCTCTTCGCTTTCGACTGATGCTGCTTCGCGTAGGCGCTTTTCCAGGCCTGCGCGGGTGTCTCCGTCGGAGGCGGGATCGACGCCTGCGGGGGCTTGTATCCCTGGAGCAGTTTCTGCGCCTTCGTCAGTACTTTGTCCTGTTTCTTCTGACCGAGAGTACTGCTCGCGGACAACAGGCAAAGTCCAACCAGGACAAATAATGAGGTGCGTAAAAATGTGTTCATAAGGGTCCCTTCGTGCTTTGAGATGTTTGTTGAGATTCGTTATTCGTGAAAATTACTTCAAAACATTTTCCATGGCGAGGATGGTGTACGCCGTCACCAATTCCTTTTTGTTCTCCCACCATCGATTATTCTTGTTTATCCAGAAGCCTTCCCCGTCCTGAATGCTGACGAGCTTCTCCAACATTTCCTTCCGCCAGTTATGTTTCGTTCCCGATGAGTCGGTGACAAAATTTTCTCCGTAGGCATCCAGTGCTTTCGCCATCGTCTGGTAGTAGTAGAACAATCCCTGCTCTCCCATTTCGGGATTATTCCCCACCGTGAAGTGGTTCCGTATCCAGTTGTAGGCGGCTTGCACGCGCTTGTCGTTCTTGTCGACGCCAGCATAAATGAAGCTCTTCATCCCGGCATAGGTCATGCTTCCGTAGGAGGTTCGGGCGCCGGCCTTGCTTTGAGTGGGACTGTAGATGAAACCGCCGTCGTTTTCCGTCGAGTCCTGGTCGTTGATGCCTTTGAGATTCTGGCAGCGTTGGAGGAAGACGATGGCTCTCTCCCAAAAGAGATCTTTGCTCATCGCGGCTGCATGTCCCACAGCCGTTCCCGAATACTCGTGTGCCGCGCCGCTCGCCTCGCTGAGTTTCCGTTGATCCTCCGATTCTTTGAGCGCCTCGATCGCCCACTGGAGATTCGACAGGTCGGGTCGTTCTTTCTCTTTGTAGCCGATCCCTCCGTAGCGAACATCCGACTTTTCCACTCCGGTGTTTTCATCGAACTGCAGTGAAAGCAGAAAGTCGCGCGCGCGCCTGATGGGATCGGTGTAATTCGGATTCTTCGTGGCGACGAGCGCCATGAGGCAGATCGCTGTGTTGTAGCCGGCGAGGTCGTCGACGTAAATTCCGCCATCCTTCTGCTGGCAGCTGAGAATAAATTCTATCGCATGGGCGAGCGGGTAATTATTCTGTTCCGTATAGCCCTTCGGACTTTTCAAAAAGGCGGTCGCCGCAAGGGCGGTGATTGCGGGGTAATTAGCCCAGGAGCCGTTCGGTTGCTGGTTCTGCTCAAGCCATTTCAGTCCGAATTCCACGGAGTGTTCAGATTCTTTTTGCAACGAGAGCTCGATGACCTCCTGAGAAAAAACATTACTGATTGTAAAAGCAAGCATGAAACAAATTACTATTCCGGCGTTTTTCTTCACGTAGATTGATTCCTTTTGTTATTGTTCAGGGAAGAGAGGAGGTGCTGCGAACTCCAAAAGACACCTAAATCTCTGAAATTAATCCTTTAAAGTCAAGTGACCGAAAAATACGCACCCAATGCCCCCGAGAAATCAAGAAAACCGCATTTTTACCAACGTAATGGGGGTGACAATTACCGAATCCAAACCCTTAAATCTTACAAAAATTTGACGTGCGGAGTTGTGACTTGCCGCACAATAATCAGAGATCCCAGCCGAAAACGACAAACATCTTGAGCTGTTTTGATTCATCCGTCAGTCCGAAGAGCGGCTCAAGGTCCAGATGGGCCTTTCTTGATGGACGCCATTGAAGCGATGGACCTGCCAGTATTTCATTTGTCGTGGTCGCAATTCCCCCATTCCTGTCTATTTCGTGCGTGTAGCTGAATGACGGTCCGATCGAGAGGCTCTGGTCTGCGAGCGAATAAGAGATGACGCCGGTTGCGTTGTATTCCTCGTCTCGATTCTCGAACGGCGCAAGTCCGCGCTCCGTCACAAGGTTCAGACCCCAATGCCACCGGGCTGCCAGTTCGCCTCCAAGAAGCAGTTTCGGCTCTATCTTGTCGTAACCTTTTCCCTCGTCGCCGTTTGCCGAATCGAAGACCGAGTATTCCAAATAGAGAGTGGGATTCCCGGGCAGCACGCCCCAGTCGGCAAACGCCCATCGCATTTCAACCGACCAGCCGCGCAAGCCAAACGAAGAGCCGGCGCCATCCCATTGCCGGAGGGTGTTAAGATAGATATCCAACTGAGTGCGTTTCCCCAACCCAAATTCAAGTTCCTCGGCAAACCGCGCCAGACTCTTCTCACCCGAGTTTCTCGGAGGAACGCGGATTTCAACCCATTGCTCGAATTCCACCTCTCCGGGCATCGTCTGAATATAGACGCGGGTCGATGGGAACCTCCTGTGGAGCGTCCACTCCGGTTGCTTGTAGGGTCCGACGGCTTGTTCCTCCTTCGGGCGCTCGCCGGTGACGACGATTTCTTTTTGAGGATATACCGCACCGGTGTCGGCTTTGGTGGTATCCACCTGCGATCGCACGGTGGATGCGATCGCCGAGAGGAATAGAATCGGCAGGAGGTGATAGAGTGTGGCCTTCATAGCATCATTTCTTTCGAAACGTTAATAATCATAGGCAACTAAAAATCAACGGTCAGTCCGCCACGAAAAGACCGCTCCGAAGCGGGGTAAAGGAAAATCTTGTCGTAGAGAAGGTAGCCCGTAGAGCTAAACCGGCTGTTGAGCATATTGTCGACCGCGAGCGAAAAAGTAAAGGGAGCGATGGAGTAGGAAAATTTTACCTTTCCGAAACTGTAATTTGGAAGCATCGCAGTGTTCCCATCGTCGAGGAACATGTCGTTCACGAAATTCCACGTCATGCTGGCTCTGATTCCGCTTCCATGCTCATACGAAGCGCCGGCAACGAACACATTGCGCGGAATCGCCTTCAGGAAATTTCCGTCGTTGTGGCCGGAAGTAAATTTCACGCTCGACCACGTGTAATTTGCGAACACCGTGAGGCCCGGAGTCGAATAGACGCGCAGTCCAATTTCCGCGCCTTGATGCCGGCTCTGCTGAATATTGAGATACTTGAATGTGCTCAGGTCAAAATCGATCTCGTCCGTCATGTCCATCTGGTACAGCGAAAGAATCATCTCGCTGTAAAGATTTTCGTGCAGTTTGAAACGCTGGTAGGTTCCGATTTCGTAACTCGTTCCTTTCTGCGGCCGCAACATTGAATTCGAGAATGGGGGAAAATCCGAAGTGAAGAAACTGTATCTACCGCCTCCGATAGGTGTAAAGAGCCCAGCAGTAATGGGACGTTGGTCCGCAAGCTGGTCGAGAGTCGGCGCCTTGAACGACCTGTTGATGGTTGCATACGCACTGCCCGAGAAGTTTTCATTTTCGGCAAACTGAAGGTTTAGACCCGCTTTGGGGCTCAAGGCGGTGTGGTTTGCCGTAAAAGTCATGTTGTGAGGGAATGTACCGTCGTACCCGTCATCTTGTCCGTCGAATCTCGCGCCAATATTTAACGCAAGTCGATCGATCAAACGCACCTCGTCGTTGACGTAAAAAGCATATTTGGCTCTCTTTGCAATTCCATCGGCTACTGTCGTGTCGCGCGTGAAGCCCTGAAGCAAATAATTTTCTTCGAATCCACTGAACTGACTGTAGTATGTCGACTGCAGGCGACCGGAGGTGCCGTCAAAACCGACGACAAGTCGATTCTTCATGCTGGAGATGAGACTTGAGTAGTCATACTTGATATTGATTCCCCCCTCGTTGCTGCGCAGTTCCCGTTCTTTTGTATCTCCATAGAAGCTGGTATCGTAGAGTCCGATGACCGTAAAAGCGGGGACGAACTTCACAATCTCGGCAGGTGTGACATATGTCCCGATATCGTCAGCGTCCTTTCTATTATAGTAGACCTTGCCCGTCAATTCCGCGCCATTGGAGAAGGTCGTGGAGTAATCGGCCTGCAGTTGGTATCGCTTGTCGTCTTTCCCGTCGGCTTTGTAATAGGGGCTCGACGCCGTGCGGCTGGCGTCAAGTTCCTCCTGCGTCAATGGACCGGGGTCGTCGGATTTGGTCCATTGATCCAGTGTGGAGAGCCACAACTTCGAGAATTCGGTCAACTGAAATGAAATGTCGCCGTTGACCGTTCCGCCCTGCCAGTTTCCATGAGAACGAAATCCCGTTGTGCGTTCATCCGATACAAAGAGCTGATAAGGATTGCTGCCCCACATCCCCCGGCCACCCAAGCCGGCATTGAACAGCCCGTAGGTTCCACCTTCCACGGAAGCATGCGTGCGCGTTGTGTCTCCTGTTCGCGTGATCACGTTGACCACTCCGCCGAGCGCGGCATCGCCGTACAATGGTGATGACGCTCCACGGGAAACCTCGACCGTGCCGATGCTGTTGAGCGGGAAAAGATTCCAGTTCGCCAGTCCTGATTCCAGATCGTTGACTTGCTTTCCGTCGACCTGGAGGAGAATGTAGTCCGCTTCGCCGCCGCCATAGAATCCGCGCGTGCTGACGATCGAATTTCTCCCCATGCCGTCTGTGTTGAAAATGAAGAATCCGGGGACATTCTCAAGGACATCGGACAATGTCGCGACGGGCAGGCGCTGAATTTCCTTGGAATCCACGACGGAGGCGGAGGATGTTGTTTGAGCGATTTTGTTCTGGAACCTGTCCGCGGTGATAACCACCGTCTCCATGATGAAATGAGGAAGAGTGTCCGGCGCGGCAGCCGGCTGCTGGCAAAAAACTTCGGGATGCAATAAGCAGATCAGCAGAGTTCCCGCGAAGGAATAGGCTGCAATGCGGGTCTGAGAAAGTCGGCCTGTCCTCATTTCTCGCGCGACAGCGCCTTGATCGTGACTTCTACGGGTGTTCCCTTCGCCGGGACGAGGTCCTCGTTGACGCGGTAGAGCGTGTCGTCGCCTCCGGTCGCCAGGGGATTGTCCAGAATCGTCAAAGGGTCATGGTAGGTTGTGATGAGCGATTTCTCGACGTCGGCCATGAATTTGCCGTCGCTCATGATTGAACCCACAAATACCCACGGCGTATGCTCCATGTGCTGGTTTCTGGGGATGTCCCATACAAGGTCTTCGCCGCGAACGATCGTATCCCTGTCGCCATTTTTCCATTTCACCCATACTTCAACGGAGTCTCCTTTGGGAGTATGAGGGTCACCCTGATAGGCAAGACCGCCGACGTACTGTAAACCCAACAACAGGAGTGCAACTTGCAGATGGTACGGCGCCGCGTCGAGAACCAGCACGCTCTCGTGGGTCTTGCCGCCCGGACCGCAGGCAAGGAGTTCAATCATGCCGCGGTGCATATTGACCTTTCCCGGAATCGTTATCTCTCGCAGTTCGCTATCGATGGTGAGGCTGCCGAGCTTGTAGGTGTGATCGCCGACCTTGGCAATCTGGCTCTGAGAGGTGTCGTTAGCCGCGGCACCGAGTGTGTCGGACCCGGCCGGCAAGTGCTTCTGCTGTCCGCGTGCGGGCAGAATGGAGACAGCCACCAAGCTTACTGTGAGAATTATGAGTTTTCCGGACATTACTTGAAATACCCGAAGATTTCTTGAACAAAGGTGAACAGTTTTCGGCGAGAATCCCTGAGCTTCTCGTAGACAAAATACGTATTTTTCCTTCGCGTGTCAAGGAAACAATGCGGGAGGGTCGATTCCTGTGTAATGACTCTTTTCGTTTGCCTAGCTCCCTCCCAGCGCGGCTCTTCCCACCTCGCTCCCGACTGCGGATTGTACTCGCCAAAGTGTTCGACGCGGCCTGAGAAGGACGACCATGCAGTTGTCGTCCTCTGTGCCTGTCATCACAAGACGCTTTGGAAAATTGTGATCCTTTCTTACATTGTCATAATAAACACGATTCCGACTGCGGGATTCGGAGGGTTTTCCACAATCTGTTTGTGAAACGTGATTCAAGTTTAATCTGTGAACAGATGAAGAGTTCTTCACACTGGATTTTCATATTCTTTCTCGTAATGGTCGGCTTGGTTGCCACGATCGTGCTGGCAGTCCGGGGTCTTGACTATTACCGCACCCCTTTTGATCTTCGGCCATTTCGGTCGGACTACTCCCTCATGAGGCCATCAGGTTCGTACAGCCACGGCCTGGGCGTCCTGGGGGCCCTCATGGTTATCGTCGGAGTTGCGATGTATTCCGCCAGGAAGCGCATGGTATCCTTGGGAAATATCGGCCGATTGTCAAAATGGCTTGAGGTGCATATTTTTCTTTGCCTCTTGGGGCCGGTGCTGATCGTCTACCATACAACGTTCAAGGCCGGTGGCATTGCCGCCATATCTCTCTGGACAATGTTGTCCGTCGTCGCCAGCGGGGTCATCGGCCGCTTCCTCTATGTCCTCATTCCAAGGAACTTGAACGGCAACGAGCTCACTGTGGCGGAAATCGACGGTCAGATACATTCGATCGGCTCAGTGCTTCGGTCGAGCCCAGTGGGTCTCTTGGTGGGGGCCATGGTCGATAAATCCTTTTCTTCCGTTGAGAGACCCGAGACACTCGGTCAGACTGTCTTCACCATCATCCGCCTCCAGCGGCTGAAGGCGCAAACGCGTGGGGGCGTCTGTCAGATCATCGCTCAGAACGACGTTCCGCGCGAGGTCGCGAAGCAGCTAGAGGAGGCAGCATCCTCGAAAGCCGCGATGCTCCAGAAATCCCTCGTGCTGACACAGGTCGAACGGATGTTCTTCTACTGGCACGCAATCCACCTGCCGTTCACCGTTATCATGTTTGTGACACTCGCGGCGCATGTCACCGTCGTCATGCTGCTGGGATACAAATGGGTTTTCTGAGTTCGTAAAAATAGCATGCGAGGAAGCGGCAACACAAGTATCGCGTCAAGGGTCTCGATGGTCCTTCTCGGCCTCTGGGTGACCAATGGCCCGATGAGTGCGCAGTTCTCTCCCGGTGACCTTTCGCGTGCTCATCAAAATCTCGAAGGGTCCCAGAATTGCGTCAAGTGCCATGAGATTGGAAAGGAAATCAGCGGCGAGAAGTGTCTGGGCTGTCACAATGAAATCCGGAAACTCCGCGATGGTCGACTCGGCTACCATTTGACGGTGGCGTCACAACAGTGCGTGGATTGCCACAAAGATCACCTCGGCCGGGAGGCGAAGACCGTATTGTTTCAGGAAAATACGTTTGACCACAGCAAGACCGGCTTTCCCATCGTCGGAAAACATCAATCGATTCCATGCGCGAATTGTCATGCACACAAATATATCAGAGATGCCGGAGTAAAAGAGAAGCTCGATGCATTTCCGCACGTGACGTATCTGGGCCTCGACCAGACATGCTCTTCATGTCATGTCGACCCCCATAAAGGGAAATTTCGCCAGGAATGTTCATCCTGCCACACTCCGGTCGCCTGGGCACAGGTGAAGAGCTTTGATCATTCGATCACCCAATTCCCGCTCGATGGGCTTCACGTCCGGGTTGCGTGCAATAAATGTCATCTTACTCTTGCTCATGCAAAAGCGACCGGGGATGTCGATTTCTCGACCAAGACGTTTTCGGATTGTACTCCGTGTCACGCTTCGCCGCATCGTTCATCCTTTGGAGGGCAGAATTGCAAGGCCTGCCATACTCCCCAGAGTTGGGATGCCGCGATGGGCATGCCGTTCGACCATGAATTGACGTCATACAGATTACATGGTCGGCACGCGGTGCTCCGGTGTGAGCAGTGCCACCGGATGGCCGAGAAGAAAGAATTTCGGCGGACTTTCTTCCTTTCCTTCAGTAAATGCACTGATTGCCATGCAGACGGGCATAACGGTGAATTCGCAAGTTCCTACAACAACGATTGCGCATCATGTCACAATGAAGACAGCTACCGGCCGTCGACGTTCACGCTCGCGCGCCACCGCGAGACACGGTTCACGCTTACGGGTGCCCACGCCGCGACCGTATGCTCGGCCTGCCATCTCAACACGGAAACTAACAAGCAGGTGTTCCATCTCGAAAGACGGAGCTGTGAATCGTGCCACAAAGATGTCCATAACGGAAAATTCGCCGCGTCCATGAGAGACACGAGTTGTGCCGCATGCCACACAACAGCCCAATGGAAGAATGCGGCATTCGACCATTCCACCACTCGGTTCGCTCTTTCCGGAAAACATGCCAGCGTAGCATGCTTGGCCTGCCACAAGGATGAGAAGGATGCACAGCACGAAATGCAATTTCAAAAACTGTCAACTGATTGCGAGTCGTGCCATCATGATGTGCATCGTGGCCAATTTGCAGACGACGGCAAGACGCTCTGCAACAACTGTCATAGCGCTGAAGGCTGGAAATTGCTCTCCTTTAACCACGAGACGCAAAGCAGGTTCTCTCTTTCCGGAGGTCACAAGAAAGTTCCGTGTGTCTCGTGTCATCGTGAAGAACGGGTAGCTGATACAGTCTTCGTACGGTTCAAGCCGCTCTCATCAACTTGCGAATCGTGCCACCAGGGGAGAAACGTAAAATGAAGAAGGCCTTGTTTCTTGTCTTGGTACTGTTTTCGTGGCCAGCGACCGCTCAGCAATCCCCGCACGGTGCACTGACGATTCCGTGCACAACGTGCCACTCGACAGATTCGTGGGAAATGCGGAGCGACGCTTCGTTCAATCACAATTCAACGGGCTTTGAACTGCTGGGTCAGCATCAGCTCGTGAAATGCGTTGCGTGTCACGAAAACCTTGTTTTCGCGAATCGAAGCTCCGAGTGTGCTTCCTGCCACGTCGATGCCCATCGGTCCGAGCTGGGGACCAACTGTCTTCGATGTCACTCCATGGCTTCATGGATCATTGTGGACATGAAACAGAAACACCAGCAGACACGATTTCCGCTTCTCGGAAAGCACTCTCTCGTGGATTGCGACGCATGCCACGATCGCGCCTCGACGCATCAGTACGCAGGAACACCGCTGACTTGCATCACATGTCATCAAGCCGATTTTGAAGGTTCGAAAAACCCGAATCACGTTCAGGATAGATTTCCGGTCGATTGCATCCGGTGTCACAGGGTTGACGCTCTGGCCTGGCCGGGGAGCTTCGACCACAATGCCACAGCGTTTCCCCTCACAGGGGCGCACCGAACAGTGATTTGTTCGCAATGCCATACGAACAATCAGTTCACGAATCTCGCGACGAATTGCTTCAGCTGCCACGCACGGGACTTCACGAATGCGCAAGCGCCGAACCATGTTGCTGGCAATTTCAGCAACCTCTGTCAGTCGTGTCATACCACCGTTGCATGGACGCCTTCAACGTTCAACCACGCCAGTACCGCATTCCCGTTGACCGGGGCTCATGTGGGAGTTGAATGTCAATCCTGCCATGCAAACGGAAATTATCGTCTCGTGTACGTCAATTGCTACCAATGCCATCAAAACGATTTCCAGACTTCAACAAATCCAAACCATGTAACTGGAAACTTCAGTCATGATTGCACGCAGTGCCATACGACAACCGGCTGGTCGCCGGCATCGTTTGACCATGCCTCGACTCGGTTCCCCCTGACGGGAAGCCACATCGCGGTCCAATGCCTGTCGTGTCATATAAGCGGGAACTACCAGATCACGTATACCGATTGCTACCAGTGCCATCAATCGGATTATCTGCGGCCGACAAATCCAAATCACGTGACCGCGATTTTCAGTCGCGACTGTACGCCCTGCCACACGACGACCGCATGGATACCATCGACGTTCAGCCATAGCTCGACGAAGTTGCCTTTGACCGGCGCGCATTTGACCATTCAATGCCAATCTTGCCATACAAGCGGGAATTATCAGCTCGTATACATCAACTGCTATCAATGCCATCAAAACGATTTCCAAACGGCGGCGAATCCCAATCACGTTGCCGGAAATTTTACTCATGATTGTACGCAGTGTCATTCGACAACTGCCTGGTCACCTGCGACGTTTGACCACAGTGCGACGAAATTCCCGTTGACCGGCACCCATCTCACAACTCCATGCCAGTCATGTCATACAGGCGGCAATTACCAGCTTGTCTACGCCGATTGTTACCAATGCCACCAGTCAGACTATCAGCGGCCGACCAACCCTAACCACGTCGTAGCAAACTTCGGTCACGATTGCTCACCGTGCCATACGACGACGGCCTGGACACCGTCTACGTTCAATCATGACCAGCAGTATTTCAAGATCTATTCCGGAAGGCACCTCCAACAATGGACCTACTGCACCGATTGTCATACGAACCCAGCAAACTACGCGACGTTTTCCTGCATTA
Source organism: Bacteroidota bacterium (assembly GCA_049515655.1). Lineage (GTDB taxonomy): Bacteria > Bacteroidota > Ignavibacteria > UBA10030 > SZUA-254 > JBEKTW01. Next base: position 15,861 of record JBEKTW010000006.1, read on the forward strand.
ACTGCCATGAACATAATCAAAGCGAGACTGATTCGGCTCACCAGGGCGTCGCCGGATATTCTTATTCCAGTCCGGCATGTTATAACTGCCATAGGAACATCTGATGCGCCGCACGATTGCACTATTCTTCATAGCACTGGCGACCGATGTTTTCGCGCAAGAACAAGTCGTGCACGGCAAAATAACGTATATCGTCGGGGATGTCCTGTACATCTCTATCGGAAAAGATTCCGGAGTAAGGGATTCAAGCCTCCTGTTTGTTGTTCCAAAACTCGATACTATCGCGATGCTCAAAGTGTTTGCTACAAGCTCAAAGTCATCTGCCGCCAGAATCGTTCGAACGAACCGTGTCTTGAAGATTGAGGACCCGATTATTGCCTCCGTTCAAAAGGAAGAATCGATCGTGGCCAAGAAAGATACGGTTGCAAGAATCGAATCAGCGGTGATGCCCCGCGTACAACCGGCAATGACCCTTGCCGAGAGCAGCGCGGCAAAATCGAGGTCCATTCCCGCCGTCGCCCTGCAAGGCAGGGCGAGCGTTCAGTATTTCGGCAATATCCAGTCTGTTGCCTCACAAACCATCTCTCAACCGGGAATCGTGCTCGACCTCCGGGGGCGGGTCAATAATTCGCATATCGGCTTCGAAATGTACGGCAACTTTCGTTCCATCAGCTACGGCGGCCAGAGTCCGGTTGTCAATCGGACGAGAATTTATCGGATGTCTGTTGACTATGATGACAGCGTGGATCGACTATCCCTCGGCCGGATTCTTCCCCCCTTCTCGGCCTCGGTCGGATATACAGACGGAGCTCTCTTTACCCGGAAAATCGGCGAGATGGTCGTCGGCGCAGCTGCAGGCTTTGAGCCGAGTTTTGACCAGCGGACGTTTTCTGCCGACAGAAAAAAAATCGCCTTCTTCGCCGGCTATGCCTCTCCTGCCACTTTTCACTCCGCCGTCAGTATCGCGTATTCACGGACGTACTACCTGTCGCAGCTCGACCGTGAGGTCGTGAGTTCAACGCTGAGTGTTTTTCCCGTGAATGATTTCTTTTTGACCGCTCAGGGGGATGTCGACCTTCGCTCGAAGTCCTCTCAGGATTTTGTTCTCTCGCCAAAGCTCACGACCTTTTTCGCAAATGCGAATTACCGCGTGAACGCCCTGCTATCCGTAGGCGCGGGGATGAGTGCGTGGAGACCGACCTACTCGTTCTCATCGGTCAGCGCGATTCCCGATTCTCTCATCGATCAGAATGTTCGCACGAGTCCGAATCTCAATGTGAGTCTGTATTTCCCCGGCGGCGTATCGCTGTACAATAACTATTCGCCCCGTTCCTCAGACGAAGGCTTCGGGCATGAATATCTCAACTACACTTCTTTCGGAGCATACAATCTCCTGAATGCCGGAATTGCCGCCAGGATGACGATGAACGTCAATGCGACATCGTTCACCACGACGCGAGGGTACGGCGCCAGTGTCCAAAAATCGCTCAACAACATGCTTGATGTCACGGTGCGGTACCAGGTATTCACGTACAACATGGCGGGCTTGGGCGAGTCGAGTAATAATCAGTCTGCCGCCATGGACGTTCTCTACATCATCACCCGGAATCTGTCGGTGTACGGAAGCGTGGAGCGAATCGGCAACCTGAGCGACCGGGGATATTCAGTCCTCGCCGAAATCGATTGGAGATTCTGATGGAATCCCTCATCACGTTCGCTATCTTTGTTGTACTTCTCCTCGCGATTGCCGTACCATACTGGTGGAAAGTCAGGCGGCAAGCGAAACTCACGAGGAAGGCGTACGAGAAGAGCTCCAGGGCAGGTCTGACCGCACCCGTGACTCTGCACCCGAGGATCGACGTGCTGGGCTGTATAGGCTGCGGCAGTTGTGTGCGCGTTTGTCCTGAGGATGTGCTCGGCCTGGTCGACGGAAAGGCCGCGATCATTAACGGAGTCCGCTGCATCGGGCACGCGCTCTGTGTCGATGCCTGTCCGGTTGGGGCGATCACCCTGCAGTTCGGAAAGCCGCGGAGGGGAATGGAAATTCCGTTTTACGATGACCGTCACCAGACGAACATCGATGGGCTGTATATCATCGGTGAGCTCGGTGGAATAGGGCTTATCAGGAATGCGCTCGACCAGGGCGTGAAGGCAATCGAACATATTGCCTCTCGACCCCGGCATGACTCTGATGTTTCGTATGATGTGGCTATCGTTGGAGCCGGACCGGCCGGCATTGGTGCAGCGCTGGGTGCCCGACAACACGGGCTGCGGCACATCGTTCTTGAGCAGGACGACATCGGGGGGTCGATCCTCCACTACCCCAGACAAAAGCTGGTTCTCACCTCGCCGGTGGAACTGCCCCTTTATGGAAAACTCAATGCTCGTGAAATAGGCAAGGAAGAATTACTGGAAACAATCCTTTCCCTTGTCGAACGCTTCCGGCTGAACATCAAATCTCATTGCAGAATTGAAATGATAATGAAGGAGTCGCATGCATTCCGGCTCCAGGCAAAGGACGAGCGGTTCTCCGCTTCCTATGTTATTCTTGCTCTCGGCCGGAGGGGAAGTCCGAGGAAGCTCTCCGTTCCCGGAGAAAGGTTGCCCAAAGTCTTCTACCGGCTCATTGAAGCCGAAGCCTTCGTTCAGAAGCGTCTGCTGGTCGTCGGAGGAGGCGACAGCGCTATCGAAGCCGCGGTAGGCCTTGCCCGCCAGAAAGGAACAACGGTAGCCCTGAGCTACCGGCGTGAGGAGTTTGTGCGGTTGAAGGAGAAAAACGAAGAACGTATCCTGGAAATGATGAAGGCGGGAACCGTGAACGTCATGTTCGGTTCGGAGGTCGTCGAGATTCGGATGGACAGCGTGTTGGTGAAGGATAAAGACAACGTCATTCAAACTTTACCGAACGATTTTGTTTTCGTTTTTGCCGGTGGAGAGCTACCTGCTGAATTTCTCGCGAAGATAGGGGTGAAACTGAGAACGGAGGAGGAGGAATTGAGCGCCTCGTAAGCACTCACAGCGTGAAAATTGTGTCCGGGTCATGTTGCAAATTCAGAGAATTATCTGTAAAATTGGGGGAATTCCATTCCTGGGAATTCTGTTGTATAGAAGGATAGAACGAAAGGTCTTCCATGACACAGAGTATTGAATTCAAACTCAACGGCAAGCCTCAAAAGATGGATGTGAACGGCGACCGTGCACTTCTCTGGGTCCTGCGTGTTGACCTCGGATTGACGGGCGCGAAGTACGGCTGCGGCGAAGGATTTTGTGGGGCCTGCACGGTTCTTGTGGATAACGAGGCGGTTCGATCCTGTAGTACCGCTGTGAAAGACATTCAGGGGAAAGAAGTTCTCACCATCGAGGGCCTCGCGGAGAATGGCAGTCTGCATCCTTTGCAAAAAGCATTCATGGAGAACGATGCGCTTCAATGCGGCTACTGCACTCCCGGGATGATTCTCAACGCCTACTCGTTGTTGAAAAAGAACCCTCACCCATCTTCTTCGGAGATCATCTCGGGCATGGAGGATAATTTGTGCCGTTGCGGTGCGCATAACCGGATCATTCGGGCAATTCAAACGGCGTCCAAAGAAATGGAAGGAGGGCGCTGAGATGAAGGAACATCCGGATGTGGAGCTTGTGGAGATTTCCACTGTCAGCGGATCAGGAATGAACCGGCGCCAGTTCCTGAAATTAACCGGCGGAGGAATTTTCCTTTTCTTCACGATAGGAGACCTGGAGGCGCTCGCTCAACGGAGGCAGGGAAGAAGCCTTCCCTCGGATTTCAACGCATTTCTCAAGATTGGCGAGGACGGCCGCGTTTCCTGCTACACGGGCAAAATTGAGATGGGGCAGGGCGTCTCCACGTCGCTGGCGCAAATGCTGGCTGACGAACTCGACGTTGCCGTCGATTCCGTCGATATGGTCATGGGGGATACTGACCTCTGCCCGTGGGATATGGGAACATTCGGTTCCATGACGACACGATTCTTCGGGCCTGCTTTGAGGTCTGCCGGAGCCGAAGCCAGAGGCGTCTTGATCCAGCTCGCCTCCGAGCATCTCGGAATTCCGGAAAAGAATCTTACGACAGAGAACGGCGCCGTGTTCGAGACGAGAAACGTGCAGAAGAAGGTAACCTACGCCGAGCTTGCCGCAGGGAAGAAAATTGAGCGGCATCTCTCCGAAAAACCGCCGGTGAAAAAGCTGTCACAGTTCAAGGTTATGACGAAGCCCCTCGTGCGCGCGGATGGCAGGGACAAGGTTACCGGCAAAGCACGATATGCCGGCGACATTCAGCTCCCCGGGATGCTCTATGCAAGGATTTTGAGGCCTCCTGCGCACGGCTCAAAGCTCATCGATGTCGACCTTTCTGACGCAAAGGCGATGGAGGGTCTGCAGGTTATCCAGGACGGTGAGTTCGTCGCCGTTCTGCACAAGTATCCCGATCTCGCCGAGCTCGGTTTGTCGAAGATCAAACCGAAATTTGACAAGCCACAATCCGACCTTGATGATAAGAATATCTTTGACCACCTGCTCAAGGTCGCGCCGGAAGGCAACGTCGTCGCGAAGGAAGGCGACCTTGAAAAAGGGGAGCACGACGCGACGTCGATCGTTGAAGAAACATACCTTGACGGCTACAAAGCACACGCGCCGATAGAACCCCATGCTGCCGTTGTGAACATCGAGGGGAACAAAGCCACCGTTTGGTCTTCGTCCCAGACGCCGTTCAGCCTTAAGGAGGAAGTGGCAAAGGAGCTCGGATGCGCGCCGGAGAATGTTCACGTCATCTCACCGTTTCTGGGCGGCGCGTTCGGCGGCAAGTCGAGAAACCAGCAAGTGGTGGAAGCTGCCCGTCTTGCCAAACGCACCGGGAAGCCGGTTCAGGTCGCCTGGACGCGCAAAGAGGAGTTTTTCTATGATTCGTTCCGGCCAGCCGCCATCGTAAAAGTAAAGTCGGGCATCACGGACAACGGCCGGATATGTTTGTGGGATTATCATGTGTATTATGCCGGAGAGCGGGGCGCACAGCAGTTCTACAATATTCCTCACCACGCGACGACGGTGCACAACTCAAGCTGGGTAGGTGCTCCTGGTTCCCATCCGTTCTCTACCGGACCGTGGCGCGCGCCGGGGAACAGCACGAACACCTTCGCCAGAGAATCCCAGATCGACATCATGGCTTCAAAGGCACAGGTCGATCCGTTGGAATTCCGGATCCGGAACCTGGAGGACAAAAAGATGCAGCGTGTTCTTACGACTGCAGCCGGGAAATTCGGTTGGAAGCCGGCCAAAGCTCCAAGCGGCAGGGGTTATGGTATTGCCTGCGGAATGGATGCCGGTTCGTACGTCGCTGCGTTCGCCGAGGTTGAAGTTGATAAGGCCACCGGAAATGTCCAGGTGAAGCGGGTCGTGTGTGCACAGGATATGGGACTGGCAATCAACCCGGAAGGTGCCGCAATACAAGTAGAGGGCTGCATTACCATGGGGCTGGGATATGCATTGCGCGAGCACATCCGTTTCAGAGCGGGAGAGATTTTCGACCTCAATTTCGATAGTTACGAGATTCCCCGATTTTCCTGGCTGCCGGAGATAGAGACTATTATTATAGAGGATAATCAGTCAGACCCTCAGGGCGGGGGCGAACCGGCAATCATCACGATGGGCGCGGTGGTCGCAAATGCCGTTTTTGATGCGACCGGCATCCGATTGTTCGAACTTCCGCTGAGTCCTGAGAAAATCAAGGAAGCTATCAAAAAAGGCTGAGGCCCGATTATGAATGAGTATGTTACCGAGGATCCAGGCATAGATGATATTCACTTACTGGTTCTACGCAAACCAATGGTTCCCGGGGACAAATACGAAATTCGAATATCGAAACACCAAACAAATCCTAAATCCGAATACCTAAATTCTAAATATGTTCCAAATCCCAATGTCCCAGTGCCAAATTTCCCGTTTAGAGTTTAGGATTTAGTGCTTGGATTTTGTTTATGATTTCGGATTTCGTGCTTCGGATTTAGAACATCGAGCATTGATTAGCGTAACGTTAGTGAATAAACTTTGTGCTCTCCTCTCCCGTCACTGGAGAAGGGAATTGAAGGGGAGAGGGTAGTGAGTAACGTAATGATCCAATAACTTATTCCAACTATTTGAAGGACACAATACCAGTATGAATACGATTACTCTCATTTCGCTCGCTGCGCTTGCCGCAGCAGTACAAACCGCCGACGCGAGGAAGATCGAGAAAGACGTTTTCAAGACGCCTTCAGGGGAACTGTCGATCTATTTTGTCGGTCACGGATCGCTCATGTTCGAGTTCAGCGGCAAAACCGTTCACGTGGACCCGTGGAGCCGGCTTGCCGATTACGGCAGCCTCCCCAAAGCGGACCTCATCCTGATCACCCATCACCATCCCGACCATCTGGATTCCGGTGCGATCGCGGCTGTTTCGAAGGATGGCACGCACATCATTCTCACCGGTGCCGCGTATGAACTCTTGAAGAAGGGCACGGTGATGAAGAATGGTGATACACTTACTGTGGAAGGAATCAAGATCGAAGCCGTGCCGGCGTACAATACAACAGCCGGACGCGATCAATTTCACCCAAAGGGGAGGGATAACGGCTACATCATCACAATTGCCGGAAAGAGAATCTACATCGCGGGGGACACCGAGAACATTCCTGAAATGGCGGAAATCAGGAACATCGACATTGCCTTCCTGCCGATGAACCAACCCTACACAATGCTGCCGGAGCAGGTCGCCGATGCCGCGAAGATGATTCATCCACGGATCCTGTATCCTTATCACTACGGCGATACGGATGCGGCAAAGCTGCAAAAGCTTCTCTCCGGGAACAAGGATGTTGAAGTCCGGATAAGGCAGCTCCGGTAGGTCTTCTCAATCCCGGGTTGTCGAGGAGCCAGCCCTGTCATTTTCTGGGCCGGCTTTTCCTCGTGCCCCTACGACTTCCGCGTTTTCCTTTCTTGAGACCCCCTTTGGGGGAACGCGTTACCTCCAACGATCTATTTCGCGTTCTTCGGAGTCAGATGAAATTTCTTCAGCCGATAGCGCAGGTTCGCTTCCGACAGGTTCAATATCCGCGCGGCGCGCGTCTGGTTGTACCCGCTTGCTTCAAGAGCTCTTTCGATAAGGGTTCGCTCGAGATTCGCAAGTGACTTGTCGAAGGAGAACGGTCTTCTTCCCCTAATAAACCCGAGTATTCCCTGGAGTTGGGCCTGCTCGTCGCGGACGTATTCAGGCAGTTCGATGACCTGTTCGTCGGAAGTGAGAACGGCTCGTTCAATCGTAGACTTCAACTCGGTGACATTTTCCTTCCATTCGCGCCGCGTCAGGAAGTCGAGAGCATTAATGTCGATGGCCTTAAGCTGCACTCCGATGCTGTCGCACGCCCGCTTGATGAAATGCTCCACCAGGAGGGGGATGTCTTCCTGTCGCTCCCTCAGATGGGGCACCTGGATTGTTTCGAATTCTGCGAGCACCTGAGACAGACTCTCGATGAGTTTCTGTTGTGCCGAGGTTTCACCGAGGCTCTTGCCGATGCTGGCAATTATTCTGGTGAAGGGTTTCTTGGGGAGCTGCCGGAGCGCCTTCTGCATTTCGGCTTGCAGGACGAATGAAAACTCGTCCACATCGCGAATAAATAATGTCGAGATCCTCGCTTGCTTCTGCTCCAGGGCTTCTTTGACTTCGGTTTCGGTCGAGGTGTGAGGGTCGAGGACAAAGAAAATCCCCTTCGCTCCTGATTGCTGGTGAATGAGTCTCGCCGCAGTCGCCTTTCCGGTACCGCGTTCTCCGATGAGGAGGATATGCCGGTCGAGTTTCCCAAAACGTGTGATATCCTTTCGCAATTCTTGAATCTGACTGCTTTTCCCAACCAATGATGATTCGATGTCCATCTGTTATGTCTCCTTTTAATCTGAGTTGTTTGCTTTTGTGATGTGGGCCATGTGTTTTGTGCGCCCGGTGTTCTTAAAGAAAGTTCTTAGAATGATACTATCAACTCTGTCGACCCATCGCGTTGTCTTCATCGGTTCCCGAACGAGCATCTCCTCATAGTACTTCCCCGTGACGGAGAGTGCGAAGTTGAGCTTCTGGTCGAACGCGTAGACCATTCCCAGCAAGCAGAGGATCGTAAAATAGTGTCCGATGGAGAACACATCGGAGAATCTCTCGAGCGAATAGCTGTAAATATCGCCGATGGAGTGAATGATTTCCAACGACGAGAATATGAAGAACAGCAAGAGGATCTTGTCGATATAGGCTCCGCAGGGTTTCCCGTAGCGGTAGTGGAGAGAGAAAAAGAAGCCAAGGAAGAGCAATACAATGCCGTTGATGATGACCGAACTCCGGAAGATTGGTCTCCAAAACATCGTCGTCGCTCCCCCTTCCTGAAGATAGGGGCGGAGTTCCCTTACTTTTTTCAGAGCACCGTCGTAATTCATGTCGGATGTCATCGTAGCGAACGTGGTTTGTGACGGGGAGATTGTCGCGGCGAGTTCCTCATCCGTCGGCTCGCGATGAAGCTGTGCGGACCTCGCATGAAATGCCGTGGAGAGGTTTTGCAGCGACTCGTATTCCGGTTCGTGAGAGAGTTGCAATGGGTTCATGATGAAGGGCAGAAACGGCGAACCGGCAAGAACAAGCGCAAGCAACAAACTCACCGCGTAGCGTTTCATGATCTTGTTCTGAGAGCTCAGGTAGTCCATGATCGTGTATATGACAACAAAGAGCAACACCAATCCCGCTCCAAGACCGTTGACAAAAAGGTACGAATAGAAACTGCCGTTGGCGTTGCCCGCAAATAATGACTCGCCGACAAAGGCAGACAGGAGAAGGGGGATCGCGTATCCAAAGAATATGGCAAAATTAATAAACACATAACGTTGAGTTTTCTGACTGTGCTTTGCTATGACCAGTGAGATGAGGCACAGGAGGAGCTGCACGTAGAAAGTAAGCAACCCCGCGTCATCCAGCGGCCTGTGCGGTAACAGGAGCGACAATCGAGTAAGGGCAATCAACAATAGCCAGCACAGCAGGATTTTAAGCTTCAACTTCATTACAAGCGACCCATGGTTCATCCCAAAATACGCTTTTTTGAACTGAACTGCAAGTGTTTTTGCACCCTTTCGAAGATTATATTTTTCGATATTAATAGAACATTTTTTGCTATTTGTCGAAATAGATTTGACTTTTCCCCTTCTGCTTGCTATATTGGGGCGAAATAAGTGATGGGTCCGCCGCACTGTTTGTTCACAATTATTCCTTCCACATAAAGGAGAAATTATGAAAACATCTTCGCCACAAAATACCAACGACCTTTTTCCCTTCGCGGCGCATATCATCTTTGCGCTGGTATTGATATCGACACTCGCATTCAAGTATCCCGCTAAGACGGACTTTGTCGGGAAACTGATTGACCGGCTGCATTCCTTCTTCTTCGACGGTTCAAAAAAAACGGGTCCGCAAAAATCGAACCGCTTGCACTTCACCGTGGCTGAAATCGACTCTTCGAGAGATCCTACACCACCGCCTCCTCCTCCAAAGTAATAGCCGGGACGTGGTGCAGCGTAAATAATTCACGAGGCGGACTCATTTGTTTGAATGTGGTTGGACTGTCCAAGTATACGTCATGAAGAGACAAAAATCAAATAACATAGCATATAGCACAATTATTACATATTGTTTCTCAACTACTACGGAAGGAAGAATCATGGATGTATCAACAATGTTCGCCGTGCTCTACATCCTCTCCCAGGCAGTGGAAAGGGTGGTTGAGCTCGTCAGCGATTTTGCGATTTGGGGAGATCCGCACTCGAAGGAACCCGCGGTACTTCATCGAAGGGCCATAAGCCTGTGGATTGTTTCGACGCTGCTCGGGATGGTGGTGTGTTCGGTGTTCTGCATCGATTTCTTCAGAGTTCTCAAACCCGACGGCGCATGCGACCCCGGACCGGTTCTGAAATTCATCATCAACGGAATCATCGTAGGCAGCGGCACGAAACCGGTGCACGACGTCATCGCCGGCTTGGAGAAGTACGCACGAAAACAGTAAGGAAATTTTGACGGGCATCGTTCCAATCTCCATGTGGCTTTTCGTGACAGCAAGAATGGAGAACACTGTACTGTCAACTATGAACCAAGAACTAGGAACCAACAACCAACAACAAAAAAGGAATTACCATGAAACAACGAAAAGTAATCCGCCGTTTCGGCTGGCTGCCGGACGTTCCCGACCACCGCGACCATCTCTATGCCGCGCCGGTCGAATGGCTCGTCAAACTGCCGGCGAAAGTTGACCTGAGTTCGAAATGCCCGCCGGTCTACGACCAGGGTCAATTGGGAAGCTGCACAGCGAATGCGATTGCTGCAGCGATTGAATTTGACCTAATGAAGCAAAAGGGAAAGGCGTTCGTTCCCTCGCGGCTGTTCATCTATTATAATGAGCGAGTCATGGAAGGGACGGTCAACTCGGACAGCGGCGCTCAGATCCGCGACGGCATAAAAAGCGTGGGCAAGCAGGGCGATTGCCCGGAATCCGAATGGCCGTACGACATCGCGGAGTTTGCCGTGAAGCCGCCCGCGAGGTGTTTCAAGGATGCTCTCAGGTATGAAGTGCTTTCGTACCAGCGCGTCGTGCAGACTTCGAGTCAAATGAAGGGCTGTCTTGCCTCCGGCTACCCTTTCGTTTTCGGATTCTCCGTTTACGAAAGTTTCGAGAGCCCGGCAGTGGCGAAGTCAGGGCACGCTTCAATGCCGAAGCCCAACGAGCGGCTTCTCGGCGGGCATGCCGTGGTTGCGGTCGGCTACGATGACGCCAATCAAAGGTTCATCGTCAGAAACTCGTGGGGATCAGGTTGGGGGATGAAGGGATATTTCACGCTGCCCTATGCATATCTGCTCGACCAACACCTCGCCGATGATTTCTGGACGATACGGGCTGTCAGGTAAGGGTTGCTCTCCGCTTGCCTTTGAGCGGGACGGAGTCTCCGCCAGAGGCTAATGCGCCTCCCCGATGGGTCCTTCGGACCGGTACAGAAGTGTGCGTCTAGCCTGCATAGATTGTTGCCATGGTTCGGGATCGTGCATAGTCGACCTCCCCCGATCCGCCCTTTGCCAAACCGCCATCAAGATTGGCGGTCAAGCAAGATGGCGGACTGGTCGGTGGATCGACCCCTTCTTAACAAAGGAGGGGAAAGCGTTTTGAGGTTGTCCAAAAAGTAATCCAACCCGTCATCCTGACATGCTCTTGGTCAGGATCTGAACCGAGCATGTCGCCGCTGACGTTTAGATGCTGACCAGAAGTGAGCACCCTTGGTGCCATCCCGCGCTCCGCGGGAAATGTCAGCATGACGCTGGGACTTTTAGGACAGCCTCGCGATCTTCTTTTGATCGCAGGGGGTCATTCTGCTCAGACTTCTCCTTCCGCGTCTGAGCTGCTGCCCCGAAAGGGGACTCCCGAGCGGTGAGCGGACTCTGTTCCCAACCTATGAACCGGAGCGGAGTCCCTGATTTATGTGTTTGTCGGAATGAGACACAAGGAATTGTCTATTGTAAATTGTCAGTTGGCAATTGAAAATTGGCAAAAAGTGTCTGAACCAGGATTTACTTGATTACAGGATTGCTTTGATTGCGTAAGGACGAATAAATTCGATTCTCAAATAGAATTATAGGAGAACAAAATGAAACTATCTTCCTACCTCATCATCCCCGCGGCATTCTGCTTTTCGCAGACCTTGGCGCAGCAAGTTTTGCCCGATTCAACCTTTGACGCGGAGCTGCATAAACTTCAGGATTCCTATAGAGCCCAGCTGGATAATGTGAGAAGCGAGATTAGCAAGCAGGACAGTATACACCGGGCCGAGAAAACGAAGCAAGCCAAGAAGATTGAGGCGGTCTACATCATACTTCAGAAAGGATTAGAACAGAGAGTTATTCTGGAGGTTGGAGCGCTAGAAGCTACATATAGATGGGGACGCAAAGGGATCGAAGAACTTATTCAAAATGCGAACGGTCTCTCAGCGTTCGCAAGCGAACAGGGGACTCAAGTCACGGTTGACAGTCTGACTAATCCGGAATCCTACAAGCAATTCGCAGAAGGGATGCGCTATTTCATCGGCAAAATTGGGGACGATAATGCCCGCAAGCTCAATCTCGTTCAAAAAGATAATCCTGCCAATCTTGTACTGGAGGCCGTCAACAACCCGCTCTCCCTTGTCACAAACCTCTTCACAGCGATGTTCTTTACGGACAAACGGAATAATGAGGCTATCGAGGCTTACAACAAAGTCTATCCCGTCATTGAACTTACCTCTCATGTGGCTGAGTATCTTCAAGGTACTCAAGTCGACTCAAGCGTCTCGACTGCAATTGATTCACTCAAGGGTCAAGCAACGGCATATTTTGAAACATACGTGAAACTCGTAGATGTCAACACGACATATAAAAAGTACCGGGAAGATCCGAGAGAAACTGAGAAGGTTGATTCAGCGACAACGCGCTATTTCAAATCTTTGCTGGACAAAAACGTCGCACTCACAGGAGGGCCTGAAGATCTACCGCCTCCAAGTCTCTTCGCACCCACGGCCTTGAGCGTCAGTGAGACGGAACCGATCGAACAATCCCGCCGGCATATCCTGGGTTTACTCAAAGAGTACGAAGTTTTGCGGGCGGAAGTGCAATCAAGCCTTAATAAGCGCAAGGCCGCTCTGGTTCACAGCAGCTCGTTTACTTCGACGCACGCCGAGCCCCAGGGATTCCTGGGTCTCATAGAAAGGGCTATCGTTAAAGCGGATTCCCAAATAATGAAATTCACTCACGAAAGTGCGTACCAGATCATGCCGGCCGTGATCGCCGTCCTCGAGGGAAAATAAAATTCTGCTGCCGCTTCGTACAACATCAGACCCTGCGAAACGCCTATTTCTTTCTTGCCGAGATAATATTGTACTTCCGCAAGCGATGACGGAAATTTGCTTCGGACAAATTAAGGAGTGCCGCTGCCCTGGTTTGGTTTCCTCCGGCGACCTCCAGCGCTCTCTCTATGAAAGTCTTTTCAAGGTTTGAAAATGACTTATCGAAAGAGAAGGTCTTTTTGTCGCTTATCCTTTCAATGATGCTTCTCACCTGGGTTGCTTCATCTACCAGGCGCTCAGAAAGTTGGACTATTTCGGAATTCGAGGCAAACACGGCCTTTTCTATCAGAGACTTGAGCTCTGTAATGTTTTCCTTCCAGTCTTTTCTCATCAAGATGTCCAGGGTATTTGTATCGATCACTTTGAGCCGGGCACCGATGGCATCACAGGCATTCTTGATAAAATGTTCGACTAAAAGAGGAATGTCTTCCGTCCTATCGCTTAGACGCGGTACGGCTATGACGTCAAAAGACTTCAATATCTCGTGTAAGTCCTCGAAGAGTTTCCGTTCGCGGGCCAAGTCGCTGATCTTGCTTTGTGTGGTTATGATCACACGTGTAGACGGCTTTGCTTGCAGGCGAAGTAGAGCCTTCTGCATCGCGGCTTGATGGACGAATGAAAACTCTCCAATTTTCTGTATGAGCAACGTCGAAACGCTCGGTGTGAGATTGCCGAGGATCTCTTTTATTCCTGAGTCAGTCATGGTAGAGGGATTGAGCGTCACCATAGACCCTTTTGCGTTGGATGCCTCGTGAATTAATCTTGCGACAGCGGTTTTCCCTACACCGCGGTCCCCCGTAATTGTCACGTGAGAGGGTTTTTTTGAGAGACGCAGGACGGCCTCCCGCAGTGTATGTATTGCTTTGCTGGTTCCTATTAATTCTGATTCTAAGTTCATGGCGATTCCTTATGATTTGTTGTGATTCGAGTTACTGATAAGTGCGATTTGGTTGAGGGGCTTTTTAGGGAAAAATGTCTTGAGAATGAAATTGTCGATTTCGTCTTTCCACTGAGTCAATTTTTCGGGAGAAACCTGGAGCACCGTTTCGTAGTACTTTCCAAGCTCTGAAAGCACAAACCTGAGCCTGAGGGAAAATGCATAGACCATCATGAGGAGGAAAACAAAGGTAAAGTATTGTCCTACTGCAAATAGTGCATGGAATTGTTCGCGCGAGAAGGAGTAACGGTCACAATACATTTGAAATGTGTCGAGAGACCAGTAGAGAAAAAACGCAGCCATGATCTTGTCTAAATAGGCGCTGGTGATGCGACGACGCGTATATACCGAGTACAAGAAGATAGCGATTGCGATCAGACAGAGAAGATTAACGAGCATAGAGCTATTTTCAATCGGCATCCAGAAAAGTACCGTCTTGCCCCCTTCCTGAAGATATGGTCTCAATTGCTCAACGCGGATTCGTGACTCTGAAAGGTCTATCTTGGAGCGATTTCCAAAATCGACGATAAGATCCTCATTCGTGGGTTCACGGCCGGTTGCATTACTGAGACCGTCATAGCTTTCTCTCAACATGCCTAACTGTTCGTAGTCTTTAAGATGGAATAGGCGCAGTGGGTCCAAGACCAGGTTGCCAAATAGCAGTGCGATAACTGAGAGCGTTATGGCAATCGTAACAAGATACGTCTTCAGTACGCCTAATCTCTTGAACCGGTAGGCGAGTATGGGAAATAGAATTGAAATCAAAATTGCGGCCTTCAGTCCCACATTGTTGACATAGAAATGGTAAAGTACCGCACTATGCGCTACGTTTTTGAAAAGTGTCATGCCAACAAATGACCCGGCGAACAGGAAAATGATATAGCCAAACAATAACGAAAAGTTAAGGTAAACGAATTTTTGTTCGCCGGTGCTCTTGAGCGCGATTGCCCCACAAAGCAAGAACAGGAATAACTGTAAACCAATGTTGATAAGCCTTAAATCGTCAAAATAGCGATGAGGGAACAGCAATGAGAGACGGAGTAATCCGAGCAGACATAACCAGAGTACCAGTATTTTTGCGCTAATTCTCATGATTTCCCGGGAGAAGGCCTCCTCGTAAAGATACTCATTTTTCTTCTGATTGTCAACATTTTTGAGCGTTGGGTCGAGTTTTTATTGAAATAATTACTCGCATCATTTTTCTTACGTTTGACCGTATTTTTACTTGACTTTCTCGCTTTTCTTCACTATTATTATCGCGTGTCGATGGGTCCACTTCTTTCACTGACAACTAAACCGGTGCGAGGCCGCACCAAGGAGATGACGCAATGAATAGAGGATCTCAGAAGTCACCGTTTATCTTTCACTTTGTAGTAGCCGTTACATTTCTCACAATCTTGGCGAGTAGTCTTGGAGCAGGATATCCCGGCGGTGGAAGCTCGAAACCGACTCTTATCGAAAGGATTCACGCAATCCTTTTTGATGCAAGAGCCAAGCCTCCACAACATCCTGTTATGTATAAGCGAACGGGCACGCCGGGATATAAAGTGCTCGGGATTGATACAACGAGTAAACACGACCCCACTGATCCGCCCGATCCTAAATAATTCATCGAAGGTGGACTCATCGAGATATTTCAAGCAGCACGTGTAATACTTATGAAACAAATCAGGGTAGAAGGAATCCTTTCAAACGCCAACATCTGCGCTGTCTCGCTCATGATTTACCAAAATGGAACTGTTCTAAGGGCGATACAATACTATGGGAGCTTTCACAGCCGTTTTATGGTTGATCCTGGAACGTACACGATTGGAATTCGTGGCTACACGGAAGGAAAGCTTAAGTTCTCGGTTGGCGGGCCGGATGTTCAATCGGCAAATCCAAACACACCGGCTCACTTCTCCAAGAACATAGCCGGCAAATTCGACGTCACGACGACAAAACCTTAATGGGTCAAGTGAGCAACAGTCCGGGAACGGGACAACAAAAGGAAACGAAGCCGGCGAATGAGCTGAGCGTTCTCAGCGGAAGAGTCAATATTCCCGGTGCCGCCGAGAATAAACGCAAACAGGCGGAAGAAGCAATGTCCAAGTCGGAGGAGAAGTACCGCGCGCTTTTCGAAGAGTCGATGGACGCGGTATTTACCTCCACGCCGAAAGGGGAATTCACGGATATCAACCTGGCCGGGGTTAAAATGTTCGGCTACGGCTCGAAAGAGGAAATGTTAAACTTGCGCATCGCGGATGACTTGTTCTGGAATCCGGGCGAGCGGGAGAAATACCAGGCGTCAATGGATGAGCAGGGATTCGTGAAAGATCGTGAGCTGGAGTGTAAAACGAAAGATGGGAAAAAGCTTATCGTGCTTGAGACTGCAACTGCCATCCGCGACGCCCACGGAAATGTGGCAGCGTACCGGGGCATCATGCGCGATATCACGTTGCAGAAACGTCTTGAGAAGCAATTCCTGCGCGCCCAGAGAATGGAAAGCATCGGAACCCTTGCCGGCGGGGTCGCGCATGACCTTAATAATGTGCTGGCACCGATAATGATGGCGGTTGAAGTACTCCAGTCGAAATTTTCCGACGAGGAGAGCAAACGTATTCTCGATACCCTGGCAACGAGCGCCAAACGAGGCTCGGACCTTGTGAAGCAAATCCTGGCATTTGGCCGCGGCGTCGAAGGTGACCGCATCATTATCCAGCCTAAGCATATTCTCCGGGAAGTCGAAAAGATCGCTGCCGAGACGTTCCCGAAGTCGATCCAGCTCAAGACAATGATCCCGAAGGATCTCTGGACGATTCTCGCAGACCCGACCCAAATCCATCAGGTGTTGTTGAATATCTGCGTCAACGCAAGGGATGCGATGCCGAATGGTGGATTGCTGACCGTTTCCGCCGAGAACTTTCACATCGATGAATACTACGCTAAGATGAATATTGAAGCGAGAGAGGGAGCGTACGTCGTTGTAACTGTCGCCGACACGGGGACGGGTATCCCTCGCGACATCATGGACCATATCTTCGACCCTTTTTTCACGACAAAAGAAATTGGGAGAGGCACAGGGCTTGGTCTGTCGACGGCCCTCGGCATCGTGAAAACTCACGGCGGATTCATCAATGTGTACAGTGAGGAGGGGAGAGGAACGAGCTTCAAAGTTTACCTGCCGGCGCAAATGAAGGAGCAGGAGGTCGTCAAAGCCAAAGAGCGCCCGGAACTCCCACCCGGCAAGGGCGAGCTGATCCTTGTTGTGGACGACGAGATATCCATCCGCGAAATCGCAAAATTGACCCTTGAAGCAAACGGATACCAGGTCGTGACTGCGGGCGACGGCGTGGAAGCAGTCTCGATCTGCGCCCAGGATAGTGGTGACATCAAAGTAATTCTCATGGACATGATGATGCCGGGGATGGACGGCCCTGCGACGATTCGGGCCCTGCAGATGATGAAGACAGGTGCAAAGATTGTCGCGACGAGTGGTGATGCGCGGCGGGATGGGACCGTTATGGAATCGATTCCCGGAGTGCAGGTGTTTTTGCAGAAACCCTACGCGGCCGAAAAGTTACTCACGACCCTGCACGATATTCTTAAAGAAGAATGAGTTTGTTCGTTATGAGAGTTGGGTCGTCTGGCAGTAGTCGCAATGATCAGTGGAGATGCACAAATTCACCGGGATTGACGATCACGGGGTTAAATTACCACTTCAGACAGAAAATGGATGACATGAAACTTGTGAATTCACAATTAATGAGGGTATCCATATGCTACGTAAAATGATATACACGTGTTTGATGACTTCGGTATTGTCTCTCTCTGGTTATTTGCAGGCACAAGACGATACGCGGTTGCCCAAAGGTCTTGCTCCTCAAATTAGTTCTTCCATGGTGGATACTATGGTGAGTGCCTTGAGAAGTCACTGTAAGGACTGGGGGACACAGGCATTGAAACTCTATTATGGAGACACCTATGATGGCAGGCTGCCTGATTTGGTGGTCTTTGTTGATACCGTCGCTGGTCGGAAGGACTCGTGTTCAGGAAAGTTTGCTCTTTATTGTAAGGATAATAATACTGATAGGCTTTTCGGAGAGCGCAACGTTTGGGTCATAGTCTTTTCAACATTGAGACTCGATACTGCGATTTACACTATTAAGAAAGATTCAACAGAGTATCTGTCGGTTGATGAAACAAATAAACAGGTGGGGATAAAAAAATCGTATTCGGTCAAAAAAGATTCGGAAACGAATGCCATTGAAATACGTCGAGAATCATTACAGTTTGGGGAACAACCGAGTGAAAAATCTTTTGTTGGAGTATTGAATTTAGCTGCAACTGCCCTTGTAGGTACAGCTCTCGGGGCCCAGACTTCAAACGAATCAACTCAAGATACTGTGCAGAAGCCAGCTATGAAGAAATTGGGATCGCCTGGGGGTGACAGTTTATTCTTCGGATCGGCGAAATTCAATATAGACATAAACACTACCAATAGGTTTGTGATCACCCCAAAGCGAATGCTACCATTCAGGCATATTACCTATAATTTTGTCAATGCAGAAAAATCTTGGATAGCTGCAGGCTTAGGCTTTGGTTACACGAACACCTATGGACTTACGGACCCAGGACATATTAACGCTTATCTGTTCGGCCACCTGTTCCTTTCGAGGCCATCTCTCCCCCTGGATTCAAGATCTTATGGAATCACGGTGGGAACAAATCTACTGAAGGACAACCTTTTGAATGATATTATCTTAGGAGTTAGAGTGAGCACCTCATTTGTTCTCGGTCCTTTGTTCCATAACTATGCTGGCAGTAGCGGTTTAATAATTGGCGGGAATCTCTTTATGACAGACGGTACTAAGGTTCGAAGGGCGGGTTGGTTCTTTGGGTTAGATTACAAGCTATAGAGAATTGGACAGGTCCCAATCGAAACAAAGCTCCTACAGAGAAAAGAATTCTTGTGTGTTCGGAATTCAACGTCATTTCGTGTCATGTACTGCAGCATTACAATGGACTGACCTGACCCTCCAAAAGTCATCCAATTCATGCTTTAGTATATTTGGTTATGAGGAAAATAACTAGCATTCCAGTTGGCACATAAAACGGGGGCAGGTCAGTAATAGTTCGCATTACCATTGCATTTTTACGGCGGACGTCATGTGCCAATTGCCTCTTAAACGTTAAAGGAGAATACGCTATGGAAACAAAAGATCTAATCCTCATATCCATTGCTCTGGTGTCGGCATTAGTTGCAGTGAGTTCCTATCTACTCAATCGTAGGGTCTTCATAGGATTTCACGACCTCAATCGGCGTCAAAATGCGCTCAGACTCATTGAACGATGGGATGAAGCGACGCTTGATGCAAGGAAAGCTGTGATGAGCATTTGGCCTGAATCATTTCACGAAACCAAAGATATCCCGTGGAACGAGATCGAACAAGAAAGAGAGCGCCAAATCGGCTCTCTGAAAAAAGGGGGACAATTGGATTCAGGTACAAGACTCATTACTGACCACATGAATACCATCATGAATTATCTTGAGTTGATTGCAGTTGCAGCCTATAACAATGTCGCCGACGAGGAAATACTCAGCCAAAGTTATGATGTCCCGTTCGACAGATGGTATCGAATACTGAGCGATTTTCGTGAACATGTTTCAAAGCATCGCAAGTACAATCCTTGGAAGCCCGTTGATAAATTGCATGAGAAATGGTACGAAACACCACACAAACAGAAACCGCAAATAGGCTAATCGAATCGGCAGACGTCACATAGCAGGCGGCACAATCTACGTTTACTCATTTGCTGAAGATATGACAACAAGTTTTCGGTCAGCCCCTTACTCATTTGATATAGAAAAAGGGTGTTGCTTAGCACTGCGTTGTGCCCCCAGGCATTACGTGAAAACAACAACAAAAAACAATCTACTTAGGAGGTTCTATGGCTAATGAATTCCAGGTTAATGGTCAGAATCCGGCTGCGCTGTTCGCGCTGACACTTTATCGTGGCGATGGCATGGCTCTCGTCGCGATGAATTGGAAGAATGGAAAGCCGCCCGAGAACTTCGTCGGCTTTGCAATCGAATACAAAGAGCCCGGCGGCGACAAGTTCTTTGTCCTTAAGAACCGGTTGAGTTTCCCGACCACTGGCGGCGCGGTTGACCCGAACCGACTCTCGACCTTGCGCTCGCCGATTCAAAAATTCCGTTGGGTGCATTTCCCCCGCAACGCCAATCTCCCCGGTGAATTCACCTATCGGGTGACTCCGGCTTTCATGAACGACAAGGACGAACTGAGTTACGGCGAGGCGCAGGTGGCGAAGATCGAACTGCGCCGTGAGACGTATCCCGGGCAGCTCAACGTCGCTTACACACGCGGATTCGTCTCCTCCCAGGCCTTCGTCGAACGGTATAAAACTGTCTCCGATCTCATTCCAGCAAAGGCGCAGGACGGATTGAAATTCGTTCCCACACATCCCAAGACGAAGGAAGCCCTTGCCTGGATGGGATTCGAAGCACGGGAGGCTATCCTCGATGTGCTCGACAAGGCGATCGCCGACAAGAAGGCCCAGGTACGCGTGGTTGCCTACGACCTGAATGAACCCGACGTAGTTTCACGGCTGGAAAAACTCGGTTCGCGGTTGAAGATCATCATCGACAACGACGGCGCTCATGGTAAGCCGGGTTCAGCCGAGAACCAGGCGGAAAAGCGTCTGTCGGCATCGGCCGGCAAGCTGAACGTAAAGCGGCAGCATATGGGCAAGCTCCAGCACAACAAGACCATCGTTGTGGACGGCCCCAAAGTGCAGTTGGCTGTGTGCGGCTCGACCAATTTTTCCTGGCGGGCTTTCTTCGTGCAATCCAATAATGCCGTGGTTTTGCAGGGTAAGAGCTCGGTCCAGCCGTTCCTCGCAGCGTTCGACAACTACTGGAATAACGGTGATGTGCCCAGCTTCTCCAAGACGGCCTCCGCGAAGTGGACCGATCTCGGCTTGAAAGGGATCAACGCGAAAGTCGCGTTCTCGCCGCACTCAACCTCGAATGCGCTCTTGCAGTCGGTCGCGGATGACATCAAAAACTCAAAAACTTCATCCCTGTTTTATTCGCTGGCGTTTCTCTTCCAAACCCCGGGGTTAATCAAGGACGCAATCGCCACCGTCACGAAGAATAAGGCGGTTTTTGTATATGGTATTTCCGATAGAAAGGTCGGCGGCATCGTCTTGCAGAAGCCGGATGGCAACCTTGCGCCGGTCTATCCGGCTGCACTCTCAAAGAACCTGCCCGAGCCATTCAGATCGGAGCCAACCGGCGGCGGCGGCATCCGCATGCATCACAAGTTCCTGGTTATGGATTTTGATAAGCCGACCGCTCGGGTCTACCTCGGCTCCTACAACTTCTCTGTACCGGCCGACACCAAGAACGGGGAGAACCTTTTGCTCATTCGCGACCGGCGGATCGCCGTTTCCTACCTCATCGAGGCGTTGAGTATCTTCGATCACTACCATTTCCGGGTAGCACAGCAGGAGGCGAAGAAGGCGAAGAAGAAGCTTCAACTAGCCAAGTCTCCCCGTCCGGGGGAGGACGCTTGGTGGAAAGAGTACTACGATCCAAAGAGCATCCGCTACAAAGAGCGTTTACTTTTTAGCCGATAGCATGTGGACTCACCGGGCGAACTGTTTAGACGGGGGAAAGGAAGTCTGATTTTGGGATGAAATGCTTTTTGTTTTCCTGTGTCGCATTTTTGGCGACCATCATTGTTCCTTCTTGCCTTGGGAGCCAACCGAGGCACGACCCTCGGTACTCGAATTGGAAGGATTGGTGGGCATACAGCGACGCTCAAAGAGACAGCCTAAGGCGCCGGTGGACGAAGGCTAGAGCAGAGGAGATCTTTGATTCGCTCGCGTCCGGCGAAGAAATCCGCGGAGTCGCACTTCTATCAAAGACAAGAGATTGGCGCGACACAACGCGCGGCTATGACCTGCGCGGAATCTCCGTAGATCCATTGAGGTCAATGACAAGCGACGATGATTTTCGACTGAGAACGCCTCTTCGCAATGCACATCTGGAGGGTGCGTCTCTGAGGAACGTTAACTTCACGGAAGCCAATCTGGAGTGTGCGTTCCTTGTCGGTGCAGATCTTAGCGAGGCCAATTTAGTCGCTGCGAACATGCGATATGCGGATATGCGATCGGTGCATCTCGAGCATGCTTATCTGACAAATGCCGTTATCCGCAGCGCAAAATTGTGGGATTCTTTCCTCGATCGGGCCGAAATGTACTCAGTAGATATGGAAGGCGCGGAGCTATTCCGTGCGACCCTCCGCGGCACGATCCTATCGACCTCAAAAATGAAAGATGTCGATTTCTTCCGTGCCGTTTTCGATACGACCTATCTCGCCTTTGCCGGCCTTGGTGATGCGAAGATCCGTTACATCTTCTGGGGAGACAAGGGGAGCAGAAGTTACTCCATTGGTGAAGAGGTTACCGCCGACACGAGCGATTCGGACTTGAAAACCCAGTTCGCAATGGACACGTACCGTGACCTGGAGAATTTCTATAACAAAGAAGGTCTCTCGGATGTTGCAAGAGAATTTCATTTGCGCGGACAAGAAGTGCTGACGAAGAGCTACGCCTGGCAGGATCCATACCGGTGGGCTCGATTCATCTTTCTGAAATTGCCGTATGGCTATGGTTCTCGACCGATCTGGCTTCTATGGTACTCCCTGTGGGTAATCTTGGCCTTTACGGCTGGCTACGCAGGAATCACTCTGCCAAAGACTACAAAATCTGGAATCTACATAGTCCGCGAAAATAGCTCCGGAAAGAAAACTGAACATTTGTTGACGTTCAACCAAGGTAAGATATTGGCGGAGTGTTTTTACTTCAGCGTACTTTCCTTTGCAACATTCGGTTACGGGGCACTCCAGCCGCGCCAGTGGCTGGAATTCTTTCGATGGGAGCCTGTTGAGTTCAAAGCCGTGGGTTGGGTTCGTATCCTCGTAGGGATTGAGGCTGCGCTGGGAATATACATACTAGCCCTTCTGGTGACGGTGCTTTTCGGAAAATGATACCCTCAGATGACTTCTGGACGATACGTGCTGTTAAGCAAGGGTTGCTGCCTCGAAAGGGGACTCCCGAGCGGTGAGCGGACTCTGTTTCCAACCGGTGGATCGGAGCAGAGTCCCTCACTTGTGTGTTTGTCGGAACGCAACATAACGAATTGTCAATTGCAAATTGTCAGTTGGCATTTGAAAATTGGCAAAAAGTGTCTGACCTGCCCGCCGGCTTCTTGGCGGGACCATGATTCACATGATTAGAGAATTACCATGATTATCTGGTCGGCATAGCAAACGGGAAAAATTCCCAGGTCAGAATTGGCAATGTAGAAAAAAACTCAAAAGAATTCACGGAAAAATTGACTTTTAGCGATAGTTCACGTATATTGGCGCCATCATTCCTGGGCCGGGTGTAGGGCAAACAAACCTCAGAAGAAGGCAAGAGCAATCTGCAGCAACGAAGAGTACATAGGAAGGGGATGCTTCTTGTACATGGTGTTGCAAACTTGTTGGCATGCCTTTCTCCTTCCATACTCTTTCAAAATCAAAACGAGATCCCGGACCAAGTGTTGAGCGATGAAATGATTCACAGGCAATTCATCGCGGTGACGCGCACGTGTGTGGTGAGCATTGCGCCAGGATGAACGTACGCAACGTGCATAGCAGTTGCCATTGCCGCCCAATTCAGTCCAAGTGAAAGGAGTCATATATATGCGCACCTTACGTTCCATCGTCCCCATATTCTTCCTCTTAGTGCTGCTAGTATGTGCAGTACATGCACAACCTCCCCGACTCGGCGGGTTTTACATGGGCCAATTTCTCATTCGGCCGGATTATCATACAATCAGTGTCCAAGATCTCTCTGAAAGAGGAAACAATCTGTTACGCGATAGCCTGCAACAGGCCGTATCTGAATCCAAACTGTTCGGGATCCTCAAAAGGCATACATTCTCAGGGACAGGAACTTGCAGAATTGTCTCGCGTTCTTATAGCGTGTCGTTCAAGGACGTGAAGATCACGACTGATGCAAATCAACATGCCAGGGCTGACCAGGGCACTGCAACGGTAGTCAGATCTCAAGAGCACGATACGTTGAAATACGTTGTTGACGATTGCAAGATACGCATCCCGCCCCGTAGCATAATCCTCAATCCAGACAAGGCGACATGCAATGCCTTCGTGGATGTATCGGCGTTTTTTGCGGCAAACCTTAATACACTGACGTTCGAAGGTCAACAGGCAATTTTGTCTGGCGATGGTTCGATATGCGGTACAGACTTCGCGTGCGACAATCAGTTTCTTCCCCGAGAATCACCATTTCAGATTGACCTAACCTCTGACGTTCACGATACCATTGCGCTCGGGAACGACACGGAACATCAATACCTGAATAGAGGAATCAGGTTTTCAGCAAGTTCGAGTGAAGATCTTATAAGGTTCGTAGTGAAGGGCGAAATCCTCGACAAAACCAAATTTTGCCGCCTGGACTACACACTCGACCAACCAACTTGTGACTTAACGCCTGAATGCGGTTATGATATTAATGTGAAGAGGGGAACAATTACCTACCTTTATAACCTGATATTCGCTCCGGTGAGATCTTCGGGAATTGAAATACTCAATGGCAACAGGAGTACAATTGCACGACTGTTTTCTACCATCACACACGACAACTTGGGAAATGCGCTGACAAGGGCTGAGACAGAAGTGTCCATTTCGAGCTCACTTATCGCCGACGTATCGCTCCCTGAGATAGTTCAGCCGATTAGTGGAGGACGCATCTCCCTCTCAGACATCGTACTGCAAGTTGATACCGATGGGGCTTTGTTTGGAAAGGCACCGATTCCGCCCTTTTGGGTCGGTAGCACTTACAAAATAGAATGCTCGGATACCAATGGCTGGCTCTATTTCCCTTCCTGGTGGTTGAAGTGCGATCCACCGATGCATCAATGCGGCACTTGCTCGGATAGTCTATTGACGGACTTGTATAGATGCCAGAAGTATATTCTACCCTGTCTCAGACGAATCGATCCTCTCCACAGGTCGGGAGCAACAGTCCTTGAAGGCAACCTTTCCTTCGTTCCCCCACAACTCCAGGGGGGTACCCTGCACACTCGTTTCTTTGGTGCTCTCACAATGACCAACTGGGGGGTTTCCGGATCTCTGACGTCCGGTGGATACTCCGTCGTTCCGAGAGGAATGCCTGACACAATGTTGTTTGTTTCACCGGTGAACAATTCCCTTGTGACAGTAATGAGGGCCGGCAACGCAAAGCCTCCACAGATTACTCCTTTATTTCAACTTGACAGCTTTCAAATCCGGGACATGGTTATCGACTCGATTGTGTTTTGCAGCAGCAAGATATCGGCGTCCTGCGTCAAGTATATGGTGCATTTCCCCTGGCCTTCATACATTGACGTTACATTTCGTGATAACACATTGGATGATGCGGGCCGTTTCAGCGAAGCGCGCGGACCTTTACAAGCTTCTTCAGGAGGAAATGCACTTGGTCAATCGTGGCACTATATGTCAAACCTGGTTATGACACCAAAAGGAGATCTACCCAGGGGAGCACCCCAGGTGTTATGGTTTTGGAGATTGCCCGTCACCTTCGACGCTGACTCCGTGGTGCTCAAATATAACGAATCGAACGTAAAGGTAAAAAGCGGTACGACCGAGATCCTTCCACTGAATTCCGCTTCCAGGAACGTGCCGGGAATTCTCTTCAAAGCCCTTATGACTCGAAATGGTTCTTTTAGTTTTTCTGAACTGGAAAGGAAGGACAGTCTGGGCCGATGGCAGGCAAAAAACTTTTATGTTGAACTAGATACAGTCATACTTGCAGGTGATAGAACAAACCCCGTTACACGGAAATGGGATTATCAATGGAGTGGTACAGTGAAGTTGCCATTCTTTGGGAATACGCATATGAACTTCATTGTGAAAAACGACACGCTTGAGTCAAATGTTGTGTGCCAATTGGAAGACTTTGTCTCTCTTAACAGCAGTGGTTCGTGCAACCTGACCCTTACGGTTAACGCGAAAGTACAATTTGATTACCCCACGGGCAAGTTCAGTGGGAATGGACCATCTTATTCATATGGTCAGGGTACCTTATATGGAAAGACTCTGGACATCAATAGCTACACAAATGCATTTCTTCGCTTAAGCGTCGGTGGTAAAGATACCTGTCTCTCTCATTCTGTGTCGACAACAACTACGGATCTCTGCAATACTAATGATACAACTGAGCAGCATCTTTATAACTGGACACAGGATGACATAGATCTTGTTTCGTACGATATTGACGCGCGTACTCAGCGTGGAGACCCTGCTGGGAGTTGCGGGCGACGTTTTCTGCGGGGGCTGTACAAAGTTTTGAGTATCGTTGGCACCGACACAACGGTTGTCTTTTCGGCTGACCTTGCCACATACTATTATATGGATCCGAAGTCCTTTGACTTCACCAATGCACGCTGTGAGACACGGTCAAAGGATCCTGCGGCGAAGCCAATGTCGTTTCACATACCCGGTGCAACGCTTCTTGTAGATGATGGCACTATTGCTGGAGCTTTCCACATCTCAATTGCCAGCGATGAATCATCTCCACTCAGCGCAGAGGTTGATGTTGAATTCTATCTGAACACTACTTGCCATTATTTCTTCTTCTATGGAAATGCAGAGTTCCAGTACTATATCGGTTTTGGAGGCCAGGTCTTCTTTTGCAGGGCACCCTATTGTGTAATTACTGGTGACTGTCTTCAACTTCAAGGCTTTCCCTCTCCTTTTCAGAAAATGGCGGATTTTTCAATATGTGAAGATGAATGCGCAAATACGCTGAAAATCTTAATGTTTGGCCGTGACATTTCATCTAGCGATGTTGTGACGGGTTTTGCCCTGGGGGGCGATGTCAAATTTTCAGTGGGCATATTCGATCTTGAAATGGGAGCGACTGTATTTTATTTTAAAACGGATAATGACCATGTGGGAGCACAACTGTTTGCGGCTGGAAGGTTGGACCTTATTGTTGCAGAGGCAGTTGTGTCAGCAAACCTGACAGGCGTAAAGACACCAAGCGAGTTCATACTTTACGGGGAACTGTATGGTTGCGCATGTATGAGTGCGTGGGTCGGACACCTTCAAGCATCTTTTGAAACAAGTGCAACCTATTCAACTACCGATGGCCTGAACTTCGCCTCCCCCAGCCTCGACTTTGAAGCAGGTTGGGGCGGTTGCACCTGTAGATGAGAATAGCAAAACAAACCATAATTGGAGTTAGCCATGAATTACTCATATAAATCAGGACTTGTCAGATTCCTCCTTACTACAATATGGATCTCCACAGCGTTTTCGCAGAAGCCTCCTGTTATTGTGCAGGCTTCGGGGAAAGCGGTGTTCCTCAGTTGGAAACGCAGCAGCGAAAAGGAAGCTTTCCACGTGTACCGACAGCTGCAGTCGTCAGATAGCAGCCGCAAGTGTCTCACTCTTGTCCCCGTTGTGCCTCTGAACCACCGCAGTGAGATCACTGAAGTGCTCGGTGAGGACTGCAACAACTATCTTAAACGCTTCGGTGTGACCTATCCGGAGCAGATCGTCGATCTTCTTGCCCACAACAAGACGATCGAAGCATTTGCCTGTGCACTTGATCCACGCCTCGCCGTCATCTGCGGTAATGGTTACATTGATACTGCCGTGACAACCGGGCAGAATTACATTTATTCGGTGAACATGATTGAAAATGGGATCGAAAAAGAATTCATAAAAGATGTAAGAGTGAACACTGTTGATCACCTCCCGAGCGCCCCGATGAACGTGAGAGCAGTGGGAGGTGACGGTTTTGTCAACTTGTACTGGACACAGCCGGATTCACTTTATGCAGGCGCAGATGTGTACCGTTCGACCAAGCGCGAGGGGGACTATGCCAAGCTGAACCGTTCGACGATCTTCACGTCTGCCAGGGTCTCTACGAGAGGCAAACAGGCCCCAGCTTTTC
The DNA here is from genome assembly GCA_049515655.1 of Bacteroidota bacterium. Taxonomy (GTDB): domain Bacteria; phylum Bacteroidota; class Ignavibacteria; order UBA10030; family SZUA-254; genus JBEKTW01. The sequence goes on from JBEKTW010000006.1 coordinate 43,765, forward strand.
ATGATACAGCAAACATTGTACCGGAGAAAGTGTACTGGTACAAGCTTGCATCCCGGGATGTATTTGGTAATGTGGCATATTCTAGCGTATGCAGCGCCGTTCCATATGATTCGACGCCACCATCAGCCCCAATAATCTCGGGCATTTCAATTGACACCGTAAAACACGTTGTCACCATCTCATGGCGGCAACCCGACATGACCGATGTCAGAAGTTTTTACATCTATGCAAGCAGAGTACTAATGCAAGTCGGGCAGCGCATGGGCAGTGTCTCCTCCGAAAAGCGTTCATGTTCATTTAAATCGAGGGTGTTGAGCGGTGTGATGTGGTACAGAGTGGGTGCAATCGACTCCTATGGCAACGTTGGTTATTCCAGACCTAAACCAATTAACTCAAGGAGATAAGATATTCCGAGTTCGTTTTTCTTGTTCCGAAGCTCTGCTTTGGGACGAGACGGGAAAACGGACTCCTGACTGTTAATGTAACAAATAGAAGAGTGCTCTCACTTCAGGTCGATCCGCCGAAGAAAGATTCGCTCAATTCTCATCAACCGAAGCAGCAATACCAGGATTCGCCATCGGCATATAACACCAACAAGAATATGAAATGAATCATTGGTCCGCATACGCGAGATTTGTCCATGGGAGTTCGAACCGCAACGGTATTTTTTGCAGACAACCATCTCGCTCCGTCGAAAGGAGACCAGCATGCCCTGGAATGCAGTACGCCAACCCATGCGTCATCCCGACACCTGTCCTGAGCGAAGGCGAAGGATTCTTCGGGTCGGCAAGACCGTGGAAGGAATGATGCCGATCTGAGAAGTGTCTGAACCATGATTTTTGGGATTAGAGGATGACCATGATTAAAACGATCAAGGTAATCATGGGAAACAAGCGAATCGTGGTTCAGACGGTGTTGCGCTGCTAGGAGCGATGTCTGCCGCACTGTGCCCGGCGACGGGGACGTATCGGATCTTTGAAAACCGGCAAGAATGAGAACACACATATTCATCATTACACCTCCCGTCGGTTGCAATGAAGCATTGCGCAATTACTGGAGTTATACGCCAGCACGCACTCTTACGCAAATTAATAGAAGGATAGGTTACTATGAACTTGAAAATCAAAAATTCCATCAAGATCATTCTTCCAATCGTGGGGTTACTTCTTCTCATAATGCATGGATTTGAGAATTCGATTGGATTCAAGATTGACACAGTGAGCGCGATATTGTTGTTCTTTGCCTTTTCTCCGTACCTCGGTTCTTTCATTCAGAAGGCGAAGGTGGGGAAAATAGACCTAGTGTTCGGGAAAGAAACTCCGGCTGAATCTTTCTTGAGTATCCTTAAGACACTATCAGAAGTACGCATGCTTACATACTACGAACCCCGGGATTCCGAAACGAATCTCACCGATGCTCATAGAGCTATCGTCGAATACCTCATGAAAGAATATAAGGATGAACTCCGTGAGGAACTTAAAGTTTGGTTATCCAACGGAAGTGACAATGTTCGATGGATGGCAAGCGAAATCATAGGATATCATCATATTCGTGACCTGAAGGACTACCTGCTTCCTCTTTATCAATTAAAGAGTCCCGACGAAACGTGGCTTGAATGGGAACTCAATTGTATGTGGGCACACTCAAAGATTGACAATGATTACAAAGAGATGCACAATTTCCTCCGTAGCACCAAGAACATTTTCAATCAAACCTGGTTGTTGGGTGCATATAAACAAATGGTGATCAAGAAGCATTGCGTGAGCAGTGTTTTTCTGAAGGAAGTCTCAGCATTTCTAAATAGGGACCCTTTACTGGATGGAGCTAGGAAAAAAGGTGCCGATGTATTATCGGATATTAAAAAATTCATTGAAACAGAATCGCTTAGTAAGCAGACGACCTGATGTGCGTGCCGCCGTATAACAAATGGCAAAACGGCGCTCGCTCTCTGTATAGGCAATAAGAATTCAAAGATTGGCATTATGAAAGGAGCTCGGTCCATTGCTCGGCGCCACGAGAAATGAGTCGATTGGATGTGGCGGCTCGCAACGGCGGTTTGCCTAAACGTTATCTATAGAAAAGCTTGCTTGACAAGGAGATGAACAGATGATTGAAATTGGAATGTTAATTGTAGGCATAATAATCGGGGCGGCGGCGGTCTGGTTTGCGCTTCACGGAAAAATCCAAGCTTCCTACGAGACAGGAAAGCTTGAAGTTGAATCAGAGAAATCAGTGCTTACTGAGCGAATTACCAACCTCGAGAAAGCGACTGCGGAAAAGGTCGCCTTGCTGGATGACGCTCGACAGAAGTTGGGAGATGCTTTCAAAGCGCTCTCTGCTGATGCTCTTCGAAGCAACAATCAATCCTTCCTTGAACTCGCGAAAACGCAACTGGAAACTTTTCACCAAACTGCAAGCTCCGACCTTGAAGCCAGACAGACTGCCATTGCAAATTTGGTAGACCCGCTCAAGAGTTCTCTAGAGAAGTTCGATTCTACAATTCAACAGATAGAAAATGCCCGGAACACTGCGTATGGCAGTCTGACTCAGCATCTCCAATCACTGTCAGAATCGCAGACTCAGTTACAACTTGAAACCGCAAATCTTGTTAAGGCTCTTCGCACGCCAAATGTCAGAGGTCGCTGGGGGGAGATCCAACTGAAGCGAGTTGCTGAATTGGCTGGCATGCTTGAGCATTGCGATTTCGTTTCCCAAGAAACAGTGCAAACCGAAGATGGCTCACTGCGCCCAGATATGATTGTCAAACTTCCCAACGGCCGCAATATTGTCGTTGATTCAAAGGTGCCGCTGCAAGCCTATTTAGATGCGCTTGCCTCGCAGGATGATGACACTCGGATAGCCAAGCTTAAGGACCATTCAAGGCAAGTAGGCGATCATATTGCCAAACTCAGCCGCAAATCTTATTGGGATCAATTTTCTCCTACTCCCGAGTTTGTCGTTCTGTTCCTGCCCGGTGAGAACTTTTTCAGCGCAGCACTTGAGCACGACCCATCGCTCATTGAGTCAGGCGTAAATCAAAGAGTCATTCTTGCCACTCCAACGACCCTCATCGCTTTGCTGAAGGCAGTTGCGTATGGTTGGAGGCAAGAGCAAATCGCGGAGAATGCTCAACAAATAAGCGACCTCGGCAAGACACTTTATGATCGGATTCTGAAATTAGCAGAACACTTCACAGATTTGAGGCAGAATCTTAACAAAGCGGTGGCGTCGTTCAACGACGCTGTTGGTTCATTGGAAAGTAGAGTGTTGGTCAGTGCTCGACGATTCAAGGAGCTCGGCGCTTCAACTGCCGCCGACATCGAACCCATTCAGACCATTGAGACCACAACGCGAGACTTGCAACTGCCGCCGCCCGAATCGAATGAGAATAATTGACGCAAGTATTGCGCAGAACAACAGGCATTATGACGCTCGCACGTTTGAAATTTCTAAACAAAGAACAATGGGGCGATCACAGCTGTGCTCGCTCCGTGCCGTTGCTCACGACAAATGAGTCGTTTAGAGTTCGCAACGGCACGGCGTAACGCCTACACACGTTATGCGCCATCTGGGTGAATGCAAGAGGAGGCGAAGGAGTACATCAGCCTTATGATCTGCAGAATATTACGGGATGAGTGATTCTCATGGAGAACAATGACTTCTGAAACAGATATTCGTGAGGCAACGGCCACTGTCCGTGGCTATCTCTACCAATTCGATGCGACCATCTGCTCCATAGTTCAGCTCAACGAACAAGACACTCTAACCATCGAAGGCATCGAGGACTATGACGTTGGCCGTATTAATCTGTCCGAGTTGTTTCAATGCAAATACTATTCATCGCAACGATTGACAAATGCGACAATTCGCGATGCTATCTTACCGATGATAAGGGGTTTTGTTTCTTTGGATGCGGCAGCCCGCGCGCAGAGACGATTCCATCTCTACGGATACTTCAAGGATTCTTCCCCGGGAGAGAAGACCCTTACATCAGGCGAACTCAAACAAATTCTGGTTCGTCGACAACGGGCTGGCTCATCATCTGAATCAAGGGAAATGGAGATGATTGATGTACAGTCCGAATTGCGGGCGAGCGACGACGATGTTGCGGCGTTTGCGGGGTTGTTAACAATCCATATCTGTGAGGAATACGATGCCCATAGGCTGAAAACGGTGCACGCTTTGAGGAAGCACTTTGGAGTTACACAACTTGAGGCGGAAGCGTTCCTGTATCCGTCTGCATTGACATTCGTCTCCAGTCTCGCGGCAAATCCTGATCGCGTTGCCAGACAGATCTCGAAGGCGAATTTTACTAAAGAGGTCAACCCTTCGCGCTCATTATACAACGCTTGGACCTTGCGAGAGAAAGGAGCAACTGGTTACTGTGCGGGCCTCCGACGGACTCAATTCAGCGCGCAGAACGTAGATGCTATGCATAGGTTCTTTGTCGTTGAAGCACTGGAAGACAGCAGTGACAATGAGCTTCTTACTCTCTGTCATGTTTTGCGGAAGAAATGGAGTAGCCACGGAGTACGTAGGAAACCAGATTCTGAACGTTATCTGCCTTTCATATATTTCAAAGGATTGCCTCCCGAGCGGTTGGTAAAGATCAAATCGAGTCTCCAAAGAGATGGTGTCTCGTTTGTAGATGGCTATCCTTTCTTAGGGGCAGATTTCAACATAGAACAGCTATGTTCTCACCAGACTTTTCAAAACCAGATTTCTCTGCGAATACTGCATAGTGATGAAGCATTGCGTCAGTCGATTGCCTCAGTTAAGGGCCGTCGGTGTGTGTACGAATTCTTTTTTGAGAAACCGATTCTGTCTGTCCAGCTTTGCTCCCACGTCTCGATGCCAGTGACATCTATTAGCATGATTTCCAATATCGTATAGGAGACAAAAAGTATGGTAATGCAACCGGAATTAGTGAATGCAGAAGTAGTTGGAGTGTATCCTAACCGTGTTCGAATCTCTGTCGATGATCTTGCATCGTTTCGCCTCGCAGAAGAGAGTCTACGCGTAGGATCCTACCTAAAGATCTCTGACAATGACAATGTTGCCCTCATGTGCATTATTGAGAGTTTCGCGATTGAGCTGCAAGACACAAAGGAAGGAGTAACCAAGCGGGTCTACATGATTGACGCGCATCCTTTGGGCACGTTAAAGGATGGCAAATTCCGACGGGGGGGTGATGAATTAGCAATTCCACCGAAGAAGGTCGTCCCTGCTACATCCAAGGAGGTTGGCGCGATCTTTAGCAACGCGTTCGCGGAAGATCAGAACTTCGAGTTCTCATGTTTAGCGCGTCATAAGGAGATTCCAGTTCCCGTCCACGGAGACAAATTCTTCAACAAGCATATAGCTGTCGTTGGCGCCACCGGATCTGGAAAATCACACACTATTGCGCGCATACTACAAACGGCAGTTACAGCCAAGAAGGGCAAGTTCAAAGGATTGAACAACTCTCACATAGTCGTGTTCGACATTCATTCAGAATATCGATCAGCATTTCCAGATGCGCGCGTCCTTGGCGTTGATGGTCTGCTTCTCCCGTTCTGGCTGCTGAATACAGAAGAAATGGAGGAGATGTTCCTGGAATCAGGTGACAATAACAACTACAATCAAGCGTCTCTTCTCCGAACGATCGTGACTCTGTGCAAAGAGCGTACAAACCCGAAAGCAGGAAAGGTCTATTTTGATAGTCCATTGCCATACAACATACAGGAGGTTGTCAACTGCCTGCTTAATCTCACTCGTGAAACGAAAGATGCTGAAAATGCTCTTCACATTAAGACTAGAACGGATGAGAAGACCTTTTTGACGGAAGAAGAAAAACTCCAATGGTACTGTGAATCACCTCGGGAGTTCGCGCCAACCGAGCGATCTAAGATCAACAGAGGCGCATATGCAGACGGCAGTATTGACAAGTTTGTGCGCCGGCTATCACCGAAGATCAATAATCCTCGACTCCAGTTCCTCTTTGGCCCCAAAGCTGCAACTCTAACGTTTGAACAGGTTCTTCAACAACTCACGAGTTACATGAAGGACGAAGAGGCCAATCTCACGGTTTTCGACTTGAGTGGCATACCATTCGAGGTTCTTAGCATAACGGTATCTCTTATTACTCGAATCCTTTTTGATTATGCCTACTATGGAAGACGAGTTCTAGGGAAATGCGACACGCCTCTTCTTCTTGTGTATGAAGAAGCACACAAGTACGTACCTCGAAGTGATCTTGCTCGTTATCGTGCGTCTCTTTCCGCTATCGAACGCATAGCAAAGGAGGGTAGAAAGTATGGTGCTAGCCTTCTCATTGCGAGTCAACGTCCATCGGAGATCTCTGAAACGATATTTTCCCAGTGCAGCAACTTTCTCGCTATGCGCCTAACGAATCCTGATGATCAAGCTTATGTCAAGCGATTGTTGCCAGATACATTGGGCAACCTCACAGCGGGCCTACCCGCCCTTGAAGCGGGTGAGGCCTTGCTTATCGGCGATGCGACAGTCATGCCGAGTGTCGTCTACGTGACTCCCTGCAATCCGGAACCGTCCTCCAGTGACATTCCCTATTTCAAGATCTGGAAGGAAGAATGGCGAAAAGTGGACTTTGCCAAACTCACCAAGGAATGGCGAAAATGAGGACGGCCATTTACTTGGACACCTCGCCAATATGCCCGACAGCATTTATGGTCCTCTTTGCGAACGACCGCAAGAGCACTTTCCCCAAACGGCGCATAACACTTCAAAACAGGTGAAATTCAAAAAAATATTCCCTTGTCGTCCACCGCTAAACCACGACGCCTCCGTATTCGGCAATCCTGAAATGAAAATGATTCTCTCCAGAAGGTATCGCCACATGAGATCCTAACATCTTTCTACTTCGATCTAAACACTCATCGACCTCGCGAATCAGACCCAGCGTGGATTCCTATTGGAGGTAGTACCTGTCGCAAGGGTGCAAGTAATTTGTTTTGACATTGCCCCTTGTTCTCCGTAAATTCATCTGACGTGTGAGTATTGTGCGGACGATATTCCGGGCGCTTGCCGCGAGCACCGTGCATCCAAGGTTGTGCCCAGGTACACCTGGCGTCAATACTTCAAAAGGGCGAATTCTGCTGACAAATAAGGCTTCAATTAACGTCGTGTATCAGAGACACATTGATTTAGTCTTTCGACTTTTTACCCTCACCCCTTTCCCCTCTCCCAGAATGGGAGAGGGGAATTGAAGAGGAGAGGGTAGTGAGTGGCACACGGTTTCAAGAATTTATTCAACTTATTTGAGCTACGGGATACCAAGTTTCATGCCAATCAAAAAAAGCCAACTCTATAGCTCCCTCTGGGCAAGCTGCGATGAGCTGCGCGGTGGAATGGATGCTTCCCAGTATAGAATTTGCCATTCAGCTTCTGCCGTCGTATATTTTCATTGCTGCAAGCATGAGTATTAAATCTTGGAAAGGAGTATTCTTTATGCGACAGCTTAGTATTATTGCCTGTTTTCTCATTCTCGCCACCATTACACATGCATACCCCGGCAAAGTAATGAAGCAGATCAAAACACCGTACTCATGTCCGACAGGTCTTGCTTTCGATGGGAAGAATCTGTGGCTTGCAGACTACAAAGCCGATAAACTCTCTTGTCTGGATGAGAATGGAAACATCGTAAAGGAAATTCCCTCGCCCGGATTTTGGCCGATGGGGTTGGCATGGGACGGAAAATTCTTGTGGAATGTTGATGTAAAACAAAAGAAGATATTCAAGGTCGACCCGTCCGATGGAACCATCCTTAAATCGATCGACTCGCCGAGCGAAACACCGGAAGGGCTGGCGTGGGACGGACGAACACTCTGGGTCAGCGATCCGAAAGAGAAAAAGATCATGAAGATCGACCTCAGCGACGGGACAGACGTCCTGACACTGACAACTCCGGCAAACTATGCCCAAGGGATGACGTTTGACGGGACGTACCTGTGGGTGGCCGATCGAATCGCGGACGAGATCTATATGATTGATCCGCAGAGCGGAGAAGTCATTATCGTCCTGAAGGCGCCGGGCCCCTACGCGCGGGGTCTCGCGTGGGACGGCAAGTACATCTGGTGCTCTGACTACCAGAAGGATTCGGTTTATCAGCTTGTGCGGCAGGACGATGAGCTGTACCGCGTCGAGAACACAAAGGACTACCGCATCACGTTCACTCATGAAGCCAAGGTGTTTGGCAAAGGAAATCTTCAGAATCTCGACGTGTACGTCGGCATCCCGGTCGATCAACCACAGCAGAAAATCTTGAAGATTGAATTCCTGCCGGCGAGCCCGCCAAAAGTAAAGGACAAATGGTCTCAGGAGTATGCGCAGTTCAGCTATCGGGACAAACCATCGGAGTCCGTTATACGATCATTGATGACGGTCGATGCAAAGATTTCCGAAATCAGCTACTTCGTTTTTCCTGAAAAATGCGGGACGCTTGCCGATATTCCGGCCGACATCCGGAAAACGTACACGGCTAACGACAGCAAGTATCTCACCGACGATCCGTACATTCAGAAAACGGCGAAGGAAATTATCGGCAAGGAAACAAATCCGTACTGGATGGCTCGGAGAGTTTTCGATTTCGTGCGCAACAAACTCGAGTACAAGATGGAAGGCGGATGGAATGCGGCGCCCGTTGTGCTGCAGCGAGGAAACGGCTCGTGTTCAGAGTATACGTTCAGCTTTGTTTCGTTGTGTCGTGCCGCGGGGATTCCGGCGCGGTACGTCGGCAGCATCGTTGTCCGCGGCGACGACAAGAGCCTCGACGAGGATTTTCACCGCTGGCCCGAAGTGTATCTTCCAAACTACGGTTGGATTCCGATTGACCCGCAGGGCGGCGACAAGCCATTGGCGCGCGACCGCGCCATGTACATCGGCCATCTTTCCAACCGCTTCCTGATTACCACGCGCTGCGGCGGCGACTCGGAGTACATGGGCTGGTACTACAACTCAAACGAGACGTGGAAAGCCGACCCCCAGGTGCAGGTGAATATCGAATCGTTCGGCGAGTGGGAACCGCTGGGAAGCGCGAAGGCTGGCAGAGGGGAATGACATAAATATAGGAAGAAGGTTACCTTCTGCCCGGCAAGGACGAAGTCGAAGGTAACCTTCGGTCATGATGGCGAAGGGAAGTTTGACCCCCTGCGATCAAAAGAAGATCGCGTCCTCCTTGAAAAAAGGGAGACAAAAGGCTTTCCCCTCCTTTTTTAAGGAGGGGTCGATGAGCGAAGCGAATCGGGGGAGGTTGAGAATGCACGATCCCGAACTAGCGCTGAGCAAGTGGAAGGCTGAAGGTAACCTTCGGCTATGACGGCGAAGAAAAGGTAGACCCCCTGCGATCAAAAGAGGATCGCGTCCCCCTTGAACAAACGGGGACAAAACGCTTTCCCCTCCTTTCTTAAGGAGGGGTCGATGAGCGAAGCGAATCGGGGGAGGTTGAGAATGCACGATCCCGAACTAGCGCTGAGCAAGTGGAAGGCTGAAGGTAACCTTCGGCTATGATGGCGTAGAAAAGATAGACCCCCTGCGATCAAAAGAGGATCGCGTCCCCCTTGAAAAAAGGGGGACAAAAGGCTTTCCCCTCCTTTTTTAAGGAAGGGTCGATGAGCGAAGCGAATCGGGGGAGGAGGAGATCTCTTGGGGATCCTATTTCTTCTCGTCGGGAGTTCGCGTCAATATACGTTGTACACTCTCCAGGAGCTTCCCGAGGGATTGTTCCATGGATTTCGTTTTCTTCAACAGCGCTTCTTGATTCTTCGGCAGCTTCTTTCCAATAGAGACGAGGTCACTTTTTAAAGACGCCAGTGTTCGCTGCAATTCGGCATTGATTGGCTTCGTGATTCGCGCGCTTTCTTCATTTCGGACGGATTGAAGGCGTAGATTCAAACCGCGAAGTTCCTCGTACGATTTTCTCAGGTCCTCTTCCGCCCGTTTGCGCTCGGTGATGTCGGTGTGGATGCCGGTCCGGCCGATGACCTTTCCCGCAGCGTCGTAGACGGGTATGCTGCTGATCTCAACCCAGATGAGGCCGCCGGATTTAGTCCGCATTTTGATCTCGTACCGGTCGGCAATACTCGCCCGTACCCGCCGGCTCTTTTTCTTCAAGACCTCGCGGTCGCTCTCTGCAAAAAACAAATCACCCGCCGCCTTTCCCAGAATTTCCTCCCGGGAATATCCCAGCAGCTTGAGAAACTGGTCGTTGGCAAATTGAACGATGTCGTCGTTGTTCATGAAGAGAAAGCCCTCGTTCATTCGCTCGACGAGAGTCCGGTATCTCAATTCGCTTTCCTGCAGCGCTTCGACGGCCTGTTTCCATGCAGTGATGTCCTCGAAGATCGCCATGATCCCGGTGATTTTCTTGTGTTTATCGCGCAGCGGTGCGCTCGACATGCTGACTTCTATCGAGGACCCGTCCTTCTTCCGGCAGCCGATTTCCGTTCCTGAGAATTCTTCTCCCTTGAGAACGCGATTCCACAGCGCGCGAAATTCGGCCTGCTTGTCCTTGGGAATCATGGGAGGAGGATTTCCGACCAGCTCCAGCTCGGTCCAGCCGAACATCCGCCGGGCAGCGGGACTCCACAGAACAATGCTCATATCCCGGTCGAGGGCGATCAGCGCGAGCGGTGATGCTTCGATAAGTGACTGAAAAGTCTCATGTGTTTCCAGCCCTTTCTTTGCAAGCATGAGCTTGGTCGCGGCTACTTCCGTTCTAATGTCTTTGTTGAAAGGTGTCATAGATGCCTCTAAGAAGTTTGCATTCAGACCATTATGTAAGTGATGTGACGCTCAATGAATAGCTTAAAATTTCGGATACCAGAATTCCCAACCGACCCTACATCCTATAACCTATTACCTAAATCCCAAACAAAACCTGTAACCTAAAACCTATCACCCATAACCTACCACAATCAGGCGTCTAGGACTGGATTCCCGATAGAAGTCCCGCCCTTTGGATTCCGCTTACGTTGGCGGGATTCTGAAAAGCGGAACATTCGGGAATGACGTGTTGACTTTGGCTTTTATGTCTGACCGTGCGCAATAATTCAGATGTTTCAAATCTTCAATCCCCAATCCCAAAACCTACCACCTATCACTTACAACCTAATTCCTGACTTAAGTCCCCAATCCACAATCCGAATTCCGAAATCCTAAATCCCATAACCTACTGCACTACCGTTTCTCCTATAAACCTTCTCACGGAAATCGAGCTGCCGAGCAATCCGAGGAACAAGCCGACCGCCAGTGTAAAAACGTAGAAGAGCACGTCGACCTGGAGAAACTCCGCAAGCTCGTCGGAGAGGAGTTTCGCCGCGAGCGACATCATGTAGTACAGAAGCCCTGTCGCGATGAGTCCGCCGATGATTCCTTGTGTGATTCCCTCGATGAGGAAGGGTGCCCGGACCATCCATCGCGACGCGCCGACAAGCTTCATCGTCTGGATAGCCTTGCGCTTCGCGTAGATCGTGAGCCGGATGGTATTGGAAACGAGAAAGATTGCCGAAATGCTGATGAAAATTCCCACGACGAGCCCGACGGCGTAGAGTGTTGCTGCCCTCTTATCGATAAACTCCAGCAAGTCCTTTCGGTACACGACGTCGTCGACCCCTTTGATGCGTTTGATTCTCTTGTGGATCTCATCCGCTCTCTCCGTCGTGCGGTAGTCTTCCTTCAGGAATATTTTGAACGACGGCGGCAGGGGGTTGAATTCGAGTACCTTGTTGATATCTTCACCAAACTCCTGTTTGAAGATTTTTGCGGCTTCCTCCTTGGAGATGAATTGTGCGTCCGCAACCCCTTCGATTGCAAGAAGCTGCTGTTTGATTTCAACGATGCGCTGGCGGGAGACCGGCTCCTCGAGAAACGTTTCCATCTGCACTTTCGCGCGGATACTGTCGACGATGCGGGAAGTATTTGTCGACACGATGTAGAACAGTCCGAGAAGCAACAGCGCGATGGTTATGGTCAGGACCGAGCCCACCGCCGCGAGCTTTGCCCGCCGAAATCCTGCCAATCCTTCCCTAAAGATATACACGAGACTCATGATGATCTCCTCGTTTAAAAATTCGATTCATCCCGCCAATAGCCGATTTTCCAGGGGTCGGTGCTCTTCTCCCGAACGAAGGTAAGGTTCGCGTAGCCGTCCACCCGGACGATGTCGCTGGGGTTGAACGTGACGGTGAGATTGAATCCGCGGACGCTGGAATAAGCGGTATCGTTTCCATTCGAAGAAACTTCGGAGTTCCAGATTAAGGTCATGGACTCGACGCTCTGGAAGAGCCCGTACGTTACCCGCATCTCATCGTTTCGACCCCATGAAACGTCGACGCCGTGGTCGTAGTCCCGGTAAGTGAATGTAAAATCCTTTCCGATGATCGATCCGTACAGCGTCGTGTCCTTGAAAGTGTAGGCGTTGCGAAACGTGCAGAGGACATCTTCGACGGAAGTCAAATCAGAGCAAATTTGTGTGGCCGGTTGTGTGTCGAGTCTCGGGGCAAACGGGTTGAGACAGCTCAATTGCGTTGTCGCGAGAATCCCGGCCAGCACGATGGTTGTTGTTACGCGATCCATTCTCAGTATCGTGTTACTCGGTGATGTTACGCAAAACAATGTTAGATCTCCAAAATCCGAAGCAATAAATCATCGACAAACCCTAAGCACGAAATCCTGTGCCAAAGGCGCATCCGCCTCCGGCGGAGAAATCTTAAATTCCGCCTCTCAGAATCCCGCTACCCAGCGGAATCCTGAAGCGGGACAAAATCTAAGCACTAAAACGTCACTCGGAACTCGACTAAAATGCCGAACGTTCTTGGTGCGACAATACAAGGATTCTCGAGGTCGTTTTGGAATTGGTGTTTCGGATTTAGTATTTGTTTAGTGCTTCGAGATTCGGATTTAGAATTTTCGCTAAAGGTTATGGCTGTGAGTACAATCACTTCATCAATCTATTTCCTAGACAGGGCATCAGCTTCCACTGAAAACAGCTTTCCAGTAACTCCACGTAGAATCCCGTGTCGCTTTGAAATCCTGCCACCGGTAGATTGACCAGAGTCGCTGGTTGTCCGTTCCGAGGGATATCTGCATGTTTCCCGAGACCTGCTGGGGCACGTTCGACCGGCTATGCGGGAAGTAAAGTGAGTAGCTGATCAGATACGTGACCGAATCTGAACTGACGACACTGCTTTGCGTTATCAGGCTTAACGACGGCGTACCCGTTGTGGCCGGGCCAAGGTGGACGAAGTACTGCCGTTCCGCTTCGAGGTTCCAGTGACTGAACACGCCGGCGTAATTTGCCTGGGTTTCCTGTGAGGGTATGAACTCATACTGTCGCACCGCCGTGTCGACAAAGCAGCGCATGTAGTTGTCAACATTATATTCAGTAAATGCAGACTTCAGGTTGTCCAGCACAATATCTGGGGTCACGGGTGTGTTGAAGCTTGATTTTGTCTGTCCCGGTGATTGAGGTTGTCGCGTCTGGAACAAATCGCATCCTGCGTTCACCGATAGCAAGAATATGACGACAGGGATCGCCAGGGCAGGTCGGCTCACACCTCGACTCTTCCTTCTAAGGCGCGGGTGAGCGTCAGCTCGTCGGCGTATTCAAGGTCGCTTCCGACGGGAATACCCCGGGCTAGGCGTGTGAGTCTGACGCCAAATGGTTTCGTCAGCCGTGTCAGGTAAATTGTCGTCGCCTCGCCTTCAACGTTTGGATTCAAAGCGAGAATAACTTCTTTCACGGACGGACTGATCCTGGCAAGGAGCTCCTTGATCTTCAATTCCTCCGGTCCGATACCGTCCAGCGGTGAAAGCGAGCCGCCGAGGACGTGGTAAAGGCCATGATACTCGTTCGTTTTCTCAAGGGCGAGGACATCGTTGGGCTCCTCGACCACGCAAATGATGGAGCGGTCCCGTTTCGAGTTTGAGCAAATGCGGCAAGGATTCTCTTCCGTGAAATTCCAGCAGGTAGAGCAGTATTGAATCTTCTCCTTCAGTTTGAGCAGAGCGTGCGCCATTCTCTCCACTTCTTCCTTGGAGAGTTTGAGAATGTACGTGGCCATGCGCTGGGCCGATTTGCGCCCGACGCCCGGTAGCTGGGAGAACTCTTCGATCAGTTGTTCAAAGGTATCGGATGTGGTGAGCATGGCAGCGTTCATTCGGAGAAGAACAACTACATCGTCACGCCGGGAATTCTCGGCAGCATTCCGGCGGTGGCTTTGTTCATTTCTTCCTGGGCCATTTTTTGTGATTCGTCGAGGGCTTTGTTCACAGCCGCGACGACGAGGTCTTCGAGCATCTCGGCGTCGTCGGGATTGATGACTTCCTTCTGTACCTGAATTTTCAGAATCTGCTGTTTTCCGTTCGCAGTGACTTTCACCATACCGCCGCCGGCCTCGGCTGAAACGGTCTTGTTCTCGAGTTCAGCCTGAATCCGGGCAAGTTTCTCCTGCATTTGTTGAACTTGCTTCATCATCGACTGCATGTTCGGCATTGCCATGTTCATCCATATCCCAAAAGTTGAACGTCTGTGGAATTAAGTACACCATCGAAGCGCTGACACGCTCAATGATGTCATCAATATATTGTTTTTCGCCAGGAAAATCAATTCGGGAGCACGCGGCGGGACTTGTTGAAAGTGCCACAATTCGAATCGTGTCGTCCAGGCCTGACCCCCTCTTATATTCTCCCCTGTCCAAAAAGTGAGAAAAAATGATTGTCATTCTGAACGGAGTGAAGAATCGCACTCGTTTTCGAGCGTTGAGATGTTTCGCTTCGCTCAACATGACAAGACAAGAGGCTTTTGGGACAGCCTCAAGTTTCCTCCCCTCACCAAGGGGAGGACGGAAGGTGGGGTCGGCACAGTACTCAAAAGTGAAAATGATGCACTTCCCAACGGCTGTCTTTCTTGATTTTTCGTGCAAAAATCTCTACTTTGTACGGATGAATCTCGCAAAGGATCAATGCCTTTCTCTCTGACCGCATTCTTAAAACGATTGGTTCTGCCGGCTTTACTCCTTAGCCTTCCATTGGGTATCGTGGGGCAAACGAACCTCATCGTGCGGGCTCAGAAAATTCAATATACTTTCCGTGGCTTGAACGTACGGTTGGCCTCGCCTCTGCACCGTCCACGGGTGGGACTTGTTTTGAGCGGCGGCGGCTCCCGCAGCCTGGCCCAGGTTGGGGTTCTCAAAGTCCTGGAAAAACACGCTGTTCCGATCGACATGATCGTCGGAAACAGCATGGGAGCGGTCCTCGGCGGCCTGTACGCATCGGGATATACGACAACCCAGCTGGAGAGCCTTGCCGTCCACGCAAACTGGGACGATGTGCTTGCTTTTTCTGAAGATACGAAGCGCCGGGAGGTTTTCGTGGGAGAAAAAGAGCCGGAGCAGGCCGGTTTTCTGGTCATCCGTTTTGACGGACTTCAGCCGATCATCCCTTCGTCGGTATCCAGCGGTCAGCGGTTGACGAATTATCTCATGAACCTGACGCTCCAGGCACTCTACCACCCGTATCCGAGTTTCGACGACCTGAAAATTCCGTTTCGGGCTGTCGCTACCGATCTGTTCTCCGGGAAGCGTGTTATCCTGGACCGCGGCTCGCTTGCCGAGGCGATGCGCGCAAGCGTGACGGTACCGTTGTTATATTCTTCGCTGCAAAAGGATTCCATGGCGCTTGTCGACGGGGGATTGCTCTCGAATATCCCCGTCGATCTGGCAAAGTCGCTCGGTTGTGAAGTCGTGATCGTCGTCAACTCTGTCAGCACGATGAGACGCGAGGACCAGATGAACAAGCCATGGGAGATTGCCGACCAGATCATGACAATCATGATGCAATCATCAAACCAGAGTCAGTTGAAATTGGCGGATGTTGTTATCACCCCCGACGTCGGCAGCCGGATTGTCTCCGATTTCACCGGAATCGATACTCTTGTCGCCGCGGGTGAACGCGCCGCCGAAAGCAGCATCGGCCAAATTCTCCAACTCATTCCTCACCGTGCGGACTCGTCGGCGGGGATTCCGGAGAGGACATTCAATGACGTTGTCGTCGAGTTCCAGGGGGATTCCATTCCGGAATCGGCACGGCAGGAAATTCTCGAGGATGCTAGGAGCCGGTCTGTCTCGACGGTGCGGATCCAGGAACACATTCAAGACCTTTCGCTCCTGGGGACGTACCAGGATGTTTACGCGGAAATCACCGAGCATGCCAGTCCGACGAAAATCATCTATCATGTGACGGCGAACCCGCGCGTGAGCGAAATTCGCTTCTCCGGGAATCACGTCATTTCCGACAAGATGATTGAATCCCGCATCATGTCTCTTCAGGGCAATGTTCTCGACTATTTTGAGTTGCAGCGTCGATTGGAGAGCGTCCTCGAACTCTACCGGGAAAATCGTTTTTCTTTGGCGCGGGTTGAGTCTGTCCAGGTGGATCCCCAGCGCGGGACGGTCCATTTCACTGTCAACGAAGGCACCCTCGCGGGTCTGTATTTCGAGGGCAACGTACGCACAAGAGACTATGTAATCCGCCGGGAGTTTCCGCTGGACAAGGGGGACATTTTCAATCTTGACGACGCGTACAAAGGTCTCATCAACCTAACAAGCACAGGGCTCTTCGAATCCGTGCTGCTGGATGTCCGTTACAGGGGAGAGACTCCCATCCTCGTTCTTAAAGTGAACGAGAAGAGCTCCGAGTTATTGCGACTTGGTCTTCATGCCGACAATGAGCACAGCCTCGTAAGCACGATTGATGTGCGCGATGAGAATTTTCGGGGAGCCGGTGAAAATGTCGGACTTTCGTACAGCTATGGTTTTCGCGACCGGATGGTGGAGGCGGAATACAGGGCAAACCGTATTTTCCAGACATATCTCACCTTCAATCTAAAAGGATATTATTCATCACGCGACATACTGGCGTACACCGATCCCGCGATTGACGACGCCCACTGGGATATTGACGAGGTAGGGAAGTATGAGGAACTCCGCTATGGCGGCTCATTCACGTTCGGCACACAGCTCGAGCGGCTGGGAAATGTGACGGCGGTGCTCAGGGCCGAACATGACCGTGTTTCGTCCCTCCCGGCGGCCAATGTCGGTCCGGAGGATTACCGGCTTGTGGGGTTAAAATTACAGTCGACGGTCGATACGGAAAACAAGTTCGAATTTCCAACGGAGGGTGTTTTGGTGACGGCATCGTTTGAGACCGCCCTCCGACAGCTCGGAAGCGAAGTCTCTTTTGAGAAAATCGGTTTTTCGTACGAGTCGTACACCACAATCCTTGAGCGACACACGCTGCATCCGAAGATCACCTTTGGTTTTGCCGACGAGCCGCTGCCGATCATCGAGCAATACACCCTTGGGGGACAGAATTCTTTCTTCGGCCTGCGGGAGAACGACAGCCGGGGACGGCATCTCTTCCTGATCAACATGGAGTATCGTTACTGGCTTCCGTTCAGACTTGTATTCGAAACGTACGCCAGGGTGCGGTATGATCTGGGAACAATTTCAGACAAAACTGAGGAGCTCAAACTCAATAGTTTTCATCATGGCATCGGCCTGGAAATCGCCGTCGATACTCCTCTGGGTTCTGCATCCGTCGGCATGGGAAAGAGTTTTTACTATCAAACGAAATTACTCGGTTCCCCTCCGAGTGTGGGACCTCTTCTCCTGTATTTTTCAATCGGTCACAGTCTGTAACGAAATGTGTGTTTCTCAAAGCATGCATTCGTCAACTCAACGATCACTTTCATAACACTGGATTGAACATGACAACCCCCGAAACAACACCGACGCAAGCGACCATGGAAAAAATCCGATCGATCCAATCCGCTTTGAAAAAGCAGCACATCGACGGCTGGCTGTTTTATGATTTTTGGAAACGGAATGAGTTTGCCCAGCGGATATTGGAATTTCCACACCACATCATGAACACGCGGAGATTCTTTTACCTTATTCCGGCACAGGGTGAACCCCGGAAGCTGGTGCATAGCATCGAACGCTGGAACCTCGACTACCTCCCGGGCGAGAAGACGATTTACCTGAGCTGGAAGTCGCTGGACGAAGGTCTCAGGAAAATTCTTGCCGGTTTGAAGACCGTTGCCATGGAATACTCCCCCGGCAATGCGATTCCGTACATCTCCAAGGTGGATGCAGGAACGGTGGAGATGGTGAGGTCGACCGGCGTGACGGTGGTTTCTTCGATGAACCTCGCTCAGTATTTCGGAGCCCGGTGGTCCGAAGAAGTGTACCGCGACAACCTGGAAACGGCTCGAATCATGCGCTCGATCGTCGACCGAACGTTTGCATTCATGAAAGACCGGATACCCCGGAAGATACGAACAACGGAGTACGACGTACAGCAATTCATGGAAAAGTTGTTCAAGGAGAACGGGCTGGTGAGCGATGAGGCGCCGAACTGCTCCGTCAATGCCAACAGCGGCAATCCGCATTATGAGCCGACAAAAGATGTGCACGCCGAGCTGCACGAAGGGGATTTCGTGTTGATCGACCTGTGGGCGAAGAAGGACAAACCGGGGTCGACGTATAATGACATCACGTGGGTCGGATACCTCGGGACTTCCGTTCCCGAGAAGTATGCGACCATTTTCAACGTCGTCAAGGGCGCGAGGGATGAAGCGGTGAACTTTCTGAAGAGAGCGTTTGCGGAAAAGAAGGAAGTCCGCGGCTGCGACGTCGATGATCTCACACGGAACTACATTGTGAAGCACGGGTACGGGGAATACTTCATTCACCGGACAGGCCATTCGATAACGGCGGATGTTCACGGCGGCGGCGCGAACATCGATAATCTCGAGACGCACGACGAGCGAACCATCATTCCGGAAACGTCGTTCTCCATCGAACCGGGGATTTACTTCATTGGGGATTTTGGAGTTCGGACGGAGATCGACGTCTACATTTCGAAGACCTACGAGGTTATCGTCCCGGGTGAGCCGCGCCAGCAGGAAGTTGTTGCCATCCTAGCGTAGAGTCCGATTCTCATCTGGGAGGGAGTTCCGCCAAAAAGACGGCGGACAGGTGTACTCCCGACCTGGGAGATTTCTTTCTTGAGGCTTCACTTCGGCCCCCCCTGCAAATCCACCAACCATCGCTTGTGAACAATTTTCATATTCGTTATTTCACCGAATGGGATAATGGGACAAATAGCTCAGTACTCTTTAGAGATCAGCTAAGAAATATTTCAAGCTATGGAATAATTATTCGTTTCGATCGCACTGCATATGCATTGAAATAGCCCAGTGCGCCATTACTGATATTTGATACTGGATTCGCCGGCGATGCTGTTTGCGGTCCTTCAGCACCACTTGCCTGACCCATCGTTCTAAAGTAATCGAACACACCTTTGTCGACACATTGGAGTAAAACCAGCACAGAATCTCCAGTTCTTAAGGTATCTTCATCAGCAAAGAGAGCGCTTGACATAGACCTACCATCTTGTACACGATCATCATAAAGGAAGATGAATTTTTGTACCACAGCATTCTTTACTTCGACAAATCGATAGTAATTTTTTACGTTGGCAGGATCTTGGAAGTGTACATCGATAACTTTCAATTTATTACCAACAATAAATAGATTTTCCACCGTCAAGGAATCAATATTGACAGAAGGTGGCATGGTTGAAGTGGCAACATATTCTTTGCCGTCTGCAGTGACGGTCAATGTATATATTCTGCCAGGAACGCCTTGCATACTTGAAGTTCTATAGGTTCCAGGTGACGTCTCTATTAATGATTCCGAATTCCCCAAATTGTCACTTATTACAATATTCGCATCACGAATCGAAGGAAAAACGTTTGCCTCGTCAAAGTTTACCGTTTGAGATAGTGTAACGAAATAGGGGCCAGACTGATCTGAAATGGACCCTTCAATGACAATACGAGGATCGGCCGAATTCAAATCCACATTGATCACTTTCTGACAGGCAAGGCCGATTATGCCTAACAACAATAAAGAAAATCCTTTCACCGAGCTGGGTATCGATAAAGTCTTTTTCATGGTTAGAACTTGAAATTATAAGTGATGGATGGGACGAACTTAAACAACGACGTTTGAAGAGCTTGCGTCTTTGTTGGATCATTCGGGTCTTGCCGGAAAGTGATGGAGTAGGCATTATCCCGACCATAAGCATTGTACAAAGAAAAAGTCCAGCTTGACTTTTCACCCTGCCAAGTCGCTCCAAGATCTAGTCGATGGTATGCCGGCATTCGATATGCGTTACGCTCAGTATAATAATTGAGCACCTGCCCTGCAACTTCATACTTTCCGCTGGGGAATGTGGCAGCATTTCCTGTGTTATAAACCCACGTTGCAGAGAAAGTCCATTTGTCTGAGAACTGGTAAATACCAACAATGGAAACGTCATGCGTTCGATCTTGTCGGGCGGGGTAATAATTTCCATTATTGACAGGATCGAATTTCATTTCGACGCGTGAAAGTGTATATCCAATCCATCCATTGAGGCGTCCATACTTTTTCTTTAGAAAGAACTCTATGCCATAGGCTCTGCCACGACCATACAACAATTGTGATTCAACATTTTCATTGAAATTTAACTCAGCTCCATTTTTATAGTCTATCTGGTGCTGCAGGTTTTTATAATACGTTTCGGCCGAGAATTCATAAGAGTTATCATCAAAGTTGCGGAAATACCCCAACGAAAACTGATCAGCAATTTCCGGCTGGACGTTGTTGCTGCTGGGGATCCATACGTCAGTTGGATTACTAGTGGTCGAATTAGACAGAAGGTGCAGATTTTGTGTGCTTCGGACATAAGAGACCTTTGCCGAACTTGCCCCATTCAAGATATAATTCACAGCTATCCGGGGTTCAATACTAAAATAAGTTTTAATGAATTTTCCAGAACCATACGAGAGGGAGTCGACCGTCTCTCCGAGATCATTGTAGGTATAAAAAACACCGGGACCAAGTACACTAAACGCAGAAAAACGGGCCCCGTACTCTAAATTAATAACGGGTGATGGTCTATATTCATGCGACACATACAAAGAATTCTCCCAAGAGTACTTATCGGTAAGTTGTAGCTCATCGGCTTTGGAATTATTTGTAGCAGTAACAGTACCGGGAACAATGGCTTGGTACACTGAGTTCAATCCACATTTGATTCCATTTTCAGCGTCAACATAATAATTCAAATTCTCTTTGAGGTTATAATCCTGAATTCTCGAATAAAGTGCGATGTTGTTACCTGCGAAGTCCAAATTCATGTTGTAATCATACTTCCTGTAAATAAGAGAAGTATTAGAAAACATCTTTTCACTGAAAAGGTGGTTCCATCTCAGTGTACCGGTTGCATTGCCCCAATCGATGCCAATTGTATTTCCAAGGCCGAGGACATCGCTTCCAAAATATCCGGATGCGTATATTCTGTCATTCTCACCGATCCGATAATTGACCTTCGCATTGAGATCATAAAAATATAATTTGGACTTCTTGATCGTGCTGTCACTGGATAGCTTTAGGAATAGATCGGCATACGTTCGTCTTCCAGAAATTGAAAATGAAGATCTCTCGTCAACAAGCGGTCCCTCAATTGTCAATCGCGAAGATATCAAGCCAATCCCGCCATTCACCCCAAATTGTTTATCGTTCCCTTCTTTCATTTTCATATCAATGACAGACGAAAGTCGACCTCCATATTCCGCAGGCATCGTTCCTTTGTACACGGTGACGTCATTGATAGCATCAGAATTGAAGACAGAAAAAAATCCTAAAAAGTGAGATGCGTTATAGACAGTGGCCTCATCCAATAGAATCAAATTCTGATCAGCCCCCCCACCACGCACATAATATCCGCTATTCCCTTCTCCGGCAGATTTAATGCCGGGAAGGAGTTGCATTGTTTTCAACACATCCTTCTCGCCTAATAAGACAGGAACATTTTGTATTTCTTTCACGTCGAGTTTTTCTACCCCCATTTGAGTGTTTGTGACATTATCGTCCTTTCTTTCTCCCGTGATAACAACTTCCTTTTGATCAACACTTTTCTCAACAAGATTGAAATTCCGTTTAACATTTTGTTTGAGACTCACTTGGAAAGATAGCGGTTCATATCCTATAAAATGCGCTGTCATTGTATAGGTTCCTTCAAGAATCGTCAGGGAGTAATATCCATAGGAGTTTGTTGTAGTACCGGTTTGCGGCAGTTCTTTTACGCTTATTGTCGCCCCAATTAAAGCTTCACCTGTCTGTAAGTCTTCGACATAACCGCTTATGGTGAATTTGTTCGCGTGATATTGTGTCGGCCCAGATCCAGCGTAGGCATTCGTCACAATGACCAAGATTGAAATGAGGTTTTTGATCATATCAGTGGGTTTAACCATCCTTCGCCGTATATGAGGAAAGTGTGAATGAGCGTGCCAGACTGAACATGACTGACAACTGAACGGGTCTATTCAAAAGCTCTTGTAAAGACGAATGTTTTTGTGATGAACAGTATTCTGGCAATAACCTTGAGTTGATTATTGACAATGGATACTGCGACACCAATCGTCATTCCGTTATCCGGCTTGACGAGCAAACCGGAATGGTTTTTTTTGTCATCATCATATCTCAACTGCTGCAAGAGCAATTTCCCAACATCTTGATTCGATTCGGCTTTCATGATCCTGCCATTGCATGTGCTATCCGGAGCCTGGAAGATTTCTATGACAATGTCTCGGTCCGTGCCCTTCCAACAGCCCAAGATATTCTTTGGCAGATCTTGCGCGGACGAATGGTTGAAAACAGCAACCAATATCAAAGTCTGAATTATTCTCTTCACACAACCCCTCCGTTCTCTTGAAACTTACCTTTTGCTTTGTCATAACTTATTTTCGCAAGCAGATAGGTATAGACCGCCTGCACATAGTTCTGCTCTGCAGTTGTCACCGATCGCTCGGAATCCATCAAGCCGGACTAGGGAAGTGTTCCCAGCCGATATTGCTGCTTCTGCATTTCATAGAGGGATTTCGCCAACCCATAACTACCCGATGTTGTTTTCATGTTTAGCTGCGCATTCTGCATATCGCACTCCGCTTTCAAGATCTCATAGCGAATATCCGCCTCCTTCTGCCGATAGTCAAGGGCATTCTGCTGTAACGTGTTCTGAACTTTCCCTGCAGGGAATAGGGACTCAACATCGACACGTTCGTCACCGGGCGTAGTGCCCGCATCACTAGCCGGGCGAGGTCGTCGCGCCTCTCTTCCAACTTGGCCAATCCGTGTTGAAGTGAATCTGGATTCATTGCTCGTACCCTCGATGGTTTCGTGAAGCGTGCGGGCCCGTTGAGCTTTCCAGACTTGATCATAACTGGAAAAAATGTCGCAAGTTGTACGTGAACGTCAACATGAAGTAGCGGGGGAGAACGCGGGTGGTCGTCTCTTCGACATACGTTTCGGTTACTCTCCGGCTGATATTCTTGTTCTCACTCAAGATGTCGTACGCCGTGAAGAGCAGCTCTCCTCGTCCATTTGGGAGAATCTTCTTCCCGAGACTCACGTTCCATGTCAGCGTGTTTTGGGACTGGCTGGAGGTTAGGCCCGAGTTCAGCGTGCCGTTGAGGTCTGTGCGGGCAACGATGCCTTCCCAGAAAATGCAGTTGAGTCGAAGTCCGGCCGTGTGAGTGGAATAGTCGCTGCTGGCGGCGGACTGGGTCGTGTTGGATGTAAACGTAAAGCTTGCCGTGTACGAGATCGTGAAATCGAAGTCTTCGCTGAAGTTGCTGCCCAGGACAAACCCCGGATTCAGGGAGTATGCGTTCGAGAGACTCTGTTGGCCGTCGACCAGTGCCGGGGTGCGGGTGTACGTTACGCCGGCGTTCAGGTTCAGGTTGCACCTGATGAGGTCGAGTGGAGCTCCGTACGTGCAGAACGAGTTAGTGCTCCAGTAGCCATCAAGGTTCACCGGTCTGGTGAGCTGTGTCCCGCGATTCAGGTGGATGCCGTCCGGCATGAGAGTATCGCTCTGCGCGACGAACGTCGAGTTGCCGATGTAGTCCTTCGTGCGTCTCAGCGAAACGAAGAGCATGAAACTCTGAGACGTCAGCGAATTGACGAGAAACAGGCGGGTCAGGAACGTCTGGCTGTACGATTGTTTCAGGTTCGGGTTTCCCGCCGAGAGCAGAAGCGTGTTCGTATTATCGACGACGTTCTGCAATTGCCTGATCGACGGGGAGGCGGTCGATGTCCGACACACGAATTGCAGATTGCGACGGCGGGCGAGCTGATAATTCAACATCGCACTCGGGAGAAACGTGTGAAACGTTTTCTTGATGGCGCTGGATTGTGGGAACGACTGTCGGCCTTGAAGATCGGCGATCTGGTATGAGATACCCACCATCCCGCTGAGCGATCCTCCTCGCAGATTGTACGTGAGTCCTGCGTTGTGCGTCTCGTATTCGTTCTCGTACGAATTCGAGAGCGTTGAATCGAGTTCCAGATCGCTGTACGTCCTGTTGTCCGAGGAATTCTTCGTGTACGTCCGGGTGTACGTCGCTTGCAGCAAGCTCCATGCACCCACCGGCTCCGTGTAGGCAACATTGGTGGAGAACGAGTTTCCTTGCATGAGGGTGTTGGATTGTTGGGCGACACTGACAGTGTCAGCGAGATTTTGGGCATTGCCGTACTCACTGGTCGAAGTCTGTTCGCCCGCGCTTTCCTGCCGGTTTTTCCCAATGAGCACATCCGCAGAAAATGTTCGCCCCGGAACCGCAAACTTGTGCCGGTACACGAGGTCGCCGTTGGCAGTGTATCCGGAGGAGGTGGTATGGTTGTCGCTCCCCGATCGGCTCGACGCCACGCCAGGCGATGAGAAATTGGTTGCCGTGATCGAGCTTGTTCGCTGGTTGTCCTGGGAAGAAACCTGCGGCGTGGCGATGAATGAGTTTGACGGATCGGGTGCGTACTCGAAACGGAAGTTGAGCCGGTGATTCTCATTCTTCTGCTCAGCATCGCTGCTCTCGTTGTAGGAGATGATGGAATCTTGCGGAATGATGTGTTGTCGAGCGACGACTTGCGGATTTGCGTTGTCGGTGCGGTTGTAGAAATAACTTCCGGTTGCGTGCAGGCTCTTTCCAAGGCTGTCGGAATAATTCACCCCCGCCGAATGCACGGTGGAGCTTCCGCCCTGTTGTCCGATATAGAAGTTGCTCACACCGCCTCCTCCGCCGGGACCCATGCTGCCCATTTCATCGCCCGGCCCGCTGCCCGGACCGAACATGCCCCCACTTCCGGGTCCTCCTGCCGGGTCTCCGCCGCTCATGATGCCAAGAATGTCCTGCAGCGAAAAGTTCTGTTGGTTGACATTGTTCGACAGGCCGATGACGGAAAGCCTGCGGGACGAAGCGAAATGGTTGATGCTTCCGCCCACAGTGTACCGGTCGTCTGTTCCGTATCCACCGTTGAGCTGCCCGAATTCCCCACGGCGCCGGTCGGGGCGCGTTACGATGTTGATGGTTTTCGACGACTGGCCGTCGTTAAATCCTGTAAGCTGCGCCTGATCGCTTAGCTTGTCGAATACCTGCACCTTGTCGATGACTTCTGCAGGCAAATTACGGAGCGCCACCATCGGATCGCTCCCGAAAAACTGTTGCCCATCGACAAGAACCTGCTGCACTTCCTCACCCTGTGCCTTGACGACGCTGTTCTGGACCGTAACCCCCGGCATTTTCTTGATCAGATCTTCCGCCGTGGCGTCCCCATTGATCTTGAATGCTTGAGCGTTGTACTCGATCGTGTCTCCCTTCTGCTCGGCGGTTGGCGTCCGTCCTTCGACGACAACTTCCTTCAACGGTATCGCCTCTTCGGACATGGTCAGAGTTTCCACGTCGACATGCGATTTGTCGATCGTGACGGTGCGACTCAGCTTTCCATAACCGAGATAGGTGACCTCCATGGTGTACGTCGCTCTCTGGATGTTGGAGAACTCGAAACGGCCGTTCTCGTCGGTCGACGTGACAAATGACTGTGTTGAATCATCCTGCTCAATCAGCCGAATGTGTGCACCAACAAGTGCCACGCCGTGGTTCTTCTTGACGACGGTCCCTCCCACGGTGGCGTTCTGCCCCCAGAGTGCGTATGGCAGAAGCAGTACCATCATTCCAACTGAGAAGACCCTTGCTGTCATGCTGTCGCCGATCGATATGATCCATTCTCCGGTGGGGCCGGGATTGGACGAAGAACACGCGAAGAACTCTTCATGGTTCTTTTGCTTCTTTCATTCCGGCGGCTAATTCGTAACCTGAAAACGGTGAGTGTGTCTCGCATTGGCGACGTGCCGAGCTGCAACCAAGACTCTTGCAGCGTTCCTTACCCCGGAACAGCAAGCAATTTCTTGATGGTTGCCTCGATGAACCTGCCTGAAGAGAATCCTTCCGCCCGTGCGACGTCTTTCCCGCCGACAAAGTAGATGAGGGTCGGGACGCGGAGAACCCTGAAGGCTTTCGCAGTTTGGGTGTGCTCTTCCATGTTGATGCCGATGACTTTCACAATACCTTTATGGCTCTCAGCGACAGCATCGAGGATCAGGGCAGCGAGGTTCGTGGGACGCGACCAGGGAGCCCAGAAGAATGCGATCGTCAGGATCTCACTTTGTAGCACTTCCGTGGCAAAGTCCTCATCGCCAATGAGCCTCATGGTCTTTTTCGCGTCCTCGATGTAGAGCAATTCATAGTCGTTCTATCAAGTGGGGCGCCCCTTGCAGATGCGAGGGGCACCCCATGTAGGCGTCAGATCCTTCAGCCGCTACCACCTATCCCACCCTGACGCCAACGATCAATGCACATCTTTGTTTCTCGTCAGCGAGATCGTTGCCTACAGACTTGCCCGCTACTTGGTCGGCTCCCCTGCTGAACTCAGCCGCAGGTGCAGCCAAAGATTCAAGGGCGTAGGCAGCGAGGGTGGTCGCCCACCACCTGGCGGCATTCCACCGCCACCGGGAGGCATTCCGCCACCGGGGGGCATTCCGCCACCGGGGGGCATTCCGCCGGGAGGACCTTCACCGGCTCCTCCTGGCCCTAGCATTTTGCTCATGTCCAACTCAGGGGTCTCGAACCCAACGCCGATGACGCCTTTGTCCGCACCCTTCATCAAAGGGATCTTCAGCTCGTACACGAGTCTACCCTCCTTTACGTTGACCTTCGCATTGTAACCCCTTGAAGATGGCAGTAGGACTCGTCTCGTTTGATCTTTTTCGGGACCGATGATTTCCAGTTCCGCGTTCGCATTGTCGACCATGCTCTCCACCCGCCCCGGCTCCTCTTGTCCGGATTCCTGCCGGGTGGATCTTTCCATCGAGGGACGCTCACGATCCATCTCACCGAGCGGGAAGTGAATGCCGACAATCCTTTCGTCCCATCCCGTGGAATCGAACCAAACAGTCAAACCAGTCATCAGCACCTTGGCCTGTGTCTGCCGATCGGTCGTTGTCAATAAAACATAGAGAGAAGAGTCATCCTCAAGGAATCCGAGAAAGAGCTTTTGCTTTTCGAGGTACACGGGAATGCCACCCCAATCGTTCATCTTGCCATCGATCGTCACTGGATGAGCGGCTTTGTGACTCACAAGCTCGATGCTGCTCCCACAACCGTAGTACGGCATGACAATGACGATCATGCTGCAGCACGTAAAGAATGTTCTAAATGCCTTTTTCATTGGTTCTCCTTATATAGGACTATTTCGGTGCTATGAGATCCCACACACCTTCCGCCCGGACGTGTGAGTTATTGATATCAAGGACAACAAACTTCAGTATTCCGAACCCCTCGAATTCACGATTTGCAGGTGGGAAACGCTTGAGTGGAAAGTAGAGATCGATGCTCCGTTTCACAGGTGACATGCCGGCCGGATCGTCCCGCCCGTTCGGTGAACTAAGCCGAGGCGTTTGTCGCTGAATCGGGTGTTGAACAACGCGCACGGGTTCAATCTGATGCCGCTCTTGGTCTTCCAGAAAAAAAATCCACCGGTCGGCATCAAGATATTCCTGAGCGAGAAATGTTTGGATCTCCACGTACACGAAAACATTTTCATCAAGATGGTGGTGCTGGCGATATGATCTGCGATATGCTTCAAGGCCATTCGTGTCCATGCGTGCAAGACGGCCGAATTCCCGAATCCCTTCCTCAACGAGCATTGAATCCATTATCGTCGCATGCACAATCAAGGGAAATGGCCCCTCACCTCGTCTCCCAGGTCCACCTGCCAGGAAGGGGAAGCCGACTTCCCCCGACGACTGTGAACTGAGAGCTATGGTGCTTTTGTTCCAGCACGCTTCGAAAGAGGCGCTGAGCAGAGAATTTGATTCCTCACTCCCTTGTTGTTCAGGTCGCTGGAATCCTGCCGCCGGGGAGCAACCCTGATTCACACTCCCGAGTGCCAGGCCAGCAATCAGAATCAGAATTCGTGGGACTAAAGGTGCTCCCTGGTTTCTATTCTCGCTGTGCAAGACTCACCTCTAGCCAAATCTCCTTATTGTCGGGCACCCGAGAACCTCCACGGAGAGGACTCCCCGGAGTACCACCGCCACCAGGAAATCCGAACTCACCTGCTGGGGGTGTACCTTCGAAGCCAACGTTGTGTGATCGATTCCCGGTCAACCCACCAAGTTCCACGCCAATCCCAACCTTCTTTCCGGGGTCGACCCCGCTAAATTTTGGAAAGTACTTTTCGATATGCAAAGGTATTCGAGCTTCGAAGGAGACAAGCCCCTGAGCCTCGGCGATGACTCCAGCAAATCCCTCGACATTCCCTGGTTTATAGACATGGGAATCGACCGATCTCTTGTCGATAACGAGAACTCCTCTGCGCATTTCGTCCAGCTGTTTTCGGGCCTTGTCCTTTTGTTCTTCGGTCAAGCTATCCCAGAACTCTGCGCGATTGAGATTCGCTCTTGCAGCTTTTGACGCGGGAAAGTGGATTTCCAAGTCCTTCCGGTGCCCACCATCCGGGTCAAGCAGGATCACCACTCCAGATTGCTCGACCATTTGCTGGAGCGAAGCATTGGCAATACGCCCGGCCAGATAGAGAAAAGAGGTATCGTTACCTACACCGACTGATACTTGGAGGTCATCAAAAACAACCAGCGAGGCATTACTCCACTCCTCTAGACTCCCATCGATGGTCGGTGACCTTCGAGCCCAGTTGCTTTGAATCCGTTGGTCAGAGCAACTAGTCAAGAGGGCCAGAATTGCTGCAAAGAAGAGAGTTCTTGAAATCATGATTTTACCCAATCTTGGGTCACTGTTTGTCTGCTCGCAGATAAGAACCGTGAGCATTCATGACGCAACACACCGATGAGGTCAGAATCAACGGATCTCCCGCAGGGCGTTCCGCCAACCCCCATTTTGACAAGTTGCACCTTTCACATTTGAAATGGATTGCCTGAATGGCATCAGCGGTTTTCGAGGTTCTTGCTTGTCGAATCCGATGGGGGCATCTCTTCACGCTTCTCATCTCCAAACGGTGGAAAATCGCCATTTGGAAACTCGGGTAAGACAAACTCTTGAATCTTATGGAATTTTTTCTGCTGCACCGGCGTTAGGACAGCGTTTATCTTCTCCTTGGTCGCCCTGCCAAGTTCCGCCATCTTTTGACGAAGAGCGGCCGGATCCTGCTGAGTCTTTTCCAGTATCTCCGATATTTCTTGCTCCACACTTCCAAAGATTTCCCTAATCTCAGACACTTGCTGATCGCTGAGGCCGAGTTCTTCTTTGAGCATCGTGATTCCTTCGCCGCCCGGCCCTGGATGCATTCTAAGACGCATCATGGGGCGTTCGATGCTTTCCCGCAACCGTTGCCGTTGCTCCGGTGTCAAGAGCGGGTCGAGCTCGCTTTGTACGCGGTCGATAGTCCGGGTCATTGTTTCTCTAAATGTCTCCGCTGCCGCAGCCATCGTCTGAGAGTGTTTTTCCAGGATCTTCATTATTGCATCGCGCTGCTTCACATCAGGCTGAATGGCCCGCTCAACGATGGAGGCAAGGAGCGGTCCCGGCGGGAGGGAATTGAGATTTCTCGACCGGCTGCTCATGATTGCTCCATTGATCAAAGCGCCGACGAGGACACCCAGCAAAAATGTCGCCAGGACAAACAGAGTTGCTTTTGATTTTGTCGTCATTGGAAGAGTCTCTCCACTTGAAGAACCTGATCTATGGACGGTTCCGGCTGTCCGAGAACCGATGCTACATTAACAGAATCCCTTCTTGAGAGATTGTAATATACACAAAGGACACTAACCACGATCGAGGCGATCACCACACGGCGAAATGAAATGCTGAGCCAGCGGCCAAATTCGTCGTATCCAGAAAAAGCCGCGTCGACAACCCGTCGCACAAATGCAGGTTCAAATGAGGGATGGCGGGAAGAGGAAATTACTGCACGGAGGGTTGCAAAGAATTTCTGATCATCTCGTAGAACACGCGAGGCCATCAATCCGCTCTTCAGCAACTCTGATTCCTGTTTTCTGAGAGGTGAATCAAACGCTCTTAGCATTAGTTTATAGGTTCTGTCCTTCATCGTTGCTACCTCAAGTGTAAGGGGAGAGCAGTTCTTTCAATTTCAATTGCGCTCGTGAAAGCCGCGACAGCACCGTCCCTTCAGGGACCTTCAGTATATCGGCTGTCTCCGCCGTTGAGTATCCATCGATCAACCTCAGCACAATCACCGTGCGGAACTTGGGTTTGAGCAAGGCGATTGCTTTTCGAACAGCGTCGCGAGATTCTGTTGATTCATATTCGATTTCCGAACTAGGCTCTGATCTAACGTCCCTTGCGTTGTGGGGCGAACCACTGTCGGAGGCGAGAATAGAACCTCGCCTTTTTCGTCTCCTGAGTTCGTTGATCGACAAATTGATCGCGATCCGGGACAAATATGTTGCAAGCTTCGATTCACCCCGAAACTTTCTCAGGGAATGGAATAGGCGGACAAAAGTCTCTTGGCCGACATCCTCTGCCTCCGGAGTGTCGCCCAGCATCCCCTTCACTGTCGCTGCTACGCGGTTTTCATGCCTTATCACCAGTTGTCCAAATGCCCCTTGGTCGCCGCTACGGGCAGCCATGAGCAGTTCGTCATCTGTGGGCGTATCATGATCTCGATTCACAACTTTCTTACAATACTTAGACACAACGGGAGGGCGTTTTATTCCCTTTCTTCGTGCACTTCGACGTAGGAGAATTAGACAAAATTTTTGCTCACAGGCAAAAACTCCGAGAGATTGATCCCAAAATGAAATAAAAACACCTGTCTCATTGTCTAACATTAAGTGTGGTTCGGTTATTCGACGGGAAAATGCAGGGATCTGAAGTCTCCCGTCACCTGGAACATGAATCTTTCCCTGCGTAGTGTGGCGCTCCACCGCTACTTTTGCGTTCCCGACTTGACAAGAATCGAAAAAAGTCGTATATTGGAAACGCTAAAAGTTTTATTGGTTTCCGACGGGCTGTATTCTCCAGGTCGGCATTTTTTTTCGTCTCAAGGAAACTTGAGAAAATATTATGGTTTCCACAATATCGGCTAATGCTATGAGTGAGGAACATCCGAAAGACAGAATCATCGAGGCTGCGCGCAACACGTTTCTGGCAAAAGGGTTCTCGAAAGTCACGATGGACGAACTTGTCCAGCAGCTCGGGATCAGCAAGAAGACGATGTACCAGCATTTCCACAGCAAGGATGAATTGCTCGACGCCGCAGTCGAGTGGCAAATGCTGGAGGTCAGTTCGAACATCAGGACAATAACGCAATCATCCGACGATTTTGTCACGAAGCTGTACAGTATGTGGCAGTACATCGGCCACTTCGTGTGCCACATCAGCAGCCAGTTTCGCGACGATATCCGCAGATTTCGGCCGGATATCTGGAAGCGCATCGAGGAGATGAGGCGGAAAATGATTCTGGGGAATTTTTCCAAAATGATCGACGAAGGAATCCGGCTGGGACTCGTTCGCGATGACCTGAGCAAAGACGCCATGGTCCTGATGTATTTGAGCGCAATTCAGGGAGTGGTGAATCCGGAAACGCTCGCTCAATACCCCTTTTCCATTGAAGATGCTTTCAGAACGATCATGAGAATATATCTCGACGGAATTCTCACCGAGAGCGCGAGGAAACACTTTCATATGAAAATTTCAAACCATTAAAAGATGAGGATTGCATGAAGTATCTCAGTACGCTGGTTGTCATTCTTTCTCTTGCCGGCTGCGGCAATAATCACAAGGGAACCATCGAAGCGTCCGGCACATTGGAGGCCGTTGAAGTAAAGGTCTCGGCGAAGGTCCCCGGGCAGATCGAGCGGCTGTTCGTCGACGAGGGAAGCGAGGTCAAAGAGGGTGACACGCTTGCAATTCTCGACCACGTCTCCCTTGACCTCGAGCTGAAGCAAGCGCTCGCCGGTGTCAATCTTGCCGACGCCCAGTACCAGATGCTGGTGAATGGGGCCCGCTCCGAGGACCTTCAACAGGCAGAGGAAACGCTACGACAGCTTGAATCGAGCGCGAAGAACGCAAAGGATGATTACGACCGAATGACTGAATTATACAAGACGAACAGCGTGTCGAAGAAGCAGTTCGACGATGCGGAATCCCGCTATACGATCACAGAAGCCCAGCTCAACTCGTCGCGGCAGAATCTTCAAAAGACTCAGAGGTATGCGAGGCCCGAGGAACTCGCCGCGGCAAAAGCACGGCTCGACCAGGCCAAGGCCAATGCCGACATTATCCGGAAGCAAATCGGCGACGCGCATATCATCGCGCCTGTTTCCGGAACTGTGACGAACAAACCGGTCGAGGTGGGGGAATTGGTCAACGTCGGTACGACCATCGTGACCGTTTCCAGGATCAAAACACTCAACCTCATGATCTATGTGAACGACGAAGAGCTGGGCAAAGTGAAGCTGAATGGTGCGGCGGACGTTGTCATCGATACGTATCCGGACAAATCCTTTCCCGGACACGTCGTGTACATTTCTCCCATTGCCGAGTTTACGCCGAAGAACGTTCAGACCAAGGAAGACCGGACAAAACTCGTCTTTGGCGTGAAGCTGGAAGTGGAGAATCCATCGGGCATTCTCAAAGCCGGCATGCCTGCCGACGCCTACGTGCATTAATAGGACCCGCCGCCATGGATGCGTTAAGAATGGTGTCAGTGACGAAAACCTTCGGGGATCTGACGGCAGTCGACAACATGTCGCTGGAGGTGCAGCGGGGGGAGATGTATGCCCTCGTCGGCCCCGACGGAGCGGGCAAGACGACGGCGATCAGAATGCTCTGCGGCATCACCGTTCCCGACGAAGGTAATCTGACTGTCCTCGGCTACGATGTGAGAAAGCAAACCCATGAGGTTCGAAAACGGATCGGATATTTCTCTCAGAAATTCAGCCTGTACGGCGATTTGACAATCGATGAGAATATCGAATTCTTTGCGGAGATCCACGGAGTACACAATTACCGCGAACGCCGCAACGAGCTTCTCGAATTTACACGCCTCACGCCGTTTCGCACCCGTCTCGCAGAAAAACTGTCGGGCGGCATGAAACAAAAACTTGCACTCGCGTGCACGCTCATACACACCCCGGAACTTATCCTCCTCGATGAACCGACGACGGGTGTAGATCCCGTCTCCAGGCGTGACTTTTGGAAAGTGCTCTCGAGCTTGCTGAGATCCGGCATCACGATCGTCATGACAACACCTTACCTCGATGAAGCGGAGCGATGCAGCCGGGTTGCTCTGATGAATCGCGGGAAAATTATGGTGGCGGATACGCCGCAGAACCTGAAAAAGATGATGAAGGGAGAGATCGTTGAAATCGTCTGCTCCGATATCCGAATGTCTTTTTCCCACCTGAGAAGCAATCGGAACGTCAGGGAGGTCCAGGCTTTCGGGGATCGGCTCAACGTGCTCGTTCGAAGCGCTGACCGGGATATACCTCCTGTCCTCGATATCTTAAGGAATCTGGGGATAGAAATTACACAGTGGCGCACGATCCCGCCGTCGCTTGAGAATGTCTTTGTATCGCTCATGTCTGAGAATCTTCAAACATCAATGAATGAAGCAGGAATAAACGCATGAACATGCCAGTCAAACTTGCCGGAATGCTGTTCCTCGTCGCGGGCTCATTGTCGGCCCAGCAACGCACACTGACTCTCGAGGAGGCGATTTCCATCGGACTCGAAAACAGCAGGTCGCTTCACTCGTCAAGGATGAAGGCTGAGTACGCTGATGCTAAATCCGGCGAAACGAGCGCGGGTCTCTATCCCTCGCTCAAAGCCCAGCTTAATTATCTGAACCTGAGCGATATTCCACCCAGCTCGATCGAACTCCCTGCCAACTCGTTCGGCCCGGGATTCCCTCCCCGAAATGCGACCGTCACGATTGCTCCGGTGATTCTGAACAATTACACTGCAAAGGCGACGTTCCAGCAGCCGATCTTTACCGGATGGAAACTCCAGGGCGCGGTCGATAATGCCGAGTACACTGCCAACGCCGCACACAATGATTTCGAAAATGACAGGGCCGGGCTTCTTTTGAATATCAAGGCTGCATACTGGAACGTCTATCGCGCTCTCGAAGTGAAGCGATTGACGGAAGAAAACGTCGAACAAATGTCCCAGCATCTCGACGATATCCAGAACATGCTCAGGCAGGGGATGGCAACGACGAACGAAGTGCTGAAGACAAAAGTCCAGCTCTCAAATGCCAGGGTTTCCCTCAGCGATGCCGAAAACAACGTGAAGATAGCCGTCATTTCCCTGAATTCCATTATCGGACTGCCCCTCAACACCGACATCACTCTGGGGTCGACATTGAGTTCGACAACAAAAGTATTTCCGGCGTTTGACCAGCTCCTCTCGCTGGCCATTGGCCGAAGGCCCGACATTCAGGGAATGGAGTGGCGCATAAAAGCGGCCGAAGCGGGCATCAAGTCTGCCGAGGGTGGATGGCTGCCTCAGCTCTACCTGACGGGCAACTACTACTATTCCCAGCCCAACCAACGGTTCTTTCCCCCTTTGGACCAATTCAAGGATACCTGGGATGTCGGTCTCAACCTCCAGTTTGATATCTGGAACAACCTGACAACGCTCCGTCAAACGTCGGAGGCGAAGGCACAGTATGAACAGGCAAAGGATGGGCTGGCCGTCTTGAAAGATGGAATCACGCTTGAAGTAACACAGAGCTACCTGAATTTCCGGCAGGCCAAGGAGAAAATTGATCTCGCACGGCTGAGTGTCGAGCAGGCGGAGGAAAACCTCCGTGTCACGCACGAAAAATTCAAGGCGGGACTCACCACGAATTCCGAATTGCTGGATGCCGAAGTTGCCAGGCATCAGGCACAATTGCAGCTCGTTCAGTCGCAGGTCGATTCGGAACTGTCGGAAGCGATGCTTGAAAAGGCGATCGGAGAAGGTAAGCAATGACGGGCTCTGCCATTGAAGCCGAGAACCTGACGAAGCAATTCGGCGCATTCGTTGCCGTCGACAAGGTGAGCTTCTCGGTCAAACAGGGGGAAATTTTTGGATTTCTCGGGGCAAACGGCGCCGGCAAATCCACGACGATACGAATGCTTTGCGCAATCCTGCAGTCGACGTCCGGCTCGGCGCGCGTCGGCGGCTACGACATCAACACAGAACCGGAGAAAGTAAAGGCAAACATCGGCTACATGTCACAGCGTTTCTCCCTGTACGAGGATTTGACCGTCGATGAGAATATCAACTTCTACGGGCGGGTGTACGGTCTGAGCTATGCCGAAATTGCGGAACGAAAGGCTTGGGTGCTGGAGATGGCAAACCTTCGCGGGCGGGAAAAAAGCATCACGGGGACGCTCTCCGGGGGGTGGAAGCAGCGGCTGGCACTCGGATGCGCCGTCCTCCACCGGCCAAGGATTGTGTTCCTCGACGAGCCGACGAGCGGCGTTGACCCCGTCATGCGCCGCCGTTTCTGGGAGCTTATCAACGACCTTTCGGCAGAGGGTGTAACCGTTCTCGTTACGACGCATTTCCTCGAGGAAGCGGAATACTGCAATGACATCATCCTGATAAATGCCGGAACAATCATTGCAACAGGCAGTCCGAAGGAGCTCAAAAACGACCACATACGGACGCCGATCCTCGAAGTCCAATGCTCGAAAGTCATCGATGCAATGTCGATCATTCAGGAAGAGCCGTGGGCAATTGAAACCTCGGTCTTCGGAACGTTTCTTCACGTGACGGTCCCCGAGGAACAATCGGCACGCGCGAGCATCGAGAGCGTATTGAAAACCAATGGGATCGTGTGGGAGAAGATCCAGCGGATTACTCCTTCGCTCGAGGATGTCTTCATTTATTTGTTGGACCAGGAGTCAAAGAAGGTGACCCGCGTATGATTCAATGGCTCAGGCCCATTGTTGTCAAAGAGTTTCGCCAGATCAGGCGCGACAAGCGTGTTCTCGCAATATTGACGGTCGTGCCCGCAGTACTTCTGCTTCTGAACGGATACGCGTTGAACCTCGACGTTCAGCACATCAAAATGGCCGTGTACGACGAAGAGAAATCTGCCGCCAGCCGGGAATTTGTTAACTCGTTTGTGACATCCGGATACTTCGATTATGTCCGCTTGCTTTCGTCTTCCGGGGAAGCGACCAGGCTGCTTGACGATGCGCAGGTGGCGTGCGCTATTGTCATTCCCAGTGATTTCTCTCACAAGATCCTCTCGAACGAATCGGCAGACATCCAGGTGCTTGTCGATGGGATGAACGCAAATACCGCCACGACGATCGTGGGGTACGTCCAGGTCGTGGCGATGGAATACTCTCAGAAGATCGTTCTGAGCAACCTGGCGAAAATAGGTAAGGCGAATTACATTCCGATTCAGTTCGATGCCAGAATCTGGTACAATCCGGAGCTCAAGAGCGCGAAGTTTCTCGTCCCCGGACTTATCGGTTTCATTCTGGCGATCACGGCCGTTATCGCAACGTCACTTTCCATTGTGAAGGAAAAGGAAAGAAACACGATTGAACAGATTGACGTTTCACCGATCAGTCCGTTGGAATTGATCGTCGGAAAGATGATTCCCTATGCCGTGATTTCTCTCGTCGCAGCGGCGCTCGTGCTTGTTGCCGCCTACTTCCTGTTCGATGTGGTCATCAAAGGGAGTATCCTTCTGCTCTTTGGAACCACCCTCCTGTTTATCCTGGCGGCGCTATCGATTGGATTGTTTGTCTCCACGGTTTCTGACAGCCAGCAGGTCGCTTTTCAACTGGCTGCGTTGATGTCGATGTTGCCGACGATGATCCTGTCGGGGTTCATGTTTCCGATCCGGAGCATGCCGTGGTGGCTGCAGGTCATTTCGAACATCACGCCGGCCAAATTCTATCTTATCATTCTTCGCAGCATCATCCTCAAGGGTGTAGGACTCTCTGCGTTTTGGCCGCAGGTTGTGTACTTGCTGATATTTGTCACCGTCATGGTGACCATCAGTGTCCGCCGGTTTAAGAAAACGATGGGGTGATCGCGTGCACACGCAGAGGATCATAGCACTGCTGAAAAAAGAATTTGGGCAGCTATTCAAGGACAAAAAGCTTCTGCCGCTGGTGTTTCTGGCACCCGTCATGCAGCTCGTGTTTCTGGGGTATGCGGCTTCGATCGACGTCAAGAACATCGCCCTCGTGCTGTGCGACCTTGACAAAACCAAGGAAAGCCGCGATCTCGCCGAGAAATTCGTCACGTCCGGGTACTTCACGATCGAATACGCTACGGATAATTACGCTTTGCTTCCCTCGTACCTTGACGACAACAAAGTGGATATGGCGCTGGTGATTCCCCGCAAGTTCGGCGAAACGATCCTCCGGAAAGAACCGGCCAGGGTCCAGGTGCTCGTCGACGGAAGCGAGGGCAATACTGCCGCCATCAGCGTGAGCTATTTCAATCAGATTATCACCCAGTACTCCACCAAAATCCTTGTGGATGTTGTCGGCGGGCAGCAAGCGATCGGCGGGGTGAGATCGGAAGTGCGGGCGTGGTATAATCCCGAACTAAGAAGCAGGGTGTTCATGGTGCCGGGAGTGCTTGTCCTGATCCTTCTCATAACGACAATGAACTTGACGGCGATGGCAATCGTGCGTGAGAAGGAAATAGGCACGCTGGAACAGATTATGGTGACGCCGATTCTCCCGTGGGAGCTCATCGTCGGCAAGCTTGTTCCGTTCATCATGATCGGTGCGATGAACGCCACAGTCGTGATGACGGTCATGGTGTTCTGGTATGAGATCCCGATACGCGGCAGTATCCCTCTGCTCATCGGGCTCTCCGGGTGTTTCCTGCTGACAACGGTAGGACTCGGATTATTCATTTCGACGATCTCTCATACGCAGCAGCAGGCGATGATGGTGAGCATGTTCTTCATTCTCCAGCCGATGATGTACCTTTCAGGTTTCAATTTCCCGATTGAGAACATGCCGCCGATCCTGCAGAGCCTCTCGTGGTTTGTGCCGATGCGATACTACCTTGTGATCGTGCGCTCATTGATCTTGAAAGGAGTCGGGCTGAAGGCGCTCTGGCTGCAAGGTTTGATTCTTCTTGTGATGGGGGGCACTGTACTGACGGCAAGCATCCTGAGATTCCGAAAGAAGCTGGATTAGGCCAGAACCGTCGCTTTTTGAGAGGCTGCCCCAAAAGTCCCACCGTCATGCTTCCCGACTTCGTCGGGATGGTCAGCATCTTCGCCCTCCCCGTCTTGCCGATATGCTTTTGATCGGCATCTAAACGTCGGCAGCGGATTCCTCGGTTCGGATCCTGACCAAAAACATGTCAGGATGGGCATTTGCTTACTTGTTGGACTGCCTCGGAAGTGCGGGCGTTGACGACGCTGAATCTCCCTGCCTGTTTTTCCCCCATCTTTTTGAAGGGTTGACATGCTTCGTTATTCTTCCTATATTCTTGCTGAATATCATTCTCCCCCGCTCGGCTGAGCGCTGTTCTCTCTATGAGATCCATCATTAATCATCATGCTGGTCAATTTCCAGCAAGAGCTAGGAGAAACTACTATGAAACAGATTGCAACCATTGCGCTGATCATCTTCACGCTATTGTTTTTTTCGACTTTCGTAGTTTTCCCGGGTCAGAAACATAGTAAGCAGAAGAGCCCTTCAAGTGTCGTCGGCGCCGGATCCGCTTTGCAGTTCAATGGCGACAGCAGCTATGTCAATGCCGGGAATGGTATTTCATTCGGGACAGGTGATCTCACCCTGGAGACTTGGGTTCGCCCTGAAGTATCCTCGGCGGTGATCTTTTCAAAAGAACTGAGTGGCGACCCCACTAACCAGTTTCGGCTCGGGCTTTATGCAAGTCAAGTCTTTTTCATGATGAGTGATAAGTCCGAATTTCCCGCACTGTATACCTCGGAATACACTGTCATCTCGCCTGGCACGATTCCATGGGATGAATGGACACACATCGCGGCGGTTCGCAGTGGCACATGGCATGGTCTCTATATAAACGGAAACCTCGTTTCATATTATTCGACCAGCTCGGTCATCGATCACGAGAATACTCTCTCCATCCTTTTCGGAATGCAGGGCGGAAACGCTTCCACTTTTTTCAAGGGGAATTTGGACGACATTCGCATCTGGACTACAGCCCGCACCCAGCAGCAGATCCGTGAGAACATGCACCTCAGACTGTCAGGGACTGAAACCG
Source organism: Bacteroidota bacterium (assembly GCA_049515655.1). Lineage (GTDB taxonomy): Bacteria > Bacteroidota > Ignavibacteria > UBA10030 > SZUA-254 > JBEKTW01. Next base: position 83,456 of record JBEKTW010000006.1, read on the forward strand.
GGCTTGCCGGATACTGGCGTTTCGATGAGGGCGCCGGTTCGACGGCTTTCGACAATGCGGGCAGCAATACCGGTACGCTCAACGGCTTCGACACAACGACCTGCTGGGTGGCCTCGACCGCTCCGCTCGGTGTCGGGACAAGTTACAGCGAGACGGCGTTTCAGTCCGGTTACAGTACGTTTGGAGGAATGCTCGCATTGCGGGATTCCTGCGACACGTTCGATAACCCGGTTGACATCACCGTCACCCGTATTGTGAATACTCCGAATGTGGTAGCGGTGGGATCATCGACAATGCTCACCGACCGGTACTGGATCGTCGATGTTTTCGGCACACCGGGCACATATGGCGTTGACCTGGAATTCACAGTACCCTCAAGCTTTACGAATAACGGCACCGGCAATCCATCGCTCTATTCATTGTACAAACGTGGAAGTAATGATGATGGCGCATGGAGCCTCGACGTTGCGGGAGCAGACACTGTGCAGGATACAAGCGCGTATTTCAAGTGCCGTCCATCACTCGGCCAATTTATGCTCGGGACGAACGAAGCCCTGCCGATTCAGCTTGCTTCGCTGACAGCGACCACCACCGCAAACGGCGTGAAGTTGGAATGGACGACGGTGAGCGAAACGAACAACTACGGTTTCTACGTCGAGCGGCGGCCACAAAGCACTACAACCTTCGCAACGGTGAGTGACCTGATCCCGGGGGTGGGCACGTCTCTGCAGGTACACCAATATGAATGGACCGACATGAATGTCGGTCCTACCACGTATGTGTACCGGCTGAAGCAGATGGATTTAACCGGTCACGTCGCATATTCGAACGAAATCACGGTGGCCAGCGTGTTGAGCGTGAATGGCGAAGCCGCGCCGAAGGTCTTTCAACTCGTGCAGAACTACCCGAATCCGTTCAATCCGACAACCGAAATCAAATTCAGCGTGGAGAAACAGGAGCATGCGACGGTGAAGGTGTATTCCATGCTCGGACAGGAAGTGGCGCAGCTGTTTGACGGCATCGCAGAGCCGGGACATTATTACAAATTTAATTTCGACGGCTCGCGATTCGGCAGTGGGATGTACTTCTACCGCATCATTACCGACAGCCATTCGGCCGTGAGGAAAATGCTGATGCTAAAATGACGGAGTCATTTTAGCAGAAGTCCCGCGTTCTTTCGCGGGACTGATGGGAACTACTCGGAGTCATTTTAGCAGAAATCCCGCATTCTTCTGCGGGACTGATAGGAACTGACGATGTGATTTAATCAGCGATCATCATCTGTTATCAGCGGTCCGCGTTCTTTCGCGGGACTGATGGGAACTGACGATGTGATTTAATCAGCGATCATCATCTGTTATCAGCGGTCCGCGTTCTTTCGCGGGATTGTTGATGAAATAAGTAGTGTTCTGTCTCGAAAACAGATTGATTAACTGATGTTACGCACAGCCATAACCGTTAGCGAAAATTCTAAATCCGAATCTCGAAGCACTAAACAAGTACTAAATCCGAAACACAAATTCCAAAACGATCTCGAGAATTCTTGTATTGTCGCACCAAGAACGTTCGGCATTTTAGTCGAGTTCCGAGTGACGTTTTTGAATTTCGTATTTAGTGCTTAGATTTTGTTTAAGATTTCGGATTTCGTGCTTAGGGTTTGTCGATGATTTATTGCTTGGGTTTTCGAAGATCGAACATTCTTTTGCGTAACATCGTTTATTCATCATGCTGGTCACTTTCCATTAACAACAAGGAGAACTTAATATGAAACAGATTGCAACCAATGCGCTGATCATCTTTACCCTATTGCTTCTTTCAAGTTCCGTAGCTCTCCCGGGTCAGAAAGATGACAGACACAAGAATCCTTTATCTGTTGTAGGCGCCGGTAATGCGCTTTCGTTTGACGGCGTGAACGACTATGTATCCATTCCGCATACCTCCGTTGCCGGTCTTGATAGTCAGATGACGATTGAAGCGTGGATACGGCCGTCGTCGAACGGAGTGAGTGAAAGGATTGTCGATGATATCACCGCAGGGGGAAGTGACGGGTTCCTGCTGGACCTCGTTGGAGGTGCACCGAGGATCATCGTCGGATCGAATGCCGCCGGGGCACTCTCAAGTCTTCCAGCCGGAAATGAGTGGTATCACGTGGCAGGGACGTACGACGGAAGTATGCTCAGTATCTATGTCAACGGCGTTCTGGAAGATACAACTTCCGCATCGGGCCCGATCCCGTCAAACTCGTTCAGTGTGCGCATCGCGTCGGATCAGAGTGGCGGGAACGAATTCTCAGGTGTCATCGACGAAGTCCGGATCTGGAATATCGCTCTCGATTCAACCCACATCAGAGACAACATGCATCGTACTCTTGCCGGCACGGAAAGCGGTCTCATCGGATACTGGCAATTCAACGATGGATCCGGTACCATTGCGCACGACCTGACGGGCGGCTCCAATGATGGCACACTGGTGAATTTCAGCTTTGATAGTAATGATGGCTGGGTGACATCGACGGCCCCGGCCGGCGCCGGAACGAGTGCCGACACGATCGGCTTCGCAAGCGGTACGGCAAGTCTCGGCAGCGTCGTACTGACCACAACCGATGCATTCGACAACCCGGTCCAGGTGGTGGCGACACAGATCCCCGCTACCCCGAATTCCCTTCCTGTCGGGTCGTCGACGGTCCTGGATGACCGGTACTGGGTTATCAATACATTCGGGACGCCGGGTACATTTGCTGCGAGTCTCACTTTTTCCGTTCCGTCGAGCTTTACCAGTAACGGGAGCGCCTCCGCGACATTGTACAAGCTCTACAGCCGGAGCTCCACATCTGACGGCAGTTGGACCACGGCGGCGGACACTGCCTCCGGCATAACTCCGACGACCGTCACATTCGATGGTATCACGTCTTTCAGTCAGTTCGTGCTTGGAACGGATGCGATTCTTCCTATCCAGATCGCTTCCTTGACGGCAACCGCTTCTGAGAACATGGTACAACTGGCATGGACGACGGTGAGCGAGACGAACAACTACGGCTTCTATGTGGAACGCCGTCCAAAAACCGGGACAACATTCACAACCGTAAGCGATTTGATTGCGGGGGCAGGAACGTCTCTGCAGATACATCACTATACCTGGACCGATATGAATGTCGGTCCCACAACTGATGTGTACCGTTTGAGGCAGGTGGATATGAATGGACACGCATCATATTCCAATGAGATTGTCGTCGCAGGCGTGACAGGCGTGACAGATGAATCAGCACCGAAAGTATTTCAACTCGCGCAGAACTATCCGAATCCGTTCAATCCGACAACCGAAATCAAATTCAGCGTTGAGAAGCAGGAACATGCGACGGCGAAGGTATACAACATTCTCGGAGTGGAAGTGGCGCAGTTGTTCGACGGCATGGCTGAGCCCGGGCATTATTACAAATTCAATTTCGACGGGTCGCGATTCGGCAGTGGGATGTACTTCTACCGCATCATTACCGACAGCCACTCGGCTGTGAGGAAAATGCTGATGCTAAAATGACGGAGTCATTTTAGCAGAAGTCCCGCGTTCTTTCGCGGGACTGATGGGAACTACTCGGAGTCATTTTAGCAGAAGTCCCGATGCTTTTTATCGGGACTGATGGAAGTGCTGTCATCATCTGTTATCAGCGGTCCGCGTTCTGTCGCGGGAGTCTTGATGAAATAAGTAATTGCCCCGGTTTGAACTGAAGCCCCGGCCCGAACAGCCGGGGTTTTTTATGCCTGGAAAGAGAATGAGAGGAGAACTGAGCCCACCCATTCTGAAACAGAACGACTCGGCCTGATTCAGCGGCGATGCGGCGGTTGTGCGGCGATTTGACCCAGTCCCGATATTTCATTAAATTGTCGGGCATCCAAGTCGAGTTGTGGTCTCTCGACGTTCTTTTCGGTCATTTTCACGCGTGCTGTTTGCGATCATCGTTCGTAGTGCGGGAGAATCCCAAACAGAGAAACCGCAGAGAACGGGAGAGATCCACGCTTTCGGTCTGACAAAAAATACGTCAAAGATGGATCAAGAAAGAAGAATTGCATATTTCTCGATGGAGATTGGGCTTGTCGCTGACATGCCTACATACTCCGGCGGCCTGGGCGTTCTGGCCGGCGATACTCTCCGTGCCGCAGCCGACCTCAACGTCCCCATGGTCGGCGTGTCGCTGCTCCACCGCAAAGGTTATTTCTATCAGCGAATTGACGTCAGCGGCTGGCAGAAAGAGGAACCTGTGGAGTGGGTGATCGAGGATTTTCTCGAAGAAATGCCCCAGAGGGCTTCGGTCACTATCGAAGGCCGCACCGTTCGCATTCGTTCATGGAAATATGAAGTCAAGGGGGTCGGAGAGTTCAGCGTCCCCGTCTATTTTCTCGATTCCAACCTTCCGGAAAACTCCGAATGGGACAGAACATTGACTCATTTCCTTTACGGGGGCGACAAACATTACCGGTTATGCCAGGAGGTCATCCTCGGTATCGGCGGCGTGAGAATGCTCCGCGCGCTCGGTTACAACAACCTCGACCGTTACCATATGAATGAGGGACACGCAAGCCTGCTGACACTGGAACTCTTTGACGAAGAGACCAACGATGGCGGCAAACATTCCGTCACCCACAACGACATCGGCGCCGTCAGAAAAAAATGTGTGTTCACAACGCACACTCCGGTCCCCGCCGGTCTTGACGAGTTTCCGATGGATGATGTCGTCCGTGTCATCGGGGACCATCCCGGCTTCCAGGATATGAAAAAAGTGTTTAACCCCGAGGGTACGCTCAATATGACGTATCTGGCGCTCAATTTCAGTCACTACGTCAACGGCGTTGCAAAAAGGCACGGTGAAATCTCCAGACTGATGTTTGCCAAGTATACCATCGATGCGATCACCAACGGGGTGCATGCCGGCACATGGGTGGCAACGCCATTCCAGGAACTCTATGACCGGCATATCCCCGGTTGGAAGCAGGATAATTTCAATCTGCGTTACGCACTGAGCATTCCGGCTGCGGAGATGTGGAATGCGCATTCACAAGCAAAGAAGGAATTGATTCATTACGTGAATCACGAGACGAACATGGGAATGGATGTCAATGTTCTCACGCTCGGGTTTGCGCGGCGCGCGGCGACGTACAAAAGGGCAAGCCTGCTGTTTACCGACATTGAACGACTGAAGAGTGTCGTGGCCAAGAGCGGCCCGGTCCAGCTCATCTATGCGGGGAAGGCGCATCCGCAGGATCAGTTCGGAAAGGAAATGATCAAGAAAATCTTCGAAGAGAAGGAACTGCTCAAGAAGGATGTCAAGATTGCGTACCTCGAGAATTACGATATGGCGCTGGCGAAAATGATCGCATCGGGTGTCGATGTGTGGCTGAATACTCCCCAGCCGCCGAATGAGGCATCCGGTACGAGTGGAATGAAAGCGGCAGTCAACGGCGTGCCGAGTCTGAGCGTTCTCGACGGTTGGTGGATCGAGGGTTGCATCGAGGGAGTGACCGGATGGGCAATCGGAGAAAACGGACGAGGCGGGGCAACCGAAACCCAGGACCGGTCAAAAGATGCCGCCTCTCTCTACGATAAACTGGAAAAAGTTGTTCTTCCCCTCTTCTACCATGATCGAGACCGCTTCATCGACGTGATGCGACATTCGATCGCTCTCAACGGCTCATTCTTCAATACACATAGAATGATGCAGCAGTACGTTTTGAATGCGTACTTCCGCTAGGACTTTATAAAATCGAGAAGGCCGACTTGTTGCATCCTCCCCTAACAGGGGAGGATTTCAGCCAGAGGCTGATGCGCCTCTGGCGCAATAGGAGAGGTTTGATAAAGCTCCAGATGTTTCAGAGACCGGTCATTTGGTACTCTGAAGAAAATGCCGTTTGTCGTATAATGTTGACTTCCGTCTAGTTCGACCACCAGCTTCGCATCGATGCACAGAGAATCTGAACCATGATTCTTAGGATTATGGGATTACCATGATTAAATTTGTCGAGGTAATCATGTAAATCAAGCGAATCACGGTTCAGACGGTGGAGGAATGTCTGAACCATGATTTTTGGGCGAGCGTACCGCAAATGCCTATCTCAGCAATACCCCCGCGGAAAATGTGCGGGATTGCTTCTCTTGTGCGCCGCTTATTTGAGAAGCACCCCCGCGAGACGCACGCGGGATTACTCCTTTTATGCTCCACTTATTTGAGGAGTAACATCTTCTTCACCGCCACGTAAGTCTGTCCGGTAATGCCATTGTCCGGATCGGCAATCCCTTCTGCCATTATGCGATAGAAGTACACACCGGAGGCGAGGCGGGAGGCGTTGAATTCAAATTCCTGCAGGCCTTCATCCATCTGCTCCCTGTTTATCACCGTTGCCACTTCCTGACCCAAAACATTATAGATCTTCAGCGTCACGAACGATGTTTGTTTCAGGGTGAAGGAAAATGTCGTCGTAGGATTGAAGGGATTAGGATAGTTTTGTTCCAGTTTATACTGCAGAGGTTCTTGCACGTAACTTCCTCCATGCGGTGTTATGCCGGCAGCAAGGGAAGAAAACGCACTATCGATTGTCAGGAAGGGAACCTGAGAAAGATCGCGGAATGGCTTCAAAATCAATCCGGACACGAACGATAAGGTATCAATCGGTCCCGAGAATGCCGAATCGATCATCCGGATGGTCCAGTACGCCATGTTGAAGTAATTGGTGTCGCAAACGCAGTAGCCCGGGGCGACAATAGGTTTTCTCGTTGGCTCGACATATTTGGAGATGGCCGAATCCAGCCTTATGGATATGTTACTTACCGAAAGTCCATTGAAGGGATTTGCCGTGTCGCCATGGAATATCAGTCCGCCGAATCCGTACGGTGTGATGCCGAACTCGCTTGCGTATATGTTGGCCTTCAGAGTAAGAGCTTCGGCGAAAAGAATGTTGTTCCCTTTGGTCGGCGTTAGAGTGCTCACCGACGATTTTATCGAGGTCAGCGTATTTGAGAACACTCCGAGGCATCTCGGATGACCCATATGCAAGTGCCCATTTTGGTAGAGGGACTTCCAAACGGCAGCAGCAGTGCTGGCATAAGCGGAATGCCCATGCGGAACCAGACCGACCGTCAGTCCGTACCTCGTTGGCAGACCATCGGTGTACATTGTCTGCAGCACGTTCATGACGTTCGGCATCGGAAGAAGAAATCTTCCATCTCCATAGGTATTGCGAATCACGACCGTATACGGGGCAGGGGATAGTGGCCCTTTTACCCACCAATATTTCGGGATGAGCACCTGCTTGGCCGGGCTCGCATAGCTAACTGCAAAAATGACCACGCTGTCGCCTCGCTCCAGCGTGTCTGCCCCTTCAAGCTTGAATTCCCATTTCCTGAACTTGACATCGTGCGTCCCCCGAGGAAAATGGCTGACGGTGAAGTTCGAGGTATCTATCGTCTGGCTGAATTCCACGTGGAGGCCGTTCAACCCGCTGATGGGTGTGATGAGAGTGAAAGTTGCCTGGCTACCGATGCTTTGCACTTTCAGCGCTGTTCCGGGATGCCCTTTGCCAATGTGGTCGTTCACGTAGGCGATGGCTTCCGGCAGGAACGACCGGAACGCAAGATTGAATGTTGAATCGTACGTTAGACCAAAATCCGTGCCCGTGCGATTTTCTTCGTCCCCAAGTGCGACGGTCTGAGGTTGGAAAGACGTCGGGAGCGTCTGCCGCCAATGTGTACTCATGACGATCCGGATGTGATACGTTCCCGTCCCGAGCCCCTCGAACCGATAGTGCCCGCTGTCATCGGTGACAGTAGACATATTCACATTCGGTGTGCGGGAGCCGTTGCAGTGGAACCCGGAGAGGTAAATATGATTTCCGCTCAATGCCGGTTCCCCGGGCTCGCGCACGCCATCCGCACTCGTGTCATTGAAAGCAGTACCGCTGATGGATCCCGGAAGAAGCACATAGGACCCGAACATCACACTGTCTTTTACCTGGCCGGAGTCAAGCTGTGTGCTGAAGTTGCCTGACGGAGTCGACTGGTGCCATCCACAGACGCCATTGAGCTGGACGACATATTTTCCTGCGGCGAGATCCTCGAAGGAAAACCTTCCCGAACTGTCCGTGGTTGTGTAACCGAGCCACGATCTCACCGTATCGTAGAGTGTCAGGCTACGGTTTTCGAGCGCCGGCTCGCGGTCATCCATCGCACCGTTTCGGTTCAGGTCGTTGAAAACGAATCCCCGTATCGCGCCGTATTGGGGTGGAAGCTCATAGCTTCCAAAGAGGAATCCGCTGAACACCGTATCCTTGGGAGGCACCACAATGCTGTATTGCCGACTGGGGGGTATGGTGGAAACCCAGTGGGAGGGAAGGTATTCCGTGATGTGGTACCTGCCGGATCCGAAAACGAAGAAGGCAAATTGTCCCAAAGAATCAGGCTGGGTGTCATCAATCCAGGAGTAGCTCGAATCGTCCAGTTCAATCCAGGGATCCATGAACGGAGGTTCCCCTGGAGTGAAAAGACTGTCTTTGTTCAGGTCCTCGAATACGTTACCGAGGATCAGGCAGCCCAACCGGTAATTGCCGAAGTTGATGTTGTTCACTCTCGCGCCCGACGTGTCCAGAACAGCACTCATCGTCGTGGGAGTCGACGTTTGCGTCCAGGGAGTCTGGATGACCTCCGAGAACTGGTATGAGCCGAGCGGCAGGGGTATGTTGAATGTCCCGCACCGTGATATCTGCATCGTGATGGTGAGCGGACCGGTCACCGTGACGAGCCAGTTCGCGAGCCCCCGCTCTCCGGCATCGAGGATGCCGTTTTGGTTCTGGTCGTAGTACACCCGTCCGCTAACCCAACCGGATTGGTCGAAGACAGCCACGTTGTCGACGAACCAGCCGGGGAATGCATTGAAGAGGGAGTCGCCGGTATCGAAGACAAACCGAAGATTGATCGTCTGGTCGGCGTACGCTGTTAGGTCGAGTGTCGATACCTTCCAGCCGTAACTGTCACCCGAAGGCGATTCGGCGTAGCCGCCGCGCAGGTGAGTCCAACTTGTGCCGCCGTCGGTCGTAACGTCGACCATGCAGAAATCAAAACCGGCCTCGGTGAAATAGTTTTCCGTGAACAGGAGAGTGACGTTTCCGGTGGCGCCGGTGAGATTGATAGCAGGCGAGATTAACTCCTCATGGACCCGTGCTCCCGTTACATAGTTTTTCTGCTCTTCGATGCCGGGCCACCAACTGTGAGTGGGGGAATTCGCGTCGAGAGTCGTCCGATGCCATGCAGCGCTGTCGGCGGGTGAGACGGCCGCCCAACCGTTCGTGCCGCTTTCCATATCGTCGTAGAAAAAAGTGCTTGAAGAAGTTTTGAAAAGTTTGTTATACTGCATCGACACTTTCGGCGGGACCCCTGCTGGCGTTCGTGTCTTCAGTTCGCGTTGAGCCAAGGTCACTTGCCGTTGATGTTCTGTGAATTGTCGTTTCACGTTCGCGGCGCGTTCTTGGATGGATTGCAGCCGGGACTTCCGGGGGCCAGGGACATTCGCTGAAAGCTGAACCGGGAGAGTGAAAAAGACGAAGATAGCCAGAAGGGCAGCTATGCCTGGCATTACTAGTTTCGGGCATCCCGATTCGATGAGGAGAGAAAGAGTGCGTCTCATAGTTCTTTCCTTTCGTGTTGGTTGGTCGCAGCTGGGGAAAGGGTGTGACGCAGTAGCTGCGTGAGCATCACATTAAATAAATCTAATCAATTGTTGAGGGAAAGTCAATGACGACCGCTACCGCTGATAAGAATGATGGTAAAAATGATGACGATGGTGAATATGATATTGGTTACAGAGAAATCGGTCCGATTAATTACTCGAAAGGAGAAGAGAAACGAGGATCGGAGTGATGCATGGGGCTATCCCAAAAACAAAGACGGTTGCAAGGACTTTTTGAACAGCATGGATACATTATAGTGACTTCTCTGTCATCAAATCATCAGCTCTTATCAGCGTCATCAGCGGTTCGGACCTTCCACAATTCTTATCTCCTCTTCCGTCTCGCCGTCTGAACCGCTGATGGTTATGATGAAATGATACCGCTGATTCTTGTGATGACATTGTGCAATTGACTTCTCTGTCATCAAATCATCAGCTCTTATCAGCGTCATCAGCGGTTCTGACACTCCAGAGTTCCAATCTCTTCCTCCGTCTCACTGTCTGAACCGCTGATAGTTATGATGAAATGATACCGCTGATCGGTTTGTCGCATACCTGATTGCATGTCGCGTCATTTCTTGTCATCATTCATCTTGATCAAACTCATCATGTGCCATCAGCGTAATCAGCGGTTCTGACGTTCCACAATTCTTATCTCCTCTTCCGTCTCACCGTCTGAACCGCTGATGGTTATGATGAAATGATACCGCTGATTCTTGTGATGACATTGTGCACGTGACTTCTCCGTCATTATAATTATCAGCTCTTATCAGCGTAATCAGCGGTTCTGACGTTCCACAATTCTGATCTCTTCCTCCGTCTCGCCGTCTGAACCGCTGATGGTTATGATGAAATGATACCGCTGATTCTTGTGATGACATTGTGCAAGTGACTTCTCTGTCATCAAATCATCAGCTCTTATCAGCGTCATCAGCGGTTCGGACGTTCCACAATTCTTATCTCCTCTTCCGTCTCACCGTCTGAACCGCTGATGGTTATGATGAAATGATACTGCTGATTCTTGTGATGACATTGTGCACGTGACTTCTCCGTCATCATAATCATCAGCTCTTATCAGCGTCATCAGCGGTTCTGACGTTCCACAATTCTGATCTCTTCTTCGGTCAGCCCATAAAGTTCATACACAAGCTCATCAATCTTCCTATCCGTTGCTGCGATAACGCTCCGGTCAGTGAATCACGAGTTCCTTCAGTATGTTCTCCGCGTTCGAAAACTTGTCGAGGATGAAGAGCACGTAGCGTGTGTCCACACATATCGAGCGATTCATCGACGGTTGGTAGATGTAGTCGCCGACCACAGCTTCCCAGTTCCCATCGAAGGCAAGTCCGATGAGCTCGCCCTTTCCGTTCAGAACAGGGCTGCCGGAGTTGCCGCCGGTGATGTCCAGGTTCGCGAGAAAATCCGTCGGAACGTCGCCCAATTTCGGGTCGGCATAGCGGCCAAAGTCCTTCTTCTCCCAGAGCTCCCGAACCTTTGGCGGTACGATAAATGGATCTTCGCCCGTCTCCTTCTCCAGAACGCCGGACAGCGTCGTGAAGTAGTTGTAATGGACGGCATCGCGCGGGTTGTACGAAGCTATTTCACCATAGGTTAGCCTGAGCGTTCGGTTTGCATCGGGATAAATGTCGGCGCCTTTCCAGGCCATAACTGCTTCCAACAATCTTTCCCGCAATTGACCGATTTGAGCATTAAACTTCTGAGCGTGCGCCTGAAGGGGAGCGTTGTCCTTGTCCAGCTCGATGGCAAATTTGACAAATCGGTCGTCGCGAATATCGTCGGCGGATTTCGTCATCAACTTTATGCATCCCTCGACTGTTGAGAGCCGGGAATCGTCGTACAAATCATGGACAAACTCGTTGATTGCACGGTCGCGCTTTTCGCCCTCTTTGTCCCCAACGATATGCTTGACCGCCTCGATTTGCTGCGACGGCGGCAGGTCTGCCGCTTTCCGGATAAGTGCCGCGAGGATTTCTTTGTCAACGGCAAGGTCGCCGTTCTTGAACGTGTTATTGATGAAATCTTTCAGGCTGCTAATCTTGGCGTCGCTCGGTTTCACGGCTCCGGTCGAGTCCTTCGCAAATGAATTTGCAAAATCACGGAACTGGCCGGCAATACGAAGAATATCGGCGCCCGAGGTTAGTTGTCCCAGGACGATCTGCTTTTTATTGAATGACTTCAGATCATCGTAGAGCGTCGCGATTTCAGAAAGAATGTTTCCGTACTTGGATTTCAGTTCGGGCTTCGAATTGATGAACGACTGGAACTTGATTTCGTCCTGCTTCCTGACTTCCACCACATTCGTATGCTTCATCCCCTCGAGCGTTCCCTCATAGTTCTTGTACGTATTCGCGAGTCCCCGCCACCGGCTGGCGAACTTTATTTCCACGGCGCGGTCGTTCTTGCCCGCTGCCTCGATGATATCCATACGCTTTTTGAATAATTCCATCGTCAAGGGAAGCGTTTCATCCTTCGCGAGCTGTATTTCAGATGCAGTCCTGTAGCGATAAGTTCTGCCGGGAAAGCCCATGATCATCGCGAACGAACCCTCGGAATATCCGTTGAGAGAGATAGGCAGGAACTTCCTCGGTGTATACGGGACATTACTTCTTGAATACTTCGCGGGCTTGCCGTCGGGACCGACATAGGCGCGCATCAGGGCGAAGTCGCAGGTGTGCCTCGGCCAGTACCAGTTATCGATTTCTCCGCCATAATTTCCGAGAGCGGTCGGCGGGGCGTACACAAGCCGCACGTCTGTCAGGACCTCAAACCCGAACAGGAAATACTCCACTCCATTATAGGTTTCTGCGACTGAGTACTCATTATCGGTCGTGCCCTTCATGGCTTTCTGCACTTCGCTGATCTTATCCTGTATCGCTTTTGAGCGTACTTGGGCATTCATGGTATCGCTGACGGCGCTGAGAATTTCGGAGGTGACGTCCTTAATCGAAATCACGACCTGGGCGCGGTACGTCGTCGAAAGCTCCTCGGTCTTGCTCCGTGCGTAAAAACCGTTCTTGAGATAATCGTCCTGAACGGAGCTTACGGATTGAATTGCCCCGAAGGCAACATGGTGGTTGGTGATGATCAAACCTTCGTTCGAGATGAAGGATCCCGTTCCCCCTCCGAGGAGAACAACCGCGTCCTTGAGACTTACTCCATCAGGATTGTAGACCTCCAGCGGTTTCAATGCAAGGCCATGCTTCTGCATATCGGTCCACGGAAGCTTGTTCACTTGAGTCAGCATCCACATTCCTTCGTCCATTGTGGACCAGCCGCAAAAGAACAGGATGCACGAAACCACCACGATGAAAATGAGTCGAATCTCTCTCATAACTCTCTTCCTTCCATTGAGAAAACGATTGTTGAGTTCAAAAGAACTGAAAAGGGGCGGGATGCTAATCCCTGCTTTCACAATGGCCTCAAAATGCTAAAAATTCCGGAATAGTGCAAGCAAGGAGGAAATTGCCGGTGATTCGATTCCGGACCTCTGTTCTTGCTTTCTCTCTTGACTCTTGCCGGCGAATTTGCTACCATTAGGCAGTTTCGGTCAAACGATTCTTTGGAGCGGGATATCTATTGTCAACAGCATGCCTCAAAGTCGGAATTATAGTCGGGTAATACCTGCCTTCACCATCCTTTGCGCCATCTTCTATCTCGCGGCGACGCTGCACCAGATTCAGAAAGCTGATGTGCCCGACACACTCTCCGGTTCTCCGGCTCAATCGCACGTCCTTTCCATCGACGGGGTGCATGTTTCTACGGCCGATGATATTGAGTTTTTTTTAAGCTCATACCGTCCCGGCGATCCCGTGCGGGTCGAACTTTCTACGACCGCCGGAAATATTGTACAGCAGACGCGGCTGGTAGGTTATTATCCGCCGCCATCCGTTGCCGTTAATACTCTCACCGGATGGGTGATATTCTTTTTTGGCGTGTTCGTTTACCTCAAGCGCCGGGAAGAGGATGCCTCAATAGTCTATTGTCTTGCATCCGCTACCGTCGCCGCCGCGATGTTTGGTACGAAGACGATGTATGCCCTCCATCCGTGGTGGCTCGGATATACACTGTGTGTGCTGTTTTTCTTCGCCTACACGATCATGCCGGTGCTTTTTCTGCATTTCACGTTTTTATTTCCCGCAATACGATGGAGAAGATTTCGACGGTGGTTGGGCTGGCTGTATGCTGTCGGTGCCCTCATTGCCGTGTGGCAATCCTGGATATATCTCCAAGCGGCAGCATTCCATTCTCTCGAGATGTTCCGGGCGGCCGTAAGCGGCGAGATGATTCAAAACGCATTTGTATTCCTGATACTCCTGCTCAGCGTTCTCAATTTTATCCTATCCTACAAGAGCGCAGAGAGCGTTTCGGACAAAAAGAAGCTTCGCTGGATGCTCTTTGGTCTGTCGATTGGTCCGACCCCGTTTATTTTCCTCTGGGTTCTTCCACAGGCAGTGGGAGCGGCACCGCAGATTCCGGAAGTTGTTTTCAAACTTATCCTGCTTCTCATTCCGGCCTCGTTTACCATTTCCATCGTCCGGTATCATTTGCTCGACATCGACTTTATCATCAATCGAAGCGCAGTGTACGTGACGGTGATCGCCCTGCTGCTGGCGGTCTATGTCGGGATTATTGGCCTCCTCGCCACGAGTATCCGGACTCCCTCGGTATACACCTCGGCCGCTGCTGCCGTCGTGGTTGCCCTTGCGTTTGAGCCTGTGCGTCGGCGTGTCCAGCGCTTCGTGGACAAGCAATTTTTCCGCGTGCGGTATAATTACCGGGAGACCCAGCGACAGCTCATCGAAGAGATCAAGGATTGTCTTGATGTCCGACAGCTTGGTGAGTACCTCGTCAGCAGGATTCAGGAATTGATTCCAATCGAGCGCATCGGCTTCTTCGTGCTGCGCCAACCGGGGCACCATCTTGAACTGCTGGCCCACCATGAGTTTGACATGCTCGCGCGGCATGGCGTTCGATTCGACAAGGAACATCTCCAAACCGATCTCAAGCGAACCGTGGCACTTGATGAGAGCATTGAGCCGGGCTTGGCGCATGAATCTGCCAACGCCGAGGTCTTCCGGCGCTGGGGGATGGCTCTCGTGTTTCCCATGCTCTCGGAAGCTGACGAAATTCTCGGATTCCTTGTCCTCGGCAGCAAGAAATCCGGCGGGAGGTTTACCGTGGAGGATGTCGATTTGCTCACGACGGTGAGTATCCAGGCGGGCGTGGCAATGAAAAGAATCGCGCTTCAGCAAGAATTGCTGCTAAAGCAGGAAGAGGCACGGCGGCTTGAAGAATTAAGCCAGTTGAAATCTTTCTTTGTGTCGAGTGTTTCGCATGACTTGAAGACCCCGTTGACGTCAATCAAAATGTTTGCCGAACTTCTCCGGTCCAACAAGAAACTTGTCGCTAAAGGTGCCGGCGATTATCTGGAAATTATCGAAGGCGAGGCCGACCGCCTTACAAGGCTGATCAATAACGTTCTTGATTTTGCAAAAATGGAACGGGGTGTAAAGGAATATCATTTTTCGGAGGTGGGGGTGAATGAAGTCGTCAGCACGGTCCTCCGGTCGATGGCGTACCAGTTCAAAATGGGCAAGTTCAAGGTGCACATGCACATAAACAGCCGGGCGTACAGGATTCGCGCCGATGCCGATGCGCTCGCCGAAGCAGTTATCAATCTTCTGTCGAATGCGATGAAGTACTCGGGCGAGAGAAAAGAACTCTCTGTGTCCACCTTCAGCGAGAAGGGATACGTCGGAGTGAGCGTGAAAGATTGCGGCATCGGTATTCCGGAAGATAAACTCGAGAACATCTTCAATCCTTTTTATCGTGTGGATGATAAACAAACGCAACGAGTCGGGGGAGTCGGGCTAGGATTATCGATCGTGAAGCACGTCATGGACGCTCACGGCGGCAAAATTCAAGTCAGCAGTTCACCGGGCGAGGGCAGTACGTTCACGTTGCTCTTTGTGCACGGAGCCTTGCAGTGAAGCGTATCTTGGTTATTGAAGATGATCCTGCCATTCTGAAGGGTCTTGTCACAACGTTAGAAACATCACATTACAAAGTTGTCGCTGCCAGCGACGGTCTGAAAGGGTACAAATTGGGGATGGGTAAAGACATTGACCTCATCCTTCTCGACTTGATGTTGCCGGGGAAGACCGGCGAGGATATCTGTCGCGATTTGAGAGCGCAAGGCATCAAAATTCCGATCATGATGCTCACAAGCAAGTCAGGTGAAGCGGATAAAGTTGGCGGCTTTAACCTTGGGGCCGACGATTACATCACGAAGCCGTTCAGCACATCGGAGTTACTCGCAAGGATTGAGGTTCGGTTGCGACAGCGAGATGAGTATCGTCAACTCGCCGAGCACGCATCGAAGCTTTCCCATGATCTGGAATTAGCTCGCCGGGTTCAGGAAAACCTTTTCCCCCAGGTGTTGCCAGTCGTTGATGGCTGGGAATTTAGTGCATTCTGCCGCCCCGCATCGACCGTTGGTGGAGATTATTATGATCTATTTATGGCTGCCCCTGAGAAGATCATCTTCGCTCTCGGTGATGTGTCGGGGAAAGGACTTGGGCCAGCCCTGCTTATGGCAAGTGTGCACTCGGCCTTGCGAAACCGCGCCAATGACTTTCTTGCCGATCCCATAGGATTTATAGCAGGACTGAACAGCTATCTTGTTTCTTCAAGTTCTCCTGAGACGTTTCTCACCCTTTTTTCGGGGTATTTGGATTTGAAGACCGGCTCGATGCGTTATGTCAACAGTGGACATCTCCAGCCTGTCATGATGCGTGAGGGGAAGAAGCACACCAGGCTCTCTGATATGGGAAGCACTGTATTGGGCATATTCGAAAAACTTTCCATCGCTTGTCACGACCTTGATATCGATAAAGGGGACGTGCTCATGCTCTATAGCGATGGCGTTACCGAAGCAAGGAATAAAAGCGGGGAACTGTTCGGCGAATCCCGTTTAACCGAATTGTTAAGCGGTGCATCGCATCGGAACGCTTCCCGGGTTATCGATTCAATTATCAAAAGTGTCGATGAGTTCGCAGGTCACTGCGTACAAGCGGATGATATCTCGTTACTCGTAATTCGCCGATTGTAAAGTCACAATTGGAGGAAGCATGAAACGCATCTTAGTCATTGAAGACGACCCGGCCATCCTGGCGGGACTCGTAGCCAGTCTGGAAGAAGGACATTATGAGGCCATCACAGCGTCCGACGGCGAGAAAGGTTACCAGATGGGAAAGCGGGAGAATGTCGACCTGATTCTTCTGGACCTCATGCTCCCGAACAAGAACGGACAGGATATCTGCAAAGACTTGCGGAAGGACGGCGTGAACACGCCGATTCTCATGCTCACGAGCAAGAGGGAGGAAATGGACAAGGTGCTCGGCCTGGAGCTCGGCGCCGATGATTACGTAACGAAGCCGTTCAGTGTCCGCGAGCTGCATGCCCGGATCAAAGCTCTCCTCCGGCGCAAAGGAGAATTAAAGAAAGAGATTGACGAGTATTCATTTGGCAATGTGCATATCGATTTCAAGAAGCAGGAGGCGACGAAGGGGAAAAAGGCGCTGAAGCTCTCGGCGAAAGAATTCGAAATCCTGAAATACTTCGTTCAACATGAAAGCGACGTCGTCACCCGCGAAATGCTGCTCGACGACGTCTGGGGATATGAGAATTTCCCGACAACCCGCACTGTGGACAATTATATCCTCTCGATAAGAAAGAAAATTGAGGCCAACCCTTCCAGTCCCGAGCATCTGCTCACGGTGCACACGGCGGGGTATAAATTCGTGAAGTGAATGAACCGACCCGCAGGGGTTTCTTTCAGGGAGATCCATGAGATATTCGTCGTGGGGGGACGGCACATAGACTACAGGAAGATCGCTTTTTCCATTTCGCTAGTTCCTTTCGGTGGACTATGCAAAGTGAGGAACGGGTCCAGAAGATCGTTCCTAGAGAATCTCGGCAGAGGTTTGACACTCACTCGTCAATTCTTTACCTTACTACCATCAACCGTAACGCCCCAGAGGGACGGGCATTAGAGTTTTTTTACAGTTGAAAACTCATTGCGCGACAGGGCTGCGGGTTTTGTCTTAGGAAGGTAATAGGTCCATTTCATAAGAGGTGAGGGTTTCAAATGTTCAATACAATTCTGCTTGAGTTCTCTACCGCCTATCTCATAGGTCGTTAAGGAGGGCGATGTATGGCAGCGAGCGGTGAAAACCTCCTCCCCCAGGTTGCCCGGCTTGAGGAAGAGAATCAGCGGTTGCGCAAAGCCGTTGACGAGCTTTCGATTCTCAACGAGCTTGCCCGGGTTATCAGTTCGACGATGAATCTTGACGCGGTCATTGAAAACATCGTCAAGCGTTCGATGCGCGCCGTGCATGCGGGGCAAGGAGTCATCACGCTGGTAGACCCGCAGTCGAGCGACTCCATGAAAACCCTTGTTCGCGCGATGGGTGATTCGCGCGAACAGCAATCCTTCCATTTGAATCAAAGTTTGTTGGGATGGATGCATCTCAACAAGAAACCCATCCTTATTAACGATCCGAAAGACGATGAGCGCTTTCGAGGCGTGAAATGGGAAGAATCGATTTATTCGCTGCTTTCCGTTCCGATGATGACCAAGGGTGCCCTGATCGGATTGTTGACGGTCTACAACAAGAAGGATGGAAAGAACTTCACGGATGATGATCAGAGACTGCTCGCGATTATCGCAGGGCAGTCCGCGCAGGTCGTGGAGAATGCGCGTCTCTATGAAGAAGAAAAGGCGCTGCATCAAATGGAGGAGGAAATTCGGCTTGCGTCAAGAATTCAAACGGAGCTCCTTCCGAAAAAACCTCCGGCCATCAAAGGTTATGATATCGCCGGGAACAGTCTGCCGGCAAAAGTCGTGGGAGGAGACTACTACGATTTCATACCGATTGATGACCATCGCTGGGCAATTTGCCTTGGTGATGTTTCGGGTAAAGGATTGCCCGCCTCGTTGCTGATGGCAAACCTTCAGGCCACCCTTCGCGGCCAGACGCTTTTGGACGTTGCCCCCAAGGAATGTCTTCGCCGTTCGAATACACTTTTATTCCGCAGCACTACGAGCGACAAGTTTGCGACGCTCTTTTACGGCATCCTCGACGTCAGCCGACACACGCTGTGTTTTTCCAATGCCGGGCACGACAATCCGTTTCTGTTGACGCAGGGCGAGGAGCCGCTTCGGCTGAAAACTGGCGGAACGGTTCTTTCTATTTTTGAAAGTTATCCATACGAAGAGGAAGTGATCTCTTTGCGGCCGGAGGATCTTCTTCTTGTTTATTCTGACGGTGTGACGGAGGCGATGAATTCGACCCTCGATCAATTCGGTGAAGCGCGCCTGAAAGATCTGCTCATCGAGAACAGGGATGCTTCTGCGAATGAGCTGGTTGAAAAAATCATTGCTGCTGTGAAGCAGCATGCGGGTAGTTTCCCCCAGTCGGATGATATCACGCTTGTTGTCCTCAAGAGAACGGTCGAGTAGGAACCATGCGCGTACAGAGGAGCTCTCGTTTTCCCGATTCACGGGGTTTAGCCGCAATTGAGAATGGAGTTGATTTGTAAAGAGTAATTGGGATGGAGAACAATGCGGAGGCGGCAACAACTACGGTTAAAGGAATATGATTTACCCCGTGAGATAACAGGTTAACAAATGGCACAGTACTACTACGTGTACGCGCTTCGGTCGTTGGCCGACGGGAATTTCTATGTTGGCTTCACCACTGACTTACGAGCAAGATTGGAAGAGCACTTCTCAGGTCGGGTGCTCTCTACCAAAAATCGACTCCCCCTTCAACTTGTTTATTGGGAGGGATGCCTTAATCGTAGCGATGCCACGAGACGTGAGAAATACTTGAAGAGTTCCTGGGGAAAGAGATATATCAAGAACCGACTCAAGGCTTATCTCACGGGGTAAATTTCGTCACGGTGTGTACGAAAGACCGGGTTGAATTGTTCGGAGAGATCATGGATGGGGAAATGACGATGCCGTAGGGTCGAGGCATGCCTCGACCCTACGGGGGCGATCGAATGTGTTAGGTGACATTATTGGATCATTTAAATCGGCTGTGACAAAATGCATCAATGAAATCCGGAAAACACCGGGTGCACCGGTCTGGCAATCACGATTCTATGATCACGTCATCCGCAACGAAAGATCCCTGAATAGAATCCACGAATATATCAGAATCAATCCCGAATGCGGGATGTAGGATAAGAACAATCCGATTGGCGGAGCATCCTCCGGACATATCGCAGCGAACACTACAACGTCCCCCACCAATCCGCGAATGTGTGATAGATCGCGGGCGCGACGAAGTTTTCCGACCTCATCATCACAAATCCCATACTCAAGCTGAGTGGAATGAGGGTGACGCAGCTGATAACCGCGTCGGTCGGGGACATCCCCATTACACCGATGCGCTGGAAGAAGTGGCCAAATGCGTGGATCAGGGAGGAGAGGACCCATCCCTGCCAGAGACCCAGCCATGCGATCATCCTTGTCTGGAGATATCCACGAAACATGAACTCTTCCGCGAAACCGACGGTCGAGAAGAGAAGCAATGCCCAGATGTGGCTAATGCTGAGCGAGGAAAGCACGCCGGAGGCGGAGCCGGACAAGAGGAAGAGGGTCAGCATTCCGGCCGCGGCGAGGATCAACCCCAGCACGACTGCTTTCGACAGATTGCGCCGGCTCACTCCCATGCTCTCCCATGATTCCTTCCGCATCTTTTTGATGATCAGAACCGGCAGGATCATGAGGAAGCAGAATATCCCCTGGTTGACAACAGAGCGTACGTCGTAGATGCGCGGTGCGGTCTGCGGACTTCCCGGGGACTGTTGCGAAGCGATCATGAGGAGCATGCCCACCGATGCGATGATCGCCATACTCGCGAAGATGCCCGCCAGTGCAACGAGAGCTGATTTTTTGGGATTGTCGAACGAACATCCTCTGAGTTCAAATCGCAGCATCCTGCTCAGGAGGAATACGAGCAGGATGACGACGACGTACTCTCCGCTCTGGATGGCAATTTCATGGATCATCCCTGACATGACTAGCCAATGGCGGGCGAGATGAGTAATCCGATAGCGTAGGTGACGGCAGCTTCGCCAATACCGATAAGCGTCATCTCCACACCGCTTTTCACCCACGACCGGCCCGTGACCACCACCTTCGAAGCGCCGACAACGAAGTGGGCCGCGGTACTTACGATGAACGAGATTGCCAGGGCCGTCATTCCTGTGCTGAACATGAACGGAATCACAGGCACGACCGCTCCGATTGCGGTGCTGATTGTTGCACTGAAGGCCGACCGCCATTCATTCGGGAACGTTTGCTCCGACAGCCCGAGTTCTTCATGGGCGAGGGTTTTCAGCATCTGATCCGGATGTTCGGCCATGCGTCCGACCATCGTCTTGGCTTCCTCTTCGGTGAAACCCTTCAACTGATAGAAGAGCTGCAGTTCCTCGCGTTCCTCTTCGGGATTCTCCTCGATCTCACGTTTCTCGCGCCCGAGTTCGGCCTCGTACACCTCGCGTTCCGATTTCATCGCGAGGTATGCACCGCTTCCCATGGAGAGGGCGGAGGCAATAGCCGTCGCAAGGCCGCTGAGGAGGACGAACTGACCGTTCGCGTGCGTCGCGCCCGCCACTCCGCTGACAACCCCGAATGCGGCGCCGAGCCCGTCATTTACCCCATAAATTGCCTGCCCGATCCAGCCGCCCGCCCGCACGTGCCACTTCTCGCGGCCGAGAATAATCTCCAGCCTGCTTTGAGGTTGGTGCGCAGCTCGTCCCTCAAATTCCTCGAGCACGCGGTTATGCGCTCGCTCGTCTCGCTGCGCTTCCGTCAATGATAGTCGGTCAGACTCATTCTGCGCGTTTGTAAGAAGGACATCATAGAGTTTATCGGCTTCGCTCTCACCGGCTTCCAGCATTTTGGCGGCAACGTTGGTATCGCTCCGCAAGAGAACCCAGCGACGAACTCGTTCAATGAACGTCTCGGAGAATGTCCCGGGTCCCGCGCCAAGCTCCTTGAGTCGTTTTGCCCATCGCTCGGCATGCTGTTCCTCCGCTTCCGCCATGCGCTCGAGAATTTTGCGTTTCTCGGGGTTCACCTCGCGTTCCGCGAGTGCGTGGTAATTCCTCGCGCTGAGCATTTCATCCCGCCAAGCCTGAAGGAGACCGCCGATGAACTGTTTTTGATTACTCATTGGAGCATTCTCTTTCTTTCTGTTGCCGCTCTTCGACATGGGCCTATCCCCGGCGTCCTTTGCGGTTATGATATCACCCCGGAAGGTGCGGGGACTGTGCCGGGGAGGCAAAACTTGGAACTGTTCTTTGTTAGAAAATCAAGTGAGTATACCAAATGGAAGGGGAAATAACAAATGTACGTGCTGCGGTAGAGCGGGGGATGGTCCTTCATCCGGTCTCCGCGGCCACATTCTCAATTGTCGTCTGAAACTATGGCGATGAGGACGAAGAAACCTTAGCCACGACGAGACCGGCATCGTCAGTCAATGCTCCGCTTTGCCCGTAAGTTCTGAGTTCATCCAGTAGCTGCCCGGCAAACTGTCGAACGTCAAGATGGGCATGAGCTTGAACATATTCCCGGAGCCGTTCCTGTCCGTATTGTTCTCCCTGGGGATTTGTTTGTTCAAAGAGCCCGTCTGTGTACGCGATAAGCGTACTGCCGGGACAAAACTCTTCGCTCTGCTCGGTCAATCCGGGCAGTGAAGGATAGCAGCCGAGCGGTAATGTTCCTTTCGCCAACGATCGAACTTCTCCGTTCGCATAGATCAAAGGTGGAGGATGTCCGGCATTGACGTAGGTCATGAGTCGATTGGAAGTATCGATCTCGGCGGCGAAAAAAGTAACGAAGATCTTCTTATCGGTGCTCTGGCAGAGCATCGTATTGAGCCGGAGCGCGAGATTCCGTATCCCGATTCTCATCGGGGCGAGGAGATGCGTCGATGCGCGGACCTCTGCCATGATAAGTGCCGCGGGCACTCCTTTCCCGGACACGTCCGCTACCACGATAAGAAGTACATCGTCACCCAGCTTGAGAACATCACAGTAGTCACCGCCAACAAACTTTCCCTGCTGAACCGTCCCGTAGACGTCGAGCCCGGGAATCTCCGGGAAGGAGTGCGGCAGGAACCGGGTCTGGACGTCCGAGGCGATTCCCAATTCCCATTCCATGAGCTCTTGCTGACCCCGAAGTTGGAGTTCATCACCCACGAGCTTCACGAAGAGGCTCCGGGAATATTTCGCGAGATGCGCCACGAGAGTTATGTATCCGCAGAGGATAAGGACTTTCGTCGCCTGGCCGACATATGTAATGTCCGTGCTGAATAACTCACGTTCATATCCGCCCCCGGTAATCGTGATAGATTTGGAATGTTGAAGGAAGAACATCATGCCCAGGTAGAGTGCGATTGCCAGCCCGCCGGCAACCCACGTGAGCGTCCGGTCGTATCGAAAAGCCGTCAAACCGATAAGCGGAAAGACAATGAGAAAGACGTAGTTCTTTAAGGCTACCGATGGAACCTCGATTCTCGTGTACATAAACAGCAGAAGAAAAACCAACATGACGTCGAGACACGAGGTTACGTACTTCATTATAGGGCGGTAGCCTGCGCGACGAATAAGGAGAAAGACGATGAGGCCGTAACAGATGCCTGCGGCAAGGGCTCCGAAGTTCATCATGTTGGCCGCCACATTCACCGCCCCGGCATTCAGGAGTGCGACGATGCTCAGGATCAGGAGAAGGATCAGGCGAGCGGTGTTTGCTAACTGCTCTGCCCGTGCCTCTTCTTTCGTCAGGGCCTGGCTGACACGCTCTGCTATGCCGTCCATGGCGTTCATAATTGCGGAAGGCTGCGCGGCACCCTATGCTGCAACCGTTTCCGTAGCCGCATCGTATTGCATCGCGGCGGTTGCTGGTCTCCGGTTTGCGTGTGAGGCCAGGGTGGGGAAGACCCGCCGCTTCGCATGGTGCCATTGGAAGATTGAAAGCTTGAAGTAGACGAAGGTGGTCAGAACGATCTTCAGGGCGAATTGAGGCAGCGATTCCCGGACGGATTGCTTCGACATGAATTTCAGCCATCTTCGGAAAATGTTCCTCCACGAGAAGAAGATCTTGTTGACCCTCTTATATGCAGAGTAAATTTCTTCCTCCGTGAGGTACTTGTGCTGAAACACAAGATGGTCGCCCTCGTAGTGCGAGAGATCCTCGTCGACGATTCGCCCTTCGGCTGCAACCTGATGATACAGCGGCGTTCCATAAATCGGGATGGAGATCGACGGCAGGATGACGCATGTTCCGACGTCGTCCAGTTGTTCGGGAAGCGTTTCGTAATATTCGGGTGTATCTTCATCGAGGGCGAACATGAAGCCTGTAAACGTGAGAATCCCGCGGCGGTGAAGTTGTTCAAAGAAATCCTTGTACTCACTTACTTTGTTCTGGTGTTTCTGCACTCCATTCAGGCTCTTTTCAGAGAGCGATTCCATCCCGATGAAGGCCATCCGGCAGTTGGCTTTGGAGAGCAATTCGACGAATTCCTCATCCCGTAGGCATTCAATACTGAACTGTGTTCCGATTGCCCAGAATTTCAGCTTCGCGATCTCGCGGAGTAGTGTCTTGGCATTCTGTAAATCTCCGCCGAGGTTGTTGTCGAGAAGCATCGCCATTTTTCGCTTGAACCAGGGAAGCTTTTCGGTTGCGTGGAGGTCGCGGATGACGTCCTCCACCGGCCGTGCCCTGTAGGGAGTGCGGCTGATGTTGAGGGCGCAGTACGTGCACGGATGGGGGCATCCCCGCGATGCTTCGGTAACGATCGGCGCGGTGAATTGAGATTCCGCAAGGTCATATCGCGGCGGTGGAATATTGTCGAGGGACGGCGCCGCCTCTGCCGTATAGCGCCGTTTCAGTTTTCCCTCGACGAGGTCGTGCACCATCTGGGACCAGATACTTTGCGGCTGAGCAAGAACTCCGGATTCTCGCTCCGTCCTGTCCAATGTAGAATCCGGAGTTCTTACAGGCGCGCTCGCTTCACCTACCAGGATCGAATCGAAATACGGCTCAACCTCGTCCGGAAACGTTGAAGCGAACCTTCCGCCGCCGATAACGATCTTTCCCATCGCACGGAACCGGGCTGCGACCTGGTAGGCATGGGGTGCGATGTAATCCATGAAGCTCAGCGCAATGTAGTCTGCATCCGTGCCGTAGTCAATCGGGCGAACCATTTCGTGGAGAACTTCCACGTCCACGATCGACGGAGTCATGCCCGCGAGCAGGATCCCGGGGAGCGGCGGTGCCGGGTTCCGAGCGTAATACGGTTCTTCATCCAGGAGGTTCTGGAACAATACGATGATGAGCAGCTTCGGTTTTTTCATGATTTCATTTCTCCTTATCAAGCGACCTGCAACGATGCCTCTTGAGTTAAACTCAAATATCCGAGCTTGAATTCTTTCCACACTTCCTCGACGGCGGAGAGAAGTCTGTCGATATCCTGCCTCGTATGGGTTGCCATCAAACTCACCCGGAAACGCTGCTGGGAGAGCGGGACGGCGGGATACTCGATCGAATTTACAAACATTCCGAGCTCGTGAAATTTATAGGCGGCCTGACGAATATTCATGCCCGTTGGTACTCGAAGCGGAATAATCGCTGCCTGCGGATGCAGATCGAAGCCGAGGTAACGCAAACCCTTCAAGGTATATTCGACATTATCGCGGAGGGACGTGAGAAGCTCCGGCTCCCGCTCGATCACGTCGAGTCCGGCCAGAACGGTGGCAATGACGACGGGCGGCAGAGAGGCCGAGAACATGTATGGCCGCGCAAAGTAACGCAAGTAGTCAATGATGGATTTCGAAGCTGCCACAAACCCACCGCTTACCGCAAACGTTTTACTGAACGTCCCCATCGTGACTCCGACCCGCCCCTCCACGCCAAAATGTTCCGCCGTTCCCCTGCCCGTTGCACCCATAACTCCCGTTCCGTGGGCATCGTCGACAACGAGAATGGCGTCGTGAGATGCGCAGATGGGAACGAGAATGTCGAGAGGTGCAAGGTCGCCGTCCATCGAATAAACACCCTCGACTCCCACGTACAGGTCGGAAGTCGAGCGCTGTCGATGAAGTTCCAGCATGCTCTGGAGCCGTTTGATGTCGTTATGTTGAAACTGCATGGACTGGACATCGGACATTCGAATCCCATCGCAAAATGATGCGTGACTGTATGCATCGTAAAATACCATGTCGCCGGAATTCATCAGACCTGAGACGAGCCCGATATTCGTTCCATACCCACTTGAAAAAATGAGAGCGTCCTCGACTCCCTTCAAGGCGGCGAGGCGTTCTTCAAGTTCGCGATGAAGTCTGGTGTAACCGTTAAGCAGCGGCGGACCGCCAACGCCGGCTCCGTATTCTCGAAGTGCCAGGAGAGCGCGTTCCCGGACATAGGGATGATTCGCCAGCCCGAGGTAATTGTTTGACCCGAACATAAGCATTGCCTTCGGCTCCGACGTGTACGGATCGATGACGGTCACTTCTCGGTCAGCAGGCGAAACGATGCACCTTCTCGAGAGCAGCTCGCGGTTGGCGATCACATCGTTGAGAAACGACTGAAAGAAATCCACCTTTTCGCTGAGCCGCATTCTTCTTCCCCGTAAAAGAACCTGTCGAAGGTCGAAATTTTCTCCGCCTCTATACTGTTCGTTCGAAGTCATGTTAGTACGCTCCTTTCTGAAGTTCATCGTCAATCTCCAACAACGACTTGATATACACACCAACGTCTCCATCAGCCTGAAACGCGAGATTTCTTATCCGCTGCGTATCCAGGTTCACCGTCCGACCATAGAGTGGTAAAGAAATGGACTGTTCTTCAACCGCTTTGCCGAGTCGCAGGGGATTCCATCCTACCTTTCCGGCAGCATCATGAAGCAAGTTTTCTCTGTCCTTGGGAATCGTGAACAACAATTCAAATTCACCATGTTGCCCGGCAAGAAGCAACCAGGAAGGAATGCCAAACGCTCCGGCCAGCTCCTTCGACTGTGGATCGAGATTTCTCTCCCATTCCTCGTCTATCTCAAAGCCGACGCCGTTCAATCTCATGAGTTGATCAAGCGTTGCAATGACCCCGTCGCTCGTGTCCATGCAGGTACTCGCAATACCGGTGAGCGCTCTACCCTCGTTCAAACGGGCGGAAGGCTGGAAGCGCAGTTTGCTGTTCCCCGGTTGTGTGATCTGCGAGAGCGCGAAGGCATTGCCGATGCCGAGGACTCCTGTCGCATATAACGCATCTCCGGGTTTGCAACCGACGCGCGAAAGAGCCCGTGAACCGTCGATAGTCCCTAAGGCTGTCCCAGTGAGCATGAGGTGTGTTCCGAAGTTCGTATCGCCGCCCAGCACGTAGGTCTGGCAAGCGGCACACGCATCCTGAATTCCCCGCTGTAGAGCCGCGAGTGATGTATCAGGGTAGGAAACCGGCAGGACTTCCGAAACGAGAATGCCCAGCGGTCGCGCCCCGACGGCGGCGAGGTCGCTCATGTTGACCATCACGGCCATCCAGCCGATAAGATAGGGGTCATCGTATAGCCCTAAGGCAATCTCTTCGACGATACTGTCGGTTGTGATTGCGAGAACTTGAGCGTCATTTCCCGGGAGCTTCAGAATCTCTGCGTCGCTTTCATGGAGCCGATTCATCTGGCACGGAGAACGTTGGAATTGATTCGTGAGCTTCCCGAGCAGACTGTTTTCAATGATCGCATTCATCATGGACACACCTTGAGGAATTTTTGCAATACGCTGAATGTGGCTGCCTTTGTCACGACGATTTCCCCGTCAAACTCAACGGCGAAGGGATGATCTGCGCTGACGGTAAGGGACGGCGAAGACCAGGATCGCGTGTTCCTTATCGTCCTGAACTTTCCGCGACTCAGCGCGTTAAAAAGACGGACAACGTCCCACCGTGTCATATCATAACAAAGATGGATTTGGAAATTCCCGTCGTCATAGGATATGGGACTGTCGTATGAAAGATTGCCGGAAAAATGCGAATTCTTTACAACGCCGAGATTTGTCAGGTTCGTCGTGGATTCACCAGCGCTGCCGTACTGGAGCCGGGTCTGGAGATTCTTGAATGAAAAGATCGTCGAAAATGCCGCATAGAGAATCGCGCTCGCAGTATGAACTCGTTTCAGGTGCGCGAGTATCCTGTCCGGATTGTTGAAGAATCGATTTGCTTCCGCTGTAATCCCCACGCTTGCGTTGATGAGGAAGTATTTCTTCATTGTGTTTCCGTTTTCTTCAATGGAAACACAACCGACGTCGCGCAGCCGGGCGTGTTCGAAATCAATTTTGCAGGAGACTGCGTCGACGAATTGTTCCGGAATGAATGGCTTATGGAAATCGTTGCTCGAACCCAGTCCGATCGCACCCAGGCGACAGCTCTTTGCCTGACTGCGCGTCTCCGCAGAGAGAAGGCTGTTGAGAAGCGTGTTGATCGTTCCGTCTCCACCCGCAGCGACAAAGTCCGTCTCACCCATATGCAGAAATTGAACAACTCCTTCATTGAGAGAGGACCGACCGTTGAGCATGAATACTCTCAGCGGAGTGGGGGAGGGAGGGAGTGATGGCGCTACCAGCTCCCATTTTCTGAGTGCTGACCCGGCTCCCGCTTTTGGATTGAGAAATACTACCATATCATGCCTATATTTGATTCCTTGCCGGACGTATCTTCAAGACCATCACAAACCCCGCGTAAAACAGAGTCAGAAATGCAGCCCATTCCGGTTTCCGCATGCAGGCAATGCTCGAAAGAACCAGGATGTAGCTGTGCACCACGGGTCCGATTGCGGAATGTGCTCCGTCGTCTGACACGACTCTATGCAGTCGGATCTGTGCCACCGCCGAAGCGATCAAACCCGCCGTTCCAAACGCGATGGCGGGTACTACGCTCAAGAATACTGGGTGTGTTCCCACAACTCCGATCAAGAGAACGATCGCGGGCGCGAGAGCAAGAACCGCGAATCCATCACTGACAAATGCCGAGACCCTCCTCCCGAAAACTACGGGGAGTGTGCGGTAATCCGTTTGCCGGTCGGCGTAGATGTCTTTGAAATAGCCGGCAAGAACAAAATTGGAGTATCCGAAAAATACCGCGGCAAGTGCTAACACAAATGAAGTCGACAATCCTGAAAAGAAGTTTGCATCGCCGGCGGCGAAGGCCATTGTGCACAGCACGGCGACAATCCACGCATTATAGAACGGACCGCCCCACCATTTTCGCTTAAACGGAGTGTAGGTCGCGAGACCCAAACCAGCCACCGAGCCCAGGAGAAGATTCCACGGGTTGTAGAACGCGAATACCGTGGTGCACAATAAAAGTCCCAGCACGCTCACGACGAGGACCTGCTTCTTTGAGATGATCCCCCGTGTCAGCGGGCGGTACGGCGCTGAGAGCGAATCGGTATCCACCTGAAAGCAATCGGTGAGTGCCTGACCGAACCCATACGAAAGAAAACAGGAAATGAACAGCAACGACGCTTTTGTGATATCAATTTCAGGTATGAATGACATGCCGACGAGGCCGGTGATTCCTGAGACGAACATCAGGTACGGTCGCATCGTCGTCAGGTATGCTCTGGCGAAGTCTGCGCTCAACGCTCCGCAGGGTACGGTATGGAGTGCCGATTGCATATCAGTTCTCCATTCCTGCCGGGATTTCGGGATTCATGGACCGCCTGTAAATCTTCTGCCGCTTTCGGCCGAGGATATCAATGAACGGAAAGAGCGCTCCGCCGAGCTTGGGAAACAGACCAAAAAGAATTGCGAGTCTCCCCGTCATCTTCGGCAGGATAACCTCCCGTTGTGGGTGATTGATGACGCTGAGAATTGCCTTCGCCACCTCGATCGGCTCGATGGGCTTAATGATAAATGCCGTCGTTGAACGTTCGTCCTGAGCTTCCAGGTCGAGCATCTTCGTGCGGACCGGACCACATGAAATAAGGCTGACGAACAAGCCAACATCTTTCAGCTCATCAGTCAAAGACAGGGATAATCCACGCATCGCAAATTTCGTTGCGCTGTACACTGATTCGAAGGGCATAGGAACAATGCCGCCGAGCGACCCGACATTGATAATATGCCCGTAACCCTGTTGGCGCATCACCGGGATGACAGCTTTCACTCCGTTCACCGTGTTCACAAAATTGGATTGAATCATATTTTGAATATCGCCTTCCTGCAAACTTTCGAGCGTCCCCGGTACTATCGATCCGATGCAGTTTACGAGCACATCGATGCGATGGAATTTCGGCAAGATGTTGTCAATGAGCTCATTCCACGCTCCGAAAGAGCACAAATCGGTTTCAATTGAGAGAGAATTGGATCTCACTGCCTCCAGGTCTCTCATGAGGGCTTCGAACCGGCCGTTTTTCCTGTTCGCGACTATAATAGTCGCTCCCTGGGCGGCGAGGAGCCGGCATGTTGCACTGCCGATTCCTCCCACTCCTCCTGCCACAACGATGACCTTATCCTTCAAGTTTTTCATGATTTTCGACCTATTTTCGAGATAACTTCTACCTAATGATACTATTTTAAATGTCGGAAGTTGTCAAAAAATTGTCAATAAGGTGTCATTAGTTTACTCATATTCGCGCCAAAAAGCCTC
The DNA here is from genome assembly GCA_049515655.1 of Bacteroidota bacterium. Classification (GTDB taxonomy): domain Bacteria; phylum Bacteroidota; class Ignavibacteria; order UBA10030; family SZUA-254; genus JBEKTW01. Next base: position 113,893 of record JBEKTW010000006.1, read on the forward strand.
GGATTTAACCACATGGCACGTCGGATCACCCTCTCCCAGAAATCCATTGTTGATGTGCGCCGCCCCTGAGGAAGGGTAAGGCATGTTTGTTTGCAATGACACCAGTCGTGACATCAAGGTGGGCTCGATCATTCTACCAGACTTACCGCGGTATCCTCTGCCAGAGCCGTCGAGGAAGTTGGTTATCAAATGGCGCACATCGGGGGAGGGCCACGCAAGAACCATCCGATGTCTTGAAAGGACGAGGTCGGTACAGAAGCAGGAGTCATGATCAGTGGTTATCCCAATGACGTTGCCTGCGATCGCGCAGCCGTCGGGGGGAGCATTGTCATGTAAAGTCGAAACGCATTTGATGAACAATCTGTGAAGACAACATTTTTACGGCTCTTTGACAAATCCCTGACAACAGTCTCATTCAGGATGTGTAGCTTGTAGAAGAATGAATAAGAAAGAATAAGAAAGAAAGGGAAATCGGTATGTACGCTATAGTTGCTGTTTTCTTTCTGGTCGCTGCCGCGGCTTATCGTGTGCTGAGAAGGATGTACCGCGGTTTGTTCGGAGTCCTCTCGTTATTGAGAAGCTGTTGAAGAGAAGAACATGTCGAGCGAGGTTGTTATGATGAATACAATCTTAACTGCGTTGTTTCTCGCCCTTTCAGTCAATGCCGCGATCGGGCAGGGGAATGCCACTGGCGTGCTCCAGTCGGGCGAGGAACTTCAGTACAAAGTGAAATGGAATTTTCTGCGCCTGGGGACAATCACGCTAAAGACTGTGCGCGATACTTCGTCGGCTGACAGCGTCTTCTACCGGCTCACGAATGTCGTCAAATCTAATCCCACGCTGGTGTTTGTCAGACTCCGGGAAACAAACGAGAGCCTTGTCAGCGCGAATGACCTCCATACGCGCCGGTATCGCGGGACCCATTGCAGTTCCAGCGAAACATGGGAGATATCCTACGCCTACGACGCTGTACATCGGCTGGCATTCTGTCGCGAAAAGGAATTACGATCGGGGCATATCGAATACGACGATACCCTTCAAAACGTCCCGCCGTTCGTCGAAGGGGCATCGCTTCTGGTCTATGCTCGCTGCAAATCCCATTCAGGGAAAGCCTACGGCATTCCGACGATGGTCGGGGGGCAGCTACATAAAACAAGGCTCGATTTTTCGCTGACCACTGAAGATATCGATGTCGATGGAATCGACTATACTGTTCGTTCACAGAAATTTGCAGGTTCCGCTGATTGGCGAGGCGGGTCGTCAGCCGGTCTGGGAGGTGACTTTACTGGCTGGGTCAGCGACGATGCCGCCGCCGTGCCGCTCCGGGCTGAAATGAAGATTTTGCTTGGTTCAATTACAATCGAGCTGGAAAAATGGACCCGTCCGGGCTGGGTGCCTCCGTCGACAATTCGAACAGCTTCAACCAGATGACCCGAAGGAGCGATTGTTATGATCCCGCAAGCGATTTCGAAGACCAAAGTCATGAATGTAGAATTAAGGACTGTTGACATCTTTGCGTTGGCTTATATCATTCTCCTTTCACTGCTGGAGGTACTCTTTCGCTCAAACATAAGTGGCTGGCAAAATCTCTTGTTTGAGAACGGCTTTATTCTGATTGGGCTAGTGGTTTTGGTATCTGTCCTGCAGAGAATCCAATCTTCAACTGTTCGTTCAACGAGCCGCATTACGCTCTACATGATGCTCACGTCTATCATATATCATCAAATGGGAACGATCATTCACCTTGTCTTTCCATTTTGGTGGGATGGTGAAATCAATACGGTCGAGAAGGCTCTCTTTCATGGATACCCGACTGTACTTTTGCAGTGGACTGCGCGTCCGTGGCTCACCGAGTTCATGATGTTTGGGTACGTCGTTTACGTGGCATTACTCCCCGCAGTTGCCTTTTTCATCTGGATTAGGGGTAATCAGCACGAGCTTGAGCAATATTTAACCGAGTTCGTGCTGACGAATTTACTTTGTTACCTTTTTTATTTTCTTGTTCCCGTGGCCGGACCTTCACGGGCTCTTGCAGCGATGTACACAACGCCGCTGCATGGTCATTTCTTTACTTCGGTCACGGAGTACATGGCTGCTAATGTCCATCTTCCCGGAGGCGCATTCCCCAGTGCACACTGTGCTTCGACAATCGTCATGCTTGCGGCTCTCTATCGATGCTCCAGACCAGTCGGGTATGGATTTGTGGCTATGGCGTTTCTAATTTTTGCATCCACTGTTTACGGCAGATTCCATTACATAACTGACGTCATCGGCGGGATTTCATTGGCAATTCTCAGTCTTTGGATGATTCCAAAACTCCAGGCAATACTTGACCGCTTGAACTTCAGGCTTGAATATCTCGTCACTCCGCGCGTTCGGCCGGATGTGATTGGCGATGGCAGAATGCCTGAGGAGGCTCTATGAATAGTCTGGTGACCGGTGCCACCGGATTTATCGGAGGGCGATTGGTACAACAGCTTTTGGCTGAGGGCGAAACAGTGCACATGTTGTGCAGGCCGGGAGCCGACGCATCCTCATTCATGAGCAAGAATATTCGCATTTGTCGGGGGGATATTCTTGACGCTCGGACAATCGAATCCGCTATGAATGGGTGCGATTTTGTTTATCACATTGCCGGTTATGCAAAGAACTGGGCGAGAGACCCACGTAAATATATCGAGGTAAATGTTGATGGATTAAGACGTGTTCTCGATGCCGCGATGAAGACCGGGGTGAAACGCGTAGCCGTCACCTCCACTTCCGTGATCTTCGGACCGTCCAATGGAACCCCCACGATCGAAACGACAAACAGGACAAAAGACTTCTTCACGGACTACGAGTATTCTAAATATCTTGCCGAACAGGCAGTCCGTGAATATGTCGATAACGGGCTTGATGTGGTAATTCTGAATCCGACCAGGGTTTTTGGTCCCGGTTTGATGAACGAAGGGAATTCCGTCGCGAAAATGGTTGAGCTGTATCTTCAAGGGAAGTTCCGCCTCATTCTTGGCGACGGCAGCGGGGTCGGCAATTATGCGTTCGTGAATGACGTAGTGCGGGGGCACATTCTTGCGATGAAGGCCGGAAGAACGGGAGAACGGTATATCCTTGGCGGTGAGAATGTTTCTTACAATGAATTTTTTCGAATGCTTTCTGAAGTGTCGGGCCGGAAGCGGTGGATGGCGCACATTCACCCTACACTTGCACTTGCAATTTCTCAGGTCGAGAATTTGCGCGCCCGGCGGTTTCACCATTACCCGCTCATTACGCCGGGATGGTTGCGCACGTTCATCGCCGACTGGGCTTTTTCCTCAGAAAAAGCGGAACGAGAGCTTGGCTATACGGTCACTCCGCTCCGAACAGCATTGGAGACGACCGTGCAATGGATACAGAGTAAATCCGAAAAAAGAAAGAAGTCGTTCGCGCAAGAGGTGTTGCTATGAAAACCTTGGTTCTCGGGGGCAGCGGTTTTGTGGGGTCCTGGCTCGTTCACGAACTTCTGGAACGGAATGTTCAAGTCGTCGTCGTTTCCCGCTCTCCCGCCGGAAATACGGACATGGCCCACCCGGGAGTTGAATATGTATGTGGAGATTTCAACGACGGCTCTCTGATTCGAAAGGCACTCGCAGGTTGCAGCATTGCTATCCATGCGGGAGGCTATTATCCGGTATTCTCTGGTCACCGGGTACAACAAGGCCGCCATGCAATCAGAGAGCTGAGATCGGTTCTCGCGGCGTGCTTCGAATCAGGTGTTCGGAGATTCATTTTCACCAGCTCACCGATGGTTCTGGTAAAAGACAACGCCGCTTTTCGCATTTCCACCTATCATTACATAAAACGGCTGATCCACGACGAAGTTGTGGATTGGATAGGGAAAGGGATCCCCGGAGTTCTCGTCATCCCGGGCGCTTGTTTCGGTCCTGGAGACAGAAAACCGACAACGGGGAGAGTAATCCTGGAGATTGCCCGCCGCCGGCCAAAGTTCATGCTTGAGGGAAAAATGAACGCCGTCGATGTCCGTGACGTAGCGAAAGCCTATATGAGCATTCTCGATAAAGCTGCCATTGGCTCTTGCTATCAGCTCGGGAACTGGAACTGTACATTCTCTGAATTTGCCGGCCTCGTTGCCAGTATCGCCGGCGTATCTCCTCCTCGGCTCAGTCTGCCATATCCTCCGGTCAACAGGATCGCGCTGGTTGCGGAATGGATCCAGTTGCACGCCGGCGCGCGCCGCCCGGTGCTGCCGGATGCGGGTCTCAACCAGATTCATTTCGGGACGCATCTCGATTCAGCGGCGGCGATTCGCGACTTCGGTTTCGATGTCCGGCCGATTGAAGTTACCATTCGCGAGACGATAGAATACTTCCTTCAGAACGGCTATTTCACTAAAGGGCAATCCCGGAGGGTCCATGGATATGGAATGGAGGGAGTGGCGAGGACATCGACCCCTTTCCAACGGTGTGTACGGTCTTTTCGGAATCGTAGTGTACCAAGAGAAGTTTCAGCACCATTCCTACAGCAAAAAGGAGACTGACAATGAGTGAATTGCCCATTTACCTCGGAATTAATGTCGGCAAGGAGGAGGTCAAGCCAACAGTCATCATCATTCTTTCAACGCTTCTCCTGACAATCGACAGGTACTCCGGGTCGATGACCTTTGTGCCGGAGTCATTTGCTGGCGGGTCTAATTTTGCCGGAATCTTCAGAATGTTTGCGATGGCATTTGCGCTCTTCGCGCTCGTTCCGCTGTCCGTTGTCGTGTTTGGTTTTCGTGAATCGCCGAAGAAGTATGGGTTGGCGCTCGGGAATTGGAAGAGAGGAGTCATTTTGACAGCTCTTCTCTTCCCGGCGATCGCAGTGGCTTTGTTGTATCCGGCATCGCAGAACGCCGAAATGCGTGCGTTCTATCCGCTGGACAAGGCTGCCCTGACCTCAGGCGTGGCATTTGTTCGGCTTGAATTGATCCGGGGGATTCTCTTTTATACTGCGTGGGAATTTCTTTTCCGGGGGTTCATTCTCTTCGGACTTCGGCCGTATGTCGGTGACTGGCTGGCAATCTGTATCCAAACAATACCGTCGTGCCTGTGGCACATCGGGTTGCCGACAGGAGAAATCGTCTCATCGATTGCGGGGGGACTCCTGTTCGGCATTCTTGCTGTAAGAACGAATTCGATTCTCTGGCCGTATCTCTTGCATTGTCTCATCGGGATCGGCCTCGACTTCTTCATAACAATCACGCCATAAGGAGATTTGAAATGAAAGTCCTCATAACTGGAGCCACGGGTTTCATCGGAAGTCATCTCACAGAGCGACTGCGCCGAGGCGGCAATGAGGTGCTCTGTGTAGCAAAAGACAGGATGAATATCGTTTTCCTGGAATCGCTCAATGCGAATGTTGTGCTGGCGGACCTTAACAACGGAGTCGATTGGGAACGGATGCTGGACGGGGTCGACTATATTTACCATCTCGCAGGGTTGACGCGCGCCCAATGGTCGAGCGAATACTACAGAGAAAACCATCTTGCAACCAAACGATTCGTCGAAGTGTGTGCGAACCGGTGCAGCTCATTGAAACGATTCGTCTATGTCAGCAGCCAAACCGCAGCCGGGCCGTCGCTGGACGGTTATCCGGTCACGGAAAAATCCCCGTACCATCCGGTCTCGCATTACGGCAAGAGCAAAATGCTTGCGGAACTCGAAGTGTTGAAACAACAGGACCGGTTGCCGGTAACGATCGTCAGGCCCACAGCCGTCTATGGCCCGCGTGAGCGAGATTGGTATGAGTACTTCAAGTCAATCAGGCGAGGAATCCAACCGGTCATTGGGTTTCGTCCAAAACTGATGAGTCTGATTCACGCTACCGACCTTGTCGACGGGATAATTCTTGCGGGCGAGCATCCCAGTGCGATCGGTGAGACGTATTTCCTCGGAAATCAAGAGTTTTATACGACTCGCGCGATTGGTGACGCGATTGCGAACGCGATGTGCTGCAATCCGTTCATAGTCAGACTGCCGCACGGAGTAGTGTATGCCGTTGGCGCAATCGCCGAAGCTGCGGCGAAAATTTCCGGCAAGCAGATTTTCTTCAATCTTCAGAAAGTCAGAGAGGCCGTGCAAACCGCCTGGGTTTGTTCTGTGGAAAAAGCAACGCACGATATTGGATTTCAACCGCGTATTCCCATCAATGAGGGAATGCTGAGCACATACAAGTGGTATCTGGAGAATGGATGGCTGTAAAACGGGGCTCCCAATCCACATCCAAAATGACGGCGACTTGTGGCTGCCAACACCACCCGGTACGGCGCATTCTTTTCGTCCGTCGGAGTCCGGGGTCTGAAAAAATGGCTCCCGGCGGGGGATTTCAGCAAGAGCTCCTGAGAAATTATGACGGGGATTTGACAATTCCGTGACAACCGGGGCCCTGGGATGGAGTAACTTGATGCCAGGAAACCGTTGAATCATGAATCCAGCTATTAACAGGAAAACCAGAAACATTTATCTAATCAACTCACAATCAACAACAACAACATAAGGAGTTGGAAATGACAAGATTACTAAAGTATTTCGAGTACCTCATCGCGTGGGGACTGTTTGTGTTCTCGGTCGCGTTCTCGCAGACTGACACCCTTACGATCATTCATGTGAACGACACCCACGGGCATCTGCTGCCATTTCCGTATGCGACCGGTCTCTATGGCGGCGTAGCCAGGGCGGCGACCGTGATCGAGCGGTGGAAACAGACGGAACCCAATGCCATTTTCGTGCACGCGGGTGACTTCATGGTTCAAAATCTGATGTACAACACCTATATGGGGGTGCCGGACCTGCAGATCCTGAACAGCCTGGGATGCGATGTCCTCTGCCTCGGAAATCACGAATTTGATTTTGGTTCTTCCAATCTGGGAGATGTGCTCGTGGGAGCCGGGGTCGATTCGTCGTTCAAGTTCATTTGCAGCAATGCACTGAATCTTGATTCCATCCCGGCACTGCAATCAATGGTCCATCCATATGCCATCAAGCAAAAAGGTGGGTTGAAGGTTGGGTTTATCGGTTTGACCACTCCCGCTGCCGACATCGAAAGTAATCCAGGGCCGGTTTTCCTCGACACCAACATTGTTCAATGTGTGCTGCAGAACGTTGCAGTTTTGAAGGCCTTGAATTGCGACGTTATCATTGTTCTGTCACACCTGGGATTGCCGCTCGACATAACCATCGCGCCATATCTCTCGGGGGTTGACGCAATCATTGGCGCTCACACACATACTGCGATGGATACCGTCATGTATGTCAATAATATTCCGATCGTCCAAGCCGGAGCGTTCTTCCGCTACGTCGGCAAGCTTCGACTCGTGCATCACAATTCTGTGACCTCAGTCCTCGATTATACGCTAAAAGAGATTCGGAATACGGATCCCGCCGATTCGGCAATTGCTTCCATCGTCGACTCCTTGAAGCGCGGAGTAAGCCAGCAGTATACACCGATTCTCGGTCGTGATCCATACGCTCCGGTGAATCTCAAGGATTTTGATACAACGCTCTTTCATAACAACATCCCGGTCTCAATCGATAGTTTGCAAACGAGGCTGGGGAAATACATCACGGGCTGGATGCTTTATCATGTTCCCCATGCTGATTGCGCACTGGAACCCGTGGGCCACATGGAAAACTGCATCTACCCCGGCCCTGTTACTCCTGCGGATCTCTTCGATGCTTATCCTGACGGTTTTGACCCGAGCGACGGGCTGGGCTTCCGCATTGCCTCCTACCAGTTGTATGGCGCAGAAATCGTCGGTATGCTTCAGGGATTGTTGGGCTACATCCATCCGGAGGTCGGAGACTACGAGTATGCGATCGAGGCGAGTGGATTGACGTACAGCGTGTCCCTCGATAATGGCGTCTTGAAGCTTGATACCGTTTTGATCGGTGGGGCACCCGTGAAGCCCGATTCCCTCTACACGGTTGTCAGTAGTGACCGGGTAATTGGCTACATGCAGAATCTCTTCGGACTTTCACCGCAGAACATATCCATCGAGACCATGTCTGTATTCCAGGTGGTTCTTTCCGTTCGAGAGGTGAGATTGGCTTCTCCGACTGCCAGAACGTACAAACTTCTACAGAATTATCCGAATCCGTTCAACCCGACAACGATGATCCGGTTTGAGCTGCCGAAGTCTTCGCACGTTGTGCTAAAGGTCTATAACGTTCTTGGACAAGAAGTCGCGACACTCATCGATGGCATGAAGCCGGTCGGGGTGTACCAGGTGACCTGGAATGCAGGCGGTCTGCCGAGCGGCGTGTATCTCTATCGACTTGAAGCGGGTTCGTTCTCGGAAACCAGGAAGTTAATGCTCGTGAAATAATGGACTCGCGCTCTTGTAGGGAGGCACAAGAGTACGAAATCCTGAACAAGTTGCAATTGAATGAGAATTTATGACCATTGCTCGTATGAGTTGAAATCGGAAATGAATCAAGGGAAAACAAAGGAGACCATCATGAACAGACAATGGTCATTTAGGGCCGCTCTTTGGCAGTCAACAAATTATGCCGCCGTGGAAAACGATCAGAGCGAACTACAAGTGAAAAATTCGGAGCGTACAATGAAAGGAAAAATCTCTTTGATCGTGTTTATCGGCCTCATGATGCTTTCGGCGACAAACAGGCTATTAGCGCAAGGAGCGCGGGTTGAAGTTTTTCTGAATGATGGTCAAAAAATAACAGGTGAATTATTATCGGTGAGAGAGAGCACACTTGTGGTCTCGTTTGCGGACGGGGAACATTTCAAGGAGGGAACATCGCAAAGAGAAGATAGCTTCATAGTGCTGAAGAGCAATCGGATTCAAAAAGTTTTCATTGAAGGAAAGTCCTATGTCGACTTTGGCATTGGCTTCGGTCTTGTCGCAGGAGCTGGAATAGGGCTTGTCGTTGGTCTTGCAAACAGCTCCTCTACAACTGGCGGCGGTTGGGACCCTTTCCCCGACATTGGCACTGGGATTGGCAATGTATTGAGAACAGCCGCCTATACAATTGGCGGTGCTGGGGCTGGGTCGATTATTGGTTATGTTGTTGGATCGCAGGCGTCGAGTTCGGATAAAGAAGTAGCGATACTCTCTCTTCAAGACATGCAGACATTGAAAGGGTATGCGAGGTTTCAAAGGTGATGTTGTCATGAGTAAACTATCATTCAATTGTTACGACACCGCGATGGTCAAGAAGGGTGGAGTCGGGGCAGACCGACTTCAGTGCCCCCAATCTATCGATACTTCAACGGCAGTTTTTGACTATATTGTGATATTTCTGTGACAACGGCGGAACTCAAAGATTGTACATTAGAACAAAACAATTTATCAAACCGTAGGAAGGGAAACAGCTATGAAACATCTAATTATTCTACTCGCGGGTAGTGTTCTGTTTGCTGTCTTCATAAGTGTCGGTGAAGCGATCTGCCAGACCTCTGAGGGCACTCAGGCGAAATTTGTGATCGTGAATCTGGCGGAAAATGGACGGGTCATCATTAATGCCGGTTCAGGAGATGGAGCTTCAGTCGGCATGAACGTGACATTTTTTGAAAAGGTTTCCGCTTACACGAAAGACGGGAAAGCGGTCGATGACCTGTATCCGCTCGGATCCTCGACAATACAGCGGGTCGGCAGCTATAGCTCAATAGTCATCGTCGATTCAGCGATGTTCCATCTTCTCCGCCGCGGGTTCCCCGTCCTGTTGGCCGGCGAATCCGAGAAAAGGATGAGTGAACAGCATCCGGAGGTAAGCACATCTCCGGCAAAGCAGGTTCCGCAAATTGCAGAGTCATCTCCGGAGAGAAAACCCAACGATACCACGTTAACGGCGCCCCGCGCCCAGACGAGTCAGATACCCGCGGGTGCTGCCCAACAGGCGGCAAAGCCATTTGATCCATGGGCACATGGATTTGTACACACGCCGCCGGCGGGCGTGACGATTTATCAGAGTCTCCCTATTACGCTCTATGCTCCACCGCCGATGCATACTCCGAAACTGTACTACCGTGTGCGCGGGAAGATCGAATATAAGGAAGTTGTTCTCACACCAAAGCAGAACGACTTTTATTTCTATGAGATTCCCAGAGAAGAGGTGGCAGAACCCGGGATTGAATACTATCTCACCGTAACCATACCCTCGGGCGATGAGGTCCTGGCCCTGGGTAACCCGGAGGCACCCACGAGTATACAGATAAGTGGATTTCTTATTAATCCAGAGCTCGAGCTCGCGCGCCATCGAGGCAATCGGCATATGATCCGCGTGTTGACCGAAGAGGTGGTTTTCGCCGATAATGATTCCTATCAACACTACGAGGCTGATTACATGTATCGGATATTCACAACGCTCTATAGTATCCGCATGGGTATGGGATCGTTTGTGGGGAAGGGACCCATACCGGGGACGCGATCGATACAGACAATTAATTACTATTACGGGTACACGGAAGCTGAGCTGGCATTGTCGGGCACTCACGTGTCTCTGATCGGCCGATTCCTCACCGGTATCAACAACAATGGGATTGGAAGCGGATTTGAGGGCAAGGTCCGGTTTGGCGATGAACTCGGAGTGAATCTCGTGGCTGCTGTGTGGAACGCATCTCAACTTGGAACATCGACTTCCGTCCAGCTGAATGTGCCCCTGTCTCCCCGCTTTGGTTTTTCCGGAAACATCGCGGTGGAAAACCTTCCACTGCAGGGAGATAATGGTTTCCGTATGGCAGTTGATGCGCGATATGAAGTTCTTCCCGACCTTGATGTGACGGGTCGTCTGGGCATGAGCGCACGTACCACCAAGTTCATTGGTTCGAACCTCGGACTTGGCATCACGCGCCATTTCTAGTATCGCATATCGGGAATACGTTGAACAAGTGAAGTTTATATTCTCTTTAAAATCCGAAGTGCAAAGCACGAAATTCGAAACAAATTCAAATGCTCCAAATCCGAAATCACCAAATGGTAAAATGCCCGTGTTTGGATTTTTGAACATTCGAACTTCAGATTTGTTTGGGATTTCGATATTCGGATTTCGAATTTATTGTGATTTGGTCGCTCGCAGATTTATCCAAGTTATTTGTTGAGTTGTCTGCAAAAGGGAGACGGCCGGCACCAGCAGGCCGTCTCCAGCTTGGTGAATACGGCGGCGCCTTCACCAAGACCAGAAAGCTCGTGTTGCTCACACCACATTATTTCCGTATTTTCAAACTGGATCTAGTGTCCTGTCAGGGAAATATATTGACTAAGTCTTTCGGCTTTTTACCCTCACCCCTTTCCCCTCTCCCGGACCTGTCCTGAGCGAAGTCGAAGGATCGGGAGAGGGGAATTGAAGAGGAGAGGGTAGTGAGTGACGTAAACATCCAACAACTTATTCAAACAATGCGACGGAAGATAATTTTCCTCACAGCGTTCATGCTCATTCTCCCGCGGACCAGTGCCGGTCAGGACGAGAAGAGGGTGCAATCCGACACCAGTTCTGAACTGGAATTTCTACCCATTCTTTCGTACGATACCGACGCCGGTGTCGGTTACGGTATCAAGTCGTTCTTCCTTAACTATCTCCACAACAATGAGTCGTTCGACGTTGTCCTGTTCAATAGTACCAAAGGAGAGCGTTGGTATCGCGTGGTCTATTCTCTTCCCGATTTTGAGCGGCGGCAGGGCACAGTGTACCCGCTCGCGCTTGACCTTACCGTCGATTATGACCAATGGATCGGTTACAATTTCTTCGGAGTGGGAAACACATCCTCATATTGTGATAAAGAAGCGTACACGAGGGAACCACTCGAGATGTCCGCCCAGTTGAGCAGAGGGTTTTCCGGGCAGTGGGTAGGTCAAGTCGCTGTAAGATACAGGACTGTGAGGAACTTCGATTTTCAGGATGACAGTCGACTTGCCCGCCTTGCCCCTCCGCTCAATGCGGGTCGGGCAACGTTTGTTTCATTGCAGGGGACCGTACGATACGATACACGCAACAGTTTTATAAATCCCTCATCGGGAATTGTTGTACAGGGCGAATTCGAGCACTCACCGGCATGGAGTCTCGGTAATGTGAATTTCACCCGCTACGCATTCTGGACCCAGGCGTACGTACCGGTGCTTGTTCCCAACACTGTTCTCGCAGTGCGTGGAGGACTTCAAGACGTGAGTGGAGAAAATCTCCCGATACAGGTGATGCTGCCGATCGGCGGAGGCTCCACGTTGAGAGGCTATCCGCAGGACCGGTTTCTGGGTACGGTATCTGCGGTGATGAATGTTGAATTGCGGTTTCCGATAATCTGGCGGTTCGGGGGAATCGCCGGATATGACGTTGGAAGAGTCTTCGGCGACCTCGGCCAAATCGGTTTTGCGACATGGAGGTCAAATCCATTGGCCGGCCTTCGATTTTATTTCGACACGTTTGTCGTCCGGCTCGACGTCGGATTTGGTCCGGAGACGACCGGACTGTATCTTAACTTTGGACAACTATTTTAGGATTCATGACCGGGTCTGGAGGGATGCGCCGGGCTTCGGCGGAGGTAATTAGTTTGACTTGGCCTGAAACCGGAGTACGCCGTCAAATAATTCCTTCAGTCTGAGTTGCGTTCCCCTTGCGTTTTGCAACTATCTCTATTTAATGGTATATTTTATTAATCCCGCTTGTTGAGGCGGGATTCTTTTTATTTTTTCATCCTTGAATGGAATCAATCCGAAACTTCTGCATTATTGCCCACATCGACCACGGGAAGTCGACGATCGCCGACCGCCTGCTGGAGCGCACCGGTACCATCACCGAGCGCGAAATGAAGACCAACCAGGTCCTCGACGATATGGAGCTCGAGCAGGAACGGGGCATCACCATCAAGCTCCATGCCATCCAAATGCAGTACAAAGTGCGGGACGGCAAGGCCTACACGCTCAACCTTATCGATACTCCCGGGCATGTGGATTTTTCGTATGAAGTTTCCAGATCGCTCGCCGCCTGTGAAGGAGCCATCCTCGTCGTGGATGCATCGCAGGGAGTTGAAGCACAAACAATCAGCAACCTCTATCTCGCAATCGATGCGGGGCTTCAGATCATTCCTGTCATCAATAAGATCGACCTGCCGGCGGCAATGGTTGACGCCGTGAAGCACCAGATCATGGATTTGATCGGGTGCAGGGAAGAAGAAATCATTCTGGCGAGCGCGAAGATGAAGACGGGTATTGACGAAATCCTTGAAGCTGTGGTTAGCAGGATTCCACCGCCCAAGGGCGATCCCAACGGTCCACTGAAAGCGCTGATCTTTGATTCCATCTTCGATGGTTATCGGGGGTCCGTGGTCTATATCAGGGTGTTCGAGGGAACGTTGAACGAGAAAGAACAAATCAGGTTCTTCGCGACCAACAAGACGTTCGAAGCTGAGGAGGTCGGCATTCTCGAAATGCAGCGTGTTCGTACGGGAACCCTCTCCGCCGGCGACGTCGGCTATCTCATTGCCGGGGCCCGGGACGTGCACGACACGAAGGTAGGGGATACGGTCACGCATGAAGACCGGCCTGCGGATGGGTCGTTGCCCGGATACAAAGAAGTCAAGCCTATGGTGTTCGCCGGAGTGTATCCGGTGAATGCAGACAACTTTGCCGAGCTCCGCGATTCGCTTGACAAGCTCCGGATGAATGACGCCTCGCTCTTGTTTCAGCCGGAAACGTCGGTTGCCCTGGGATTTGGATTTCGGGCGGGATTTCTTGGCTTGCTGCACATGGAGATCGTCCAGGAACGGCTCGAACGCGAGTACAAGCAGGAACTCATCACCACCGTCCCGAACGTCGAGTACCATGTCATCACGCGGACGGGAGAAACGGTCATCGTCGATAACCCGGCGATGATGCCTCCCATCGGCGAGATTGAGCTGGTCAAAGAACCGTTCATCACAGCTCAGATTATTACGCCGACCGAATACATTGGCAACATCATGAAGATCTGCACGGAGCGACGGGGTGTGTACAAGAACACGTCGTACATTGACCCGACGCGAGCCGACCTGCGCTATGAACTTCCCCTGGCGGAAGTCATTTTTGACTTTTATGATAAATTGAAATCCACTTCGCGCGGGTACGCTTCACTTGATTACGAATTTCTTGAATACCGTGATTCCGACCTCGTGAAGCTTGATATCCTGTTGAACGGCGAGCCGGTCGATGCGCTTTCGACGATTGTTCATCGCGAGAAGGCGTACGAGTGGGGAAAGAAACTGAGCGCCAAACTGCGAAAAATCATCCCACGACAACTCTTCGAGGTCGTGGTCCAGGCCGCGATCGGCAGCAAGGTCATCGCCCGAAACACGATCGCTCCTTTGAGAAAAAATGTTATAGCGAAATGCTACGGGGGCGACATCACGCGGAAACGAAAACTGCTCGAGAAACAACGGGAAGGCAAAAAACGTATGAAACAGGTGGGGCGCGTGGAAATTCCACAAGAGGCATTCCTGGCCGTCCTCTCGATGGAGGACTGAGCGCCGGAGGTGGTCGCGGCGGAGGAATGAAATCTTCCGCGAAATTGTTTAATATTCACGTTGTCTATCGTCAAACTTCAAAAGGACTGGTATGGCAAAAAAATCTGAGTTGGCAGGACGTCAAACTGCAAAGCTGGACAGAACATCCGCCGTGAAAGCCTGGTTCAAAGAGATGGGCATCATTGTCGGCATCTTCCTGGTGCTCAACAGTTTCGTCCTCGCGTCGTTTGAAGTGCCGACCGGCTCGATGGAAAACGAGATCATGACGGGAGATTTTCTCCTTGTTAACAAGTTTGTCTTTGGCGGAACGACCCCAAAGACAATTCCGCTGACAAACGTGCGGATTCCGTCCTTTAAGCTCCCTGCACTCTGGAAAGTCGAGCGCGGAGACGTCATTGTCTTTGTGTGGCCCGGGCCGCGGGATTCAGTTCAGCCTTCGGAATTTGCGTACTACCTCAAGCGCTGTTGGGCGGTCGCAGGCGAAACTCTGAATATTGTTAACAGGAAAGTGTATGTGAACGGTGTGGCGCTTCCCTTTCCCCGCAACATTAAATTCAATTCCCCGGAAGTGAAACCTGCGGGCTGGGCCGACGCGAGGATCTTCCCCAAAGGGGCTCCTTTCAATGAGGACAACTATGGGCCGATCGTCATTCCAAAGAAGGGCGATGCTCTCTCATTGAACAAGGATGATTTCGACCGCTGGGAAACCTTCATACGTCGTGAGGGACATTCTGCAGAGCTGGTTCGTGGCAAAGTCTATGTCGACGGCAAAGAGTGCTCAACCTACACGGTCGAGCGAGATTATGTTTTCGGCATGGGTGATAATCGCGACAACAGTCTGGACAGCCGCTTCTGGGGTTTCATCCCTGTCGACGCCGTGGTCGGGACGCCGATGATTGTGTACTGGTCATGGGATCCGGATGTCCAGATCTTCGACCTTGCAAACAAGATTCCATCGATCCGTTGGAATCGATTCGGGACGCTCGTGAAGTGAAGTACTCAGCGCTGAGTCGGTCTCGAGTGCAGGACGTGTAATGGCGCGGCGACGTTTGAAAACATGGCGTGCCGTGATAGAGGTGATTCTCGCGACGATTGCCGCCGCCATCGTGTTGAAGATGTTTGTTGTCGATGCCGTCCGTGTTCAAACATCCTCGATGGCGGAAACGATCCTGCCGGGAGACCTCATCCTCGTCAACAAACTGAGCTACGGAATGGCGGCAAAGCATCTTCCGTTTTCTCAATCGGGTTTTTCGTTCCCGTTGCTTCCGCGGCTCAAGAACGTTATGAGGGGAGACGTTATCGTATTTCAGCTTCCCGGCGATCGCGATTCGACGCCATCGCGGGAATCTGTCCCCTACGTGAAACGCTGTGTCGCGGTCGGCGGAGATGTCATTATCATCCGCCACGGTAAACTGTGGGTCAATGGAGAAGAGATGACTCCGTGCCCGGAACATGGGGCGCCCCGGTTTCCGGAGAATTTTGTCGATGGGCGATTATTCCCGCAAGGGGAAAGGTTCAATCTCGATAATTACGGACCGATCCGGGTTCCGAAACGAGGGGATATCGTCACAGTTTCAAGAGAGAATTACCATGTGTGGGAAAAATTGATTTGCCGTGAAGGGCACACGGTCGCTCTGGATGCCGGTAATCAAACTTTGTTAGATGGACGGCCGACGTCATCCTACACCGTGGAGAACAACTATCTTTTCGCCCTCGGCGACAATTTCTACAATAGTTATGACAGCCGGTTCTGGGGTTTCTTGCCCGAAGAGAACGTCATTGGCGAAGCATCGCTGGTGTATTGGTCGTTGATTCCCTCCGGTGATGAAGGGCGGGCTTCTGGCGGGGCATTAGTTCGTTGGAATCGCGTAGGGAAATTCATTCGATGAAAGTCTCAACAAAGAATAACTGGGAACAATTCTGGGAAAGTAAGGACACCGTCCATGAAGTGTATTCGAATTCGGACCGTGTGCTTCGAAATCTGCGACGGGTCGTGGACCTCTCCGGCAAAAAGGTGCTCGAGATCGGAGCCGGCACCGGCCGTGACAGTCTGAATCTCGCCGGGTGCAACGCGAAAGTGTATCAGATCGACTACGCTATGAGCGCGCTAAAGATCATGAAAGAAGTTGCAACGGACAGCGGTCTACCGATCTATCTCATCGGCGGCGACGCGTTCGAATTGCCTTTCGCGGAGGGAACGTTCGACATCGTTTTTCACCAGGGGTTGCTGGAACATTTTCGCGAACCGCAGGCCACGAATCTTCTCAAAGAAAATGTTCGCGTTCTGAAACCCGGAGGCCTGCTCCTCGTTGATGTTCCCCAGCGGTATCACATCTACACGGTGATCAAACACATCCTCATTGCATTGAACGCGTGGTTCGCCGGCTGGGAACGGGAATTCAGTGTGAACGAACTGGAGTCGAAATTGAAGAAACTGGGACTGTCGCTGGTGCGCAGCTACGGCGAATGGATGTACCCCAGTCTGGCGTACCGCATGTCGCGTGAGGTTCTCCGGAAGGTCGGTCTGAAACTGCCCCTGTACCCCAGACTCTTTTCTCCGGCGACGAAGCTTCGTGCCCGCCTGCGCGAATCATTACTCGAGATGAGAATAGCTTTGCATACGGCACTTTCCATAGGCGTGATCGCGCGGAAGCCCTGATGGCCGGCGTGTACCTCCATATTCCGTTCTGTGAACGAAAATGTATCTATTGTGATTTCTATTCGATCGAGAACCGGAATTCGATGGATGAATTTGTGCGTGCGCTGCATCGCGAGGTCGCGATGAATCGCGAATATGGGAATCACGAATCAGTCGATACGATTTTTTTCGGCGGCGGCACACCGTCGCTTCTCTCACCGGCTGCCATCTCCGGAATTCTCGAAGTCCTTCACCGGACATTTCGCGTGGAGCCCGATGCTGAGATTACACTAGAAGCGAACCCGGGAACCGTCGACAGGGAGAAACTCCTTGCCTACCGGAGCGCCGGTATCAATCGTTTGAGTTTTGGCGTCCAATCCTTCCATCAGGACGAGCTGGAGTTCCTTGGCAGAATTCACTCGGCGGTCGACGCCGAGCAATGCATCCGGTGGGCGCAGGACATCGGCTTCGAAAACATCAGTGTCGATCTGGTCTATGCGCTCCCCCGGCAAACGCTGCGACGATGGGAGGATAATCTGCGGCGGACCGTCGGGCTGGAGGTGCCGCATATCTCCGCCTATAGTCTCATCATTGAGGAGCGAACACCGCTGGCAAGAATGGTTAGTGCAAAACTGGTCTCGCCGCTGCCGACCGAAAATGAAGCGGAGATGTACGAGTTGACAATGGAGTACCTGGCTCGGCATGGGTTTGAGCATTACGAGGTTTCAAATTACTCCAGACCCGGCCATTGTTCGCGCCACAACAGCAATTACTGGAACCATTCGAACTATCTGGGCCTCGGCCCGTCGGCGCATTCTTTCTGGAAGAACAGGAGGTGGTGGAATGTCGCCAGCGTTTCGGGCTACATTGAGAAGATTTCCGGGGGGATGCAGCCGCTGGCGGGAGAAGAAATCCTGCAGGCCGAACAGCTCTTGCACGAGACGGTCATGCTCGGGTTGAGAAGTGATGGAGTGAACCTCCGATCGATGGGGGAACAATTCGGTCCGGACCTTCCGGGGAGGATGGCCGAAATCTCCAGGCAGTTGTTTGACCGCCGCCTGGCCGTGCGGGAGGGTGACAATCTGCGTCTTACCGATAAAGGATTTCTTCTCTGCGATGAGATCAGTGAGGTACTCCTGTCCCACCTCTCAACGGCGTGATTCTTCTTGCGATTGTATACCATTTCTTCTATATTGAGAAGCTTTCATTCAATTTTTCTGCAGCAAAGATTCAGTTTTGAGTAGAATTTGAGGATAAAATGTCGGAAAAAATGATGAACCGGGCGGCCGCGCTTGGTGTTTTTCTTGTGTCGGTGTTTGTTTATCTCAAGACGCTGTCGGTGACTGTGGTTTTCTGGGACGTTGGTGAGTTTTGTGCGGCATCGTGGCTTCTTGAGGTTCCTCACCCGCCGGGATCGCCATTATTTGTTCTGCTCGCCCGCATCGTTTCGGAAGTTCCGTTCTATCATGACATCGCGGCCCGGATGCATTCGATTTCCGCGGTCGGTAGTGCGATTGGCGTGACATTCCTCTACCTCGTCGGTGTAAAAGTGATCTGCTGGTTCCGTGGCCCGGTGAAGAACGCGCTGGATCGGATTATTGTGTATGGCGCCTCTGCTATCGGGGCGTTGTCGATGGCCTTCTGTGCGACCTATTGGGATAACTCGATAGAGGCCGAGGTTTACGGGATGAGCATGCTGTTCGTTTCAATGATCATCTGGCTGGCGGTTCGATGGTCGGAAAAGGCGGAAGAACCGCACAATGAAAAATACATTTTGCTCATCGCCTATCTTGTGGGGCTTTCCATAGGGGTTCATTTGCTCTCCCTGCTCGCTCTTTTCACGGTGATGGTCATCATTTATTTTCACAACCATGACTACACGCGCAAGAACATGATCCGGTTTGCAGTGGTCGCCATTCCTCTCTTTTTCGTCATTTATCCTGGGATTGTGCAGACTCTCCCGTCGATGCTCGACGGTGAATGGGCGGGAATACGCAGCGACTTGCTGCCGTTTATCCCCCTAGTAATTCTCATCACGGTTATCTACTACGCTTTTCGAACGTACAAGCTGGGCCAGAAAATGGCTCACATTGCGTGTCTATCCTTCATTCTGATTGTGCTCGGTTACACGACGTATATCGAAGTCATTATGCGTTCCAATGTCCATCCTCCGATGAACGAAAACAATCCGAGCAGCCTGGCGCGGCTCGTCAGTTATCTCAGCCGCGAACAATACGGGGATACGCCTCTGCTGAAGGGAGGGAGCTACGATAACGAGTCGCAAACTTATCCGGAAAAGTTGTTTCCGCGCCGGTGGTCGAGTGAGGGAATGCACGAACCCACGCGAACGAATTACACGAGCGATACGGACTTTTTTCTGCGGTACCAGATGTACCACATGTTTCTTCGTTACCTGGCCCAGGATTTCATCGGCGCAGAGGGTGATTGGCAAGACGCCGGCGTGAGCTGGAAGGACACGTGGGGAATTCCATTGCTCATAAGCCTGCTGGGCCTGATGTATCACGTGCGGAAAGATTGGAAGAATTCCCTGCCGTTTATCGCGATGTTCCTGGTGATGGGGGTTGCATTTGCCTTTTATGCGAATATGCAGGAACCGCAGCCGCGCGAGCGTGATTATTTCTATGTCGGAGCGATCTACGCGATGTGTCTGTGGATTTCACTCGGCGTCGTGGCAATCGCCGATTGGATCCGGAACCGGACGGCGAAGACGAATATGTCCACTGTCGCCGTCGCGGGAGTTGTTGCCGCATGCTTGATCCTCGTTCCGGGCAACCTGATGCGCGTCAATTGGCACGAACACGACCGGAGCAAGGAATATGTTGCATGGGATTATTCCTATAACCTCCTGCAGAGTTGTGAACAGGACGCAATTCTACTCACCAACGGAGATAACGATACATTTCCGCTCTGGTATCTCCAGGATGTTGAGGGTATCCGAAGAGACATCCGCATTGTGAATTTGAGCCTGGTGAACACGTCGTGGTACATCCTCCAACTGAAGAATGAAACGCCTTTCGGCGCCAAGAAAATCCCGGTATCGTTTACGGACGCACAGATCGAGCGATTGCAGCCTTCGGTATGGAAATCACGCCAGATGGATATCCCCGTCCCGAGGGAGGTCGCCGAACGCTTCCTCCGGACAGACACGGCGTTAACTTCTTCCGGGGCGCCCATCGATAGTACAGCGCTGAAGCAGCAGAAGATTACATTTACAATGACCGGGTTCCCTTACTCCCAGGACACCCGCATTCTCCGTGTCCAGGATATCATGGTGTGGGATATCGTCAAGAACAATCAATGGGTGCGGCCGCTTTATTTCGCGGTGACATGCTCGCCCGATTCGAAAATCGGTCTGGACAGTTACATGTGGATGCAAGGTCTGGCGTACAAACTGCGGCCATTCAAATCAACTCTGCCGGAAGGCGGCCTCGATGCGGCTATCATGGAGGCCAATCTCATGACGGAGAAGTTCACGCCGGTCAAAACCCCGCAGCACGGATTTTTGTGGCGCAATCTCAACGATCCGGACGTGTACTACGATGAAAACGTTCAACGCATGATGATAAACTATCGAATCAGCTTCATGCGTCTGGCAGATTATTTTTCGAGAGTCAAGAACGATAGGCCAAGAGCCAAAGACATTATGGCCCGGATGGAAGATCTTATGCCCGTAAATGTCCTGCCGAGTTTAGAGTGGCGGCTGACAGCGCAGGCCATGAATATGTACAACGACCTTGGCGATACATTACGGGCCGGGATCTATGCCAGGAATGTGGAACAGAAGTGCTGGGAATTAATCAATGCCGGCCGCGTTGATATGGCCGACCCATACAACGCATATCGCTTACTCCTGGAAATTTACGATCAACGGAAGGACTACGCGAGTGCGCTCGACCTGATGAATCGGATTTCAGTTTACTATCCGGACGATGCGTCAATCAAAAACCGAATCCAGACGTACGAGAATTTATTGAAACCGGGCACTGCAAAGGACACGAACAAAGCTGCCCCGAAGTGAACAATTTTTCGATAGCACAATGAGTGGTCGTCAAATATCGTCTGACTCCCGCGTGAAACGGGCTTTGATTACGGGAATAACCGGGCAGGACGGTTCTTACCTGGCTGAGTTTCTCCTGAGCAAAGGCTATGAAGTATACGGTATGGTTCGCCGCGCAAGCACGGAGAATTTTGAACGCATCGAACACATCCGGCACAAAATATTCCTGCATCAGGCCGACCTCCTCGACCAGCTCTCCCTTATTGAATTGATCAAGGAGACAAGGCCGGATGAGGTGTATAATCTTGCCTCGCAATCGTTTGTTCCCACATCATGGAATCAGCCCACGCTCACCGGGGAGTTCACTGCCCTCGGTGTGACGAAAATGCTTGAGGCCATCAAACTTATCGACCCCAAAATCCGGTTTTATCAGGCAAGCAGCAGTGAAATGTTCGGCAATACTCCGGAATCACCTCAAAACGAGAGAACGCCGTTCTATCCCCGGAGCCCTTACGGCGTCGCGAAAGTGTACGGTCATTTCATCACGGTGAATTATCGTGAGAGCTACGCGATGTTCTGCGTTTCGGGCATTCTCTTCAATCATGAGTCACCCCGGCGCGGGAAAGAATTTGTCACCCGCAAAATCACCGACGCCGTTGCGCGCATCAAGCTGAAACAGGCAGATACGTTACGCCTCGGCAATCTCGACGCGAAACGCGACTGGGGATTCGCCGGCGACTATGTTCGGGCAATGTGGATGATGCTGCAGCAGCCCGAACCGGGAGATTTCGTCATTGCAACGGGGCAATCGCACAGCGTTCTTGAGTTCGTCGAGCTTGCGTTTAAGTGTGTGGGATTGGATTGGAGGAAGTATGTTGTCGTCGATAAGAAGTTGATTCGGCCGGCCGAAGTAAATCATCTTCGCGGTGATGCAAGAAAAGCGAAGAACACCCTGGGATGGAAACCGGAAGTGAGTTTCAAGGAACTCGTTGCAATGATGGTGGAAGCTGACCTCGAACGAGTCCGGAACGAATAACGCCCTCTTTCCTTCTATGAATGTGCTCGTTACCGGTATTGATGGCTTCGTCGGAAGCCATCTCGCTGAAGCGTTGCTTTCCGATCCGGAGATTCAGGTTTGTGGCACGGCCTATGGCCCGCGCCAGCCCGACAATCCGACGTTGTCCCACTCAGGGATACGGTTTGTCCCGACCGACGTCACGAATTTCGAGCAGGTGCAGGAGGCGATTGTGTCGTTCATGCCGTCGAAGGTTTTTCATCTCGCTGGGCAGGCTTTTGTTCCTGTGTCGTTTGAGGATCCTGTTTCGACATTCAAAACGAACGTTGAGGGAACCCTCAATGTCCTTGAAGCTGTCCGCCGGTATATGAAGGCGGAGGGGCGGTTATGTTCAACACTTGTCATAAGCAGCGGCGAGGTGTACGGAGGGGGTCCGGAGGAACGTCTTCCCATCGACGAAACCACGCCGTTGCGTCCCGGCAATCCCTATGCCGCCAGCAAGGCATGCGCAGACCTCATCGCCCAACAGTACCGTTCATCGTTCGGCATCGATGTCGTGGTGGCGCGGCCGTTCAATCATCTCGGACCCCGGCAGAGCGAACTGTTCGTTGGATCTTCGTTGGCCAGGCAAATCGCCGAGATGAAGCTCGGGAGGCGTGAACAAAAGCTCCTGGTGGGTAACCTCGACCCTCAGCGTGATTTTACTGATGTCCGAGACGTTGTCCATGCATACATCAAAATACTCGAACAACCCCGAAAACATCCGGTGTACAATGTCTGCTCGGGGCGGGCAATTTCCATACGATCGATTGTGGACCTCCTCTGCGAGCGGAGTGGTCTGAAGATGCAGATTGTCGTCGACCCCGGACGTCAACGGCGTGATGAGATACCGAAAATCACCGGCAGCTTCGCAAGGCTTCATGATGAAACGGGCTGGGCTCCGACGATCCCGCTAGAGAAAACAGTGGCTGACTTGTTGGAGTACTGGGAGACCCGGCTGCGCAGCGAGCGATGAGAATTCTCGTCATTAATTGGCAGGACATCAGGAATCCGTTTGCGGGCGGAGCAGAAGTTCACCTTCATGAAATATTTTCGCGCATCGTGAAGATGGGACATGAAGTCACGCTGTTTTGTTCGTCCTTTGAGGGGGCGCCGCCCGAGGAGGACATCAACGGCATTCATGTTATCCGCGAAGGGGGGCGCTCCCTGTTCAACTTCCGCGTGCCGGTGAGATACTTCACTCGCTTCCGTCATGAACGATACGATGTCGTCGTCGATGACATGAATAAGATTCCGTTTTTTACACCGATCTATGTCCGGGAGCCGCTGTGCTTTATCCTGCACCACTTGTTCGACAGGAGTATATTTCAGGAGGCCTCCTGGCCCGTTGCGCTCTATGTGTATCTCGCAGAAAAAGCCGGTGTCGCCGTCTGTAGGAAGAAAAACGTCCCCGTCATGGTAGTATCCCCCAGTACAAAGAACGAGCTCGAGAAGCAGGGTTTTTCCGCCGACATGATCGAAATTGTTTACAACTGCGTAGACCACTCGACGCATCGGCGCAGCGAGGCACAGCGAAGCCCTGGCCCGCTCATTGGTTACTTCGGGAGACTGAAGAAATATAAATTCGTCGAGCACCTCTTGCGCGCACTGCCCGCCATCCGGATGGAAGTGCCGGACGTGAAGCTCGTGATTATCGGAGAAGGGGACAACCGGGTGTCGTTGGAAGATCTTGCCCGCCGTCTTGGAATTTCGGCGGCAGTTTGGTTCACGGGGTTTGTGGATGAAAAAGAGAAGGTGAAGCTTCTTCAAGAGGTATGGTTTGTGGTGAATACTTCTTCGAAAGAAGGATGGGGACTGACGGTCATCGAAGCCAACGCGTGTGGCACGACAGTGCTCGCGAGCAACGTTCCGGGTCTTCGTGACGCGGTCAGAGATGGTGAAACAGGCCTGCTGTATGAATTTGGTAATATTGATGAACTCTCCGCTAAGATAAAACTCTTGTTGAGAGACACCTCCCTGAGGAAACGATTGGCCGACGCGGCGTATGCGTGGGCTCAGACATTTGACTGGGAGATGAGCGCTCGCAGGACACTCGCATTCCTGGAACGTCGGGTTTGATCGACCGGGCGCTGACGAACGGGTGATTGGTTGAATCAATCCCTCAAAATACTCTTTGTTTCCGCATTCCATGCTCCTTTCATCCACGATGATCTTGACGTTTTGGAGAAACACTTCATGGTCCGCCGGCGAATAGGCCACGGCATTTTCCATGTCATAAAAATTATCCTCTCCGCCCTTTCGTCCGATGTCATCTTTTGCTGGTTCGCGTCAGTGTATGCTTCGATCGCCGTTGCTGCGGGAAACTTTGTTGGAGTGAAATCCATCATAGTTGTCGGTGGTGTTGATGTGGCAAAGGAAAAGGACCTTGACTACGGCCTCTGGCTCAGTCCATGGAGAGCGAGACTTGTGCGCTATGCATTGCGTCATGCCAGCCGTGTTCTTGTCGTCGACCCATCGCTCGAAAAGGATGCAACACGCCTCGCAGAATATGGAGGTGAGAATATTCTGTACCTTCCGACTGCCTACGACGGCCTGTACTGGAAACCCCTGGATGTCAAGGAACCGGTTGTGCTGACGGTGGCGACGGTGTGGGACAAACGGCGCGTCAGGTTGAAAGGAATTGACGTCCTGATCGACGCTGCACAAAAACTCCCCGCTGTTCAGTTCAGTGTAGTCGGCGTCGATCCGGTATTGCAACCGGGACTGCGGCCGCCAAAGAACGTGACGTTCCATGGTCCCCTTGAGAGGAAGGATTTGCTGCCGTTGTATCGCCGGGCGAAAGTGTACTGTCAACCATCCCTGCGCGAAGGCCTTTCCAATACGCTGTGCGAAGCGATGCTCTGCGCGTGCATTCCAATCGCGACTGACGTTGGAGGCAATCCGACCGCGGTCGGCGATACGGGCATCCTCATTCCGCCGGGGAACAGTGAAGCACTCGTTGCTGCGATTCAGGAAGCGTTGGTCATGCCGGAAGGAGTCGGCGCGAAAGCACGGGCGCGCATCGTCGCTCTATTTCCGAAGGAAAAACGCGAGCGTGAACTCATTCGTCTGGTAAAGGAGCTTGCCGGATGAAGCGTCTCTCCAAAAACCTTCTTGCCATTGTTCTTAGCGACGTGACGCGTCGAGTGCTGGGGTTTTTGGCGGTCGCGTATCTTGCCCGTAAGGTCGGCACAGCGGGTTTCGGCGCAGTGAATATAGGGTTGACTGTTCTCTCCTACGCCATGATAGTGAGCACTGCAGGGCTGAGCTCTTTCGGAACCAGGGCTGTCGCCCGGGGCGATTCCCGGGATATCGTGCCTGCCACGTTGAGCCTGCGAGGTGTGAACGCGCTTGCCGCGTGGTTCGTCGTTCTGATGATTGCTTTCTTCTTCGTGCAAAACAGAACCTCGGCAACGCTCATTGCGATGTTCTCTATCTCGTTGTTTGCCCATGCTTTTCTTCTCGATTGGTATTTTCAAGGGAAAGAGGAAATGGCTATCATAGGCCTCGGGCGAATAGTGTCTGCGGCGACGTATCTTCTCATGTTGGTGGTGTTCGTCCGCTCGGCAAGCGATATCCTCTGGGTTGCCGCGGGGACGGTCGCCGGGGATTTTCTGAATGCAGGTCTCCTGGTTGGCGCCTACCGTCGCCGGCAGGGCCCGCTCCGCATGCACGCCGACCGTGCCCGGTGGAAATCCATGATGAAGCAGGCATTTCCGCTCGGTTCGGGTTCCATCCTTGCGCACCTGAGTGTGAACTTGCCAACCCTCGTCATCGGCATCGTGATGACCAATACGGACGTCGGAATATATAACGCTGCGAACAAACTTGTGTTCTTCCTGCTGGTGTTCGATCGCGTGTTTGCGACATTGCTCCTGCCGGCATCAGCGCGGTTGTATGCGAATTCGTCGGAAGACTTTATGGCAACGCTGACGACGGCATTGAAATGGATTATCATGATCGCGCTGCCACTGAGTCTTGGAGGGACATTTCTTTCGAACGGGATGTTGGAGTTCGTGTTCGGGAATCAGTATCTTCAGGCCGCTCCTGTTTTCCGCATTCTCATCTGGTACTTCTTTTTCACAATGATCCATACCGTGTTCGCAACGGGCTTGATTGCAGCAGGTCAGGAGAATGTGTACGGGAAAGTGATGGTGATAAGTGCGGTTCTGTTCGGAGTTTCCATAATTCTTATGACGGAGTTCTTTGGAATAGTCGGTACGGCGATTGCGGTTGTTGGGTCGGAAGCTGTGACGCTGGTGCTCATGCGCAGGCAGTTCCTGCGTTTTGTCAGACTTCCATTGCCCGCTTCTCTCTTTCGCACCGCCGTCGCTGCAGCGGTCATGGGGTTGGCCCTCGTTCTGCTCCCGCCCGCCCACGTCCTCGTTTCCATTCTCGTCGGGGGATGTACCTACGTGCTGGCGATGTTTGCCCTGCGCACGGTGACGGTCGACGAAGTTTCCGAACTTCTGAGGCGAGTGTGAATCCAATCCGTATCGGTATATTCGGGGATGGTCGTGGGTGGCAGCTGTTGCTGGACCAGGAGGGACTCCCCTCCACCTCGATACAGGGGGAGTTCGCAGTCGGTGCGTATAGTGCCGTCGTTGCAGGTGACGCAATCAATGAGGAGGACGTGGAGCTGATCCGGAATTACCTGGAGGCGGGTGGGGGAGTTCTGTGTTCAGGTCGAGTATTCGCCAGGGTGTCCGGCACGCCCTGTCGGGAAGAACGGATCCGGTACATTTGTCCGGAGCCGAATTCGGAATTCTCCGGGATCGGTTTCGTCGACGTATCTGCACCATGTTGTGTCCCCGGGCATGCCGCGACAGTGAGAGACCAAAACGGAAAATTTGTGATATTGGTGGGGGAATTCGGCAGCGGTCGGGTGGTCGTGTTGCCGTTCGATGCCGGTGAAATTGTTCTCGACGGTCGCGTCATGACAAAGTCATTCTACGCCTCTCGCAGCCGGCTTCCTTTCGAAACGGTGTCTCTAGTGACCAAGAACGGCGTGCGGAAGCTCGTGGCTCGCTCGCTTGAACTTCTTCATCACCTCCGCGGCCTGCCCTACGTACACGCGTGGTATTTCCCTTCCGGGGCGCGGTCGCTCTTTGCCTTGAGAATTGACACTGATTATTCGGGCGAGTCGGAAATAGAAGGTTTGTCCCGGACTCTTCATGCGAGCGGTGTTCCGCTCACCTGGTTCGCTGACGTAAAAAGTCAGGAAAAGATCATATCGTCGTATACGAAGATGGAGGGGGACGAGATAGGAATTCATTGTTACAATCACACTACGTACAGCGACTACCGGAGAAATGTCGAGAATATTCGTACTGCGGTCGCTGTTTTCGAAAAGCATGGCATAGAGGCAAGGAGCTTTGCGGCTCCGTATGGGACGTGGAACAACGGAATTGCGCGGGCGATTGAACATTGCGGGTTTGAATATTCATCGGAGTTTTCCTATGATTATGATGACTTCCCTTCATTCCCCTTCTTGGAGGGGGAATGTTCGCAAACGTTGCAGGTCCCGATCCATCCGATAAGCATCGGCAGCTTGGGTCGACAAGGATTCGGTGAGCAAGAAATGACGGAGTATTTCCAAGGTGTCTTGAAACGCAAGTTGAGTCATCGTGAGCCCGTGTTCTTATACCATCATCCCGGAAACGGACACGAGAACGTTTTGAGAGAAATGATCGACGTGGTCCGTCGGGAAGGTATCTCAGCCGTCCGGATGATCGATTATGCGCGCTGGTGGAAGAAACGAAGCGCTTCCTTCAGGGGAATTGCAGTGGATGGGCAATCATTAAACGTGACAATCGGCACTCCGGCTGACGATGTTTTTCTTCATCTTACACTGGGCGATGGCCGGGAGAGTTTCGTGCCGGCCCGGCTTGGTGTAGAGATGGACAGCCTTGAATGGAGCGAACGTCCGAGGCCGCTCCCATTGCCGCCCGACGCTGACCGGGTAAGAAAGTTTAATCCGTGGATTCCGCTGCACCGTCTTGAAGATTTTGTGTTCGGGATTTTCAAAACAAAAAGCTAAGAATCGGATCTCAATACATGAACGTTTGTCTCGCGACATATCAGTCCGCGATGTTGTTGAAGGGTGGGCCAAGAACGCAGGTCTTTCAGACGAAGAGATGTTTGGAGCGACTGGGAGTCAACGTAGCGCTCTTCGAATCGTGGTCCGAATTCCGCAAAGAGAATACGGACCTCGTTCATCTCTTTGGTGCCAACATCGGAACGTACCATCTTGCGCGGGAAATTCACAAGCTCGGAATCCCCATGGTCGTTTCCCCGATTTTCTACACGCGGAGATCCGCGATGGTGATCCGCGCAATCGCCAGACTTGACAGCGCCGTGCGCAAGTTTGTCCACGGAGTGTGGATGGACTATGGATTTGTGAAAGAAATATGCCTATGGGCGAAGGCGGTACTTCCCAACACCGGCGAAGAGGCGAGATTGCTTGAGCGCGGACTCGGCATCCGGGGAGGGGGAATCACCGTGATCCCCAACGGCGTCGAGGAACGTTTCGATAAGGCCGACCCGGCTCTGTTCCGGAAGAAGTACGGAGTGGAAAAGTTCATCCTGAATGTGGGTCATATCGGTCCGGAGCGGAAAAACGTCCTCCGATTGATTCACGCGCTGGAAAAAATCAATAGTCCTTCCGTAATCATCGGACGAATTGAGGATAATGAATACGGGCGCGCATGTTTGGTCGAGGCGGCAAAAAACCCTCGTCTACTGATGCTCGACAACATCTCGCACGAGTCCGACCTCCTTGCGTCTGCCTATGCGGCGTGCGATGTGTTCGTGCTGCCATCCCTGTACGAAACTCCGGGAATCGCAGCGCTCGAAGCGGCTCTCGCGGGAGCGAAAATTGTCATCACCGGGATCGGCGGGACGAAAGAATACTTCGGACAGTACGCGGAGTACGTGGAACCCACTTCGGTGGAATTAATTCACCACGGGATCACCACCGCTTTGAACAAGGTGAGCAACAATGCTCTCCGTGAACATGTACGACGGGAATTCTTGTGGGAACGGGTCGCGGAAAAGACGTTGCAGGTGTATCGAAAAGTGGTTCCCACCGCATGGTGACCTGTCTCGGAAATAGATTGAATAACTGACGATGCGCGAGACTATTATCGATGTCTGAAATCTGAAGCACGAAATCCGAAATCCTAAATTCCGCCTCTCAGAATCCCGCTACCCAGCGGAATCCAGAAGCGGGACAAAATCCAAGTTCTAAATCCAAAAATCAAAACATCGATCAGAACGACAAGCCTTTTTGATTTTTCAGATGTCTCATATTAGGATTTAGATCTTGTTTGGGATTTAGAGATTCGGATTTAGGATTTGTTTAGGATTTAGTGCTTCGAGTTTGGTATTTTCCCCACCGCAGGATCCTTTGACATTTGTACGCAACGTCACTGGTTAAGTCTTGTGGCCGAGATAACGATCCAAGGACTTATTAAGACTATTTGAGTGACACGATACTAGGACGTGACCGTTCCCCAGACGGCTTGAGCCCTCCCCACTACTTTGCCGGTTATTTCTTGCCTTTCCCCTTTTCTTGTGCTTCCTCTGCGGCAGTCCACGGGGGCACGACCCCATTCATTCGAGCGTAGGCTATTGACTGGCCGAGATGCTCATGGAGGTGGAGAGCCATACGGAAGAAGACATCACGGACGGTGGTCTTCGTTCCGAAGAATGTTGCCGGCTTTTCGAGGTCCGCGTCGGGGGTGTCGATCATTGCCTTTCGGAGATGGTCGAAGGATTGTTTGACCACCGCGATGACTTTCTTTTTGTCGGTGACGGTTTTCTCCATGTCGCGGCTATAGCGCTCCGGAGCTTTGATTCCGACCGTCGCCGGCAGGATGAAGTTCGACCCGGCGATGTGCATGTACACTTCGCTCACCGAACGAACCCCCTCCATCGGGCGCCAGGTGTATTTCTCCTGCGGCATTGCCCCTGCGAGGTCGAGGACTTTCTTTTGGAGATCATTCAGTTGATTCAGGAAATCCGCGCGGAATCCCGAGGAAGGAGCCGCACTTGTTTCCATTGGTTTGTCCTGAGCAACGGCTCGTGGAAGAGATATTGCCGTCAGGAGAACCAGCACAACGATATAGTGAATTTTTTTCATGTCGTGATTCCTTCTGTTATAATGTGCGGAGGGATGACTTCTACCGCGTCCCTCACTTTGCCGGCCTGGATGCCCGATCATCTCTCACGAATGCAAAGAACCGGACGTTGTAAATGGGTATCTGAGGATTGTCCGTCTTGAACTCTATGTTCCCTTTGTACGTTCCTGCTTCCCTTGGATGAAGAACACACATCACGGTTGCTTCCTGATTCGGGGCGACCACCTTGTTTTCAATATCCGCCGTAACAATGTTGGAAGATGTTGAGACGGAAAGGAACCGGATGGCCGTTGAACTTATATTCTTGAACGTGATTTCTTGAGTCAACTCCGAGTCGACCTTTGCATGAGCGAACATGATATACTCGGGATCCACCTCAAGGACCCTGATGATATTCGCGGTAAAGGCGACGCTTATGTACGGTTGGGCGGGGTCGTTTGTACGAAAACCGACGGTCTTTTCTACCCAGCCACTGAAACGGCTGGCGTCAAAGGTGATAGAGAGGAAACCGCTATCGCGCGGGGCAATTCTGCTGTTCGATACCATGGCAGCGGTACATCCGCACGCCGCGGCAACATCCGTGATGAAGAGAGTGTCTGACCCTGAGTTTCTCAGCGAGATGACCTTTTGAACCTTCTTCGTGGTGTAGAGGTTTCCGAAGCTGAATTTCGTCCCCCCGACGACATTCATTTTCGGCTGACCGGACAGTAAAATTGGGAGCAGGCTTCCCAGGAAGCCGAGACGGAGAAGGATCGTAAAAGATTTCATCCGTTCATGCTACTTCTTCGTAACCCACCCGTACACTCTGATTTCGATCTTGGGCAGTAGGGGATGGTCGGTAGAGACCTCGATCATGCCGGGGTAGACGCCTGATTTCGTCGGATGGAAAGTCGCCTCGAGTTCTGCCTGTTCGCCCGGCTTCAACTTATTCTTCTTGAGCGACGTCTTGATCATATCCATCTTTGTATCCACGCCCGTCAGCTTTATCACATCCGTTGAAGTGTTCGTGATCGTCACGGTCTTCGTGTACACCGAATCCGCCTTCGCTTCCGTGAACGTGAACATCCCTGGTTCAACTTTGTAGAGGGTCCCAATGCTGACGCCGAATTCGATCGTCAATTGCGCCGTCTTTGGGTCATCAGACTGAATATAGACATGCTTCAATACTGGTCCGACGGGGTAGCCGGCAGGGTTGAAGGTGATCGTCAGCTGGGCGGTGTCCTTGGGGGCAATTCTCTTTTCCGAGAGCCCTGTCGTTGTGCAGCCGCATTGTGCCGTAATCCCTTTGATATGAAGCGTATCCGTTCCCGTGTTTTTTATCGTTACGTTGCGGGTGAGTTTATCCACGTTGAAGATCTTGCCAAAATCAAGCGTTGTCCCCTGGAGAACTTCTATCTTGGGTTGCGGAGGTGCAAAGGTTATACGGATCGTGTGATTGGTTGTGACATTCGTGAACGTGTAATTCGATGCCGAAGCTTGGTTAATCCCGTCGACGATCAGACTGTCAACATAGTAACCCGTCGATGGGGTGAAGGTGAAGGTCTGGCTTGCACCGTGATTCACACTCACGGACCCCGACGGGGCGATAGTGCCGTTTGATCCGGCATTTGCCATGATGGTGTCAGGCACGGCATCTGACAACACAGAAACAGTGCTGGTTGGGCCTGCGACCGCCCAGGCGCTAGAAATAAGCAACACAGAAAGAACCAACAGGACTCTTCTATTCATGAAAAAGCTCCAATATTGATAAAACAAGTCAATATATACGAAAAAGTAGCCAAAATTCCAACTTGCAGAGCATTCCGGGACCGACGCCTAACGGATTAACTCGAAAAGATACGATATCGTTCCCGGCATCGGCCTTTCTGGCGGATGGGAGCACCATGCGCTTTCACGGGCTTTGTTGTCCTCCCCGGGATTGACCCTATGCTTTCTCTCTGTAAAACATAATCAGATCCGTCCCCACGGGTTCCACGCCTGATTGCCTCAGCATGGCGACGACCTGTCCGCGATGGTACGTTGAGTGATTGACGAGGTGCTGCATCAACTGGTACAGCGGCCGGGAATACGCATTCCCTTTCATGTCTTTGTACTCGATGACCTTTCGGATGTCTTCATCGGCAGTCAGGGAGTGAACGAAATCCATCATTTCGTGTTCGACCACATTCCAATGTTGCTTCAATGTGCGAAATGTCCCGTAGTCTTCCGGCTTCGCAAAGCTGGTCGGGCTTGTCCCTTTCCACCGTCTGAGCCAGATCTCTTCTGCCCCCATGGCATGGACCAATGTGCCCTGGATACCGCCATGACTTGACCCGAGGTTTTTGGCGAACTGTTCCGGTGTCAGTGTCTCGACGACTCCCAGGATTCTGTGATTCGCCCAGTAGTTGTACGCGTAGAGGCTATGGATGTCTTGAATGTGCATGATTAGTGTCTGGTTCTTGGTTGTTGGTTCTTCGTTCTTGGTTATTGGTTCTTTGTCATTGGTCATTAGTTCAGGCAGCAGTTGATTCACCCGTGACGATTGACCACTGACAAATAACAGGTGACGAATGACAATTGACCAACCGTTATGGAAATATTTTCTCCAGGCTTTCCGCCTGCGGCAGGAGCAATCGCGCGCCGTTTTCCGTTACGAGCAGCTCATCCTCAAGACGGATGCCGAACTCGCCCGTGATGTAGATGCCCGGTTCATCGCTGAAGGTATTGCCCGCGACAAGAGGCCGTTGACTGCCCCGAACGAGATAGTACCATTCATGTCCTTCCAGGCCGATGCCGTGTCCGAGCCGATGGGTGAAATACCTGTAGCCGGGACCGTAACCGGCCTCCGCGATAACCTTTCGGGCGGCGGCGTCCACTTCTTCCGCCGGGATGCCCGGCCTCGCCGTCGCAACGGCCGCACTTTGCGCGTTGCGCACGATTTCCCACACCTTGTGCATCTTGTCGGTGGCTTTTCCCAGCACGGTTGTCCGCGTGACATCGGATTCGTAGCCCTCGACCGAGCAACCGCCGTCGATGAGCACGATGTCGCCTTCATGAAGAGCGTAGTCTCTCGCCAATCCATGGGGGTACGCCGACGCTTCTCCGAAGAGCACGAGCGCCCCGCCACCGACGCCGAATTCCGAAAAGAGTTTTGACACAGTCGAACCAAGTTCACGCTCCGACATTCCTTCATGCAGTTTCCCCACGGCAGCTTTATAGACCTCTGCGGTTATGTCGTCGGCAATTTGCATCAGCTCGATCTCGTGCGGCGATTTCACACTCCGGCATCCCGCAGTTACCGGCGTCCCGCTGACCAGCTTCAGTGTTCCAATCTCCCGGGCGATGCGATCCGTAACGAAGAACCGCGTTGTTTCTTCGATTCCAAGAGTTCCCGTCAGGATATTGTTCTCTTTCAGAATTTGCTTGACGGGTGCACACGGGCTCTCATCCTCTTCCCATGTCAGCAGTCTCGCGCTGCCGACTTGTTCCGCCGCCCGGGCCTCCTCGAACTTCGGCGCTACGTACTGCGGCTCGCCGTTCTTTGGCAGGATCATGGCAAACAATCGCTCGCTGTGCCCCCAGCCGATGCCCGTGAAATATGTGAGGCTCGTTCCGCCTTCAAAGAAAAGGGCGTCCATCTTCTCCTTTGCCATTAACTCCCTTGCCCGCTCAATCCTCCTCTTCCTTTCATCTGCCGTAATGGGTGTAATGCGGTCGCGAAGCGCTTTGATCTTCTCGGGCGGAAAGCTCTTGACCTGGGCCGGTTGCGTTTGAGAGAGAGCAGCTGAGGCGAAGAGAGGAGTCAGCGAAGCGGCTGCGCTGGTTTTAAGAAAGTTTCGTCGGTGCATGGATGGTTAACTGGTTATCGGTTAATTGGTTAACTGGTTGAATGGTTAGTTGGTTGATTTGTCCGCCATTATGATTTCACGGTTCGGCATGTATCAAGCCACAAGATTCTTTTACTTTTTCATTTTTAATTTTTAATTGATTTTCTCATCTCCACCAGTTTCTGCATCGCTTCCAGCGGCGTCATTTTTTCGATATCCAGTTTCTTCAGCTCCTCCCGCAGCTTGTCGTCTTTCAATTCGAAAAGAGTCATCTGTACTTCAGGAACTATTCGTCCTTTGGTTCTTTGTTGTTTGTTCTTGGTTCCTTGGTCATCTCTATCGGTTTCCTCATGGACAGTGAGCTCCGACCCTTCAAGGTTCTTCAGGATCTTCTTTGCGCGCTCTGTGACTTCGTCGGGAAGGCCCGCCATCTGTGCGACCTGGATGCCGTATGAATGGTCGGCGAAGCCGGGAGTGACTTTATGAAGGAAAATCACCTTGTCGCCGTACTCACGCACTTCGACCTTGAGGTTCTTAATGCGGGGGAACAGTTCCGCGAGCTCATTTAATTCGTGGTAGTGCGTCGCGAAGAGCGTTTTCGCTCCGAGACGGTTGTGAATGTATTCCGTCAGCGCCCACGCGATGCTGATGCCGTCGAACGTGCTCGTGCCCCGGCCGATTTCGTCGAGCAAAATCAGACTGTGCAGGGTTGCGGTATTGACGATGTTCGCCGCTTCGTGCATTTCAACCAGGAAAGTGCTTTCGCCCGAAGCGATATTGTCGCTGGCGCCGACCCTCGTGAAAATCTTGTCAACGATCCCGATGCGGGCTTTCTTCGCCGGGACGAAACTTCCGATCTGCGCCAGCAGCACGATCAGCCCGACCTGCCGCAAGTAGCTGGACTTGCCGCTCATGTTTGGGCCGGTAATTATCAGAACCTGATGTTCCTCGTTGTCAAGAAGGGTATTGTTGGGTGTGTATCGCTCGCCGGGCGGCAGTAATCGCTCGATAACGGGATGCCGGCCGTCGACGATCTCAATACGAATTCCTTCATCCATCTCCGGACATACAAAGTTGTAATCGACCGCAACCTCGGCCAATGAGGAAAAACAATCGAGCATGGCGATACGGCCTGCGTTGTCCTGAATTGCTTCAGCGTGTCCGGCAACGGTCAAACGCAGCTCGTTGAACAACTCCGATTCCAGCGCCTGAATCTTCTCTTCAGCGTGCAGAATCTTTTCCTCATACTCTTTGAGTTCAGGGGTGATGTACCGCTCCGCGTTCACCATGGTCTGCTTGCGAATGTAATCCCCAGGAATCTTGTGATTATGTGTGTGAGTCACCTCGATATAATAGCCGAACACATTGTTGAATCCGATTTTGAGCGAAGAAATTCCTGCGCGCTGACGCTCTTTCGTCTGCAGGTTCGCGATCCATGTCTTTCCGTTCAATGCGATGTCGCGAAGGTCGTCGAGTTCTGTGTTGTAGCCTTTCCGGATAACGCCGCCGTCTGCAAGCGAGAGCGGCGGATCGTCGACGATTGCCGTCGAGATTCGTTGGACCACATCGTCAAGAACCTGGAGCCCGTCACGAAGCTCGGAAAGAGCTGACGACGTTACCTGTTCCATGTGCGATCCTTCGCCGGCATTCAGTGCACGTTTGAGATTTGATATTTGTGTCAGCATGTTCTTCATGGCGACCATTTCGCGGGGGTTAGCCCGACCGGTGCAGATCTTGGTGATAAGTCGTTCCAGATCGCCGATGTTCGATAGTATCTCCATGATATTCTTCCGCAGGTCCTTCTTTGCTGCCAACTCCCCGACAGCTTCCAGCCGAGCTTTCACCGGTTCAAGCCGTCGCAAGGGCTGGTTGATCCACTTTTTCAGGAGGCGTCCGCCCATGGGTGTTTGGGTACGGTCGAGAACCCAGAAGAGCGTTCCATCCTCGCGTCCTTCGAGAGATCTGGTAATCTCGAGATTACGTTTCGTCGATTGGTCGAGGATGATGTGATCGGTTGTATTGTACGGTGTGATCTTGCGGAGGTGAAGAAGGTTTGCCTTTTGTGTCTCCTGCAGGTAATTCATCACCGCCCCTGCAGCCACAATCCCCAATCCTAAATCCTCAATCCCAAATCCCTTGAGGGTCTGTGTCTTGAAGTGATTGATAAGCAATTCGTAGGTATAGTCAAAATTGAAAATCCAGTCGTCGAGCTTTGAGTAAATTGCTCGGGCACGGTCTTTGAGAATCTGGCGGATGGTTTCCAGATCTCGTTTTTGGACAAGAATTTCCGACGGTGAGAGCGATGCAATTTGTTCCGGAAGCTGCTTCAACGGAAATTCGCTGACGCTGAATTCAGCGGTGGTCACATCGATGAATGCAAATCCGACCGCGTCTTCACCTGCGGCGATCGGGGACGGGAGGGCAATCGCGCACAAGTAATTGTTTTGCTTCTGCTCGAGAACTTTATCCGAGAAAGCGACTCCCGGGCTGACGACCTCAATGACGTCGCGCTTGACGATTCCTTTGGCGAATTTTGGGTCTTCGAGCTGTTCGCATACTGCAACCCGGTAGCCCGCTTTCAGTAACTTCGGAAGATAGGAATCGAGTGCGTGATGGGGAAAACCGGCAAGCGGCACCTCGCCCGCTGTGCCGCTGCCTCGCTTCGTGAGCGTGATACCGAGAACTTTTGAGGTGATTTTCGCGTCCTCTTCAAAGGTCTCGAAAAAATCCCCCATGCGGAAGAGAAGGATCGTGTCGGGATACCTCGCCTTCACCTGAGCGTATTGTTTCATCAGCGGAGTGGACATGTGCCAGTAGGGCAGTTTTCAGTATATCTGTAATGAGTACGTTTGAGGCGGCCGACCGCTTTAATCATTCAGTTGAATTTCTGGAAAATTTGCGTGAAAAGCAATCATTTGCATTTCCGTTATCGGCTTATTACTCAGTGTCAGGCACCTCGTCCGGGGAGAAGCATTCCACCCGATAAGATAAGCTCAATGACAACAAGGGAAAGGGCGGGAGCGATAGAAGAAACGAGTCTGTGAGAATGAGGGAGCAAGCAAGTTCTCGACCACTGTCCCTACTTGTCATTCCCGAAACCTGTCCCGCAACGTTTTAATGCGGGAGCTTCTGTCGAGAATCTTCTGTGGAGGCAGCCAAGTGAGTGAGAGGTAACCAACTTTGTGTGTGAACAAAAAACCCTATTCCCCCCTTCGGGAATAGGGTCTCGATTCGGCCATATGCCCCCCTCGTCAACGCTCACGGGGTTTTCCGTGTGTTCGCCTCAATGTCGATGAGAATATAGATAACTCCCCCCACACAGTACAACATCAGAATGGGGACGATCGCCGCGATCAATGCCCCACCATAGCCTTCCACCAACGACCTCACGTTCGGGAATCGCATTCCCCCGGAAAAATACTGGATGAAGAAAAGGAGAATGTTGAGCAACCACAAAATGCTGCCAACGATGCTCATCTTCTGACAGACGTACGCCACATTGCGCAAACCCTTATACTTTTCCATAAGATTCTCCAGCATTGTTAGAGAATTAGTGAGTTCTGTTGCAGGAAAATAGGATTTTGTTGGTCAAATGTCAAATCCGTGGTTTGCGACGTCAGAACATGCGACGTCAGAACGGACGCGGATGGGTTCTATTTTATTCCGAACACGAGGTCGGGATCTCTCACTTCCCAGGTCCCGGAGGCAATTTTCTCCTGATCCCGTGTCAAAACCCACGAATCGTCAAGAGGTTGCAACAATGGGCGAGCGCGGGCGCTGAGCGGAGCGATCCAGCACAGCAATCCCTGAGCGACGAAGGGGTTTTCAATGATCTGCGTGAGTGTAAGGCTGCTGTCGAAAAGCGGCTCTTTTTCGATGATGACGGAATCTCCGTTGAATCGAATCGGAAATTTCCCCGCGAGGTTTGCGGCGATTCGATTTTCCGACGCTCTTCCGTACAAAAAAACCATCTCATTTTGTAAATCACCGAGCGAAACGCTTGTATCGGGTCGGATCGTCAGTGACCAGCCGGCCTTGTCCATTTCCGCCGAGTCCCGCTGCGCCAGGGATAACAGGTAGTCCCGATGCTGCAGTGAACCGACAATCATGATGCCATCTGAAGGCTCGCGTAAATCTCCGAGCTTCACGGGGAGCTTCTGAATTTTCAATACCTCTCCATCGGGGTCGAGAAGGGCACGCTTTGGCTTGTGGCTTGAAAAAACTTCAAACGGAACGTCGTTATGGTATACTTTCGAACTATCACTGCCAATCCAAACGGTCGTTTTCTTCACTTCTGTTGAATCGTCAACTCCCACTTCAACGAATGTTGTAAACTTATCGTATCCGACGACGCGCACGCGGCCTTGCGTCAGCCATCCGCCGCTGTGCCGTGTTGCCTTGACATTGTAGATCTTCAGTCGCGGAATTCCCTTGCCGTTGACCCATTGGTCAAAGAACCACGTCAGTTCTTTTCCGGAAAGCTCTTCGGCAAGACGTTGGAAGTCCGACAGAGTCGCCGGCTTGAGATTAAACCGACGGGCGAATTCCTTGCACAGTCGGAAAAACACCGTATCGCCGATTATGTGTCGCAGCATGTTGTGGACATAGGATGCTTTGAGGTAATGCGTTGGAAGCGTGCGCAGGTCGGCTTTCTCATGGAGCGGTACATCCTTTCCCGCTGCGACGCGCATGATGAGGGAACGCAGGAGAGGATGATGACCCAACGAATCCCGGAGC
This sequence comes from Bacteroidota bacterium, assembly GCA_049515655.1. Lineage (GTDB taxonomy): Bacteria > Bacteroidota > Ignavibacteria > UBA10030 > SZUA-254 > JBEKTW01. Next base: position 152,768 of record JBEKTW010000006.1, read on the forward strand.
GTCGCCACTCCACGTGCTTCGTCGTAGAGTTTCGCGGAATATTCACACAATCCCTCGGAGAGGAAGGCAATGTCGTCCTGATTCACGAATACGGTCGAGGGCCACCATTGATGGGCGATCTCATGCGGCAGGATGGACTGAACCTGGTTAAATTTGTCCGTTGTCTCGAACGCAAATCGCTTCACCATGATGAATGAGGGTGACGCTACTGCGAGGACGTTTCTACCCGCCACCCAATCATCAACTTCAATGATGGAAAGTTTGGGAAATCTGAACGGTGTGAAGTGGGCGCTGTAATACTTCAGCACATTTTCGGCTAAATCAAGAACCTTCCTCGCCGAAATCGAGTCTTCGGGGAATAACTCGACCCCGATGGGAAGGGCCCCATCCGTCCTCAGCGCTTTGAAGAACTTTCCTGCACAGATCCAGCCGATGACCGGAATCGGCTGGTCAGATTCCCACACGAATTGCGTCGATCCTCCCATTGCGGTTCGGCTGACGAGTCGGCCGACGGTTATTGCGTCCCAGTCTTCCGGTACAATTACTGACAAACGGACGAACTGAAGCGCGTCCGGGCCGCTGGGAAGAATCTCCTCCTCCCGTAAAACCGCCCGCTCGGTTGTCATACACGTAAAATCCGAACGAAAGGACAATTCTCCGGAATATGTCACGACAACGTCGATCGTCGAGTCGCGCGGAACGCCCCGGATTTCAATCCCGTCGCGAGTCCGCTTGAAGTCTAACTTCTTCCCCCGTGCGGTCACCTCCTCGACGGTGTACACCGGCAACAATCTCAGGTTAATGGTCTCGGTTCCCGTCAGGGTTGGCCGGAGTGAGAGAGTATCAATGCAGCGAAGAGCGTTCGTTGACGGAAAGAGATGAAGCTCAGCACAGTGCGCCGTGACCACAAGTTTGTCGCCATTCCGGTCCTGCGCAGGGGCACATACCATAAAACACAAGGAGGCGGCCCAGACTGCGAGCCACCTCCGGTGAAATCCTAAATCCGAAATCCTAAATCCGAAATCGGGTTGTGGCGTTTGCACCACTACTGCCGTGGCATCGAAGGAGGAGGCGGAGGCATGATCGGCAGCTTCGGCTTGAACACGCTGTACCCTATCAATCCTCCCAGCAAGCCAAAGACGACGTCGATGGCGAGGCTTGAGAAGAATTTGATGACCATGAGCAGGAATGTTGCACTGTCGCGCAGCGATTCTTCGACTGCCTGCAATGCTTCGTCAGGAATGTTCAACTGCCGGAGCCACCCTACGAGAAATTCGCCGACGATATTGCCGAACAATTTCAGGAACATCATCGAAAGCGCCGTGCCGACAATTGCACCGAATACCCCGGAAAGTGCCCCGACGGCCAGGCAATCTCCCGACGTGTAGGGCGGGGTGTCGGGGGTGAAATTGTTCTTGTAGAACAGCACGGCCGAAAATCCCCCCAGCATAATACCGGCGCAGCACAGACAATTGAGGATGTTGAGAAACGGCACGGCAGAGATGACACCCATGATGATCCCGCCGTAGATGGCGGGAATGAGCTTGTCAGGTTTTGGATTCATAGCAGATTCCTTGAGTTTGTTGTGAACGCGACATGAGTTCGGAAAAAGCTTCTTCGAACAACGGTGTCAATGCAAAGGCCGACACCACGCCGAAGAACAATCCCGTGAAATGACGGGTAATGAGATTTTCAGGGGTGAGACCAGCGGCCCCCAAAAACACATCGAGAATCATGGGAATCGCACCGGCGATCAATATCCGAAATGCTGGTACGGTTCTCTTACGTGCGACCAGCGGTACGGCCAGGACGCCGGCGAGAAATCCGAGGTAAACACCTGAACACCGGGCGCAGACTGCGAGCTTATGGCCAAAGATATGGAGCGAACGGGAATCATACTGATGGCAAATCGTCGAAAAAACGGCATAGTTCTCTCGGGAGGCGGCAGGGTATCCGGAGGCCGCAAGAAAGGGCGGAAGGAATAGTAGGGCGCACCAGAGGAATGCGCCACCGAGCAGAACATAATACCCCGCCTGTCGTTTCGTCTGATTCATAGAATTCAAACAAAGGTAGCGGAAAAAAAAATCATAATCAAGAGTCTTTGAAAGTCCCAAGATGAAATCCCGGGCGCGGACGAGAATTGCAATTCAAATCACAATGATTTATATTCAATCACTTGAAATACAAATTCTAAGCACTAAACCCGAAATCCTAAATTCCGCCTCTCAGAATCCCGCTACCCAGCGGAATCCAGAGGCGGGACAAATTCTAAGCACAAATTTCGCACATCTCATATCGGAATGTTATGTTTAAGACTCTCGGCATCGAATCCAATTTCCTCGGCATCGAGGAGGAACATTCTTCTTTGGAACGTTCAAGGGTCGTCATCCTTCCGGTTCCGTACGAACGCACGGTGAGCTACGGCGGCGGCACGAAGCTTGGCCCCGGGGCGATCCTCGATGCTTCCCATTACGTCGAGTTCTATGATGAGGAGACACACCGCGAAGTCCACACCGAGGTTGGCATTTCAACGCTGAAGCCGCTCGAGTTCGGGAAGAAGAACGACAAGGCGGCGCTCGAGATGATTTACAGGACGACGATGTCGTTGCTGAGCCAACAGAAATTCGTTGTGACGCTTGGCGGTGAGCACACGCTGTCACAGGCCGTCATTGCCGCATTTGCCGAGAAGTTCAACGACCTTTCGATACTTCATATAGATGCGCATTCGGACCTGAGAATGGAATACCAGGGCAATAAATTCAGTCATGCTTGCATTATGGCACGCGTTTGCGAGTTCATCGACCCGCAACGCATTGTCCAGGTTGGCATTCGCGCGCAATGTATCGAGGAGGCGGAATTCATCAGGGAGAAAGGCATCACAACGCTGTATGCCCATGAAATCCGGGAGAAAAAGTATTCGAAGATACTAAAACAGTGGGACGATTTTGCGATTGAACGGCTGACCGGTCATGTGTACGTAACGTTCGATGTCGACGGGTTCGACCCCTCCATTATGCCCGCGACGGGAACTCCGGAGCCCAACGGCCTCTTCTGGTCCGAGACTATGTCGTTGCTGAAGAAACTAAGCCGTCAGAAGGTTGTGGTGGGTTGCGATGTCGTGGAATTCGCGCCGATCAAAGGACTCCATCACCCCGAGTTGACCGCGGCGAAGCTGGTGTCGAAGATGATCAACTATTTTTGCCGGTAGAAATTGCGGTACCCTCCCGGCGCCGTCAGGAAACGAGCTTGATCCTGAATGTCGTTCCCTTCCCGACCTTGCTTTCCTTGACGAACAATTTGCCCTTGTGGTAGGTCTCAACGATTCTTTTTGAGAGGCTTAATCCCAGTCCCCAGCCCCGTTGTTTTGTGCTGTACCCGGGGCGGAAAATGTCCTTCTTGTAACGCATGTCGATCCCTTTTCCGGTATCCCGTACATCTATCAGAACGGCATTGCCTTTTCGCAGGAGGGAAATCGTGATTGACCCGACGCCGTTCTCAATGGCATCGAGCGCATTCTTGATGAGATTTTCGATCACCCATTCGAACAGTTCGCGATTGACGTTGGCTGTTATGCGCTCGGTCGCCTCGACCCTCAGATCAATGTTTTTGATGTCGGCACGGGAAGGGAGTCGTTTCTGGAAGTAATCGACTACTGATTGGACGACCTCAACGAGGTTCTCCTCTTTCAGACTGGGTTTTGACCCGATCTTTGAAAATCGTTCCGTCACTTTCTGTAATCGCTGGAGGTCGTTCTCAATTTCCGAGATTGTATCCAGCTGCCCGGGATCGCCGGCGGTCCTTGTTTTGATCAACTCTGTCCACCCCATCAAACTCGAAAGCGGTGTGCCCAGTTGGTGCGCCGTTTCCTTCGCCATCCCTACCCAGATATTGCTCTGTTCATTGCGCTTGATATGACTGAAGCCGATGTACCCGATCAGAATAAACATGCCTGCGACGGCAATTTCAATGTACGGCAGCCAGCGCAATTTCTTGATCATACTCGATTCGCCGTAGTGGACATAACTCAGCACGATAGAATCCTGTACCGTAACAGGAATCGGTGAGTTTTCCCGGTCGAGCTCGGCGATCGTCTTCTGCAAATATTCCTGCTGCTGGGGCATCGTAAGGGTGGTGTCGAGGTCGACATTGCGAGAATTGCTCTGAAACGGTTGAAGGGGGCGGCGGTCGGGGTCGGAGAGAACGATCGGGAAATCGATGGGGCGAATGATCTCGTCGAAGACGAAACTGTAGTCGGCGGGTTCGGGCGGACTCGTGACAAGGAACTGGAGCGAGCGGGCGTACAGGCTCGCTATTTCGTGCTCCTTCTGAAGGAGTTGTTTGACGATAAGGCGTGTGTACATGAGTGTCGCCACCACGATGACAACCGCGATGATGAGCAACACGACCTTGATATTGGCACTTCGCGGTATGCGCATTGTTCTCAGCTCACGAACATGATTTGGTCGCGGCGCGCCCCGACGGAAATCATTCTCAACTCCGTTCCACCAAAGGACGCAATGGCTTGGGCGTACTTCTGAGCGTTCAACGGAAGGTCTGCATATGCCGTCAACTCCGAAGTTTTGGTTTTCCATCCATCAAACGATTCATAGAGGGGAACGGCGGCGTCGAGCGTTTCTGCGTCATTCGGAAACGACTTGAGCAGCTTCCCGTTGAGTTGGTAGCCGACGCACACCTTAATCTCGTCAAAAGTATCGAGGACGTCGAGTTTTGTCACCGCGATCTGTCTGATACCGTTGATCATTGCAGAATACTTCAGCGCGACCGCGTCGAACCACCCGCAGCGGCGCGGGCGGCCGGTGGTAGCACCGTATTCATGTCCGATTTCCCGCAATTGTTCGCCCGTTGTGTCGCGAAGCTCGGTGGGGAATGGTCCATTCCCGACACGCGTCGAATACGCCTTTACGACGCCGAGGATGGAACTGACCGCGGTGGGTGGAATTCCCAGACCGGTGCAGGCTCCGCCGCTAGTCGGATTAGATGACGTCACGTAGGGGTACGTTCCGTGGTCGACGTCGAGGAGCGCCCCCTGCGCACCTTCCGCCAGGATCAGCTTGTTGTCGCGCAAGGCCTTGTTCAAGAACAGGGCAGTATCGGTAACATAGCCGTCGACTTTTTTATCGAACTCTTCGTACTCGCACACGATCTTGTCGACGTCGAGCTCGGTCTCGCCGTAGATTTTCTTCAGAATCTGGTTCTTCTCTTCGATATTCTTTTTCAGCTTTGCGACCAGGACATCACGGTGGAGAAGGTCGGAAATCTTGATTCCCACTCTCATCGCCTTGTCGATGTACGCCGGACCGATCCCACGCCCGGTTGTACCGATCTTCTCCGATTGTCTTTCGCGGGCGCTGTCGAGCAGCTTATGGTAGGGCATGATGAGGTGCGCGTTGTGGCTTACCAGAAGTCTGCCCTTGAGGTTGATGTTCAATTGTTCAAGCTGGTGGATTTCCTCCATCATGGCGATGGGATCGACGACGACACCGTTGCCGATGACACAGGTGACATGCGGATGAAAAATGCCGGCGGGGATGAGGTGGAGGACATGCTGCCGGTCACCGATGACGATCGTGTGACCTGCATTTGCGCCGCCCTGATAGCGGGCGACAATGTCAACCTTCTGGCTGAGGAGGTCGACGATTTTTCCTTTTCCTTCGTCGCCCCATTGGGCGCCGACAACAATCTGAACGGGCATAAAAACGCAGACACAAAAAATCCGATTTCTAACCCGCCCTGAGGTTTTCGGGACGGGACGAAACCGGAATGAACCCTAGTCGTTCCTGGTCAACTATGGAGCGAAACTTGCGACCGCCTTCTTCACGGTCGGGTACAACTCAAAAATCGTCGTGAGTTTTGTCATCGCCATGAGACTTTGAATCTTTTCGGTCGCCGCTGCGATTTTCAAATCGCCTTTGGCATCCTTCATTGTTTTCATGGCTTCGATAAGCATTGCCAGCCCGGAGCTATTCATGCTCTGTACTCCCGACATGTCCACGACGACCTTTTTCTTGTGCTTGTCGACGAGTTTGTGCAGCTCGTTATTCAGCGCCGTGGCGTCCGGGCCGCCCAGGACGCTCCCTTCGAGCGCGATAACCGTGACGCCTTCAACTTCCCTGGTTAATAGCTTCATACGAGATCTTCTCCGCGACAGCGGGCTTGAGCTTCTTGGACTGTTTCCGAAGCGTATAGTCAAGCACAATGGCGCTTGCGATGTAAATTGATGAATACGTTCCTGTCGTGATGCCGATGGTCAGTGCAAACGAGAATCCCCGGTTGACTTCACCACCGAAGAAGAACAGGATGAGCGTGATGATGAAAATCGTTCCGGAAGTAATGATCGTCCGGCTCAACACGTCATTCAGACTCTTGTTGATGAGATCCTTCAACTCCATCGTGCGATAGATTTTCTGATTTTCCCGGATCCGGTCGAAGATGACGACCGTATCGTTCATCGAAAGACCGATGAGCGTAAGAAATGCCGCGATCATATTCTGGTCGATTTCGAAATTCGTGTACGGTGTAAGCCCATCTACGATGGAAACCAGTCCGAGTGTCACCATGACGTCGTGGAAGAGAGAAACGAGCGCTCCGACGCCGTAGATGAACTTGAATCGCAATGCGACATAGAGCGACATGGCGATGAGCGACGAGAGCACGGCGTACAACGCATTCCGCCTGAACTCCGCGCCGATCTTGGGTCCGATCTTCTGCTCTTGAAGAACATGGGGGTTCTGGTCGGGGAATGTCCGCCCAAGTGCCGCCTTGATTCTATCGCCAACGGACGTTCCCTCACCCTGGAGCTCCGTTCGAACGAGGATCTTGTTGGGCTGGCCAAACACCTTTATCTCCGACCTCGGGAATCCTTCTTTATCCATCATGGCACGAATAGTGCCGACGTCGGGAGGTCGATTGAATTCGACAATCAGTTCGGTTCCGCCGAGGAAATCGATCCCGAAGTGGTACCCTTTGATCGCGAGCGAAATCAATCCGATCACGATGACAGTGACGGAAACCGTGTACCAAAGGTACCGCTTTCCCATGAAATCAATATTTGTCTTACGAAAAAATCGCATTCACATTCTCCAGAATGACAATTAACCGAAATGAACGACCTTGCCGCGCTCGAGCAGCATTTCAATGATAACGCGCGAAATTACCACGGCGCTGAACACGCTCGCCACAATACCGATCATGAGCGTTAGCGCGAATCCCTGAACGGGGCCCGTCCCGAACTGGTACAGGATGACACCCGTGATAAAAGCGGTCAGGTTCGCGTCGAAAATCGCCGTGAAAGCTCTCGTGTACCCGGCGTCGATCGCGGCCGCCAGCGTTTTGCCGGTGACCGACTCTTCGCGGATACGCTCGAAAATAAGCACGTTCGCATCGACGGCGATACCCATCGTGAGAATGAGGCCGGCGATGCCGGGTAACGTGAGCGTTCCCTGAAAGCCCGCCAGAACCCCGAGCACGAACAGAAGATTCAACAGGAGCGCGATGTCTGCCATCGTGCCGCCGGTACTGTAGTACATGAGCATGAAGACAACCGTCAATCCAAATGCGAGCAGGGCAGACCACACACCCTGCCGGATGGAGTCTTCGCCGAGTGACGGTCCGACCGTCGCTTGCTGTACGATTTCGACAGGAGCAGGCAGCGCGCCGGCTTTCAGAACGATTTCGATCAGCTTGGCTTCATCGACGTTTTCCATGCCCTCGATTTGCGATCTACCGCCGATGATTTTCGACCTCACGACCGGCGCCGAGAAACACGCTCCGTCCATGATAATGGCGAGGCGCTTGCCCACATTCGCGCCCGTGATCCGGGCCCATTCGCGCGACCCTTCGCTGTTCATTTCCATCGTGACGATCGGCGTGTTGAAATTGGGGTCGATCGTCGCGTGCGCGTTGACGATCACGCCGCCGTTGATCTCTGCTTGTTTTTTCACCGCATGGAGTGCGAAGAACTTCTTCCCCTCGGTGACAAAACGGGGTTTCGCTTCCCATACGAAGCTCATGTCCGACGGTAGAAGTCTCTTAACCTCCGGTTGTTCCAGAATCCGCATGACCTTGGCCTTATTCTCTTCGGTACTGAAGAGGTCGCCATTCCAATTCTGCTCCTCTCCCGGCCGAAGAAACGCATTTGCCAACGCGAAGAACGGATGCTCTTTCTCTGCCTTCTCCTGTGCCTTCACCTGCTCGCCCGGGACTGCATTGAGAGAAGTGTCCGCTTTCGTCGTATCTTCATTCGAAGCCACGGTTTTTGATGTGTCCGCCGAAGTGGAATCGGTGAGGGGCTTTCCAGCCAACAGCTTGTCGATCGACTGGTACACTTTCGATGTGATTTCGGGGTCGATGACCAATTTGAACTCCAGGAGTGCCGTACCCTGGAGAAGCTGCCGGACTTCTGCTTCCTTACTGACGCCGGGAAGTTCGACAATGATTCTCCTGGCACCCTGTTTCTGGATGGACGGCTCGGAGACGCCGTACTGGTCGACACGATTGCGAACGATTTCCATTGCCCGGTCGATGGCGTTTGCGGATTCATCCTTCAATTTCTTGACGATGTCGTCGTCGCTGTCGCGGATACTGCCGTAGTACCGGCTCATCCGGATTTGGCGGGTCTGGAACTTTACTTTTAAAACATCGATGATGTCTTCGTCGATCGATCGGGGCTCTGTCCGAATCTCCTGCATGACCGTATTGAATGCATCGTCCTTGTTTTTTGCAAGGTCTTCAAGGAGCTTGAGGACGTTAACTTCGAGCACGACGCGCATTCCGCCCTGGAGGTCAAGTCCCAGCTTGATCCGCTTGAGGCGTGCCTGTCGTATATCGTTCTCATGATCATCCAGATACTTCAAGCTATCCTGGCCGGTCAAACTGCGGAGAGTTTGTGTCAGTCTGTAGTCACTGTACGTTGGATAGAGGAAGTAGATGGAGAAAATGACGCAGAGAACAATAAAGATGATCTTACCGCGGTTCTTTTTCACGTAATTCTTTTGAAAATCCTAATTTTGGGTTGCGTTGAGATTGAGTCAACTAACTTACGAGTTGAAAATATAGCGTAAATTCCAATCAAAGTCAAAGATATTGGTGGGGAATCATTGCCGCGGGGACCCTCTGAGATATGAGTAGAAACGGTCCTTGGGGCTACACTCTGCACCCAAAAAGTTTTGGGTATTCTCCACCACTTTGGGGATCAGTTCCTTCTTCTCCGCCTACCAAGCTTTCCGATGCTATTCCCCGTTCAGCAAATGAGAGCAGCTTCTCGATCACAGGCAAATAAAGTCCGGAATCATCGGTCAAAATCAGAAGCCGGCCCAGCGACGAGCCGGCTTGCTGCTAACCTGACTCGAATATCGCTACTTCGACAACACCATCTTCTTCTTTATGGCTATTTGTTTTCGGCTATTAGCTGTTGGCTTTTGGCGAGTGGCTTCTATCTTCTGTCTCCTGAATTCTGTCTTCTGACATCTTGACTCTCAGTTCTTTGTCATTCGTTCCTGGTC
>JBEKTW010000007.1:0-141229 GCA_049515655.1 Bacteroidota bacterium
GATGGAAGTGCCAACGGCGGCACCCCGTATGCGGTGAAGGCGACCGGGCCGTGGGGTACGAGCAATCCGAACGCGACGTACGCCATCACTGCCCAGGCAGCGGCTTCGATCACGTTCACGGGCACATCGAAGACTGTCACAGGCTCTACGGTTGCCATTACGTTTGATGCAAACGGTAAAGGCACCGTGCCCACGTACACAGGGCAGTTCCTGTAGGAAGTGACAGATGGCATTCGACTATACATCATGCATTGCCAGAAGCAAGGAAGGGCAACGTTTTCTCCTCCCTGCCTATGGCAATGCATGCGTGCCATCGGTTTCATTTCAAAAAATGTCGTTCGTTCGTCAGGTCTCAAAAACCATTTTGGATTCTCCGAACAACTAAGGTGATGCAATGGGACAACAACAGCTCCTCCTGATTCTTCTTGGAATTATCATCGTGGGTGCAGCGATCGCGGTGGGGATCCTGGTCTACAGCTCGCAGAGTGTTGAGTCCAATAGAGATAGCCTGGTGGGGGATATCAACAATGTCTCTGCGGCGGCATGGGGATATTACATGCGTGCCCAGATATTGGGAGGAGGAGGAGGCTCTTTTCTGGGTTTTGTCCCTCCGCAAGTTCTTGTCGTAAATGATGATGGGAACATAACATACATCGTTGCTGCCGATGGCAAATCGGTCACCTTCACTGCGGTTTCCAAATATGGCTATGGAACAATCCAGACAAGTGTTGATGTTCAGGGAAAGTTGGCTCCATTTGTGTTTACGGGGGATTTTCAGTGATTTCTGCAATTCTGTGTGAATAAAAGGGGGTCTTCTAAATAAGCTTTAGATCTTGGTCAAAAGTGCATTTCCCAAAGTGATGAATATCATTCCGCTGGGGAAATGCACTTGTTTTTTGTTATTCTACCTTGTAAATTGAATAGACTGTCGGCAACGTAAGGTAGTGTGGACCTGTGGATGGCCGTAGTGGTGTGGATTTTAGCGATGAGGGTGAAGGAGTTACAGGAGAGCGCCGCACAAGAATGTTATTAACATTTGCAGGGGTAATGTATGGCTGAATTTCGTATAGAAGGGCTGTCGCCTGCGGGCAAGGTCATTCAGGGAATGATCGAAGCTGAGAACACGCGCGTGGCAAAAGAAAAAGCCAAGCTCATGGCGGTCCAGCGCAAATTTAGGCTGGTCAAAGTGTTGCCCCGCACAACATTCGTTTACAGAGTTCAGAAGACGGGGGAAAAGCCGATAACGGGAGAACAGAGGGCCTTCACGAAGGAGGAGGTCCAGGATGCCCTCTCCAAGATGGGGTTCCGTGTTCTGAGCGTGAACAAGAAACTCCTGAACTTCAAAATCAAACCTCCGGCAACCGACATTGTTTCGTTTGTCCGCGTCAGCGCAGACCTCCTTCGTCAGAAACTTCCGTACAACGAAATTCTTCAGCTCATGGTCAACGACATAGATAATCCTGTACTGAGGGATTGTATCAAGGAGATTAACTCTGAGCTGAAACAGGGAAAAGACAGTGAGAAGGTGTTCATCAGGCAGGAGGCCGTTCTGGGCCGCTTCGTTGCGCATATGCTCGGACTCGCGTCAAAGAGCGGCAACATGGCGGAGATCTACGACAGCACGGCAAAGTTTATCGAACGCCAGGTTCAGTTCAAGAAGAATCTGAAGAGCGCTTTGATCATGCCCATGGTGACGATGCTTGGTCTTGCCGGCGCGGTCATTTACTACGTTATGGATATATTCCCGAGCATCGCCGGGATCTTTCTTAAATTTATGCCCGAATCAGAGTTCAAGAAGCAATTCCCGATGACATGGTATACCTTGAAGGCGAGCGACTTCTTACAGGCGAACATCGTTTTCATCCTGGTGCCGGTATTGGGGATTGCCGGAGGGCTGTTTTATTTTCTCTTTCGAACGGAGAAAGGGCAACTCTTCCGAGATCAATACATATGGAAGATTCCCGTGCTGGGCAACCTTCTTCAAAAAACAAGCATCGAAATCTTTTGCCGCGTCTTCTACGCGTTGTACAGCGGTTCAGGTGAGAACATCGATGTCATCAGAATGTCGGCGGATGCTTGCGGAAATAAATACATGGAACACCAGATAAAAACGGTAGCGGTTCCCATGATGATCGACAAGGGCGCGGGTATCACGGAAGCCTTCGAAGCGGCGGGCGTGTTTACAAGAACGGCGATCTCGCGTCTCCATTCGGGTGCAGAAACCGGAACGGTGAAAAGTACCGCTCAACAACTTGCCGATTATTATGAGCAGGAGACCGGTTACAAGATGAAGAATCTCGTCGACTTCATCTCACTCTGGGTGAATATGATCATCATGATCGTTTTGCTGGCGTTGACGCTCGCATCCTCCGAAACAGCAAAGTTCCACCCGAGCGGCGCCGGCGGAGGAGGAGGATGAACAAGCGATTGTTCGATCGTGATGGAATAAAGTCACACTACGTTGGAGATTGAACTATGCCCGATGTCGACATAACCGATAAAATTGGCTACACCTTGTTGAAAAAGGGGATCATTGACTATGAGACGCTGGAGAAATCTCTGCGTGTACGGGAAGGTGAAGACAAGAAGAACCGCAGAAATTTGGGGCAAATCCTCGTCTCGGATTTTAATGTCGAACATGACCTGGTGTTTCGTGAAGTCGCGAATCTCTATGCCTTCCGGGAAGTGTACCTGAACGACGAAACGATCGATGCCCCGCGGGTCGAGTTCATCAAGAAATACGTCGATGGGCTCCAGGAGCAATATCGCGACCTGCTCATTCAAACTAAAATGATGCCTCTCAAGTTCGATGAAAAGCAGCCGGACAAACTGGTTATCGTTGCTGCAGACCCCACCGATCGCAATATCCCAACGATTGCAAGAAACTTCGGAGCCAAGAAGTATGAAGTGTGCTACTGCCGGCTCAAGGATCTCCAGGGGCTGATGGAAAAAGTTGTCCCGCCGGAGAATGAGTTCCTGAAGCTTCTCGAGGACACTGACGTCACTATGTCAACGACTGAGGAGGAGGTCGTTGACGAAGAGGCGCTCGAAGCCGAGATCAGCAAGAGCGCGCTGGTGAACCTGTTTGAAGGAGCCATTGTCGAAGCGGTTCGCAGGGGAGTCAGCGATATTCATATTGTCCCGTCAGAAGGGAATAAGACCAACTTCCTCTTCCGCGTCGATGGCAATTTGGAGGTCTGGCATATGCAGGAAAATACGATGCCGGAAGCGGTCCTGGCCGTGATCAAAGACCGGACGAAGAACGTCGACCGGTTCGAACGCGAAATGTCGCAGGACGGATTTATTCAACGCGTGATTGACGGCCACCAGCTCAGGTTCCGTGTTTCCATCATGCCCATCGTCACGACGGAATTCAAACACAAGTTCGAAAGCGTCGTCATCCGTGTGCTCGACGACCGCAAGGTCATTACCGACCTCGAAAAACTTGGCTTGCAGGGCCCCGCCCGTGGATCTTTCTACAAGGCAATCCAGAGGCCTCAGGGGATCATCATTCTGACGGGTCCGACAGGATCCGGAAAGTCGACCACCCTCATCGCGGCGCTCTATCAGGTTATTGACCCGACGGTGAATGTGCTTACGATTGAAGAGCCCGTGGAGTATATTATCAAGGGCGCGCGACAGCTCAAGATCGGCCCCAAGATGACCTTCGAACAATCCATTCGGGGTATTCTGCGTCACGATCCCGACATCGTGCTCGTCGGTGAGATGCGTGATAAGATCACGGCTGAGACCGCCATTAAGCTTGCGAACACAGGTCACCTCGTGTTCTCCACCCTTCACACAAACGACGCCCCGAGCGCCGTCGCCCGGTTGTATAAAATGGGCATTGAGCCGTTCTTGATCGCCTACGCCATTAATATCATCGTCGCACAGCGGCTTATCCGTACATTGTGCAAAGTCTGCAAACAGCCGGTCGAGGAATCTGAGAAACCTGACCTGATCAAATTCGGTTTTACCGAGGAGGAACTGACTAAGCACACATTCTACAGGCCCGTCGGTTGCGACAAATGCAATGGGGGCTATAAAGGGCGTGCCGCAATCCACGAAGCTCTCTACTTCACCAAAGCAATCAAGGGAATCGTTTTGAACGCCGGTGAAAAGGTTGACGAAAATGCTATTCGTGACCAGGCGGCAAAGGATGGTATGTGGACATTGCGTCGTTCGGGCATGGAGCGAATGAAAGAAGGTACAACGACCCTTGAAGAAGTGGTTTCAGAAACCGTGGAAGAGGAGTAGTATTGGAGATGGAGTTGTTTTCCTGATCGTCCCGGCATTCACCGTCGCGCCGCTAGAGACAAGCGGCATAGTGCGCGTACAGAAACTCGAAAGCCTCTGCTTATGCCAAGCAGAGGCTTTCTATTATCACAGAGCCCGGAAGTTCGACTTCCGCTCATGAAGAGGATTATTCTCTCCAGGAAAGAATTTCGAAAAGTCCGGTGTTTGGAAATGAGGGCGGGGCCCCGACCATGAACCGGTTATCATACGCGAAGGTATTGCTGTAGCCGTAGAGTACGTTACCGTTGGCATCACCCGCGGCGAAGGCACCGATTGTATTGCTGGTGACCCCGCCAACGACCGTGACGTGTCCGAGCACACCCATCTGCGAAACATATTGCGCTGAAAAAGCCCCGGTGCGGCTGAACATGGCCGCTTCAATCGTGAAATCGTGCTGGGGGCTAGGGGGACCAGGGGGATAACCCGCCGGCAGGGGTATTGTAATATTGTTGTCGCAAACGATCCCGACCATGTCGGTGCTTCCGGGATTCGTCCGGGGGTCGGTGTTCTGCATGAGGTTGCCATCGAGGAACACGTTTCCCGCGGTGGTCCCGCTGCCCGTCGATCCTATGGTGACCTGGCCCTTGACGGTGCCGTGAACGTAAAGGTTCCCCCCGCTGATCATGATGACGCCATTGGGCGCAAGTGTGTTGATCGCCACGTTGGTGACGGAGTTTTTCAGCGTTCCGCCCTTGTATTCCTGATAATTTAACGTTCCGTCGCTATTGAATTGTACTTTAACATCGTACTCTCCAGCCGGGCTGCCGGGGGGGGTGAATACTTTGCCGCCCGCAGTCGCAGCATTCGTTGTTTGGGTGAGACTTGCGGGGAGCGGAATGCTCACACCGGATTGATATCCGCCCACGAACGATGGGTGAGAATTGGCACTCGGGAGCACCGGGTTGGTCCCCGTCCTCACCGTGACTTTTCCCTGGAAATAGGGCGTACCCAGTGCGTTGAGAGTACCTTCGACGTGCAGAGGTCCGAATACCGAATCGCCGGTCGCAAAGTACACGCTGCCCATGCTGTTTATGTACACGCAAAACTTCGCAAAGCTGCTCGGGTGCAACAACACCGAGACGGTATCAGTCTTGCCCTGAAACGTAGAAACTGCAGTGATCTGCACCATCGTTGAGTCGCCCTGGTAAGTGATGTTCTGAGCAGTCACCTTGTATGTGCCGTTCCCAAAGGACTTGGTGGTGAAACCCGACCGCCAGTTAGCATTGAAGAACAGCGCGCTGCACGCCATGTTGGCGGCGCTTTCCCCGAGGTCGTGCATCGACTCGGATGTGTAGTAATCCAGATAATTCTGATACGCGAAAGTGGCCGTATTGTATATGTTCGGTGCGATGGTAACGAAGATCAGGCTCGCTCCGAGCACGAGGATCAAAGCAGTTCTTCCCATGGGTGTCTCCTTATCTGTTCCGTAAATTGATCGAAGTTAACCGGAGTTGCCGCCAATAAGCATACTGGTACGACGTGTCGTACGCCTCCGGGCTTTGCAGGAGGACGGACAACTGAAACATGAAGATCCCTGATTTCGCTCCAACCGGGATGTTGATCGGAAACGGCAATGTATCTGCCAGGTTGCCCAAACTCGCAGCGTAGTATGCTCCGTAGTATGTGAAATTGAAAGTCACCACGCCGAGGTTGTACTGCAACGTTGGCTGGCTGTTGATTTTCTTGTAGAGGAGCTTATCGTGCGGGTTCTTCGTCATATTCGCTGATAGAGTATCCCCGAGCCAGTACGAAATGGTATCCAGACCGCCATCGGCGTTGTAATCGCCGAGAAACTTGATGCTGCTTTGTGTCGCCGCCAGGATGGCATACCCGGGATCCGGAAACTTATACGGTGTTGCGCAATAGCCGATCCTCCTGAAGTCCTGCTCGACCATGCCCACCAATGTCACGAGATTTCTCTGGACGGTCATCTCGCTGCCATAACTGTAATTCACCTTGCTCAAATTGCCGTTGACGTTGATGACCATCAACATAAGTAGTCCGCCGATCAGGACCGAGCCGAGGATGTCAAAGAGCGAACTGGTTCCCATGTCATCACCTCAAGAAATGTTATCGAAAATAGAAGTAACTGTAAATGTAACTCTCTCTGATCGTGTCGGGCATCGAAGGGCACGTCACGGTGACCGTCAGTTTCTTGGACCACGTAACCGTAGAGGAGGCGACATTCGGATTCGAAGTATCGACGTAGCAAACGGAACAGCTAATGTTGAATGTCCCGCTGCTCGGGAATGTCTTGGACGTAACCAGTGTGTTGTAATCGTCGAAATCGTTGTAATCCGGATACACCTCGCCGGATTCCGGTCCCAGAGAATTAACCGGTGTGAGGGAGGAGAGTGAAGTAACGGGGGTATTGAACGTGTTCGCGTCGAACGCTTTTTCCTCCGCATCCTGTATGACCGAGGTGCTCAGAGAAACCGCGGTGATTCCCAATTCCGAGTAGAGAATTGTTTTGCCCGTCGTCACGTAGGTTCTGTTGGCAGAGAGCATTACGATAGACAAGAGTGCCATCGCGCCCAACACCAGCATCATTTGACCTGTCGACATAGCTTATCTTTCACGAAATTATTCTAGCACTTTGACACCCAAAAGCGCAAGGTGTCATTTTTTCTTAGCTAAAATTTACTACTTGTTCGACAGAATAGCAAGGTCATATGTCACAAAACAGCACGCTCCCCGTAACCCACGAAATAGCGGGCTCTTCGGGCAATCTTCCCTGTGACATTGAGCACAGGCGCGAAAAACGATATGTCTGGGTGAAGGACTCAAATCGGCTGTCTCAAAAACGATGACCTTTTCCCATCTTTGTGCCGGATGAGAATGAGAAGGGACCGGATGCAATGCCGGCGGTCTTCCGAACCACGACAAAGCATTTTCGAATTAATTTCACGCCAGCTTTGGTGAGACGGTCATCACATGGTGGTCAGCACAGGCCACAACCCGACGATGCGTCATCCTGCTGGAAAATGTGGCGGTGACGGTGCTTTCCGAAATCTATTCACACTTCGGTTGAACTGATTGGACTGCGCAATCTGCAGTCCGGTGTCCGCTTCAAGCTGGCAAAACTACTCGTTTGTGAACGATTTCGTTGATTTTTGGCACCTTACGCAAGAAAGTATAATCGAAGAAAAGAGTTGACAAGTTTTCAACTTTTGCCTATATTATCACGATAAATAGAGACATTTCTCGGTCGAGAATCTGGACAAGGGATCACCAGCGACACATGCGATGGATGAAGCAAAAGCAATACTGAATCAAATCGTGAGCAGTATTCCTGAAACTGCTTTTGGAGTTGAGCGCCAAATGCTCATCGGGGACCTCGTCGCGCGTATCCCGCAGGAAGAAAAGATTATCCTCAAGCGCATGCTGGAGAGTTTTCTTCTCCGGATGTCTGAAGTTTCAGCGTCGGACATCGATTTCGGCGGCTACGGTAGTCAGAAAAGGGTCTGGTACCGTATCCACGGGGTGAAGAAGCCCGATGAGACGCTTCCCACATTTTCCTTCGACGAAACCAACGTTTTGACTCAGAGTATCCTGCTCGAGCGCCAGCGGCAATTCCTCTATGAGAATCGGAACCTGGATTTTTCGTACACGATCATTAAAGAAGAGACGATGTTTCGTTTCCGCGCGGATGCGTATTTTGACCTCGATCAAATTGCCCTCAACATGCGCTCGATCAATCAAGTTGTTAGACCGTACAAGAGTCTTGACCTGCATCCGAACGTTACAAAAGTTGTGAGCCTCGCCCACACGAAGGAAGGTCTGAACTTAGTGACGGGGATTACCGGCTCCGGAAAAAGTTCCACGCTCGATAGCATCATCGATGCAAACAACCACACCGTGGATGGCCATATCGTTATTATCGCTTCCCCCATTGAGTATGTCCATCGTTCCGACCGGTGCATTATCCGTCATCGGGAGGTGGGGCGCGATACGATGTCATTCAAGGAGGGCGCGATCCAGGCGTTGCGACAGGACCCCGACATCATCATGATTGGAGAAATGCGCGACCCCGAAACGATTTTGACGGCGCTTGAAATCACCGACAGCGGTCACAAGGTGTTTTCCACTCTACATACATCGTCCGCAGTGGAAAGTATCGACCGCATCATCGGTGAAGTTCCGCCGATAGAGCAGGAGCGCGTCCGCAATCGTCTGGCGGATGTCATACGCTGTGTCATCTCTCAAAAACTGGTCCCGAGCATAGATGGGAAACGTGTTCTTGCCAAAGAGGTTCTCATTGCGACGCCGTCGGTAAAAGCCGCGATCAAGAACAAGAACACGGGAGAAATTTACCAGATGATGTCGGAGGCAAGCGAGCAAGGAATGATTACAATGGAACAAGATCTGAAGCGACACTATCTTGCGAAAAGGATCACTCTAGAAACGGCCATGAATTTTGCGAACAATAAGCGTCGTTTGCAGCAGATTCTTAATCTGGTAGCGCAAGGAGATTAATGTCTTATAAAGACCGCTCTGCATTCACCTACGAACTCTTGAGAGAAGGGTATGGCGTCACTACGAGGTAGTCTAAATACCGCGGTTGGGATGTTCGTCGACGGGCTCGAGATTAGGCTCGCAAAACTCTCTGTAAAACGTGGAAACGTTGTTCTGGAGGAGCTGAAAGCTGCCACGCTTGTCGCCCGTCTCGATGAACAGGGGGCCGTCGAAGTCCCGGTTGAACAGGCCCCCGCAGCCGGCACCACCGATGATTTCACAGCAGCTTCGGAGGCCAGTACGGACAATAACAGCGTACTCCTGAGCCTGTTATCGGGTTATCCCCAGGGTAAGTTCGTTCTCGGCTATGCCATTTCCGAGCCAAGCCTGTACTATCATACGTTTGAGTCGGATTTTGGTCTTGCCGGAAAGAAGCTCAAGGTCAAGGTCATCGATGAATTGAGGCATGTACGAGCGACACAGCCGTTTCCCGATGCGGTCGATTTGTTCCCTTCGGCGGAAAAGAATCTCGTGTGCGTCGTCCGTGAGGATGGGCTTTCCTTCCTCCGGGCGATCGAGCAGATTACGCCGTTCATCGGAAGGAGACTTCCCCGTTTCCCCCTGATCGAAAGCGCTGAGATAGCTCTCATCAACCTCGCGCGTGCCAATTTTGGATTCGCTCCGGAAGATATCACGGTCATCATTTATGTGGGGGTGGAATTTAGCCGGTTGATTTTCATGAAGGGGACCGACTTCCTGCATTTCGCACCGCTAATCGGCGAAGGACACGATGCGCCGAATATTCAAAACACTGTGTACAGCCGTTTGTTGCTGGAGCAGGATAATATCGGCATTCCGAGGATCAACAGAATCCTCCTGGCAGGGGAAAGCCGCAAGATAGCGTTTGACGATTTTCTGCGTGAGCAGCTTCCCGAAGTGGAAATCCAATATCTGAATACTCCCTATCTTGATGTCAGCGAGTTACCGGCCGAGGTACAGGAGCAAATCCCGGAGTATGCCGTTCCGATCGCGACCGCGTGGAAGTTACTCGACGAAGAACATCCCGCGTTTTATCCGATCAATTTACTCCCGGAGAGTGTGCGTGAATCCCAGCGCGCGTTCAAACTCGCGTGGCATGGCTATCTCCTGCTTGCGCTCGTCTTCGTTTTGACCATTTATTTCCCGCAGCGTTTCTTCGGTCTCAAAACGGAGCTTGAAAAACGGCAGAGCACGGTCGCTCAACTACAGGTGAAGGTCGATGAGAATAAGCAGTTGCAGAGAGCAATCGACAGTCTTAATAATGAGATCAGCCGGTACAACACAGCGCTCGGTGTCTACAAGTCTCTTGTCGCCGGGACGGTTCAGTGGAACAAAACGCTCGAACGGCTATCGAAGGGAGTCGAGGATCTTAATTCTATCTGGATCGAAGAGCTCAAGGCCCCCCCGGGCAATCAAATTGGACTTCAGGGAATCGCTCTTTCTCGACCGCCGGTTCCTCGGATGGCGGCCCTCTTTGATAATTCAACGTTGGAGAAAGTCGTGGAAGATGCAGTCAGGCAAAAACCGGTGTACAGGTTTACGATCAAAGCGCCGGTGCAGAATGAATCGCTCGATTCCCTTACAATCCGGATGGGAGCAAGAAAATGAATCACCCTCTCATAACACTAACAGCTCTGCGAGGTTAGATTGTCATATATAGTTCGAAATACAATCGTCCTGGGCACCGTGTTGCTTCTGATCTTCGGCATCGGGGGGTATTTGACGTTCATCTCCTTCCCGAAGAAAATCAAGAACAACGAACGGGAAATCAGAAGAATTGAAACAGATCTTCAAAACACTCCCGACCTTGCCAATAAATTTAACACACTGGCTGAGCAGCTTGCGACCACGCAGCATCAATGGGAGACCCGCAACAAGGAAGTTCCTGCGAGGGATATCACCGGAGAAACCTACGGTTATCTGAACCAGCTCATCGGTCTCAGCGGCGACCTGACCATGAACATGACTTACCAACCGGGTGTGGACTCCGGCCAGTTCGGATTTAATACGTACGTGCTTACCGGATCGGCCTATTTTGAGAATCTTTTCAAGTTCATCTGGTATATCGAAAATGGCCGGCGATTGTTCAAAATTCCCAGCATCGCCCTCACGGGCCACGAATTCAAGGACAGCCTGGGAAACCATATGTCGGTTACGTTTCAGCTGGGTTTGCTGGCGTACTTTTCGTCGGTCAAAGAGCTGAATGCGGCTCCGGTGCACGTCGACGTTGTTCCACCGGCGGTGGGTGCGAACCCGTTCCTGCCGCTGATATGGAAGGAATATCCGACGATCAGATCCGGCGAGATCGATCTTGAGCGATCCATCCTTAAGGCAGTGATTCCGGGTAAAGCATTTATCCTCGACCAGACAATGAAAGCCCGCATGCTGGAGGAGGGTGACCCGGTTTGGCTGGGCAGCATCACCAAGATTCTTCCGGCGGAGGGCAAGGTCGAGTGTATGCTTGACAAAGGGGGAGTGCCAGAGCATTTTGAACTATCCATGCAGGTTGGTCAACCGGTTAAATAGCATAATGAACGGAGCGTCCATGAAATATACACACAAACTCATTGTTTTCATTTTCATTCTCCTTGCCGCCCAGACCGCCTTCGGACAAACGCGAGAAGAGCGACTGAGGCAAAAGGGGTACATCAATCCGGAAGAAATCGTCTCGCTCGATTCGACGTTGACCATGGACCAGGCGCTTGCTATTCTGGATACGATGAGCGAGAAATTTGTCGGGAAAATTATCGATTTTCCCGGCGCCCACGTGGGCAAGATCGGAGTGTGGGTCCTCAACCAGCATTGGCACGATGCCATGGAGTCAATTCTTAAGTTCAACGGATTGTGGTACAAAGAAGAAAATCGGTTCATCCGGATTATTACCCCGGAGGGAGAAGTCAGAGGCGGACCCGTTACTCCTGCAGCCGGCGGAGCCGGCCCCACGGGGAAAGTGGAAGAACGGCCTCCGACCCTGGAGAGTCGCGACGTGAAGATCTCTGCCGTCTTTTTTACCGTGAACCTGGACAAGGCACAAAATTTCGGGATAAGCTGGAATTTTTATCGCACAGGATCCGCCAATAATCCAACCCTCGGGGCCTACGTAAGCGCCGGAATGGCGGGCAAGGATACCCTGAACGTACCCTCAGCGCAACCGCTTCCGAAAACACCGCTGAGTGACGCACTCGGGGCAGCGATTTCTTCGCAGCAATTCAGTTTTGGAAACATCGATGCGTTGGTGAAGTTCTTCGGTCAAAACCAAATCGGGGAGGTCCTGATTAGTCCCGACGTCATTGTACGGGATGGAAAAGAGGGGAAAATTGTCGTCGGGTCGACGATTTTCATCACGACAAAGGATATTGCGGGCAATACCATCCAACAGCCCCTTGAAGCGGGAACGATTATCCAGGTTACCCCCACGACCTATACACAAGCCGATACTGATTTCATAAATCTCATCCTCAAGGTTGAGCAAAGCAGCGCGGCAGAGGGAGCGACGGGCTTGACGATCAACAAGTCGAGTGTCGTAACCAATATCTTATTGTATGACGGTGAGGAAACAGTCATCGGCGGATTAATGTCCACTAACGAGACGGAGGTCAGGGAGGGTATTCCGTTCCTGCGTGATCTTCCGTGGTGGTTTTTCGGATTGCGATACGTGTTTGGCTCCGAGAGCAAGGAAAAAATCAAGGAAGAGCTGGTTATCCTGCTGAAAGCCGAATTGGTTCCCCAGATTCGCCAGCGATTTTCTGGAAGGGGAAATCACGAGAACCTCATTGAGAAGAAGAGAAAAGAATTCCAAATGGAGTACGAGAAGAAATAGTAGATTCGAAGAGTCGGAAAATCAGTTTATGAAATTTCCTCAATAAGTAAGAAGGAGTGGAATATGACCAAGAAAATTGATACGTCGTTTGCGGCAAAGAGTCTCGGAGTGAGCATCCTTCTGATTGCCCTCTTACTTCTTCCATTGTTTTTCTATTCGTGTAAGGAGACCTCGACAGGCCCTACAACCAGCAATAAGCCCTCACCGGCCGCGGTGAGCGGCAAGGTTTACGGGAAATTGATCTCGGGCACAGTGCTGCGATTCATCGGTGGTGTCACGGTGACTTTACAGGCCCAGGGCGACACAACCAAACAGAGCTATACCTATGGCAACACCGATAGCATGTATCACTTTACCGTCGCATTTTCTGACTCTCCTGCAACGAAGAGCGTGACTCTCACTTTGGCACATGGAGGATTCGGGACGAAGACTACAGCCTACAACGTTTTGGCCGGACAAAATATTACCACATGGCGGGATACGCTGGCAGACACGACGTCCCTTCCGCAACCGGGTCAGGGATCCGGGTCGGCCGCAAACCTCGTGTTCATCTCTTCGACGAGCTCATACGCAAATGTTCATGGGGCCGGAGGAATTGAAACAGCTATATTCACATTCGAGGCTCGTGACTCTTTGGGGGTGTCGGTGGATGTTCTCCACCAGGCGAAGGTCAGGTTTCAGTTGATCGATTCGACCGGAGGCGGGGAATTTCTCACCCCATTGCTGGACTCAACTGGAACGACCGGAGGACGGCATGGCCGCGTTTGGACAACCTTGAACGTCGGAAATCATACGGGCATTGCCCAGGTGCAAGCCTTGCTGACGAATAAACCGTCGATTTCCGCCACGGCCCCTGCTTTTCCAATTTATGGCGGTCCTGCCGACCTGGCGCATTTTTCACTTGGTGTCGATAAAATGAATTTTCCCGCGCTCGGCCTTATTGGCGTGCAGAACAAGATAAGCGTCCAAATTGGCGACAAGTGGGGCAATCCGGTTCGAAAAGGAACGCAAGTATTATTTGGCACCTCGGCGGGTGTTATCCAGGCATTGGATTCCACGGACGATATCGGGCAGGCACAGGTCATCCTGACATCGGGCAACCCTCAGCCGCCCAACGGATACGACATAGTAACTGCGACGACTACGGGCGGCGATTCGAGTAAAATTCTTCAAAAGCCTGTGGTAATTCTCTGGTCGGGACCGGCAATCATCGACTCTGTGAAAGGAACCGATACCTCTTTCACCGTGAGAAGTAACGGCGCGTTGGGAGTGACGTATAGAGTGTATGATCAGAAGAGTCATCCTCTCGCGCAGGGAACGCAAATCACTGTGACTGTCGTGGGCGACGGGGCGTCCCATCTTGCAACATCCGGCGATCTGAGCGCGATCTTACCCGATACCCAGGACAGCACTTACACGAAGTTTCACATTCAGATTCAGGACACTTCGGGGGCACCCGCGGCTGTCGACAAACCATTCTTTATCGTTATTAACGTAACCGGACCGAATGGGACCGCTCAGAAAATTCTGCCCGGAACACTCCGCGGTGCTCAGGGAGGACCCGGGACGGTGGGCAAGCCGGCGAGTATCGTCCTCGCAAGCGTCAGTCCCGGTCAGATCAGCGTCAAGGGTTCCGGAGGGCCAGCATCGGCCGTTGTAACGTTTCTCGTCTTAGACCGTAATGGGCACAGCGTTCCTCAGGGTTCGGCGCTTGTGAAGTTCAGGCTCTCCCTGCTCGCGGGTGTCACGTTGTTCCCGGACACAATTCGCACAGATGTGCTGGGACGGGTTCAAACGACGATTACAAGCGGAACGCAAGCTGGCGTCGTACAGGTGGTAGCATCAACGGATACCGGCGGTGGAAACTTCATCAGTTCCTCGCCCGTTCCGATCACCGTTGCCGGTGGCTTACCTGATGCTGCGCACTTTACCCTTGCAGTGGAGAAATTTAACGTCCCCGGTCTGGTGGTTGCCGGCTTGACGGACATTATTACCGCGTATGTCGGTGATAAGTACGCGAACCCCGTGCAGGACAACACGGCGGTTTACTTTACGACATCGGGCGGTATCACGACTCCCACCGGTCTGACAAAAGGCGGTTCGACTTCCTCGACGCTTATCACGGGAAATCCAAATCCTGTCGGCGGCATTGATTCAGTGACCGCTACCACGATCAACAAAGACAGCGTGAAGATAACGGGAATAGCGCGCGTCATCTTTTCCGGACATCCCTCTATTCAGTCCGTGGATACTGTTGTGATCAATGACGGTGCCACGGTGCCGGTGAACTTCTGGGTCAAGGATAAGGAGAATGGCAACCCTCTCTCAGCCGGCACAACGATTACCGCAGCGTTGCAGGGCGACCAATCAGTGACTAATCAGCTACAGTTCACGGGGGATCTCTCCACGACATTAGGGGACCAATTCTCGGGCGGTGCGCACATCACGGATTTCTCCGTCACAATCAGGGATACGGGTGTAGGAGACCTCAATCAGGGTTCGTTCAAGTTGATTATCTCGGTGAACGGTCCGAATGGCTCGACGGCAAAGAACGTCGTGGGCATTTTGAAACCGAGTGCTGCCCCGATTATCCAGAGAATTGCATTGGTCAGTGCGGGCGACCGGCGGTTGAGTGTCAAGAATGCGCCGGCGCCGGCGATTGATTCAAGTATTTTTGTTTTTGAAATCCAGGACAACCTTGGCCGGGCAATTTCTGTCAAGAATGTACCCATTGATTTTCTGTTAACCGGAGCGCCGGGCACATTCTCTCCGCCGCGGCAGTTTACCGACAGTTTCGGGAACGCGAAGACCATATTCTACAGCGGTACCGATACCGGCAGTGTGAGTATTCAGGCAGAGTATGGAAGCATCTTGTCGGCGCCTCAAAACCTCATCATCCTGCCGGGGCCTGCTTCAGCGGTTCGACTTTCGCTCACCAGACCTCCTGATAGTACAAAGAAGGTGAACTTCCCGGGTGCCGTGTTTACCAGCTCTGACAAGATCGGCGAAGCCCATGCCATCGTCACAGACCTTTACGGTAACCCTGTTGCTATCGGCACCGAGGTGGATTTTTCCTCGAATGGAGGACACATCAATCCTTCCGGTTACACGAACTCTGGTGGCCTTGCAATAGTTGATTGGTACGGCGGTGCACCGACCGGGGCAGCGGGTATCGTAACGGTGAAAGCCAAAGTCGGGAGTCTTGCGGACAGTGCGACGGTGGTGTATTCGAACGCGCCCCAGGTTTCAATCGCCGCTCTTCCCAATCCATTGAGAAGCGGCATCGACACCATCATCACATTCAGAGTCAAGGACGTGAACGGCAATCCGCTTGCCCAGGGAACAACCATCCACCTGGGCGTGTCGGGTTCGGCTTCGAATTATGTTCTCGTGAGCGGTGATACAACCCTTCCCGACACGAAAGATACTGCCTACACGTACATCAATTACCACGTGAGGGATACGAATACGGTGATTCTTGATAACCGCAACCTGAGCTTTACACTGTCTGTCAGCGGTCTCAATGGTTCAAAGCAACTGACGGTCAACGGCTCGATTCAGGGCGCCGTGCCTCCGTCGTTCAGCGTGCTTGCTTTAGTTGGAATGAGCGCCAACAACTTGAGCGTGAAAGGTGTAGGCCAACCCGATACAAGCACAACGCTGACGTATGAACTCCAGGACAGCTCGCATCGCACCATCCGGACTTCCGGAGTACCGGTACTCTTCAGGTTCTTCGGTGTTGCCGGCAGGTTTGATTCTTCGACGGCAATGACCGACGCTAACGGTCATGCGAGGAATACCTTCCACAGTGACGTTATTGCGGAAACTGCAAAAGTCCAGGCGGTGGCCAAGGGGATCCCATCAACACTCCAAAACATCTTTGTCCAGGGCGGCCCGCCGTACAAGGACTTCTTCACCTTCCGGCTGATCCGACCGCCGGACTCGCTCGCAAAGGTCAATTTCCCCGGCGGCTTCCAGGTCGGTCAGGATATCGGAGAAGCAATTGTACAAGTGAGAGACCGGTACGGTAACATCGTGCCGATCGGAACGCCAATCAAATTTACATCCACCGGTGGAGTCATCACGGGAACGGCGTACACCGATCAGGACGGCGCGGTTGCGGCCAGTTGGCGCGGCGGTAGCCCAATCCCGCTGCATGGCATCGCGAAAGTCGTTGCATCAGCGCAGGGTGATCCCGGCCTGGTTGGCGATAGCGCACAGGTTATTTACTCGGGACAGGCGAGGATCCTAGGTGGAATTTCAGGATCCCTGAACATGCGGCATGGTATTGATACGACCGTTTCCTATACGGTTCAGGATGACAGCCTGAACCCGTTGGCTCAGGGAACAACAATTCAGGTGTCGGTCATTGGTGATGGCTCGAATTCGTTGGTGCTTTCCGGAGACAAGAGTATAACCCTGTCCGATACCAAACTCACCGGCACCGGGATCACATCATTCAAGTTCCGTCTCAGAGATACGAGCACAGCAACGTTTACCCCGCTGCAGGCGAGTGTGATGATTCAGGTAAGCGGGCCGAACGGTACGGCGACGCAGGCGACAGCAGACACGCTGCAGGGTGCTCCCGTACCGAACGTTTGGAGAATCGCTTTGACCAGTCCGCTGGCCCCGCAACAACTCACTGTGAAAGGCGGCGGCTCGGAAACCGTCCTGCTGTCGTATCAGGTGCAGGACAGTCTCGGTAATTCTATCCCGAAGGCCGGCGTGAAGGTATTTTTCTCGAACATCCGTGTGCCGGGAAGCTTCACTCCTGATACGACGGTTACGGACAAGAACGGCCTTGCGCAAACCGCGTTCCACAGCGACACGGTGGCCGGAATCGCCATGGTCTATGCCCAGCTTATCGGTCAAGCTATTCAGTCGGGTCTGACACAGGTCGTGATTGTGGGGGGGCCTCCTGACCAAAAGCATTTCACTGTCAAGCTAGTGGATGCGTCTTCTAACCCAGTAACAGTGTGTCCTTCATTGACAAACTTCGCTGGCGGTGTCTGTAAGGAGAATGAGGTTGGTCGGGTGGGCGTGCTTGCGGGCGACAAATATGCCAACCCTGTACCGGCCGGAACGTCGATTTACTTTACAGCCAACGCTGGTGTCGTGGTCGGCAGCGCTACGACTGACGCCACGGGGATTGCAATTGTCAGTTGGTATTGTGGCAATCCTCTCCCTCCTGGAGGAATTGCAGTCGTAACTGCCTCTGCTGCCGGTCAAAGTGGAACGGTGCGTGACAGTACCATAGCGGTGTGGTCGGGACAGGCAATTGTGAGTGGCGGATTAGCTAGTAACTTCATTTTCCGATTAGGTATCGATACGACCATCACGTATAAGGTGGCAGACGCAAACGGTAATCCTATCGCGTCCGGGAATACAATCCAGGTCAGTGTGTCGGCGACATCAGCCCCCGTGCTGAGTGGAAACGTAAATGTCACCATGCCAGATACGCGAGACACAAATGCGACAAAATTCTCGTTCCACATCAAGGACACGAATACTGTCATCACTGGCCAACGTTCATTGACCGTTACAATCCAGGTCAGCGGTCCCAATGGTAGGGCAACCCAGCAAGTCAACGGCACATTGCAAGGAACGATCGTGGTTCCTCCAACGTTAGCCGCAGTTGGAAGAGTGGCTCTCGTGAGCGCGAGTACATTGCAGCTCACAGTACAGGGCGGGGGCGGTGCCGAGACGAGCTTGCTGACCTTCGAAATTCAGGATAGTCTCGGAAATCCTGTGCCGAAAGACAGTGTACAAATAGCGTTTATCGACAGTGGTGTCGTGGGAAGCTTCTCACCGACAACAGCATTGACCGACAACAACGGTCAGGTGCAAACCTTGTTCCGCAGCGGCACGACCGCTGGAATCGCCCGGGTTTCGGCGAAGACGGTTGCATCGAACATCGTCGCCAGTTTCACGAATATCTTGATTGTCGGCGGAAAGCCCGCTCTGCAGTTTACGACGTTTATCCTGACGCCGTATGATGGCACACTGCAACAGGTGAACTTTGCGGGAGCGGTCGCGAGCGCAGGACAACCGATCGGCGAAGCGCACGTGCAACTGGGTGACAAGTATGGTAATCCTGTGTCTCAGGGTACCCCGGTCTACTTCGCGACGAACGCAGGTGTGATTCAGGGGTCTGCAGTTGCTGATGCCAACGGTTTTGCAAAGGTCACGTGGTACGGTGGCAACCCAATTCCAGCCCAGGAACTCGCAATCGTAACCTTGACGGCAGTTGGTGACAACGGCCAGTACACAGTCAGTGACACGGTCTTGTATTCAGGGCAGGGACTGATCAGCGGAAACTTGCCGGCGAATTTCGTCCTGAGGTCGGGCATCGATACAGTCATCACCTATAAAGTGGCAGACGCTAGCGGTAATCCCCTCGCATCCGGCAGCGCTATCCAGGTCAGTGAGTCGGGGACATCAGCCCCGGTGCTGAGTGGAAACATAAATGTGACAATGCCGGATACGCGAAACGTCAATGCCGCGAAGTTCTCGTTCGAAATCAAGGACACGAATACCGTGATAACCGGCCAACGATCATTGACAGTCTCTATTCAAGTCAACGGCCCGAATGGAACAGCAACGCAGTCGGTGTCTGGAATTGTGCAGGGAATCCTGCAAAGCGGCGGGCGCACGAGGTTGCCCGGATCGGTTGCTCTCCTGACAACAACCCCTACCGATTTGCAGGTTATCGGAACTGGCGGCACGGAGACATCCTCGTTACTCTTCGAGATCCGGGATTCACTCGGCGTTCCTGTTGACTCATCCTACCGGGTGCGATTTACTCTCAACAACGCGCCATCCGGGACGTTCATCTCGCCTGATTCCGGGTTCTCCGATCCTACCACGGGACACATCGGAGCCACGGTCCACTCTGGAACGGTTGCCGGTGTCGTTCAGGTGGTTGCCACGGTTGTGTCGCCGACGACACTCATAACGTCGACTCCTGTGCTCATCGTAGTCCATGCCGGCTTGCCGGATCAGGCACACTTCTCCATCAACACGTCCAAGCTTAATGTCGCTGGACAGGATATCGATGGAAACACCGCCACGATCGGAGTTATCGTGGGTGACAAGTATGCTAATCCGGTTGCCGAACATACAGCTGTGTACTTCACCACCAGTATCGGTATTGTTACAGCCAGCACATTCACGAATGCCCAAGGCGAGGGCGCTGCAACGCTCCTATCGGGTAACCCGCGCAATAAGGCCCTTGTTACCCCACCGCCGGGATTTGGGTATGTCTATGCGAAATCGACCGGGATAAACGGTGTCATCATACAGGACAGCGTGTATATACTGTTCTCGGGCGATCCACAGCTTGGCAACCTGAATCCGGCAACGCCGTTTGCCGTCCCCAAGGGCGGTGAATCAGGACCGATCACCTTCACACTGCAGGATGAAAACGGGAATCCGCTTGCCGCAGGAACGCAAATCAGTGTAACGCTCCAGTATACTCCA
This sequence comes from Bacteroidota bacterium, assembly GCA_049515655.1. Classification (GTDB taxonomy): domain Bacteria; phylum Bacteroidota; class Ignavibacteria; order UBA10030; family SZUA-254; genus JBEKTW01. The sequence continues at coordinate 20,090 of JBEKTW010000007.1, forward strand.
CCGCCTAATGCGACAGGAATCAGTGTCGTGGCAACGGGCGATGTGAGTGTTACACTGGGTGATACACAGCAGAACGGTCCTGGAATAACGCAGTTCTCGTTCAGGATCATTGACCAGTCGAACGGCGGCATGCCATCAAAAGTATCGGCGACGATCCTTATCCATGCTACCAGTCCGAATGGTAACCCTGCTGATATTCAGCTGAGCGGTACTATCGGATAGTCCGCTCTTCGCAGGAAATCAAAAACGCCATCTCGCTGCAGCGGGATGGCGTTTTTTTGCTTATGAGAGGTGAGAAGGAATTCGAGGGAAGAGAGTCCTGAAGCTTTCTTTGTTGGCACGTATTGTTTTTTCGAGGTCGACGCGCGAGTGAGCGAGTGAGACAAATTATCTCATCATCTCATAATCTCATCTCCATCATTCCATTCTCAACATACCACACGTAAGCTTCTCTCATCGCATCTTCTACGGATGTGGGTTGATAGTCAAGCTCTCGTTGTGATTTCTCGATAGAGTACCAGTTCGCCATGCCGACGCCGGCGACAAGCTCTGACGTGATCCACGGCTGAATATTGGTTAGAGCACCAATGAGATCGAAGGTTCTCGCGATGGACTTAACTGCCCAGACCGGAGCTTTGACGACCGGCGTTCTCCCGCCAAGAACTTTTGCTGCAAGTGCAAATATTTCTTTGTGGGTAAGGTTCACTCCCCCGAGGATGTATCGTTCACCCGGTCGCCCGCGCATAGCGGCGCCGATGTGTCCGGCGACTACGTCGTGCACGCTGACAATGTTCATTCCGCCTTCAACGTATGCCGGTATACGACCACGCTTGATGTCGCGCACAATCTGGCCTCCGTGGATATATGCGTCGCGCGGGCCGATGACGACGGTCGGATTGACGAGCGTGGCGTGTAGTCCCTGTCCGACGCCGTTGAGGATTTCAAGTTCCGCCAGATGCTTTGAATACTTATACCCGATGTTCGTGCCCCAGTTATATTCCGTGGATTCATCGATGAGTAGACCGTCAGTGCGGAAGCCGATGGCTGCCACGGAACTGGTGTGAACAAGTTTCTCGACCCCGAGCCCAAGGCACGATTCGACGACGTTCCTGGTCCCGTTAACGTTGATATCCATCTGCTCGTCCCGCTTTCGCCTCCAAAAGGAAACAATTGCGGCCGTGTGAAACACCGTGTCGCACCCCAGCATTGCTTTGCGAAGCGAACTCCGGTCTCGAACATCTCCGGTAACATGTTCGACCTCGACACCTTTGAGTGCCAGTGCGCTTGAGGTGGCGCGATGAAAGGCTCTGACAGTATAGCCCCGCTTCAGGAGCTCAACGGTAAGGTTGGAGCCGACACACCCTGTCGCACCGGTGACGAGAATTGTTTTCAATCTCTCATGCCCTCCCGATCTGGTCTTGTTGTGTGAGAATTGTGGGATCCTGCCAGAAAGGTTACAGGAGTTTTGCCGCTTCCTTCGCGAAATACGTGAGAATCAGGTCGGCGCCGGCGCGTTTAATGCCGGTCAGCATTTCCATCATCACGCGCTCCTCGTCAATCCAGCCGAGTTTGCCTGCGGCTTTGACCATCGCGTATTCGCCGCTGACGTTGTAGGCGGCCGTCGGCATCTGATTTGAAAGTTCAGTTTCCCTCACCATCGAGCGGAGTGTTTCCGTCATTCCCGTTCGGCGGAGACGGCGAAAGGGCTGGGTCTCTTTTCGATCATGGATTCCGGGAACATGTTTCTCATCGTTCCGCATAACGTAGTACTTTCTCTGAAAGTGATTTTTCCCAATTTACCAAACTCCGGTTTCAACTACAAATGTGAGAGATGTAGGACAGAATTCCTATTCTGTCCATGTGGCGGATACGATGGGGATCGTATCCTACCGTTTTCAATGGTAGGACAGACCCCGTTCTGTCTTTGTGGACACGATGGGAATCGTGTCCTACTGGTTTGGTTCGATGCCGGGGCGCCACCATTTCCAGTCTCCCGGGTTTTCTAAAAGACCGGCTTTCAAGGGGTTCTCGAAAATGTACTCAGCGGTTTTATGGTATTCGTCTTGATCTCGGATAATTCTATCGTATGATTCATTCTGCCAAAGAGACCCGTTTCTTTGCAGTACTTCGTTGATCTTGCGGGCGCAAAACCTTTTGATGTCTCCGATGATGCTTCCCAACGGTTCAACTTTGCCATTTCCTTCAATCGGTTGCAAAATGACATGGACGTGATCGGGCATCACCGTGTGGTCGTAAAGATAGTATCGTTTGTTTCCGTAGAAAGCCAGTGCATTCAAGATAATTGGGGAAATGTCATCCCGGGTTAAGTCACATACCGCTTGATCCTTCAAGGCGAAGATGACATGATAGGTTGCACCCGGGAGTTCCCAATGAGGTAAATGCCGACGATGGAGAGTGAGTTTCGAGATCGTTTTCTGCCGTTTCATTGATTTATTGGATGTTTACAAGTTCAACGCAGTAGGACAGAATTCCTATTCTGTCCATAAGGTAGGACAGGCCCCGGTCTGTCTTCGTGGACACGATAGGAATCGTGTCCTACTTTGATATCTTCTTCAGGAAGGTTATCAGATGTTTGTTGAACTCCTCCGTGTTTTCCAAATTGCTCATGTGCGCGGCATTGGGAATCACGCGAAGCTCCGCATTGGGAATCTTCTCCTTCATGGCATGCGAGGCAGACGGCGGCGTGAGATTGTCATGCTGGCCGACGAGAATAAGCGTGGGAACTTTGATGCTGTACAATGCCGGTGTGGAATCCGTTCGGGCAGCAAGCGCGATGAGGGTTCCGGCGACCGCGACAGGAGAAGACTTCTCGATGATCCTACGGATTGTCTCGATCGCCGACGGATTGGTTTCGAACGTTCTTTTATGGAAGACACCCTGGACGAACGATTCGGCGAATTTTTTCACTCCTTCGGTTTTCACCGTCTTCGCCTGAATTGCGCGCCTGACTCTCCCTTCGTTCCCGTCGGCTTCACTGCGCGTGTCGCAGAGGACAAGCGCGCGAATACGCTCGGGGTGACGTTCAATTGCCCGGAGCGCGATATATCCCCCCATCGATATTCCCACAACAACGGGTTTTGAGATCTTTAGATGGTCCAGCAATCCTATCAAATCATCCACAAAATACTCCACGGAGTATTGCCCGTCGCCCACATCGCTGGAACCGTGGCCCCGCACATCATACGTGATGACGTAGCAGTCCTTCTTTAATACGTCGACCTGCGGTTTCCACATTTCTTTGCTGAAGGGGAAACCGTGAATGAGGATGACAGGGATTCCTGTCCGTTGTCCTGCTATTTCGTATTCCATTCCGATGCCGTTCAACGTTGCTCGCATGACGTATTCCCTTATTTCTTCCGCGCGATAGACGATACGATTGAAACCGCCAGAATAATGAAAATAACCAAAATCGAGGAGTGAATCGGGATGATGAACCAATGCTCAATCAACATCTTGGCACCAATGAACGACAGGACGACGGACAATCCCACCTTCAGATAGCGGAATTTCCTCATGAAATTTGCCAGCACAAAGTACAATGTCCGTAATCCCAGAATGGCGGAAATATTTGATGTGTAGATAATGATGGGGTCGCGCGTGATCGCGAAGATTGCCGGGATCGAATCGGTGGCAAAAGCCAGATCGGTTGTCTCGATCATCACAAGAACCAGGAGTAAAGGAGTGATGAATCGTTTTCCATCCCGGTGCACAAAAAACGTTGAGCCTTCGTAGCTTGGTGTCATCGGGAAGAATCTCCGGCAATATCGTACAAAAGGGTTTCGCTCCGGATGCACCTCTGTTTCTTTTTGTAGTGCGAGTCTGACGGCGGTGTAAATTAGGAATATGCCAAAGAGGTAGAGCACCCAATGGAATTGTGCGACGAGCGCGGCCCCGGCAACAATGAAAGCTGCGCGCATTACCACGGCGCTTAGGACGCCCCAGTACAGGACGCGGTGCTGGAATTCTGGTGGTACCGCAAAGTAGGAGAAAATAATAACGAACACGAAAATGTTATCGACCGATAGCGCCTCTTCGACAACATAGCCGGCGAAAAATTCCATGGCCTTAACGCTGCCTAATTTCAGGAAGACGAAAAGATTAAACGAAAACGCCATAATAATCCACACGGCGCTCCAGATCAGTGCTTCCTTCATCGAAGGGAAGTGCGCCCGCCGCTGAAACACGCCGAGGTCGAGTGCAAGCATCACGATAACGAGAATTCCGAAAGAAAGAAGAATCATACTCTCAGCGTGGTGGTATGCTTGATGTCAATATTCTCTGAGAAGTCGGAATTCTGCACGCGGGCCAGTTCAATGTTCTATCTTGTTTTTCTTGTCTTCCATTCGTTTCCCCATCATAACGTAGTCGCGGGCACCGTGTCCGAGATATACCTGCCGCGGTCGGGCAATCTTCTGTTCTGCGTCGAGCAGAAGTTCTTCCCATTGCGCGACCCAGCCGGCGGTGCGGCCGATTGCGAACAGAACCGGGAACATTTCCACCGGAAATCCCATCGCCTGATAAATCAAGCCGGAGTAAAAATCCACGTTTGGATAGAGTTTTCTCTTCACAAAGTATTCGTCTTCGAGTGCAACGTGTTCAAGCTCAAGAGCGATGTCCAGTTTGGGATTGCGGCCGGTGACCTCGAAGACCTCATCGGCGAGCTTCTTGATAATTTTGGCACGCGGGTCGTAGTTCTTATACACGCGATGGCCAAACCCCATGAGCTTGCCTTTTCCCTCCTTGACCGACTTGATAAATGCCGGAACGTTATTCTTTGAACCGACCTCATCGAGCATGTAGAGTACCTCGGCGTTTGCTCCGCCGTGGAGAGGACCGTACAATGCCGCGGCCGCCGCCGCGGTTGCGGAGAATGGGTCGACATGCGAGCTGCCGACACTCCGCATTGCGTTTGCGCTGCAGTTCTGTTCATGGTCGGCGTGAAGGATGAACAAAACGTCGAGTGCGCGCTCAAGAACAGAATTGACCTTGTATCGTATCTCGGTCATCTTGAGAAGCATACTCAGGAAATTCCCCGCGTAACTCAGCTCGTTGTCCGGATAAACGTACGGACGGCCGACACTGTGTCGGTAGGCGAACGCCGCGAGAGTCGGCATTTTTCCAACGAGCCGGTAGATCTGCAGTTTTCGGGACTCGGGGTCGTTGATATCTTTTGCGTCGGTATAAAACGTCGACAGTGCGCCAACGGTGCTGACGAGCATGCCCATCGGATGAGCGTCGTAATGAAAGCCATCCATGAATTTCTTGATGTTCTCGTGGATAAGCGTGTGCATCATGATGTTGTTCGTCCATTCCTCGGACTGCGGTTTGGTTGGAAGCTCACCGTGAATCAGCAGGTAAGCGGTTTCGAGGTAGGTGCTTTTTTCCGCAAGCTGCTCGATCGGATAACCGCGATAGCGAAGGATGCCCTTGTCCCCATCGATGTAAGTAATTCGACTTTTACATGACGCTGTGTTCATGAAAGCCGGGTCGTAGGTCATTAATCCAAAATCATCGTCCTTTACCTTGATCTGCCGAAGATCCATAGCGCGAAGAGTGTCGTGATCAATGGCGAGCTCATACTGCTTGCCCGTCCTGTTATCGAGGATCGTCAGCGAGTTCTTTGCATTCGTCGGTTGCATCGTGGTATCCTTATGTGTCGGTTGTAGATTGAATTTGTTGATTAACTCTCGTGGGTCTCCGAGGGACGTCCCTCTTCAAGAACCGTGAAATTAAATAAAAATGTACGAATTTTTTTGGAGAGATGCACCTTGGAACGGATAAGTATGGTTGCTTTCCAATGACGGACGAAAGTGTGCGACGTGAGAAGGCCAGCTTGACGGATAGAGGGATTTGTTACAGGATGACGAACGCCGGTAAGATTTTCAAATTTGAGATATATGAATTACTAAGTGATGTCAAGTGAAAGCGTGATTCTCAGTGAAGAATACTAAAATCGAAACTCTAAATTTCGATATCCGATTTCGCAAATTTTGAAACACTAATTGACTGCTGCGTTTAGATGCTGACCCCGAACCGAGTTCGGAGCAGGCCAAAAGCCCCGAGGGGATCCCTTATGGTTTTCGCAAAGCCGGAATTTCCCCAAATAGCTGGAAAATAACTGTGGTTCCATCTTTCCAAGAAGAAACAAGGAAACGTTGGGATTAGTGCCACAACCCGTGTCTGGATGTTGCAAGTCCGAGTCCTTCTTCTTATATTTCACCGACAGGATTTGAATCCTTCTTAACTACCCGTTCAACAATCATCGGAGCGTATGGAAAAAATCATACGGTACATCGAAGATAATAAGGAACGCTACCTCAGAGAGTTGAAGGAACTACTCGCGATTCCGAGCATCAGTACCAGTCCGGAGAACAAAGCAGATGTGCGACGATGTGCCGAGTGGGTTGCCCACCATCTGGGAACGATCGGCATGAACAACGTTCAGATCTTCCCGACAGCGGGTCATCCGATTGTCTACGGGGAGTGGCTGAATGCCCCGGGAAAGCCGACGATCCTTGTATACGGACATTATGATGTTCAACCCGTTGACCCCGTTGAACTTTGGACATCCCCTCCATTTGAGGCGTCCCTTCGGGATGGAAATCTCTACGCCCGCGGCTCTGCGGACGACAAAGGCCAGGTGTTCATTCATCTCAAGGGCATCGAATCCTACATGAGAAACGGCGGCAAATTGCCGGTCAACCTGAAGATGATCATCGAAGGTGAAGAAGAAGTGGGTAGTATGAACCTGGATGGGTTCGTCAAGGGTCACAGAGATCTGTTACGGGCCGACCTCGTTGTCATCTCGGATACATCGATGTTTGGAAAAGGCATACCTTCCGTATGCTACGGTTTGAGGGGATTGACGTACATGGAAGTCGAAGTGCAGGGCCCGAATCGTGATTTACACTCCGGCTCGTTCGGAGGATCCATCCACAACCCGGTGCAGGCTCTCTCAGAGATCATCGCGCAACTGCATGATAAAGACGGACGCGTGACGATTCCCGGCTTCTACAAGGATGTGCGTCAGCTCACGAAAAAGGAGCGCGTCTCCTACAAAAAATTACCGTGGGGCGACAGGAAGTATGCTAAAGAACTTGGAGTGAAGTCTCTCTACGGTGAGAAGGGATTTTCGACGATCGAACGATTGTGGGCTCGGCCCACACTCGAATGCAACGGGATTTGGGGAGGATTCACGGGCGAAGGGGCCAAGACAGTGCTTCCGTCGAAGGCGACTGCAAAAATATCCATGCGCCTCGTCCCAGACCAGGGTGCAAACGGAGTGGCAAAACTATTCGAGAAACACATCAAGAAAATCGCACCCAAGACCGTTCATGTCGAAGTCCGATATATCCATGGAGGCGAGCCGGCCATAACTCCGATCGATAGCGCCGGCGTGCAGGCTGCCGCAGTGGCCCTGGAAAAAGGTTTTGGGAAAAAACCGCTCTTTCAACGCGAAGGTGGGTCGATCCCCATTGTGGTTCAATTCAAAGAAATTCTCGGGTTGGATACGGTCTTGCTGGGGTTTGGGCAACCGGATGAAAATGCTCACGCACCCGATGAGTTCATCAACCTGGAGAACTTCTACGGCGGCATCCGTACTATTGCGCATTTTTATAATGAGCTGCCCCACTATATGAAGAGTGAAGGAAAAACCTGGCGATGAGCCACCCACTACGAGGTGCCGTCATCCAGACCATGGCTTGAAGGTCTGTAACGGGCCGATTCCGTCGTGAAAATCTATACGAAGACCGGAGACAGCGGCAAAACTTCTCTTTTCGGAGGCAAACGAGTGCCTAAAGATGCTCTTCGTATCGAGACCTACGGAACCGTCGATGAACTGAACACTCTTATCGGCATCGTGCGGGCAGGGAAAGTCAACGGCAAGTTTGAGTCCATCCTCGAAGAAATCCAGATCGACCTCTTTACCCTTGGTGCGGACCTGGCAACACCAGAAGATCCCCGCAGGAAACGGGTCAAGAGAATTAGCGCCTCACATATCTCCCGACTTGAAAACCATATCGACGCGATTGACCCCACACTGAAACCATTAAGAAATTTCATTCTGCCCGGTGGAAATCAATCCTCGGCGATGCTGCACTTTGCGCGGGCAGTCTGCCGCCGGGCAGAGCGCCTGGCGGTCAAGCTGGAGCATGAAGAGCACATCGGAAGTCAGCCGGTCATTTACCTTAACCGTCTTTCGGATCTGCTCTTCGTTCTTGCCCGGAAGGCGAACGCCCTCGGCCACGTTCACGAGAGAACGTGGAAGCCATGAACGCATGAAGCGCTAAACCCGCCGCTTGTCCCCGATCTTACCGCTCTTTATTGACTTTCTTTAAGAATATTTCTATATTTTGGCTCGAAATTCAATGGTCGACCGATACATGACTAATCGCAGAGACTAATGCTCACCGAATTTGGTAGGGTATTCATTTTTTTCCTTATCGGGGTAGTTTTTGTCGCCGGGGGGTTGGTTGTGGCTTGGCTCTTGCGCCCACACCGATGGTATCCCAACAAGCTTACAACATACGAATGCGGTGAAGAGCCCGTCGGAAATGCGTTGACGAAGTTCAACATCCGTTTCTACGTCGTCGCGCTCATCTTCCTCATTTTCGACGTCGAGGTCGTTTTTCTTTTTCCGTGGGCGGTGGTATTTCAAAAACTGGGAATGTTCGCCTTCGTGGAAATGCTGATTTTCCTTGCAATCCTCTTGATTGGCTATGCGTACGTGTGGGCAAGGGGCGATCTGGATTGGGACCGACCCGTTCCGACGATTCCAGCGTTGAAATCCCCCAATCCGGTTGTCCACGAAGATCCACAAGAAGCCACGGCTTAGAGAAATCGGAACATGGGCCTTCTCGACAAGCAATTCAACAACAGCAACGTCATCGTCACATCGCTCGACAATTTGTTAAACTGGGCCCGTTTGTCTTCCATGTGGGGGATGCAATTTGGACTTGCGTGTTGTGCGATCGAAATGATGGCAACAGGCGCGTCGCATTACGACCTCGACCGCTTCGGAATATTTTTCCGGGCGACTCCCCGACAATCGGATGTGATGATTGTCGCCGGAACGGTGACCCTCAAGATGGCCTCCCGTATCAAGCGATTGTACGACCAGATGTCAGAACCGCGCTATGTTATTTCCATGGGAAGTTGCTCGAATTGCGGCGGTCCGTACTGGGAGCACGGGTACCATGTGCTGAAAGGCGTCGACCGGGTGATTCCGGTTGATGTGTACGTCCCGGGCTGTCCTCCTCGACCGGAAGCGCTGATAGAGGGACTCATGAAGCTGCAGGGGAAAATCCGTAGTCACAGTTCCGTGAAAAAAAGCGTGTAAGATTGCATGACCCCCCAGGATATCTCCGAGAAGCTCAAAGCCGGGTTTTCTGATGCGATTCTCGAAGTAAAAATCGAGGGCGCGATTGACCCGTACGTGAAAATTACAGCTTCGAAGCTCGCTGATGTCGCTCTATTTCTCCGTGACGATCCTCAGATGCAATTTGATTTCTTGATGTGTTTGAGCGGCGTGGACAATGGCAAGGGATTACTCGGAGTCGTGTATAACCTTCATTCAATCACGAAACGCCATAAAATCACGCTCAAAGCGGAAGTACCCGCCGACAAGGCGGAATTACCGTCGGTGAGCTCGCTTTGGCCGACGGCGAATTGGCATGAGCGCGAGGCGTTCGACCTTTTCGGAATTAAATTCACCGGTCACCCTGATCTACGACGGATTTTGCTTCCGGAAGATTATCCCGGCCATCCTCTGAGAAAAGACTTCAAGGTACCGGAGTTTTATCAGGGAATGAAGGTGCCGTACTGACCCACTGAATGCGAATGCCTGAAACGTTGACAGATCCTCTCACAACCTCCACCGGACGCGTTCTTCGCACGGAAGAGATGGTCATCAACATGGGACCGCAACACCCATCGACGCACGGCGTGCTTCGTCTCGAGCTTATTGTCGACGGCGAGATTGTCGTCGACGTTATTCCACATATCGGGTACCTCCACAGGTGCTTTGAAAAACACGCCGAGCACATGACGAACTACCAGCAGGTGATACCATACTGCGACCGGTTGGATTACATCGCCGCGATGAATATGGATTGGGGGTATGCTCTTGCGATTGAAAGGCTGCTCGGGATCAAAGTCCCGGAGCGGGTCGAGTATATCCGCGTTGTCATGGCCGAGCTGCAGCGTATTGCATCGCATCTCATTGCAATCGGAACATACGGATTAGACCTCGGCGCGTTCACACCGTTCCTTTATTGCTTCCGTGACCGTGAGAGAATTCTCGATTTGTTCGAGATGACCTGCGGTGCCCGTTTGCTGTACAACTACATTTGGGTCGGCGGCGTCTCGCATGACTTGCCGCCGGGGTTTATCGATAAGGCAAGGGACTTTTGCAAATACTTCCGTCCCAATATCAAAGAGCTCAACGATTTGCTGACGTATAACGAAATCTTCGTGAAACGCACTGCCAACGTCGGTGTGCTTCCGCCCGATGTCGCGATCGCGTACGGCTGCTCTGGCCCGATGCTCCGTGGCTCGGGGGTAAATTTTGACTTGCGGCGGGACGATCCGTATTCAATCTATGACCGGTTCAAGTGGGAAGTCCAGGTCGGGAAAGGGGAGATGGGAACGGTTGGGGATTGCTGGGACCGGTACATGGTGCGAGTTCGGGAGATGGAACAGAGTGTGAATATCATAGAACAAGCGCTGGATCAGATCGCGGACGGCGATGTGGCATCCGCGATTCCGAAGCGTATCCGTCCGCCTGTCGGTGACGTGTATGTCCGGTCAGAGTCTCCCCGCGGCGAGATTGGTTTTTATGTCGTCAGCGACGGCTCCGCGACCCCGTATCGTGTCAAAGTGCGTTCCCCGGCATTTGTGAATCTCAGTGTGATACCCGAAATCTGCAGAGGCTACATGATTGCCGATGTTGTGGCGATTGCCGGGAGTGTTGATATCGTTCTCGGCGAGGTCGATAGATAAGGCGTATGGACCAGTTCCTGAAGACCATTCTTGGCAACGACATTCTCGTGTACGTGGTGGTGGCGCTCGTACCGCTCGTCTGGATCGTGCCCTACGCCCTTTTTGCGGTATGGCTCGAGCGAAAACTCGCCGCGCACATGCAGGATCGTCTCGGTCCGATGCGTACCGGCGGCTGGCACGGCTGGGCACAAACCATCGCAGATATTCTGAAACTCATTCAGAAGGAAGACATCGTGCCGATGGCGGCGGACAAGAAACTCCATTACCTCGCGCCCTACGTTGTTTTCATTGGATCGTATGCTGCATTTGCCGCTATTCCCTTCAGTAGTGCACTCATCGGGAGCAACATCAACATCGGCCTGTTCTACATCATCGCGGTATCTGCCCTCGTGGTTGTCGGAATCCTGATGGCGGGCTGGTCTTCCAACAATAAATGGTCGCTCCTGGGCGCGATGCGGTCTGCCGCACAGATCGTGAGTTACGAAATCCCGACAGCGCTTGCACTCCTGACGGTTGTGATGATCGCCGGTACGTTGAATCTCCAGGAAATCAATCAGATGCAGACCGGATGGTTCTGGCACTGGTTTGTTTTCCAGAAATTTCCTTTCCCTTTTGTGGCATTCATAATATATTTTGTCGCCTCGCTGGCCGAGACAAATCGCACGCCCTTTGACATTCCGGAGGCGGAATCCGAGCTCGTCGCGGGTTATCATACGGAATACAGTGGCATGAAGTTCGCCCTGTTCTTCCTGGCCGAGTATGCGAATATGTTTGCGGTCTCGGCGGTCGCATCGACGCTGTTTCTTGGCGGATGGAATAGCCCGTTTGGGGATTCTCTCGGCGGTCCGTTGTGGGGCGTCTTCTGGTTCTTGTCAAAAGGCATGTTCTTCGTCATCATCCAGATGTGGCTACGATGGACGCTTCCCCGGCTGCGTGTCGACCAGTTGATGTACGTTTCATGGAAAGTCTTGACCCCTTGGGCATTTGCCTGCATCGTCGGTGTGGGATTCTGGTTGATGATGTAATCACAATGGGCGAAGGATGAAAGAGTATTTCGGAAATATATTCAGATCGATCTGGACGGTGCTGGTTGGCATGAAGGTCACCTTTGTGCACCTCTTCACGCCCGCCGTGACGATTCAGTATCCCGATGTCAGGCTGAAACTCCCCGAGCGGGCGCGTAACCGTTTGTATGTCAATATGGATGATTGCATCGGGTGCTTTCAGTGCGACATGGCATGTCCGGTCGACTGTATTTCCATCGAGACCGTGAAGGCGTTGCCCACCGATGACCTCGGGACGACATCAACAGGGCAGAAGAAACGATTATGGGTGACAAAGTTCGATATTGATATAGCCAAATGCTGCTACTGCGGTCTCTGCGTGCCCCCGTGCCCGACGGAATGCATTAAGATGACCGATGTGTACGAATTCTCGGAGTACAGCAGAACAAATTTGATCTATAACTACTCAACTATGACGCCGGCGGAAGTCGCGGATGCCAAGACGAAACTGGCGATGTACGATAAAGAGCAGGCGGCAAAAAAGGCCGCGGCGGCCCACGCATCACCGGCAGCAAAGCCCGTGCAGGCTGCTTCACCATCGACATCTGAGCCGAAGAAGCAATGATGGACCATCTCTACGACATCTTCTTTTACTTTTTTGCGTTGATTTCGCTTGTTTCTGCCGCAATCGTTGTTTTTTCCAGGAACATCGTCTATTCTGCCTTCTCATTGCTCTTCACGTTTTGTGGAGTTGCCGGAATCTATGTTTTACTGAATGCTGATTTCCTGGCCGTCACTCAAATTCTCATTTATGTCGGCGGCATTCTCGTCTTGATCATTTTTGGTGTGATGCTGACGAATAAGGTCGTTGACGTCGAGATAAAAACCGGCACCCTGCAAACCCTTCCGGCGTCCGTCATCGTCGCGATGATGGCGGGAACTCTGTGCGGCGTATTCTACGTGACCGATTGGAATATTGTGCGCGAAACTCCGAAGCTCGTAACGACAACATACCGCCTTGGCGAGCTCTTCATGACCACCTATATGCTTCCATTTGAAGTGGCATCGATTGTGCTGCTTGTCGCGCTGGTGGGCGCGGCTATGATTGCACGCCGGGATAAGAAATCCACCTATATCTCACCTAAGCCATAGTCGTATGATACCCCCTGTAGGCCTCACACATTTTGTCATCGTCAGCGCAATTCTCTTCTCGCTCGGAATCTACGGCGTGATCACGCGCCGCAATGCGATCATGGTGCTCATGGGGATAGAATTGATCTTGAATTCAGCGAACATAAACTTCATCGCTTTTGCACGGTACGGCAGGATGCACCTCGACGGCCAGGTCATTGCAGTGTTCGTTATTATCCTGGCTGCGGCAGAAGCGGCGATCGCGCTTGCAATCGTTTTGAATATTTATCAACGGTTCAACACAATCAATGTTGACGAAGTGAGCAAACTCAAGGAGTGATCCCGTGCATCCAGAACTTTTGATACAGCTCTCGCTCGCGATACTCTTCCTGCCGGTACTTGGTTTCCTCATCCTTATCTTCTTCGGCAACCGGCTGCCGAGAAAGGGAGACTGGCTTGAGACAGGTTTCCTTTTCACGGCGCTTGCCGCCTCGCTCGTCGTCATGTTCGCGAAGTTGACGGCACTGCCGGAGCCAATTACGTTGATATTCCCCTGGATCGATTTCGGCAACACTCCATTGCTCGGGCATCTCCAGGTCTACCTTGGGATAACCATCGACAATCTCTCGGTGATCATGATGGTCGTCGTGTGCATCGTGAGCGCGCTCGTGCATCTGTTCTCGATCGGGTACATGCAGGACGATGTACGGTATTCAAGATACTTTGCGTACCTGGGCTTGTTCACATTCTCTATGCTGATGATTGTCCTGACGAGCAATTTCTTCACGATGTATGTGGGGTGGGAACTCGTCGGATTGAGCTCGTATCTATTGATCGGTCATTGGTACGAAAAGAAATCGGCATCGGATGCTGCCATAAAAGCGTTCGTAGTGAATCGAATAGGCGATATCGGGATGTTCTCCGGGATCCTGATTCTGTATTTCACCTTCCGTACCTTCGGTTTCGCGGAAATCTTCGCGGCTATGAAAGCCGGTACGATCCCGTTTGGGAGCGAGGCCTGGCTAACTGCGGCCGGTATCCTGATATTCTGCGGTGCGGTCGGGAAGTCCGCGCAATTCCCGCTCCACGTCTGGCTGCCCGACGCAATGGAAGGTCCAACGCCGGTGAGCGCGCTGATTCACGCCGCGACGATGGTTGCCGCCGGCGTCTATCTTATCGCCCGAACGTTCCCCATGATGACCGCGGATGCATTGCTGGTCATTGCCTACATCGGGGCGATCACGGCATTCATATCCGCCACGATTGCGATCGCCCAGAATGATATTAAGAAAGTTCTCGCCTATTCCACAATCTCGCAGTTGGGGTACATGGTGATGGGACTTGGCGTCGGTGCGTACACCGCGGGATTTTTCCATCTCGTCACCCATGCGATGTTCAAGGCGGGATTATTCCTTGGATCCGGTTCCGTGATTTATGCGATGCACCACGCCCTGCATCATGCCAATGACTATACGACCGATGCGCAAGACATTCGGAATATGGGCGGCTTGAGAAACAAAATGCCGGTCACGTTTTACGCTTTTCTCATGTACACGCTGGCGATTTGCGGCATACCGCTTACGTCCGGTTTTCTCAGCAAAGATGAGATTCTTGCCGGTACGCTCGCATTCGGAAATCTTACCGGCAATTATGTGATACCGGTTATTGGATTTCTCGTTGCAGGCCTCACGGCGTTTTACATGTTCAGGCTTGTCATCCTGACGTTCCTCGGTGGGCATAAGGATGCCCGTCGCTATGAGCATCTCCGCGAGTCACCCGCCGTCATGACGATCCCGTTGATTGGTTTTGCGGTACTCAGCTTCTTCGCTTTCTATTCCTTCAATCCATTCGGTGCTTCTTCGGGATGGTTCTTCGGCGCGATGGAACGTCCGGCCTCCGTCGTCCCGATGTCGGTTCAGGCGCCGAACGGCGAAACATTCGAGGAAGCCGTTCATCAGGCCCACATACCTGCGATGGGACTCTCATTGGCCGTCGCGGGACTCGGAATCCTTGGCGCATTTGCCACCTACAAATGGAAGAAGATAAATGCGGACGCGCTGTCGGAACGGTTCAATGGCCTTTATAAGTTCTTGTTGAATAAATGGTATTTCGACGAACTCTACGGCGCGGTGGTTGTGGGCGGAACGCTGCTGTTCACACGGATTCTTCGCTGGTTCGACAATACTATCATCGACGGACTCGTCAACGGCAGTGCAAGTTGTACCCGCGCGGTTGTTTTTGGATACAGCGATCATTGGAAAGAAAAGCACTTTGGCGCCAGGGTCTTTATGTTCCTCGGTCTCTTTATCGCAGGCATCGTGAGTGTCTATGCGTATGAGTGGATGATGCCGCACGAGCCAACGGTTCTGTCCCTGATTTGGCCGGCCATTGGGTCGCTCTGTGCAGGTTTCTTGACATTTTTCTTCTTCTGGTCCGGTGCCGGCGGTTTCGACAAGTATGTGGTCGACGGGCTGGTGAATGGGGTTGCCTCGTTCTCCGGATTCTTCGGCGTACTGTTAAGAAAACTTCAAACGGGCAGGGTTCAGACATATATCGTGTTTGTGATCGTCGGCGTGATGGTGATTTTCTTTGTACTGAGAGGGATGTAATGCCGTATCACCGTCGGGCCGGACTTGTTTTTTGAATGAGACTATTTTGTCATTAATCATAGAATAGTGGACACATGCAATTTCTTGGATTTGGAATTTTAACATGGATGACGTTCCTGCCGATCGTGGGAATGGCGATCGTTCTCTTGGTCAACAAAAACAACAAGGGAGCCATACGATGGACGGCGGCGGTCTTCACCGGCCTGCAGGTGATTCTTGCGGCAGTCATTTACATGAAATTCAATCGTGGAATGGCAGGCATCAATACCGAAGAGGGATTTCAATTCGTCGACAAAGCCGGCTGGATCGACATTAAATCAATAGCCTGGTTCGGCAGAGTCCACATCGATTATTTCATGGGCATCGACGGGATCAGTGTCCTCATGGTGATCCTGACAAGTATTATTTCGTTCATCGCAGTCTTTGCTTCGTGGGGAATCGAGAAGTCAATCAAAGGATACTTCGCGCTTCTCCTGCTGCTGGACACGGGGATGATGGGAGTTTTCGTTTCTCTTGATTTCTTCCTGTTCTATGTGTTCTGGGAGTTGATGTTGCTGCCGATGTATTTCTTGATCGGAGTTTGGGGGGGGCCACGTCGCGAATATGCCGCAATAAAGTTCTTCCTGTATACATTGATGGGCAGTGTGCTGATGCTGCTTGCGATTATCGCGTTGTACTTTAGTGTTTCGGTTATTGACCCGGCAACAGGAGAGAAAATTCATACCTTCAACATGCTGGCAATGATGAACCCTGCGAACTACGATGCTGGTTCGATTCTCGGCGGCCTTCACACGTCGTGGCGGTACGTCGCGTTCATCGCGCTGTTCATCGGGTTCGCGATTAAAGTTCCCATTTTCCCGTTCCATACATGGTTGCCGGATGCACACGTTGAAGCGCCGACGGCAATTAGCGTTATCCTTGCCGGTGTGCTGCTGAAAATGGGGACGTATGGTTTGCTCCGGATTAGTTTTCCGATGTTTCCGGATGCTGCAGTGTATTACCAGATACCGTTGGCGATCCTCGGTTTCATCAATATCGTGTATGGTGCGCTGGTTGCTATGGCGCAGGATGATTTTAAGAAGCTCATTGCATACTCGAGTATCAGTCACATGGGGGTCGTGGTGCTCGGGATGGCATCGTTGAACACTCAAGGAACCACCGGGGCGGTACTGCAAATGTTCAATCACGGCACCATTACGGCAATGCTCTTTCTCATAGTGGGCGTTCTCTACGACCGGGCGCATACGCGCGGCTTGAATGACTTTGGCGGCCTGATGAATCAGATGCCCAAGTACGCCGGAGTGATGTCGATTGCATTTTTTGCTGCGCTCGGATTGCCGGGCCTCAGCGGGTTCATCAGCGAAGCGTTTTCGTTCATCGGCGCATTTCAAACTTTTCGCTGGATCACGATTGCCTCGACCCTTGGCATCGTCTTCACGGCGGGTTACATGCTGTGGACCTTGCAGCGGTTGTTTCTGGGACCGCTTCCGGAAAAATGGAAGAATCTTCCCGATATCAATGGCCGGGAGCTTTTTACCCTCGTACCGCTTGCTCTGATAGTGATTGTCTTGGGCATTTACCCCGCACCGGCAATAAATTTGGTGACAAGTTCCGTCAATGCTCTTGTGGATCTCGTCAATCAGGGTTCCGGCTTGGCGATGCTGGGTCGATTCTAATTTTCTGAGACACCGGGATTTCTTATGCTTCAGCAAATTCTTGATAGTGCCAAACTCTTTCTGCCGGAAACGGCGCTCGCGGTCACATTCTGTATCGCACTTGTCATCGATATAACGGCTCCCCGGAATCGAATGTTGACGGCGTCGGTCGTTGTGCTGGGTTTGTTCGTGGCCGGTGGTTTTCTGGTGAATCAAGTGGCGTCGGGGACAAGCTCGATTTTCAGCAACATGATCGCCGTCGACCCGTTTTCGACTTTTTTCAAGTTTGTTATACTTACGTGTAGTATTCTCATCGTGGTCTTTTCTTTGCAATCGAATGAGCTCCGGGTCGGCCAACGGAGATTGGGAGAGTACTACTCGCTTCTCGTTTCACTCACGCTCGGGATGTTCTTGATGACCGGGGCAAGCAACCTGCTGATGATGTACCTTTCTCTCGAATTGACGAGTCTCAGCTCGTACATCCTAGCAGGTTATACGAAAGAGGCGGAAGACTCCAGCGAGGCATCGCTGAAGTACGTCATCTATGGTGCCCTTTCATCTGGAATGATGTTGTACGGGATCTCGATCCTGTACGGTCTTACCGGCGCTGTTGACATTTATGGAATCAATCAAGCTCTCCACGCCGGTAACGTGAACATTGTTGCGCTGATTATCGCGGGTGTCCTCACGATTGTGGGTTTTGGGTACAAGATTTCTGCCGTCCCATTTCATTTCTGGACACCCGATGTGTACGAGGGGGCTCCCATTACCATCACGGCGTTTCTGTCCGTTGCGTCGAAAGCGGCCGGCTTTGCGATGTTGATCAGATTTTTCAAGGTGTCGTTTGAGAACACAGCCGCCGCCGGTCTCGCGTTCGGGGCATGGACGTCGTTTCAGGGATTCGAGTGGAATCAGGTGTTGGCAATCCTATCGGTCTTGACAATGACGCTCGGCAATCTTGTCGCTATTTGGCAGAACAATCTCAAGCGCCTGCTTGCCTATTCGAGTATTGCTCACGCCGGCTACATACTGCTGGGGGTGGTGGTGTTGAGCAATGAGGGAATCGCCGCGGTTCTCATCTACTTCGTCGTGTATCTCTTCATGAATCTCGGCGCGTTCTATGTTGTGATGCTGGTTGCCAATAAAACAGGGAGCGAAGACATCGACGATTATAAAGGACTTGGACAGCGATCCCCTCTCATTGGCGTTGCGATGACGATTTTTCTTCTATCCCTTACAGGTATTCCTCCCACGGCGGGCTTCGTCGGAAAGTTGTATCTCTTTGCGGCATTGATCAACGCGAAGCTGTTCTGGCTGGCAGTCGTCGGTGCTTTGAACAGCGTGGTCTCTCTGTATTACTATGTTCGTATTATTCGCAACATGTTCTTGCGTGAGCCGGCGGTATCTTCGTCGGCGGTTCAATTGTCATCGATGGAAATCCTCGTTTTATTTGTTCTGTTAATTCCGACATTGTTGCTCGGGGTGTATTTCACTCCGCTAGTCCAGCTCGCCCAGGCATCGGTTGTGATGTTCGGTGCTCATTAGGCACCGTCCGTTTTACCTGTCCCCGAGAGCCGGCCTTCAGGATGAAGCCTTTGGATTAAACGTAAGAAAGCGAGTATGAGTGCCAAATTCTCTCAAGAAAAAACCGGCGCAGAGACACCCTCTTCCGGCCTCATCAGAATACTTGTCGTAGAGGATGAGCCCCACCTTGCGGATTCCATCGCCCGTCGGCTGATCGAGGAAGGATACACGGTCGACATCGCACACGATGGGGAGGAGGGGACCAATCTTGCTCTTTCAAAGAATTACCAGCTCATCGTTTTGGACCTTCTCCTGCCTAAAAAAGACGGACTGCATCTCCTTCGGGATATTCGCAGGAATAAAGTGCAAAGCATGGTTTTGATCCTGACCGCGAAGAGTACAGTCGAGAATCGGGTGGAAGGTCTGCGCGCCGGGGCGGATGATTACTTGGTGAAGCCCTTTGCGTTAGTGGAACTGCTCGCACGCATCGAATCCCTTCTTCGACGTCAAGGGGTTCAGCAAAGCCCGATTCTTAAAGGGGGCGATTTGGAGCTTGACACGGCGACGCGCATGGTACGTCGGGCAAACAAAAACATTCGTCTTACGACGAAAGAATACCTGCTTCTAGAATTGCTCATGCGAAACAAGAACCGGGTCGTGACGCGCCGTACTATTGCGGAACAGGTGTGGGGGTATTCCTTCGACACCGGAACGAATCTTGTCGATGTGTACATTAACTATCTTCGTAAGGCGATAGATAAAGGATTTCCGAAGCGTCTGATTCACACCGTCCGTGGTGTCGGCTTCGTCCTCAGGGAAGAGTAAATGCTTCGCTCGATACGCTTCCGGCTTACGCTCTGGTACACCGTCATTGTTGTTCTTACCTTTGTCTGCATTGCCTGGGCGGTCGAAGAATATGTCCGGGGGACTCTCTCGGATGCGCTTGACCGTTCGGTTACCAAGGAAATACAGTGGGTGGATGCGCGATTCTCGAAATTCCACGAGCGGGGAGAAGCTTGGCAGGTGATGAAAGACGACGTCCTCGATCATATTGCCTATAACCCGGTGAAGGAATATGTGGAAATCTGGGACTCAACCGGTAAGATTTTCTATCAATCTTCCAATCTTGTCGGCGACACACTTCGGCATCACGTTCCCTCCCCGGATGACGGTGTCTGGTCATTGCAGACATTGAAGAATGTTCGCAACATCGAGTTGCGGTTAGCTCATCAGCGGACGTCCCGCGGGTTGGTGTTCGTTGCAATGCCCACCGAGAGCATCCATACACCCGTCGACCATTTGCTGCGTGTGTTTGCCTTCATTGGTCCTATCGTTATCATAGTGTCGGTGGGAAGCGGGATGTACCTTGCGAGGAAGTCCCTATCAAAAGTCAATCAGGTAATCGACGCGGCACAGAGAATTACTGCGGACCGACTGCATGAGCGCCTGCCGGAACATACCGTACAGGATGAAATCGGGAAATTGGTTTCGACGCTGAACGAAATGATCGCTCGCCTTGACCGGTCATTCCATGACATCAAGCAATTTACTGCGGATGCGTCACATGAGCTGCGGACCCCTCTTTCGGTGATTCGCACGCAGCTTGAATCCGCGCTCGAAAGCAAAGTCGGCAGAAGGGAACTGAAAATGATTATCGCCGACTGCCTGGATGAGACAATCCACATGACGGCAATTATTGAAAATCTCCTCTTGTTGACCAAGGCCGATCGTGGGCAGGAGATGGTGATGAAGGAACGCGTCGATCTTCAGGAACTGGTTCGACAATTGCACGAGGACAGTGTCATTCTCGCCTCTCATAAATCGATCATGGTTGTGCTGTCCCGTCTTGACCCCGTGACCGTTGTGGGAGATGAACGGCGTCTGCGCCAGATGCTCCTCAACCTCGTCGACAATGCTATCAAGTACACTCAGAAACGCGGCAAGATTAGCCTGCGGTTAGAAGCGCTGAACAGCCTCGCCCACATTAGTGTTGTGGATAATGGCATAGGGATTCCCGCCAATGAGATCCCTCAGATATTTAACCGGTTTTATCGGGTTGACAAAGCACGAACCCGCGAAACGGGGGGTGTTGGACTGGGACTCTCGATCGCGAAGTTGATTGCCGAGGCGCACGGCGGCACAATCTCCGTGGTAAGTGAGTTGAACAAAGGGAGCGCCTTTTCTATCACCCTACCCATCGAAACGTCGGAGTAAGAAGAAAATGCGGTAGAACTAATTCTCTCCGGGGTGCGCGCGTTCGTAGATGATTCGGGCTCCTTCGAGCACAAGATACGGCGCTGTGTGATCGACGATGTGGCTGTGAGCGGCCACGAGATGAGAAAAACCCCCGGTGCAGATCACCTTCGTCCTACGTCCGGTGATGGCCTTGAAGCGTTTGACCATTCCTTCCAGTGCGTCGAGAGCACCGTACAGAACTCCGGATTGTATGGCAGTGACCGTATTCGTTCCTATACCTCGGTGCGGAAACTGTAGTTTGATCCTCGGCAGCTTCGCCGTACGGGTGTAGAGTCCGTCTGCGGCACTTCCAACGCCGAGCCCGATCGCTCCGCCGAGGTATTCTCCTCGTCGTGAAATGGCCTCATACTTGGTCGCTGTCCCGAAGTCTGCCACAATTACAGGCCCGCCAAACAGGTGGAATGCCGCGACTGCGTTGCAAAGTCGGTCTGCCCCTAGTGCCGATGGATTCTTGTACCGAAGCTTGAGACCGGAATTCGTGGCGCCGGAGATAGTCATCGACCGTATGTTACACCTCAGTTTCAGCACCCGGAGGGTGCGGCGTGTCTGTCGCGGAACCACTGAAGCTATGACAGCCCCGAAGGTCTCACCAGTCTTTATTCCGGCATCACGAAGAACCGATCGAACGCATGAGTAGATGTTCTTCTCGGTTCGCAGTGAGGATGTAAACACCCGGCGGGCAGCAATGAGCTTTTTCCCCCGGAAGATTCCAAAAATGGTTTGAGTATTGCCGATATCAATCGCGAGAAGCATGGTCGATGAGGAATTAGTTCTGAAGTATGGTTACATCGCCGGCTGAAAGCTTCATTTCTTTGCCGTTTGTTTGAAAGAGTAAAGCGCCGTCCGCGGCAATCCCGCGAGCGAGGCCCGAAAGTTGGATTCCTTGATGATCGACCGATATTGTTCTCCCGATTATTCTGCAGAAACCCGACCACTCCTTCAGAATTGTTTCGTATTCCTGCGATAACATCTTCTCATACCAGAATTCCAATCGACCCAAGACGTATGAGAGCAACTGAAGACGGTCGATGGTCGAGCCCGCCGCAAGGGAGAGGGACGTAGCGCTATCGTTCAGTTCCTTCGAAAATGAGGATTGGTTGACGTTGATTCCAATCCCGACAACCAGGGCAAGGATGGTGCCCCGACGCACGACTGTCTCGGATAAGATCCCGGAAACCTTTCGCGAATTCAGCAACACGTCGTTAGGCCATTTGCACTCTGTCAGCAGTCCGGTCGTACTCTGAATCGCCTCTGCGACCGCAAGGCCTGCGGAAAGAGAGAGAACGCCGAGGCGCGTAGGTGGAATCGCCGGAGCGAGGATGATTGAAAATGTGAGGTTCTTTCCTTTTTCGCTGAACCAGCGTCGTCCCTGGCGTCCTCGCCCCGCTGATTGATCTTCCGTAATCACAAGAGTTCCTTCGCCCGCTCCTTCGAACGCAAGAGTCTTCGCCCGCGCGTTCGTGGAATCGACGGAATCAAACACGTAGAGTTTCTTTCCAAGAATACGTGTCGTAAGTCGAGCCCGAATTTCCGATTCAGTCATTGATGGAACATTCAAATGTGTTTCGATGGTACTGAAATCAATGGCCAAAGTCAAGACGCCCGGCAGCGAGTGCATCTGACACGATGTGCTTAGACTGACAGGGAAGGTTAGTTGGCCTGCCATGTTGTCAGAGGACATGAGAGCTTCACGCTTTTGGCGGTTTCGAGTCATCAGCTAATTCCTTATTTGTCAATGATTTGCAGGAAGACAACTGTTTCTTCCTTTGGCACGCGTCTTGTGGTATGGGACAGAACATACAACACCGTGGAATCGTCCGCGGTGAAATATTAAAGTTCAAAAGGAGAGATTTACAATGGCTGGAAAAATAATTGGAATAGATTTAGGAACGACGAACTCTGTCGTTGCCGTGATGGAAGGAAACGATCCGGTTGTGATCGCGAACTCGGAAGGTGCCCGTACAACACCTTCAATTGTCGGCTTCACAAAAGGGGGGGAACGCCTGGTGGGACAAGCTGCAAAGCGGCAAGCAGTTACCAACTCGCAAAACACCGTGTTCTCCATCAAGCGATTCATGGGACGGTTCTATAACGAAGTCAACGAAGAGATGAAACTTGTATCATACAAAGTCGTGCAGGGAGATAATGATACGGCACGCGTGCAAATCAGCGACCGCGTGTACTCGCCTCCTGAGATCAGTGCCATGATCTTGCAGAAAATGAAGCAGACCGCAGAAGACTACCTCGGGACGAAGATTACCGATGCGGTCATCACCGTGCCGGCGTACTTCAATGATGCACAGCGACAGGCGACGAAAGAAGCCGGTGAAATTGCGGGTTTGACCGTTCGCCGTATTATCAATGAGCCGACTGCCGCCGCGCTCGCGTACGGGTTGGATAAGAAGCACAAGAACCTCAAAGTGGCGGTTTTTGACCTTGGTGGCGGGACGTTTGATATCTCCGTCCTCGACCTTGGCGATGGAGTCTTCGAAGTGAAATCGACCAACGGCGATACTCACCTTGGCGGCGATAACTTCGACCAGCGCGTGCTGGACTATATTGCCGACGAATTCAAGAAGCAGGAAAGCATCGACTTGCGAAAAGACCCTATGGCGCTTCAGCGGTTACGGGAAGCCGCGGAGAAAGCCAAGATGGAACTTTCACAGTTGTTGCAAACGGAGGTAAACCTTCCGTTCATCACTGCGACGGCGGACGGTCCGAAGCATCTCAACATGACGATCACACGAGCAAAGTTTGAGCAGCTCGTCGAAGATCTCATCCAGCGCTGTGTGCCGCCCGTGGAAAAGGCCATGCGTGACGCGGCCCTCAACCCGAGTCAGATTGATGAAGTGATTCTCGTCGGCGGCATGACGCGTGTTCCGCGCGTTCAACAACTGGTGAAAGATATTTTCGGAAGGGAAGGGCACAAAGGAGTTAATCCGGATGAAGTCGTTGCGGTCGGGGCCGCCATTCAAGGCGGTGTGCTTGCCGGAGATGTCACGGACGTTTTGTTGCTCGATGTTACACCGTTGACGCTGGGTATCGAGACGCTCGGCGGAGTAATGACGCAGATGATTCAGGCAAACACAACGATCCCGACGCGCAAAAGTGAAATCTTCTCGACAGCCTCGGATAGTCAGCCTTCTGTGGAAATTCACGTTCTCCAGGGTGAGCGGCCGATGGCAATGGATAATCGAACGCTGGGCCGGTTCCACCTCGACGGAATTCCGCCTGCGCCACGCGGCGTCCCGCAGATTGAGGTAACGTTCGATATTGACGCAAATGGCATGCTGCATGTGACGGCAAAAGACAAGGCAACGAATAAAGAGCAAAGCATCCGTATCACTTCCTCCAGCGGATTGAGCAAGGATGAGGTTGAAAAGATGAAGGGGGACGCTCAATCGCATGCGGCAGAAGACCGGAAGCGCAAGGATGAAGTCGAAACGAAAAACCAGGCGGATAACCTTGTGTTCCAAACGCGAAAACAGGTGAAAGAGTTTGGGGACAAGATGCCGGCACCCATGAAGTCGAAGGTTGAATCAGCCGCGGATGCGCTCGACAGCGCCATAAAAAGTGGAAATATCTCCGATATCAAAGCGAAAATGGAGGTACTCAACAACGCCTGGAATGAAGCTTCCACCGCCATGTACAAATCAGCCACGGGCGAACAGGCCGGCCCTTCCGGACCTGGCGGACAAGCAGGGCCGCAGCAACCACCCGACAGCCAGACCGGGCCGACTGATAGCAGCGCTAAGAAACAAGACGGCAAACCGGTCGAAGATGCTTCATTTGAAGTAGTTGATGATAAAGACAAGTAAACTCTCACCCGTCCTTCGGACACCCTCTCCCAATGGGAGAGGGTCGGGGTGAGGGTCTAACTGTTCAAAGCCGCTCCTGCGTTGGTTCCATCTCTCCGCTGACGCCGTGGCGGCTTTTTCCTTTGCAGTGTGGAAAATGCTTTGAACATGATTGGATTCGTTGTCTGGACAGTGATTATTCTCGGCGCAATCGCGACGTTGTTCGTGATCGTGAACGGCACATTCTCAAAACGCGGCGCAGGCATTGCAACACTGACCGCATTCCACGATTTTCAGCCGAAGGACAAACAAGGAGCGATGCAAGAGATCGTTGAGCACAAAGCCGGAAAGAAAATGGAAGAGCAAAAGACGGGTGAAAACAAAGAGCCCGATTCCCAATGAAAGCCTCCGTAACCCTCTCCTTGTCACTTCGTGACATCTCTCTCCCACAAGTGGGAGAGGGATTATAGGGTGAGCGTCAAATTCCGAATTATGAATCTTGAATCAAAATAAGTCTGGACAGAGAACTTTGGACTTTGAATAATTCACCATAAAATCAAAAGAAGCAAATCAACCTCCCCTGTATCCCCTCCTTAATAACGAGGGGACAAAAGCGGTGGTTGGCGCTCGGAACAACGTATGACGATTTTCTGAAACCTGTAACTCAAAACCTGTAACCTGAAACCTAACCAAGCAATTACATAGCATCATGACCTTCCAAAAATTCACAATCAAATCGCAAGAGGCGGTCCAGAACGCTCAGGAGATCGCTCAAAGTTATAACAATCAGGTGATCGAGCCCGAGCATTTGCTTGCCGCGCTGGTGCAAGACAGTCAGGGAATTGTTGTCCCTATTCTCCAAAAACTCGGTGCGAATGTCAACCACATAAAGATTAAGGTCAACGAGGCGGTCGAAAGTCTGCCGAAAGTCACCGGTGCGGGTACCGGGAACCAGCAGTTGGGACAAGCGCTTGCTGGGTTGTTTGATGCAGCACTGAAGGAAGCTGAGTCGCTCAAAGACGAATACGTCAGCACCGAGCATCTCCTTCTAGGTCTTCTCTCCACGAAATCGACGGCGGCGAAGTTGTTGCGCGACCAGGGTGTGACAAAAGAGGAGATTTACAAAGCCCTGAAAGATATTCGCGGCACCCAGCGCGTTACCGACCAAACGCCAGAGGAAAAGTACCAGTCGCTCCAGCGGTTCGGCCGCGACCTGAACGACCTTGCACGCAAGGGAAAACTCGACCCGGTTATCGGTCGAGAAGATGAAATCCGCCGCGTGCTGCAAGTCTTATCCCGCCGGACGAAGAATAATCCTGTACTTATTGGCGAGCCGGGCGTTGGTAAGACCGCTATCGCGGAGGGAATCGCCCAGCGCATTGTACAGGGAGATGTTCCTGAGAATCTGAAGACGAAACGCATCGTCGCGCTCGACATGGGCTCGCTCGTTGCCGGGACGAGTTTCCGGGGTCAGTTTGAAGAACGGCTGAAGGCAGTGCTGAAGGAAGTCACGGAGTCGAACGGAGAGATCATCCTCTTCATCGATGAAATGCATACGCTTGTCGGTGCCGGGGCAGCTCAGGGATCGGTCGACGCGGCGAACATGTTAAAACCCGCTCTTGCCCGAGGTGACTTGCGTGCTATCGGTGCAACAACGATCGATGAATACCGGAAATATGTGGAGAAAGATTCAGCCCTCGAACGGCGGTTCCAGCCGGTCATGGTCGACGAGTCGACGGTCGACGATACAATTTCCATACTGCGCGGCCTCAAGGAACGGTACGAAGTTCATCACGGAGTTCGTATTACCGATGGTGCAATCGTCGCTGCTGCACAATTGAGTTATCGGTATATTGCAGATCGCTTCCTGCCCGACAAAGCCATCGACCTGGTGGATGAAGCCGCATCCAAGCTGCGAATTGAGATCGATTCGATGCCCGAGGAACTCGATGGAGTCGAACGCCGCGTCAAGCAGCTGGAAATCGAGCGCGAGGCTGTCAAACGCGAGCGGGACGAAGAATCGAAGAGCCGGCTTGGTGTGATAGAGAAAGACCTCGCCGAACTAAATCAACAACGATCCGCCCTTCGTGCGCATTGGCAGCTAGAGAAGGATCTGATTCAATCTATCCGTAAGATGAAAGAAGAAATGGAGAACACGAAGCTCGAAGCCGACCGAAAGGAGAGAGAAGGCGATTTGGGCAAGGTTGCGGAATTGCGGTACGGCGTTATTGCAAATCTGGAAAAGAAGCTGAAAGAAAAATCCCGAAACCTGGCTGAGGTCCAGCGTGACCAAAAGATGTTGAAGGAAGAAGTGGATGCCGACGACATTGCGGAAATTGTCGCAAAGTGGACGGGCATCCCCGTGACCCGAATGCTTGAAAGCGAACGGACGAAGCTTCTTCATCTTGAAGATCGGCTGCATGAACGAATCGTAGACCAGGAAGAAGCGGTTCGCGCGGTGAGCGAGGCGATCCGGCGGAATCGGGCCGGGTTACAGGACGAAAGACGACCGATCGGCTCGTTCATTTTTCTTGGCAGCACCGGTGTAGGGAAAACAGAGCTGGCACGTGCCCTTGCCGAGAGTTTGTTCAACGACGAAAACGCCATGGTGCGTATCGATATGAGCGAATACATGGAAAAATTCTCCGTCTCCCGTCTTATCGGTGCCCCTCCCGGCTATGTTGGTTACGAGGAAGGCGGACAGTTGACCGAGTCGGTGCGACGCAAACCGTATTCGGTTGTACTCCTCGATGAAATTGAAAAGGCGCATCCGGAGGTATTCAACGTTCTGCTGCAGGTCCTGGATGAAGGCCGTTTGACCGACAGCAAAGGACGAACGGTGAATTTCAAGAATACCATCATCATCATGACTTCGAACTTAGGCTCGCAATTGATTCAGCAGAAACTCCTCGATCAGCCGGCCGGTCAGGACGACCTGGAAAGCGCCTACGGTGAGCTGCGCACTGAACTGTTTGACATGCTGCGGCAATCGATTCGCCCAGAGTTCCTGAACCGCATCGATGACATCATCCTCTTTAAGCTGTTGAGCAAGGATGACTTGCGGAAGGTTGTCGATATCCAGCTTGTACGCGTGCGAGCACTCGTGACACAAAAGGAGATTACACTTGAGTTTACAGACGAGGCAAAAGACTGGCTTGTCAAGCTTGGTTACGACCCAACGCTGGGTGCGCGTCCGTTGAAACGTGTTATCCAAAAATATGTCGTAAACCCACTGTCGGAGAAAATACTGTCCGGCGAGTTTGCCCAGGGCGATGCCGTGGAAGTTCGGTTAGATAAACGTGGGTTGATAGATTTCGCGAAGAAAGCGAGCGCGAAGATGATGGCGTAAGTTTCGGGAAGAATGGTAGTCGCAGGTCTAAGCCTGCGGCGGCTTTTTCATTCTTCTGGCAAGCTCCAGGTAGACTTCCGAAGTGTCAACCTCTTTTTCGGCAAGCAGTACCAGCGTGTGATACAACACGTCGGCGGTTTCTTCGATGATGCGTTGGCGGTCCTCGTATTGTCCTGCGATGGAGAGATCAATTGCTTCCTCGCCCACGTTCTGAGCGATCCGTTTTATCCTTGCTCTGAAAAGCCTTGATGTGTACGAATTCTCGGGAAGAGTGCGTTTACGTTCCCGAATGAGGTCGAAGAGTTCTCGAAGAATCTGACTGGTCTCGGGTGAGGAGTGCGCGGGAAAACAACTCTACATTCCATTTTGGCACACCGGACCGGACGGATGAGCAACGCATCCGCATCACAGTCAACATTGACTGAGACTACATCCAAGAAATTCCCGGAGGTTTCTCCCTTTTTCCAGCGTCCGGTCGAGCGCTTCCCGGTTCATGAATCCGACCATTCTCTGCCTCCCGGACGTCGTGGGGCAGTCAGCTAGTCTTCGACGACGACCTTTTCCTTTACTGCGTCCTTCTTGCCGTTCTTGCGCCGGAAAGGTTTTTCAATTGGAGGATTGTGGCCTGCCGGCTCTTCTTCCACATCGGGGTAGGTAAAAATCTCGTACTTGTAGTTGCGGAGAATGATATTCTTTCCTGCCCGTCCAATCACGTACTGCGGCAAGAGGGGGATCTTCCCGCCGCCGCCGGGGGCGTCAATCACATAGTACGGAATTGCAAGTCCGGAAGTGTGCCCGCGCAGGTTGTCCATGATCTCCAGACCCTTGCTCACCGGCGTGCGGAAATAGTTCGTGCCTCTAGTGACATCGGCCTGGTAGAGATAGTACGGGCGCACGCGCATGGCGAGCAGCTTGCGAACCAGATCCAGCATGACCGCTGCGTCGTCGTTGACGCCTTTCATGAGGACCGACTGGTTGCCGACCGGAATGCCTGCGTCCGCGAGCATTTCGCATGCGCGTTTTGCTTCCAGCGTGATTTCCCACGGATGGTTAAAGTGAGTATTGACGTAGATCGGATGATATTTCCGGAGTATTTTACAGAGCTTTGGCGTGACGCGCTGCGGGAGCACGCACGGCATCTTTGTGCCCAGGCGGATCACTTCAACGTGCGGAATCTCCCGCAATCCTTTGAGAACTCGTTCGAGGAGTACATCTGTCAGCATGAGTGGATCGCCGCCGGAGAGAATCACATCGCGAATTTGCGGGTGCTGGGCAATGTAGTCGATTCCGTCCTGGAGATACTTCATATTGATTTTTGTCGAGTCGCCGACCTTGCGCTTGCGGGTGCAGAAGCGGCAATACATTGAGCATTGACTTGTTGTCAGAAACAACACGCGGTCCGGGTACCGATGAACGATGCTCGGAACGGGGCTGTGAGCATCCTCGGCGAGCGGGTCTTCCAGAAGTCCGTCCTCTTCCAGCTCTTTGGAATCAGGGATGCACTGGAGCCAAATGGGATCCCCGGGGTATCGAATCAAGCTCAGATAGTATGGATTGATCCGGATGTGAAACAACTTGTTCAATCGTTCCGCCATTTCTTGATCGAAGCCAAATTTGTCTACAAGATCTCTTGCGCTGTCAACACTTTGCCGCAACAATTCCTGCCAAAGTTCCATAAATTACTTATGTGCTCCTCTATTGTGAGTAATATTTTCCATAAACGACAAGATCATCGCCCTGCCTGTAATAATCCTTAATACAGGCGAGTTGCTTGAAATTCTGGGTGATATAGAATCTCCTCGTGCTTTCATACTTCGGCTGTGATGAGGTCTCCGCGATCAATAATCGGCCGCCTTTTGATCGTATGAACTCGCCGGCAAAGAGAATAAGTTGTTTTCCGACGCCCTGGCGCTGGAGATCGGGGTCCACGGCTACCCAATAGAGATCGTAAGTCCCATGGGTGAGAGGGGTAGGCCCCACACAGATATAGCCGGCTACTTCTCCCGTGGCGCTCACGGCAGTGTACAAATCATAATCATGCTGGTTCGGGTCACTCAAGAAAATGTCCATGAGTTCAAGTGCGGTCGCGACTTCTTCATTGCTGAAGAAGTTAGTGTTTTGCAGGATACGACGGAGAGGTGCAACATCTTCACCACGCAGTTTGCGAATTGTGACGCCGGCTTCGTGCATGCGTCAAAAGGCCCGGTCGAGGGCTGATTCGACAATTTTCCCGACCATATCATTGTAACTCAGGCCGTAGGCAGTACAGGATCGGGCAAAGCCGGCTTCATCCGAGATGTCGGGATTCGGATTAACTTCAAGAACATACGGTTGATGGTCTTTGCTTAATCGCACGTCGATGCGGGCATAGTCCCTGCAGCCGAGAAGCTGGTATGCCTTCAGCGCCATTGCTTTGATGTTTGCTTCCAGCGGCGGGGGAAGGAGCGCAGGGCAAACACCTTTCGTATGCTCATACTCGTCGGTTCCCTTCATCCATTTCGCATTGTATGTTACAATGCGCGGATACTGTTTCGGAAGCGTCGACATATCAATTTCAGATATGGGCATCACAACGGGCCTGCGGTTTCCGACAATTGCGACATTGAGTTCCCGGCCGTCGATGTATTCCTCGACGAGCGCAGGCTGGTCGAACTGCTCGATGACATGCCGCACTCGTTTCCGCAGCTCGTTAAGGCTGTAGACCACCGAGCTTGGTTCGATGCCGATGCTCGCGTCTTCCTGCGAGGGTTTAACGATGAGTGGATATTCGAGCTTCTCATCGAGCGAAATGCGAAGAGGACTCTTGATCAACTGGAAGTTCGGCGTCGGAATTCCATGGAAGAGCAGAATTTCCTTGACGCGGACTTTGTTCAATGCTGTTCCCAACGTCATTGAATTCGATCCCGTGTAGAGAACCCCCATCAGCTCATAAATGCCGGCGATATGCATCTCGTGGATTGATTTATTCCCGACACTCTCACAGATGTTGAAAATGAGGTCGGGCGGTTCTTCCTTCAGAAAATCAATTAGACGGGAGAGGTCCCCGTCAACGTTAAAAACGGTTGTTCTGTATCCAAGTGTTTGGAGGGCTCTTGAGATATCCTCTTTTTCTTCCAGGACGCCGACTTCCGACATATCGACGAGGACTTCCGTTTCGCTCTGCGCGATTTTGTCCCCCGCCTGCAGGAGTCCTTTCTCGGAGATGTAGTTTCTTCCGGATTTCAAAGCAGTAGTTGGCTCGTTAAAAATAATCGCGACATAAATCTTCTTCCTCATGAGCACCTCTGGTGTTGTTGTGAGTGGAATGAGATCGTCTGACCGCCAAGATTATATCGTTTTGCTGCCAACGCAAGAACGGTTTGGATCAATTGATCGTAGGGAATTCCTGCGGCGCGGGCCGCCTTCGGAAAACATGAATTGTCTTCCGGCTTTGGAAGAATTCCAGGAAGTGGATTCAATTCGAGAATATGCGGCTGATCGTGAGCGTCGAGGCGCACATCGATACGGCACCAGTCGCGACAGCGTAATACTGTGTAGGCGTCCCTGCAAAGACGTTCGATGTCGGATTGGAGACGGGGAGGAATGTCCGCAGGGCACTGAAAAATATCAAGCGGGGCGTCGGAACGATCCCAAATCCATTTTGCTTCGTATGAATAAATGTGGTTAACCCCCCGGGGCAGGGAGTCGAATCGTATCTCGACGATGGGAAGGACGTTTAGGGTATCGTCGTTTCCCAGGAGTGCGACCGTGAACTCGCGTCCTTCCAGGTACTCCTCAATTAATGCGGGCTCATTGTACGTCAAGAGGAGTGAACGAACCTGCATACGGAGTTCGGACTCTGTGTGTACGACGGATGAGTTGAAGATGCCCTTGCTTGACCCTTCGTGAAGCGGCTTCACAATACACGGCAGCTTTTGGCCAAACGTATCAAGGTCCCGAGGATCCCGGATTATCGCAAATTGTGGTGTAGGAATGCGAGCGTACGATAATATTTCCTTTGCTCTAGACTTGTCAAGGCACAGGGCCAGGGTCAAAGAGTCGGATCCGGTGTAAGGGATTTGCAAAAATTCAAGCATTGCCGGAATCTGAGATTCACGTGAAACACCATGCATCCCTTCGGCAATGTTGAAGACAATGTCGGGTCGCTCTATCCGAAGACTGTCGAAAGCATATTCATCGGCTTCGATAAGGATGACGTCATGGAATTCAGCAAGAGCGTCCCGGACGGCGTGGATTGTTTCCCGGGTGTCCCATTCGGCGTAAAGATCTGTGACTCGTTGGAGTGTCGCTGTTGATACAGCGACGTTGGCATCGGCAGGAATTCCCCTCCGGCTTAAACTCGGAGGCTCGGTGGAGTCATCGGCGGATTGTTGTGTTGCATCTTCCTTTTTCTCGTTGTACACAAGCGCAACGCGCAGCGGAGAAATCTCAGCTGGAAGATCTATCAAATTTTTAATTAAATCCTCTTCGAAAGTTCAACATGAGCCAAGTGAACGTATCCCACATCATCTCACCGTTCACCCTCATATCAAATATAAACAATTTTAACAATTTGTCAAGAAAAAAGTGAGTTTTTCGGGCACAAATCAAAGATTTTTTCTCGACGGATGTCGGAGAGAGAACGTCGTCCGTGGTCAGTTGTTGGTCGATGAAAGTTCACCCGGCTTGAATGAGGGTGAGAGCGTCACGCATGTGTTCTTCAAAGTGCTTTCTCAGAGGCCGGTGTTCCGGCAGACGCAGGTGTGGGTCATGATCGACAAGTTCAAAGGCGGCCTGACGTGCAGATGCCAGGAGTTCGCCATCGGTCAGGAGATTGGCAAGCTGAAGTTCGGGCAGACCGCTCTGGCGGGTTCCGAAGAAATCACCCGGACCCCTTAATTCCAGGTCAATTTCAGCGATTTTGAAGCCATCAATAGTATCCAGCATTGCTTTGAGTCGGCGTTCCGTTTTCCTCTGCTCCTCCTGTTCATCGTCCACCGTCCCGATGGTTTGAGACGATCGCTGGAGCTTCCTCATCCATTCAGGGGCCATGAGGATGCAGTATGATTGCTCTGCTCCGCGCCCAACCCGTCCTCGTAGCTGGTGCAATTGGGATAATCCGAACCGTTCAGCATGTTCTATAACCATAACGGACGCATTCGGGATATCGATACCGACCTCGATGACGGTCGTGGCCACGAGAATGTCCACTTTTTTCTCTTTGAACGAGCTCATGATGCTGTCCTTCTCTTCCGGTCGCATCCGTCCGTGGATAAGTCCGACGTTCATATCTGCGAAGACGTCTTTCCTGAGGACCTCATGAGCCTCCGTTGCTGCCTTCAGGTCGAGTTTCTCCGACTCTTCGACGAGCGGATAGACAATGTATGCCTGCCTGCCCTGCCGGATCTGGTCGCGAAGAAACTGGTAGACGGAATCGTGTTGAGATTCCGTTTTCAGGGCCGTCTTGATAGCCTTTCGGTTGGACGGCAACGACGTGATGGTGGATACATCCAGGTCGCCGTAAATCGTCAATGCGAGCGTGCGGGGAATGGGAGTAGCGGTCATCACGAGCATATCCGCATGCGCAATATGGCCGTGCGATGATAGTCCCTTTTCCTTGAGCGCGATTCGCTGAGCCACGCCAAAGCGATGCTGCTCATCGATCACAACGAATCCGAGTCTGGCGAAATCCACCACCTCCTGAATGAGTGCGTGCGTTCCAGCAATGATATTCGCCGATCCGCGCTGAATGTCCAGGAGAATATCGTCGCGCAACTTCTTCTGTTGCCCGCTCACCAGCAGGCGTACGTTCACCGGGATGTCGTGAAGAAAGTTTGTCAAGGTACGGTAGTGCTGCTCAGCCAGAATTTCCGTCGGTGCCATGAACGCAGTCTGATAGCCGTTATCCACTGCAATGAGCATGGCGATGAGCGCCACGATGGTCTTGCCGCTTCCAACATCCCCCTGCAGTAACCGGTTCATCGGCTTCGTGCTTTTCATGTCTTGAGCGATTTCCTTGATGACGCTGACCTGGGCTTTTGTGAGCTTGAAGGGCAGGGAATTGACAAGCTGACGTGCGAGCTTGCTTTCCACATCGAAGGAAATTCCAGGAAACTCGACTTTTATGCTCTTTCGGCGTAGCGCCAGCAAGAGCTGCATTGAAAACAACTCATCGAACTTCAGTCGAAGACGTGAGGATTCCAGAGCGTTCTGGGATTCGGGGAAATGAATTGAGCGAAGTGCATCGGGAAGTCGGAGAAACTTATGCTCGTCGAGCAGGGAGGGCGGCAACCATTCTTCGACGGCGGCAAGATATTGGTCGAGAGCCACCCTGATGACACGACGGAGTCCTTTGGTGTCAAGTTTGACCGTTCTCAGCTCTTGTGAGGAGCTATATTTGGGAACGATTCCCTTGGTGTGCAGAAATCCCTCGAAATCAGAGTCTTCGTCTTCCCCTGCCGCAAGGCGGTCGATGCTGGGATGAACAATCTGAGGGCGATTGCGAAAATCGGTGACCTTTCCGGAGACCGCCAGAGTATCGCCGGGTTGGAACGCTTTTTGATAAAAACGAAGGCTTTGAAAAAAGATAAGAGAAATCGTGCCCGTTTCATCTCCGAGCGCGAGGACGAATCGTTGTCGTGGCGGACGTCCAATCGTATCACGCGCACGGACGGTTCCGATCACGGTGACAAATTCTCCAGAATTGACATAGCGGCGAAGGTTGCCAATTTTCTCAACCCGACTGAGGTCGAGGTAGTCTCTCGGGAAGTAGTAGAAGAGATCTCGAACGGTTTGAATGCCGAGATTCTTCAAGACGGCAGACCGCTTCGGCCCGATGCCCTTCAAGTATTGAACCGGTGTGTTGATATCGGCGTTGGTTTTGACCGTCGGGGGCATATGTCGGGAATTCATGTCGACCTGCTGCGATGAACTTCGCAATCCCGGCTGAAGGTATTACAACGAATGATGATCAGGAACGGCCTGCGAAGGTCCCTATGCTTCTCCCTTTGCGTCACGCGTCATCAAGTCCGAGGTGGCAATAATCGGGTCTTTATCCTCAAAAAGGACCTGGTAGACCTCGTTCACGATAGGCAGTTCAACGTTGAACTTCTGTTCCAGATTGTAGACGGACTGGGTTGTCGCCACGCCTTCAGCGACCATGACCATCTCCGAGAGCACGTCGCTCAGCCTTCTCCCTTTCCCAATCTCTTCACCTACATGGCGGTTACGGCTGTGCTTGCTCATACAAGTCACAATCAGATCGCCAATCCCCGAAAGCCCCGCGAACGTTCTCGGCTGTGCGCCCATGAGCGTCCCAAGCCGGGAGAGTTCGGCCGTCGCGCGTGTCATGATGGCAGCTTTTGTATTATCTCCGAATCCCGCGCCGTCGGCGATGCCTGCCCCAATGGCGATAACGTTCTTGATGGAGCCGCCCAATTCGACACCGCGAATATCATCGCTGGAGTACACGCGAAAATACGGCGTCATGAACGTCTGTTGAGCGAGTTTGGAGGTCTCGAGGCAGGTGGATGCAGCCACGACCGCCGTCGGTATATGGCGGCTCACTTCCTCCGCAAAACTCGGTCCGGAGAGCGTCACAATGTGATCCTTCCGGAGCGTCGGCAGCACATCAAGAAGAATCTCGGAGATCGTCATCAGGGAACCATTCTCTATGCCCTTTGCGACGTTCACGACGACAACCTCGTGAAGATTCTTCGACCGGAGCTGCTCAAGGGCGGACCGGAGAAACTGCGTCGGCACAGCGGTCACGAGGAGCTCGGCCTTGTCGAGTGCACACACGGGATCTCCGGTAATTTCCACCCCTGACGGAATTTGAATCCCTGGAAGGAATAAAGTATTCTCATGTTGTGTGCGCATTGCTTCGGTGGCATCCTCATCATGTGACCAGAGAATGACGTGGTGGGCGTTGTGAAACAGCAGGATTGCTAACGTCGTCCCCCAACTTCCAGCGCCTAAAACCGCAACCCGCATATTATTTCCTCAAGGGAGAAATGACCTGGGGGATGAAAAGAGGATTCCTATTTTTTCTTGAGGAGAGGATGGTGAGTTAAACGGTTCTCTGTTCCTTCGATCAGGCGTTTGATATTGGAACGGTGCGTGTAGACGAGCAGGAGCGATAGCCCGATACTGAAAAAAATCAAGGTATGATAACCGTACAGCTCGGCATGAAAAATATTATGACGGAACAACATCGCCAGCGGGAATGAGAGGGCCGCACTGATTGAGCCGAGAGACACATAGCGTGAAAGAGTAAGCACTAGGGCAAACACGCCGAGTGCAACCAGCAATTCAACAGGTGCCAAGGCGACCAACACACCCCCGGCGGTCGCAATTCCTTTCCCTCCCTTGAAGCTACTGAATGCAGTCCAGATGTGACCCAGAACCGCGGCACAACCGGCGATAATCCGGATGACAGTAATATCTTCGAATGGCGTGCGATTGTTGAAGGGAATAGGACCGTACATTAGTTTCGTTACCAGCATCGTTGCGACATACCCCTTGAAGATATCGATAGCGATGACAAGCACCCCGATTTTCCAGCCAACGACACGAATGACGTTCGTGCCGCCGGCGTTTCCGCTGCCGTGGTTACGTATATCGATTCCGTGTGTCAGTTTCGAGACTATGATGCTTGTCGGGATTGATCCGACAAGATAGCTCAGCATGATTACGACACTTAATGGCAGCATTTCGCTTGTTCCCTGATGTTAAAGGAGTCCATATCCTATATAAATTACGAAAATATTCATGAAAGTCAAGAACCTTATCCTATTTGAAGAAACTATGCGCAATCAGCCCCGCCAGTGCGAAATCTTCAGGGGTCGTGATTTTGATGTTTTCGTAGCTTCCTTCGACGATTTTGACCCTTCCTCCAATTCGTTCCACGAGTATAGCGTCGTCGGTTCCGAAGAATTTGTTCGATACTGCATCCGCGTAAGCCCTGCAGAAGAGGTCAATTTGAAACGCCTGGGGGGTTTGGGCAAGCCAGGCCTGATTCCGGTTCAGCGTCGTGTCTATGAAGACGTCTTCGTTCGACAGCTTAACCGTGTCTTTCGGTCGAATTGCGCAGATAGCTGCTCCGTATTCGCAAGCGGCGAGCGTCACCGAATGGATCAGCTCTGGGCGAACGAACGGCCGGACCGCGTCATGAATGAGGACGATATCGGTACCATGTTCCGATAATCTTTCGATCCCCTTCCAAACAGAATCCTGGCGGTGTGCGCCGCCTTCGACAACGTGAACAACCTTTGAAAGATTGTGAACCCCGACAAGGCTCTTCACCGCCCTGATGTCCTCGCCCCTGGATGAAACCACGATGAGGTCTACGACGGGCGAGCGCTCAAACGCTTCGAGTGTGCGGACAAGGACGGCTTTTCCCTGCAATTCCAGAAACTGTTTCGCCGGCGATATTCCCATCCTTGTTCCCGCACCGGCAGCTGCGATGACCGCACCGATATTTTTGCCGTTGAGCACGGGAGGGGCTTACAGAATCAGCATCGCGTCGCCGTAGCTGAACATCTGCCACTTTTCTTTGATCGCTTTTTTGTACGCTCTTATCACAAAATCTCTTCCTGCAAAGGCGCAGATCATCATGAGCTGTGTGGATTCCGGAAGGTGAAAGTTCGTGATGACATGGTCCGCGACCTTAAAATCGTACGGCGGGAAAATAAATTTGTCCGTCCACGCCCGGTTGGCTTTCAGATGACCGGTCGTGGTCACCGATGATTCCGACGCTCGCGCAGTACTGGTTCCGCACACAAAAACATGTCCCCGGTGGTCAATAGTGTGGTTGACCTCACGCACCGTCGTCTCGGGGATTTCATAATACTCGGAATCCATCTTGTGTTTCGACAGATCTTCGACTTCAACCGCCCGGAACGAGCCAAGTCCCAGGTGAAGAGTGAGGGGGACGACTTTAGCGCCTTTCTGTTCGATTTGAGTAAGGAGACGCTTCGTGAAATGGAGTCCGGCTGTCGGTGCGGCGACCGAGCCAATTTGCCGGGCGTATACCGTCTGGTATGATTCCTTGTCGTCTTCTTCGGATTCCCGTTTGATGTAGTAGGGAAGGGGAGTTCTGCCGATGCGCTCAATTATCTTGTAAAGGTCCCCTTTGAAATTGAATCGCATCGTGCGCCCACGGGAAGTTGTATTGTCGACAACTTCACACCAGATCTTTCCGTCATCGAAGTAAATCTTATTTCCAATGCGAACTTTCCGCGCGGGGTCGACGATGACATCCCAGATATTCTCCTCCTTGTTCAATTGCCGGAGGAGAAACACTTCGATTTTCGCGTTGGTCTTTTCCTTCCGCCCGAGCAGGCGGGCGGCGAATACCCTCGTTTCATTGACGAGGAGAGAATCTCCCTTCTTGAAGTAATCAATGATATCGGCAAACCGTCGCTCCACGATGCTCTCATCCGCTCGGTTCAGAATCATGAGCCGGGCGGAATCCCTCGGTTTCGCGGGAAACTTTGCCACGAGGTTTCTCGGGAAAGGATATTCAAAGTCAGAAAGTTTCATTGTGCATTACCATCTGTTATGAGGTGAAATGAAATGAGCAGTCATCGCGCTTGATCTTGATGTACCGTTTCATTTCCTGGAACGCTTTTTCTTTCCGCCGGTCGCCTGAAGGGCGGCCTGCGCCGCTGCAAGACGGGCGATCGGGACACGGAAAGGAGAGCAGCTGACATAGTTCAGACCGATGTGGGCGCAGAACTCGATCGAACGCGGGTCGCCGCCGTGCTCACCGCAGATGCCGACTTTCAGATCGGGCCGTACTTTGCGTCCCTCGGTAACCGCGAGCTCCATTAATCGGCCGATGCCCTCAATGTCAATTGACTGAAATGGATCTTCCGGAAGGATCTTCTTGTCGATGTAATCCTTCAGGAACGAGCCGATATCGTCGCGCGAAAATCCGAAGCCCATTTGCGTGAGGTCGTTCGTGCCGAATGAAAAGAACTGGGCAGTCGCAGCAATCTTGCCCGCTGTTAGGGCGGCACGGGGTATTTCAATCATCGTACCGACAAGATGAGGGATCACTTTCATGTTGAACTTGGCCAGCACCTCCTGATACACTTTCTCGATGATCTTGAACTGGTGCTCCAGTTCGGTCACTATTCCGACAACCGGTATCATGATCTCAGGGAATGGTTTCTTCCCCGCCTGCAGTAACTCAGCCGCAGCTTCGAAAATGGCGCGGACCTGCATTTCCGTAACTTCCGGATAAGTGATACCCAGGCGAACTCCCCGGTGCCCCATCATGGGATTGCTTTCGTGCAGTGCTGACGCACGCGCATTGAATTCATCCGCTGTGATGCCGAGACTCTTGGATAGCCGTGCACGCTCGTCTTCCCGATTCGGTATGAATTCGTGCAATGGAGGGTCGATGGTCCGGACAGTCACCGGAAGGCCGTCCATGGCTTCCAGCGTCCCCTTGATATCGGCCTTCACATGCGGAAACAATTCATCCAGAGCTGCTCTTCGTTCGCGCTCTGACTTTGAGACGATCATTTTGCGTAATTTGAAGAGGGGCTCTTCAGACCCTCTGCCGTAAAACATATGTTCCGTGCGGAACAACCCAATTCCTTCCGCCCCGAACGCCCGCGCTCTGGCGGCGTCCTCGGGCGTATCGGCATTTGTTCGGACCTTCAGCTTGCGAACCTGATCGCACAACTTCAGGAATGCTACAAAGTCCGGATTATCCTCCGCGGCTTTCATCATCGGGAGTGAGCCTTGGTACACATATCCCTTTGACCCGTTCAACGTCAGCCAATCGCCTTCCCGAACAACAGTTCCCTCCGTCACGAATTGTTTCGCGTGGTAGTCTATCTTGACGGAGGCCGCGCCGACAATACAGCATTTCCCCCAGCCCCGGGCGACAAGAGCCGCATGACTGGTCATTCCCCCCCGCGCCGTGAGAATTGCTTCCGCAGCCCGCATTCCCTCCACGTCCTCGGGGTTCGTCTCGTCACGGACAAGGATGACTTTCTTGCCCGACTTCTGCCATGCGACCGCGTCGCTTGCCGAGAAGACCACCTGGCCTGCCGCCCCTCCGGGGCCGGCCGGCAAACCTTTTGCAATCGGTCGCGCGACGAGCTCGGTCTTTGGATCGATAATCGGATGGAGCAGTTCGTCAAGCTGTGAAGGGGTGACGCGCAGAACGGCCTCTTCCTTTGTGATCAAACGTTCACGATACATATCGAGTGCCATCTTGACCGCAGAGGGGCCGTTGCGTTTGCCGACGCGGCACTGGAGCATCCACAAGCGCTCTTCCTGGATGGTGAATTCAATATCAAGCATGTCCCGGTAATGACGCTCCAGCCTTCTCTGGATGGCATGCAGCTTCTTGTAGGCCTTTGGCATCGCGACTTCGAGTGAAGCAAGATGCCTATTGTGCTCCGACTTCCCGACTTCGTTGATGGGATTCGGTGTTCGTGTGCCCGCGACGACATCTTCGCCTTGGGCGTTCGAGAGCCATTCTCCGTAGAAATGATTATCGCCCGTAGCAGGGTTTCTCGTGAAGGCCACGCCGGTTGCCGAGGTTTCTCCCATGTTACCGAACACCATTGCCTGGACGCTCACCGCTGTTCCCCAATCGTCCGGAATTCCTTCAATCCGCCGGTAGGAAATTGCTCGTTTTCCGTTCCAGCTTGAGAACACCGCGCCGATGCCGCCCCACAACTGTTCGATCGGATCTTCCGGAAACGGCTTGCCCAACACTTCTTTTACCTTCAACTTGTAAATCTCAACCAGTTCCTTCAAATCGTCCGCCGACAATTCGGTATCCTGGTGCACGCCGCGCCGCTGTTTCATTTTCTCCAGTTCTGTCTCGAGTTGATGGCGTATCCCTTTGTGTTCTTCGGGTTCCAGGCCGGCCGCCTTTTCCATGACGACGTCGGAATACATCTGGATCAGTCTTCGCTGGGCGTCGTAGACAAAACGCGGGTTGCCGGTTTTCTTGATGATTCCCTCCCGCGTCACGTCATTCAGGCCGATATTCAATACGGTTTCCATCATTCCCGGCATGGACTTTCGCGCGCCGGAGCGAACGGAGAGCAGAAGAGGATTCTGCTTGTCACCAAAACCCGCCCTCATGATTTTTTCAATTTGTTTCAAAGCTTTGTCAAGTTGAAGCCGGAGCTCCTTCGGGTAGTTCTTCTTGTGCTTGTAGTAGTAGGTGCAGACTTCGGTGGTTATCGTAAATCCGGCGGGAACGGGTAAGCCGATGTTTGCCATTTCGGCGAGGTTCGCACCCTTTCCACCGAGTAGTTCTTTCATCTGGGCCGTTCCATCTGCCCGACCGCTGCCAAACGAGTAAACGTATTTATGTGCCATGGTTTTAACTTTCCTTCTCAGTGTAGGTAATTGATATGCTTTCAACTGCGGCGAGAAAACGCCGCAAGATGTTTTGAGTTAATGGATTGTGAAAATCATTCATGCGTTCGGGATGCCACTGAATCAGGAGAAAAAACGGTCGAGACGATGAATCCTGAAACTCAAGCGCTTCAGCAATCCCATCTTCTGAACGAGCAACTACCCTCAGGTCGTTCCCGGGTTCCGCGGCGGCCTGATGGTGGAAGGAATTGACGTCCCCTTCATGGATTCCAGAAATCTGCGCAAGAAGACTGTCATGCTCGATGCTCACCTTGTGCCGTTGCTCAACCTCGTCCCGCCCCTGATGGATTGTGAAGCCCATTTCGCCAAGGTCTTGGATGAGGGATCCACCGAAGTGAACATTTGCCACCTGCAAACCCCTGCATATTCCTAACACCGGGATT
Source organism: Bacteroidota bacterium (assembly GCA_049515655.1). Lineage (GTDB taxonomy): Bacteria > Bacteroidota > Ignavibacteria > UBA10030 > SZUA-254 > JBEKTW01. Next base: position 62,215 of record JBEKTW010000007.1, read on the forward strand.
TGGGACTCCAGCGCACAATCGATCGTCGCCCGTTCAAAATCATCGCGCTGACGGTCAACACGTCCAAGTTTAGGATGTCTCGGGTCGATGCTATAGAGGGAGGGATCAACATCCCCGCCGCCTGTGAGCAGCAAGCCATTGCAGTTTCTCAACTCTTGAAGATTATCGTCCTTGTATGAGAGTATCGTCCATCGTATTGACGCATTTCCCCGTCGCAGCCAGTCGATATACTGCTGAAATTTATGCTCGGAACCCATATTATCGGTGACACCAATGACCATATTAATTCTGCTGTGCAATCCTGTCCAGAAGCTCGTGAAATTCAGATTCTTTGTCGACAACCCTCGCTTCGATTTCAAGATACCACATGGGATAGGATGTAAGATCTTCCGCTTGTTCATTGGAGAGCAAGCGGGCGGAATCCTTTTCCGTCGTCATGATGAAATCCGGTCGATGCCGTTTGAAAGAGTTCTGAATATTTCGTACGTCCGACCTTGTATATCGGTGGTGGTCGCCAAACCTTATGAATTCTGCAACGTTTAAACCAATCGACACGAGGGTGTCTTTGAACGACTCCGGTCTGGCGATGGCACAGAAGGCCACACAGGATTTTCCTCTCACCTGGTTCAGATCCGATGAATTCTCTTCGCCGACCCGGTGCATTCGCTTTGGAACAAATTCAACGTTTAGTTGTAGGGCATCTGGGTTACCGAACGGCAATTGCGGCATAACGCTCGAAGGCCGAGAAAACGCGAGCACCTGCGCTCGTTTAAGTGCACTCAATGGTTCACGACGTCTTCCCGCAGGCAGCATAGGTATAGTCGGCAGTGGTTCCCGACCATCGACCATCACGATGTCGAGATTTCTTGCGAGTGCGCGATGCTGAAATCCATCGTCCAGGAGGATGATATCGGCTCCATGCCGGGCCGCCGCTTGTTCTGCGGCCCGCGCCCGTTTGCGATCGACGAGCACCGCCACCTGAGAAAATTTTCTTGCAATCTGATACGGCTCATCGCCGAGCATCGCCGCGTTACCACGGTCGGCATCATTTCCGGCCACGGAAACCGATCCGTGTGATTTTCGTTTATATCCCCGACTCAACACTGCGATCTTTTTGTCCTTCGCTAAGAAGTATCTGACCAAATATTCAACAAAGGGCGTCTTTCCTGTTCCGCCGACCGTGATATTGCCCACGGAAATCACCGGGACGCGGACATGGTGAACGCGAAAGAAGCCGGCATCATAACAAACATTGCGCGACCATACGACGAACCCGTACAACCACGACAACGGCAGCGCGCATAATTGCCAGGCTTTCGCAGAACGCATTATTCCGTCGCACCCTGACTTCGTTCAGCCATTGAGAGAATCGTCTCGGCGACCCGGGCAGACGCGCCAGGGGTTCCGAGTCGTTGCCGCACGTCGGCGAGGTTGTCAGAGATTTCCCGGCTCCGCGCTTTATCCACTAGGAGCTCTGCCGCGGCAGAAGCAAGGCGACGGGGCTTCAACCTGTATTGGATAAGCTCGGGTGCGACCTGCCGGCCGGCGACTATATTCACCAACCCGATAGTATTTATGCGAACAAACATGCGCCCGAGGAGGTACGTGAGCCATGAGGTCTTGTACACGACAATCATCGGCGTTCGAAAACACGCGGTTTCGAGCGTCGCCGTTCCGGACGTGACGAGCGCTACATCGGAATTTGCCATGGCGTCGTAGGTCGCGTTGAAAATGAGTTGTACCGGAAAATCGTCTCTCAAAAAGGATTTGATGTAATCTGCGTCAAGCACCGGCGCGACACCGACGACAGTCTGGGTATCTAATTCAGCATACAATAGTCTGGCGGCTCCGAGCATGACGGGGAAAATCCGTTCAATTTCCTGTTTTCGGCTGCCGGGGAACAGGCCGACCGTGAGCTTCTCTCGCCGGAGCGAGTACCGCTTGCAAAAGGCATCGCGGCTCTGCGGTTCATACAATTCCTCGAGCAACGGATGTCCGACAAATTCCGCGTCGATTCCTTTTTTCTCGTAGATCTCTTTTTCGAACGGAAACACAACCAGCATCTTATCGATCACACCCTTCATTTTTCTGACGCGACCTGGATTCCACGCCCACACCTGCGGGCTAATGTAGTATACGATCTTTATGTTGTGCCGGCGCGCGAGGTCGGCAAACCGCAAGTTGAACCCCGGGTAATCAATGAGCACAAGGACGTCGGGCCGCCGCAGGGTGAGCAGCGCCCCGAGGGTTCTCTCGACGGACCGGAGCAGCGGCAGGTGCTGGATTACTTCCCAGAAGCCCATCACTGCGAGCTCGCGAACGTTGTACACTAGCCGCATGCCCTCGCGCTGCATCTTGTCGCCGCCAATGCCAAAGATATCGATGTCGGGTCGACGCCGCCGTAATTCCCGGACGACGCCCGCCCCGTGCAAGTCACCGGACGCTTCCCCTGCGATTATCATAATTCGCATGAGTTATCCCCGGATGCACCACAGTGCAATCACCACCGCCGTCAGCAACGTGATCGCCTGCAGTGTGCGTTTCTCCGAGATGAACCCACGCCTCCAATCGATCTCCGGCTGAGGGTTGTTTTCAGCCGTGTATTTTTTTAGCGTCGGAACGAATTTTGGTACCGACCGGCAGTACCGTGCATATTCACCCTCGAACTTGACTGCAAGATGTTGCTCTTCGAGACTGACGATCATACAGTATTCCCAGGTAAAGAACACGAGAGCCAAAACCGGCAGCCAGGGAAACAACGCGAACGACATGATGCCGAAACCGACATACACGATAATGTTGCCGAGGTAGAGTGGATTCCGCACGTAGGCAAACGGTCCCGTCGTAATGAGGAATGTGCCACCGACACGGTCGGTCGTGCGTGTTTCACTGCCTGCAATGGCGACACCCCATAACCTCAGGAACTCTCCGGCGAGAACAGCCGCCAATCCGGCAACAATGCTCTTCAACGACGGCTCCGCAAAAATCACCATCACGAGGAGAAACGGAAAAGGGATGTAACTTCGATACTGAAATAGTCGTTCACGAATGTCCATAGTGCCACGACATTATTCACCCATGAAAACTTCGCGGCGTGCAAGCTCAGCCCGACGTCGCTTTCGGAAACCGAGGCGATTCGCATGAGTTCCATGAGCGGCGAGCAACTCCTCGAAACGTTGCCTGATTTCGCCAAATGTCCGGTACTCGAAATACGGGATATTCTCCTGACGACAGTGCTTCAACAATTCATCCTTAGCGAACACGATATCGGCATACCGCGCCGGGCATCGGTCGGAATATCCTTCGCCGATGTAGACGAGCACGTCGTCATCGCCCGTGAGACTAAGCATATGATTGCGTTTACAGCAGGCGCATCGGTCGCAGACTTCGTCCGTGTGGGGAAACGACGGAACGAGTCGGATATTTGGCGAACCTTCCTCGGGAACCAGGTCGAGCGTGTTTGCAAAAAATGGAACATGACCGAGACTGTGACGCTTGAGTATCCGTTGAATGTAGTAGTCCATTCCATCGCTCACGATCGTGCATGTAAAACCTTTCGCACGGCAAAAATCGATGAATGAAGCAAACGCTGAGTCAATTTCCCGGGAATCGAGAAACGCATCCAGGTCGGTCTTGTCGACCAGACCGCACGCATTCGACTCACGACGAAAACACTCTATCGCCGAAAGCCTTTCTTCACGGTAGAGTCGAATGAATTCCAGACACTTCTTGCCTCCGAACGTCTCAAACAGGGCGTCGCCAACGTCTTCATGGGTGATGGTGCCGTCGAAATCAATGAAGATCTTGATCTTTGACGGGGATGTCGTTGTTCCATGGTTCAACGCTACAACCCGCTGGTGACTGTCGCAGACTGGACGCGGGCTTCTTCGTTGAAGCGAACGGTGACGATTTTGGACACACCCTCTTCTTCCATCGTGACACCGTACAATGCCTGGGCCGATTCCATCGTCCGCTTATTGTGGGTGACGACGATAAACTGCGTGTTATTTGAAAACTTTTTCAGAATCCGCGTGAACCGATCAATGTTTGAATCGTCGAGCGGCGCGTCCACTTCGTCGAGGATGCAAAATGGGCTCGGTTTGACGAGGTAGATCGCGAAGAGCAACGCAATCGCCGTCAGTGTTTTTTCGCCGCCCGAGAGAAGGTCGATCGAGGTGGGGCGTTTGCCCCGCGGTTTGGCGATGATCTCAATGTTTGCTTCGAGCGGGTCGACGCCTTCTTCGAGTTTCAGATCGCATTCGTCGCCTTCCTGGAACAATTCTTTGAAAGTTTTAATGAAGTTCTCACGAATTTTTGTGAATGTCTCCAAAAATTTCCTTTGTGCGGTGTTGTTGATTTCCTCGATGGTGTTGAGGAGCGTTTTTTCCGCCTCGATGAGGTCGTCGCGCTGCTGCGTCAGAAACGTGTAGCGTTCGCTTTCCGATTTGAATTCATCGAACGCGGCAAAATTGATGGCGCCGAGCGTACGGATTCGTTCCTCAAGGCTCTTCACTTCATCGCGCAACTGGGCGAAGTCGACCCATTCATCTTCGGCGTATGTCTTGAGCTGAAGGTCGATTTTAAATTCCTCCATTGCCCGCAGTTTCAGATGCTCCATGTTCGACTTCAGTTCCGAAATCTTCATCTCGAGATCGTGAACCGCGGAGAGGGACGAATCATGCATCCTTCTTTCGTCCTTGATCGTTAACTCTATGCGATGGAGATCATTGCGCTTGGTCGTGTACCCGTTCTCGATTTCCTGTCTTCGCTGCTCTTGTGTATCGAATTCGTTTTGAAGTGCGCCTAATTCTCTCGTCTGCGTTTCAACGTCGGCGCTCAGGCGTGAGATTTCTTCGCTTGCCCATGTGATTTCTTCGTCGCGGCGGGCGAGAGTAGTGTGGATGTCCGATAGCGTGGCAACGGCCCGCTCAATATCGCGCTCGGTGTTGCGCGCATCGCTCTGCGATCTCACTACTTTGATTTCAAGCTCGTTGACGACCTTCGTCTTTTCCGTCAGATGGAATTCCGCCGCTTCCAGCTGGTGAACGGCGACGGCGGACTGAGCGTCGGAGTCTGATTTGCGTTGCTCAAGTCCGCGCAGCTCAAGCACAACAGCGGAGTGCTCGTGCTGAAGTCCTTCAACCTCATTCTCGAGAATTCCCTTTTCCTGGAGGTTACGGTCGATACCGTCCTGTGCGCGCTTCTTCTCGAATTCTACCTGAGCGATCCGCATTTCTATCGTGGTCATTTCTTTCTCGATAGCTTTAACGGCAGCCACGTAGGGTTGCATGTCGCGGGCATCGTACGTTTGGACGGCCGTGGTGTATTGCGCGTTAAGAGTGTTGAGTTCGCTTTGCAGCCGCTCGATTTCTTGTTCGATGATCGCGATCTGATCCTCTTTTCCGATCCAACCGACTTCGTCGGGGCGCTGACCGCCGCCGCGCATCAATCCGGCACTTGTTACCATCTGACCGTCCTGCGTCACGCAGCAGACCTGCGTCATCGAGCGAAGAATGGCTTCTGCTTCCTGGAGTGTTTTTACGAGAATGATGTCCTTCAGGAGGAACTCGACTAGGTTGCGATACGGGGCGGGAGCTTCGACGACGGCGGCTGCCCAGGTAAGACCCCGGGCCTTCTTCGAAGAGCGTCGAACTTTCGGAATACGCGGTAGACAAATAAACGTCGCTTTGCCCTTGTCTTGTTTTCTCAGCTCTTCGATTGCGGCAAACGCGTCTTCCTCTCGTGGAGCAACGAGGAACGAGGCGATTTCGCCCAACACCGATTCGACGGCAACGCGATAGAGCTCAGGGACCTTGACGACATCGGCAACGGCAACGAGTTTCTTCTTCTTCCAATTTTCACCGGAGAGGAGGTACTTTGCCGCTTCCGAAAACCCTTCGTTGCTGACAATCAATCCACGGAGAAAAACGACTTTTTCTTTTCTCCGTTGAATCTCATTCCTCGCCTCGAGAATTTTCTTCTGCAGTCGGTCGATCTCGTCTTTTAACTGCTTTTTCGAATTCTCCTGCTCGAACATCTGCATTTCCGATTCAACATACCGGCGTCGAAGTTCCCTGTCTTCGTTCGTCAGTTGCGCGACGAGCTCCTCATTTTTCTGAATGTCGACTTGGTACAACTGGATTTCCTCGGCCGAACGTTCAATCCGCCCTTTCAAATTATCGATCCGTGCCTTGAGCCGTTCCTGCTCGCCACGCTTCTCGACCGTTGCGTGAGCGAGGCCGAGAAGAGCGTCATTGAGAGATTGTACGCGGGACCGTGTTGTTTCGACCTGTTTAGCAGCCTCGAGATAGTATTGTTTCGACAGTTCATACAGGGCCTGCGATTCTTGCACCTCGCGTCCAAGCTGTTCCTGCCGCCCCTGCAGGGCTGCGCGTTCCTGTTCAAGCTTTTCCTTCTGCGCGAAGAGAGCGGTCTTTTCCTGTTCGTACCGCTCGAGGTTGTTTTGGAGAGAAGCCCTGCGCTCTTTGGCAATCAGGATCTGGTCTTCATGGAAATGGAGTGTTTCTCGTTGTTTTTCGAGGACGGCATTTGCCTCCGATAATTCTCGCTCTGTTTCATTGAGAGCAGAACGCAATCGATCGAGCTGGTCTTCCTCGAGCTGTAGTGTCTCATCGATCTTGGTTTTGTCGGAAGCAGCAAGCCCATATTTCTGTTCAAGCGGCTGTAAGCGTGTGTGAATGTACGCGTATTCGCGTTCCAGAAGGTCGACCTGGAGTGTCTTCAACCGTTGGGAGACATCGTTGTACTGTTCTGCCTTTTTTGCCTGGCGTTCCAGTGAATTGACGGTTTTCTGAACTTCCTTCACGATGTCGTTGACCCGCACGAGATCCTGCTGAACGCTTTCGAGTTTCCGGATGGCTGCTTTTCTACGGAACTTGTACTTGGTGACGCCCGCGGCTTCTTCAAAGAGTCTTCTCCGTTCGTCGGTCTTGTCGCTGAGGATCGTCTCCACCATTTTCAGCTCAATGACGGAATAAGCATCGGCGCCCATGCCGGTATCCATGAACAGATCCAGGATGTCCTTCAGGCGGCAGGGGACCTTGTTCAGGAGATATTCGCTTTCACCCGAGCGGAAGACCCTACGCGTGATGGTCACTTCAGAGTACTCCGTCGGCAGGATGCCCTTGGTGTTTTGTATTGTCAGTGAAACTTCCGCCAGGCCGAGGGGCTTGCGGCTTTTTGTGCCGTTGAAAATCACGTCTTCCATCGTATCGCTGCGGAGCGTACTGTACCGCTGTTCGCCCAGCGCCCATCGGATCGCGTCGACGATATTCGTCTTCCCGCAGCCGTTCGGACCGACAATCGCCGTCACGCCGGCATCGTACTTCAGAATGACGCGCTGCGCGAACGACTTAAATCCGATAATTTCAAGATTTGACAGATACATGGCGTTCCTTTACATGGAGGCATGGGCAGATTGAAAAAGATATCTTAGGTACACAGATGTCGACCGCGTATAATCGAAGTACCCGTACACCGCGGCTGCGCAAACGAGAACCAACAAGATTCCTACCGCATAAACCTTCAACGGAAACACGTCGTAGATGATTGACACTCCTTTGAGCAATCTCATGAAGACCCAGACGTTCATGAGAATCAGCAGAACGGCCACCGGAAAAACGTACATTTCGCTTTCCATGATGCGGTAGAGGATCATGGCAAGCGGAATGAGGATGACATACGGCAACATGGACCATATCGTGATGGAAACCGCGTGATAAAAGTAGACATGTGTCCGCACGATCATGGCAAGCAATTTTACCAATGCGATCAAGACGAGAATTTTCAACAAGACAAGTCCGGAAATGATAAGAATGAACATTGTCGGATGCCAGACCAGTTGAACGAACCAGGCCTTAAGATTGTCGTTCATGAACTGACTGAGAATGTTGTCCCAGAGGACATTTTCCCGGTAATGGGAGAAAATGCTTGAGAGTATGATTCCCCATGTCACCGATATGACGACCGCCAGGAAAAGAGAATGTGTGGTGGCAATGACCCTCTGGTCGCGCACATCCGCAAAAAAATTGTACGTTCGGAAAAGCGACCGGTTGACACACTCCCGGAACCGGCGATTACTGTTGTACAAAAATGCAAATGACAGCAACACCACAAGCCCTGCGAGTACATAGGAGATCGGCGCGCTGGGTGCGTAATTGCCGACGGGAAGCGCCTGCAATTTCTCTCCGTTGAAGAGCGCGCGTGTAACTTCAAACGCAGGACGCTTCTCGCGTTCGTAGCTTACAATTCCAATTGATTGAAGATACGGGTCGGTCGCATGCGTCGTGAGGGCGGGTCGGTCGTCGCGCCAATCACTGAACGACCAGAGAACACTGCCGGCGACTCTTGAATCCTTCATTGCCTCGTAGAATTGCATGACGGTCCGGGCCTGAGCTTCCATCGAGTTAGGGTCGCTGTACCCGTTTCGATTATCCGGTTCGATGTTCCTGCCGTATCTACCGACGACAATCGGCTTGTCCGGGTACCGTGATTGACTCTGCTTCAGGAATTCCCGGAACTCCTTCGCGTCGTCGCTATAGGTGTTGAGGACGACGAGATCGACATACTCAAAACAACGGTCGTGCAGATTGTTCGTCGCAAAGTAGACATACCGGTCGTCTGCGGATTTGATAGCGTTCCTCGCGTTGTTGACGTAATCGCACGCCGAAGAGGATGTTTGCTCAAACTCGTTTCCGATTCCCCATGCCGCTACTGACACGTGATGCTTGTCGCGGCTGACCATTTCCTTGATGTAATTCAGCGCCTCGTCCTGAAAATACTCCTTCGATAAAATTTCCGCCGGGACGCCAGCCAGAGGTATTTCCTCCATCACGAGAAGCCCGTACCGGTCGCACAGGTTTAACATGTAGGGATGAGGAGGATAAAGAAAACGGACAAGATTCGCGCCAAGGGATTTTACCATCGCGATGTCACGCTCCATCGCATCGTACGTCATCGCCGACCCAAAACTCGGGTGGTCTTCGTGCCACAAGATTCCTTTAAGGGGCGTGAGCGTATTGTTGACGTAGAGTTTGCCGTCTCCCCACCGCAGGTCGCGCACGCCGATATCAAAATCATACTCATCGAGCAAGGTGACTTCCTTGTTCATGACCCGCACGATCCTGCACTTCAGAACATACAGATCGGGAATCTCCGGTGACCAGAGTTTCAGGGTGCCGATAGAGACCTGCCCGTTCACGGGAACAGACTTGTTCGGCTGGGGTACGAACGGAACGATTCCGCCCTGACCGGTGAGATTGCCGCTCAACTTATCGAAGGCTTCAACCTGGAAGCCGATAAATGAATTTGCCTCGGCCTTGATTCCGGAACCGCGGTCCGTAATCTCCGCGTGAACGCTGACGGTCGCCGCCGACCGGTCGGCGGATAAATTGGTTCTCGCTTCCGCCAGCTCAACATACAATTTCGGCGTTGCAAGGAAGTAAATGTCGCGGAAGATTCCGCCGTATGTTCTCCATGCGCCCACATGCTGGTGCAGCGGAAGTGTCGTCCTCGGCGTCAGCTCATTATCGACGGAAATCTGAATGGTGTTTTCCTTCCCCACCTGCAATGTATTCTGGGGGATGGGCTGCACGAAGGAAGAGTATCCGCCGGTATGACGACCGACGAAGTTTCCGTTAATGGTCACCTCGCTCTGGTAATTGATGCCGTAAGCGACTACCGAGAAGGAAAACCTATCGAGCATTTCGGACGTGATATTGAACGTCCGTCGAAAGCTGACTTTGCCGGTCCAATCATACGCACTGGGCACGGTCACCGTGCGCCATTCTTTCCCGTCGGTTGAATAATGCCACTCGCCGGAAAGGTCAATTTTGGTCCTTGTCGGTGTGTCGGCAAACAGACCGGCATCTGGTCCGGTTCGAGTGGCCTGACCATTCTCAAAGAATCTTACCTGCGAAAATCCCGCTGTGGAAAGGAGGGTGAAAATCAGCGCGGCGTGAGAAAACCTGCGCAATGCGCGTCTATATGAGTTGATATCGATATCTATGAGTCTCTGACTCTTATCAGGTATCTAATTTGGCCCCAAAAAGGCAATTTCCCTGTTAAATATAACAAAAACCGAAGCGGAAAGCAATGAAAATATGAAGAATATGAAGAAAATCTTGAGGGAAGGCACCGTTTCCCCTCGATCCATAGGGGGAATGGTCTGGCAATTGGCCGAGGAGCCGGGCGCTTTGCCGGCCACCCTATCCCGAAAGCGGGAATCAACCTTACGAAGGCTGCAAACCTTCGTAAGGTTTCCCATTTCAGGAACGAGCCTCCACCGCCGCCTGTACGATCCTGACAAACGCATCCGCCTTCAAGCTCGCTCCGCCCACGAGTGCCCCGTCAATATCAGATTGTGAGAGCAGGTCCACTGCGTTTTTGTCGTTGACGCTTCCTCCGTATTGTATGACGATTCTCTCCGCAATTGCCCAGGAATATAGCTGGCTGACGAGTTTCCGGATCAACTTGTGGACCTGATTCGCTTGGTCGGGCGTTGCGGTCTTGCCGGTCCCGATCGCCCACACCGGCTCATAGGCGATCACGCACTTTTCCATTTCTTCCGATGAAAGTTCGTTCAGCACGCCCTTCACCTCCGTGGTAATGATGCGGTCGGTGACGCCGCCTTCACGTTCTTCGAGAGTCTCGCCAACGCATACGATCGGCGTGAGCGAATTCTTCAGCGCTTGTTTCACCTTGATGTTGACCAGTTCGTTGGTCTCGCCAAAATACTGCCGGCGTTCAGAATGACCAAGGATGACATAGTCGCATCCTATTGCCCGGAGCATCTTCGCGGAAACTTCTCCCGTGTAGGCTCCTTCGTCATGCTGCGACATGTTCTGGGCGCCGAGCTTCATCGGTGAGTCGCTCATGAGCGACTTTGCGACGATGAGTGAAGTGAAGGGAGGGCAAATGATAACGCCGGCTTCCTTCTTGAAATCTTTCAGCCGCTCTTTGAGTTCGGTCACCAGCACGGCTGTTTCGTGAAAGTCCCTGTTCATTTTCCAGTTGCCGGCGATTAGTTTTTTTCGCATAGGAGTTAAGGTTATGAAATGTTGAGATTATGAGAAAATAAGATGTTGAGAAAATTGAGAAATTGAGAGAATTGAGATGTTAAGGTTACTTAATGAACCGATTTCTTAGGCCATCTAGTGCCTTGTCTCGGGAATATATTGATTAAGTCTTTCGGCTTTTTACCCTCACCCCCTTCCCCTCTCCCAAATTTGGGAGAGGGGAATTGAAGGGGAGAGGGTTGCAAATGACATCACGATCCAAGGACTTCTTGAAGCTATTTGAGTGACACGACACTAGCATGGCGATGATTTCATTTGTCCGGCAGTTCAAAGTCTCGTGAACCTCGGAGCTGATGTAGCCGTTCGAACAAGCAAAATCCGTGCAACCGATACATTCAAAACCAAACCGAATCGAGTAATCAAGGAACTTGGAGAATTCTTTTCCCGACGAGTTCCTGGCCCTTTCCGCAAGATTCAGCACGATTGAACCTGCTGCACGGGTGAACTGATTGGTGAGCCCGAATATTTCTTGTCGCGGGAAACTCCCGGTGACTTTCCTTACAGCCTTAGTAAAATCAAGAGATTTCCGATAAACTTTTAGTTCCCTAAGTTTGTGCACGCTCGCCTGCTTCCTATCTCAACTACTCAACTATCTCGCCCCGGCAACTACCAGCCTTTCTCCACATGGCCACTACCTGTCCATCTCATGATCTCAACCGTGCCATTACCCGTCTATCTCACCGTTGCCACTACCCGCTTATCTCATCATCTCACCTCGGCCACTACCTGTCTTTCTCACCATCGCCACTCCCCCCGTATCTTACCCTGCCACTACCCGTCTATCTCAACATCTCAACTACTGTCTGGGCTGCATCTTGCAAACTCTTTGCGACTGCAAAATTCAATCCGGAGCCTGCAAGGATCTCCCGTGCTTCTTTGGCATTCGTTCCTTCGAGCCGGACGACGACGGGGACGTTGACCCGGACGTTCCTCGCCGCTTCGACGATGCCGTTCGCGACGCGGTCACAACGGACGATGCCGCCAAAGATGTTGACCAGCACCGCTTTCACGTTCTTGTCTGAAAGAATGATCTTGAAGCCGTTGGAAACGGTTTCCACGTTCGCTCCGCCGCCGACGTCGAGGAAGTTCGCGGGCTCGCCGCCCGCAAGCTTTATGATGTCCATGGTAGCCATAGCAAGTCCGGCGCCATTGACCATGCACCCGACGTTACCGTCGAGCTTGATGTAATTCAAATTGTACCTTGAGGCCTCGATTTCGAGCGATTCCTCCTCATCGAGGTCGCGCATCCGGACCATATCGGGATGTCGATAGAGGGCGTTGTCGTCGAAATTCATTTTCGCATCGAGCGCGAGGATCTGGCCCTCCGTGGTCAGGACGAGGGGGTTGATCTCCGCGAGTGTGGCGTCGGACTCGTCGTATGCCCGGTAAAGCGCCAGCAAGAATTTGACGGCATTCTTGAAGGCATCGCCGCTGAGACCGAGCCCGAAAACCAGTTTTCGCGCCTGGAATTCGCGTAGGCCGATTGTGGGGTTTACCGTTTCCTTGAGAATCAGGTGAGGTGCTTCGGCAGCAACTTTTTCGATTTCAACCCCGCCTTCCGTCGATGCCATGACCACGTTTTGTGATTTCGCGCGGTCGAGCGTAATCCCCACGTACAGTTCCTTCGCGATCGAGATACCCTGCTCAACAAGCAGCCGCTTGACGATCCTTCCTTCCGGACCCGTTTGATGCGTGACGAGACGCATGCCGAGAATTTGGGACGCAAAGGTCCGGACGTGTTCCAAGCTCTTCGCGACCTTGACACCACCGCCTTTGCCTCGGCCGCCGGCGTGAATCTGTGCCTTGACGACCCATGCGGTTCCTCCGAGGTTTTCGGCAATTCTCACTGCTTCCTCCGCTGTGAATGCCGGGCCGCCATTCGGAACTGCCACACCGAAATTCTTTAAGATCTCTTTTGCCTGATACTCGTGGATTTTCATGTCGGGATTTTGAGATAATTAAGATTATGAGATTGTGAGATGTTGAGATTATGAGAAAATTGAGATGGTGAGAAATTTGAGATCATGAGATTACTTCCTAAGTCGTTTTTGCAAGCCGTCAAGCATCGCGATGATCTCATTGATAGCAGAAACAATTTGATTATATGACTCCTGACTAAGATACTTGTTGGATAACGCAACATCTGCGCAACCAATGCATTCGAAACCAGAACGAATCGAGTAATCGAGGAACCTGGAGAATTCCTTGTTCGACGTGTTACCCGCTCCTTCAGCGATATTCAGTACGACCGAGTCAGAAGCACGACGAAATTGCACAGTAAGAACAAAGAATTCGTCTTTTGGGAATGACTTTGTCGTTTTCCTTACCAATCCTGTGAAACTCAAAGCCTTCTGATAAACTATCAGGTCCTTTAGTTTATGCACGTCCGCCTCCTTCCTTTCTCAACTACTCACCCTAGCAATCTCACATCTGCCACTATCTGTCTATCTCAACATCTTACCCCGCCACTACCCGCCTTTCTCATCATCTCACCTGCGCCACTACCCGCCTATCTCACCATCTCACCCGCGCCACTACCCGCCTATCTCACCATCTCACCCGCGCCACTACCCGCCTATCTCATCATCTTACCCCTGCCACTACCTGTCTTTCTCATCATCTCATCTACTTTCTTTCCTTGCCATCGCCTCATCCTGCCACTCGTGTACCAGCTTTATTGCTTCAACATAATCCGGGATCGGGACGAAGACTCTCGCAAGTCTTCCCCGGGCGCCCCATACCGGAGCAACAACTTCGAAGCCCGATCCCTTCAGCATGGCAGCTATGGATTCCGCTTCGGCGATGTAGTTTGATTCGTACACTCTGGCAAAGTCTTCCTGTACCACGACGTCCTGATGCTCGGCACAGAACAACCGTTTATGAATGACGATTGCGCAACTGTCACAGACGAATTTGCGGCAGATGATACAAACTCCTTCTGCTTCCCGGTCCCGGTGAAAATCGCAAACCGTGAACGGAGCTTGCTCGAACAGCACGCCGCAGTGAGGGCAAAAATCGCTGTCGGTCGATGCTTCCTCGCCGCAATTTCCGCAATTGTCGACTTCCGGCATATGCCAATTGCAGGATGTTCGACCCTACTTGATCTTCTCGGCCAGGGATTTAGCCTGCAGGAAAAGTCCGAGATAGTCCCGGCCGCCGGCTTTTGAATCGGTCCCGCTCATGTTGAAGCCGCCGAAGGGATGCGCGCCGACCATCGCGCCCGTGCACTTGCGGTTGAGGTACAGATTACCGCAATAGAACTCACGCTTCGCCCGGTCGAGCTTTTTCCGGTTCTTTGAAAACACTGCACCTGTCAAGCCAAACTCGGTGTTGTTGGCAATTTCAAGCGCATGGTCGAAGTCCTTCGCTTTGATGACGGCAAGAACCGGTCCGAAGATCTCTTCCTGCGCAATCGTTCCTTTGGGGTCGATATCGGCGATGACGGTCGGACGGAGAAAATAACCCTTTCCTTCTGCCCGCAGGCCGCCTGCAACCAGACGCCCGCCTTCGCGCAGGGCGGTCTCGACATACTGGAGGATCTTCTCCATCGAGCTCTTGTTGACGATGGGTCCCATGTAATTCGTTAGAACCTTGGCCGGGCCGACTGTGATGGATTCTGCCCGCTTGACCAGCAAGTCGACCATCCTGTCGTAAATTTTTTCGTCGATGATTACCCGTGAACACGCGGAACATTTCTGTCCCTGGAACCCGAACGCGGAAACGGTCACGGCAGCCGCAGCTTCATCAACATTTGTTTCATGGTCGACGATAATGGAATCTTTGCCGCCCATTTCAGCGATGACGCGCTTCAGCCAGATTTGTCCTGGACGGACCTTCGCCGCCTCTTCGTTGATATGAATGCCGATTTCCTTGGAGCCCGTGAATGCAATGAATCTTGTCTGTGGGTGGGTCACGATCGTATCGCCGACGGCGCCTCCGGGACCCGCGACGAAATTGATGACTCCAGGCGGAAGTCCGGCTTCTTCCATCACCTCCATGAACTTGTATCCGATGAAGGGAGAATCGCTCGACGGTTTGAGAACGACCGTATTGCCGGTCACCGCCGCCGCCGTTGTCATGCCGCACAGGATCGCAAGCGGGAAATTCCACGGCGGAATGACCGCTCCCACACCGAGCGGGATGTAGGCCACCTCGTCCTTTTCGCCCAGAAGCTGGATCGCGGGTTTCTGGTCGGCGTATCGGAGCATTTCGCGGGCGTAGAATTCAAGGAAGTCAATCGCCTCGGCAACGTCGGCGTCGGCTTCGGGCCAGGTCTTGCCGACTTCGAGAATCTCCGCCGCGTTCAACTCGAACCGGCGCTTGCGCATGATCTTAGCGGCCTTGAAGACGTACCCCGCGCGTTTCGCCGGAGGCACCCATTGCCATTCCTCATACTTTTTGAGGGCAACGTCGAGGGCGTGGAGCGCGTCGTCGTCGGTTCCTTTTTGAAAAACGCCAACAACCTGGTCGGGATCGGAGGGGTTGAGCGAGTTGAACTTAATCTGAGAGGTTACCCGTTCGCCGCCAATGATGCTCGGGTATTCCCTGCCGAGCACGGCTTCGAGTGTGGCAATTGCGTCTTCCTGTTTTTTTCGATTGGCGAATTTCGACCAATCGGTGTAGGATTCATTTTTGAATTTTGAGGTGTTCATAATGATTGACTTTGTCTCAAGTGATATTCAGATTGATTTCACAAATTTTTCAACGTCGATCCCCGCTTGACGCAAGATCGCCCGAAGCGTTCCCGTGTCAAGCTCCTTGTGGTCGGGGACAACAACTTGACAAAAAGGACTGTCCTTTCTCAGGATGATATGACTCCCGTGTTGACGCTTTGCGTAAAAGCCGAACTTACTGAGAACGTTAACGCAATCTCTTCCCGAGATCCTCGGAAGCTTGCTCATACAGCAACGACAAAGGCTTCAAACCGCTCTTCAGGAATTGGCAACTTATCTTCTTTGAGTGCCTCAATATACCCTTCAATGGCTTCCCGGATATTCGTGAGAGCTTTTTCTTTCGTTTTGCCCTGACTAATACAACCGGGAAGGCTGGGACACTCCGCGACCCAATAACCTTGTTCGCCGGGATAAACGATTACTTGACGCATAACCAGTCCTATTTTAGATGATAGAATTTTATGGATAATCTCTAATGAAATTCAAACTACGAACATTCTCTCTCCCTGCGAATTTTACATATCTTTCACCTACGAGAACTGTCACGCATGCATTAATGCTTCCAGATTCTTTGAATCCTTCTTGAATTTAATGCTTGGCGGTTCTTCGGAAAAAGACAATTCAAATCTCAAGTTTCGCGTTAATTGAACAATGAGGATTCATCGTGAAGAAAAGCAAAATCCTCAACAATTTGGTAGTTTTTGGAGTGATTTCCAAATCCGGGAAGACGTCATTCTCATTACGCACTGCCAGACCTATTTTCCATCTTCCCCTTGGTGAGGCGAGGTGACTTCTCCCCCTTATTCAAGGGGAGAATACAAGAGGGAGTTTGACCTGGACGATACGACGTTCATCTGAAACGCTCCCCCGATTCCAACGGACATTAAATAATGTTATAGAGCATGCTGAATGAGATGGTGAATGTTGACGTTCGGTCATTCGAGGGAGAAGTGTAGTACTCGAGATACTCCGTGTAATTCAAAGAAGTTTTGAAGGTGACCTGATCCTCAACGAAATAGACAAAAGAGCCTGAGACAGTGTGGGTGAATTCTCTGTCATAGCCCGGGAAGTAAATTCTTACCGTTGAGCTTTGGGTCTTCAGATACGAGTAACTCAGCTGGACGTTAAATTTCTCGCCGACCTGGTGCGTCAGCGTTGTGACAAAGTTCACCGTAGTAAAGAGATCAGCCCGGAAACGAGGGAATTCAAGCGTCAGGGCAGAATGAAGGTGGGTGTAGAGAGTGAAGGGATGGCCGAACTCAGCACTTACCTGATGGAGATAATCGTCATCCGTGCTTCGATTCTGGAAGTGTTGAAGGGATCCTTCGTACTGTGAAGTGTGATCGATGTTCCCGTGAACGCCAAAACCGTAAGCCACGCGCCATCCGAAGAATCTCGGGTCGATAAGCTCACGCAATCCTTCCGCGACGCGGAGCGACGAATACGCGTTGACAAGGCTGGAGTCGATCGCACCGGAGGCAGCCAATTCCTCGACAATATCCCGGACGAGAAATTTCTCCGAGCGTTCGTAGTTTGTCGTGTACTCGCGGCTGTGCGCGACACGGTCGATGAGGGAGACCATTTGCGCATGGTTCAGCGGGCTTCTGATGGCGCCGTCTTCGCGCAGACGCTCAATGATGCGCACGGCCTGAAAGACGAATGTTCCATCCCGGATTCTGCCGTAGCCTATGCCCAGAATACCTTCGTCGTTGAAAGAAACGGTGCGCGTCGAATTCCCCTCGGCGTGGGATTGTGAGGACTGGCTGTACGAATGGTAGTCATATGCATAAGCGAGATTGTACGACCCGAAAATGTGGGGCCCGTCGCCATCGAAGTATCTCAGGTACGAACAGGCCACGGATAGATTGCCGGTTTTATCGCTATTTGCCTCACTTGATACGTGCGAATAATTGTCGGACAAAGAGTAACTTCCCGAGGATGAGTATTTCGTGTACTGGAATGACCCCGACGTCTTCAAATCGAATGTGTGAACATCGTTGACATGAAACAAAAGAAATGTGGAGTTGGCAACGATAGAGCCGTTGGCGTTCTGGTCGGTGGATGTCACAGCGTTTCCATTATAGATCTCGCTTATCATATAATCTTCGTTCTTGATCGTATTGTAGAAACTACCCGACATACCCCCCTTCAAATCGATCGCTCTCGTTTCCGGATATCGAAAGTCGGAGATGGAAATGCTGTCTTGTGCCGAAGCTGCAACGGCAAAAATGAGGAGCAAGGTGAGTTGAGAAATAAGTGTCTTAATCATGCGCACTTCTCGGAACGATTGACAGATGTCTTACGTGAAAAACCTCTTAGCGCTTCCCGGCGATGACGATGTCCGGCAGGAAGAGCAGCATCACTTCAACGCATGCATAACCGCATCTCCGACCGCAGGCCGGACTTGAGCAATCTTCATGTTGTTTCGCGTCGGATAGACGCGGTTCGTCAATAATATGACCACGATCTTCTTATCAGGATCGGCCCAGATGGAAGTCCCCGTGAAACCCGTGTGGCCGAATGTTTTCTCCCCGAACAACGATCCTGCCGAGCTGTATCCCGTCATGGATTTGGTGTCCCATCCGAGTGCGCGCGTGCTGGACGAGCTTTGCCTTGTCGTAAAAAGTTTGACGGTTTCAAGTTCCAGGTATTGCTTGCCGCCATAATTTCCGCCATTCATCAGCATTTGCATAGAAACGGCGAGGTCGGAGGCGTTCGAGAACAACCCTGCATGCCCTGAAACACCACCCAGGGCGTAGGCATTTTCATCATGGACAGCCCCGTGGACAAGTGTCTTCCGGAAAACACTGTCATACTCGGTGGGGGCGATATCATCCCGGAGCGTCTCGGGCGGTCTGAACATTGTCCGCGACATCCCGAGCGGCTTGAAAAACGTCTCGTTGACATACTCGTCCAACGATTTGCCCGTTACCTTTTCAATAATTTTTCCGAGGAGTATGAAGTCAAAGTCGCTGTAGAGGGTGGAATCCCCGGCGCGGTAGATGGTTTCGGTTTGATACACCGAATCCAGCACTTCCTGCGGCGACTTGCACATCAGGTACAATCTCTTGAATGGGGGCAAGCCGCCGTTGTGGAGCAGAAGATTCCGGAGAGTAATTCTCTCTTTCCCGTGATTTCCGAATTCAGGAATATATTTCACGACGGGATCGTCAAGCTTCAGTTTTCCTTCATCGTACAATTTCATGACCGCAGTCGTCGTCGCAATTACTTTCGTGAGGGAAGCGAGGTCGTACAACGTGCTGTTGCGTACCTGCCGGCTGGTGTCGGAATACTCGAATCTCCCGAACGATTTATTATAGACGACAGCGCCATCCTTTACAACGAGCACTTGCGCTCCCGGGAAGGCAGTGTCGCGTATCGCATTAGCGATAATCGAGTCAAGCCTCTCCAGACTGTCTCGTTTGAATCCGACATTCTCCGGAGCATCTTTGCGCAATGCCGATTGGGACAACTCGATCCCGCTTCCGTACGCAAACATCCCGGGAACCGTCACCGGGAGCTTGCCGCTGGTGGCAATTTCACCGAAGAGAGCCTCGAGGGTGGCTTCGGTGATCGGTTCACAATCGGAATAGGAGCAAATGTAAGCATTTGCGTTCGGAATGGAATCAAGGATGTACGGACTTCCCATGGCGATCACAACCGTCGGAGTCCCCGTAGCGGTCAGATTTTTCAGGAAGCCGGTGATTTCATCGGGTAGTCCGAATTTGCCGGATCCTGAACGGGCTTTTGAAAAAATCGGGCAGAGAATGATTCCGGCATTCTTCGCTTTCTTGAGTGCGCCGTCAAAATCGAGGTCGTTGCTGGTGGGGTCG
This sequence comes from Bacteroidota bacterium, assembly GCA_049515655.1. Taxonomy (GTDB): domain Bacteria; phylum Bacteroidota; class Ignavibacteria; order UBA10030; family SZUA-254; genus JBEKTW01. The sequence goes on from JBEKTW010000007.1 coordinate 81,817, forward strand.
ATGTGGATCGTTTCAATTCTGGCGTATCGCTTCCGGAACAGGGTGGTGAAGTAATCGCCCACCGGCTCATTGGGCCAGGGTGACGTCGTGCGGTGAATTTCTGTCCGGTAGTTTTCATTATCACTGACGATGACGCTGAGGATTTTCTTGTTGCCAAAATGTTCCAGGGGAAGAAGCCCGTCATTTTTCAAAAGTGTAATTGATCTCCGTGCAATTTGTTTTGCCAGGGAAGAATGATCAACCGTTGCAACGACGTTTGGAATCTCATGAATATCGACTGAGCTGCGTGTCGAAAGTCCCAGGTCCCATTTGAGTCCGAGAATCTTCGTGACCGATAGGTCAATGCGGCTTTCCGGAATCCTTCCGCTCCTCACGGCCATCGAGAGCGCACGTACTGCCGCATCCTCATCCGGAAGCATCAGGAGCATGTCGACTCCGGCCTCGACAGCCATGACTGCGGCGGAGTCCACACCGAACCGGCCGACAACAGCTCCCATTTCCATCGCATCCGTGACAACCAATCCCTTGAACCCGAGCTGATTTTTCAGCAGATCGCCGACGACTTCGTGAGAAAGCGTCGCGGGGAGTTGTTTTGAATGCTCAACCGATGGGACTTCAAGATGCGCCACCATCACCGACGCGATATTGCGTTGAATCAGATTCCGGTAGGGAAGGAGCTCGACACTGTCGAGTCGCTGGCGTGAAGCGTTGATGACCGGTACGTCCAGGTGCGAGTCGGTCTGCGTATCGCCGTGACCGGGAAAATGTTTCGCGGTTGCAAGGACGCCTCCGGATTGGAGACCGGTGACAAAGGCGCCGGCCATCCCTGCCACCAGTTGTGGATTTTCGCCGAACGACCGTGTGTTGATGACGGGATTGTCCGGATTTACATTGACGTCAACGACGGGGGCAAAAACCTGCCAGATGCCGATGGCGCGGGATTCTTCGGCAATCGCGTTTCCCATCCTGAAGGCGAGCGTTGTGTCGCGTGTCGCGCCAAGTGCCATAGCTTCCGGAAAGCGTGTCGCGCGCCTGATACGCATCGCCGACCCATATTCAAAGTCCGAGGCCGTCAGGAGTGGCACATCGGCCTCCTGCTGCATGTGGTTGATGATCATTGCGGTTTCATACACGTCTCCCTGGAGGAAAATCAGCCCGCCGACCTTGCGGTCCTTCACGAGATGCTCGAGCCGGCGGTACTCGTCCCCGGTCGAAGAGTAATAGTAGCCGTACGCGGATGACATCATCATCTGGGCCAGCTTCTCTTCGAGCGTCATACGTCGTAGCGTGGACGCGACCCAGGAGTTCTTCGAGGGTGCTTCCCGGCGGACTTCTTCCTTAACGGAGGGCGGCGGTGAAACGCAAGCGCTCAGCCAGAATGAAACTAAGCAGCAAAGAGGTGGTAGGGTGGAGAGAAGATGTTTCTTATTGAAACGCATTGAGTCCGATGATTGCTGCACCGAAAGCGGCAGTAAACTTTGGTTTCAACATGAGAACCTGCTGGGGGAAGGCGGCAACGATTTTCTCTTTCACCATGGTTGAGTAGGCATTCTCTTCGGTGAGAAGTCCGCCCATGAGCGCAACGGCGGCTTTCTTCTGCGGCGGCGCATGCTTGAGGAGGGTTTGCACCAATTCAACAAGGGCATCCGCGTTCTTGGAGAGAACCTCCCGGGCAACGTGGTCGTCTTCCGCTGCGAACAACACTTTCAGGGTGAATCCCGTGATATCGACCGCATCCTGGTAGATTCTTGGAATCAAGTCTTCGACGGCTGTCACTCTGAATTGCTGAAATGCTTTTTCCGTCAGCACCGTTTTTTCGCCACGTTCGTCGTGGGCGCGCATGACGGCAGCAAGCGCGTCGCGTGCGATTGCGAAGCTGCTTCCCTCGTCGCCGAGAATTCGTCCCCACCCGCCGGCGCGATAGATCGTTCCTTCCTTCGTCCGGTAGAGCCCGATCGACCCTGTCCCGGCGATGATGACGATTCCGCTTCCGCCTGCAAACGCGGCTTCGAGTGCTACGCGCGCATCGGTTTCAACGATGACGTTTTTGATAGGGAAATTGTTTTGCTGACCGAGCGAGATGAGCGCGTCGACGAAACTCGTCTTATCCGCCGGTCTTCCGGCGCCAGCAAGTCCGACTACAATGCTCTGGACGGCATCCGCCTGGCAGGAAGCCCACTTGCAGCACTCGTCGGCGAGCTTGAAGACGGTTTCGGCCGCTTTCGGGATGCCCGCGATCTGAACATTGCTTGCTCCGCCGAATCGCTCGGCGACCACCGTACCGTCGAGTGCGGAAAGAACCGCGTGCGTTTTTGTTCCCCCTCCATCGATCCCGAGAATAAATTGCTGTTGTTCACTCATAAGGGGTTCCGGAAATTGCGTTCAAGATGCACTTGAGAGACATCATTTGCACAAATTATCAAAAAACGGTATGAGAAGCAAGGAAGTATGCGATTCCTTTGCTTTCCTTCCAAAAAAGGTTTATATTTTCATGTCAAATCAGTAAAATCAGCGATGAACATCACTTATTACGGACATTCCGCCTTTCTCCTCGACGATGGAACCACAAAGCTCATCATCGACCCTTTTCTCGAGGGTAACCCCCTCGCGCCGGTGAAACCCGGCAGTGTCAAGGTTCAATATGTTGTCGTCACCCACGGGCACGGAGACCATCTCGGTGACGCGATTCCGATCGCGATGCGGTGCAACGCGACAATCGTTGCCGTCAACGAGCTGGCAAATTATGTTGCGGACAAGGGTGCAAAGGCGCATAACATGCACATCGGTGGCGGACATGATTTCCCGTTCGGCAGAATCAAATTTACCATTGCGCACCATGGTTCCGTGTCTCCTGATGGCGTCTACACCGGCAACCCCGCAGGCGCCTTGGTCACGATCGGCGGGAAAACAGTCTACCATACCGGGGACACAGGATTATTTTACGATATGAAACTCATCGGCGAGATGAACCCCGTCGACGTCATGCTCGTCCCGATTGGAGATAATTACACGATGGGTATCGACGATGCCGTCAAAGCCGTTGAGCTCGTCCATCCGAAGTTTGTCATCCCGATGCACTACAACACGTTTCCCATGATCAAGGCCGACCCCGAACTTTTTATCCGGAAAGTGTCCGCGAAAGGATTCAAGGGCAAAGTGCTCAAGGCCGGTGAAACGTACACTGTTTGACTGCGCAAAATTCGGAAAAACACAGTGGATTTCTTACTTTGGGTCTGTCGAAGCATGCATGTGTTTGGCGTCGTGACGTGGCTTGGCGGACTCATGTTCCAGAGCGCGGTGGTGATGCCGGTGATGGATGCAGAAGACGAAGCCGCCGCCAAAGCGATGCGGAAAGTGAATAAACGCTTTGTCGGTTTCATCTGGATGAGCGTGTGGATGATTCTTATCACCGGAGTGTTGATGATGCTGATCGATCCGCGTTTCGTCTGGTTTCAGTATCACGACCGCTGGTCGATACTGCTGGGCTTCAAACAACTCATTTTCATATTGATGGTATTTTACGCATTTGGATATGCACGCATGCTGCAGTACCTGGAGACACCGTCATCGAACGGCGGCTTCGATGAAAAAGTGGAATTGTACCGTCATCGTCTCCAACAATTTCGAAGAATCAGTATTGTCTTCGGTATCGTGGCTCTTTTTCTCGCCGCAGGAATGAGGTACGGTGGCTAAAGTCATTACCATAGCGAATCAAAAAGGCGGCGTCGGGAAAACGACCACTGCCGTCAACCTTGCCGCATCGATTGCCGTGGCGGAATTGCCGACGCTTCTGATCGATATCGATCCGCAGGCGAACGCGTCGAGCGGACTTGGCGTCGACCCCCGCGACACAAGGAAGAATATCTACGACGTGATAACCGCCTCGGTCGACCCGAACGACGTGATTGTCAAAACCGACATGCCGTATCTTTCACTGCTTCCCTCCAACATTAACCTCGTTGGGGCGGAAGTCGAGCTTGTGGACATTGAGAATCGCGAGCATATCATTGCGGGGATCGTCGAGAAGGTTCGCGGCAAGTATGAATACATGCTCATCGATTGTCCGCCGTCGCTCGGTTTGCTCACCTTGAACGGACTTGTTGCCGGGGATTCGGTTCTCATCCCCGTCCAATGCGAATACTACGCGCTCGAAGGCCTGGGACAGCTTCTCAACACCATCACGATTGTTCAGCAGAATCTCAATCCCAAACTGGAAATCGAAGGCGTACTGCTAACAATGTTCGACGGGCGCCTCCGTCTCTCGAATCAAATCCTGGAAGAAGTGAGAAAATACTTCGGCGACAAGGTGTTTTCCACGGTGATCACGCGGAATGTTCGGTTAAGTGAAGCGCCGAGTTACGGCAAACCGGTCTTGTTGTACGACGCGGTTTCATCCGGCTCAAAGAATTACATGGAGCTCGCGAAAGAATTTCTCAAACGTCAGCCGGCGCAGGATACGAAGAATCCACAGAATGTCCAACAGATACCGGTTTCATAGGCGGGTATGTCCAAGGTAAAAGGAGGGTTAGGAAAAGGGTTGTCGGCGTTGATTCGCCCGCCGGCGAAGAGCGATGAGCCGCTCCGCCCGTCCGACCAACCGGCAAGTCCACCCGCGTCGACCCCGGCCAAACCTTCGCCGGTCGGATCCATCACGCATCTCGAGATCGCGAGGATCCGTCCCAATCCGTTCCAGCCCCGCGCCGACTTCGACCAGCAGGCGCTCGACGAACTGAAACAATCGATTAAGCAAAAGGGCATCATCCAGCCTATCACGGTCCGCCGGGCGGACGACGGAATGTACGAGCTCATTTCCGGCGAGCGCCGCATCAGGGCGTCGACCGAGCTCGGACTGAAGACAATTCCGGCCTACGTTATTGAAGTCAGGACGCAGGTGGAAATGCTCGAGCTCGCGCTCATCGAAAACCTCCAGCGCGAACACCTGAATCCGATCGAGATCGCTATTTCCTATCAACGGCTCATGAACGACGTCGAGCTTTCCGTTGAAGATGTCGCCCGGAAGGTGAGCAAGGATCGCACGACGGTCGTGAACTTCTTGCGTCTACTGAAGCTCCCGGACAAAATCCAGCACGCGCTGCGGAAGGGCGCGCTTACCGCCGGGCATGCCCGGGCGTTGCTTGCGCTCCCCGATGAATTGACCCAGTTGAAGTTTTTCGAAAAGATCACGAAGAGTGACCTCAATGTGCGCCAGGTCGAACGACTCGTCCGTGAGTTCTCCCAGAAGAAAGAGAAGAAGGTCTTCCATATAACCCCGGCTGCGCAAACTTCAGTGGGCAGTATTGAAGAAAAGATCCGGTACGCTCTCGGGACGAAAGTGAAAGTAAATGTTCACGAAGGGGGAAAAGGCGAGATCGTGATTGAGTTTTATTCGAACGATGACCTCGTACGGCTGCTCGACCTCATCACTTCCATCCAACAATAAACGATTCGTATGCCGAAGAAGATCGTTTTAACGAAAGCGGCTCCCGCGCCCATCGGTCCGTACAATCAGGGAATCGTCGCGAGCGGCACGATGGTGTTTACGGCCGGGCAGATTCCGCTCGACCCGCAAACGGGGCAACTCGTCGCGGGCGATATCAAAGCGCAGACGCGACAGGTACTGAAGAACGTGCAGGCGATTCTCGAGGCTGGCGGCGCTTCGCTGCAGAGCGTTGTCAAGACCACCGTTTTTCTGAAAGACATGAATGAATTTCCCGCGATGAACGAGGTCTACGGCGAATTCTTCAAGAGCGACCCGCCTGCGCGCTCGACCGTTGAAGTGGCACGGCTGCCGCGAGACGTCAGAGTTGAAATCGACGCGATCGCGATGGTGGAAAAGCCGTGAAAACTGCAACGACAGATGAGCATTGAGCAGTGAGTCGTTATTCTCTTCCGGCTGTTAAGTTTTCATGTCCTGTTGTTCTTGCCGTACTCATCCACGCTTTTTGCCTCGCCCAGGTCGGTACCGGATCTGATAGTCTCAGGGCCATCCCCGATTCCGGCAGTAGAAGCTCCGTAGAGACAGGTTTCCATCCCAGTAAGTCCGCCTGGCTGGCGGTCGGATTATCTGCCGCCGCGCCGGGAGTCGGACAGCTCTATAATGGGAGCTACTGGAAGGCTCCTGTCATCTGGGCGCTCGGCACGTACTGGATTTCGGAGTGGATTCAACTCAACAAGTCGTACAAAGATTACCGCAACAGCTATAATGCGAGCATACAACCTTCCCAGACCTTGGGTGATCCGACCTTGCTCAGTCAGCGAAATTTCTACCGGGACGAGCGGGATAAGTTCGCGTGGTATCTCGGCGCCTTATATGCTCTCAATCTTCTCGACGCTTATGTGAGTGCGAATCTGTATGATTTTGACGTGGGGCAGGACCTGGGATTGGACGGGAGAGCGGCGCCGAGAGTAACGGCAACGATCCGATGGAAATTTTGATTCACCGGTTGGTGAATCATCGGTAGAGACTTCAAACAGGAAGAATGTGCGGCGCACTTTGGAAGTGCGTCGCACGTCTTTTCTGAAGCTTACTTGACGGAGAGCAGCTCCACTTCAAAAATCAATGTTGCATTGGGTGGTATCACCTGACCCGCTCCACGCTCACCGTACGCAAGGTCGGGCGGAATGAACAACGTCCACTTTGACCCGACGGGCATCAACTGCAATGCCTCGGTCCAACCTCTTACGACGCCGTTGACCTGAAACGACGCGGGCTGGCCGCGTTTGTATGAGTTGTCGAACTCCGTTCCGTCGACGAGCTTTCCGATGTAGTGTACCGCCACGGTTTCTTCCGCCTTCGGTTTCTTTCCGGTGCCCATCTTCTCGACCTTGTACTGCAAGCCGCTGGGGAGAGTAATGACACCGTCCTTTTTCTTGTTCTCGGCAAGGAATGCATCGCCTGCCGTTTTGTTCTTTTCGGCCTGTACATCCATCATATGTTTCTGGTACGACATGATAGCCGCCTGGGATTGCGAATCATCCAACGCGGGTTTCACGTCGTTCAAGATGTCCTTCAAACCCTTCGCAAGAAGGTCCGGGTCGATGTCGAAAGATTGCTTCTTGAGATTCTTTGCTATGTCATGCCCGATGGCATAGCTCACGCTGTCCTTTTGAGTTTTTAGCTGTGCCTTCTCCTGTGTGTTGCCCTGACACGCTAACAGCATGAGACACAGAGCGGCTATTCCTGCGTATTTCATTAACGAATCCTTTCTTGAGTGGTAATTGTTCCGGGGGAAGTTTGCCTGCTCGGCGGACAGGATGATTTGCCGGATACCCTGTAGGGCGGGCGTTTCCCGAAGTCATAATGGAATAAAATACGATTTTCGAGAGCGGAATCCAAATGAGCATTTGTCATGTTGAGCGAAGCGAAACATCCCAATGCTCGAAAAGAAGCGAGATTCTTCACTTCACTTCGTTCCGTTCAGAATGACAATCATTTTTGATTTTTCAGATATCTCGGTCGAGTCGTTTGTAAACCACTGAAATACCTCTTACCTTACGTAAAATCAGGAACGGGAAATGAAGAAAATCCTTGCCGTCATTCTTGCAACGATTGCTCTATCAACTGAGCCTGGAGCTGGGAGCAAAGAGTCAAACAGCGAGTTGTACAATACTTGGCTCAGCCGCGCATACGCGGTCGATGAGCTATTCCATACCGTCTACACCCCGGGCTGGGAGGGCGCAAACGGTGCGATTGGCGACGCGTACCTGTTTGCAGCCACCCATGACTCTTCTCTCCTACGTTTTCACCTCGAGCACGATATGAGAAACATGTTCAACGGGACGTGGGTCGACGACCGCGCCTGGATCTGCCTCGCGGAAATGTACTGGTGGGATTTCACAGGCCGGCAAAACAGAATCTGGGTGGAAGATGCCCGGCAGCGCTACCTCGACGCCCGCAGCGAAGGGCGCCTCTCCAACCACGAAGGATTCTGGAGTTGGTACAACTGGCCCCCGGGCGCGAAAGTCAATGACCGGATTTTTACGAACAGCAACATGAATCAGATGATTGCAGTCGCGTGTTGGTTGTATGAAGCTACAGGCGATAAGCGATTTCTGAAAGACGCGCTCATGGTCTGGAACGGCGACAAGAAATATCCGGGCGTCGAGAAAACGTTCTATCGTGGCAACGGACGGTGGGAAGGGAAACCCGGCCTGGCAGCGTTCGGCAAGCAGCTCCCGTGGGATGGAGTCGAGTACTCCATGGTGTGCGCCTCGCTGTACCGCGTGACAAAAGATCCGAAGTACAAGAAGATCATTGTTGCAAGCGTGAAACGGATCCTCGACCCGGCGACGGGCTGGGTCGACCCGCACGATTTTTATCAAATCCACATGGACGGCAACGGACACTTTGTGCATAATCTCCTCATCGCGTACCTGATTGCGCCCGACCAGCTCAGCGACGTTCCGGAAAAAGTCCGGAAGATGCTGGAACACGTCTGGACAAACCACGAAGGAACGGCAACGGTGACGCTGCATCGTGAAGCCGACAACGGCATCCGCAACGGCTGGAATCCTTACGGAGGCGAGGATGGGTACGGCGTTGACCAGGTCGGGACGGTGCATCCCCAGTCGCAGGCCGTGCGAGCGTTCGGGGTGTTTGTGTATGTTTTGAAGAAGATGGGGGAGAAGTGAGAATAGTAGGGCGATTCGTCTTTTGGCTTTTTACCCTCACCCCTTTCCCCTCTCCCGATCCTTCGACTTCGCTCAGGACAGGTTCGGGAGAGGGGAATTGAAGGGGAGAGGGTTGCGAGTGACGTGAAGATCCAGGAATTTATTCGAACTATTTGAAGGACACGATACTCGTTTCTAAATCCGAATTCGGAAATCTTAAATTCCGCCTCTCAGAATCCCGCCGCCCAGCGGAATCCAAAGGCGGGACAAATCCTAAACTCAAAACTCAAACCCCAAACCCTAACACCTATCACCCACCACCTATTACCTCCAACCCGAACCCCAACCCCAAACCCTAATATCTATCACCCATCACCTATTATCTGCCACCTAAACCCAAACCCCAAAACTCAAAACTCTAACCCCTACTGCTTTGCAGAAGTATGCCAGGAGCGGATTTGCCACTCGCCTGCTTCGTTCCGACTGTACACAATGGTGTGATATCGCTCGTGCTTTCCTGATGACGGTTTCATGCGGAGGATCAAAAAGCCCGACCTATCTGAGGAATCGACCTTCTGGATGGATAAGAGTTCTTTTGATTCGGGTCCTTCAACAAGCATCGATCTTTTCCCTTTGTCTGAGAGAAGACCACGCAAATGTTCCATTTTATTGCCGATCACGACGTATGCCTCAGGATCGATGAGAGACAGCATCTGTTCTCCGGTGTCTCCTCGGAGTAACCCGACAACTTTTTCCCTAAGCTTCATTTCGTCTTCGTATTCGGATTTCAAATCACCATTGAGTTTGAACCTGAAGGGGATGATCACTTCAGCCTTAATGGGCTTCCCGTCCTTCAGTGCCGGCGTAAATTCCCATTGCTTCACTGCATCGAGGGCGGCATCGTCAAAATCCTTGTTGGACGTCTTCTCCACCGTCGCTTTATCGACGCCTCCATTTTCATTCACAAATACCCTCACGCTGACCTCTCCTTCGATTCCCGCCGCTTTGAGAATTGACGGGTAGGAAGGGTTGACGCGTTTCTTCGCCTGCGGCATTTCCTGGGGTGAGTTTAGTGCTGCTGCCGGCAATGCACAGAGCAGCATCAAGAATATCCATGTATTTAATCGCATATCGGGATCTCCTACTTTTGTTGTGGTGTCGAAGTCTTTTCGGGAGTGACAATGACTGTCGCGAGTTTTGTGACATAGACTGTCTCGGTGCTGCGGGGCCGTACCAACGAATAGATGACAACGGCCGCGACCAGGAGCGCCGCAAATGCAAGAGCGGGCACTCGCAGTGATATGCGGTGTTGCCACAATCTTTCCCTGTGGATGTCGTGCAATGGAAAAGATGGAACAGCAGGTGAAAAAGCCGGTGGTTCTGCGACGCGCTCCAACGCGGCATTCAGCGATTGCATCCGATGGAACAACGACCGGCATTCACCGCACGAAGCCAAATGTGCGAACAACGTCGCGGAATCACCAGCTTGCAGCTCGCCATCCAGCAGCTTGCTAACCAAAATTTCATAATTGGCACAGCTCATGTCGCGGTCCTTTCTTGTAAAATCGGTTCCAGGTACTTAATTAATGCTTTTCTGGCTTTGTACAATCGTGATTCAACTGAACTGATCGTGCTGCCTGTGATGCTCGCGATATCCGCGTACGACAGTTTTTCGAACTGCCTCAGCACCAGCACCTCGCGATATTCAGGCTTAAGTCGTTGTAGTCCTTCTTCCACGAGGTCCGAATTTTCGCGCCTCACAAGAAGCTCATGCGGTGTTTCGGTATCCCACACTTCTTCGTCGGAAAGTCCGGCAACGTCCTTCCTACGTGCACGAAGCCAACCGAAGGCTTCGTTGCGGGCAATACTGAAGAGCCAGAAGTAGAATGATTCGGGCTTCTCAAGCGACTTCACAGATTCAAGAGCTTTGACAAAAACTGATTGGACAAGGTCTTCCGTGGCATCCCGGTCGCGCAGCAGCCGGTAGCAGTATCCGAACACCCGGCGGTAGTACTTGTGATATATTTCCCCGAAGGCTGCGCTGTCGCCACCGGCAAAGCGGCGGAGCAGCTCGCTGTCGTTCACTTCATCCACAGTTGGCCGAAATCATGACTGTCCATAGAGTAAGATGCAAAAAACGGGAAAAACTTGCTGTCTGCCACCCGGGGATTGAAAAACTACTTGAAAGAATGAAACCAAATTCGTAGGGAGTTCCCCTTCTTTCGTAGATGGCTCGCCGGCAACAGATTTGAACCCACGGCTTCAGCCGTGGGAAAGAAAAACCCAAACGCGGAGGAACCGTTTCAACGGTTTAGAAGAAGGTTACCTTCTCCGAAGCGAGGACGAAGCTGAAGGTAACCTTCGCTCAAAGCTCTCGTGTCAGTTGGAAACCGCTAAAGCGGCTACCGGGTTCTGGCTTCCGTACTGTCCTACGACTCAATTCGTGTATTTTCTCATCATCTCCCAATGCTCATCGTCAGGGTTCGTCGTTCGGCTTTTTACCCTCATCCCTTTCCACTCTCCCCGTTTCGCCCCGCGGGAGAAGCGGGGCTCAACACCCCTCTCGCGATACTTCGACTTCGCTCAGGACAGGTTCGGGAGAGGGGTCACGGGGTGAGGGTAACTCAGCAGGCGCCCGTCACCCCGAATTCTCATCTTTTTCTTAAACTTTCTGCCGCAAAGACGGTCAAAGGTGAGAAAATGCGACGTAATAGCGTGATAAATAGGGTCGCCTTACCATTTCTGGCGATTTTCCTCCTCGCAGGTCACATGGCATCACAAACTGCCGCCGTCGAGGGGAAAGTCATTGACCACGGCAGGAATCGACCCCTCGTCGGTGTGCACGTTCGTCTTACGGACCGCGACGACTCAACCGAGACATACGTAACTGCAACCGACACGAACGGCTATTTTCACTTTGCCAGTATTCCGCATGGAGCGTACGCGCTCGAAGTGACCCGCGTTGGCTATAAGTCGATCGGAAAAAATGTCGACATCGAACGGTCACTCGTCGGCCTGGGAACTCTCGCCATGTCGGAGCAGACGATACCGCTGCATGAATACATCGTGGAAGGACGCCTTCCAACCGCAGTTCAGAAAGGCGACACCACCGAATACAATGCACGGGCGTTCAAGACAAACCCGGACGCCACGGCGGAAGACCTGGTGACAAAAATGCCCGGCGTTGTGGTTCAAAACGGCACGGTGCAGGCACAGGGCGAAAATGTGCAGCAGGTTCTTGTGGACGGAAGGCCGTTCTTCGGAAGCGACCCGACGCTTGCGCTTCGTAACATGCCGTCGGAAGTGATCGACAAAGTGCAGGTGTTCGACAAGCTAAGCGACCAGGCACAGCTCACCGGGTTTGACGATGGGCAGACCATCAAAACCATGAACATCGTGACACGGCCGGAACGGAGGACCGGAGAGTTCGGGCGCATCTACGGAGGATACGGTACCGATGACCGCTACGTGACAAGTGGAAACGTGAATTCCTTTGAGTCCGACCGTCGGCTTTCTCTCATCGGACTCTCCAACAACATTAGCCAGCAAAACTTCTCAACCCAGGACCTGCTCGGCGTTATGAGCGGAGGAAATCAAAGGGGCGCCGGCGGCGGAGGAGGAGGGATGTTCACGCGCGGCAGAAGAGGCGGCTCGGGTCAAAACAGCGGAACGCCGGGGGGGGCCCCAAATCCCGGTTCGGCCGGGCCGGGGTCCGCGGGCAATTTCCTGATCGGGCAGCAAAGCGGCGTTTTTTCGGCGAACTCCGTCGGTTTGAATGACGCCGATAGTCTTGCGAGAAACCTCTTCATGGCCGGGAGTTATTTCTTTAACGAGACGGATAACCAAAATCCCCAGATCCTTCACCGGCAGTATGTTTATTCGCCCGACTCCAGCAGTTTTTACAATGAGAATAGTAATGCGGAAAAGACGAACTACAACCACCGTTTCAATTTCCGTTTCGACTACATGGCCGATTCTTCCAACTTCCTCGTCGCGACTCCGCAAATGTACATACAGAAAAACAACTCCACAAGTTCGATAACGGGCATCAACACATCGTCAGGGAATGTGTTGCAGAGTCAGGCCCAAAACGACAACCAAACAAACACCGACGGCTACACGATGCGAACCCACGTCATCTACCGGCATAAATTTCCCACGCAGGGCCGCACGCTCTCCATCGATGTCGGACTTGGACTCAACCGCAAGAACAGCACGAACACCCTCAACTCGCTCGATCAATATTATACGGCCCCGACCGGCGCGGATACCATCAACCAGCAGACGGGGATTGTAACGGACGGATACACCGCTTCTTCGAATGTGGTCTACACCGAACCGGCCGGAACGATCGGGCTACTCCAGATCAACTACAGTCCATCGTATTCAAAAAACATATCGGATAACAGAACCTACAATTACGATGCACTCGCGAGCGGCTATTCCGACCTTAATACCAAGCTCTCCAATTCTTTTAACAACGAATACCTGACCAACAACGGTGGTATTGGCTACCGTCTCCGGTTGGGTTCGTTGAATGGCTCGGCGGGCGTTTCGTATCAGATTGCGAGCCTGCAGGGTGAACAATCGTTTCCGAATACATCCTCGGTCTCGAAAATGTTCTATACGGTGCTGCCGAATGCTATCATCAATTATGAATTCTCGAACCGGCGAAGTCTGCGCGTGTTTTATCGCACTCTGACGAGTTCACCGACGATCACACAACTGCAAAATGTTGTCGACAACTCCAATCCGCTTATTCTGTCGATTGGTAACCCTGACCTCAAACAGTCGTACAGCCAAACGCTTCTCACGCGGCTTTCGCTCGCGGAAACGGAACGGGCACAGAGTCTCCTGCTCTTCTTCTACGCGAGCTCTACGCGGAATTACATCGGCAACTCGACGATTACAGCCGTGCATGACACACTGCTCCCGGGCGGTGTTCAACTCACCAGGGGGACACAGCTTGTCAGTCCGGTAAACCTGGACGGCAACTGGAGTGTTCGTACCTTCTGCACGTACGGATTCCCAATCGACTTTCTCGGGAGCAACCTGAATCTCAATGGAGGGGTTACGTACACCCGTTCGCCCGGGCTGATCGACAATCTCCTGAACGTGGCTAATGTGGTCGCTGTGAGTCCCGGCTTTGTCCTCGGAAGCAATATCAGCGAGAAAGTCGATTTTACAGTTTCGTACACCGCGAATTTCAACAATTCTAAAAACTCGACGCAACCGACCCTCAACAATAACTACTTCAGCCATACGGCAGCTGTGAAACTCAATCTGATTTTCTGGCAAGGCATTGATATAAAGACGGACCTCGCAAACACCCTGTATAACGGATTGTCAAGCGACCTGAACCAGAATTACACACTCTGGAACCTGAGCTTGGGAAAGAAGCTCTTTGAAAACCAGCAGGGAGAAATCCTCTTCACGGTGTTCGACCTCCTCAATCAAAACCGGAGTATCAATCGGACGGTGACAGAAACCTATGTTCAGGATGCAACCACCCGCGTTCTCAGCCGCTACTATATGGTAACGTTTTCGTACAATCTGAGGCAATTTCACGAGTCGCGACCGGACATCTGACCTTTGATCTCATAGGGGCTGCACTATGATTGCCCGGTAGTTCTTAAACCTATCCATTTGGGGGGTGTCCAACCTGTGAAGTGCTCAGTCTTATTTAATAGCAGTTATTCCACAATCGTTCATTGTTTGAAAGGAAACAAGATGATGACCAAATTCTTTCCCAGATTGGCGATGCTTGTCGTTGCGATCTGCTCTCTTACGCTCCTCATGCCGGGTGCAGGTCGTGCCCAGCGTGCACGGATGTCACTCGACGACCGTGTCAAGGCCATTACCGACAGCCTCTCGCTGACGAAAGTTCAATCCGACAGCGTGCGGATCATCTACATGGCCGCGGACTCGGAACGCAGCAAGATTTTCGAGAAAAATCAGGGTGACCGCAGTGCCATGCGCGCCGCGATGGGCGATATCATGAAGAGGGTAGATGCGAAAATCGAAGCGCTCCTCACGGACGAGCAGAAAGCTAAATACGAAAAAATGAAGCAGGAACGTCCCCAAATGGGTGGAGGCCGCGGAAGACAAAGGCAAGACTAAGCTGTAGATAAAGATCATATTGTCAACCTTCGAAAGAACGCATTAACATGATCACCCATAGACAGGAAAAGCTCCTGCACAGCATCGCGGTCAGTATGTTCTGGCTCGTGCCTTCGTTCTTGTGTTTGATGGCAGGATGCAAGACCCTGGAACTTGCCAGTCGGTGGAAGAACAAAGATGTCGTCATTGACGGAAAGAATACGGAATGGAAGGATTCTTTGTACGCTCTCGATGAACACGAAACATCCATGGGTCTGCTCAATGATGAACATTTTCTCTATATCGGTTTGATCACCATAAACCGGGATTACCAACGGCAGATCATGAGGTCGGGACTGACAGTTTGGTTCGACCGCAACGGTGGGGAGGATAAGAAATTCGGGATCCATTATCCTCTGGGCCTCGGCGGAGCCGGTTCAGAGCAGGGACGAAGGGAAAACACGGGGGATGTAGGCGGCTCCGGCGATGCGGGAGGAGAGCAGCCGGCGGGGTCTCAAATGGATAATCCGCGACCGCTGGCCGATGAGCTGGAAGTGTACGGTCCAGGAGAGGGGGAGCATCATCGCATGACGACCGCTGAGACGGGCGGCATCGATGTCCGTGTCGGTATTACGAACGGCGTCCTTGTCTATGAGTTGAAGATCCCGCTCTCAGATACCGGACCCACAGCCTTTGCGATCGGAACAAAGCCGGGGATGCAAATCGGCGTTGGCGTCGAATCCTCAAACGGGCGTGGCGCTGCATCGCAGGGCAATAGTGAAGGAGGAGAAGGTCGCGGCGGCGGTATGGGCGGAGGACGGGGTGGTGGCATGGGCGGACGCGGTGGCGGCGGCGGTCGCAGAGGTGGAGGTGGCGGCGGCGGTTCGAGAGCCGGAGGACAAACCGAACCTCTTCAGATTTGGGCGAAAGTACAACTAGCAGTTCAAGATTCATCCTCCCACTGAATGAGCCCCTAACGAACGTGAAGGGTGGCTTGGGCATCTTCAGTGCATTCGCAAGCGACAGCTTGTATTTTACGGTGTCACTTGATTCAACCGGTGCCATCCCAGCTAATTTTGCCAAATCTTCCACCGGCGGATCCAGGTAAAATAATCCTGGAAGGAAAACTATTCGTGTCGATGCTCGGAATAAGCTCGGGAACGTCCTCGGGAAATCCGATGTTCTGTAATCGAATGATAGCTTGCCTAGTTCAATAGTTTCTTCGGGTCCGTCATTACACACTGGGAAATCGAAGCCGATGTGCCTCGGTGGACTTTGGCCCGATGAACTCGCAACGCCTTATCCATTAAAGTAGAAGGGAACTGATGAATAGAAAGGAATTCCTGTCAATATTCGGAATAGGCTCGGCGGTGCTCGCCTGCAGCTACTGCCTTGGCGGGTGTAAAGTGCCCGACGCGGGAATCACTGCGCCTACGAATGTCGATTTCACGCTGAATCTCGCTGACCCAGCAAACGCTTCGTTGAAATCCGTCGGAGGTTATCTGTACAATGGCGGCGTTATTGTGGCGCACGCCCCGAGTGGATACATTGCTGTCAGCTCGGCATGTACTCACCAGGGAAACGCCGTCCAATATGAACTGGCGAGCAACTCTTTTTACTGTCCGGCCCATGGCTCCCGATTTGCTACTAACGGGTCGGTGATCAATGGGCCAGCAGGCAGTGCCCTCGGGAAATACAACACCACATTGAACGGGACATCTCTCAGAGTCTTTTCTTAAGACCTGCTTTTCTTTGCCTTTTTGCGTACCTTAAGTGAACCGTCGTTCTGGTTCTCCGCGGGGATTCCTCAATTTCCGTAAAATGAACATCAACTACCAGGAATAGAATCATTAATAAAGAGGGACCATGAAATCCATTCTCCGTATAGTTTCAATCGCGTGCCTCAGTTACGCCGCACTGCACGCTCAGGAATCCGTCCCGGTTGACGATTTTGACAGCCAGGCGTTCTACACCTCCGGTACCGGCGAGGCAGAAGTAGTCATGCCGTTTGAAAGCCCGCTCTTCGCACAACGTCTGGATTCTTCACCTTCACTTGAACTCACTCCCGAATCATCGTCTTTTTCGGATTCTGCTCGGGCCGATTCGCTCCGCCCGGTTGTGAAACGCAAACTCTTGCCGGACAACATGAGTTTTGTAGAAAGAGGATTATGGGGCGAGAGCGGACTGCTGCGAAGCGTGGGTCTCGCATCACCGCTCACACCTGAAGTCCGGAAGAGTGAATTGTCGCTCCGCCGCACAATGCTGACCGTACACCAGATCGGCGGATTTGTAACCCTCGGTTTGTTGGCCACGACAGTGTACTATGGTCAGAGGACTCTCGACAACTTTAACAACTCTCAGTTCAGAAGCCTGCGGCAAACACACTCGGAGTTCGTGACGTTTTCGATATTCTCGTACACGGCCACCGGTTTGCTGGCAGTGCTTTCACCCCCTCCGCTGATCCGGCGCAATGAGAACAGCACCACGACATTACACAAAACTCTGGCGTGGGTCCATGTTGCCGGTATGATCATCACGCCGATCATCGGGTCGCAGCTCCGGCACAACAAGAACGAGCTCCAGCTCGCGCACTACCATCAGGTCGCCGGCTACATAACGACGGGAGTGCTTGCCCTCTCACTCATTGTTGTCACATTTTGACGGAGCACGCATGACCATAAGAAACCTCTCAATACTGGCCATGTTCCTGGTGTTCATCTCCGGCGCCAGATCACAATCCCAAGTTCTTGAAGCGGGAAAAGATGAGTCATCGGTGACCTATCGGCTCGTTCATCCTCTTCACGAGATCGAAGCGACAAGCAAGGAGGTCGCGTTTAAGCTTGAAGTCGACCCTCCGAAGAAGGAGATAAAAAGTGTTTCCGCCCAGGTGGACGTGACGACGTTCGACAGCGGGAACTCGAACCGTGATTCCCATGCCATGGAAGTGATTGACGGTATCACGTATCCCGATGTGACGTTCTCGAGCACGGAAATCACCCAAACTGGCGACAGCCTCCAGGTGGCGGGAAAACTCACCTTTCACGGCGTGACGAACGATATTTCGGCAACGGCAATAGCGAACTGGACGGAACAAAAGATCGACGTTCAAGCAAGATTCTTTTTGAGTCTGACGGCATTCAAGATTGAACGGCCCTCCTTGCTCTTGATTCCCGTGAATGATACACTGTGGTTCACATTGAAAGCTGCGTTTAATCGGAACTAACCCGGATGTCTAGGTCGAAACTTGTCATATGTTTGCTGACCGCACTCTTGGCGACCGTTCCCGCAATCGGCGCTGAGTCGGGAGACCATCCCAAGAGCGTTGTTCTGAAGGATCGTTCTCAGCAGGTAAATCTGTTCTATCTGAAGGTTGATAACTCGATGGACCGAATCTGGGACGAGTTCATGCTGGTGAAGAGGGCAAACTCCGGCGACCCGGATGCAGAGCACGAGCTTGGTATCCGTTACCTCACCGGTAACGGGTTCGCCCGCGACACTGCGCGAGCAGCACTCTGGATTCGGAAGGCGGCCGAGCAGGACCTGGTGCCCGCACGGTACAACTATGGTATTCTCCTGAATAACGGACTGGGTGTCGGCTGGGACCCCTACGCGGCCTACAAGAACTTCCGGTATGCCGCGGAACATGGACTGGCGGAAGGCGAGTATGCCTATGGCCTGCTCCTGACCGACAATCTGACCGTTCCCCGGAATTATTCCGAAGCGTATCGATGGCTTAAAATGGCGGCTGATTCGGGTTACAAGCCGGCGGGGGAAGTCCTGGCGGAATTCAAGGCGCGGGGCATTAAGGTTGCCAAGGATTCGCAGAACGAACCGGCCACCGGGGCCGGAAGCAAAAGGGATTCGGCGCGCTCGGAGCCAAACGGGCAGGCGGTCTCCGCGCCCGTGCACCCGGTGTTCCTCGATTTTGATGCAGACTCGGTCTCCGAACCTGATGATAAAATGTTGGCTCAGGATGCGCTTCTCGAGAATCATCCCCGCCCGGATAGCACAGCAATCAACCAGTCCTCCGGCGACCTCGACAGTCTTCTATCTCCCTCGACCCAACGAGTCCTCCGCGATGCAGCGGAAGCCGGCAGCCCCGAAGCCCTCACGTTCATCGGCCGTATGTATGACCGGGGAATACAGGTCAAACGAAATTCTGTTACGGCATCAGTCTACTACCTCCGTGCGATCCGCTCCGAGTCGCCCTGGGCCTCCCTTCTGCTCTGGAATCTGACCCGCAAGAATGAATATTTTCCTTCCCTGAAAGCCCATGCTGAGCAGAAAGACCCCGCCGCCTTTTTTATCTGGGCGGAACTTGCAGATCTTGGTTTCGACCGTCAACTTACGGAAGAGCAGGCCATGGCGTTTCTCGAGCAAGCAGCCGCGATGGACTATCCTGAGGCGCTGGTTGAACTCGGCGTGCGCTATTACAGGGCAGATCACGGTTCTCGCGACCGCGAGCAGGCAGTGGAACTTCTGAAACGGGCACAACAATTGGGAAACAGGGAAGCTAAACTCAGGCTCTGCGTCGTAAAACTCAATGGTGAGAAACCGGCTCCGGAAGATAGCAGTATTGTCGCCATGTTCCGGCAAGCCGCGGCGGACGGTTCAGTCCTTGCGGAAGCGATGCTCGGGTATTGTTACGATAAAGGAAGGGGAGTCGCACAGAACATCCCGCAGGCAGTGGAACTGTACCGAAAAGCTTCTCAGCGTGGAAGCAAAATCGCCTACGACGCTCTACGAAATCTCTATGATGAATTGCGGCCAAAGGATGCAGGATTCCAGGTCCCGGACTAACGAAGAGGACCTGAATCGGGGGATGGCGCATTCTTCATGATCACTTCCAACTGAAAGTCTCACCTGCCGGCAACCCTTAATTGTCTCCAGGCGTTCTTTAACGAGCCTCCTGTCTCGGGAATAGATTGATTAACTGACGATACGCAAAACTATTCTCGATGATCGAAGCACAAAATCATAGATAAATCCTAAGCACCAAATTCGAAATCCTAAACAAGCTCAAAACACTAATTTCGAAACCCTAAACCGTTTTGGCAACGATGCGACGGGAAGTTTTCCACATGTCTCGAAGGACAAAAAGCCCCCCCGGCAGAAGTCCTTGGCTTGGGGCCTTGCGAACGGGTTTAGGATTTAATGCTTCGAGTTTAGGATTTGCTTAGGATTTAGGAATTCGGATTTAGAATTTATCACTTTGTATAATGACTCTGCGTACCATCAGTTATTAAAGCTATATTTGAGCGACACCATGCTAGCCGGTGACAACCGTCGTCGACCTGTGCCGGTCGATCCAGTATCCCCAGAGCACGAGCAACCATGCGAATGATGAGAAGTAAGCGAGGAACTTCGGGCTGGGCGGAGGCGGGCCGAAAATGTCTGCCAGATATGTCGTGAGAAGAAAAATGATCAGCGCCCAGAACGCGACCGTCCCCGTTGCGTCTTTTGACCTTGTAGCCCAGAGGTAAATGAAAATTCCCGCCAGGAAGATTCCCCCCTCGACGATAATTGTTCCCACCAGGGAGTTCCACAATCCGAAGCCAACGAGGGTAGTACCTCCGGGATACAGGGGAAGGTCGGCCCGGTGGGTGACGACATCAAGTATCCAGTGGCTGAAAACTGCGACCCAGAGCCACAGCGCGCCGGCCTTATCTTTGCGGACCCGGTAGTAAACGAAGGAGAACAGCGATGCCCAGACCGCCGTCATGAGCAGGCTGTGGGAGAATGGATAATAAACGAACGCGAGAGGTGTGAAAACCGTATTACCGGGGTCGATCTCAACGCGCTCGATTCCCAGGAGAAGAAAGACCGGCCAGAGCAGGTCAAGAAACGAGACAGCCATGAAATATGTCCCGAGCGAAGGTCGTGGCGCGATCTTCTTTGCGGCAAGTCCGACGGCGAAGTGACCGATGTACATTCTACGTCCTCATATTATGATGGAATGGTATCGCCTCAAAGTTAAAGAAAGTTCGTTCGCCAGTCAAACGTCGCGGCCATCCGAAAGGTTGGCGGTTCGTCAATTCCGGTTTGTGTGCTGTGTCCTCCCTTGCTCATTTCAGCGTCCTCGCTGAAATGTCCTGAGCGTGGCTGTACATCCGACCGCGAGGACGCGGTCGGGAGCAAGGCCGCGACTTCGAACTGAGGCATTACCGAAAGGTTGAGAATCTTCCAAAGAATTCCTACATTGATGAGATTCTCGAAGCCTTGCTGTTCTTTCGTCAAATGGTCTCATTTTCCTACTGAATAAAGGGTTGTACCATGGCAATTGTACTGGATGGTTCGGGATTGACTGTCGAGAAGCTTGTCCGTATCGCGCGCGGGGGTGAAAAAGTCGAGCTTCATCCCGATGCTGTTGAGAGAATTAAGAAATGTCGTGCGATGCTGGAAGAGAAAGTCCTGGCACATGAAATAATGTACGGTGTCAACACCGGAATCGGAGAGCTCTCGGAGGTTGTGCTGACGGACGAGCAGGTCGGACAATTCCAGAGATACCTTATTTACAATCATGCTGCCGGCATCGGCGACCCCGCGCCGGCTGAATACGTGCGCGGCGCAATGGCTGGGAGAATCAACGTCCACGCGCTGGGGCGGTCCGGATGTCGGCCGGAGATAACGCTCACGCTCGTTGAGATGCTGAACAAGGGCGTTACACCGTTCGTTTGCCAGAAAGGTTCCGTGGGTGCAAGCGGCGACCTTGCGCCGATGTCGCAGATCGCGCTCCTCATGATGGGGGAGGGAGAAGCGTACTATCGGGGTGAATTGCTGCCCGGTAATGTCGCCCTCGAGCGGGCGGGCATTCCGATTCCCGGCCTTCGTGCAAGAGACGGACTGGCGACCATCAACGGCTCCAACCTCCTGACGGCGATGAGCGCGATTCACCTCTACGACATCAACCGATGGCTCAAGCAGGCAGAGATCGCATGCGCGATGTCACTCGAGGCGCTGTTTGCGAATCTGAAACCCTATGACACCCGCCTGCATGAGCTCCGCGGATTCCCGGGAGCCGTTCGCAGTGCGAAGGCGATCATGGCGTGCATTAAAGGAAGCGACCTTCTCTCGGGCAAAATAAAAACGAAGGTGCAGGACGCCTATTCCATGCGATCGTCACCGCAGGTCATCGGCACTGCGCATGATGCCGTCGCTTACGCAAAGAAACAGGTGGAAACGGAACTCAATGGAGTTGCCGATAACCCTATCTTCCTTTGCGAGAGTAAGCTCACCCTCACCGGAGCGAACTTCCAGGGTTCTCCAGTCTCTCTGCCGATGGATATGGTTGGAGCCGCGGTGACCATGGTCAGTGTCCTCTCCGAGCGGAGATTGAACAGACTTCTCAATCCGGCATTGAGCGTCGGATTGCCGGCGTTCCTCACGAAAGGCGCCGGCATGTTCTCGGGGCTCATGCTGAGCCAGTATACCGCCGACATGCTCATCGTTGAGCAACGATTGCTTTCCAGTCCCGCTTCCGTCGGTTCGATTCCCGCCGCGGCGGACCAGGAGGATTTTGTTTCGATGGGAATGAACACGGCAATCAAGAACGGGCAGATCATCGACAACGCGTACGGCGTATTGGGCATTGAGTGTATCGCGGCTGCCCAAGCACTCGACTTCCGGCAGTTTACTCCTGGAGCGGGAGTGCGGAAGGCAAAGGAGGTCATCAGAAAACACGTCAAGCATCTCGATGAAGATCGACCGCTGTACCCCGACCATACGAAAATCAAAGAAGTAGTCAAGTCATGCGAGATCCTTGAGGAGGTCGAGACGGCAGTGGGAAGTTTGGGATGAGTGTCGAGGTACCCGCTTCTGTAAAATGAAAAACCCTGTCCCGAATTCTACCATGGACAGGGTTTGTTGAGAAAACTGTACAATATCTGAAACCGCGCTAGTCTTTCTTCAATGGCGGTCAGCTCTTTTTCGTCGTGGCTGCGGCACATGAATCCACATTCGGGAGCTCATGAGACGGACCTCAGCGGACCCAAGGCCATTTCGACTTTCTTCATCGACTCTTCCTTTGATTCCTTCTTCATCCCTTGTTTCGCCGCCTCCTGTGCGAGCGCGAACGTGGAGAGGGTCAGGAATAGAACAGTTGCGAGCAATGTCGCAAACAAACGTTGCACCATAAGATAACTTTTCTTGATGTGAAATTGTTATTGTGGAATGCAGACCGACTTACCATTATTGGTAAGAATGTCAACCGATAGCGTCTCCTTTTCTGGACATCATATTCGATTAAAGACATGTGAGCCTGATGTGTGTGCTGAAAAGGGCCAAAGCCAGCAAATATGACTTAATTTCAGTATCTTATAATGGTCGTATAAGGTGTATGGCATGGCACTTTTATTGTATAAGATTGTGTAGGCAGCTAATGGGGATACTAAAATGAAGAACTCAATGCGTTACCGATACCTGAAATTCCTGGCCATGGCACTTTTGACGACTGCCATTTTCAGCGCGAAGGCGAATGCACAGGATGCATTCTCACCGGAATTGACGTTGACCCTGCTTCGCGGCACGTGGGAAGCTCACACGTTTTATGACAAATGGACATTGGTTTTCGACTGTGACCACAACATGTTCTTTGACCGCGAGCCGGTGCCGTACACTCTGCTACCCGGTGTCATTCGCATACGGGATACCAAAGAGGAATCGGATTATCCGTACAAGCTGGATGGCAACAGTCTCACGCTGACATTGAAGAATGGTTCCGAACGGACGTACCGGAGAACCGACCCGGGCGACGCGGAGCAAACGGCGCACGGGATCTTCTATCTCTCCGGTAATGCTCAATCGGCGAGGGCAAGTATCTCCTTCGATGGAGACCATTCATTCGTCATTTACGATCCTTCCGCCGCTAACAGCGTGAAGAACACTAATGGTATTTATCGTGTGGAAGGAGATGTGGTTGTCCTGATATTTGATGATAGCACAAACTATGATGCTAAAATTCGCTTCCATGACGAAGACGGCTCCATTGCAGGCATCATGTACGACGACCAATTGTTTGAAACCGAGATGCCGGTGCAGACCCGGTCTGTTTCAGGATCGTATACTCCGACATTCGATCCGGGTGGCTATAATCCCCCACCTCCACCATATTTCCCGCCGCCGGCTGCGCCGACGTACCTTCCAACGGGTGGGGCAATGCCTGCTGCGAGCTCCGACAAAAAGACAGACAATAAGCCGCGCGATTTTGGGAGCACACGGGGGAACCCCGGCGGTCGACAGCACTGAGCATGTCCAGCCCATTCGATTGGCGAAGATAGGTGATCCTCTTCTACCACGATGAATATTCCTGAAAGGATTTTCGGATGAAGTACATTGCGTGTGTAGTGTTCGCCCTTGCGTTACTTGGTTGCCAGGGGACAAAAGAAGACAAGGTGAAGCTGGAAAGCCACAAAGACAGTTTGAGCTATGCAGTCGGACTCGACATCGGGACGTGGCTGAAAGGCCAGTCACTCGATGTCAATTCCGAGATCGTTACCCGTGCCCTGAGGGACAAGTACTCCGGCAGCCAGACTGCAATCACAGATTCTGCATCCCGTCTTTTGACGGATGCGCTTCGGAGCGAAAGAAGGGCGAAACATGATGTTGAGCTGAAGGCGCAGGCAGAGAAAAACAAAAAGGAGGCAGATGTCTTTCTTGCCGAGAATAAGAAAAAACCGGGTGTCGTGACGCTCCCGAGCGGCCTGCAGTACAAGGTTCTCACGATGGGAACCGGCAGGAAACCGAAGGCATTTGAAAAAGTTGAAGTTAACTACCGTGGAACGTTCATTGATGGATCTGAATTCGAGAATTCCTCCAAACTTGCGCCGGCGACGTTTTCGCTGAGCGGCGTCATCCGTGGATGGAAGGATGCGCTCCAACTGATGCCGGTCGGGTCGAAATGGGTGCTGTATGTCCCCCCGGACCTCGCATACGGTGAGATCGGGTCGGGAAACGTCATCCCTCCGAATGCGCTGTTGATTTTTGAATTGGAATTGCTGGAGGTCAAGTAAACCTATCCTCAAGGCAATACGTTAACTTGAAGCTCTCAGGAGCCCCTCCCAGGTGTCCAGTGAGCGAGTTGTCGTGGAGCGCACGACTTACTTCAGCAAAACCAATTTCCTCACGGATGAATACGCTTGTGCTCGAAGTATGGCAAAATATATCCCGCTTGGAAAGCCCGCGGCATTCCACATTGCCTGGTACGATCCCGCTTGTTGTTCCTTGTCTACCAGAACTGTAACGTCTCTTCCGAGCACATCGATGACTTTCAACGTAACGAAACTCTTTGCCGGGATTTGATATCCGATAACGGTAGATGGATTAAACGGGTTCGGATAGTTATGAAGCATATCATATGAATCCGTTACGAATTTTCTCGCCGGTGATCCCACCGATGTTACGAGCATGTATGAAGCCAAACGAAAATCAATCAAGCCGGCGAAACTCTCCATCCACCGCCTTACCTCCCCGACACCTTTTGCAAACCATGAGCCATTCATACCTCCATCCATGCAACCTGGTTGGTGTTCAAAAACGTAACAATTGGTAAATGTACCTGCGGGTGTGATGACAGTATCGGTTTTGCTCGTAAGTTTGATTTTTACCCCATAGGTGCAAGAATATTGGGATGGCAATTCCCAACTGTCCCCAACGTTGGCGCCGAAATTGTATAGCAAGCTTTCAGTACCGTCGGTAGTATCTTCAAGCACATAAACGCTATCGTTCGATTTCCGCAACCAATCTCTCGATAGTTCCCCGATCGATAAAGCGTAATATAACTGTCCATGAATCCGGGCGGTATCGCTAATTCTCTCCGTATCTGATGAAGATTGGCTGACATACCTCCACTCATTACCGACTCGTATAGGGAAGTATGAAGAGTCATTCCCCCGGAGCTGTCCTTCGGATTGTTGGAAAGGATACAGGAAGATCATCAGGCAAATGACGCCTGCGATTCTGAGTGAAAGGGTATGGTTCTTCTTCATGCTTATCCTCCATGGATTGCCTGTGCTCATGTTCACGTTTCATACCCTTAAAGAAGGATCAGAACCCATGCCGACCCATGTCACTATTCTATGTAAGAATTTTCTGAATAATTGTCAATGTCGTTGGGCCCTTTCCATTGAGAAATCCTCAATCCAGGATCCCTTTGGCCGATTTCTTCATTTTTTTTGACATCTCGCCTAGAAACTACTATATTGGTGTCATTCCTTTTACTTCCGGCTATCAATAGAGTGGAATGTAGTTGATTGGTCGATTCTGAATTTAAAAACCGCCTATGTTAAACTACATTTGGCTTGCCCTGATTGTCATCGGGATCTCTGTTGCCTTCTTCGGAGATGTGCACGATATCTCGACGAATAAGTACCACAATGGAGAAGAATTTCCCGGGAGCATTGATTTCCGGGGCGCTCCCATACCTTTCCTTGAAAAATCAAACAAGTATACCTGCTATCTTTCGGCAACTTCGGAACACCTTGGAACACAACAACCGTTTGAATCGAATCGGGAATACGTTCTGAAAGCAGAGCTCCTGCCGAATCTGGCGGACGGCGGGGTCCTCCACATTTTTGCCGACGACTCTTTCCCGGCACTGTGGAGAGAGATCATGAAAGGACAGGGCAGCACAGAGTATCTTACGGCGACTGCCCGCTGGGATTCCATCGACCATCGTGGGACTAAACTCCCCGTGCAGTTCCGGCTAGACCCGGCTAAGTTCCTGCGGCTTAACTCGGTCGTCAATGACGGCGTCGTTAAATCGGCAAAGACCGCGGTCGAGCTTTGCATCGGACTCATCGGCATCATGGCGCTGTGGCTCGGCATCATGAGGATCGCGGAGCAATCCGGACTCATGGCGAAGATAGCTGGCGCGCTCAAACCTGTCATGAGACGATTATTCCCCGATGTGCCTCCGGAGCATCCGGCAATGGGCGCGATGATCATGAATATTTCCGCGAACATGCTCGGTCTTTCCAACGCTGCAACACCGTTCGGTCTGAAAGCGATGGAAGAGCTCAACAAACTCAATGCAAAAGCAGGCACAGCGACCGATGCGATGTGCACGTTTCTCGTCATTAACACGAGCAATGTGCAGCTTGTCCCCACAACGGTCATTGCAATCCGCGCGGCGGCAGGCTCGGCGAACCCGGCGGAAATCCTGGGCCCGGTTTTGGTTGCGACCTTTGTGTCGCTCGTTGTTGGAGTGACAACGGCCAAGCTCCTGGCGAAGTTGCCTGTTTACAGGCGGCAGATTGAAAGGACAAAGAATGAGCAATGAGCGTGGAGCCGTGAGATGTGTGCTAGAACTGGAGAAAGCCGCGGTAGGCATAAAGACAGGCGGCTATATACGAACAAAACAAACGAATCATCGGGGGGTCCTATGTTCAGATTTGAGAACCTTGAAATTTGGAAAAGATCAATCGAGATAACGGATAAAATGTTTGATCTGGCAGATCGACTCGAAGAGATGAAAAGATTTAGGTTTGCGGAACAGCTCCGGGGAACTGCGTTGTCAATCACCAACAACATTTCCGAGGGTTCGGGAAGTTCTTCGAGACGTGAATTTCGTCAATTCTTGAATTATTCCCACAGATCAGTTTTTGAAACTGCCAACATCCTGATCGTTTGCCATCGGCGTAAGTACATCGGCGACAAGGAGCGGGACGATCAGCTACAGCAACTCGAAGAAATTAGCAAAATGGTTACCGGCTTCTCAAAATCACTTTAGTCTTTGTACCGATACTCAACGCCCATAACTCAAAGCTCATAGCTCCATGCTCAACGTCATCGAGATACTTTCCATCCTTGCCATTCCCGCGATCATACTTTTCGTGGTTCTCTATGGAGCGGCGAGGAAGGTTAGAATCTACGAGGCGTTCGTCGAAGGCGCGAAGGAAGGCTTCAATGTGGGTGTGCGCATCATCCCGTATCTGGTTGCCATGCTCATTGCAATCGGAATTTTCCGTGCAGGCGGAGCGATGGAAATACTCTCGTCAATTCTATCGCCTATTACCCGCCTCATCGGCATGCCTGCCGAGGCGATGCCGATGGCGCTCATCAGGCCGCTCTCGGGAAGCGGGGCTCTCGGTGTGATGTCGGAAACCATCAAGACAAACGGACCCGATTCGCTCATTGGGAGGATGGTCTCGGTGATGATGGGGAGCAGCGAAACGACGTTTTACGTCCTCGCAGTGTACTTTGGCGCGGCAAGTATTACAAGAACGCGCCAGGCAGTCCCCGCCGGGATCGTCGCCGACGTTGTTGCCGTTCTCATGTCGGTTTGGCTGGTGAATTTGATTTTTCACTAATCCTTGCTTGATTTTTAGGCCGCTCTTGCCTATATTCAGCAGACCTATTGTGATCACTGATGACCATTCGAATTCATACAATGACTCTTCACTCTGAAGTACATTCCTTTCCCCTTTGAACATGAACATTCTCAATAAACTTATCGTCGCTACTATTCCCGCTGTTCCCAGGCCGGTGGTCCGGTATTTTGCCAGTCGCTATATTGCGGGCGACCGGCTTGAAGACGCCGTGCGTGTTGTCAAGCAGCTCAACGCTGATGGCGTGTTGGCGACGGTGGATGTGCTGGGGGAAGATATCCATCGCAGCGAGGAAGCAGCCGCGGCGCGCGACAACATTCTTGAGGTCTTGAACTCGATATCGAGGGAGCGACTTGGCGCGAATATCTCCATCAAGCTTACTCAATTAGGATTGAAGCTTGACAAGGATTTTTGTCTCGAGAACGTCCGGGCGATCCTCCGATTGGCGAAGGTCTTGAGCAACTTCGTCCGCATCGACATGGAGGATTCCTCCTGCACGGACGATACGATCTGGGTCTACCGCCAGATCAGGAAGGAGTTTTCGAACAGCGGTATCGTGCTCCAGGCGAAACTCCGCAGAACCGAGGACGATGCGGCATCAATGATGCGAGACGGGATGAACGGTTTTCGTCTCTGTAAAGGTATTTACATCGAGCCGGAGAGGATTGCTTATGTCGACCGCGACCAGCTCAATCAGAATTTCCAGCGCGTTCTCGAAGTGATGTTCAAGCAGAAAGCCTATGTCGGCATTGCCACGCACGACGATGCTCTCATCGACGCCGCATGTAAGCTCATCGACAAGTATAAGCTTCAGAAAAACGAATATGAATTCCAGATGCTTCTCGGCGTCCGGCCGGAGTTGTGTGCAAAGCTCCATCGCGACGGGCACCGCGTCCGCATCTACGTTCCGTTCGGCAAACATTGGTACCAGTACTCTATCAGACGGTTTAAGGAAAATCCGCAAATTGCAGGATATGTTTTCAAAGCGTTGTTTTCCCGAAATCAACTCAACTAATCTTTAACGAAACGTAAAAGGAGACTTCAATGGCGGATGTGCAATCCCCGGGTGAGAGTCAAAAATTTCGATCGTTCGTCCCGGCTGAGACGGACATGAAAGAATTCACGGTTCGGGCACTCCTGATCGGGTTGGTGATGTGCGTGGTGCTTGGTGCCGCAAACGCGTATCTTGGTTTGAAGGCGGGCATGACAATCGCGGCAACGTATCCGGCTGCGGTCATCGGCATGGCAGTTCTCAAGATGATGAAAGGTTCGCTCCTTGAAGAGAACTTCGCGCGTACTGTCGGTTCAATCGGAGAGTCGGTTGCCGCGGGTGCGATCTTCACAATACCGGCATTTGTTATCCTAGGGCTCTGGAAGTTTGACCCAGCGAACATGACGAGAGAATACATGCTTGCAACAGCGTTGATGATCTTAGGTGGTATTCTCGGAATTATGTTCGTCACCATTTTGCGCCGCGTAATGGTTGAGGATGCGTCGCTCCCCTTCCCCGAATCCGTGGCAGCAAGCTCCATCCACAAAGCCGGCCAGCGCGGTGCCGAGGCAGCGATGCAGCTGTTTCGAGCGATGGGTGTCGGCGCGGTCGTTAAACTCCTTGCCCGCCAAGATATCGACACCAAGGATGGATTCGGAGTGTTCTTCTACCAAAATGGATTTCAACTGGCAGTGGGGAAAATCAAGGAAGGCCTCGTTCGCCTCGGTTTAACGAAGGATGCGCATACCATCGATGCAGGCGGCATCACGTCGATCTTCGCGCCCGATGTTACTCCGGCGTACATCGGTGTCGGTTACATTATTGGTCCGGAGTTAGGCGCGCTGAACTTTGCAGGCGGGCTGCTTGCCTGGGGACTCTTTGTGCCGCTTCTTGTCTTTTTCCTTGGCCCCCATCTCATCGGTCAGTACACTGCACCCGACGGAACACAAAACTGGGCAGCGCTCACTTCACATATTTATCGGTTCATTGTCCGACCAATCGCAGTCGGAGGGATGCTCGTTGGTGCCTGTTACACTCTCTGGCGAATGCGGAAAAACCTCGTCCTCGGCATCAAGCGCGGGATTGCCGATGTTCGTAAGGCAGCCACAGCCGAAACGACTACGGTGCGCACGGAGCATGACCTTTCTTTCAAAGTCGTTCTCCTCGGCATAGCGGTGGTTTTCGTTCTCATGGTGGCCCTCTACTTCTATTTCACACAAATGATGAGCGGTGCAATCCTGGCCGCGATTGTCATGCTTGTTACGGGATTCTTCTTTGCAGCCGTTTCGGGAAACCTCGTTGGAATGATCGGCTCGTCAAACAACCCGATTTCCGGGCTCACTCTCGCGACGACAATCGTTGCTGCGCTCACGATGGTCATTGTGGGCACAACCGGTATTCAAGGTGTGGCAGCGGTGCTGGGTGTCGCAGCGGTCGTTTGCGTCTCGTCAGCTGTGGCCGGTGAGATGTTGCAAGACCTGAAAGTCGGGCATATCCTCGGAGGTACTCCATGGAAAATGCAGGTTGGGGATATTATCGGCGTAGTACTGGCAGGCATGGTCATGTTCTTTCCACTCTATGTCTTGCACAACGCCGACCTGGCGTCAAATCCTCAGACGGGTGGGTTTGGAGGCAGAGCTCTCCCCGCGCCGCAGGCCGGACTCATGGCGGCACTTTCGCAAGGGATTGTTGGTGGAGAAATGGCCTGGCCATTGGTGATAGTTGGGATTGCCCTCGGCGTTTCGCTGATCCTCATTAGAGTGAAAAGCCCCATGCTATTCTCCGTCGGAATGTATCTCCCGCTCGGTACGACATTCGCGATTTTCATGGGTGGATTGATTCGCGGTATCGTGGACAAGAGGAAGGCAAAGCGCGGCTTCAACGATGCGCAGAAAGCTCGCGTTGAAAATGCTGGTGTGCTCGCCGCCTCCGGGTTCATTGCGGGTGAGGCATTGATGGGTCTTTTGATTGCCGCGGTAGTGTTTTTCACCGGCTCATTCCCATCGCTTTCGGTGTTTGACCCGTTTGCGGGGTGGATGGCTATACCTGTGTTCGGTTTACTTGCAGTCTATCTCGTGATTGTTCCGATGAGAAAAGCTGGTTCGCCCGATGAACCCGCACCTCCCACGGCAATCATGTGAAAATGGTGCAGAAGCATGGAAGAGAGTCATCGCTCATCCAAGCTTCCGAGTGAAGCTTGATGTGCAGGGAAGCTTTGTGTGGAACCATTGCGAAGACTCATGCGCGACGGGTTTTTGATAATTGAAGAAACCGCAAACTAACAAATAGAAAAGGAGAAACATTGTGTCAAGTGCTATTGAAGGATTAAAACCAGAACTCGTGTGGAAATACTTTGCCGAAATTTCCCGCATCCCCCGCGGTTCCAAGAACGAGGCCGCGATATCAAAACACATCGTTGAGACGGCGAAGAAACTCGGCCTGCAGGTCAAACAGGATCGCCTGGGGAATGTTGTGGTAAAGAAGCCGGCGTCGCCGGGCAAGCAGCAAGTCCATCCGATCTGTTTGCAGGGGCATCTCGATATGGTGTGCGAAAAAAATGCCGATAAGATCCACGACTTCACGAAGGATCCCATTGAGCTTGTGCGAAAAGGAAACTTAATGATGGCGAACGGCACAACGCTTGGGGCCGACAACGGTGTCGCCGTAGCTACGAATCTTGCCATCATGGAAGATAAATCCCTTGAACATGGCCCCCTCGAACTGTTATTCACGATTGATGAAGAAACCGGTTTGACGGGCGCCAGCAACCTCGCCCACGATTTTCTCGAAAGCAAAACGCTGATGAATCTCGACTCCGAGGAAGAAGGAGCTCTCTACGTCGGCTGCTCGGGCGGCAAAGATACCGTGGCGACGTGGAAGGCGGGGTTCGAAAAAGCTCCCGCGCAAACGGTGGCTGTCCGGCTGAAAGTCTCCGGGCTGCGGGGCGGACATTCAGGATTGGAGATCGAGAAGGGCCGCGGGAACGCGATAAAGATTATCAACAGGGTTCTGATAGAGCTTTCCTCTCTCGGTGCGCGGCTTTCGGCTATCGATGGCGGAAATAAACGTAATGCCATCCCGCGCGAGTGTGAGGCAATCCTTTTCATCCCGAAAAAGAACATCGACGGGGCGAAAAAGGTAGTCGCCCGTTACAACACGACCGTGAGATCGGAATTCGCAACCGTGGAAAAAGATCTTTCCATCGCCATGACGGAAGTGTCGGGCGGGAAGAAGGAAAAGGTCGTTAAAAAAGCCATGCAGAAGAAACTTTGTCAGACCATTTCCGCCCTGCCTCACGGTGTCATCAAGATGAGCGCGGATATTTCATGGCTGGTGGAGACATCGACGAATGTCGCCGTCATCAACACGACGAAGAACGCCATCGTGCTTGCAACGAGTCAGCGGAGCCCGGTCGCATCCGAGCTCGACGAGATCGTTCAAACGGTTGCGACTATTTTTGAGCTTGGCGCTGCCGCCGTGGAACAAACCGACGGATATCCCGGCTGGAAACCCAATCTCGAGTCGCCTATCCTCAAGCTCGCGATCAACACTTACAAATCCCTCTACGGAAAAGAACCCGAAGTGAAAGCCGTCCACGCCGGACTCGAATGCGGCATCATCGGCGAGAGGTTTCCCGGAATAGACATGGTCTCCCTCGGTCCGACGCTCGAGGCCGTGCATTCACCGGAGGAAAAGATTTTCATCGATACCGTTGACAAGTTCTGGAAGTACTTGCTGGCGATTTTGAAATCGGTTACATAACACGTACCCGGATCCCGAAGTAATCTGCTAACGTGCGACGCCGTTTGCGCGTCGCACTGCTGTTTTTGTCAATGATGTTGTCTTACATCAGGCATTTTGAACCTTGCCCCCCCGCGAAGACAAGGCAGGTCCCTTTCTTTGCTTCTTCCCATATTTTTCTCTATTTTGGTTTGTTTTTCAAAAACAGCTGTCTCACCACATAGGTGTCGAACGCATGACTGATCCCAGTATCCAACCTCTCGCAACCGATCGTCCCACGCCCCCACGCTGGTATCGCTGGCTGGTGCTGATCTTCGTGAGTCTCACGATGTTCGGCAATTATTACGTGTACGATGCCCTGAGTCCGCTTGCGGATGTGCTGAAGCAGCAACTCGGCTTCAGCGATGAGAATATTGGACTGCTTCAGGCGTTGTACAGCTTTCCGAACATCTTTACCGTTCTGCTCGGTGGCGTCGTGATCGACCGGATCGGGGTCCGGAAATCCATCTTCATCTTTGGCGTCCTGTGCTTTGTGGGTGCCGTCATCACGGTTCTCACTCCGTCGCTTTGGGTCATGGGAGCGGGACGTCTGGTGTTCGGCATGGGCGCAGAATCGCTGATTGTTGCCGTGACAACCGCACTTGCCAAATGGTTCAGAGGCAAAGAACTGAGCTTCGCGTTCGGAATCAACCTGTTGATCGCACGGGCCGGTTCATTCGCCGCGCTGAACTCCCCGTCATGGGCGAGCTGGGCATTCAAGGACTGGCGACTGCCTTTCCTCATAGCGACAGGGATATCGACGCTGTGTGTGGTCGGCGCTGTCATCTACTGGGCGATGGAGGTACGTGCAGAGAAGCAGTACTCGCTTGGCGAAGCATCGACGGATAAGGTTGTGTTCGCCGACCTTTTTAAGTTTGGCGTTTCCTATTGGTACATTGTCATGTTGTGCATCGTGTTCTACTCGGCGATCTTCCCCTTCCAGACATTTGCGGTGAAGTTCTTCATGGAGGCCCATGGTGCCTCGCGCGAGGAAGGCGGTTTCCTGTCGAGTATGCTAACCCTGTTTGCCATGTTTGCGACACCGCTGTTCGGATTGATGGCCGACAGGTTCGGAAAACGCTCGCTCATGATGATGTTCGGCTCATTCCTTCTCATCCCGGTCTACCTGATGATGGCGTATACTCATATGACCCTGTACCTGCCGATGGCAATGATGGGAGTGGCCTTCTCGTTGATCCCTGCTGTGATGTGGCCCTCAGTCGCGTACATCGTCGACCAGTCGAAGCTCGGAACTGCCTACGGTTTGATGACGATGATCCAGAACATCGGACTCTTCGGTTTTAATCTTCTGATCGGATGGGCGAATGACTACTCCGGCGCAAGCCAGGCAAATCCTGGCGGATACTCGCTCGGCATGTGGATCTTCTCGTGTCTTGGATTTTTCGGAGTGCTCTTCGCTTTTCTCCTGAGAAGAAATGAAACGGGTCCGCATGCGCACGGATTGGAGACAATCACAACGACGAGCAAGTGAAAGGGTATTTTCGATTTACGAATTGCGATTTACGATTCTAATAATGTCGGAGGCAGTATGAATGAGGAGGAATTAAAACAACGGTGCAAGGCAATGGCCTTGCGAGTAATCAGACTTGTCATGGCGCTGCCGAAGAATAATGTTGGTGCTGTATTGGGCAAACAACTCGCCCGGTCTGCAACATCTGTCGCAGCAAACTATCGGGCGACTTGCAAGGCACGGTCGAAGGCGGATTTCTTGTCGAAGCTTGGAGTTGTGGAGGAGGAGGCTGACGAGACACAGCTATGGATTGAATTGATTATTGATTCAGGTATAGTGAGAGCATCGCGTGCAGTCAATTTGTTGGATGAAGTTAAACAATTGACAGCTATCTTCGCTGCTTCAAGAATCACTGCACGGAAGAACTCCGCGGAATTGTAAATAGCAAAGCACTTTCACGGCGAACGATTTACAATCGACAAAGATTGAAAGTCTCTTGAATGAGGTCTGCCAGCTTACAGCAATAATGGCAGCGTCAAGGATTGCCGCTCGCCGAAATCAAGATTCAGGACCAAGAAAACAAGTGTAACTTGTAAATGCCAGAGTATTTGCACGAAAAGCATTTCAGCCTCGACCAGGCCCGGAGAATGCTGTCGGGAATCACGAAACTTGTCGAGGAGATCACGAGATTGAAGCACAGACTCAATGAGCTGGGATTCGACATCTATCGCCACCAGTACTTTGGCGGAAGTGGCCCGAACGGACTGAGATTTTTTCCCCGGGAAATGGAGCAACTTGTCGAGATCGCAAAGAAGCTCGATAAGAAGGGTATTCTGATCAAAAGTTTCGATGAAGGACTCATCGATTTCCCGCATATTCGTTCCAACGGAGAGGAAGTCTATTTGTGCTGGAAAGTGGGCGAAGGTGATATTCAGTACTGGCACACTATCCCCGATGGCTTTGCGGGGAGAAGATCCATCAAAGAGCTGTGAAGGAATGCGGAAGAGCCAGGGGCCTACCGGTGCCGGACCATGCCGGAGTGAATGCGTGAATTATTGACTTTCATTCAATTTTTCCTCAAATTTACGTAGACAAACGTACGCTCGAATGGCACCTTTTGTACGAAAAAGAATCCTCGCCGTAGACGATAATATGACTATGGTGAATGAAATCAAACGGTGGATCGTCATCGCGGGATACGATGCCGAGTGTGCTACCAGCGGGAAGGAAGCACTGGAGAAAATCCAGAAAGAATCTTTCGACCTTGTGATTCTTGACGCGATGATGCCGGAAATGAACGGCTTCGAAGTCGCGCGCCAGATTCGAACTCTTTACCCCGACGCGAAAATCCCGATCATCATGCTCACCGGGCTGAAAGTTCAAGCAGACGTCATGTCGGCGCATTCTGCCGGGGTTAACGAGCTGATCACGAAACCCGTCGAGTTCGATGAGCTGGTTGGCAAGATTACCCACTATCTCAAGAGCCCATTCCGATGACCCGTTTCGATGTATTGACCGTTGTGTTTTTTTCGCCCACATTCTTTAAATGGAAAGGATAGGATGTATGGCAGAATCATGGAAGAAAAAGATTTTTGTCGTTGACGATGACCCGATGTTCATCATGTCGATCAAAGGTCTGCTCACTGGAGCAGGGTATGACGTCGATACGGCGATGACCGGCAAGGACGCGTTGGAAAAACTCGGTAAGGGGATGCCGGATCTCATCATCATCGATGTCATCATGAAAGACATGAACGGGTTCGTGCTGACACGGGCGATCCGGGAGGTCGACAAGAAGGTTCCCATCATCATTTTGACGGGAATGAGAGCGGAGTCGGACAAGTTCGAAGCCAAATTGGCCGGCGCCAATGAATACATGAATAAACCCGTTGCCCCGGATGACCTCTTGCGGCGCATGAAGTCGCTCATGGGTCCGGTGATTCGATAGTTGTAGACTGGGGAAGAGTTTCATCGATTTATGACACGGTTGATGATCGTGTCAAGTGAGAGGCGTTCCGTCAAAGAGAATCCGCACGCATGCCATTCAAACTCATCACAGATCTAGCACCCAGCGGCGACCAGCCTGAAGCAATCCGTCAACTCATCGAAGGCGTGCGGCGGGGGGACAAGTACCAAACGCTTCTTGGCGTCACAGGGAGCGGCAAGACCTTCACCATCTCGAACGTCATCGCGACGCTGCAGAAGCCGGTGCTGGTCATGTCGCACAACAAGACGCTCGCAGCGCAATTGTACGGCGAATTCAGGCAATTCTTTCCGCACGACCGGGTGGAGTTCTTCATCAGTTACTACGACTATTACCAGCCGGAAGCGTATATTCCCCATACCGACACCTACATTGCGAAGGACGCGTCGATCAATGACGAGATCGACCGGCTCCGGCTGCGAGCGACGAGTGCGCTGCTGGGTGAGCAGAAGAACGTGATCGTTGTCGCTTCGGTAAGCTGTATCTACGGCATCGGAGCACCCGAGGAATGGTTGGAGCAAATGGTGCCGGTTCGAAAAGGTCAGACCATCGAGCGCAACCAGCTCCTGCGCAAGTTGCTCGACATTCATTACCTTCGCAACGATTTTGAATTTACGCGCGGGACGTTTCGTGTACGCGGCGACATTGTTGAAATCATCCCCGCCGGCGAGAATGAAGAGGCACTTCGCATTCAGTTCTTCGGTGACGAGATCGAGAAGATTTCATACATCAACCGCATGACTGGCGACGTCAGGGAGGAAACGGACTCCGAGATCATTTATCCGGCGAAACATTTTGTGACTTCCCGGCCGACACTGGAGCGTGCTCTCACAGGCATCGAGGAGGAATTGCGGGAACGGCTGTCTGAATTTCGCCGTCAGGGGAAACTCCTCGAAGCACAGCGGCTTGAGCAGAGAACGCGTTTCGATATGGAAATGATGCGGGAAATAGGATACTGCAGCGGCATTGAAAACTACTCCCGTCATATTGCGGGCCGTCAGCCCGGTTCCCGGCCATACTGTTTGTTCGATTACCTCCCGAAAGATTTTCTCCTCGTGATCGATGAATCCCACGTGACCGTTCCCCAGATAGGAGGTATGTGGCATGGAGACCGTTCGCGCAAGACGACACTTGTCGAACATGGATTCCGTCTGCCCTCGGCACTCGACAACCGTCCGCTGACGTTTGAAGAATGGGAGGCCAGCGTCAACCAGGTTATTTTCGTCAGTGCGACGCCCGGCCCCTACGAGCTGGAGAAGTGCAAAGGCGTCGTGGTGGAGCAGGTCATCCGCCCGACCGGCCTGGTGGATCCACCGGTCGAGGTGCGCGCCGTGAAAAACCAGATCGACGATTTGATCGCGGAGATCCGTTCACGCACCAAGCTCCACGAACGCTGCCTTGTCACGACGCTGACCAAACGCATGGCGGAGGACCTGTCGAAGTATCTCAGCGACATCAATATCAAGGTGCGATACATTCATTCTGAGATTGACGCCCTTGAGCGTGTGGAAATTCTGCGCGACCTGCGCCTTGGTGATTTCGATGTGCTTGTCGGCGTAAATCTCCTCAGGGAAGGTCTGGATTTGCCCGAGGTTTCCCTCGTCGCGATTCTCGATGCCGACAAAGAAGGCTTCCTGCGCTCGGAACGTTCCTTGATTCAAACCGCCGGGCGGACGGCAAGAAACCTCAACGGGAAAGTCGTATTGTATGCGGATACCGTCACGGGTTCCATGGAAAGAATGTTGAGCGAAACGCGGCGGCGGAGATTGAAGCAAATCGAATTCAATACTGAGCACGGCATTACGCCTAAGACAATCTACAAAACGACGGAAGAGGTGCTCGCAAGCACCGCGGTTGCCGACATGAAGGCATCGTACGATGCCCGGCGCGAACGGGCTGCCGCGCCGAAAATTGAGGAAAACATCCTGCGTCACCTAACGGACGAGCAGCGAAGAGATATGATCGAGGAGTTGAAAGCTGCCATGCGCAGCGCCGCCCGCGACCTTGAGTTTGAGCGTGCCGCTAGGTTGCGCGACGAAATCGACCGGCTTGAGAAAATGAAAAAGTGATCCCGACTCTGTCGGGACCCGACTACTGTTCGCAAATCTCTACGGTTCCAGGTTCTTCGGAGGCTGCCACCTTAATGCTTCACACTCTCTATAAATCTTTCGCCGCTCCAGTACTGGAGTTTATCTATCCCCCAGTCTGCGCGGCGTGCGGGCAGCGACTGGATGGGGAAACGACAATCGTTTGCTCGCAGTGCTGGTTGTCCTTTCGGGAGGTTCACAGGAACGATGAAGTCTGGCTGGAGCTGGAAGCCCGGCTGGTCGCCGGAAACGCCGTTCAAGACATTCTCTCATGCTTTCTATTTGAAAAGGAGGGACCACTGCAGCTCACCATCCATTTACTTAAGTATCAGGGGATGAAATCGCTGGGCGTCCGGCTTGGAAGGGAGATAGGAAAACGCATTCAATCAAACTGTTCCTTTTCGTCGGCTGATTATCTTGTGCCGGTTCCCTTGCACAGGTCAAAAGAGCGTGAGCGGGGCTATAATCAGAGTGACTATATCTGCAAAGGCATTGCAGAAACAACGCTTCTACGCGTGCATCCTTCTCTCCTCAAACGAAATAAATACACTCAATCCCAGACGCAGTTGAGTATTGAACAGCGGAACGAAAACGTTGACGATGCCTTTGAGGTGCATCAGCCGTTCGAATCCGATGTCGGGGGAAAAATGTTTATCCTTGTTGATGACGTCATCACCACCGGCTCGACGATCGCGGCGTGTGCGAGAGTTCTTACGGCACACGGAGCAAAGCGGGTTCTCGCCGCATCTGTTGCGCTGGCGCAGTAGCCGTGTCCAGACCCGTCTCTTCCTTCTCCGTCTCCCTGAGTGGGCCACCGGAGGCGGCGAGTCGCGTGACAGGTGCCTGCTGAGTTACCCTCACCCCGTAACCCCTCTCCCAATTTTGGGAGAGAGGTGTTGAGCCCCGCTTCATGAGCGGGGCGAAACGCGGAGAGGATCAAAGCGTCTCCTCCACTTTTCAACAATATCGTTGTCGGCTATCTACGGAAACTTCTTCTCTCGGCATTACCAAGGGGGACGCGATTTTCCTTTGATCGCAGGGAGTTACAATGCTTTTCACGTTGCGAGGGCTTCGCCATACCTGCTTCTTCATCATACTCAGCACACGGCTCCAAACAGGAGCTCGCATAATAGTTGATTTTCTGTTGATTTCTTGGTACATTTTAACGAACGGAAAATCGACCTTTATTCTCTTTTCTTGAAATCTCATCCACTAAACCAGCATTTGGAGAACTACCATGCCAGTACGAATAGGAATTAACGGATTTGGACGAATAGGCAGGAATGTGCTTCGGGCAGGAATCAAGTCGCCCAATCTTGAGTTCGTTGCCGTCAACGATATCACGGACGCCAAGACGCTCGCGCACTTGCTCAAGCACGATTCCGTCATCGGCAACTTTGAAGGCACAGTTGAAGCGAAGGACAATGAAATCGTTGTCAACGGTAGGTCCGTGAAGGTGTTCACGGAGAAAGACCATCTCAACCTGAGATGGAAGGATCTGGGCGTCGACATCGTCATCGAGTCGACCGGATTGAAACACTTCACCGACGGCGAGGCGTCAAGCGACCACCTAAAAAACGGCGCCAAGAAGGTAATCCTTACAGCTCCGGCCAAGAAGGCTGACATCACACTTGTCATGGGTGTGAACGACAAGATATACGATCCGGCGAAACACAATATTATTTCCAATGCTTCATGCACGACGAATTGCCTCGCGCCGATGGTGAAAGTGCTGCACGACAGTTTCAAAGTGAAGAAGGGTCTGATGACGACGATCCATTCGTACACCAACGACCAGCGTATTCTCGACCTTCCCCACAAAGATTTGCGGCGAGCCCGGGCGGCGGCCATTAACATTATCCCGACAACCACCGGGGCGGCAAAGACGGTCGGAAAGGTCATCCCGGAATTGAGCGGAAAACTGGACGGCTATTCGCTGCGCGTCCCGACGCCCAACGGATCGATCACGGATTTGGTGGCCGAGCTGGAACGCGAAGTCACAAGAGAAGAAGTAAATGCCGCGTTCAAGAAGGCCGCAGACACGACCCTGAAGGGCATTCTTGAGTACAGCGAGGAAGAGCTCGTGCTGCGGGATATTGTCGGCAACGCTCATTCGTGCATCATCGATTCCAAGCTCACCATGACCATGGGCACCACGGTGAAGGTGTTCGGCTGGTACGACAATGAGTGGGGTTATTCATGCCGGGTCATTGACCTCGTTAAGAAAATCATCGCAATGATGAAATAATGTAAACCAAAGTTCAACCGCGGCTAACGATGAACTTTCGTCGTTAGCCGTTTTCATTCTGAAGGGAATCAGCCATGAACAAACTTACAATCGACGATATTCAACTCAAGAGCAAACGCGTGCTCGTGCGCGTGGATTTTAACGTCCCGATGGAAAATGGGAAAGTCACCGACGACACCCGCATCGTGGAATCTCTTCCTACAATAAAAAGGATCGTTCAGAACGGCGGAAGAGCGATTCTCATGAGTCACCTCGGACGCCCGAAAGGGAAACGAAATCTTGAATTTACACTCCAGCCCGTCGCGCAGCGATTGTCGGAACTCCTCGGCAAGCCGGTTCAGTTCGCTCCGGACTGCATTGGTGCCGAAGCGAAGACAGCAGTCGACAAACTGAAGGATGGCGATTGCCTGCTGCTGGAGAACCTGCGGTTCCATCCGGAAGAGGAGGCGAACGATGAGAACTTTTCGAAGTCGCTGGCTTCTCTCGGTGACGTGTATGTCAACGACGCTTTCGGCAGCGCACACCGTGCACACGCCTCGACGGAAGGAATTACGCGCTTTCTGCAACCTGCCGTTGCCGGCTATCTCATGAAAAAGGAAATAGAATATCTCGGCAAAGCCACCGGCAAGCCAGATCGCCCCTACGTCGCGATTCTCGGCGGCGCAAAAATCTCTGGGAAGATCGACGTCATCCAAAATCTCATGAACATCGTCGACGTTCTACTCGTCGGCGGCGGAATGATGTTCACGTTTTATAAAGCCCAGGGGCTTGAGATTGGCAATTCGCTGCTCGAAGCGGACAAAGTGGACCTGGCGAAGAAGATCCTGGCCGATGCCGCGAAACGTTCGATCAAACTTATCCTGCCCGTCGATTGCGTGGTCGCGGAAAAGGTCGAGGCGACCGCACCGTTTAAGACCGTTTCGGTTCGGCAGATTCCTTCCGGCTGGTCGGGCGTCGATATCGGTGAGGAAACCGTTCGGTTGTTCAAGGAGGAGCTCATGAAAGCTAAAACCGTCGTGTGGAACGGTCCGATGGGCGTTTTTGAGATGGACAACTTCGCAAAAGGAACGATGGCCATCGCCCGGACATTGGCCGAAATCACGAAACAGGGTGCAACGACGATCGTCGGCGGTGGAGACTCAGCGGCGGCTATTGCGAAAGCCGGCCTGGCAAACGCCGTTTCGCATGTCTCGACCGGAGGCGGGGCATCGCTCGAATTCCTGGAGGGGAAAATTCTCCCCGGCGTGGCTGCGCTCAAGGATGCCGGCTCACAGGCAAGCGGTCGATAATGAAACGTTTTCCCGGTTATCGGCGTTAATACTCCATATGTCCTATTACCGATACCAAAATTCGAGTTATTATCGCCCGTCGCTGTTTGGCGGCTTCAAGTTCTTTCCGCCGGTGATCAAATACCTGTTGATTTCGAACGTTGCGATCTTTTTCCTGGCAGACTTCATCAGCGTCTTCCGGATTGAGGGATTCCCCGTCGCTCCCATCATCGGCTACATCTTCGCCCTCTATCCGATCGGCAATGGGTTTCACGTGTGGCAGCTCGTGACTTACCTGTTCATGCATGGCGGCTTCATGCATCTTTTCATGAATATGTTCGCCCTCTGGATGTTTGGAATGGAGCTCGAAAACACCTGGGGGTCGCGAAAGTTCCTGGGCTATTATATGCTGTGCGGTATCGGCGCGGGCCTGTCGAATCTGTTCATCGGACCACTTTTCGGACCCGCCGGCCCAACGGTGGGAGCCTCGGGTGCGATCTATGGCGTCCTGCTTGCGTTCGGAATATTGTTCCCCGACCGGCCGATTTTCATTTACTTTCTCCTTCCCATCCGTGCGCGATACTTCGTTCTCTTCTATATTCTGATGGAAGTGTACGCGGGCGTGACTGGCAGCCCCGACGGCGTGGCGCACTTCGCGCATCTCGGCGGCGCTGCGGTGGGGTTTGTCTATTTGATGGTCGATCAGGAGCGGCTTCCGGGCAAGCAGTTGTGGAGCCGGACGAGACAGCGGTTCACGACTCCCGAATATGCAGGAAGATTTTCGCCGTATGAAAAGGAGAACATCATCGATGCCAAGTATGATGATGTTCATGGCGAAGAGGATCACGTGAACCAGGAACAAATCGATGAGATCCTCGACAAAATCAGCCAGCGGGGATACCAGAGTCTGACGGAAGAAGAGAAAAAGATTCTCTTCGAAGCAAGTAAGAAACTGAATTAGTATGAGGTTGAATGGATTTTAACCTTCCCGTTCTTAACAACGCTCCGGGAGTCGAAATCCCGGCGGCAAAGCATCCGACGTACAAAGTTGGCATGCGTCGGAAAACACGGCAGGTAAACGTCGGTGGAGTCATGGTGGGCGGCAACGCGCCCATTTCCGTTCAAACCATGACGAAGACGAAGACCTCCGACGTCGAAGCTACCGTCGCGCAGATCCGCCAGGCGGCGGACGCCGGATGTGATATCGTTCGCGTCACGGTCAATGATAAAGAAGCAGCCGATGCGATGGCGGAAATTGTGAAGCGATCGCCGGTACCGGTGGTGGCAGACATTCACTTCAACCATATTTTCGCTCTCAAAGCTGTTGAAGCCAGGGTCGCAAAAGTCCGGATCAATCCGGGCAATATCGGCTCGCGCGACCGCATACGGCAGGTACTTACCGCCGCGAAAGAAAAAAACATTCCTATCCGCATCGGCGTTAATTCCGGTTCCCTCGAACAAGACATACTCGAAAAACACGGCTATCCGACGGCCGAGGCGCTCTACGAGAGCGCCATGCGCCACGTGGAAATTTGCACTGATTTCGGATTCCACGATGTCATCATCTCCGTGAAATCCACGGACGTAAAATTGATGATCGAAGCATACAGGCTGGTTGCCGAGCGGACGGATATCCCGCTTCATCTCGGCGTTACCGAAGCCGGTCCGACCAAAGTTGGAACGATTAAGTCGGCTGTCGGCATCGGGACGCTGCTTGCTGAGGGAATTGGCGACACCATTCGCGTTTCTCTTACGGACGACCCGGTCAAAGAAGTTGAGGTGGGGAAGGAAATCCTGCGCTCGCTCAGTCTCGCGTCGCGAAATGTCGAGCTCATCGCCTGCCCGACCTGCGGACGGCTGGAGGTGGATCTGTTCGGCATTATGAAACAGCTTGAGGAAAAGCTCGAAGGCGTGAAGAAACCGGTGAAGATCG
This sequence comes from Bacteroidota bacterium, assembly GCA_049515655.1. Taxonomy (GTDB): domain Bacteria; phylum Bacteroidota; class Ignavibacteria; order UBA10030; family SZUA-254; genus JBEKTW01. Next base: position 125,610 of record JBEKTW010000007.1, read on the forward strand.
CCGTCCTCGGATGTGTCGTCAACGGACCGGGCGAAGCGAGCGAAGCGGATATCGGCATCGCGGCCGGAAAGGGAGTCGCGATTCTCTATCGCAAAGGCGAAGTGATCAAGCGTGTGAAAGAAGAAGATATCGTGAAAACAGTTCTTGAAGAAGTGGATAAATTCCAGCCCCAATCATAAACGAAGGAAAGCTCCGATGACCCAACATATCGTAATATCGCTAGCAGTTTGTCTTGCCGTCGCTGCCGCCGGACAGGTGAACGCGAAATCAAAGAAAGCCGACAAAACCGCCGGCAATGGTGTTCTGAACTTCACCATGACCACCATTGACGGAAAGCCGAAACCGCTTGCGGACTATAAGGGAAAGGTGCTGATGATCGTCAACACCGCGTCGAAATGCGGCTACACGCCTCAGTACGAGACGTTGGAGAAACTCTACGAAACGTACAAGGACAAAGGGTTCGCGATTCTTGCTTTCCCTGCAAACAACTTCGGTCAGCAGGAACCCGGCACCGACGATCAGATCAAAACGTTCTGTTCGACGAAGTACAATGTCACGTTCGACCTTTTTTCAAAGATCAGCGTCAAAGGAAATGACCAGCACCCGTTGTATAAGTACATCACGAAACAGTCTCCTTTCCGCGGTGACATAAAGTGGAATTTCCAGAAGTACCTTGTGGACCGCTCCGGCAAAATTGTGAACCGGTTCATGTCCGCTGTCGACCCGATGTCGCAGGATGTCCGGGACGCGGTCGAAAAACTCCTTGCCGAACCGGCGAAATAACCGCTGATGTCGTGTGATAGGACAAATGGGGTAATGATGGTTGTTCCTGCCTCCGGTCGCCTATAGTCCCCTGCCTGACTTGTGCTGAACGAAGTCAAATCGTCTTCTTTCATCGCCGTTATTGCAGTATCGATTCTTCTGAGGATTGCTTTCGCGTTTGCCACGCCTAACTGGCAGGCGCCGGATGAGTACCCGCATTTTTACGTACTGAAGCATCTCGCGCTGACAGGAAGTCTTGTCAAGAGCAAGCCGGAGTTTCCGACCTACGAGGGTTTTCAACCGCCGCTGTACTACTTCATCACTGCGCAGTTGTACAAAATTGTCCTGCCTTGGGACAAGCTTCCACCCGACCCCAATTACTCGATAGACCCCGATACCGATACGCAGTCCCGCAACGGCGCTCTTATATTTTTGCGGCTGTTTTCGGTCGCACTGGGGACGCTCACCCTTCTTGTAATTTTCAAGATCGGCTTGTTGATTTTTCCAAATACTCCGGACTGTTCCCTGCTTACCCTGGCATTGGCAGGTTTCCTGCCGACGTTTATCGTCAACAGCGCGTCGGTCACGAATGATGCGCTCGCCAATTTGATTGGAGCGGTTTTATTGTGGATGCTGCTGCTGCCGCCAGGACGGTTTGAAGCCCTCTGGGTCGGAATTGTCCTCGGCCTCGGCATGCTCACGAAAGCGAGTATATGGATGTTCGTGCTTCTGGTGCCAGTGGCATTATTTCTCCGGCAGAAAGATCTTGTTGCCGTTGCAAGAAAATCCTTCATTGTACTGCTGGTCGCGTTGGTAATTTCGGGCTGGTTCTTTCTACGAAATTTCAACAGGTATGGGAATATCCTCGCGATACTTCCGGGGTTCGAGAAGGTCTCTCCGCTTTCGGATCACACGCTGGCAGATTTCTGGCGGGTTGTTCGCAATATGAACTGGAGCTTCTGGGCTGCGGCCGGGCGGACGTATGAGATCCATCTGGCGCCGGTTGTTTATGTGGTAGTTTTTCTTCCTCTCACGCTGCTTGCGCTTGCCGGAGTTGCGAGAATGGCTTTCAAAAGGATTCCGATGGACTCAGGAAAATTTCCTTTTGAGATCTCCGGACATGCATTCCTGACGTTGGGTATTATTCTTGCTGCCGAAGTTCTTGCCGCAATGTATTACAGCTTGATGTATCCCATCAACTGCGCGTGGGGAAAGTACGTATACCCAGTATTGCCGGCGATAGCGATCTTGTTTGTTACCGGGATGTACCGGATGCTCGGTGAGGCAATCGCTGGAAGAGTATTGCAGATTTTTAATCTGGTATTGTTGGGGGTTTCAGGCTATCTATTGTGGATGTTGGCTTCCGCGTAGAGTCCGATTCGCAATCGGACGACGCTGGAAGTCCGGTCAGTTGACAAGATTGGTTTCTTCCCAACTAAACTTGGGACATCTCCATCTCGGCTGGATCCCACCCAAAAGCCCCGCATTCTTGGAAAATGATATCAGCAAATGGCATTCCCGGTTATGCGGAATAATGAAGAAGAATTGAGGGTTTCTCCCCGAAAACGTGCTTGACTCAAATTCGAAAATTCGTTATCTTTTTATGACATCAATTTGGGGCGAATCATGAGGCTATTACATCTTCCCGATGGCAAACCCGTGAGTTCGAAAAAGAACCCGCTAGTGCTGTATATGGCCGAGCGGGTTTTGTTATTCTTGGAAAGGACCTGACCGATGAAAAAAGGGACGAACATCTCGTTGCTCATCTTCGTGGCTGCCGTTGTAAGCAGCCTCAATGCGCAGCCCACCATCATAACGATGGTTCCAGATTCAGTAACGGCGACCTCCGCGGTACTGCGGGGCCGATGTAATCCTCATGGATCAGACGTGACCGTACATTTTGAAATCGGGCCAACGACCTACTACGGGTTGAGCTATTTAACGACTCCGGTGCATATCGGCGCAGGCAGTCAGGATATTATCGTGAGGCAGCTGATTCTCGGACTTTCTCCGACCACGACCTACCACGTCCGCACAAGTGCATACATTGGTAACAATAACTCGGCAGGAGGCGGCGACCTCGTTTTCCTCACGACACCTGATTCCGAATCTGTAGGGTTTGCCGTTCCTCTGTTGCTGAAAGATACAACAGGACGCCCCATTGCTCCGGCGGCCCTTTTTGGCGTTCATTCGTTTGCCACGTATTGCCTGGATCCGAATCTGGGAGAGCACGAACTTCCGCCGCCGCCGCCGGGGGGAATGTCGCAGATAAAATTCGATGACCCCCGCGGCACCGGCTGCTTCGGAGGAGGAACGCTGAATGATTATCGTCCGTACGTCAGCTCCTCGCAAGTGGATTCATATCTTGTAGAGATTAGCCCGGGTAGCAGTGGCTATCCGTTAAGAATATCTTGGCCTCCGCTGAGTCCTTATTACGCTGATAGTGTTAACCTTGTTGACGCTTATACAGGTACGCTAGTGAACGTCGACATGAAATCTCAGGATTCGATCGTCATCACACGTCATCTCAATCTATTTTACATCATAGCAAAAGGCCCGGTGGGCATGGTTTCCGTATGGGCGGACTCCATAACCGATGTGAGCTTTGCTCTCTCGGGCAGGTTCAATCCTTCAGGGCTTTCCACGGAAGCATGGTTTGAATGGGGAACGACACCGGACTACGGCAGTTCCTCTCCTGTAATTTCAATCGGGAATCGATCGAGCCCGGTCATATATCATAGCAAGGTGAGTCATTTACTGCCGTATCAGCCGTATTACTACAGAACACTTGTGCGAAACTCCAACGGTTTGATATCGAGCGTCGGAGGAATGGTTACAACGCCGATAGGTACGGACACCGTGCTCTCTCCGGTGATTTACAACACGCAGGGATGGGCGACCGGCAAAGATTCGGCAACGGTCATAGCCTATTTCGAGACGAACGGCAGTGATACGTACGTATGGTTCGAGTGGGGGACAACATCGAGTTATGGAGATTCAAGCCTTCCACAGTTTGGTGGTGAAGGATGGCTGGCTACCGCGTTTCTAGCCACAATCAGAGGATTAATCCCCGGAACAACGTATCATTTTCGAGCCGTGGCGAGAAACGCTGGAGGGACGACATTCGGACCCGACCAAACGTTCACGACCTATGCGGCTATGCGCGCCCCCAAGGCCGTTACCCTCCCAGCAGACAGCATTACATCGAACTCGGCAATTCTTCAGGCCATCGTTAATCCGCTCGGGTCAAAGGTACTGGTGCAACTTGTCTATAGTGATTCGATGTTTGTGTTCGGCTCAGTGAATACGGTTCTCATGCCCGATTCAGTGGACGTCCCCGTACGTCTTAGTGTCACGGGTTTGGCACCACACACGAAGTATACGTATCGCGTAGAGGCCTCTGTCGATGACGCACTCGGTGTATACACGAACGGCGACTACGAAGAGTTTACGACGCTCTTTGATTCCACCTATGGTGGTTTCAAGATTCCCTTGACAATGATCAACAATGCAAGTATTTCAACGACGTTATGGTTCGGTGTTCATAACCATGCGACAAACTGTCTCGACCCCATGCTGGGTGAGTATCTGTTGCCTCCTCTGCCACCATCAAGCGCGATGGATTTTCGATTTGTCGACCCACGGTCACCGGCTTCGGGTTGCTATGACCAAGGAGTTCTCAAGGACCTGCGGCCGTACCTCTACTCCTCCCAGGTTGACACATTCCGGGTGCATATGCAAGCGGGCAATGGCGGTTATCCTGTAATTCTCAAGTGGAAAGATGTTTCTGCTCACTACTCGGATTCTGTCAAGTTGTTTGATGAACTTGGCGGAGTCGTCGTCAATGTGGATATGAAAGCGAGGGACTCTGCGGTCATCACACTTCCGCTAAGTACGGTACTCATGACAGCGAAAGGACCAGTCAATATCGTCTACGCAAAAATGGCGATTGCCAATGACACGAGTGCGCTCCTGGCCGGTGCATTCAATCCCAACGGAACCTCGACACAGGCATGGTTCGAGTGGGGAAGTGATTCGACCTACGGTAGAACAACAGCAGTGGCGGATATCGGAAATTCCAGATTGTCCCAGCGCTTTAGCTCCGTGATCAATAACCTGACTGGGCATACGGCCTATCATTTCCGGCCGGTCGTGCAAAATACATGTGGGACGTTCTATGGGCTTGACCAATCCTTCACAACGTCGGCCGTTTTATCGGCGCCGCCAGCGCGGGAGATGCCTCATCGGTTTGCTCTCGCCCAAAGCTATCCCAATCCATTCAACCCGGCAACGACGATTCATTATGAATTGCCCCGAGAGGCGTTTGTCACGTTGAAAATCTATGATATACTTGGCAAGGAAGTAGCGACCCTCGTGAATACTCAGCAGCCGGCCGGATACTACAACGCAATCTGGAACGCCGAGAATTTGCCAAGCGCAGTTTACTTCTACAGATTGCAGGCAGGCAATCCTTCGGCAAGCTCAGGGCACGGATTCACGGACATCAAGAAGATGTTGCTTTTGAAGTAGTCTGTTCAAGTAAAGCCAACTCGATCTCTTTCGTGCGGGTCGGCTTTCGCATTCCGTCCGCTGGTCGGGAGCGAAGCTCCCTCCCAGTGCGCCATCCTAAAACGCCGCCAACTTCAGCGCCGCATTCAAAATGTCTTCTTCCTGAACGAGAATCATTTTTTCGAGCACCCTCGCGAACGGCACGGGCGAGTGCTTGGAACCAACGCGCATCACCGGTGCGTCGAGATACTGGAAGGCATGTTCCGCGACCAGCGATGCTACTTCGCCGCCGAACCCACCGAACATCGGATGCTCGTGAACGACTAACAACCGTCCGGTTTTCTTCACCGTCTGGAGAATCGCATCGACGTCGAGCGGATTGATCGACCGTAAATCGAGGACCTCGGCGTGAATTTTGTGCTGGTCGGCCAGTTTATGGGCAACACGAACGGCGAAATGCACCGGCGTGCCCCACGCGACGATGCTGAGATCGGATCCCTCATGCCGCACCCGTGCTTTTCCAAACGGGACGACATGATTGGTGGAAGGCCTCGGAGTCTTGGTAAAGAACTGGTTGTAGAGAAACTTGTTTTCGATGTAGATCGTCACTCCGCGGCTTCGCATCGCCATGCGCATCAAGCCCACCGCGTCGTCCGCGAACGATGGCATGACGATCCGCAAACCCGGCATGGTCGCAAACGTCGCATCGAGACTCTGCGAATGGTATAGCCCGCCGCCGATATAGCCGCCGGACGCCAGTCGCATGACGATGTTCGGTGCAAACTGGCCGTTCGTGCGGTAGTAGTCGTGCGAGCACTCTACGATCTGCTCCATCGCCGGCCAGAGATAGTCGGCGAATTGTGCCGCTTCAATGACCGTCCAGATGTCCTCACGGTATCGGCAGAAACCGTTCGCGGTTCCGACGATGAAATCCTCGGCGATCGGAGCGTTGAAAACTCTCTTACTGCCGAATTCCTGCGCCATCCCTTTGGTCACATTGAACACTCCGCCTTTTTCTTTCGAAGCGACGTCCTGTCCCCAGAGGAATGTGTTCGGATTGCGGCGAAATTCTTCCTTCAGCGTCTCGTTGATTGCTTCCCTGAGCGTGAACGTCGGTGCCTCGGAGGGCTCGGAGGTTTTCCATTCATCCTCTTGCACGGGTTCGTAGGCGGGAGGGATCACGTACAGCATTGCCGTTGCAGGGTCGGGGTCCGGCTCAAGTTCCACCTCATTGGCGGCTGCCTCGACGGCCTGTGCATTTTCGGTTTCAATTTTGACAACCTCGTCTTCTGAGAGTTCTCCTTTTGCGAGCAAGTATTGCCGGAAGCGTTTCACCGGGTCGTGCCGCTGGGCCTCCGCAATTTCTTCCGGTGAGCGGTATAATTCCTGGCGGTCTGAGTTACTGTGCGAGTTCAATCGTATGCAGGCCGCGTGGAGGATAGCCGGCCCCTGGCCGGATTTGACGTGGTCGAGCGCTTCCTGCATTCCACGCCAGCAGTCGAACACATTCGTACCGTCGACTCGCGCTATCTTGACGTTCTTAAATCCGATAAAATTGTCCGCGACGCATTCGTTCGCTGCCTGTTCGCGAATAGGTACGGAAATACCATATCGATTGTTTTGAATCACGAAGATGACAGGAAGGACTTCCCGTGCCGCTCCGCTGACGGACTCATACACGTAACCCTCCGAGACGGACGAGTCTCCGAAACTGGCGAACGCAATTTCATCTCCGTCATATTTCCTGATTGCCCGCGCCACACCGACAGCATGGAGCGCATGGTTTCCTGTTGCCGAAGAAACATTCTGTATGCGGATGGAGGGCTTGGCAAAGTGATTGCTCATGTGGCGGCCCCCTGAAGCGACATCTGCCGCTTTCGAGAGGCCATTGCAGATAATTTCTTCCGGCGTCAAACCGGCCGCAAGGCATGTTACCAGATCACGATAGTACGGGAAAAGAAAATCTTTTCCCTGACGAAAAGAAAGTCCAAGAATGAGTTGAACGCCTTCATGGCCGGCGCAGGAGGATTGGTACGACCAGCCTTTTGCCTGGCGCACATACAGCGCTGCTTTTTGGTCTAGGAGTCGGCCGAGATGAATGAGTTGGTACCACCGCTTGAGGGTTTTTGTGTGAACGGGAATTCCATTATCGAGGAGTGGCAATAAATCGGTAACCACCGGATCGATGTGAGTATTCGTATCCTTTTCTGCCATTATTTACTTCTTATGTCAAAATAACAGGATGTATGATGTTGTAAGATAAAAAAATTTTTTGTCAGGACAAATTTTTGTATATTGAACAACATTTCCATGCCGCAAAAAGTTTTAAATATCCTTTTCATTGGTGACATTGTCGGGAGACCCGGATTCGAGATCACCGAGACTCTTTTGAAAAATTACGTTCAAAAGTACAGCATAGATTTGTGCATCGCGAACGGGGAAAACCTCGTCGACGGCAAGGGGATCGAAGAAGAATCAGCCGGCAAATTGTTCAACCTTGGTGTCCATGTGATTACGGGCGGCAACCATCTGTGGGACAACTGGCACGCGAAGAAACTCCTCGCGAGCAATCGGAATGTCCTACGCCCGCTCAATTATCCCTCTGAAAATCCGGGAAACGGTTTTGTAGTTTATGATTTGGCGGAAAAAGGGAAAGTTGGCGTTCTGAACCTTCAGGGGCGCGTGTACATGCAGCCGATCGATTGCCCTTTCAAAAAGGCGGACTGGGCGGTGGAGAAAATGCATGAACAAACGAAGGTGATTTTCATCGACATGCATGCCGAGGCAACCGCGGAAAAAATGGCGCTCGCGTGGTATCTCGACGGCCGTGTGTCGGCAGTCGTCGGCACACACACGCATATTCCGACGGCCGACGCGAGAATTCTTCCGCGCGGAACCGCGTACATCACTGACGTCGGTATGACCGGGCCGTACGACTCGGTAATCGGATTGAAAAAAGAAATTGCCATCCGTCGCTTTCTCCACCAGACGCCCTACAAGTACGAAATGGCGTCGCACGACGTGAGGCTCTGCGGAGTCTATCTCCAGGCGGATACCGAGACGGGAAGAGCGTTGGAATTTGAGAGGTTCACGTTTCCGGAATTCTGAAAGAGTTTCGCGGTTAGGGGTTCCGGGATAGAGTAGGAAACGGGGGAGGGAAATAGAAACATGAATGAGGGACACAAGAAACTGCAGATTTATCAACAGGCGCATCGGTTGGCAATTGAAATCCATGAGATGACAATGCAACTTCCATCTTTTGAACGCTTCGAAGAAGGGAGCCAGATACGGCGATCATCGAAATCTGTTGCCTCAAACATTGTCGAGGGGTATGCTCTGCGCAAATACAAGAACGAGTTCGTCCGATGCTTGTTCAGAGCTTATGGATCATGTGAAGAAACACTGGAGCACCTCGAAATTCTGTTTGAGACCGGATCGCTCAAAGATCAGGCATCGTTTACTTGTCTTCAGGATGAAACCAACAAACTGTGTGGAAAGATACTCAGGTATATTCAGGCAATCGATCGGAGTTTTGAAATGCCGAATTTCATGAAGGAATCTATGGCACCGTATTTCATCATCGATGATGCCGATGAATCCGCAGCTTCTTCTCAATCCCCTAACCCGGAACCTCAAACCTCCTGAGCTTATGACAATATTTGCTGCCTCCCAACGTGCTGCAAAATGGGGCAAAAACAAATCCTCAAATGAATTAACGACTCAATGATTCAATTAGGTCCTGGAACATGGCTGCCCGAATAATTGATGGCAGGAAAATCGCTGAGCAGATCAAGCGAGAAGTCAAGCTCGAAGCGGAAACACTGAAGAGCTCGCGAGGAATCACCCCGGGGCTGGCGTTCATTCTCGTGGGGGACAATCCTGGGTCCCAGGCGTACGTGAGAATGAAGGGAAAAGCTTGCGGGGAAATGGTGTTCACTTCTGTCACGGAAATACTTCCAGCGGAAACTTCTGAAAGCACGCTTCTCCAATTGATCGACAAATTCAACCGTGACAGGAACATCCATGGAATTCTTGTCCAGCTTCCCCTGCCACAGCACATCAGTGAAGAGCGCGTATTGAATGCCGTCGATTACCGCAAGGATGTCGACGGCTTTCATCCAATCAATGTCGGGCGATTAGCGACAGGCCAGAAGTGCCTGAAGCCGTGCACTCCGGTTGGCGTCCAGGAACTGCTTCTTCGAAGTGGATACGACCCTGCGGGAAGACACGTCGTCATCGTCGGCAGGAGCAACATCGTGGGCAAGCCACTCATGAATCTTCTTCTTCAAAAACAACCGGGGGCAAACGCGGTCGTCACTATGGTGCACACTGGCACGAAGGAAATTTCCTATTTCACAAAACAAGCTGATATTCTCATCGCTGCGATGGGAAGAGCGGAATACATCACCGGGGATATGATCAAGAAGGGTTCGGTCGTGATTGACGTCGGCATGAATCGCGTCGACGATTCCTCCTCAAAGAGCGGCTATCGGCTCGTCGGGGATATCCAGTTCGCATCGGCTTCGCTGGTTGCCGGCGCGATCACGCCAGTGCCGGGCGGGGTCGGACCGATGACCATCGCAATGCTCATGAAGAATACGCTCCTTGCCGCCCAAGGTGATTTGTATGCGGAGTGAGTAGATGTCATTCTGAATCCGCCGAAGTCCCGAAGGGACGTAGGCGGATGAAGAATCTTCTTTTCTGCTGGGTTTGAGAGGTTTCAGAGTGACCTTTCTCAAATGAGAGAAAGCGAGAAGGAAATTTTCGTTTGCCTGGCTGATTTCTTACATTTAATGTGATTATGATGAGCGAATTAAGATAAGAACTACTATGACGTTCGAGATTTCAGAGTCAGGACGACAGCAATTATCGCAGATCTGCCGAAAGTATTACGTTCGCAAGCTATCAATTTTCGGCTCTACTCTGCGAGGGGAAGAACGAGACGACAGCGACCTTGATATTTTGGTGGAGTTCATATCGGGCCACGTGCCCGGGTTTGCATTCGTGGATTTACAGGAAGAACTTTCCGCGATTCTGGGTCGAACTGTCGACCTTCGTACACCTGACGACCTGAGTAGATATTTTCGCGAAACAGTTGTTAAGGAGGCACAGCCGATCTATGCCCACGGGTAAGAGCGACGTTATTCGTTTGCGCCATATGCTCGATGCGGCAAGAAAAGCCCTGCACTTTACAAAATAAAAGTTACGGACCGACTTGGATACTGACGAGAAGCTCAGTCTTGCTCTTGTTCGCTTACTCGAAATAATAGGCGAAGCCGCTGCGAAAGTTACACCGGAGACTCAGAATCGTTATCCTTCCCTCCCGTGGAAAAGAATTACCGGAACACGGAACCGTCTTATCCACGGATATGATCAAGTCAACCTCGACATCCTCTGGCAGATCATTACAGCCGATCTGCCACCGCTGGTAAACGAACTCCAAAAAGTCATAGACAGCGAAGAGCAACAACAAAAACTCTTCTAGGTCAGGCACAATTAACCGATAACCAATTAACGAATCAAGTCCTTCCTGCCGGTTGTCGATGAGCTCTTTGAAAAAGTGGGTTGCGGCGGAATGGTGACGATCGAGAAAGCTGAGATCATAAAATATACGCGCGCTAAATGAGCAGGTTCGGCTTACTCTTCCTTGCGATAGCCGTTCCGGCTCTCGCTCCTCATCAAAGAATGTATGCCCAGCAAGATTCGTCGGGGTACTGTGATGCATCGGTAGTCTGGGGCGACGCCAAGACGGCCTGGCACGACGGAGTGGACGTTTTCACCGGGCCTCTTCATTTCGACCGATCTCAGTGGTTCGAGACCGGTATCATCCTCGGCGGAACCGTTGCGATTTCCGCCCTCGACAGGTCGGACCGTCTGGTGGCACTTCGCAACCAGTCTCAGCGCGCCGAAAACGTTTTTACGGTCGGAAGAAACTATGGCGTCGCCACCTACGGAATTGCGTTCTCCGGCGGGGTGTATGCCGGCGGATTGCTGTTCAGGAGCGGCGACCTCCGCGAAACGGGATTAGCACTGCTTGAGTCGATTGCCTTCGCGGGTATCATCACGAGCGTCGTAAAATCCGTCGTCGGTCGCAGTCGCCCGTTCGTTGAAGAGGGACCATTCAGGTTTCGCGGCATGCAATTCAAGGACGAGACGACCTCGTTTCCTTCGGGGCACCCGACCGTTGCATTCGCGATCTCTTCCGTCCTCTCCAGAAAAATCAAGAACACATGGGCATCGATCGGTCTTTATGCGCTCGCAACTCTGACGGCAGTCTCGCGCGTCTATGACGACGAGCACTGGACGTCCGATGTCTTCCTGGGTGCTGCAATTGGAAACACGATCGGTATCGCCGTGACGGGTCTTCATCAACGCGAAGATGATAAGGCCTCTCTTCGTCTAACGCCTTCGCTCAACGGACTAAGGGCTGAACTGATATTCTGATGGAGAACGGCACCCGTGTCCGATGGTTGAATCGCACTGTCCTCGGGATCGGCATCGCGAGTTTCTTCTCCGACCTCGGGCACGAAACCGCAACGGCCATTCTGCCGGCATTCCTTGCGAGCATAGGCGCCGCGCCGTTTGCCCTCGGTGTGATCGAAGGCGTCTCCGATGCCATCGCGAGTTTTTCCAAGCTCGGTTCCGGCTGGTACAGCGACAGGCTGCGTTCACGCAAATCATTGGCTGTCTCTGGGTATTTCCTCACGGGTGCTGCGGGGGCCTCATTCGCTTTCGCGAGCAGCTGGCTGCATGTGCTGGCAGGGAGGACGGTGGGATGGTTCGGGAGAGGCATCCGGGGTCCGGTTCGGGATGCAATCATGGCCGACGCAATTCCGCCGGAAGCGAGCGGCCGTGCGTTCGGATTTGACCGCGCCCTGGATACGCTTGGAGCGGTGCTTGGCCCGGTGGTGGCGCTCTGGCTCGTTGCCTTTGCTTCTTATCGCAATATCTTCCTGATCACCTTCATTCCCGGAGTACTTGCCGCGCTTTCTTTTGCTTTCATCGTCAAAGAAAAACGCCGTGACCCCGCCCCGACAAAAGGCTTCAGCCTCGCTCTGAAGCAGATGCCACCCGTGTTTCGCCGGTTCCTGCTTGCCGTCGGAATATTCGGGATGGGAGATTTTGCACATACACTGCTCATTCTTCGTGCGACCCAAATTCTCTCCGGCGCTGAGTATGCAAATCCCGTACAACTTGGCGTGACGCTCTACATCATTCACAACATCGTCTACGCGGTCGCCTCATATCCTGCCGGAGCGCTTGGCGACAAAATCGGTAAACGGCGTCTTCTCGCGCTGGGATACGGTCTCTCGGCACTCATGTGCGTCGGTTTTGTTTTTGTTCCCTCAAATTTCTTGTTTCTTGTGATCTTGTTCATGCTGGGGGGAATGTTCATCGCTATCGAGGATTCTCTGGAGCGTGCACTTGCTGCGGACATGCTGCCCCAGGAGATTCGCGGAACGGGATTCGGAGTCCTGGCGGCGGTGAACGGGGTCGGAGATTTTGTGTCGAGCATTATGGTCGGCTTTCTGTGGGCGAGTTTCTCGCCCGCCGGAGGATTTCTCTACGCCGGAGCTTTGAGTCTCGTCGGAATGACGCTGATGCTGCGGCTGAAAACGGTTAGATGAAAAGCGAGACGATCTTGTAGGTCAATGCCCCCACGAGAGCCGATGCCGGGATGGTCAGTATCCATGCTGCCACGATGTTTCCGGCCACCCCCCAACGAACGGCAGAAAGTCTTTTTGTCGCTCCGACACCCATGATGGCACCCGTGATCGTGTGTGTCGTGCTGACGGGAATGCCTCCGAAGGCAGTCAACAGGAGCGTAATGCCGCCGGCTGTTTCAGCGCAAAAACCGCCGGAGGGTTTGAGCTTTGTAATCTTTTGCCCCATGGTCTTCACGATTCTCCAGCCGCCGAAGAGCGTTCCCATCGCGATGGCAAAGTGCGACATGAGAATGACCCAATACGGCACCGCGAACGTCTTCAACACGCCGGCCGTGACAAGGAGTCCGGTAATGACACCCATGGTTTTCTGTGCATCATTCGTGCCGTGGCCAAGACTGTAAAGTGCTGCAGAAGCAAGCTGGAGCTTTCGAAACGCGCCATTGACCTTTGACGACGATTGGTTCCGGAATATCCATGTCAGAATTGCCATGAAGAAGAATCCCATAACCATTCCCATGAGTGGAGCTACGGCGATAAAGATGAGCGTGTTGGTCCACCCACCGAGAATGATCGCGCCCAGTCCGGCTTTGGCAATTGCCGCACCCGCATAACCGCCCATCAATGCATGTGATGAGCTTGTCGGCAGTCCGTAGTACCATGTGATAATGTTCCATGTGATCGCACCGGCGAGCCCGCTCAAAATAACGTACTCGTTCACAACGTTAAGGTCAACGAGTCCTTTGCCGAGAGTTCTGGCAACTTTGACATCAAACAAGAAAGCGGCAACGAGATTGAAAAAGGCAGCCCACATAACCGCCTTTCGTGGCGTTAAGACGCGAGTGGAAACGATAGTCGCGATGGAGTTCGCTGAATCGTGGAATCCGTTGAGGAAATCAAAAATGAGCGCGACGAAGATAATGACGACAACAAGCGTGAGCATGAATGATCGAAAGGAAGTGAAAAATTATCCGTGCTTGATAAGAATAGATTCGAGCACATTTGCTGCGTCTTCGCACTTATCGGTGGCTGTTTCCAGGCTTACATAGATTTCTTTAATCTTCATGATCTGGACCGGGTCTTTTTCGATCTCGAACAAATGAGCGATCGCCTGCTCAAAGACTGAATCGGCGTCATTCTCATATTCGTTGACTTTCTCAAGAACCCGCTGGAGCTGATCGGCTTTTCTCAAGTCCCGCACCAGTGCCACGCCCTGCTTCAGCTCACCCACCGACCAGTGGAGGATGTCGATCAAATGCTTCATTTCCTGAGGACAGTTCTTCAATTTGTAGAGAACGAATCGCCCCGCTGTTCCATCGATAAAATCCATCACATCGTCGAGCTTTGACGCCAGCACATGGATGTCTTCGCGGTCGAACGGAGTAACAAATGTCGAATTCAGTTCCGCGAATATTTTGTGCGTTACGGAATCGCCCAGATGCTCCAGTTCATGGATCTCCTCCACGATCTTGGGCCGCTCTGCATCCGTAGCATTGCCGAGCCTTTTCAATGCTTCCGTACCGTTCACAAGGTTCTGGGCCGATTCCTCAAAAAAGGAATAAAATTTCTCGTCATGGGGGAGCAGCACCTGAATAAAACGATCGAGTCTCATTAAAATACTCCGTTGAAATGATAGATACTCTGCTGGGACAGAAATGTACTGAATATCTTCGTGATATTCAAAAGAGCGGGGAATATTTTGACCGGCCATGGAAAGGGAATTGCCTTTTGTGACGGATATTTGTAGAATAGAGGCAGTCAAAACTTGAATCGGGCATTCCAACCTGTCTGAGGGTACACAATCAAAAGCGGAAGCATTTCATGAAAACAATTCTGGTTGTCGATGACGAGAAGGATATTATCGACCTTCTCAAGTACAATCTCCAGAAAGAAGGATACGCGGTCCAGACGGCTCAAAACGGAAAACGGGCGCTTGAACAGGCGCAAAAACGCCCCGACCTCATTGTGCTCGATGTTATGATGCCGGAGATGGACGGGTGGGAAGTTTGTAAAGAGCTGAAACGGAGGGATCTCACTTCATCGATTCCGATTATTTTTCTCACGGCAAAAGGGACGGAAGTGGATGAAGTCGTGGGCCTCGAGCTCGGGGCCGATGATTACATCGTCAAACCCATCAGCATCCGGAAGCTTGTGGCTCGAATAAAAACCGTTCTGCGGAGACATGAGCCGGTGGAACCGAAGACCGGGAGACCGCCGGACCTCCTTCGTGTGGAACAAATGGAGATAAACGTTCAGAACTATAAAGTGAAGCTGGGCAAAGAGGAAATCTCTTTTCCCAAGAAGGAGTTCGAAACCCTTGTATACCTCGTCCGGCACCGGGGAAGTGTCGTCACCCGCGAGGCGCTTCTGAACGCCGTGTGGGGAGAAGATGTCGTCGTCGTTGAACGTACAGTGGATGTCCACATCAGAAAGATCAGGGAGAAGCTGGGGAAATACGGCGATTGCATTGAAACCATTAAAGGGGTCGGCTATCGTTTTACGGCCTGAGAGCATGCGGAAGATCCAATCAAAGATCACGCTGACGTATATTCTGCTCGCCGTTGCCATTGTGGTTGCGCTCGGTGTTGCCTCGAGTTACGAAATCGAATCGTACTTCAGGAATCGTCTCGTGAGTGAGCTGAGTACCCAGTCGGAAATAGTCTTGCACTCACTGCGGCAGGATTC
>JBEKTW010000008.1:0-131847 GCA_049515655.1 Bacteroidota bacterium
ATCTGCAACCGGATTTCTTCCTCAGTTTGGAGGCGAGCTTTCTCATCCTCATAGATTCTCCTTTTTTCTTCGGCTGATAATTCCATGTTTAGTCCCTAATGTTATTTGGCATTTCGGCTAACGTCCTGCAAAATAACGCAATGCTTTTGCGAACCTATACATTGATCAATTGCCATGTGAGCAAAAGTATTGAGCGAGGTTTTCTTGTCCTTGGCTCTTATTACCAGCGACGTTATTTTGCTTGTTATGCGCTGTGCAGCCGCGTGTGCTTATTTGACATAGATCATTTGTTTTGTATAAGTATAAAGCGATGAACGAAGTTGATAAAAATACACGCCACTTGGGATAGATTCTGGATTCCACGAAATGATATGGTTGCCAGGATGTTTTATCTCATTAACCAAGACTGCGACGCGTCGGCCCAAAACATCAAATATAGAGAGATTAACCCACCCTGCATGTTCTATACTGAAAGATATTGAAGTTGAGGGGTTGAATGGGTTGGGATAGTTTTGTGAAAGATGACAATTGTTTGGTTGAACGCCATGATTATTTGAAACATCAACAATCGTTCCGTACGTGACACCGTTTATCACAGCACCAGTTAGTTCTTCGGTTAGACCGAGATCACCATAATAGAATATTACACCCAGGCTGTCTGCGATGTCTGTACCAAACCCTGGGATGAAGTCGCTAAAAGAATACACTCTTAGTTGTTTGCCAAATATTGTTCTCAACTGTTCACCATTGTACTCACTATAGCAGATAGTATCACCGACTTGAAGATCAAATTGATACAGGATACATTCGCTACTGTCGTGGGGGGAGTATGCAAACACTTTTTGGCTGTCTGCGCGGAGGTATTCTTGTCCAAGCCCACCTGGACGTATCCAGTTTCTGATGGCATATTTTTTTCCATTGGCAAGCGTTGTATCGCCAACAACTTTGATCTCATAGCTCCCGACGCTGTCAGATGGGGAAAAGACATATACCTTATATTTCCATCGATCCCCGACCTGAAGCGGAAAAACGGCGTTCTGTGCATAGGAAATTTCAACAAGAAGCAGACACAAGACAACTAAAGATTTCATGCGCATAATTACTTGGACCTCCATTCTTTTTCAGTTCCAGCGGCTGCATAGCGCATAACGTCTGTGGTAACAACGCATTGCTTTTGCGAATCTATTCATGAATTAATTGCCCATGAGCAAAAGCAATGAGTGAGGCTTTATCAAACTGTGACAATTCCAACGTCGTTGTTACCACTGTTATGTGCTTGTTGCGCGAGCGACCCCACGCTGAACCTACTTCACTTAATTTTCGGGTTCTTGTTGCTCAGGAGTTTGCTTAAGCTAACTCGATAAGACTGTTCTCGCCATTCAACCACATGAGCGCTGGTATCTACTGTGACAAAGACTGAATCCGGTGAACCAAGACTGACCTGCGCGTCCACTGTGATAGGGTAGACGAAGTAGTCATCGAGATTCACGACTTCACCCATTCGAGTGGAATAGACTTGAACGTTATAATGCCAGAATTGATGACCGCCAGAGCTTTCCAATGTGTAAAGAAAAAATTGTGAGTTGGCCGTCCATCCGATAGGGTTGACACGGTGGCCGAGACTTCCGTCCTCAGTATGATCGTTGTAGAATATGACCTTGCCTGTTTTCCCTAGGATCTTAATAACACTTTCGGTGCCACCCCAGGGGGGAACTGCTTTGATGTCTCGTATAACTGCGATTCGTCGACCGTCAGGAGACTTGATCGTGTCTGGCAATTGTCCTTGAGCAACTGAGACCAGTACAATCATGAGGAAGGCAAACCATGGCATTCTAGCTTCCATTTCCGATCTCTCGCGATTTGTGTGCAATATCCTGGAGCGAGCGCAATAGCACATAACGTCTGGCAAAATAATGCAACAGTTTTGCGAATCTATGCATGGACTAATCGCCAGTGAGCGAAACTGTTGAGTGAGGCTTCATCGAACCAAGATATTCCTAACGTCATTATTTTGCCTGTTAGCCGTTCGTGCACCGCCACTTGCACTACCTGCATATAGAAATGGGGGATCAATCCTTCTTTTGGAAGAATGTCTTGAATAACTCCATCGACCGTTTCGCCCCTTCATCACTAAACACCACAGACTTAGCCTTGCTTCGAGGATCGCTTATGAATCCCTTCTCGTGGAGTCGATTCATTGTATCCCAATCTTGACCTTTCCAGGAGCGAATAACACCATGATCCTCAAAACTTGTGAGATGAAGGAGGGCAAGGACCATTTCGTCTATTTTGTCTTTGTCTATCTGCATGTAGATTCGTACTTCCTTTCTGGTGGCGGTGCATGACGGCTAACGTCTGTGGTAACAACGCATTGCTTTTGCGAATCTATTCATAGAGCAATTGCACATGAGCAAAAGCGATGAGCGAGGCTTTATTGAACATTGACATTTCCAGCGCCGTTGTTACCACTCCGTTGTTACCACTGTTATGCGCAGCCGCTTGCGTGATCCGTTTGATTGCTGGTCACTCATGCGAAGAGGAAACCAGAGTTGCACCGAGTGCCGCAGGAATTGCCTGTAGCCGTTGAGTCTGAACGAAGTAAGGAATAAGGAAGCTACATGCAAAAAGGAAACTAAGAAAGGAGACTCCACCATTTCCGTTGCTAAACAAGAGAATGATTGAGATCAGCAGACACAATCCGAAGTAGAACGTTGGTACGTAATTCAAAAAACCGACGAGGACAATTTCTCGCTTGATTGGATCATATTTCAATAATCCACGAATCACTGGTCCATAGTGAATCTTGAAAAATTCGAAGGGCTTTTCATGAATCGCAAAATGTTGAGGGTTCACTTCCTTGGCGACTAACGATGCGAACATAGAAGGTTCAATAGCACCTTGGATTGTCTTACAGTCGAGCCTCTCAGGCTCCTGAAAATGGAAGAAGTACCTCTTTTCAAAAACAGGAATCCCGTGTTCGTAATACCAGCGTACACCCAAGATATAAAGAACTGGTTCAGTGACGAAAACGATGAGAACGAATACGATTAGTAGAATGAATGATTCCATAAAGCGAATTTATCAATTATTCTTCAAGCAAGCGGTTGCGCATAACGTTTAGGCAAACAACGCAATACTTTTGTGAACCTATAATTCCCATTCTCGTGAACAAAAGTATTGAGCGAGGATTTCAATTCCCATGACTTGTTCCAGCGTCGTTGTTTGCCGTGTTAGCTGCCGTTGTTTTGTTAGGGGAAAATGCACGTACAATCAATGCAAGTCCTCCGACGGTTGTGCTAATTGACTGATTCGCCAATTCTTTCAAAATCGTTGGACCAAAAAATGTATAAAACTTTGCCAAGTATCGCTCTCTTGCCAACAAAGCCGTTGTGTCGACTGTCTAGGCTCTTATCTCGATTGTCACCTAGAAGAAAGTAATGGCCTTTGGGTACGATTACAGGTCCATATTGGTCTTCGTTCCCTGCGTCACGAGGATAGATGTACGGATCCTTTAGCGATGGAGGTTTGATTTCTTGAGAACTGCGTTTTGGAACTAGCGCAGGAGGAGACAGTTCATTGTCGACAAAGGGAATCCCGTCCTTGATTCGGACTTCCTGTCCCTCGACAGCGATGACACGCTTTATCCATGTAGAGACAGTGTCAAAGGGGTATCGAACGACAGTGTCCCAATGAAAGACCACAACATCGCCGGGTCGAACAGGATTCTTGGAATAGTATATCATATCTGCAAAGATAGCTTCGCCTTCGCGTAATGTTGGTTCCATGCTGGGTGCTGAAATAATATAGGCCCTCGTTGGAAACACGGGTTTGCTAAGGTAAAAGACAAATCGTAAAAGTAAAGGAACAAGGATGAATGCACCATAGACAAACCAGCGATTGAACCGTTTAAGTATGAACTGGGCTGACTCCTTTGCGTGCACTGCATTAACGATGGCTGCGCACAATCTGAAGGAGATTTCAAGCATGAAAAAGACAACACTTAGGGCATACGATCTGTCGATACCGAAAAATACGAGAAGCCACAACAAAATTACACGTCCACAGGTTACGATGGTCGCTAATTTAAAGTTGCCGTTGTACGTAAATCCCAGTCCGGGTTCTACTAATGAACAAATGGCGGCAATGATGGGCTTCCTTTTCTTCTCGTTCATATTATATCCCGAATTAAGCTCCAGATAACAAAACAATGGCAGCTAACATATGTAATAACGCATCATTGCGTTTTTACGTCTTATCTTTTTTGGGCGAACTGAGCAATTTCTGATTCAGAGCGCTCAATTGGGTTTCGTCATTTATAATCAGGAAGTCCAGTGGACTCCGGATCCTTCCGAGTGACTTAGGGCTTATATGAGTGTAAATCTCTGTAGTCTTGACGCTCCGGTGACCAAGTAGCGCCTGGATGTAGCGAATGTCGACTCCCCTGTCGAGGAGATGAGTCGCAAAAGAGTGCCGAAGCGTGTGCATCGAGACTCGTTTCTTAATCCCAGCAATTCCTATCGCTCCCTCCACCACTGACTGGATACTCCGTTGGCTGAGATGGCGTTCCCGCATGTCAGAAGGGAAAAGCCACCCACTCCTTCCCAATTTATACTTCTTCCAGTATGAAAATAGCTGACCTCGCAACGACTCGGGAAATATCGTGAACCGGTCAAGCTTCCCTTTAGCGTCCCGAACGTGAATCAATCCTCGTTCTCCATCAATGTCCTCAACGCGGAGGCGCACCAATTCACTCACCCTTAATCCACTGGCGTAGGCAAGCATCAACATCGTCCTGTGTTTCAAATTGTCAACGCAAAGAAACAATCGTTTCACCTCGCCTTCGTTCAACACGTCTGGCAGCCTCTTTTCTTTCTGCGGCCGTGGCAGTTTCCCGATGACAAACGGCATCTCATACAATTCCACGTAAAGGAATCGCAACGCGTTGAATACCTGATTGACAGAACTCGATGCCTGCTTTTCATCGATGAGCAGGTGAATCAGATACTCTTTGATATCCTTGTTGGACAAGAGGCGCGGATGGCGCGGGTGAAAATACGTTACAAGTGATCGCAGATTACTTACGTATGCCTTGATCGTCTTGTGGCTATAATTCCGCAGCCGCATTTCCTTCCGGACGGTCTCAAAAAAACCACCCCCTTTAGGACTTGCCCCTGCCGATGCTCTTCCCTTTTCCATCATGCCTCCTCCCTTGCTATTTCATTCCTCCTTCATGAAAAACGACCCCCAGTCCAACTCCCATGAAGGTAATAATTCCTTTGTCCATTGTCAACAAATTTTCGAAAAAATCCTTCGAACAAAATCTTCTTTTCGGAAAGTCTGATCTTCATCCTCGATATATGCATAGAAAAGCCGAAGTGTGGTCCACGCGTGCTCCGCTGGGAGCACTCCCGCTTGCGGCAAGCTGCGATGCTTCTACAACTTCGCGGCGACTACGACAACGCCTTTCGTCGATTGTACCGTCCCGCCGTACGCATCAAGTGCCTCCAGCAGCACGACGTAGATTCCCATCCTCGCCTTTTCCCGGCTGTCCGTGAAGCCGTCCCAAATGACCTGGCCGTGAGAACCGCTCGGCTCGCCGTTGGCAAGCGACCGCACCAACCGGCCCTTCGAATCGTAAATGCGTATGCGTACCAGCGCGGCACTCGTCGGCAACCGGTACGAAATCATCGTGAAATCCTCAAAGCCGTCTCCATCGGGCGAAAACGGATTGGGGGAAAAGGTCAGCGATACACTCGCTGGCAGCGAAGCGGTAAAAATACTGTTTCGCAACCCCGGGGTCCCGCCGGTCGGATTCGCACATGTACTCCAATTCCGGGGGTCGTTGCTCGCCAGGTCCGGATTGACACGCTCAAGCGAGCGTCCCGTGACATCGGAGATATTCGGATTGTGCCACTGCGGACTGTATCGAACGCTGTCAATGACCCGTCCCGTGATGTCCCGTAGAATCACATCGTCACCGCCGTCGGTGAGATTTAGACTGCTCTTGTTGAGAATAACAACATGCGCATCCGGGTTTTCGAGATTCGGAAAGGTATTCAAAACGGATGAATCCGCCGCGACGACAAGATATCCGCCGGCAGCCATGTCTGCCCCAGGCCTGGAGATTAATAGCTCATGGTTCTTCCCCGATTTATCCCGCATATCGGAGAGTGTCCAGCCCGCGAGATTCACCGCTTCGGCACTTCGATTGAACAATTCAACATACTCCGATTGCCCAGGCATCGGTTGATACATGATCTCATTAATGACGATGGAGGCCGGCGCAAAGGCGACATTCACCGAATCGAACGCGAGGTTGTTCTTCAATTTCAAATCTGCGGGAAAATCGATGCGCACAATGACAAGCCGTTTTCCGGACGGCGGATTGTTCCACGCGAATGTGAACGTCACTGAATCCCCCGGGGCCAAAGGAGAAGTGGATGCTTTTCTTTCCAACATCTCCGAGTCCTGCGGAATTGAGTCACAGTTTACATCGGAAAACAGAGTAACGGAATAATTTCCGGCAGGTTTTATCCCATCATTTTGAACGACTGCCTCGATTGTGGCCGAAGAAGGACTTACTTCCGTTGTGAGAACGCGGAGCACGCCGAGGTCGTAGTCAACCGGCGTCAAGGAATTCTTTCTTCCCGGCGTGCTTCCCATGGTATCCTCCGACGACCCCCAATTAGTAGAATCGTTGGAACCCTTTTCCGGCTGAATACGTTCAAGCGACACGCCGCCTATTCCACCCCACGCTGGGTAGTAACGTACGCTATCCATGATCGCACCCCGCCCGTCAAATACTACGACCGCGTCGCCGCCGTTGTTGAATAGATACGTCGGCAGGGCGGGGGATTGAATGACCGCTGATGGAATGATGGGATGAAAATTCCTCAGTAGCGCCGTGTCTTTTGCGATCACGGCATACCCGTTCGCCGGCAGTATTATTGATGAGTTCGTGATGGTGTAGGATGAAGAAGTGTTGCGATTGCTCAGCTTCCAGTTCTTCAGATCAATGTCGCTGTTGAGCGTGTTCAACAGCTCGACCCATTCCGCCTCGACCGCCGGGGCATACATGACCTCATTGATCACAACTGAACGGCGAGCCGACCCGACCGAAAGAACGACGACCTTCAGGTCGTCTTCCGCGTTCTCATCGTCCGGCAGGTTCGTCTGTGCCATGATTGTCCTCTCGCCATAGGTGAGGTTTGTCAACCGCAATTCAACCACCGCAGTGTCGTTGGGCTGAAGCGGCTCGGTGACAACACGGGACGCAATGAGCTCGTTTGGCTCAGGAACCGAATCTCCGTTGGCATCCTCATAAAATTCCACCGGAACATTCTGAATGCCTTGCCGTCCGAAGTTCTTTACAACTGCCCGGACCAGCACTGAATCTCCCACCACGGGGTAGGGCGGAGCAAAGCGAATTGCCGAGATTCCCGCATCGATCGAGGAAACTGTCGACACTGTAACATCGTCGAACCGGATCGTGCCGGTTTTTCCTGTCCCGTCGCCGGCAACCCGCCATCGAATCATGACGCCCGCGTGACCGTTGATCGCAGGTGGAAGCTTCAGCTTCCGCCTAACGTACGCCGTCGTGCCCGGATTTCTCAGGGTGTCCCCAATCTGAATGGAAAAATTCGTGCCCCCATCAGTCGATGCCTCGATGAGCAATCCGGAATCATGGCTGCCCGAACGCCGCTCGTGGAACACCAGACTGTCCGCTTGCCTGTTCGAGAAGTCCAGAAGGGGGGAAATCAGGCTTTGTGACACCGTCGCGTTGGTGCTGACCGCCGCATTGGGGAAAGAAAGAACGCTCGAAGCCGTTGTTGTGAAATCACCCGATGGGGAACGATTTGTCGTCGTCGTCCATCCGGAAGGCAGTGCCGGAACGACGGCGGAATCGAAATTCTCATTGAAGGGGAATTGTGTCACCTGCGCGTTGCAGGTGCAAACGAGAAAGAAAAGCGCGAGCCGCGTAATAGAATGCATAACCACCTCCTCCGTTGCCGGACAATGAATGCTTGTGTGTGCCCGGGAGGCGGTTGGTGAAGCAAATTCAAAATGAAAAATGCAAAATTAAAACCTATACATGCCAGATCCGCAATCGTCAATCCGAAATCAACAATTCTAAAACCTACCACCTCTCACCCAAAACCTATAACCTAAATCCGCAATCGGCAATCCGAAATCCTAAACAAATCCCCAATCCTCAATCCCAAATCCACAATTGCCATTCCGAAATGATTACTCTTCCTTCGCCCGCATGGAGTCCCACAGAGAATACGACACGAGAAGGATGAACATGATCAATCCCACGATCTCGGCGCCGTGCGACTCGGCCCATTCACTATTGTACCAGTTGAATCCTCCAAACCGGAGCAATGCGTTAACCACGCCAAAGAGCGATCCACCTGCAATGAATCCGGATGCGATCAATGTCCCCCTGGAAAATCTCGCGTTGTTCAATTTTTCGTTCTTTGACCTTGTTGTTACCCACCAGGCGACCAATCCGCCGAACACGAGTGGAACGTTCAGTTCCTGTGGAATGTACATACCGAGCGCAAATGCCAGAGGCGGAATGTTGATCATTGTCAGGATCAACGCGATCACCGCGCCGACGAGGTAGAGAGTCCACGGCGCGGGAACATTCGACATGAGAGGCTGGATAACGGCCGCCATGGCATTGGCCTGCGGGGCAACCATGGCGTGGGGTCCTTTGAATCCATACGTGTCGTTGAGGATCAGAATCACGCCTCCGACTGTTGCGGCCGATACCAGTACTCCCAGAAATTTCCAGGTTTCCTGTTTCTTGGGCGTCGACCCGAGCCAGTAACCGATCTTCAGGTCGGTAATGAATCCGCCCGCAACGGAAAGCGCCGTACACACGACTCCGCCAATAATAAGAGCGCTCACCATTCCCAAATGCGCCCGATAATCCAATCCTCACAAGGATAAAGGATGAAAGGATCAGTGTCATGAGCGTCATGCCCGACACGGGGTTCGTGCCGACGATCGCGATTGCGTTTGCTGCGACGGTTGTAAACAGGAAAGAAACGATGACAACGATCAGCAATCCCACGATCGCGTACGTGAAATTGAAAACGACCCCGCCGAAGAAGAAGACGAAAATGAGAAGTCCGGTGAGCAGGATGAGGAGAACGACGAAATTCATCCGGAGGTCGGTCTGCCACCGCACGGCGGTCTCCAACGGCCCCGACTGGCGCTTGAAAATCTCATTGTATGCAAGCT
Source organism: Bacteroidota bacterium (assembly GCA_049515655.1). Lineage (GTDB taxonomy): Bacteria > Bacteroidota > Ignavibacteria > UBA10030 > SZUA-254 > JBEKTW01. Next base: position 9,253 of record JBEKTW010000008.1, read on the forward strand.
TGAAAGCCCCCGCGATGATCTTCGACGAGCGGAGGATGCCGATGATTCCGGCCATTGCGATGCCTCCGATGCCGATCTGGCGGACGTACGCCCGGAAGATCTCCTCTGCGCTCATGTTCGCGATGAGTTTTGTCGCGGTCGCGCCCAGCGGAACGGTGAGCGACTGTCCGACCTCATTAAAGAGAGGTATCAGAACAAACCATGATAGGAAGGACCCCGCGGCAATTATCGCGGAGTACCTCAAACCGACGATGTAGCCGAGTCCGAACACCATCGCCGATACGTCGAGCTTTGCCACTAATTTTAGCCTGTCGGCGAGGATTTGCCCGTACGAGAACATCCGTGAAGTGATCACTTCCGACCAGTAGCCGAATGCGCTGAAGACGAAATCAAAGATGCCGCCGATAAATCCCGCAACGATGAGCACCGCGGCCTGCTTGCCGCCCTTCTCGCCCGCGACGAGAATCTCCGTGGTCGCTGTCGCTTCCGGAAATGGGAATTTACCGTGCATGTCCTTGACAAAGAACTTTCTGAAAGGAATGAGGAAGAGTATTCCCAGGAATCCGCCGAGCATGGAGGCGAGAAAAACCTGGTAGAAGCTCGCCGGGAGGTCCAGAATATACAATGCCGGGATCGTGAAGATCGCTCCCGCGACGATGACACCCGAGCACGCGCCGATGGACTGGATGATGACATTCTGCCCGAGGGCGTTTTTCTTCTTGAATGCCGCCGAGAGACCGACGGCGAGGATCGCGATCGGGATTGCTGCTTCAAAGACCTGACCGATCTTCAATCCGGAGTATGCCGCGGCGGCGGAAAATAGAACGGCCATCACAAGTCCCCATCCGACCGACCATCCCGTCACCTCGGGGTGGGATTTTTCCGGGTCCATGATTGGACGATACGTTTCGCCTTCTTTGAGTTCTTTATATGCGTTATCAGGAAGACCGGTGGTAGTGGCAGGTGTTTCCATGGAGTACTCCTGTTTTAGTTTGATGTCTGAACTTGTGTCCTGTCTTGGAAATAGATTGATTAAGTTTTGCGGCTCTTAACCCTCTTCCTCGTTCCCTCTCCCATAAATGGGAGAGGGATGTCACGAAGTGACAGGGAGAGGGTAACCAGGCCAGGTTCGAGTGACATTGCGATCTAAGGACTTCTCAGAATTATTTGAGCGACACGATACCAGTTGCTTTGAAATTTTATGACGGCGGTGAACCCCGGGTTTCTTTTCCGAGGTGATATACCGGAGTTATGTTTTACATTTTTCCACCCAGACCTGTGCGAGCTGGATTACCGTTTCCACTGCTTTTTCCATCCCGTGGACGGAAACCCATTCCGTCTTGCCGTGATAATTTTGTCCGCCGGTAAAAATGTTTGGAGTCGGTAAACCCTGCGCCGTCAGTCGCGAGCCATCGGTGCCGCCGCGGATGGGTACCCACTTCGGTTCAAGGCTGGACCGTTTTGTCGCTTCCCACAGGCAGTCGAGCACGCGCGGATCCTTCTCGAGTCCTTCCCGCATGTTGCGGTACGATTCGATGATCTGCAGCTCAATTTTCGCTTTGGGATGAAGCGGCTGAACTTCTGCAATGATTTTTTCGAGGCGGCGCTTGAGGACGTCCAACCCTTCAGTCTTGAAATCTCGTAAGAGGATCTTCAGAGTCGACTTTGCCTCCTCGCCTTGCAGGACGTACGGATGGATGTACGGCTCGTATCCTTCCGTCGTTTCCGGCGCCATATCTTTCGGCGTCCTCGCGACAATATCAGCGATGGCGCGAATGGAATTGACCATGATGCCCTTCGCGCTTCCGGGATGAATATTCCGACCATGAACGGTGATGACCGCGGTGTTGGCGCTGAATGTTTCTTTGTTGAGCTCTCCCGTTGTATCGCCGTCGACGGTGTAGGCAAAATCCGCGGCGAATTTCTTCAGGTCGAAAAATTTCGTGCCGTTGCCGACTTCTTCATCGGGCGTGAACCCGATGCGAATGTTGCCGTGCGGGATTTTCGGGTTATTGATGAGCGACTGCATTGCAGTCACGATAATGGCGATTCCCGCCTTGTCGTCGGCGCCGAGGAGAGTAGTTCCGTCGGTCGTCACGATTGTCTTGCCGATGCAGTTCTTCAATTCAGGATTTTCCGACACGCGGAGTACTACGGAGGGGTCGCCGGGGAGCGTGATATCGCCGCCCCGGTAATTTTCGATGACCTGCGGCTTGACATTCTCGCCGCTTGTCGCCGGGGAAGTGTCGACATGGGCGATAAAGCCGATGGTCGGCACCTTCGCCTTGCCGGCGGCGGGAAGGTTGGATGGGAGCATTGCCGTCACGTAACCATACTTATCAATCTGGACGTCCTTCAATCCAAGGGCCTGCAATTCACCCACGAGGAGATTAAGAAGGTCAAACTGCTTGGACGTGCTGGGATATTCCTCCACATCCTCTTTCGATTGAGTGTCGATCTTGACGTAACGGAGGAGTCTGTTGAGAACGGTTTCATTCATGGTAGCATCCTTTTATAGAATCATCCAGGGAAAACTTTTCTTGCGAGAGCGTCTGAACCCCAAATGTGGGGGCATTGTAGGAATTTTTCGGAATAAATACAAATCGAAGGAGGCAGGTGATGGGACGTAGGTGGGAGGTGATAGGTCGTAGGTGATGGGGGATAGGGAGAAACGGAGATGGCGAGAAACGGAGATAGAGAGAATCGGAGTAAGGGTCTAAAAGCCAAGAGCCAAGAGCCAAAAGCCAAGAGCCAAAAGCTAGGAGCCATTAGCCATTGGCCATTAGCTAGAAATCCACCCCCTCGCTGTGAACCAATGACGAATGACCAATGACTAATGAGCAATGACCAGGAATCACGAACAAATGACAAAGAACAAAGAACCAATAACGAAGAACGTGTATCCCCTCTTGCTTTCCCACCGAATTTTTGCTACATTATCACCCAGAAGAGGTCAAGTCCTGTGCAACGAGAAACCTCCGAACCCCGCCAGGTCCGGAAGGAAGCAACGGTAGGATGTCACTCTCGTGTGACACAGGGAAGCTTGACCTCTTTTTGTTCTTCCGCCTTGCTATCCTCTCGTAAATTTACTATCTTACACATTGTCATGTCAAATTTTGCTTGAAATCCATAATTTTTACAATTTTTTGATATGTTAAATCAGTTCGCAACAGGTTTCTGGTTAACGATGCTGGGTGTCTTAGCTTCGCGAGTTTGCTCTCCTCAAAGGAGAAGTTCGCCCGATTCGTTCCGAGACTTCGCCCCGGCGTTGATCCGCGGGCGTTGTTGCATCTTATTACTCACAATTATGAACCGTGGAGGATTTGCGCTAATACAAAAGCAATCCGCCACTTCAAAGGGACGAAGTTACAAATATGAAGAAAGAGATTATTATCAATGCGACCGCCAACGAGGTCCGGATTGCAATTACGGAGGACGAACAACTAGCTGAGCTCTACGTTGAAACTCCTGAAAAGGAACGTAACGTTGGCGATATTTACCTCGGCAAGGTTGCCCGTGTTATGCCCGGCATCCGGGCGGCATTTATCGACATCGGGCACAAGCAAGATGCCTTCCTCCATTTTTCTGACATAGGCAGCTCGTTTAGCGAGTATTCCGCGCTTCTCGGCGACGAGGATTCCGATGTCGACACCGATGAAGACGCCGAAGAAGAAGTTGCCTCGATAGCCGAAGAGCCGGGAAAGCTCCCACCACCGCCTCCACGCCCTCAATCCGGCGATCAGCGCCGCGACCAGCGCGACCGGAGACCCGATTCTCACAACAACCGCGACAATGGAAGATCCACCGCCGTACCAAACCTCGTGTCCGGCCAGGATATTCTCGTCCAGATCACGAAAGAGCCGGTCGGCAAGAAGGGTGTCCGGGTAACGTCCGAAGTTTCCCTGCCGGGGCGGTTTCTCGTCCTGCTGCCGTTCGACGGCAAGATCGGCGTGTCGAAGAAGATCAATAACTTCAAGGAGAAACGCCGGCTCCGGAGAGTCGTGAGGAGCATGCTGCCGGAGAAATTCGGTGTGATTATCCGGACCGTCGCGCAGGAAAAAGACGATGAGTCTTTGAAGCAGGACCTGGAATCGTTGATCAAAACGTGGCACGAGATCGAAGCAGGCATCAAGTCGGAAGCGGCGCCCGCGCTTCTGTATAAAGACATGACGACCACCTCGAGCGTCATCCGGGATCTGTTCACCGACGGCGTCGTCCGCGTTATAACCGATTCCAAAAAATTGTACAGAGAGATCCGTGCGTATGTGAAATTGGTTTCCCCGCAGATGCTGGAGAAAGTCGAGTTCTATAAGGAAAGGGAACCGATCTTCGATGAGTACGGCATCGAAAAAGAAATTGCGACGGCCCTCAGCCGTAAAGTGTGGTTGAAGAGCGGCGGCTACATCATCATTGAACAAACGGAGGCGATGGTCGTCATCGACGTGAACAGCGGTCGCTACGCCGCGAAACGTGAGCAGGAGCTGAATTCTCTTCGCACCAATCTCGAGGCATCGCGTGAGGTTGCCCGGCAGCTTAAACTACGGGATATCGGAGGCATCATCGTCGTCGATTTCATCGACCTCGAAGATGAGGTCAACAGGAAGAAGGTGTACGACGAGCTCAGGAAGGAGTTCCGGAAAGACCGGGCCCGCATCACCGTCCTGCCGATGACCGAATTTGGTCTTGTCCAGATCACCCGCCAGAGGATACGCCAGAGCATCCTTCACAGCTTCAGCGAACCGTGCCCGGTCTGCGGCGGCGGCGGGCTGATTCAATCCAAATCGAGCATCGTCAACCACATCGAACGGTGGATCCGGCGGTTTAAATCGGAGTCCAGGGAGCTCAAGATCATCCTTCGCGTGCACCCGAGCATCGCCGGGTATCTAAAGGAAGGAAGCATCAAGCGGTTGACCAAACTCAAGTTCAGGTATTTTCTTTTTATCAAGCTGGAAGAGGATGCAAAGCTGCCGATAGGAGAATTTCATGTGGTGTCCACCAAGCTCAACCAGGATATAACAAATCTTTACCATTCATAACTCTCAGAATTGTGCCATGAAAATATTTCTCGATACTGCAAATGTACATGAAATCAAAGAAGCCGCTAGCATGGGACTTCTCGACGGGGTAACCACCAACCCGAGCCTTGTTGCGAAAGAAGGGCGCGACTTCAAAGGACTGCTGAAAGAGATCTGCAGCATCGTCGACGGCGACATCAGCGCCGAAGTCGTATCGACCGAGTTCGACGGGATGATGCGTGAGGCGCGCGACCTTGCGAAGATTCACCGCAACATCGTTGTGAAAGTTCCTCTCATCAGGGAAGGCTTGAAGGCCGTCAAGGCCCTGAAAGCGGAAGGTATCCGCACCAACGTCACGCTCTGTTTCTCGCCAAACCAGGCGCTGCTTGCTGCCAAGGCGGGAGCGTACATTGTCAGCCCGTTCGTCGGACGCCTCGACGATATCAGCACGTCGGGCATGGAGCTCATCGGACAAATCCTCTCTATTTACCGCAACTACGATTTTGAGACGCAGGTGCTCGTCGCGAGCATCCGGCACCCGCTGCACGTCGTTGAAGCTGCGATGATGGGCGCGCATATCGGTACGATGCCGTACAACGTTTTTACGCAGCTCATCAAGCACCCCCTCACCGATATCGGGCTCGAGCGGTTTCTCGCGGACTGGAAGAAAATGTCTACCGCTCCGGCGGCTGCTTCCCGGCCGAAAGCCGGCGGACGTCCGGCACCCGCAAAGACGCCGGGTTCCGGAGGCCGTAAGGGAGGAGGGCAGCGAAAATGAAACGGACCGCTTTCTATCGACTTCACCAGCAGCTAGGGGGCAAAATCATTCCTTTCGCGGGTTTCGAGATGCCGGTTCACTACTCGAGCATCATTGAAGAACACAAATGCGTCCGTACATCCGTCGGCGTTTTCGATGTTTCCCACATGGGAGAATTTGAGATCCGGGGTAAAGACGCCCTCGCGTTGGTCCAACGGGTGACCATCAACGATGCGTCCAAACTGTCCGAGGGGAAAGTGCAGTATTCTGCAATGTGCTATCCCGACGGCGGCATCGTCGACGATTTGCTCGTCTACCATATGGGCGACCACTACATGATGGTCGTGAACGCTTCGAACATCAAGAAAGATTTCGATTGGATAAACTCGAATAGAGGGAATCTCAACGCCGAGGTCGTCGACAAGAGCGATAGTTACTCGATGCTCGCCGTCCAGGGTCCCCGGTCGCAAGTCACGCTCCAACCTCTTACAACGGTCAAACTCGGCGATATGCCGTACTACTCCTTCGTCATGGGGAAACTCGCCGGGGTCGACATGATTATATCCCGGACCGGCTACACCGGTGAACTCGGCTTCGAGCTGTATTTCGATTCAGCCGTCCCGACATCCGAAAAAATCTGGGAAGCCGTGATGAACGCCGGTAAGCCTTACGGTATCAAACCCATCGGTTTGGGCGCGCGCGATACTCTGCGCCTGGAAATGGGATTTTGCCTCTACGGAAACGACATTGACCAGACGACCAATCCGCTCGAAGCAGGTTTGGGTTGGATCACAAAACTCGATAAACCTGATTTCATCAGTCGGAATGTGTTGTTGAAAGTCAAACAGGATGGCACTACACGCAGGCTCGTCGGTTTCACGATCCGTGACGAACGAGCGTTCCCGCGTCACGGCTACGAGATTCATTCCAACCGGGTTTCCGTCGGACACGTCACGAGCGGCACACTTTCTCCGATTCTGGAGAAGGGAATCGGACTCGGCTATGTGCCCCAGGCGTTGAGCCAGGCCGGCAGTGCCATCGATATTGCTATTCGCGACAAAGAGCTGAAAGCACAGGTGACAAAGCTTCCTTTCATTAAGAAGTAGACAATGCCCACGAGACGCAAGATCAAGATTGACGTTCATTTTACCCCGTCGCAGCTTGATGAGCTTCAGTTGAAAGATAAAAACGTCGTCGTCATCGACGTGCTCCGCTCATCGACAACCATCGCGATGGCGCTCCGGAACGGCGCGAGGGAAATCATTCCAGTTGCGGACATCGAAAGCGCCGTGAAGATCTCCGGGAGTCTCTTCGGCGAGGTTGTTCTCCGCGGCGGTGAGCGAAACGGTAAGATGATCGAGGGATTCAACCTGGGGAATTCCCCGGGAGAGTACACTGAACAGGCGGTGAAAGGGAAGTCGATCATTTTCATGACGACGAACGGCACAGCGGCAATGGTCAAGGGGCGATACGCCAGAAACCTGATGGTCGCCGGATTCGTGAACCTCTCGACGGTCGTCCAATTTCTGCGCGGTCTCCAGAGCGATATCATGATTGTGTGTGCCGGAAAAGAGCACAGATTCTGCATCGAGGACTCCGTTTGCGCCGGCAAGATCATCAGTAAGCTGGCCAGGGAACTCGAAAATAATGTGGCGATCGGCGACGGAGCGAGGGCGGCAGTCGCTCTTGATCATGCAGCGGGTAGAAGCATTTTGAAAATGCTGAAAAGTTCGGACCACGGAAAATACCTCACGGAAATTGGATTTGGCGATGATTTGAAAGTATGTGCTCAGCTCGATTCCATCCCCGTATTACCGGTGCTCTCGGGGAGTGTTCTTCGTTTGAGCAAGGAATCTCCAAAACCTTCCGGGCAGGCAGGGAACTGACGACGAGGATGGCTGAACAACCGAAATATCCTTCGACCGCCACACCAAGAAAATCCAGTCAACGAAACTCCTCCGCTCGCCGGCGGCAGGTCATCGCGGTGTTCATGCTCTTGTTCGGTGTGCTGATTCTCCTCAGCATCGTTTCGTATTCGTATGAAGACGAAGCGATCCTTGAAAGGATATCCGCTCTCGATATCCTCCGGCTACCGTTCAGCGAAACGGTGAAGGCTGAGGCCGGCCAGATCAAAAATCACCTCGGTTTGTTGGGTGCTCTGTCTTCGAATTTTTTCATCAACATGACGGTCGGGTATGTCTCGTTCATGTTTCCCGTCCTCATGGTCTTGTGGGGCTGGATCATCCTTCGGAAGAAGCGTATCGAGAAGCCGGTGGTCTTTACAAACTACGCGATCGTTCTGATGCTGCTCGCTTCGGCGGGATTCGGCATCGCCAATTTGATTTTTGGCGACGTTGACAAGGAATGGTGCGGCATTATGGGGGCTTTCATGGCAGAGCTCTTGACGGGTCTCCTGGGTGTTGCCGGTTCCTCCATCGTTGTCGTAGCATTGCTCTTCATTACCGTTGTGCTGGCCATCGACCTGGATATTCATAAATCCCTCGACCGCGTTGAGGCAATGTGGGAAGCACTTCGAACGTGGTATGCCGAACGAAAAAACAAACGCGGGGAAGAAGAACCGGAGGAGTCTGAAGTAGTCATTCGTAAGGGTGAAGAAGAGGCAAGGGAAGAGCCAGTTCAGCCGAGAATTCATGCTCTCAAAGAGCTGCCGACGATCGTCGAAGAAGTTGAGGCAGAAGAACCGCCGGCCGATGTCCTGCTCCAGATTGTCGAATGGCCGCCCCAGGAAGGGTCTGAAGTTACAGAACCTCCAAAGCAGCACAAGAGGGGGGTCGGTGAGTCCAGAGAACTGGATGAGGAGATTGACTATGTTTTCCCGTCGGTGGATTTGCTCGATACTCCGCGTCAGAGTGAGACCGTCGATGACGAGGAACTCAAGGCAAACGCCGAGCTGCTGCGCGCAAAGCTAGCCAATTTCGGCGTTGCCATAGAGAGTGTTAGCGTGACGCCCGGACCGGTCATAACCTTGTACGAACTTGTTCCCGCTGAGGGAGTGAAGATCAGCCGTATCGTCAGTCTCGCGGACGATCTGGCACTGGCGCTCGCCGCAAGAGGGATACGCATCATCGCGCCCATCCCGGGAAAGAGCGCGGTCGGAGTGGAGATCCCCAACAGGAATCCCTCGATAGTGTATCTGCGCAGCGTGGTGAATTCCTCGAAGTTCCGGGAGACAAAGGCGCTGCTGCCTTTTGCGTTCGGGAAAACCATTTCGGGAGACGTCTACACGGACGACCTCGCCAAGCTGCCGCATCTGTTGATTGCCGGCTCGACCGGTTCGGGGAAAAGCGTGGGCATCAACACGATTCTCGCGGGTTTCCTGTTCCGGCTTCATCCTTCGGATGTGAAATTCATCATCATCGATCCCAAAAAAATCGAGCTGGCGCAGTACTCAAAATTGAAGTATCATTTCCTGGCTGTCTCTCCGGATGTGGGGGAAGAAATCATCACGACGCCCGCCGGCGCGGTCAGTGTGCTGAAGAGTGTGGAGCTTGAAATGGAGAAGCGGTACGACCGTCTTGCGTCGGCCGGGGTCCGCAACATCCAGGATTACAATGAGCGGGTGCAGTCGGGCCGTCTCAAGAGTACCGAGACGGTCGTTCACAGGAAGCAGCCGTTCCTCGTTGTCGTCATCGATGAGCTGGCGGATTTGATGCTGACTGCCGCACGGGAAGTCGAAGAGCCAATCGCGCGCCTGGCACAGCTTGCGCGCGCCGTCGGCATTCATCTCGTGCTTGCAACACAGCGGCCGTCGGTTGATGTGATCACGGGCGTCATCAAGGCGAACTTTTCGGCCCGGGTCGCGTACCAGGTCGCGTCAAAAACGGATTCACGGACGATACTCGACATGAATGGGGCGGAACAATTGCTGGGCAGCGGCGATATGCTGTATCTGCCTTCCGGGAGTCCGAAACCGATCCGTATCCAGAACGCATTCATTTCCTCCGATGAGGTCGAGCGATTGACCGACCACATCGCCCGCCAGCAGGGATACAGCAAGCCATGGATGCTCCCCTCCATCATGGAGAGAAAATCCTCCGGCGCGGGGGGAACTTCCGGAGACCGCGACGAGTTTTTTGAAGAGGCGGCGCGCCTCATCGTGCGCCACCAGCAGGGCTCGGTTTCCCTGATCCAACGGCGTTTGAAGGTAGGGTATTCCCGGGCCGCCCGAATCGTGGATGAGCTGGAAGCCGCAGGAATTGTCGGACCGTTCGACGGCAGCAAAGCCCGCCAGGTTCTCATAGAAACGGAAGATGAACTCAATCAAGTGCTGAGGTCAATCTAAAATGCCGGTGAAGACTGGAATTGCGGCCATCCTCGTTGCCTTCATTTGCCTGCCATGCGCTTTCGCGCGCGGCGATGACGACCCGAACGAAATTCTGTCCCGCCTGCAAAAGAAATACGACAAGATACAGGACGCCACGGCATCCTTCACTCAGGACGTGACCTTCGGTGTGACGAAGAACGAGCAGTCCTTCAAAGGCACCCTATGGATGAAGAAAGGAAATAAGTACCACATCGAAGTGGAGGACCAGACCATCGTTACCGATGGGAAATCCGTCTGGTCGTATTCAAAGAATACCAACCAGGTTCTCATCGACACCTATCACGACGACCCAAGATCCTTTTCCCCCGACAAAGTGCTGGTGAACGTCCCGCAGCAGTATTCCGCGACGGTTTTGTCGAAGGAAGGGGTGAGTGGAGGCGAAACAATTGTGCTCAAACTCATTCCCAAAGAGCGGTCTTCGCACAGCGGCGAGTCGAGCACAAATCTTCAATGGATGAAGGTCTGGGTTGACCGGGATGAGTGGCTTATGAAGAAGATCCAAATACTCGACGTCAGCGACAATCTCACGACGTACGTGATCGAAGACCTTAAATTGAACACGGGTCTTGCCGACGACCAGTTTCAATATCAGATACCGCGCGGCGCGGAAGTCATCGACCTGCGCTAACAATCCTTGTCAGAGATCATGAACGCCCGCGTCAAGTCGACCTTGAAGTACACGTTCAGCATCCTGCTGACGTTCGCATTTCTCTATCTGGCGTTTCGTGGAACGGATTTTCAGAAGCTATGGGAAACCCTCCGGCATGCGAACTACTGGTGGGCATTGTCCGCTCTTCCGATCGTCTTGTTGAGCCACGCCCTCCGCGCATGGCGATGGGAATATTTTCTCCGCCCGCTCAAACCGAACCTGCGTTATCGGAACCTCTGGTCGGCGACGATGATCGGGTACATGATGAACAACGTTCTGCCGCGCGCAGGCGAGCTCGTGCGCCCGTACGCGCTCGCGAAGGCCGAAGGGGTATCACGAAGCGCGTCGTTCGGGACGGTGCTCGTGGAACGGATTTTTGACGTGCTCTCCTTTATGGTTGTCATCGCGCTGATTCCACTTGTCTATTCCGGACCGTTGACCACGGCGTTCCCCTGGCTTGAGACAGCCGGGATCTGGATTGCCGTTGTGACGTTCGGTCTCTTCGGCCTCTTTATATTCTTGATGCTGCGTCGCGATGTCGTCGAGAAAATGCTGAAGTTCTTTACGCGTCGCCTTTCGCGCAAAAGTTCGGCGCTTGTAGAGCGCGTCACCCATTCCTTTCTCGACGGGTTTGAATTTCTGAGGGAAACAAAACATTATTTCATGATCGGTTTACTCAGCGTGCTCGTTTGGGGTTTGTATATCGTGATGATGTATCTCCCATTCTACGCGTTTGGCATGACAGAGAAATATTCATTAGATTTTGCGGCGGCGATGGTTGTGCAGGGAATATCGAGTATCGGGATCGTTATGCCGACGCCCGGAGCGACCGGACCGTACCACTATTTCACTATCCAGACCTTAACAAAATTGTACGGCGTCGATGAAGATGTCGCACGCAGTTATGCGGCGGTGACACACGCGGTCGGGTACATCGGAGTGACCGTCATCGGGCTTGTGTATTTCATAAAAGAAAACCTTAAAATGTCAGAGGTTATGAAACAGAATCTTTCTCCACCGGGGAATTCGGGTGCTGCGGAAGGAGCGGGACGATAACTGCCAGAAAATGGGTTTCTCTGAAGTTTTTTCTGAAGTCACATTATCCAACATCACTCAACATGGAGATACACGCATGATTAACCGATTCATCGTTATAGCTTTAGCGCTTGCTGTTTTTGCCTCGATGGTTGCATGGGGACAGGAACAGCTGGAAAAAGAGCAGGCGAAAGTAACAAAAACCGCAGACCAGGGTAAGTCGGAGAAAGCGACTCGAAATGACAGTGAGCATCCGGTCGTTGTGATGAAGACTTCCATGGGCACGATCACCATTGAACTCTTCAATGACAAAGCTCCGGTTACGGTGAAGAATTTCCTGAGTTACGTCGATGAGCACTTTTATGACAGCACGGTGTTTCATCGTGTGATGAGTAATTTTATGATCCAGGGCGGGGGTTTCATGAGTACGAATCCCATCAGGCAGAAGAAGACAAAGGCGCCGATCAAGAATGAATCTGACAACGGAGTCAAGAATGAACGCGGCACCATTGCCATGGCACGGATGCCCGACCCGAACAGCGCCACCTCACAGTTCTTCATCAACGTGGTCGATAATCACAGCCTGGATCGTGGAGTCGCCGATCCAAACGGGTACGCCGTTTTTGGAAAAGTAATCAGCGGGATGGATGTGGTGGACAAGATCCGCGCGGTGAAAACGGCAGATGCACCCGCAGTCGCCCGCTCTGCCGACAAGGAGATCTCAACGACATTTCAGAACGTTCCGATCACACGAGTCGTCATCGAATCTGTCCGGCGGATGAAACCGAAGAAGTAGTTCCCGTGCGTTTCTCCGGCCCGCTAATGCAGTGGCAGGATCGGGTGCGGTCGAGCCGGCGGGGATTGAATGAGTACCCCTGCTGGCGGATATTCTACGAGGAAACTGCAAACTGAAAAAGGAATGATGCATGACCACAACGGACGAGGCCGGTATACTGGTCGAAACCTCCGTGGGGATGATCGAGTTGAAGCTCTTTCAGAAGGAAGCTCCCAGGACTGTCGAGAACTTCATGGGCCTTGCCCGCAAAGGTTATTATGACGGGGTCATTTTTCACCGGGTCATCGACAAATTCATGATCCAGGGCGGCGATCCCACGGGCACCGGTGCGGGCGGTGAAAGCATCTACGGGAAGAAGTTCGAGGATGAGATCAGCCCCAATCTGAAATTCGACCGCGCGGGTTTGCTTGCGATGGCGAACGCCGGACCTAACACCAACGGAAGTCAGTTCTTCATCACCCTGGTTCCCACTGCCTGGCTGAACGGTCATCACACCATTTTCGGTGAGGTGGTCTCCGGTATGGACGTTGTCAATGCCATCGGCAAGGTTCAGACGAATCAGCAGAATAACAAGCCGCTCAAGGATGTCATGATGAAGAAGGTGTACGTGAAGGGCGCGAAGGAAACCAAAGAAACCGAAGGGAAGAAATAACTGCGTGTTCCGTCCGCCGTGCGTTCCTGAAACGGGCGGCAGACGGGCGAACCGCGGGGAAAAGTATTCATCTTTCGCATGTGATGAAGAAAAGGAAAAGCGATAGCGAGGCGTTCGAAGCACTGGTGTCTTCTTTTCATCAAAAGAAGTTCGACCCGGTGTATCTTTTCTACGGCGAAGAAGACCTCCTCATCGATGAAGCGGTTGAATCCCTCATCGGCCATGCCGTCGAGGAATCGGCCAGGAGTTTCAATCTCGATATCCTCTACGGCAACGAAGTGGACGCCAGGAATGTCATTTCGTATGCCTCTTCATTTCCCATGATGGTTGACCGTCGGGTCGTCGTCGTGCGTGAATTTGACAAGCTGTCCAATGGCGATGCCCTGCTTCCGTACATCGAGCGCCCTTCTCCTTCGACGGTCTTGGTGCTTATTTCCGATAAACCCGATTTTCGTCTGAGGCTCTTTAAGACACTCAAGGAACGGGCGCGGGTGGTTGAATTCGGTCAATTATTTGAAAATGCGATTCCTCAGTGGATTGCACGACGGGTGGAGAAGCAAGGAAAGAAAATAACCCCGGAAGCGTGCCAAATGATGCTGGCGCTTGTGGGCACTTCGTTGCGGGAGGTCCGGAATGAAATCGATAAGCTGTTTATCTTTGTCGAGGGAAAGCCGACGATCAATGAAGACGATGTGAACAGCGTGGTTGGCCACTCGAAACAGTACAACATCTTTGAGCTTCAGAGGTTCATCGGGCAAAAGAACCTGTCCCGTTCAGTTGAAATTTTGGAGCGGATGCTTGGCGCCGGCGATTCTCCTGTCGGGGTGGTCGTCATGCTGACGAAGTATTTTCAAAAATTGTGGCTTCTCAAAGAGTTGCGAACCAATGGGTCCTCGGAGTTCGAGCTCTCGGGAGCGCTGCACGTTCCGCAGTTCTTCCTACGCGAGTATCTTGCCGGAACGGACAATTATTCGAGCGCTCAACTTGAAGACTGCTTCGCCGCGCTTCTCGAGGCCGATGAAGCCCTCAAGTCGAGCAACGGAAGTGAGAAGCTTGTGATGACCTTGCTTTTGTACAGGTGCCTGCATTCTCGCAAAACCAGCCTGTCGGTGTGATACCGGGATGTTGGCGGAACAAAAGCTCGGCGTTTGAGTTAAACGTGTAGCTGAATGCCTGAATATCCACCCACCGTCAAAGGAGCGACCGATGAAGAGCTTATATCGGCGTTCCAACAAGGCGACGCGACGGCATTTGGTGTCATCGTTGGAAGATACAAGGACCGATTGGTTAACTTCGTTTTTCGCTATGTCGGAGACTATGATGATGCGGACGATATTGTTCAGGAGACGTTTGTGAGGGTGTACCGGAGCCGGGACCTCTATCAGCCGGTTGCAAAGTTCTCGACGTGGATATATACGATTGCGACGAACCTGGCCAAGACGGAACTGCGGCGGCGCAGGTACCGCATGCTGGTTCCGTTAAGCCGGAAGAGCGAGCACGATGCGGGCAGAGACGTCGAGATCGCCGATGCGCGGTATCCTGCGGATGATACGGCAGAACGCTCCCTGCAACAAGAGTTCATCCAGAGGGCACTCAATGCGATCCCTGCGAAGTATCGAGAACTCGTCGTTCTATGTGATATCCAGGAACTCTCGTACGACGAGATTTGCGCTGTCACCGGCTTGAATGTCGGAACCGTGAAATCCCGATTGAATCGGGGTCGGGCGCAATTGCAGAAGTTGTTGAAGGATTTGATAGATGAATAAGAGATGCCGGTGAGCTTCATGTGTTCGACACTCAGAAAGAAGGCACTGAATATACTATGACCGACACGAACGGAGACGGTGAAAAAGGACATCCAGTTCGCAGGCTCCTGAAGAGTCTTCCGGGAGTTCACGCGACGGATGATTTTGAAGTCCGCCTGCAGCGGCGCATCGCAGAAGAAGAAAGCCGGAGGAACAGGTCAGGCATCCTGGCCTGGCTTCCCGGTGTTCGGAGGATTCCGGTGTTTGCGTATTCTGTTGTGAGCGTGATGGTTGTGGGTATAGTTTCATACTTCCTGCTGATGCGTACGACTCCTGTTGCGCCGCCGCAGGAACGCCTCGTTATACCTGAGAACAAGGAAGAGATCGTCCCCGCTCCTCCCGTCGATGACCTGCGGAAGAAGTCCGATAGTCGCGACCAACGTCGCAGCGTGGCCCAGCAGGGTCCCTCACGGAATGAAGTGCCCGGCCCGTCTTCCTCCAAGGGGAATGAGCTTAAAGGAAAGCAGGCAGAGGGGAACATCCTTGAAGTTGGCAAACCACGTGAAGAACCTGTGACGTCAAAGACAACCATCCAGAATAACGAACCTGCTTCGGTTGAACTTGCGGCGCCCCGTCCGGTGAATGAAAAGGCTGTCGCGCGTTCGGTAACCCAGGGCTTGAATGCCACGGCGGGAAACTCCGCCATGTTCAAGGCAGATCGGGCGTTTTCCTCTGCGAACGACTCTGCCGCCCGCCGGGACAGCGTCAGGCTGGATTCGCTGCGGCGCCTCAAGACAAAGACGAAATACTTGAAAAAGAAACCCTCCGATTAGTGCCTTCACCTCCCGAAATCGCTGCTTTCTCATCGTGCCCTCAGACGGTTTTTCCAGAAAATGTGACACGGCACAATGCCGTGCCTGATAGACTTGATTGCTAAGAGAATTCTTCGTATGATTTTTGTACAATGAATTATCACGTGTTTGCTTATCCGAAGATCATGAAATTCTCGTGTCGTATAATCTTTTGCCTGTTGTTGCTCGCCCTCCTTGGTGCAGATGGACAAGCGCAGCAGGGGTTGTGGCAGTGGCTTAGTCCTTTGCCCCAGGGGAATCCCTTGAACGGGATGTGGGCGTTCAACCAGACAACCGCGCTCGCTGTGGGCGCAAACGGAACGGTCATCAAGACAACTAATGGAGGTCTCACTTGGCAGGTTGAGTTCAACGTGGCCGGCGTGACCGGGCAGCTACTGGGAACTCAGTTCGTCTCAGCTTCAACAGGGTGGGCGGTCGGTGAAGGGGGAACCGTCTTGAAAACATCCGATGCCGGGGAGACTTGGTACCTCCAGAACATTTCGACGGCCAACGACCTCTATGCGGTGGATTTCATATCTCCTGATACGGGCTGGGTGGCCGGGCTCAACGGGGTCGTTTTTGGCACGACCGACGGAGGTTCGAACTGGATTCCCGAAACCACAGGGACGAATGCCAATCTGTACTCGTTACAATTTGTCAATTCCAGAGTAGGGTGGGTATCGGGCGCGGCTGGAACTATTCTCAGAACGACCGACGGCGGCAGGAGTTGGCTTGGGCTTTTCCCGAATACGAAAAGGCCACTGTTCAGTCTGAGTTTCGTCACCGACTCCGTCGGCTGGGCAGCAGGAACCTTGGGAACGATTCTGAAGACGACCGACGCGGGCATAACCTGGAAGTCGGTGGGCAGCGATTCCGTTGTAAGCGTCTACGCTATCCAGTTTGTGTCAAAGTTGGTCGGGTGGGCCGTTGGGGGCGTAGGTATGATTCGCAAAACGACAGACGGAGGGTCAACATGGGTCATACAACCGAGCGGCACGTACAACGACATCTATGGAATTCGATTTGTGTCTCCAACGACAGGATGGCTGGTCGGAGATGCCGGATTCATACTGTCGACGACAAATGCCGGTACGAGCTGGAACCAACAATCGACGAATATCAAGGACGACTTGTATGACGTCTATTTTTCCTCGACCTCGACGGGATGGGAGGTCGGAGATGAAGGTACGATCGTGAAGACCACCGATGGTGGATTAAGCTGGACCGCGCAAGCGAGCAATTTCGATCTGCCGATGTACGGTGTGTACTTCCTCGACGATCTGAACGGATGGGTTGTCGGTGACAGTGGAGTCATTTTGAGAACGACGAACGGCGGCGCAAATTGGGTTCTTCAAATCAGTCATACGGACGACTTGGATTTCCCTACACTGCGGTCTGTTTATTTCGTGAGCTCGACAAAGGGTTGGGTAGTCGGTGACGCCGGAACTTTGCTGAGAACGATCAACGGCGGGACTACCTGGACCGTGGTGAACATCACGTCATCGTCGGATCTGCAAAGAGTCAAGTTCTTTGACGGGAACAACGGCTGGGCGGTCGGCTCACAAGGCACAATCCTCCATAGCACGAATGGAGGTGTCACGTGGGTCGAACAGAATAGTGGAAGCACGACGGATTTGTATTCACTCGAGGTTCTGAATACGAACCACGTTGTGGCTGTAGGTGACTTCAGTACGATCCTCACCACCGTAAATGGCGGAGCTGCATGGTTAGCCGATGATTTCGATGTGGGGGAAAGTCTGTACGACGTTTCCTTCTTCTCATCTTCGATTGGATGGATTGTCGGGGATGAGGGGACCATCCTGGCTACGACAGACGGCGGCAACTACTGGTCCCAGCAAGCAAGTGGGAGCGGAGCTGCGATGTTGAGTGTGCAAGTTGTGAAATCTTCTTCCGGCGGGCTCATTTTTGCGCAAGGAGAGGGCAGCACACTTCTTGCGTCCATTATCGCGCCGTTAGGCCTGCGCACGTGGACGGGGAGCGTTGACACTCTCTGGACAAATCCTGCGAACTGGAGTCCGGTCGGTGTGCCCGGCAGATTGGACAGTGTCATCATATCTGCCGCCGCCAACAACCCTGTCTTCAACGGAGTTCAACAACAGCTAGGGCTCGCGAGCTTAAGAATTGGACCCGGTGCAAAATGCACCCTCGGCCCAGGCCTGTCACAGTTAAACGTCAGTAATGACGTGCACGTGGATGGCGTACTGGCACTTCTGGGGAATGCCGCGACACAAATTCAGGTCGGGGGGAGTTTTCTTGTCGGACCGGGCGGGAGTTTCGTCGCGGGCGGATCGACGGTCGATTTCACAGGTACGGGGTCGGTCAGAGGTGTCTTCTGCAATGTTCTGATTGCTCAAAACGCGGTTGTACAAACGGCGGGGAACGTCGTGATAAAGAATTCCCTGACAGCCCTCTCGGCGCCGACATTGAGGCCGGTCGATACCCTTACGACCCAGAATCCAGTGGCCGACGCATTTCAGGTATACGGAACAACCGGACCCGGCACGATCAAGCGGGCGATTCTCCAGGGATCCACGGACGCGTACCAGTTTGAGAGTTATGCGACGTTCGTGCAGTTCAACGGTATGGGAACATATCCTGATACGCTCGCTGTAACCACCTACCCGGATTCGCTTCCGCCTGATTTTTCGGATACGGTGTTTGTCAGAAGATTCTACACATTTCAGGCCCACGGCGGACACGGCTACTCTGCAATCGTTAGTTTGCGGTATGATACATCCGAAACATCCATGTCTCCTTACGATGTGGCGTTCTTCCGCGACACGAGCGGAGTTCTGTTAAACCTCGGGGCGGATGATTATCTCGATTCCGACATGGAGGCTGTGATTCTCGATTCTGCAAAGCAATTCACCACGTGGTATCTCGGAAGCCTGGATTATTCGCCCATTGTCCCGTTTGCGTTTACGACGCCCTTGATTGTTGCTGACAACGGACACGGTATCGACACCCTGCAGTTTGGGGCGGCCTTCGGGGCGACAAGCGGTATCGATTCTGCGATGGGGGAGGTCCCGCTCGGGCCGAAGCCTCCTCGCGGCATGTTCGACGCGCGGTGGCGGATTCCTTCAGGTGTTACAACATCAGTCGATATCCGGAATCTTGTCAATTTCGTCGGGCCACAGAACATCTATACATGCGAGTTCCAGCCGGGTGTGGGGGGATATCCGGTCAAGCTTTCATGGGATAGTACGACCTTTCCTCTCGGAAAAGTGTTCCTGCAGGATTCACTGACGGCAGGGAAGAAGTTCAGCGTGAACATGAAGACCCGCTCAACCTTCAGGATAACGGATACGTCGGTTTCCGTCTTCCAGGTAGTCCACTCTGCGCCGACATACTACCCCGTCGTGTCAGGCTGGAACATGATCTCCGTTCCGCTTCTTCCGACAACCAGCTTGAAGAAGGCGTATATGTTTCCCGGCGCGAACTCAAATGCTTATGGATATAACAGGGGGTACTACATTGCCGACACTCTTCGCGTTGGAACGGGATACTGGCTGAAGTTCCCAAAAACTCAAAACGTCGGGATTGAGGGAGATTCGCTGTTGAACGACACGATTTCGGTGCTCAACGGTTGGAATATGATCGGCTCAATCAGCCGAACGGTTTCAATCGCCAACGTCGGTCAGATTCCCCCCGGTATCATCGGTGGAAAATACTTCGGCTACGTCAAAGGATACGTCATCGCCGATTCACTAAGGCCGGGCCAGGGGTATTGGATCAAGACCATTGGAGGGGGAAAACTCGTCCTCGCGTCTTCCTCTGTGAACCAGCCGCTCGGCAAAGAACGACCCTCGCATATTTTGGATTCCTTCAATTCCTTTTCAGTATCCGATAATGACGGCGGCGGGCAGACGTTGTATTTTGGCAGAGTTCATGACCCGAACTTTACGCCGTCGTCCTACGAGCTTCCGCCTCCTCCTCCCGCTGGTATCTTCGACGCTCGTTTTCAATCCCAACAACTTGTGGAGAGATTGCCGGATGATGACGGGTCATCCACGATGGTTGTCTCGGTTCAATCGTCAAAGTTTCCCATCGTTCTGCATTGGAGAGTTGTACAGGAGGGGATCCAGTCAATTGTGTTGACGAATCCCATCAACGGGAAAGTGTATGGAAGCCAGAATTTTCCCCGTGACGGTAGCATCAGAATTGAAGACCCGAAGGTTCAGAGGATTCTCCTGACGATCAAGACCGGCGAAATCGCCCCGAGAGAATTTGCCCTGCGGCAGAATTTCCCTAATCCTTTCAATCCATCGACGACGATTCAGTTTGATGTTCCCGTGCAGGCGCTGGTCACAGTGAACATATACAATATTCTGGGTCAACGTGTCGTCTCTCCGGTTTCGGCCAGGCAATACGCTCCGGGAAGTTATTCCGTGGTTTGGAACGGGGCAAATTTTGCTTCGGGTGTGTACTTTTATCAGCTCATTGCAAAGGATTCAGAGACGGGTTCAGTTCGGTTCCTGCAGGTCAAAAAGCTGGTCTTGCTGAAATAGTTTGCTCTCGCATTCCGGGACCCTGTTGAGACACGCACCATGCTCACAATGTCTTATGAGGCACGCACACAGAGCCTGATTTTTCGAAGCAGGGTGGATGGTTCGCGTCATGAACATTTGCCGCGCGTGGTTAGAACTGTGCATTTCTCCGCCGAGAGCGCTTTCCTGTGGATCAGTCGCCTTCCAACATTATGGTGACGAGACACTTGTGAAACAGGTTATCCTGTTGTTCATATTACTGTCTGCCTTCCTGGTCGTTCCTTTAGCACAATCACACGCCCAGTGGGTGCGCACGAACGGTCCTTATGGGGGTAGCATCCAATCCCTTGTTGCCAGCGGCTCGAATATTTTTGTCGGTACTCTTGGCGGTGGTGTTTCTTTCTCCTCAGATGAAGGCGCAAATTGGCAGAGCAGGAACAATGGTTTGACGTACGACTACGTGTACTCGCTCGCTGCCAACGGATCCACCGTCCTTGCCGGCACTCTGGGCAACGGTATATTCCGCTCCTTCGACAACGGCATGAGCTGGCAAGCTGCGGATGGCGGATTAAGCGCTATGTATATTTATTCACTGGCTTCAAGCGGTTCTGATTTCCTTGCCGGCACTGATGGCGGTGTATATTACTCCGCCGACAACGGAGCAACCTGGCATCCCACAAGTCTGGCGAACACAATAGTATACACTCTGGACGTGAGTGGTTCAAACATTTACGCTGGAACGAACAGCCGGGGGGTCGTTCTCTCCAGCGATGGGGGAACGAGCTGGAAGGAGATCAATAGCGGATTGCCAAGCTACTGGGGTGTGTATTCCATCAGGGTCTCTGGTACAAGCATTTTTGCCGGCCTGGATGGTGGGGGGGTATTTCTCTCGACCGACGGCGGAACGAGTTGGTATGCGGTGAATACCGGTTTGACAAATAGTGTCGTCCATTCGCTCGGGATCATTCCGGGGTCTCAGGGGACGAGCGGTTCGACTGTCTTTGCGGGCACAGACCAGGGTATTTTCCGATCGACCAGTGAGGGAGGGGTCTGGCAGGTTGCCGACAGTGGATTGATTATCAGCGAGGTCTTCTGTCTAACAGCCGTCGATTCGCTCATTTTTGCAGGAACCGATGGCGGCGGCGTCTTTCTCTCCACCAATCGTGGTACGAGCTGGCAAGCCCGGAACAATGGACTGACCTCTGTTATGGTGCTTTCGCTTGCCGCGAACGGGTCGAATATTCTTGCCGGAACACACGGAGGGGGCGTTTTTCTTTCGACTGATTACGGGTCCGTCTGGCAATCCATAGGTTTCGGGTTGACAGCGTATTCTGATATACTCTCGCTTGCTGCAGGCGGGACGAACCTCTTCGTTGGTACCGATGTTGCAGGTGTATTCCGATCGACCAACGGCGGCGCAAGCTGGCAACCCGCGAGTAATGGATTGCTCTATAACGGACACACGTACGACGCTACGTACTGCTTTGCTGTCGTTCCCAGTTCTGCAGGCAATGACAGCTTGAATCTCTTGGCCGGTACTACTGATGGTGTTTTCCTCTCCACTGATTATGGAACGACATGGACTAACCGATCCTTCGGTTTGGTGGTAACTCCTGTCAGGTCGTTTGCTGTTACCCGCGCTGGAGCGGAAAGCCCCGTCGTTGTTGCCGGTACCCGCACAGGGGTCTATATATCCTACGATCAAGGATCGCTCTGGCGAGCTGCAGGCTTGGCTGGTAGTGATGTGCTGTCGCTCGCCGCCTATCCCAATGGGTCAGGCGCCTCATATATATTTGCCGCTACTAATTCCAAAGGTGGAGTCTTTGTCTCCACCGACAACGGAGCAAGCTGGCAATCAGCGAGCGCCGGCTTGACCGGCAGAACGGTTCATTCGCTCGCGGTGAATGTCGCGGATGATGGGAGAGGGGGCGCGACGGTTTATGCCAGCACTGAGAGCGGGGTTTTTCTTTCCACTGATGACGGTACGAGCTGGCAGAGTTGTAACATTGGTTTAACACAGAGTTATGTGTATTCCCTCGCCACTAGCGGTTCGCTTGTCTTTGCGGGTACCGGGGGCGAGGGCGTCTTCGTTCTCGTGAATGGCCCCATAGGATGGCGGGAGGCGAATGCCGGATTGACAAACACCATCGTGAACGCCCTCGCGGCGAGCCCCGGGTCCGGCTCGGTCGGTGGCACAGACATTTTTGCAGGTACAGGCGGAGGAGTTTTTCGTTCCACTGATAATGGAGCGAATTGGCAGTCAATGGGTACGGCCACAATAAGTGGCTTTGTCCTTTGTCTCGCCGTGTGTCAGCTCGACGCAAAAAGTGGTACAGCCATTCTCGCCGGGACGAACGGAGACGGGATATTTCTCTCTATCGACAACGGCGCGAGCTGGCAGGCCGGGACGAAAGGCCTGACAAATAGCTTTGTGCTTTGCCTTGCCGTTCATGGCTCGGATATTCTTGCCGGCACGGACGGCGGCGGTGTGTTTCGCTCCACCGACTTCGGCACGAGCTGGTCGCCAATGAATACCGGTTTGGGCAACCGTAGTGTGTTTTCTATCGCTGTAAGTCCTACCGGCGATAGTGGTGGAGGCCAGGGCCTCTTAGCGGGCACCGATGCAGGCGTCTTTCGTTCGACCGACAACGGGTCGAACTGGCAGGCAGTAAACGCAGGACTTACAAACAGTTTTGTGCTGTCCCTTGCTGCGCTTGCAAATGGAGCTGGCAGTTCGATTCTTTTCGCTGGTACCAATGGAGGCGGGGTGTATTCGTCGACCGACAACGGAACCAGCTGGCAGGCGACCGGTTCGGGATTGACGAATCATTATGTGCTTGCGCTATCTGCCACCGCTAACGCGTCGGGGGGTTCCAGTGTATTTGCCGGCACCGACGGCGACGGGGTCTTCCTGTCCACAAACAACGGCAAGGATTGGCAAGCACTGAATGCCGGACTTTCCAACAGCACTGTGCTCTCGCTTGCGGTGATCGGTGCGAATGTGTTCGCCGGCACATACGGAGGGGGTGTGTTGCTGCGTCCGCTCCCCGGATCGATCATGTCCGTGGGGCGCCCGGCATTTCCAATCCCTTCGCAGGTGAAACTCGAGCAAAATTATCCCAACCCATTTAACCCGACAACGAATTTCGGATTTCAGATTGCCAATTGCGGATTTGTATCGCTAAAGGTCTATGACCTGCTGGGAAGAGAAGTCGCGACGCTGGTGAACGAGGCGAAACAGCCGGGTGAGTACACGGTGCGGTGGGATGCTTCCGGTTTGTCAAGTGGAATCTATTTCTATCGTCTGAATGCCGGAACATTCACTGAGACGAAGAAGTTGTTGCTGCTCCGGTAAGAGGATGGTCTTCGTGTCTTCGTGGTGAAAAGATCTTACCACGAAGGCACGAACGCACAAAGCTATAACACCATTCGTCTAATGCCATCTTTTATCAATGGAACGTTGAAATTTATCAAGAATCCCAGCCGTCTACCTGTTAATTTCAAATAGGTGAGAAGTTGCGCTTCGAATACCGGATGCATTGTTTCAACAGATTTTAGCTCGAGTATAAGTCTACCCTCAACAAGCATATCAAGTCGGAGGCCGGCATCGAGCTTTATGCCTTCATAGACAACGGGCATTGGTAGCTGGGTTTCAACGCTTAACCCCCGTTTCGAAAGCTCATACGCGAGACACTTTTCGTAGACTGATTCGAGCAAACCCGGTCCCAGAGACTTGTGGACTTTGTACACTGCATCAATGGTCTCTGTTGCGATGCATTCGAGGGCAGCCGGTATCGGTGCGAAAGAACTCATTCTTATGCTCTCGTGCCTTAGTGTCTTGGTGGTTAAAGCTTTTACCACGAAGGCACAAAGACACAAACTATCCATTCCATAGATTCCTATCCAGGCTTCTGTACTGAATCGCTTCGCTGATGTGTTCGGGACGAATGTTGGACGAATCGGCGATGTCGGCGATCGTACGCGCGACCTTGAGAATGCGGTCATAAGCGCGCGCGGAAAGCCCGAGTTTCGTGATCGCCATCTTCAACAACTCTTCACCTGCCGCATCCGTTGCGCAGAATTCTTCGATCTCCCTTGCTTGCATGTCCGAATTGCAAAACATATTCTTCCTTCCCGCGAATCGTTCCATCTGCGCCTTCCGTGCTTGAATGACCCGTTCCCTGATTGTGGCCGACTGTTCGTGCGAGATTTTGTTGGACAGGTCTTTGTATTTGACGGCAGGCACTTCGATATGCAGGTCAATCCGGTCGAGCAGCGGTCCGGAGATTTTAGCCATGTATTTTTGAATCTGAAGCGGAGTGCAGGTGCATTCCTTCGTGGGGTCTGTGAAATATCCGCACGGACACGGGTTCATGGCGCAGACGAGCATGAAATTTGCCGGAAAGTCCAGGGACATTTTCGAGCGGCTGATCGTGACATGGCTGTCTTCGATGGGCTGCCGGAGCACTTCAAGAACGTTTCGAGCGAATTCCGGCAGCTCGTCCAGGAACAAGACGCCGTGATGCGCGAGCGAGATCTCTCCCGGTCGGGGAATCGTCCCACCCCCGACGAGCGCGCTGTCCGAGATGGTGTGGTGCGGTGAGCGGAACGGCCGCGTTGCAATGAGCGCGGTGTCGGGGGGGAGGAGTCCCGACACCGAGTGGATCTTCGTCGTCTCAAGCGCTTCCTCGAACGTCATGGGTGGGAGGATCGTCGGCAGTCGTTTCGCGAGCATAGTTTTCCCTGAACCGGGTGGGCCGATCATGATAATATTGTGCCCACCCGCAGCAGCGACTTCGAGGGCGCGCTTGACGTTTTCCTGACCCTTCACGTCGGCGAAGTCGATTGTGTACCGTTGTTCCTGACAGAATACTTCCTTCATGTCCACGTGGAACGGCTTAAGCAACTCATGTTCCCCATTGAGAAAATCGACCGATTCCGTGAGAGATTCCATCGGGTAGACTTCGAGCCCTTCGACCATTGCGGCTTCTTTGGCATTTTCCTTCGGGACGATCATGCCGCGAATCCCGGCCTTGCGAACTTCAACCGCGATGGGAAGGGTTCCGTGAATCGGTCGCAGCGCCCCATCCAGCGCCAGCTCGCCGAGGATAACAAAATCCTTCAACATGTCGACAGAAACTTGGTTGGTCGCCGCGAGAATACCAAGAGCGATGGGAAGGTCATACGCTGAGCCTTCTTTCTTGATATCGGCCGGGGCCAGATTGATGGTGATGCGGATGTGGGGAAAACGAAAGCCCGTCGTTTTTATGGCCGCGAAAACGCGGTCACGGCTCTCTTTGACCGCATTGTCGGGAAGGCCAACGACGGTAAACGTGTGGATGGCCGGCTCGATATGCGATTCTACCTGCACGACACGGGCCATGATGCCGTACGTTGCCCCACTCAAAACGTGTGAGAACATAGGTAAACCTCCCTCGTTGTTGCCTCAAGGTACTGAATGCCACCGAAAAGTGCAAATGGCGATTGCGGGTCAAGGGGAGTACAATCCCGGGATCTGGCTCTGTTTCACCCGGGTGGACCTATGAAAACCGTATCCGGAGAGAGATTATGAAATATCTTTGCTTTTACATGAAATTTTCTGTATCATAAAATTGTTCTAATGTGGATGCGTTCAAGGACATTTGCGTGAGAAACCGCTTGGCAAGTCAAAAAGCTCTCCTTCGTAGGGTTGTTCCAATTTTCGCTTTTCTTCTGTTGTTCCCGGGTTGTTCAACGTATCAAAACCTTACTGCGTATTTTAACACCTACTACAATGCGCAAAAGCTGTTCGATGACGGCGTCGCCGAGCTCACGCGCGTACCCCCGGCGGGTAAAGACACGAACTACTTCGCCCCCGTTCTTGCAAAGAGCGATGGGCAGTCGAAGTTCGACAAGGTCATCGAGAAATGCTCCAAGATCATCCAGTTCTATCCCGAGAGTAAACTGGTGGGTGATGCCATTGTCTTGATTGGCGAATCGTACGTCTACATGGGCGAGTATGAATCAGCTATACGAAAGTTCAAAGAACTTCTGGATAACTTCCCGGCAAGCGACAGGCGCGCGGAGGTAAAACTATGGTATGCCAAAGCCCAGTACTACTCCGAAAAAGAGGATGATGCAATAAAGCTGGTTGAGGAGCTTGTTCCCGAGGCACTCGACGGCGGAAAGAACGATATCGCCCTTGAAGCGGTCATGCTGGAGGCGCAGATCTATTTCAACAGGGGAGAATACCAGCGGTCAGCCGAACAGTATGAACGCGCGGTAACGATCCCGGGCCCGCGGTCTGTCAGGTCGATCGCGCAGTATCAGCTCGGTCAATCGTACCAACGCAACGGCGACAATAAGAAGGCCGCGGCCGCCTATCTCAACGTCAAAGAGTTCAAACCCGACTTCGCGATGCGGACACGTTCGATATTGCATGCGGGGATGATGCTCGTATCCATCGGCGAGTACGACAAGGCGCTTACACTGTATCGCGATCTGAGAGAAGAGATGTACAAGCCCGAAGAGATTGGTCCTGTGGACATGGAAATTGCCAGCGCGTATCTTGCGATGGGGGATACTACAAGGGCCTTTCCACTGTTCACGAAGCTCGACACGACCTACCGGCGTACGGAGATCGCGGCGAAGGGATATTACCGGCAGGCGGCTTTTTATGAAAATAACCTCAAGGACTTCAAGACGGCCTTTGACATGTACTCAAGGGTGCAAGGGGAAAACAGTGCAGCAGAGGTAGCCGCGCCGGCACAGAAAAGAGCTGATATTCTTGCCAGGTACTTTACGCTTCAAAGCAATCTCTCTCTTTACGATACGTTGTTTATCGCTTCCCTGCATCGTGACACGACATCTGCCGTCAAAGACAGCAGCCAGACGGCTCGTGATTCTACTGCTTACCATGCAAAGAGTACTCTCCAAATCGATAGCAGTTTGACCAAGGGAGCCGCGTCTGCTCTGCGGACTGGCGAGCCAAACCCGCGGTCCCTGGCTGCGCGAACAGGCCGTCCGGAAAAGCCATTCGGCGTGGCACGCCATCGTTCACGTGGCCATGATGATTTTGATGATGATATTGAAAGCGATACGTGGGCGGATTCTGCCGCTTCGATCATGGGGCAAGTTGAAAATGTGAGTGCCTACGCGAAATTAATGGCCGACTTGCAGAGTAACAAGTCAAGACTTCAGCGTATGCGTCTATCAACCGATAGCCTGCGGTTTCTTTCGATTCAATCGAAATTCGAACTGGGCGGACTCTTCATGCTCGATTTGGGATTCCCCGATTCGGCGGCCGTTTGGTTCGAAAAAGTCGCCCGCGATTCAGTGATCTCCGCGTTCATCCCGCGCGCTCTTTACGCTCTCGCGGAAATCCACAGTGCCCGCGGTGACTCAAGCATCGTCGATTCGTTGTACAGAAGGATCTTGGAGCGGTATAAGGAATCGGAGTATGGACGTGAGGTGAGAAGACTCAAGGGCCTGGGGACTGTATCCGAGAACGTTGACTCCGCCGAGTCAAGATACACCGAAGCTCAGCGTTCTCTCATGGATGGAAGAACGGATGATGCGCTTCGTTCTCTGAAGGAGCTCTCTCAAAAGTATCCCGCGTCTCCGATTGCACCGAAAGCTTTATATGCCGTCGGTTGGATTTATGAAAATGTGCTCGTTCAGAACGACAGCGCTGCGTCATGGTACCGCCGGCTCATCAAAGCCCATCCCAGTTCGCTGTATGCGGTCAATGTGCAACCCAAAGTCGCCGTGAAAGATAATCCCGACAGCCTGTCAAAATTCATCAACGTTAAAGAAGTGGAAAAGATCGCGATAGATAGTCTGCCCGCTCGAAGCCGGGCCCGGATATCCGGCAAGGTGGGTAAGGACCAACAAGTCGACCAACAAGAGCGGCGGCGTAGAGGGCAGGAGGAAGGCGTCGAAGAGGACAACAAGGACGAGGAAAAAGATCAATTAGACCTCCAAGACCAGACGGAGCCGCCTGATACAACGACCAGCGACAATGACAATAACAATAACGAGAGAAATCGATAGATCAGCCACGTTGTATGATCCACGCCGTATGTCCCATCACATCGCTCGAGAACGTCGGCTCTCTGATCTACGTGCTCGGTTTCCGTTCTTCAAACCTATCGGCAAATATCGCACCGGGGCAGTTCGTCAATATCAAGGTCGATGATTCCGGCTCGCCTCTTCTCAGGCGCCCGTTCAGCGTTTACAGGGTCATCCGTGATGTAGTGCAAATAATTTTCAACGTCGTCGGCACCGGTACGAAGATTCTGTCGGAGAAACGACCGGGTGAGATGCTGGATGTGATCGGCCCGCTCGGTCGACCGTTTGGCGTGAAGTCTCGCTATGAAACGGCGCTCCTCGTGGCGGGGGGCATTGGCGTTGCCCCGCTCCCGCTGATCACGGATGCGATCGGGGGAGAGCGGAACATCGTCACATTTCTCGGCGCACGAACGAAGAACCAGGTGGTGCGCGCCTCTCTGAGGAATGTTCTCGTCGCAACCGACGATGGAAGCGAAGGATTCCATGGGACGGTCGTCGACCTCCTCCGTCATGAGTTGTCGGGCAACCGATTCCCCGGTCCGAGGATATTCGCCTGCGGACCAAACGCCATGCTCAAGAGTTTGAACAATCTCGCAGCGGAATACGCGATTCCCTGTGAAGTGTCGCTGGAGAGCGCGATGGCGTGCGGGATTGGTATTTGCCAGGGTTGTCCCGTTGAGCGTGTCGGTCAGGGAAAAAAGTATTCGCTCGTATGCAAGGAAGGCCCGGTTTTTGATTCTCAGACAATTCGGTTTTCATAAATGGTACGTACGCGGGTAACAATCGGGCCCCTCGTTCTCAAGAACCCTGTCCTGGTAGCCTCCGGGACGTTTGGCTACGGGGACGAGTGCGCTGACCTGGTGGATGTCAACAGGCTGGGCGGGGTAATCACTAAATCCCTTTCCCTAAGGCCACGGGAAGGAAACCCTCCAGTGCGAATTGTCGAAACGGCCAGCGGCATGCTCAACTCTATCGGCCTCGCGAACATCGGCGTAGAGAAGTTTATCGTCGACAAACTCCCCTACTTACAAACTCTTCAGACCTGTGTGATCGTGAATATCGCGGCAAGCACGATCGACGAATACTGCATGGTTCTTTCGCGCCTGGATGAGCAAGAAGGCATCCACGGATATGAAATAAACGTCTCCTGTCCGAACGTGAAAGAAGGAGGCCTGAGTTTTGGGACGAACTGCGACATGGTCGCGGAAATAACTCGCCGCCTCCGGCCACTGACGAAGAAGGCTCTGATCGTCAAACTCACACCCAATGTTACCCATGTCTCGGAGTTTGCGCGCGTCGCCGCCGGTGCCGGGGCGGACGCAGTCTCGCTCATCAACACACTCGTCGGCATGGCAGTTGACCTGAAACGGCGGGCGCCCGTGTTATCCACAACCACCGGAGGCCTTTCCGGGCCGGCAATAAAGCCTATCGCCCTTGCCAAGGTGTATGAGGTTGCCAGGGCCGTGAACATACCCGTCATCGGCATTGGCGGTATCGTAAGTCCTGGAGATGCCATCGAGTTTCTCCTCGTCGGAGCGTCTGCAGTTCAGGTAGGCACCGCGAACTTTGTGGATCCGGCGGCAGGAGTGAAAATCGCCGAGGGGATAGAGCGGTACTGCGAAGAAAACAACATCGGAGCTGTAACGGATCTGATCGGAAGCCTGAACGTGGCTGAAACAACTTCGGTCATCGATAGTTGGCTTTGATTGTTTTTCACAGCTTCTCCGGGACCTCTTGTCCAACTTAGCCGAACACCTGCGCTTCCTCTACAACCTCCAGTTTTTTGGGATCAAGCTGGGGCTCCGGAACATCCGTTCGCTCCTTACATTCCTTGACCATCCGGAGCGGAAATTCCCGAGCATCCATGTCGCTGGAACAAACGGCAAAGGCTCGACGGCGGCAATGATTGCCTCCATGCTCACCGCGTCGGGATACCGAACCGGGCTTTATACCTCACCGCATCTTGTGAATTTCATGGAGCGGATAAGGATAGACGGTGAGGCGATACCTCCCGAAATCGTGTCCGAGTACACGCAATTTCTCCAACCGAGCATCAGGAGACTCGAAGCGACATTTTTCGAGGCGACGACGGCCATTGCATTCCAGTACTTCGCGGAGCAGGAGGTCGATGTCGCCGTTGTCGAGACCGGATTGGGCGGCCGTCTTGATGCGACCAATGTCGTTACCCCGTTGGTGAGTGTCATTACCAATATCGGGATCGAACACACCGAGCACCTTGGGAGAACACACGCAAGGATTGCGTTCGAAAAAGGAGGGATCATCAAGCCGGCGGTTCCCTGTTTCACTGACACGACAGATCCCGCGGCGTTGAGAACGCTGGAACGCATCGCCCGTTCGACGAGAAGCCAGCTATATCGTTCCCGGGAAGTCTCCTCGGCTTCCATCCGTCACCAATCTCTTCTGGGCACAGTCGTCGATCTGAAAACAGAACATGCCTGCTACCGGAATCTGAGTGTCTCCCTCGCCGGGGCCCACCAAGTCCGCAACGCGCAGCTCGCCGTGCTGAGTACCGAGTATCTAAAATCAACTGAGGGATTTACCGGAATCTCGGCGAGCAAAATTAATGAGGGGTTGAGTGACATCCAGCGGTTCACCGGTTTACGGGGTCGCCTAGATGTCTTGAGGATGCGGCCCATTGTGATCGCGGATGTGGCCCACAACCCTGATGGGATAGTGACACTGGTTCGGTCACTGAAAGAGCTTCGTGTACATCAGGTTGCTACAGTGTTCGGGGCCATGAAAGACAAAGACTACAATCAAATGACCGCCGAGCTGCTCCCGATATCCCGATGTGTCGTCGCCGTTCAGCCCCGGACAGAAAGGGCCCTGGATGGTTCAAGAATCGTCAAAGCCGTCCATGCGAGGAGGTCGAAGGCCTTGCTCGGGAAATC
This sequence comes from Bacteroidota bacterium, assembly GCA_049515655.1. Taxonomy (GTDB): domain Bacteria; phylum Bacteroidota; class Ignavibacteria; order UBA10030; family SZUA-254; genus JBEKTW01. Next base: position 40,567 of record JBEKTW010000008.1, read on the forward strand.
GGTGGAAAATGGCTTGAATCTGGCGATGAACGAAGTTCATGAAGGGGAGCCGGTTCTGGTCGTCGGGTCACATTACGTCGTCGGGGAAGCAATGCAGGTTCTGGGAATTCAGCCATAGAACTTGACTTTCTTGAAGAATCCTTTTATATTGCCGATGGGTATAAGGTCATCAAAATCTCATCAGACGAAATTAATCCCTTTTAGACTTTTCATCTTTTAATCTCTTATTCTGTGCCTCGCCGCCAACCGATGGGCAATTCGTCGAGTACGGCACGTTGATGCGTACACGAAAAGCGATTACAATTCATAATTATTCACAGTGATTATTCTGGAGATGTAACTATGCCAATGGACATTGCAGAGCTGAAATCGAGAAAGATTTCAGAGCTGACAAGGATCGCGAAGGAATTGAATATATCCGGTTATAGCGATCTGCGAAAACAAGAGCTGATTTTCAAGATTCTCGAAGCGCAAACCGAACAGGACGGCCTGACGTTCAGCAAGGGAGTTCTTGAAGTCCTGCCCGACGGTTATGGATTCTTGCGTTCCGTAGATTACAATTACTTGCCTTCCCCCGACGATATTTACGTGTCGCCGTCACAGATAAAGAAATTCAGTCTGCGGACGGGCGACACGGTCAGCGGACAAGTCCGTCCGCCGAAGGAGGGCGAGCGATTTTTTGCTCTGCTGAGGATCGAAGCCTGCAATGATGAAAACCCTGACGCAATACGTGACCGGGTGTTGTTCGACAACCTCACTCCGCTGTATCCTAACAACGGTCTCCGTCTGGAAACTTCACCGGGAGAGTATTCCATGCGCATCATGGACCTTCTGGCGCCGATCGGCAAAGGTCAGCGCGGCATGATTGTTTCTCCTCCGAAGGCCGGCAAAACAATTCTTCTGCAGAAGCTCGCCAACAGCATTCTGCGGAACCATCCGGAAGTATTTCTTATCGTTTTGTTGATCGATGAACGGCCGGAGGAAGTCACCGACATGGAGCGGTCGGTCAACGCGGAAGTGGTGAGTTCAACGTTCGATGAACCGCCGGAACGGCACGTGCAAGTCGCCGACATGGTGCTGGAAAAAGCAAAACGATTGATTGAGGCGAAAAAGGATGTTGTGATCCTCCTCGATAGCATTACGCGCTTGGCCAGAGCGCACAACACGGTTGTTCCCCACAGCGGCAAAATCCTCTCGGGCGGCGTCGACGCCAACGCTCTCCATCGTCCCAAGCGGTTCTTTGGCGCGGCCCGTAATGTCGAAGAGGGTGGGAGCCTGACCATTATTGCAACGGCGCTTGTCGAGACCGGCAGCCGGATGGACGAGGTCATCTTCGAAGAATTCAAAGGCACCGGCAACATGGAAATCATTCTCGACCGCAAATTGAGCGATAAGCGCATCTTCCCCGCGATGGACGTGAACCGGTCTGGAACACGAAAGGAGGAACTGCTCATGGAAGCGGACGATCTGAATCGCGTTTGGATCCTGAGGAAGCTGTTGAGCGACTTTTCCACCGTCGAGGCCATGGAGTTCCTGATCGAAAAGATGCGTGGAACCAAGACAAACAAAGAGTTTCTCCGGTCAATGAACAGCTAAAAGTCGCCTATTTTTGGGCATTTTTCAATAGAGAAGGGGAAGAATCGTTATTCACTTGACTATGTCCTCGCCAAGACTTAACTTTCATCAAGAACCCGAGAGAGTGTAGTGGCATCTTCGCTGAAATATAGCCGTTTCCTTCTGCTTCTTCTGATACTCGTTGGTGCCGAGGGATACTCCCAAGACAGGACCAATGCGGTTGGCGTGGGAGCTGGTTTCGGCGGTGCCCTGGCGAGAACAGAGGTGAATGACCCGGTGATGCAACCGTACGGCCGGGCGTTCATCCGGTACTACCCGATGAGCGGTCTCGCCATGGAAGCGGGCATCGGACTCGGTACCCTGGAAGCCGAAAGTAATAGATTTTTTTCCTCGCAAATTATTCCGCTGGATGGCCGATTGGTGATTATTCCTCTCCAGATCCAACATTTTCTTCCTTTTGCATTTGGCGGTCTTGGAATCTTAAACTTCAACCCTGTTGACAAGAACGATCACGCGCTGCCGCGGAACGCAAGTGGCGCGTACTCTCGCACGACGACCTATTTCCCGTTGGGTGTTGGAGCGCAATATTTTGTCAACGAGCATAGTGCGCTGGAGCTTTCCGGCGCCTATAACTACACGGGAACGACAAATATCACCGATGTCACCAGCCAGAAGAAAGATGCTTATATGACCGTAACGCTGAATTTCTTCTCGTTGGTGAAACTTGGTAACGTGGATAGTGATGGTGATGGATTGACGGATGATGAGGAACGCGAGCTCGGTACAGATCCCAATAACCCGGATACGGATGGCGATGGATTGACGGATGCGGAAGAAGTTCACGTGTACAATACAAACCCGCTGAAGAAGGATACGGATGGAGACGGATTGTCGGATGGCGATGAGGTACTGAAATACCATACCGACCCCTTGAAGGCTGATACTGACGGCGACGGGTTGAGCGACGGTGATGAGGTTCTCGTTTACCATACCGATCCGTTGAAAGTCGATACGGACGGCGATGGATTGACCGACGGCGAGGAAGTTCTGATCTATCATACCGACCCGTTGAATCCAGATACCGACGGCGACGGTCTCACTGATGGAGAGGAAGTACTGAAATACCATACCGACCCCCTCAAGAAAGATACCGACGGCGACGGCTTATCCGATTACGATGAAATTTTCAAGTACCACACGAATCCTCTCAACCCGGATACCGACGGCGGCGGAGTTCCCGACGGTGAAGAAGTGCGAAGGGGTACGGATCCTCTTAATCCGAGTGACGACAAACCAAAGTCGTTCAAAGTGGGCGAAACCCTCATCCTCGAGGGAGTGAATTTTGAAGGTGGAAAAGCCACCCTGCTTCCCGAATCAAAGCTCATCCTCGACAAAATAGCGACCAGTCTGAACGCAAGTCCTGCGGTGGAAATTGCGATCTATGGCCATACCGACAACAACGGAAGCCCTCGGGCAAATCTGCAACTTTCCCAGGACCGGGCCGACGCTGTGAAGGCGTATCTCGTCAGCAAAGGGGTTATTGCATCACGACTGATGACAAAAGGATTCGGCTATACCATGCCGATCGCGGACAATTCCACGCCCCAGGGCCAGGCAAGGAATAGAAGAGTTGAATTCAAGAGAACCAAGTAGCGCAATCGATTCGCCTCCGATAGGCTGATCCACCAAGAGGTCGGCTTCCTCATCTCAATTCCCGTTTGATCACATGAGCAAGAACGTTGTCATAGTAAGCGCGTGTAGAACACCCATCGGTTCCTTCGGAGGTTCCCTAAGTGCGTTTTCGGCGTCCCAACTTGGTGCGATAGCTATCGAGGAATCACTGAAGCGGATCGGGCTTGCCAAGAACGAAGTGAACGAGGTGGTCATGGGATGCGTGCTCACGGCGGGGATCGGACAGGCGCCGGCCAGGCAGGCAGCGCTGTTCGCCGGGTTGCCCGAAGCCGTAGAAACGATGACCGTCAACAAGGTCTGTGGTTCCGGCCTCAAAGCCGTCATGCTCGCGGCCCAGGCGATCATGCTCGGCGATGCCGATGTGGTGGTCGCTGGAGGAATGGAGAGTATGTCGAATACTCCATACCTGCTGGACAAAGCCCGTTCCGGTTACCGCATGGGCCATGCCCAACTTATCGATTCAATGGTGAAAGATGGATTGTGGGACGTGTACAATGACTTCCATATGGGGAATGCCGCAGAGCTGTGTGCGAGAGAATGTGCCGTCCCGCGCGACGCACAGGATGACTACTCCATCCTTAGCTATCAACGGGCGTTGGAGGCACAGAAGAATCATCTCTTTGACGATGAGATTGTGCCGGTAATGGTTCAACAAAAAAATGCGGAGCCGGTCATCGTCAGCGAAGATGAGGAACCCAAGAAAGTGAAGTTTGATAAGCTCAAGTCGTTACGGCCTGCATTTCAAAAAGATGGCACGGTAACGGCGGCGAATGCATCCAAGATCAACGATGGAGCCGCGGTGGTAGTGGTCATGGCGGAAGAGAAAGCCAAGAGCCTGGGGTTGAAGCCCATAGCAAGAATCGTAGCATCCGCGTCGGCGGCGAAGAAACCGCAATGGTTCACTACCGCGCCGGCGGACGTGATCACCAAGGTTCTCGGGAAAGCCGGAATGAAAATAGAAGACATTGATTTGTTTGAGATTAACGAAGCGTTTGCAGTCGTAACTCTTGCGGTGAACAAAATGCTCGGACTGGACGTGTCCAGAGTCAACGTCAATGGCGGTGCGGTCGCGCTCGGTCATCCGATTGGTGCCAGCGGAGCAAGGATACTGGTTACGTTGCTCTATGCTATGAGACAGCGGAATGCGAAGCGAGGCATGGCTGCCATTTGCATCGGTGGCGGTGAAGCCAGCGGAATGATTGTCGAACAATAAGTATATCGAGGTGATGGAAATCAGAAATGTTACGGTCGTCGGTGCCGGGACAATGGGCAATGGTATTGCCCATGTGTTTGCCCAGTACGGTTTTTCCGTCACGTTGAACGACGTAAAAAAGGAGTTCATCGAGCGCGGAATGAATACGATTCGGACGAACCTTGACCGGCAAATAAAAAAGGGAACGCTCAGCGAGGACCAGAAGGCCCAAACGCTATCGAGAATTCATTCGACAACATCCCTGGCGGATGCGGTCGCCCATGCCGACGTCGTTATTGAAGCTGCGACTGAAGACGCTTCCGTTAAGAAGGATATCTTCCGGACACTCGATGCCCATGCCCCCGCGCATGCGATTCTAGCGTCGAACACGTCCTCCATCTCCATCACCGAGATCGCTGCGGCGACGGTGCGCCCGGAGAAAGTCATCGGCATGCACTTCATGAATCCTGTTCCGGTGATGAAGCTCGTTGAGATCGTCCGCGGGCTTGTCACGAGCGACGCATCCTTCGTCGAGGTCAAGCGCCTCGCGGAAAAACTCGAGAAGGTCCCCGTCGAGGTTAGGGATTTTCCTGGTTTTGTGTCCAACCGGATACTGTTGCCGATGATCAATGAAGCGGTGTATTGTGTCATGGAAGGCGTTGCGTCGCCGGAAGCCATCGATACAGTGATGAAACTCGGTATGAACCATCCTATGGGACCTCTCACTCTCGCCGATTTCATTGGACTTGACGTGTGTCTCTCCATCTTGAATGTGCTGCACGAGGGGCTCGGAGACCCAAAATACCGTCCATGCCCTCTCTTGAAAAAGATGGTCGCCGCAGGCCACCTTGGCCGGAAAACAGGCAAAGGATTCTATGAGTACAAATAGCGAACAGCCATTGGCAAATGGTCGGGGAACGGACACAAGAAAGCCAGAAGCAAGAAGTCAGAAAAGGAAGTAGTTGAGATTATGAGATAGACGGGTAATTGCGCGGTTGAGATGATGAGAAAGAAAAGACAAGAATCCAATAGCTAATAGCAAAGACTAAAAGCAACCCCAAGTATTCAGGAACTGACAACTAAGAACCAAGAACTAAGAACCAAAAACCAATTACGTTACCTATGACCTTCGATCTTACCGAAACTCAGTTAATGATACGCGAAACTGCCCGGAAGTTTGCTGAAGACGAGCTCGCGACCTTCGCCGCAGAACGAGATGAAAAAGAAGAATTTCCTTACGATGCGGTGAAGAAGCTTGGCGAGCTGGGCTTCATGGGTATGATGGTGCCGGAAAAGTATGGCGGGTCAGGGCTTGATACGGTCAGCTATGTGGTGGCAATGGAGGAAATTTCGAAGGTAGATGCTTCGTGCGGTGTGATCATGTCCGTGAATAACTCTCTCGTCTGTTACGGAATCAATGAGTGGGGGACAGAAGAGCAGAAACAGAAGTATCTGGTGCCCCTGGCTACAGGCAAAAAGCTTGGAGCTTTTGCTCTTTCGGAGCCGGAAGCGGGCAGCGACGCCTCGAATCAGCGAACAACTGCCGTCAGGTCGGGAGACTCATATATTCTCAACGGTGCAAAGAACTTCATCACAAATGGCTCGAACGCGGATGTCATTCTTGTCATGGCGGCATCGGACAGAGCGAAGGGACCGCATGGGGTGAGCACATTTATTGTCGAAAAAGAAACTCCAGGTCTCTCAGTGGCCAAGAAGGAGAAGAAGCTTGGGATCCGAAGCTCAGATACCGTTTCCCTCGCCTTTCAGGATTGCCGCGTACCCATCGAAAATCGGATCGGGGAAGAGGGGTTTGGCTTCAAGTTCGCGATGAGAACCCTTGATGGCGGGAGAATTGGCATTGCGAGCCAGGCGCTTGGAATTGCGCAGGCTTCCCTTGAGGCGTCTATTCGCTATGCAAAGCAGAGGAAGGCATTTGGCCAGTACATCGGCGAATTTCAGACTATTCAGTTCAAGATAGCCGACATGGCAACGAGGATCGATGCGGCTCGGCTTCTTACGCTGAAAGCAGCGGCGCTGAAGGATTCGTCGAGTCCCTACGGAAGAGCGGCAGCCATGGCAAAACTGTTCGCTTCGAAGGTTGCCGTCGATTCAGCCCTCGAAGCCATCCAAATCCACGGCGGATACGGTTATATCAAAGAATACTCGGTTGAACGGTTCCTTAGAGACGCTAAAATCACGGAGATTTATGAGGGAACTTCAGAGGTCCAGAGAATGGTGATCTCGAGGGACCTCCTGAAAACTTAATATTCATGCACGCCTTCCACACGAAGCCTCCAGAATTGCATCTTCCATCAGAATTGTCGATTTCGGGACATTTTGGCCATTTTTCCCCTTTCCATGAGTTCACATAGCCTTACAGTAATTGCCTCAAGGTAAATATTAAAAAAAAAACTTGACAAATGATGTTTTTTTTATTATACTTGCACGGTTGATTTTCCTTGGATTTTAATGACAGTTTAACAATTCACTAATTCACTAATTATTCATTATTTGGAGAAGTTCTAATGAAGAAGATTGGTTTAGCGTTATTGGCAGTCGCGGTGCTCGCGACCTTTGCATTCGCAGGGGACGATGTGACACCAAAGACCAAGTCCGGTGACAAAGCCTGGATGTTCACGTATAACGGCCTTACCGCCGCAGGGGTAGGGAGCTACAATGGCGGAGCTGGAGTGAAGTACTATTTTCAGGACAATATGGCTCTCCGTTTTGGCGTGAGTTTCAGTAGCTCCAGCGTGTCAGGGGCGAGCAATAACCCTTCATCCTACGGTGTGACTGTGGGACTTGAAGACGTCTTCTCAACCCTGGGTTCAAGTGCGGCATATTTTGGTGCTCAGCTGATGTACGGCAGCAGCAAGAACGCTGCAACGAACTGGGAGAACGCCTCTCAGTTTGGTATTGGCGTCATTGCTGGCGTGAACTGGTTCCCTTGGAATAACGTGAGCTTGACTCCGGAATATGATCTTGGGTTTATGAGCTATGGCTCGTACGGTAATGTTCCTTCATCAAGCTCAATTGGTATTAGTTCTACCGGATCACTCACAATTTCTTGGTTCTTCTAGGAACTCGAGAAAACCAACGGCCTAGGTTTTCGAAGGCGTCCCGTTGCACGGGACGCCTTTTTTATTGTGCTTGTGCTCCACGATAAATATTCGTAAATTTCCCCAACGTACAGACCTTAACTATTAACAGTTTGGATGCAAAAGAAGAAGCGGTTGTCGCCTATGATGAAGAAGTCGGACGACAAAGTACGTCGATTGGGAGATGATCGAAAGCTGCTTCGAGAGAAGCTTCTAGCACAGGCTCATGAGGCGAAGCAATTCGAGGAAATTCTCTCTGTTGTGAACGGCTCGCTCGATCCGAAGGCACTGCTTCGGTCTGTGCTCCAGAAAATGACAGAGGTGCTGAAATGGGATGCAGGTGCCATCTATGTTACGGAGGATACTCGCAAATGTCTGAAGCTGGCCCATCAACGTCATGTGCCGGATGAAATCCTGCAGAAACTCGGAGAACTGAGTCTCGATGAGGGCATTGGGGGATTGGTCGCGAAGACCCAGGAACCCCACCATTTTCCTCTGGAACAATATCCCAGTTATCTTCCATTTCGTGCCATCTTCAAGAAGAGCGGCATCTCCGGGGTCTGTTTTCTCCCGTTGTCCATGCGTGAAGAGCTCCTTGGAATGATGTTGTTTCTGTCAAAGAACAGAAGGATTGCACCATCGGTTCAGATGCTCTCCGGCATCGGTCGCCATGTCGCCAGAGCCCTTGCCAACGCAATCTCTCATCAAGCATTGTTGAAGGCCGAAGAGCAGTACCGTGTGGCAATCGAGTCCGTGAACGACATCGTCTACAAGACGTCCCCCAGCGGTGCATTCCTTTTCGTAAGCCCAACGATAGAGAACCTTGTTGGTCACAAGCCCAAGGAATTCTACAGGAATCCCACGCTCTGGCTCGGCTCCGTCCATCCTGATGACAAAAAAGTTCTGTTGCGGCGTGTAGCGAATCTCAAAGACCTCGGTGCCCGAATAGTGAACGAATATCGGGTCCTCCCCAAGGGAAAAGCCGTCTATCGATGGGTCCGCGATGTTGCCATTCCCCAGAAGTCCGGGGATGGGGATGTCGTGGCTCTGCAGGGCATCATGACGGACATTACGGACTACCGCGAAGCGATCGAGGATCTTCGGCAATCGCATTCTTTTACTTCGAGTGTCCTCGGCAGTATTCAGGAAGGCATTGTCGTGTTGAATACGCATCTCAAGTGCATCCAATGGAACGATGTCATGGAGGAAATAACCGGATTGACGCGCAAGGAGGTTCTGGGCAGGCCGGTCTGGGAGATCCTCGGCGGTAAGGGGAGAGAAGAGAGAGTTAAGCTTGTCCGGCAGGCGCTTGCGGGGGAGACAGCCAGTTCCGATACCCTCGGGTATCAGAATGCCGCCTTGACGACAGAGCAAAAATTCTTCTGGGAACGATACATGCCGCGGCGGGACGGCAACGGTACGATCCTGGGGGTCATCGGTCTCGTCATCGACGTCAGCGAGAGCAAACGGCTTGAACACAACCTGCGGGAATCTGAACAAATCCTTCGGAAAGTCATCGATACGATCAACGACGTCCTCCTCATCACCGATCTCAAAGGTAACATTCTGCAGGTGAACAGAGCGTTTATGACCATGCTCGGATACAGCCGGACGGAAGCGATCGGCCGTGACTTCCCTTATCCATGGCTGGTTGAGGAAGAGATGGGCAGGTACGTTCTCTGGATCTCAAGTCTCCGTGAGAGAAGCTGGCTCCGCGACTTTGATATGACGTGGAGGTCAAAAGACAATCGGATGATCTCGATGAGCCTAAGCACCACCCTCCTTCGGAATTCCATGGGCGAGCCCATTGCCATGTTGAACCTCGCGCGCGACATCACAGAGAGGAAGCAACTCGCGAAAGAGCTTGAGCGCCGGAACCAGCAGGTCGAACTCATTAACCGGGTGATCAGCACCGCAAACCAGACCCAGGATTTTGATAAGATTTTCTCAGTCGTCGCCAAGGAGGTCAGAGTCATCGTCCCGTGCGATGAGATCAATGTCGGATTGGTGAGCGAAGATGCGACTGCGATCCTTGCCTACGCCGTCTCGGGGCCATCGCCCCTGGCAAAGGGCGTCCGGATTCCGGTTGAACATTCCATTGCGCAATTCACGATTCGTTCAAGAGAGCCGGTGATTATTCCCGACCTTTCTGCCAGCGAAGAGTACAAGAAATTGATTTCGTTCGAAAAAGGGTGGCGGTCGCAGATGTCATTGCCGATCTTGCTAAAAGGGGGAATAATCGCCACGCTCAATCTCGCGAGCAAGCAAACCAATACGTTCTCGGACGAGCATGCGAGGATATTGTTCCCTCTCGCACAGCATCTCGGGACAATCATCGACAGAGTGCGTTTGTTCGACAAGGTGACGGAAGATGTTGCGTATATTCACAATCTTCTCGATTCGATTGACAGCATCGTCTACACGGTCGATACGGAGTGCCGCATTCTTGAAGTGAACAAGGCCTGGCATGCATTTGTCCGAGAGTATGGAGTAGCCCGGAGAACGAACTACCAGGGCATGAGTCTCTATGACTCTTTGCCGGATGAATCCCTGAAGTCCATCTTCAAGAACGTTATACCCGACTTGCTTTCCGGGCGGAGAAAATTCTTCTCGCAGGAATTCTTGCGAAAAGGTGATACGGGCGAAAAGGTCTTTCAAGTATCCGCTAACCCTCTCATCGTGGAGAAACGCATTACAGGCCTTGTGATTTCTCATGCCGATATCACGGCACTCAAACTGACGGAAGAAGAGCTGAAGAAAAACAATGAGCAACTTCTTGCCCTTAATCAGATTTCAGCGCTCATCAACACATCGCTCAAGTTGCAGGATATTCTCGAAACGGTGCTACCTCTCCTGAAGACGACGATGGAAGCGCACGCTGTGGCTGTCTACCTTGCCGATAACGAAACCGGCGACCTCGCACTCGTCAAAGAAGTAGGTTTTGAACACCCGGAGCTGTCGCCGCGATTGCCATTGGCAGATTCCGCCACGGGGGGTGCCGTCGTTCGGAAGGAACCCTTTTATGTCTCGGACAGGGCCGCCAGTGATGAGAGAATCGTCGTCCTGGGCAGAGAGGCATTGACGAAGGAACACATTGAAGCGTTCGCGGCTATTCCCTTGATTGCAAAAGATCGGGTTCTCGGCGCTCTTGACGTATTCTACCGCACGCCCCACACTTTTTCTCCTCAGTTGACACATCTGCTTGAGCTCGTCGGAAACCAGCTAGGGTCAGCCATCGAAAATGCGAAGCTCTACGAAGAGACTATTCAAAAGTCTCTTGAAATTGAGCGTCGTAACAAGGAGCTGGATGATTTCACATACGTGGTTTCTCACGACTTAAAGGAACCGCTCATCAGTATTGAGGGATTCGCCAAGATTCTTCAGTCCGACTACGAAGGAGTGATTTCGAGCGAAGGAAAGGACTATTTAGATTCCGTCGCCTCGGCAACTACGCGAATGAAAGCGCTGATCAACGACCTCCTTATGCTCTCGCGCGTCAGCAGGTCATCCGAATCGTCGAGGCCGGTGTCGGTTGGCAAAATCATCGACGACCTGAGGGAGGATATGGAATTTACAATCCGGCAAAAGAATGCCGCCATTACCGTTGTGGGCGAGCCCCCGACGGTTGTGGGTAACGAGACGCATCTGAAGATCGTCCTGAGCAACCTTATCGCGAACGCCCTGAAGTTCAACACAAGTCCGGCCCCGCAAGTGGAAATCGGATTTCGAAATGAAGAGAATAATTACTATCTTTTTTACGTCAAGGACAATGGCATCGGTATCGAAAAAGAGTTCCTGGAGAGGATTTTTGTGATATTTGAGCGACTCCATCGGAGAGAAGACTATGAGGGAACCGGTGCAGGACTTGCCATTGTCAAGAAAATAATTGAGTTGCAGAAAGGGAAGATTTGGGCCGAGTCCGAACTTGGAAAGGGTTCAATCTTTTACTTCACAATTCCCAAAGTCTTCACACATGATTAGCGAGGAAAAGCATGGAACCGGAGACACTAAACATTTTATTGATTGAGGATAACAAGGATTTCGCGAAACTTCTGCAAATCTATCTTCAGCGATCCGACAAGGGAAAATTCAACGTCATCTGGAAGGAAAACTATGCGGACGCAATCAAGGAAATTGAAACCAACAAAAACATCCATGTAGTTGTGATGGACTATTTCCTTCCGGGGAAAAATGGTTTGGAAATCACGCAGGAGTTGATCGACAAGAAGGTGAACCTTCCCATTGTCTTTCTTACCGTCAATAAAGACTTCGACCTCGCGCTGAGGGTGATGAAGCTCGGTGTGGACGATTATCTCGTGAAGGAAGAGATTTCATCGCCGGTGCTTCCGAAAACGATTCTCAGTGTCATCGAAAAACATCGCTTGAAGCAACACTTGATGGAGGTCGAAGTCAGCCGCCACCGGGTGCGGGCCATACGGGAAGTGATCGCTGATGTTATTGATGACCTGGAACGCCCGCTCGTCGAGATGCATGAAATCTCCGACGACCTCGACCGTCATTTCGGGAAAGAATCGCAAAAAACGTACGTGAAGATTATTCAGGACAACGTCAAACGTATCATGAGCAAGCTCGAAAAACTGAAAAACCTCAAACAAGATAAGGCGATTCGGTATATCAAAGACATCAAGATGATTGACATTTCCTGATGGGCACTCCCGGCTTAGTCCTTCCCTCCTTTGAGTGCTGCCCCGCGCTAGAGTCTCGGGGCATTCTGTCTCATCGTTCGCATGCCAAGACTCTCCTCGGAAGAGGACAGACTCCCATTTGATCCGTCTGTTCATTAAGCTTTCGTTCATTATTGTGGATTACTATGTCACGCATGTATATTGAAGAGCTCTCCCGGCACGTCGGAGAAGAAGTACACATTTACGGATGGTTGTATAACAAGCGTTCAAGCGGGAAAATCCGGTTTCTCGTCGTGCGGGATGGCACCGGTGTGGTTCAATGTGTCATGGCGAAGGGCTCGATTCCCGGCGACCTGTTTTCAAAATTCGACATCTTGACCCAGGAATCATCGCTCATCGTAACTGGCAGGGTACGGAAAGACGACCGGGCTCCGGGAGGGGTCGAACTAGACCTTTCGGAAATCGACATTCTGCAGGTGGCAAAAGATTACCCGATTACGCCCAAGGAGCATGGGGTCGATTTTCTGATGGACCAACGCCATCTGTGGCTGAGGTCTTCGCGCCAGCACGCTATCCTTCGCATCCGTCATCAGATCATCCAGTCGATACGGGAATTTTTTGATAACCGCGGATTTACGCTCTTCGACGCACCCATTTTCACGCCGGCCGCATGTGAGGGAACGAGCACGCTCTTCGAGACTGATTACTTTGACCTTGGCAAGGCGTATCTTACGCAATCAGGACAACTCTACGCTGAAGCCGGGGCTATGGCTCTCGGGAAAGTGTATGTCTTCGGTCCTACGTTCAGGGCGGAGAAATCCAAGACCCGAAGGCACCTGACAGAATTCTGGATGGTAGAACCGGAGGTTGCGTTCAATGACCTGAACGACAACATGGAATTGGCAGAGGATTTTCTGGAACATATTGTATCTTCAGTTCTCAAAAACCGCGCAAAGGAGCTTCAAACGCTCGAGCGCAACACGAAGTTTCTGGAAGACGTGAAAAAACCTTTTCCGAAAATCTCTTACGATGAAGCGGTCGGGATCCTGAAAAGGAAGAACGTCGACTTCGAATACGGCAATGATTTCGGCGGAACGGATGAGACGGTCATCTCAGAAGAGTTCGGCCGGCCCGTTATCGTTCATCGTTATCCCGCAAAGATCAAGGCGTTCTACATGAAGCGGGACCCCAAGAACCCGGACCTGGCGCTGGCGATGGATGTGCTTGCCCCTGAAGGCTACGGGGAAATCATCGGCGGAAGTCAACGCGAGGATGATTATGACGCGCTCGTTCAGAGAATTCATGAACATCATCTGCCGGAGTCCGCATTCGAGTGGTATGTCGACCTGAGAAGATATGGATCCGTTCCGCACTCAGGATTCGGCCTTGGTGTTGAACGGACGGTTGCCTGGATCTGCGGACTGGAGCATGTACGGGAAACCATTCCGTTCCCTCGATTAATTTACCGCCTGACTCCTTAACCAGCCGGCATGCTCGTTGCTTCTCATCTTCGGAAAGAATACGCCGGCGTCGTCGCCGTCGACGATGTTTCGCTCAATGTGAAGCGGGGTGAAATCTTCGGCCTCCTCGGCCCCAACGGCGCGGGGAAAACCACGACCATCAGAATGATCCTGAACATCATCTCTCCAGACGCTGGAAAGGTGACGGTGAACGGCAGGCCGTTTGAAGAGGCCACCCGCAACCTGTTCGGTTATCTCCCCGAGGAGCGGGGGTTGTACCGGAAAAGCAAGTTGCTTAACGCTATCGTCTATTTTGCCACGTTGAGAGGAATATCTGTGGGCGAAGCGAAGAGGCGCGCGTACGAATGGCTTAAACGATTCGATTTGCTCTCACACTACGACCGAAGAATTGAAGAGCTGTCGAAGGGAAATCAACAGAAGGTACAGTTCATCATTTCCGTTCTTCATGACCCGCAGCTGGTGATCCTCGATGAACCTTTTTCCGGACTTGACCCGGTGAACCAGATACTCCTGAAGGATATCCTCCTCGAGTTGAGACAGCAGGGGAAAGCCATTGTGTTTTCAACGCACATGATGGAGCAGGCAGAAAAATTGTGCGAAACAATTTGCCTGATCAACCGCGGGAGGGTGGTTCTGGAAGGGGAACTGTCGCACGTAAAGCAGCGGTTCGGGAAAAACACGATTCATCTTGAATTTGAAGGTGACGGCTCGTTCCTGTCGGGAATTCCCGCCGTCAAACAGGCCCTGCTGTATGAAAATTCCGCAGAGCTCGAGCTGGGCGAACATGCCCGCCCGGGAGAATTGCTCCGGGAAATTGCACAAAGAATCAGCATCCGGAAATTCGAACTTCATGAACCTTCGCTGCAGGCCATTTTCCTCAAAACGGTCGGCATCCAGGGGGTTGTCGCGTCGGGGACTGCAAGCGCATGACAAAGGCATTCACGGTTGCGCGGTGGGAGTATATCGAGAAAATCAAGTCGAAGGCTTTCCTCATCACACTGTTTCTCATGCCGCTCATCATGATCGGCTTTGGGGTGATTCCCGGCCTCCTTGCCTCACGCCCGGACAAAGAGAGCAAAGTCATTGGCATCATCGATATGAGCGGAGACATTCTTCAGCCTTTCTCAAAGTTTCTGACCGAACGGTACAAACTCCCGGACGGCAAACCCAATTACGTGGTGCGGCCTATTGAGATTTCTGGCGACTTCAATGTGGAACCGGCCAAGCGTACTGCCGATTCTTTGACGGCCAATGGTGAAATGGAGGGATACCTGCTGATTGGAAAGTCTATCATGACGGATACGAATGTCGATTACCATACGCAAAATGTCGGTAATTTCAGAGTGGCCGAACGGATATCCAGGACACTCCGGGACGTTGTCGTGGAGAAAAAATTGACCTCCCGGGGACTCAATCCCATGTTGATCAAAGACCTGACAAAAACGCTTGAACTCAGGACTTTGAAACTCGCGAAAGGGGGAAAGGAGGAGGAAGCCGGTTTTGAAAAAGTGTTCTTCACCTCCTATATCTTCATGATGATGATGTTCTTTCTCGTGATGACATCCGGACAGCTTCTTGTCCGGAGCATGTTAGAGGAGAAATCCAACCGGGTCGTCGAAGTGCTGATGTCATCCTGCTCGGCACGGGACCTCATGGCAGGAAAAATCATCGGCCTGAGTGGACTCGGATTTACACAAATCGGATTCTGGTCGGTCATAGGAATCGCCATCAGCTTGAAGTTCGCCGTGACATTAATCTCTCCATTCAGCGCGTTGCTCCTGCTCGTGTATTTCGTGCTGGGGTATCTGCTGTATGCGGCTATTTTTGTCGCGGCCGGCTCACCGGTATCGACCGAGCAGGAGGCCCAGCAAATCACGAGCTACCTGACGATTGTGTTGGTGCTGCCGATTGCTCTGTCTCTACCGATCATGCAGGATCCGAATTCCCTCATGGTCAGGGTTATGTCATTTATACCGTTGTTAACGCCGACGATGATGGCGATGCGGATCCCCATTCAGACGCCGCCGGTGGTTGAGGTGGTTGCGTCAATTGTCGTTCTTTTCGTTTCGATGCTGGCCGCCATCTGGATGGCCGGAAAGATTTTTCGCACGGCTATCCTGGCCACCGGTAAACGTCCGAGTTTGCCTGAGCTCTTCAGGCTTCTCAGAACACCATAAAGGAGATAACCATGAAGTCACTTCTTTCGTTTGCGCTCGTCATACTGGTAAGATCAGCCTGCGTTTCACAGGTTTCTGCCCCGAACCAGGATCAATCAAAACAGTTTACGAGGTCAATTTATGGCCTGGGAGCGAGCGCGAGTGTCGTCAGCGGTTTTGGTTTGAGCTTTCGACAGCATCTTCCGTCGGAGTTTTCGTACCAGCTCGTATTCGGGATCATAAAAACTGAGAGCGAGCTGGACTACAACATCGGAGGAGAAGCGCAGTACGATATCATCCGTGCGGTCGACACGCGATTCTATGTCTGCGGTGGTGCGGGGTACTTCTATTCCGGCGAATCCGGCAACAGTTTGTCGGGTCCGTTCCGGATCGGGGGCGGCGTGGGCGGTGAATGGCGAAGCATCGAATCCTTCCACATCAGTGGCGGTCTTCTCTTCACGTACTTCAGTGACGGCACGGTCTTGCCGCTTCCGCAAATGAGCATCTATTACTATTTTTATTGACGCCCCTCCGGTCAAGGGCCGCTGAGATCACAGAGACATCCCGCTGAGAGGGTGCGAGGTGGTCGAGGAACTTGCTAAAGATGTTTCTTGTTCGTATCTTGGAACTTCCAACTCAATTAGTCGAAAAATTGAATAGTGACATCGCCCGGTAAGGAAAAAACGAAGCAACTGATTCTTGAAGCCGCCCAGAAGCACTTTGCCCATTACGGCTTTTCCAAGGTAACCATGGACGAAATCGCGGACCAGGTCGGCCTCGGCAAAGCGTCGCTGTACTATTATTTTCCCACCAAAGAGAAGCTGTTCGAGTCTGTTGTTGCCCGGGAAAAACAGGAATTCATGGACAGCATGACGCTCATGGCCCGGGACAACATCCCGGCGCCCGCAAAGCTGCGCTCGTATGTGCGGCATCGATTCGAGCATTTCAACAAGCTCATGAACCTGAACATCTTTGACCTGCGCTCTTCATCGAAAATGAAGCCTATGATGAAACCTATGTTCGATGAATTCGCCGAGCGGGAATTGAAAATCCTCCGTCAGATCATTCTCGAAGGAAAGAAGAATAACGATTTTAACGTCACTTCCGCGGAAAAAGTGGCGGAGGCCTTTCTGCATACGATGAAAGGACTTCGACTGTGCCGCGTCCGTGCCTCCGAAGGGCCGGTTATTGATGGCCGCGAAATCGCCGACCTTGAACAAGAACTCGAGCTGGTGACGGATATTTTTCTTCAAGGCATCTGCAAAGACGCTTTTCGTCCATCGGCGAACTAGTTGAGAAACACGATTGTTCCCCCAATTCAAATTACTCTGAAGCTGTTATGAAACTTAACAAAAAGGTCATCGCACTGGTTGTTATCGTCCTCGTGGGTGCAGCCGTCACGCTGAAAATCGTTGGGAGCGCTTCTTCCTCCGAAACTCGCAGACAGAACCTTCCCCTTGTCCAGGTGGAACAACCTCACCGTGAGGCCGTAATGTTCACGTTGGTGTTTACCGGCGATGTGCTTCCGATTCAGCAGGCGAGTGTTTATTCCAAAGTTACGGGCAATATCGACCGAATAGTTGCTGAAATGGGAACCTATGCAAAGGAGGGTCAACTCCTTGCCCTTATCGACACGACGGAATTGGCGCAGCAGTTTCGACAGGCTGCAGCAACCTATGAAAACGCAAAAATGAGCTACGATCGGACAAAAGAATTGTCCGAACAAAATCTCGTTGCAAAACAAGACCTCGATAATGCAGATGCCTCGATGAAGGTAGCGAAAGCTAATTATGAAAACGCACAAACCCGCCTGGAATATGCCTGGGTCAGAGCTCCGTTTTCTGGCTTTGTCACAAAGCGATACTTCGATGCCGGATCGCTTGTTACTTCCAACAACTCGGTGCTCTATACGTTAATGGGAGTGGATTCGGTGAAAATCATCGTTAACGTACTTGAAAAGGATGTCTCGTTGGTAGCGAACGGTAGGAAAGCCGTCGTTAGCGTCGATGCTTATCCCGGGAGGGAATTCCATGGGATGATAACGCGTTTTAGCGGGGCTGTTGACCTTTCTACCCGGACGATGGAAACTGAGATTGATATCCCGAATCACGACCATCTCTTGAAGCCCGGCATGTATGCCAATGTCGCGCTCATTGTCGATGAGCACAAGGATGCACTGACCGTCCCGAGCCAGGCACTCTTGAAAGATGAAAAAGGATCCTTTGTGTTTTCGGTCGGTAACAGGATTGCCGTCCGGAAAAATGTCAACGCTGGGATAGAACAAAACGGACGGACGGAAATTCTGTCCGGACTTGAAGGGAAAGAGAACATTGTCACCCTTGGCCAGCAATTCCTGAAAGACAGCGCAAAAGTCATTATCCAGCAGTAAAACGCCATGTGGCTTACACGACTTGCTCTTCGGTACCCGATTTCCACATTTCTCTTTGCAGTCACAATCCTGGTGTTGGGGATTGTTTCGTTCCTGCAGCTTCCCATAGACTTACTCCCCAATATTACGGTCCCGGTTGTAAGCACGGTAACATTTTACACAGGAGCAGGCCCTCTCGACATGGAACAGGCTGTGACAGTGTATATCGAGCGCGCGACGAGTTCCGTGAACAATGTCGATTATGTGCAGTCCAGCACGCGGGAAGGTGTTTCGATGGTTCGGATCAATTTCAATTGGGACGCCAACTTGGATGTCGGGCTGGTAGATGTCGTGCAGCGTGTGAACCGCGCTCTCTTGTTGTTGCCGACCGGCATAACACAACCAATCACTGTTCGTTTTGATCTGAACTCTCTTCCGGTTTGCAGAATCGCGATATCGGGCGATATGGATCCGCGCGACATGTACGATCTCGCGTTGAATACAATCGAACCTCAGCTTGAACACCTTCCGGGCGTTGCCTCGGCCCAGGTGCTCGGCGGCCGTATTCGTGAAATTCACGTTATACTCGACCGGGATCGTATTGAAGCCTTGCACCTGCCTATCCAGACCGTCTTGACCGCCGTTGCCAATTCCAATGTCATTCTTCCTTCGGGTGATTTGAAAACAGGCAAGTTTGACTACTCATTAAAGACGGAGAGCCAGTTCAATGTCGTCAAGCCTATTGAGAACATTGTCGTGAGGACTGTGAACGGTGTTCCCATTCGCCTTAGAGACATAGGCTCAGTGGATGATAGCTACCAGGAGCAAACAGAGATCGTTCGTGTAAACGGTACGCCGGGCGTGACGCTTAGCGTTGTGAAGCTGTCAAACGCCAACACGGTCGATGTCGTCGACAATGTCCTTCGAGCCCTGCCCAAATTGGTCGGAGTTCCTGAAAAAATGAAAATGTCTCTTTCCTTTGACCAGTCGATGTACATCCGGCAGACAATTTCAGGCTTGCAGCGCGAGGCATTCCTTGGGGCACTGCTGGCAATGATTATCATTCTGTTCTTCCTCCGAAACCTGCGCGGGACATTGATAATCATCGTGGCAATTCCTCTTTCCATTCTGATAGCATTTACGTTTTTCCGGTTCGGTGACATAACGCTGAATATTATGACCTTCGGGGGGTTAGCGCTCGCCGTGGGCCGCCTCGTGGATGATTCAATCGTCGAGCTGGAAGCGATTTCCCGGCATTACAATGAACGGAGAGAAGGGCAGTCGAAGATCGAGGCAACGCTCGAAGCCGCAAAAGAAGTCGCTGCTCCGATCTTTATTTCAACGCTGACGACCGTTATTGTTTTTCTGCCGATTGTGTTTCTCTCGGGAATTGCGAAACTGATGTTCATTCCGCTGACGATCACCATTACGGTTGCACTCTTCGGCTCGTTCTTTGTGTCTCGAACGGTGACTCCGTTGATGTGTTTGAACTATCTTCCCCCCGAAAAACTGCTCGATAGATCTTCGAGAAAATTCTCGGATCGCTTACGGGTTACATCGCACGATTTCATCGAATCGTTGGACAGATGGTACGAAAGGCGGCTGCGGTGGGTTATAGACACCAAAGTTTTACAATTGCAGCCATTTCTACGATGGTGTTTGTTTGGGAAAAAGAGTATCAAACGTCGCAATGTGATAGTCCTGGGCATTGTTCTGCTATCGCTGGTTTCATTTGGTATGGTCAAGTTCATCGGGACAGAATTCTTTCCCGACCAAGATGAGGGACAATTTGCCATCACGGTAAAACTTCCCGTTGGAACTCGCATTGAAGTGTCGGACCAGTTTTGCCGGCAGATTGAAAAGGTTCTTCGAGACAACATTCCTGAGGCCCAGGCGGTCATCACGGATATGGGAGTTCCGGCGGCCCGGAGCGGCAGCCTCATGGGCCGGAATTCGGGGACCCATGCTGCGAACATTCAAGTTGCCCTTGTTGACCCCAGCATGCGCAAACGGTCATTATTTCAAATCATCAACGAAATTCGACCGAAACTCATGAAGATTCCCGGAGCGAGTCTTTATATCAGTCCTAGCGGTTTCCTTCGATTCCTCTTGAACTTCGGCTCGAACGCCCCGATCGATGTAGAAATCCGCGGTTTCGACCTCGCTACCGGCTCGAAACTTGCGAATCAGATTGCGTCCATTGTTCGGGCGACTCCCGGCGCCACAGACGTCATGTCTAGCCGAGAAGACAACCTGCCGGAAATTCGCGTGAAAATCGATCGCGATAAAGCGGGGACGCTCGGACTTAATGTCTCGGATATTTCGAACACCGTCAGCACGTGCATCAATGGCACGGTAGCTTCCCTGTATACCGACCCGGTAAACGGGAACCAGTACAACATGCTCGTTCGCCTCAGTGCAGATTATCGCTCGAATATTGAGGATTTGAAAAACCTTGTTCTCACTACTCCCGCCGGAGAGCAGGTGCTTCTTGGTAATGTCGCAACGATTGAGAAGGCAACATCTCCTGTCCAGATCGACCGCAAGTACCAACAGCGATTGATTGACGTTACGGCAAATGTCACAGGTAGAGACCTGGGTAGTGTTGCGAAAGATATTAAGGACCAAATCAGTGCAAAGGTTGTCCTTCCTCCAGGTTTTGATGTGAAGATGTCCGGCAATGTTGAACAACAGCAAAAGACATTCAGGGACTTGCTGCTCGCATTCGGTCTTGCAATTCTGTTGGTGTATGTTGTGATGGCATCCCAATTCCAATCGTTGATCGATCCGTTCATTATCATGTTCACAGTCCCTCTGGGAATCATGGGCGTGTTTTGGGCATTGTTGCTGACGGGTACGACATTGTCGGTGACGTCATTCCAGGGAATTATTGTCATGGTGGGAATCGTAGTCAGCAACGGAATTCTGCTTGTCGATTATACAAATCGTCTCCGGAAAAGAGGCGTGGAATTGCATGATTCGGTCGTTCAGGCCGGTATCACTCGACTCAAGCCGATTCTTATGACGTCGCTGGCAACCGTGCTCGGTCTCATCCCGATGGCAGTGGGCTTCGGCGGTGAGTCGACGCAGGCACCACTTGCGATCGCAGTGATCGGGGGTTTGACAATTTCGACTGGATTGACGCTTTTCTTTATCCCAATTCTGTATACGATTTTTGAAGAACGATTTAAACGTGAAATGAAATCGCAGGAGGAAAACGCAGCATGATGCGATTTGTAATGGCACTGATTCTCGAGGCAGTTTTCTTGGGGCAATCGATGATAGCCCAGATGCAGTCGGTTCAGCCCGATTCTCTGTCGCTGGAACGGGCAATCGCCCTGGCCCTTGAGCACCATCCGTCGATGCGGGCGGCAGAGGCGAATACGCGGTCGGCGGCCAGCGGAGTGACGCAGGCGCTATCTACATACTACCCGTCACTGGTTGCGTCGGGCGGCTTTACGCGAACGGACGGGGTCTTTGTGTTCAACCCATCAATTCCGCCCAGGGGGCAAACGTACAACAGTTACACGACCGGCCTGCAGTTTCAGGGGAATATCTTCGATTTCGGGAAGACGATCGAGCACGTTTCTGCGAGCAATGAGTTCCTCGACGCCGCGAATGCCGATTCCCGGTCGACGCGCGACGAAGTTATTCTGAATGTTCAGTTGGCCTACTTCGGCCTGGTACAGGCTGAACAGGTTGCCATCGTGAACCAGGAGGCTGTCGACCAGTCCGAGCAACACTTGAAGCAGGCAAAGGCGAATTATACCGTCGGCAAGCGCCCGCAATTTGACGTGACCAAAGCCGAAGTCGACCTTGCGAACGCGAACGTCAATCTCATCCGTGCAGTGAACCAGACACGGCTTTCGAAGTTAGGGCTCGAGAATGCGATGGGAGTCCGGTCCACCGGGGAATATCGCGTTCAGCATGGGTTCGATGTTGAACCCATGAACATGTCTCTCGATTCCATTAGATCGGTCACGATGGTTCAACGTCCTGAATTGATCGCGGCTCGATCGCGAGTAGAAGCCAATGTTTCTCTCGCCTCTGCGGCTTGGGATCAGCACCTCCCCACACTGTCGTACACAAGCGGGTGGACATGGAGCAATTTTGACTACACCCCGTTGTTTCGTCGATGGACGGCGGGCTTGACGGTCAGCCTTCCGGTGTTCGAGGGTTTTGCGATATCCGCGCAGGTGGAACAAGCCCGCGCCAATGCCGATGTCGCACGGGCAAACCTTGAACTCTTGAATGAATCGGTCATGCTTGAAGTGGAACAGAGCTTCCTGGGGCTCAAGGAAGCAGATGAGCAGATCAGCGCATCGTCGAAGTTGCTTGAACAGGCGGAGGAGAATCTCAACCTGGCGGAACGGCAATATGCAGCGGGCGTGGGGACGGAGCTGGATGTGTCCGATGCGCAGTTGTCATTGTCGAACGCGAGGATTACGAAAATTCAGTCCCTGTACGATTACAACGCTGCACTCGTTCGCCTGAAGCGTTCGATGGGCAACGCCGGAAAATAAGATAATCCGCCCGCCAGGTGGCAATTCCCTCAGCGGACAAGTCAGTCTGAAGTTCCGCCAACCGCGTTCCCAGATTCACGCCCGAGGGAGAAACCCTACCGTTCTTTGATCATTCCCTCGTTTTTGAAAGTGGCAGAAAATTTTGCTATCTTCAATGATGTGTTTTCTGAAGAAATTTCGCGGCCGTGAATGAATTTTGAAACCGTTTTTCTCTTTGTTGTGGCAGGGGTAGCAATCGCCTCAGCTATCCTGATGGTCACCCGCCGGAATCCGATCATGAGTGTCCTTTTCCTGATTGTGAATTTCTTCTGCCTTGCCTTGCTGTACCTTGCTCTCAAAGCACAGTTCATCGCTATCATCCAGATCCTCGTGTACGCAGGGGCAATCATGGTGCTCTTTCTGTTCGTGATCATGCTCTTGAATTTGAAGGACGAACGAACTCGCAATGAGAAACCCGGCTACACGAAAATCATGGCGGTAGCACTGGCCTGCGTAGTTTTGGGGGAGCTTCTGGTGAGCATTGTCGTATCGGGCACTTCCGGACCCCTTGCGGCGTCTCCGATGGCGGCTCAAATAGGAACAGTCGAATCCATCGGAAAGGTGATGTTTTCGCAATACGTTCTTCCATTTGAAGTGACTTCCATAGTACTGCTTGCGGCGATCGTCGGAGTTGTTGTACTGGCGAAAAGAGGGAGCGAGTGAATATAACGGCACCTGGGATACCGCTGAATTATTACCTGACGCTCGGCGCGATACTCTTTTCCATTGGCGTCGTTGGGGTTCTGACAAGGCGCAATGCCATTATCGTTTTTATGTCCATTGAGTTGATGTTGAACTCCGTGAACCTCACGCTTGTCGTGTTCTCATCCTATCTGGGAAACTCTACCGGCCAGATACTTGTATTTTTTGTGATGGCCGTGGCGGCGGCGGAAGCTGCTGTCGGGTTGGCCATTATCATCGCGCTGTTTCGGAATAAGCAAACGGTGAATATTGATGAAATCAATATCATGAAATGGTAGATGTATAATCTCGCCGGCTACATAGTCTATCTTCCCCTCGTAGGATTTCTCGTCAATGGTTTGCTCGGCAAGAAATTGTCGTCGGAGAAATTAAGTGGTTCGATAGGAAGCGGGGTCGTAGGAGCGTCCTTCGTGATCGCGGCAATGATGTTCATGGAGATGGCGAAATCCCGCGTTGAGGATCGGTCCCATATCGTCACTATTTTCAATTGGATCTCAACGGGCTCTCTCTCGGTGAACATCTCCTACCAGGTCGACCAGCTCTCCATTCTCATGACGCTGATCGTCACCGGCGTAGGATTCCTGATTCACGTGTACTCCATCGGCTACATGCGGGGGGATCCGGGTTTTTGGAGATTCTTCGCCTACCTGAATCTTTTCATCTTCATGATGCTGAACCTCGTCCTCGCAGACAATTTTGTCCTGATGTTCCTCGGTTGGGAAGGGGTAGGCCTCTGTTCGTACCTCCTGATCGGCTTTTGGCATGACAGGAAATTCGACACCGGGGGGTACAAAGCCGGAACGGCGACGACAAGTGACGCCGCGAAGAAAGCGTTCATCGTCAATCGCGTCGGAGACTTCGGTTTTCTCATCGCGATTTTCTTGATCTTCAAAACATTCGGCAGCCTTGGATTTGAGGACGTTTTCTCCCGTGCGGCGGCTTCGATAACTTCCGGCAACACGACGATATTCTGGATTACGCTGTTGCTGTTTCTGGGAGCAACGGGCAAGTCCGCTCAAATTCCTCTCTTTGTCTGGCTTCCCGATGCCATGGCTGGTCCGACCCCCGTAAGCGCCCTCATTCATGCTGCAACCATGGTGACGGCCGGTGTCTATATGGTCGCCCGTTGCTCGGTCCTCTACGCGCTTGCACCGGAGACAATGCAAATCGTTGCAGTGATCGGCATCTGCACGGCGGTTTTCGCGGCAACCATGGCCCTTGTTCAGAATGATATTAAGAAAATACTTGCATATTCGACGATAAGCCAGCTCGGCTACATGTTCCTGGGCCTCGGTGTCGGGGCGTTTGCCTCGGGGATTTTCCACGTCATGACGCACGCATTTTTCAAGGCGCTGCTTTTCCTCGGCGCGGGGGCGGTCATTCACTCGCTGCATGATGAGCAGGATATTCGGAAAATGGGCGGATTGGAAGCCCGGATGCCGACGACGTACAAAACATTTGTCGTCGCCGCGCTCGCGATTGCAGGCCTTCCACCGCTCTCCGGGTTCTTTAGCAAGGACGAAATCCTCTGGCGAGCATTTTCGCAGGGTTCGGTCATCTACTGGCTTCTGGGCTGGCTCTGTGCGGGCTTGACAGCCTTCTACATGTTCAGGCTTGTCACGCTCGCATTCAGCGGCGAAGCTCGATGGTCGCACGATAAACACCCTCATGAGGCGCCGAAAGTGATGACCATTCCTCTGATCATTCTTGCAGTGCTTTCAATCATCGGTGGATTCGTCGGTATTCCGCAAAGCCTGGGGGGCGGCAATGCCATCGAACGTTGGCTTGAGCCGATTTTTGAAAGAGCGACTGTCAATCTCACGATTGTGAATGAAGGTTCGAGAGCATCCGAGTATCTCGCGATGGTGCTTTCTGTCGCGATTGCTATCGGCGGAATTTATCTCGCCCGGATTATCTATCGGAAGCGCACGGACATTGTCGCCAGACTGTCGGCTTCATTCGGTGCCATGTACAGGGTGCTGTTGAACAAGTACTACGTCGATGAGGCGTACGATGCTGCTATCGTAAGCCCGGTGGTCAAAGGTTCGGAGAGACTTCTGTGGAAGGGCTTTGATGTAGGAGTGATTGACGGATTGGTAAACGGTCTGGCATCGTCCATGAAGAAACTCAGCGGATTGATGCGACGGCTGCAGGTCGGCGTGGCGCAAAGCTATGCGCTGGCTTTCGTGATCGGAATCATCGTAATTCTTGGAATTTTGGTGTTGAAGTGAACCAGTCTTTCATTCTGACCGCCATCATCTTCCTGCCGCTCGTCGGCGCTGTCGGCCTTTTCACGCTCCGGCGGGAGCATCTCACGGCAATCAAGAGTGTGGGACTTGCATTCAGTCTCCTCACACTTCTCCTTTCCCTGTATGTATTCTACAAGTTCGATTCGTCGACCGCCGGGATGCAGTTTTCGCTTTCCGTGCCTTGGATTCAATCGTTGAATGTAAACTACACCGTCGGCATAGACGGCATATCATTGTTGCTGGTTCTGTTAACGGCGTTCCTGACACCGGTTGCCATGCTATCTGCCTGGAATTCAATCCAGCACAGAGTGAGAGAATTCACGATCATGGTCTTGCTTCTGGAAACCGGGATGCTTGGCGTATTCTGCGCGCTGGATCTGGTCCTCTTCTACATGTTCTGGGAAGCCATGTTGATACCGATGTACTTCATCATCGGTATTTGGGGTGGGGGAAATAGGATTTATGCCGCCGTCAAGTTTTTCTTGTATACTATGTTCGGGAGCCTGTTGATGCTTGTCGCCATCATCTGGCTGGGTTACTATGCATCGCAGGTAGCGTCTCCGGGAAAGTTCACAACCGACCTGGTCCAGTTGTATATTCTGGGTCCGCAGATTCCCGTTGCGATCCAGACGTGGATGTTCCTGGCCTTTGCCTTGAGTTTCGCTATCAAAGTTCCGCTGTTCCCGTTTCACACTTGGTTGCCCGACGCCCACGTTGAAGCCCCGACGGCAGGAAGCGTGATACTTGCAGGCGTGCTGCTGAAGATGGGGACGTATGGCTTGCTTCGTTTCTGTTTGCCCCTTTTTCCTCAAGCGACGTTCATATTCATGCCGTATATGGCAGCGCTTGCGGTAATAGGCATCATCTACGGAGCCCTGGTTTCTATGGTGCAGACGGACATCAAAAAGCTGGTTGCATACTCCTCTGTGAGTCATCTGGGCTTTGTCGTCCTCGGGATTTTTGCACTCACAGTCGAGGGCGTTCAGGGAAGTATCATTCAAATGTTCAACCATGGACTTTCTACCGGGGCGCTCTTCTTGATCGTGGGCATGATTTACGACAGGCGGCACACACGCGATATCACCGAGTTTGGAGGACTTGCCAAGGTCGTGCCGATTCTTTCCACGTTCTTCATGATTGTGTCACTGTCTTCGATCGGATTGCCGGGATTGAATGGATTCGTCGGAGAGTTTCTAATTCTTCTCGGCTCATTCTATTCGCGATACCTGAATCAGTGGTTTACGATCGTCGCCGCTACCGGAGTCATTTTGGCGGCAGTCTACCTCTTATGGATGTACCAACGGGTTGTCTTTGGAAAAGTGGCGAACCCTGCAAATCAGAATCTTTCCGACCTTTCGTTGCGCGAAATTGCCGTTCTCGTACCCGTTGTGGTGTTCATCGTGTGGATCGGGGTTTATCCGGGAACATTCTTGAAGAAAACCGAGGTGTCTGCACATCAGGTTGTGCTAAGGGCCAGCAGTCAGTTTCAGCTTCGTAATCTCACGCTGAATAACCCGATGGGCGGAGTCAATATGGTCGAAACAGGAAACAAAGCCGGGTCGAGCAAATGAATGCTATGACACCCGACATCCTGTTGCTTACACCGATTTTGTCCATAACATGCACTGCGCTCATGGTTCTTCTCATTGATGCGCTGGTGAGAAGGAGCGAAGGGCCGAGTTTTTGGGTATCGGTGCTCGGCATCGTCCTCGGCATCGCGTGTTCGCTGGCGACCATAGGCGGGCGCGGGGAAGTGTTCAACCACATGATGATGGTAGGAGGGTATGGAACGTTCTTTGGCATCTTGTTCATGGTTTCTGCGTTAGCGACGGTTCTCCTGTCTCGGGAGTATCTCAAATCAAGCCAGAGGTCCCTTGGAGAATTTTATCTGCTTGTTCTTTTTGCGACGATCGGGATGATGCTCATCGCATCCGCGGCAGATTTGATAATGATCTTCCTTGGGATCGAGCTGATGTCTGTCTGCCTCTACGTCCTTGCGGGATTCTTGCGTAAACGGGTCAAATCGAATGAATCGTCGTTGAAGTATTTCTTGCTGGGTGCATTTGCAACGGGATTCCTTCTTTATGGCATTGCATTGATCTACGGGTCGAGCGGAACAACCAACATCGGCATGATTGTCGCAAAGTACGCTGACCTGTCGTCGTCGAAAATATTTTGGGCCGGGAGCGGGCTTCTTCTGGTGGGTCTCGCGTTCAAAGCTGCAGCCGTTCCTTTCCACATGTGGGTACCGGATGTCTACGAGGGTTCGCCGACGACAATCGCCGGCTTTATGTCGACAGGAGCCAAGGCGGCAGCATTTTCGGCGTTGATTCTCGTGTTCGCTGGACCATTCGTTCATGGGGAAGGAATACGGCTGGCCCTTGCAGTTGTTGCGGCTGCTTCGATGATTCTCGGAAATATCGTCGCGCTGTCTCAATCGAACATCAAGCGCATGCTCGCGTATTCCAGTATCGCGCATGCGGGATACATGCTGGCCGGGCTGGCTGCTGCGAATCCACTCGGCCGGACCGGGGTTGCTTTTTATCTCACGGCGTATACGTTCATGAATCTTGGCGCATTCGGAGTCTTGTCGCTCCTGGAAAATGATGAGGAGAGAAATCTGACATTCGAGCACTATTCCGGGCTCGCAGGCAGAAGGCCCTACCTTGCGGCTATTATGGCAATCTTCATGCTTTCGTTATCGGGCATTCCTCCATTCGCGGGCTTCCTTGGAAAATATTATGTCTTTGCGGCAGCTGTGGACGCTCATATGACGTGGTTGGCCGTCACGGGAGTTCTGACGAGTGTTCTGGGTGCCTATTATTACTTGCGTCTCGTCGTGGTAATGTATTTTGAAGAAGCCGATGAATCGCTGCCCGCAGTTTCATCCAAACTGGGGCTGGCTGTTCTGACCTTCGCAGCATTGACAGTCATTGAACTGGGTATATTCCCTTCGTCTGTCCTGTCATTCATCGATAAGCTTTTCTGAGAGATGGAAATTGTTGTAACTTCGAAAGAGATGCGTGCACTCGATGGCCTTGCCATCAAGAAGCTTGCCGTTCCCGGACTGATCCTCATGGAAAATGCGGGTCGGGGAGTAGTTGATGCAATGGAACATGAGTATGGTCGTATGGCTGGCAGATCGGTCGTCGTTCTCTGCGGCAAGGGGAACAACGGAGGCGACGGTTTTGTTGTCGCCCGCCATGCTCTGACCCGCCGCGCGACAGTTACTGCCGTGATCGTCGGGAAGATGCGCGATATTCGGGGGGATGCGAAGCTAAACCTGGAAATACTGAAAAAAACAGCTAAGACTCTGCCTGCCGGTCATGGTCTCAGGATCATCGAATTGAAGTCGTCACGCTTGTTGAGAATGCTCCCAAAGGCGGATTTCCTTGTCGATGCAATCTTTGGTACAGGTTTTTCGGGAGCAGTCCGGGGACTTTATAGAGATGTCATCCAATGGACAAACGACTCGTCATCCATAAAGGTAAGCATTGACATTCCGTCTGGCCTGAACGCAGACACAGGCAAAGTAGAGAATATCGCATTCAAAGCGAACCTCACCCTGACAATGGGGATGAAGAAAATAGGGTTAATTACTGGTAAATCAAATGATTACATTGGTAAGCTTAAAGTTGTAGATCTTGGTACTATCCAGTGCATTTCGGCTAAGCCTAGAATCGGCACCTACATAGTCGAGGCCGCAGATGTCAGGGGATCCCTACCACATCGGGCATTCGACGCTCACAAGCACAGTGTCGGCAAGATATTTGTCCTCGCCGGCTCACAAGGCTTCACGGGAGCAGCTGCTATGGCAGCCAAATCGGGATTGAGATCGGGAGCAGGAGCAGTGATCCTGGGGACTCCCAAATCGATATCTTCGATTCTGGCAAGAAAACTCACAGAAGTCATGGTCGAGCCACTGGAAGAAACTTCAGACGGCAGTTTGAGCCTTCGAGCATTGGAGAAGGCCCAGAAGCATATCCGTTGGGCCGATGTTGTGGTTATCGGGCCGGGGCTTTCGGTCAATCCGGAGACCCAACAGCTGGTCTGGAAGATCGTGGGTTCGGTGGAAAAGCCGCTACTTCTTGATGCTGATGCTTTGAACGCCCTAGCTGCGAATATTTCCATCTTGAAGCGCCGGCGGAGCAAAGAAATTATCATCACACCGCATTCCGGGGAGCTCTCCCGGTTGATTGGGGTGAAATCCACTTTGATTGATGAGCAGAGGGTCAACATTGCACGGGACGTCGCAAAGAGATTCAAACTCACGCTCGTCTTGAAGGGTGCACCGACCGTATCGAGTTCTCCACAGGGGGAAGTTTATGTTAATCCTACAGGCAATGCCGGCATGGCGACTGCGGGCTCAGGAGACGTCTTGACGGGAGTCATCGCAGGTTTGTGGGCTCAGGGAGCGGAGCAGACCATCGCGGCGTACTGTGGCGTGTACATCCACGGTCTAGCAGGCGATCTGGCGCACAAGAAGTTGGGTGAGAAAAGCATGATGGCCTTGGACATTCAAGACATGCTGCCTGAAGCGTTTACCCGAGTAGAGGGAAACGAATAGACAGAATGACTCCTCCAGGTTTGTCTCTCATGAAGTACAGATACCCTGCAATCATTTGGGCAGTGGTTATTTTCATTCTTTCGTCGGTTCCTTCAAGTGCAATTCCGAAAATGGACATCTTGTCTCACGACAAACTCATCCATGGAACAATCTTTTTCATTTTCGGCGTATTCGTGTATCGCGCACTCGCTCCGGGGAATGCCTCGCACCGGTTCAACTGGAAGCGGGCGTTGGTATCGTTTGCCATCGTGGCCGGTTACGGTATCCTGGATGAACTTCATCAGCATTTCGTCCCGGGCCGCACTCCGGACATCTATGACGCGCTGGCCGACGCCCTCGGTGGCCTGATTTCCTTGATGGCAATGTTCGGGTACGTTAGGATTAGGTTCCCAGATCTCAAAAAGAAACTGCAGACGTAGGCTTCATTGCATATTGACCCGAATTTGCTTAAGTTTATTTAATGAAGTTCGTAGTTGAGCACGCTGATGGACGTGCCCGCAGCGGGACACTCGTTACGGATCATGGTGTCGTTCAAACCCCGGTTTTCATGCCGGTGGGAACACAAGGAACGGTCAAGGCCATTGAGCCGCGAGAACTTGCGGAAGTCGGCGCTGAGCTCATACTGGGAAACACGTATCATCTTTACCTGCGCCCGGGGACGGAGATACTCTACCAGGCAGGCGGCCTCCATAAACTGATGGGCTGGAACAGGTCGATACTGACCGACAGCGGTGGATATCAGATATTCAGTTTGTCGGAGTTAAGAAAGATCACCGATGATGGGGTGGAATTCCGCTCTCACATCGACGGTTCATTGCACTTCTTTACTCCCGAGACTATCGTTGATATCCAGCGCACCATCGGTTCGGATATCATGATGGTTCTGGACGAATGTACGCCCTATCCTTGCCCGTTTGAGGACGCTAGACAATCCAACGAACAGACTCTTCGCTGGGCACAGCGTTGCAGAAAACAGTTTCTGAACTCGGTTGAGTTCTATGAGCATACTCAGGTTCTGTTCGGGATAGTGCAAGGGGGAGTCTACCCGGAAATTCGGAATCGCTCCGTCAACGTGCTGGTCGAATTGGATTTTGAGGGATACGCAATAGGCGGTCTCGCCGTGGGCGAGCCGGCAGAACAGATGTACCAAATTGTATCGTCGTGCACCGAATTGCTGCCTTTTGCCAAACCGCGTTACCTGATGGGTGTAGGAACGCCGGAGAACCTGCTGGAGGGCATCGAACGGGGCGTCGATATGTTCGACTGCGTGCTGCCGACGCGGAACGGCCGGAATGCCATGCTGTTCACGACGAAGGGCACCTTGAATATCACGAACGCACAATTCAAGGATGATTTTACGCCCATCGATGACACGTGCGGGTGCTACACATGCCGGCATTTTGCCAAAGCGTACCTGCGCCATCTCTTTCAGGCGAAAGAAATTCTTGGACTTCAACTGGCAACGATTCACAATCTTTTCTTTTACGAGTGGATTATGCGTGAAGCTCGGCGGGCTATCGTACAAAACAACTTCCAGGGGTGGAAGCAAGAGCAGCTTGCATCCTTTCGTCAAGAAGTCCTGATAGATGCTCACCATCAATAATAAGAGGAGATGCAATTGAATATTCTTCATGTTTTCGGAATGGCACCGCAAGGACAGGGTGGCGGTGGTTTCATCAGTACCCTGTTCATGTTCTCGCTGATCATCTTGATATTCTATTTCATGATTCTTCGACCGCAGCAAAAGCGTCAGAAAGACCGGCAGAAATTGCTCGAGGGGGTCAAAAAAGGAGACAAGATCGTGACCATCGGCGGGCTGCACGGCTCCGTCATCGGCGTCGATGAAAAAACCCTCCTCGTCCAGGTGGCAGACAACGTGAAATTGAAGTTTGAAAAGTCGGCGGTATCGACGATCATACGAGAAGGTGAACCTGAAGAGAAAAAGAGTTGAACGTTTGTGAACATTATCAGTGAAGAGACTGTGAGAGGTTATTGTGTTCAGCACGATTGAAGAAGCCATCAAAGATGTTCAAGACGGCAAGTTGATCATTGTCGTTGACGATGAGGACCGTGAGAACGAAGGCGATTTTGTGGTTGCCGCCGAGAAGTGCGATCCCGAGGTCATCAACTTCATGTCGAAACATGGTCGGGGTATTATCTGCGCCGCGCTCACTCCGCTGCGCACGCAGGAGCTTATGCTGGATATGATGGTTGAAAGCAATACATCCCTTCATGAGACCTCATTTACTGTCTCAGTCGACTACGTTCACGGAACGACCACCGGTGTTTCGGCCTTCGACCGCGCGGCAACGGTCCGGGCGCTCATCGACCCGAAAACCAAGCCCGGTGACCTTGCCCGTCCCGGCCACATCTTTCCCTTACGTGCGCTGGACGGCGGCGTGCTCCGTCGCACGGGTCATACGGAGGCAGTCGTGGATTTGTGTCGCCTCGCCGGCATGTATCCTGCTGGTGTGCTGTGCGAAATTTTGAAGGACGATGGTTTGATGGCGCGGGTTCCTGAATTGGAACAGCTCGCGAAACAGTTCAAGCTCCGTATGATCACTGTGAAAAGTCTTATCGAATACAGGATGCAGCGGGAGAAGTTGGTCCACCTCGTGGTGGCTACAAAATTGCCGACCCGCTATGGGACCTTTGATGCACGCCTTTACAGGAGTGAAACAGATAATAAGGAGCATCTGGCGCTGGTGAAAGGAAATCTCCAACCCGACCAGCCGACAATGGTGCGTGTTCATTCCGAATGTCTCACCGGAGATGTGTTCGGTTCCCTGCGATGCGATTGTGTCGACCAGCTCCATGCGGCGATGGTACTTGTCGAAAAAGAGACGAAGGGAGTCGTTCTTTACATGAGGCAGGAAGGCCGCGGCATTGGATTGGCTAATAAGCTTCGGGCCTACAACCTCCAGGATGAGGGCTTGGATACTGTTGAAGCGAATGAAAAACTGGGCTTTCGACCCGACCTCCGCGATTATGGCATTGGAGCGCAGATTCTCCGGGACCTCGGCGTGGGAAAGATCAGGCTTATGACGAATAACCCCAAGAAGGTGATTGGATTGCATGGCTACGGCCTCGAAATTGTCGAACGCGTACCCCTTGAGATAGAACCTCATTCAATCAATGAGAAGTACTTGAAAACAAAGCGAGATAAGCTTGGGCATTTGATCCTTGTCGATAAGAAAAAATAAATACCCCGCCCCCTTGATTTTTTGAATTTCGTATCGTAAATTGAATTCAAGATGTTTTGTCGGCCAGCACTCAAAGGAGTGATGGCTTTTCTTTTTGTCCGTAGGCACTATGCCGGGACCATCGAAAGATCTGAACAAATTCTGTTTCCTGAATCATTATGAGCGAAAATAACAAAGATACTGGGATCGTCTACTTGACGCGGGAGCGTTTGGTGGAATTGGAAAACGAACTCCGCGAGCTCAAAGTCAAAGGGCGTGCCGAGATCGCTCAAAAAATTGGCGAGGCGAGAGGACACGGGGACCTTTCCGAGAATGCAGAGTACGATGCCGCTAAAGAAGCCCAGCAGCATCTGGAAATGCGAATTGGAAGACTCCAGCAAACGTTGTCTCGGGCACGCATCATCCAGAGCAAGGAGCTTCCGAACGACAAGATATACATTCTCTCGAACGTTAAACTCAGGGATCTGAAGACGAATGAACTGGTCAATTACACGCTGGTCTCGCCAGAAGAATCCAATTTTGAGGAAGACAAGATTTCGGTCACTTCTCCCCTCGGGCGAGGACTGTTGGGGAAAACTGAAGGAGAGATCGTCAAAATTCCTGTTCCTGTCGGGACGCTGGAATACGAGATCCTGAAGATTTCCCGATAACCGTTCTTCTCTGACCTGGAGTCCCTTCACATCGTATGCCCCGCAATCTGGAGGTCAAGGCAAGAATACGCAGCGTCCGAGAAGCGGAACAAACAGCCCGATCTATTAATGCCACGTTTGAGGGTACTCTTCATCAGGTTGACACTTACTACAACGTGCCACGGGGGCGGCTTAAGTCACGGGAAATCAATAACGAGCGCGCGGAGTTGATATTTTATGAACGGGATGAACACGCGAAGCACCGTGAAAGCAACTATCGAGTTTTCCCATGCATGGAAATCTCTCTTCTGAAAGAAATCCTTGGGCGATCCCTCGGTATCCGCGCCACTGTCAAGAAGAAAAGGGAGTTGTTTATGTACAATTCTACCCGTATCCATCTGGATGAAGTGGAAAACCTGGGGAGTTTCCTGGAATTGGAGTCCCCGGTCGAGGAGTCGCTCGACAAGGCACAGGAGGTGGTGGCCTTCCTGGTGAGGGAATTCAACGTTCAGGATGCAGACTTTGTCTTGGAGTCGTATGTTGACCTTTTGACATCAAAGGACACGAGAACCTAGTGTTCTGAATGCCCTTTTCGAATAAATCCCCTTATGAGGCTGGTCCGGTATGTTGCAGAATGTGAAGATTTTCACTATATTATTCGCGCGAATTGCGGGAATAGCTCAGTTGGTAGAGCGTCACCTTGCCAAGGTGAATGTCGCGGGTTCAAATCCCGTTTCCCGCTCAATGACAATGAAAACGTGCCCTGTTCCTACAAGGCGGGATGACTAGGGACATAATTGATCTTGAATTCCCCGCCGCTCGCAGATCATTTCAGTGGCGGGGATTTGTTATTTATACGTCGAGATGGCGCCGTACCCAAGTGGCAAGGGAGAGGTCTGCAAAACCTTTATGCGACGGTTCGAATCCGCCCGGCGCCTCGAAGATATGTCAAAGACGGAAATGCAGGGGCGAATTCTCTTAGGAGAGCGAGCATGCATTTCCGATGTTGTCGTTTGAATTCGTTTTGCCGGGGTGGCGGAACTGGTAGACGCACAGGACTTAAAATCCTGTTCTCCGCAAGGGGAGTGCCGGTTCGATTCCGGTCCCCGGCACGCCTCCGGAGCAGCACGGGCTCTTAGCTCAGTTGGTTAGAGCGCTACCTTGACATGGTAGAGGTCATAGGTTCGAGTCCTATAGAGCCCACGGGAATAAGAATTGCATTATCATAGAAAAACAGGTTCGATTGAGTTGCCAAATTCCGTAGTGAAAATATCGTTTCCCGACGGCAGCGCCAGGGAGTTCGCCAAGGGAGTGACCGGGAAGGACATCGCACAAAGCATAAGTCCCGGACTTGCCCGCGAGGCTCTCGCCATCGAAGTCGATGGAGAGGTGCGGGACCTTTCGTGCGCTATCAACGAGGATTCTTCGGTGAAGATCCTGAAGTGGGCAGATAGCGGAGGGAAGCATGCTTACTGGCACAGCTCCGCCCATCTCATGGCTGAAGCGATCGAGTCGCTGTTCCCTGGAGCAAAATTCGGGATCGGACCCCCGATCGACGAGGGATTTTACTATGACGTTGACCTCGGAGGTCATACGCTTTCGCCCGAAGACGTGCAACGAATCGAAGATCGGATGTGCGAATTCGCTAAACGAGATACACCATTTATCAGGGAAGAAAAATCCTGGGACCAGGTCGTCGATTACTTCAAGCAGAAGAACGATCAATACAAACTTGAGCTGCTTGAGGATCTCAAGAACGAAACAATCTCTCTCTATCATCACGGCAATTTCACGGATCTGTGCTTCGGTCCGCATATCCCATCGACCGGTCGGATCAAAGCGATCAAGTTGTTGAGCGTTGCGGGAGCGTACTGGCGGGGCAGCGAAAAGAACAAGATGCTCCAGCGCATCTACGGCATCACATTCCCCACCCAGAAAGATCTTGACGCGTTTCTTTTTAGGCTTGAAGAAGCGAAGAGACGCGACCATCGAAAGCTGGGAAGAGAACTTGAGTTGTTCGTGTTCCACGATGTCTCCCCCGGAGCGCCATTCTGGCTTCCTAACGGAATGATTGTGTTCCGCGAACTTGAAAAGTTCCTTCGCCAGGAGCTTGACATGAACGGCTACCAGGAAATCAGCACCCCTATCCTGGTGAAGAAGGACCTGTGGGAACAGTCCGGCCATTGGACTCACTACAAGGAAAACATGTTTTATTTTGAGAGCAATGAGACAATCTACAGCCTGAAACCGATGAATTGCCCGGAGAGCACCTATGTCTACCGGCAGAAGGTGAGGAGCTATCGGGATTTGCCTCTTCGTTTCTCCGAGATTGGAAGGCTGCACCGCAACGAACTTTCAGGCGCTCTCGGGGGAATGTTTAGGGTCAGACAGATTACCATGGACGATGCTCACATTTATCTACGTCCCGACCAGATTCTGGACGAGATCACAAAACTGATAGAATTGGTGAATCGTTTCTACGCCATCTTCGGATTGAAGCCTACCTACAGTCTTTCAACTCGTCCCGACAAGGCGATGGGCGACGAAAAACTTTGGGAACAGGCCGAGCAAAGCCTGAAGCAGGCGCTTGAGTTCAACAACATCACTTACAAGTTACAGGCGATGGAAGGCGCTTTCTACGGGCCGAAGATCGACATTCAGATCGAGGATGCAATAGGACGAGAATGGCAGGTGGCAACAATTCAGCTGGATTTTGTCATGTTGCCGGAACGATTCGAACTCGAATACGTTGCCGAGGACGGTTCGCGCAAACGGCCTGTTGCGATTCACCGGGCCATCTTCGGGTCGTTCGAACGGTTCATTGGCATACTGACCGAACACTTTGCCGGGGCTTTTCCCGTCTGGTTGTCCCCGGTGCAAGCGGTTGTTCTTCCTATTACCGATGATCAGATCGAGTATGCGGGAACGGTCTACCGAGCCCTGAAAGAAGCAGAGGTGAGAGTCGAGCTGGATGAGCGCCGTGAGAAAATAGGCTATAAAATTCGTGACTGGGAAACAAGGAAAGTTCCCTATATGCTCGTCGTTGGGGAGAAGGAGAAAAACTCCGGCAGTGTCTCCGTCCGGCAGCACAAAAAAGGTGACCTCGGGGTGAGCACTCTCCAAACCTTCGTCGGGAGAATTCATAAAGAAATCATAGAAAAATCACTCACAATAGAGGAGTAAGGCTATCAAGGGACCAGACAGTGTTCGCGTAAATGATGAAATCCGGGCGCCGAAAGTCCGGGTCATCGACGAGAAAGGGCAGGTGGGAGTTATGTCATCCCGTGAAGCTGTGGCCATCGCGCAGCAACGAGGATTGGATTTGATTGAGATTGTCCCCAAGGCTTCGCCGCCGGTATGCAAGATCATGGATTTCGGGAAATACAAGTACGAGCAATCGAAAAAGGACAAGCTTCAGCGAAAACATCAACAGGTCACACAGGTAAAAGAGCTCCGGTTCCATCCCAACACCGACGACCATGACCTGGAATTCAAGATGCGGCACGCGCGCAAATTTCTCGAAGAAGGACACAAAGTCAAAGCAACGGTGGTGTTCAAAGGAAGAGAGATTACGTACAAGGAGCATGGTGAAGTGCTTCTCCAACGCCTGGCGGACCAATTGCGTGACATCGCAAAAATAGACCAACTCGCAAAATTGGAGGGAAGAAGCATGGCAATGATCTTCGCTCCGGACAAAGGCACAAAGAAAAAGGCTGTCGCTAAGCACATGGAACCACAAACATAGGAAATACAGTATGCCCAAAATGAAATCAGATTCAGGTGCAAAGAAACGATTCAGACGCACTGCCTCGGGAAAGTTCAAGCGGAGCAAGGCGTATCGCAGTCATATTCTTTCATCGAAATCTTCAAAGCGCAAACGCCACCTTCGAAAATCGACCCTTGTTTCGAAGGAAGAACAGAAGAAAATTGAGCAGATGATTCAATCATAAACCGAGAGAACAGGAGACAGGAGAAACATGCCACGTTCACAAAATAAAGTAGCATCCCATCGTCGTAGAAAGCGTGTGCTTGCGCGTGCGAAGGGGTATTGGGGTGCGCGGAGCAAAGTCTTAACGGTTGCGAAACACAGCGTCGACAAGGGACTGCAACATGCGTATCGCGACCGCCGGCTGAAGAAGCGTTCGTTTCACCAACTCTGGATAGCCCGCATCAATGCCGCAGCGCGCTTGAACGGAACGACCTATTCAAAACTGATCGCCGCACTCGACAGGAAAAATGTCATTATCAATCGTAAAATCCTGGCCGAGCTGGCCTCACGCAACCCGGACGCCTTTGCCGAGGTCGTGAAATTTGCGACGGCATAAGATCGTCCTTCCCTGCCGTGGATGCTTGAACATCAACCATGTGGAGCCGGTGCTCCAGACTAATCGGATGAGCTAAACGTATGCTCAATCGGATCGAACGAATTCGACTGTCTGCTCTGGAGGCGTTGGAGGCGGTGAAAAACCTTCAGGAATTGGAAAATGTGCGGGTGATGTTCCTCGCCCGGAAAGGGGAAATAGCCGAATTGTTTGACCGCATGAAAGAGGTACCCCCGGAGGAGCGCCCCGCGCTGGGGAAGGCCCTTAATGAGCTGAGAACCTCGGTGCAGTCGGCGTTTGACCAAAAAAAGGCAGGACTTGAGCACGCAACTCACCGAGAACAGACGACAGTTGATTTCACACTCCCCGGTCGCAAGCAATGGGTTGGTTCAAAACATCCAATTACGCAAACGCTCGACGAGATCAAACGAATTTTCACGGGGATGGGATTTACAGTGGCGACCGGCCCCGAAATCGAGGACGATTACCATAACTTCGAGGCTCTGAATTTTCCGCCAGACCATCCCGCACGCGACATGCAGGACACTTTCTTCATCTCCGACAAGATACTTCTCCGAACTCACACCTCGCCCGTTCAAATACGGGTCATGGAACAACAAAAACCACCGGTGAGGGTCATCATACCGGGCCGCTGTTACCGTAACGAAGCGATAAGCGCTAGAAGCTATTGCCTCTTCCATCAGGTGGAGGGACTGTACGTCGACGTCGGCGTGACATTCAGCGAACTCAAGGGCACGCTGGTCGCTTTCGCAAAACAACTGTATGGGCCGGATACGCGCTACCGGTTTCGACCGAGCTTTTTTCCGTTCACGGAACCGAGTGCCGAAATGGACATCTCCTGCTTCATCTGTGCCGGGAAAGGATGCCGTGTTTGCAAGCACACAGGATGGCTCGAAATTCTTGGTTGTGGGATGGTCGACCCCAATGTCTATAAGTTTGTCGGATATGATCCCGAGAAGTACACCGGTTATGCTTTCGGGATGGGAATTGAACGAATGGCGATGTTACGCTACGGCATTGATGACATCCGTATATTCTTCGATAATGATGTTAGATTCTTGAAGCAATTTTAAGCTTTACATACGATGCGTATCTCATTACAGTGGCTGAAGAAATACGTCGACATTGAACTCTCAACGGAGGAACTCGCCCGCAGGCTGACGATGGCGGGACTTGAGGTGGAGAGCACAGAGTACCTTGGCGACAAGTATAAGGGATTTGTAGTTGGCCGGGTGATCGACGTCGCAAAGCATCCGAACGCGGACAAACTTACCGTGTGCAAGGTCGATACCGGGAGGGACATTCTCCAAATGGTCTGTGGTGCTCCCAATGTTGCTCCTGGACAAAAGGTGGCGGTTGGACTCGTTGGCGCGGAGGTGCCTCACGACCAGCATGACCCCACGGGCAAGCCATTTAGACTTTCCCAGGTGAAGATCAGAGGAGTAGATTCGTTCGGGATGATCTGTTCTGGATTCGAGCTCGACCTCGGCGAGGACAAGGCCGGGATTCTGGTTCTTGATCCAAGCGCGACACCCGGCACTCCATTGAGCGAATATCTTGGTTTAGATGATACTGTCTTCGACATTGGAATAACGCCCAATCGACCGGATGCGATGAATCATCTTGGCATCGCACGCGAAATCGCTGCGATAACAGGAAAGAAACTCAAACTCCCCAGGATCAGATTTGCAGAGAGCAAGAAAAAGACGAAGGAATTTGCTTCTGTGAGGGTCATAGATTCGGTGGCGTGCCCGCGCTACACCGTAAGAGTGCTGCTCAGCGTAAACGTCGGCCCTTCTCCAAAGTGGATGCAGAATCTTCTCCAGGCCGTTGGTATTCGACCTATCAATAACGTCGTCGACGCAACAAACTATGTCTTAATGGAATGCGGGCATCCCCTTCATGCCTTTGATTATGATAAGATCTCGCGCCACGAAATCATCGTGAAGTGTGGAAACCAGGGACAACCATTCACTACGCTGGACCACAAGGAGCGGAAGCTTCGGGGCGATACACTCATGATCTGTGATTCCGATGGTCCTCTCGCCGTCGCGGGAGTGATGGGGGGGATCAATTCTGAAATCTCTGAGGCAACGACCAATGTACTGCTCGAGAGCGCCTACTTTGACCCAAGAAGCGTACGGAGAACCTCGAAGTACCTCGGGATCTCAAGTGATGCATCACAGCGTTTTGAGCGCGGAGCAGACCCAAATGCTACGCGATGGGCGGCAGACCGAGCGGCATCCTTGATGCGGGAATTCTGCGGTGGTGAAGTTCTCTGCAACCCGATTGATGTCTATCCGAGGAGAATCGTTCCGAAGAGAGTGCCGCTCCGGGTTAAGAAGGCAAATGAAATACTTGGGACAACACTCCGTGCCTCAATGGTTTCCGCTCTTCTGCATAAACTCGGAATTGATGACATAAAGTCAGCTGGCAAGAAAAAAGTAAAGGATGAGCTCGTGTTTCTCGTTCCCACTTCCCGACAGGACCTGGAACGCGAGATCGATTTGGTCGAGGAAATCGCCCGTATGTATGGTTACGGCAATATTGGAATTCAAACGAGAACCTCTCTGGAATATTCAACTCATGCTCCCGCGCCTGACGCTGATGATGTTCTCAGGGAATGGTTAATTGGCCGGGGGTTCCGTGAAATCATTACGAATAGCATGGAACACGAATGGATGGCCTCGCTTGCCTCGAACAAGGCAGTGGAGGTTGCCAATCCCATCAGCAAAGATATGGGGTTCCTTCGAACGAGTTTGATACCGAGTGCCCTAAGCGTAGTTCGAAACAATGTATTCCAGGGGGCAAAAAACCTCCGATTGTTTGAAATCGGGAGGGTATATTTCCGGGACCGGAGACCGGGAAAGCCGGGCTGGATTGCCGGTTTTGAGGAATTTCCGAAACTGATTCTTGTATTTTACGGAAATGCGCGTCCTCAAGACTGGGATATTAAGTCAAGATTTATCGATATCTTCGACGTGAAAGGAGAGCTGGAGGCCCTTTTTGAAAAAATTTTCCTTGACAATTATAAATTTATTCCGTATCCTACTACCAAAGCTTTAACTGAGGACGGGCTTCTTGTTGAAATCAATGGAGAAGAAGCTGGTTTCCTGGGTAATGTCAGGAAGACTGTTCTCCAGCGCTTTGACATTGAGTCGGATGTTTATGTTGCGGAACTGGAAGCAGGGATTCTCAGCCGCGTAATGCATGAGCGGCGTGCGTATCGGGCTCCGTCGAGATATCCCTTGGTAGCACGCGACCTTGCGATTGTTGTCGATGAAGGACTGCCGGTGGAGGAGTTGGTCTCGGAGATTCGTCGTG
This sequence comes from Bacteroidota bacterium, assembly GCA_049515655.1. Classification (GTDB taxonomy): domain Bacteria; phylum Bacteroidota; class Ignavibacteria; order UBA10030; family SZUA-254; genus JBEKTW01. The sequence continues at coordinate 82,354 of JBEKTW010000008.1, forward strand.
CAAGCGGGCCGCTCCTGACCTCGGTGGAATTATTTGACATATACCGTGGAAACCAGATCGGAGCGGGCAAAAAGAGTTGTGCTTTTTCGATGGAGTATCGTTCGGAAGATCACACCCTCACTCAGGAAGAGATTGAAGTGATAGTGCGAAACGTCATCGGTCATCTATCGTCAAAATTCAATGCATCACTACGAGCATAGGAGACCACATTGGTAGATCACCAGGAAAGGGAAATTGAGTTCGCGTCCACAAAAGAGGCTAGGGCGTTTGAGGATGCGCTGAAGGTTCTTTGGGACAAGGTGAACGCGGCTTCTGCGTTAATTGGCGATTTAAAGAGTGAGAGACAATCGATTCACGAGCGTTTGACATCCGCTCATGTTCAGATTGAGAGTCTGAAAAGTGAACTCCAGAATAAGGAGCAGGAAATCAAGCGGATGCGGGCGGAGTTGGTGCAGGCATCCAATTCGAATAGTTCATTTTCTTTTTCGAACGAAGAAAAGGAGATTCTTCGTGAGAGAATCCGGGAACTAATTGCAAAAATCAATTCTCATTTGTAAGTTAGTACTGTCCCCAAAGGCGGTAAGAGTTAAACCGACCGCACGGGGGACATGTTGGTAGGTGAAGCTTTAGTATGTTTGGCATAAGAGAACGATCAATTTTACTTCAGAATCATTGACGGCATCGGATTATGGCGACAGACGGGAAAAGCATCAAGGTTAAAATCTTTGGGTCGGAATATCCACTGCGTGGTGAAAGTGAAGAACTCACCAAGAAAGTGGCAGGCTACGTTGATGAAATGATTCACACGATCCATGAACGAATACCCGAGCAACCACCGCTTACTGTTGCGGTTCTATCAGCACTTAACATCACGGAAGACTTGTTCAAAGAGCGAGAGAGTTATCGCTCGTTCTTTGCTCATATAGAACACGAAATTGTGCAGATGAATAACCATCTCGATCAATGTTTACGTTCTGAAGTTTAGATTTTTGTTCTTTGTCATCGTTCGTAGCGGCACACACGTAGTGTTTTAAAAACCGCACCTCCGGCCAATTCATCCCGCTCAGGCGGGATGATGAGTCAAACATATTAAAGAATCTGACAAGTAACTTTAATAGGGAACTCGGCTCTCGGACGTCGTATTACGGGCCTCATCCCGTTTAGCGGGATTTGCGTTACCTCCAAATTTATTTGGATGTGCAAACAGTGGAAGTAAGAAACGTTCAGGCGAGTACCCACTGTGTATTATCTGAGATTCTTCAATACACGTGACGAAAGGCCCGGTGCGGTTTTCTTTTTTTTCATTCATTCGGAGGAAATATGGTACTTGAACTCTATGTGATTGTTCCCATTGTCATTGTACTCGTTGGTGTGTCGTTCGCTCTGGGCTGGTATTTCGAACGGCGAAGCGGCCAAAACAAGGTCGCAAGCGCCGAAGAAAGGGCGAAGAAAGTCCTGGCAGATGCCGAGCGTGATGCCAACAATCTCAAGAAGGAAAAACTGCTTGAGGTGAAGGATGAATGGTACAAGAAGAAACAGGAACACGACCACGAAATCAACTCGAAGCGGAGCAAGCTTCAAGCCTTCGAGAAGCAGCTAGGGTTGCGCGAGGAGAACCTGGAGCGCAGGGTTGAACTCATTAACAAGAAGGAGAAGGAACTCACCCACGCCAAACGCGAGAGCGATGAACGCTTCAAACAAGTCGAAGAGAAGCAGTCGCTGCTTCAACGGCTTATTCAGGACGAGAACCAACGACTTGAGCGCGTGTCGGGTTTGACCCGCGAAGAAGCGAGAAAAACGTTGATGGCGAACCTGGTGGCCGAAGCTAAAGCGGAAGCGGCACAGACCATCAAGGAAGTCCGTGACGGCGCGAAACTGGAAGCGAAAAAGGAAGCCCAAAAACTCGTCGTCCAGGCCATTCAGCGAAGCGCTTCCGACCATTCCGTCGAAGCAAGCGTCAGCGTTCTCCATCTTGCAAATGACGAGATGAAAGGACGCATTATCGGGAAGGAAGGCCGGAACATCCGTTCCTTTGAGGCCTCGACGGGGGTGGACGTGATCGTCGACGATACTCCTGAGGCAGTCATTCTTTCAGCTTTCGATCCTTTACGGCGCGAGGTCGCGCGTATTTCCCTCGAACGTCTTATTGCCGACGGCCGTATTCATCCCTCGCGCATCGAGGAAGTGGTGGAGAAAGTTCGCAAGGAACTCGATGAAGAGATCCTTCGAACGGGTGAGGGTGCGCTGCTCGAGTGTGGATTGCACGGGGCGCACCAGGAAATCCTGAAGCATGTTGGCTTGATGAAATATCGCTCAAGCTACGGACAGAATCTTCTGGCCCACAGCATCGAGGTCGCGCAGCTTACGGGCCTCATGGCCGTGGAACTCGGTCTTGATGCAACGCTGGCGAAGCGTGGGGGGTTGTTGCACGACATCGGGAAGACACTGGACCGGTCCGTTGAGGGCCCTCACGCTCTGCTCGGTTACGACCTTGTAAAAAAATACGGCGAACACCCCACTGTCGTTAATGCCGTCGGCGCACACCATGAAGATATTCCTATGGAAACGCCCATCACAGCGCTTGTGCAGGCCGCGGACGCAATCAGTGGTGCCCGGCCGGGCGCCCGGCGTGAGTCCGTTGAGATCTATGCCAAACGGCTCGAACGACTTGAGAAAATCGCAAAGACCTTCGACGGCGTCGCAAACACGTATGCCATCCAGGCGGGGAGGGAGATCAGGGTCATCGTAGAACACGATAAGATTGATGATGCGATGGCGGATATGCTCGCCCATGATATCGCGGAGAAAATTCAGTCAGAATTGGAATACCCCGGTCAAATCAAGGTGACCGTCATCAGAGAAAAGCGATCAATTGCGTACGCGAAATAAGCAGCGAACAATGAGAAGAAGCCAGCCGGAGCGGGAAGAAGGCTGGCTTCTCTGTTTATGAAATCCAGGAAAACATCGAGACGAGGATCATCGCTAGTCGTCGGGGTCACTGGCGGCATTGGCAGTGGTAAGTCAGAGGTTTGTCTGGTGTTCCAGCAGCTTGGCGCGGTGGTTCTTTCTGCGGACGCAATCGCGCGGGAAATCATCAATACGCACCTAGCGGTGAAGCGAGAAATCCGACGTGTCTTCGGGGATCATGTGTATTCCAGGAATGGAGTGCTCAAGCGGGAGCAGGTGGCAGCCCTCATATTCAAGGATGAAGCTCTCAAGAACAAATTGAATGACATTGTTCATCCCTATGTACTGCAGAACCTGCGACAGAAGATCAGGTCGACCAGAAACAAGGGCATTGTTGTTGTGGAAGCAGCTCTCGTCTACGAGGCGCGTGCCGAGGATCTCTTTGATGTCGTGGTGGTGGTTGATGCCCCCGAAGGAGTGCGGATGCAGCGGATATCAAAACGGGACGGAATAAGCCACGGCGAAGCACAATTGAGGATACAATCGCAGTTACCGTCGGAGGAGAAAACGGCACGTGCCGATCTTGTGATCCGTAATGAGGGTCGTCTGGGCCTGCTTCGGGGAAATTGCGCGTTCATTTTCCATATTTTGAACCACCTCGTTCCCGTTTCCCGCTTATAAATCGTCATGACAAAAGAAATTCGGATTGATTTTCTCATCGTGGGCAGCGGCATCGCCGGTCTTTCACTGGCGATCAAGGCAGCGGAGGTGGGAACTGTTGCAATCGTGACAAAGAAAAAGAAGGCGGAATCGAATACAAACTATGCACAAGGGGGGATCGCGGCGGTCGCATCTTCCGACGATTCATTCGAGTTGCACATTCAGGACACGCTCGACACCGGCGTCGGGCTTTGCCATCAAGACGCTGTGGAAGTGCTCGTCAGGGAAGGGCCGTCGGGCCTGAAAGGACTGACGATGCTGGGTGTCGATTTCACGGAGCGTAACGGAAAGCTTGACCTTGGGAGAGAAGGCGGGCATTCCCGCAATCGCATTGTTCATGCGCACGACCACACGGGCAGGGAAATTGAACGGGCGTTGCTCTCTCGGATCGCCCATCATCCCAATATTACCGTGTTTGAAGACCACCTGGCCATCGATTTCATCACCGAACACAACGTAGGTATTCCCCTGAACAAGCTTACGCCGATTCACTGTTGGGGTGTGTATGCCCTCGATGTGAGTGCGAACGAGGTGAAAAAATTCCTTGCCCGTGTCACTTTGGTTTGTACCGGTGGTGTGGGTCAGGTCTACCGCCATACGACAAACCCACCGATCGCGACTGGAGATGGAATCGCCATGGCGTACCGCGCGGGCGCTTTGATCGGTAACATGGAATTCATCCAGTTTCATCCAACCTCGTTGTACAATTCGGGTTCTCCCGCCTTTCTGATCTCAGAGGCCGTTCGCGGTTTTGGGGGAGTCCTGAGAACCCTACAGGGCGAGGATTTTATGACCCGTTACGACCGCCGCGGCTCGCTTGCCCCCCGGGACATCGTCGCCCGGGCGATCGACGTTGAATTGAAAAAGAGCGGGGACGACTACGTCCTGCTCGACCTGCGGCATTTGTCTGCGGAAAAGGTGAAGGAACACTTTCCGCACATTTATGAAACATGTCTGACAAAATACAAACTCGATATCACCAAGGAACCTATTCCTGTGGTCCCAGCCGCCCACTATTCGTGTGGTGGTATCGTCACCGACCTGAACGGTCGGACCTCGATTAGCAATCTTTATGCGTGCGGGGAAGTCGCGATGACCGGTGTCCATGGAGCGAACCGTCTCGCGAGCAATTCTCTGCTCGAGGCGATTGTGTTTTCATCCAGGGCTAACCTGGATGCCGAGAAAACCCTCGCGTCGAATCCCCCGTCATTCCCGGTGATTCCTGACTGGGATGAGAGCGGAACCTTCAACGCGGCAGAGTGGGTTCTCATTTCTCACGATAAAAGGGAAATTCAGGAACTGATGTGGGATTATGTCGGAATTGTTCGCTCCAGCCTGCGTTTGGAGCGCGCGCTGCGGCGAATCAACTTCATCATGGAGGAAGTAGAAGCGTTTTACAAGCGGACGAAGGTTGTCGAGGACCTGATTGAACTGCGGAATCTGGCGACGGTCGGCGACCTTATCATCCGCAGCGCTCTCAGCCGCAAGGAGAGTCGTGGACTGCACTACATGACGGACTACCCCGAACGCGACGACACGTCATGGTTGCACGATACGCTCCTTTCAATCTGGGACGCTTGAGTTGCGTCCGAATTTTGATTATTTTGTGAGATATGAAATCATTTCCCTTTCCCACGGGCACTCGATTCGACGACGATAAACCCCGTGACCACTGCGGCGTCTTTGGGATTTACGGTCACGAGCAGGCCGCGCAGATGGCTTACTATGGACTCCATGCACTTCAACATCGGGGACAGGAGGGGGCGGGGATTGTCACCTCAGAATTCGATGAGAACGCGAAGAAATATCGGTTCCATGTCCACAAAGATTTCGGACTTGTCAACGACGTTTTTAAAGATGATACGATCCTGTCCGGCATACTTCGCGGCACTGCGGCAATAGGGCACAATCGTTATTCTACTGCGGGGGCATCCGACAATAGACTGAATCTCCAGCCGTTCATCGTCAACTACAGGAATGGAAACATCGCAATTTCCCACAACGGCAACCTCACGAATTTCAGGGCAATCAGAAAGCAACTTCAGGAGGAGGGGACGATTTTTCAAACGACAGCCGACACTGAGGTCATCCTCCATCTCATTGCAAGAAGCAAAGAGCCCGACCAGATCCATCAAATCATCGACGCGCTGGACCGGGTGCAGGGAGCGTTCTCCATCACAATCTTGACGGACGACAAACTCATTGCCGCCCGCGACCCCCATGGTTGGCGTCCTCTCGCACTGGGGAAAATCGGCCAATCGTTCGTCGTTGCTTCGGAAACGTGCGCTTTCGATATCATCGATGCGGAATACATTTGTGATGTGGAACCCGGTGAGGTGATGGTGTTGGACCGCGCATCTCTCCTGACCGGAGAGGCCAAATCTTACCATCTACGGAAAGACAACAGGGAATCACATTACTGCATTTTCGAGTACATCTATTTCTCACGACCCGATAGCCGGATATTCGGCGATAGTGTCGACCGTGTCCGTCGCAAGCTCGGGAAATCACTGGCAAGGGAACATCCGGCGAAGTCGAAGATCGAGGAAGAGTCGGTGGTAATCATCAACGTGCCCGATTCGAGCAACACGGCGACACTCGGCTTCATGAGCGAGAACGTGAAACTCGGGAACAAAAGCAAGTACGAGATCGGCCTTATTCGAAGCCATTACGTCGGGCGAACATTCATCCAGCCCGAACAGGATCTCCGGCAAATGAAGGTGAAAACAAAATTCAACACCGTGAAGGGAGTGTTGAAGGGGAAAATAGTGATTATTGTCGACGACTCCATCGTGCGGGGCACAACATCGAAGCAACTTGTGAAATTGATCCGCGATGCGGGGGCCAAAGAGATCCACGTTCGGGTCACGTCGCCGATGATACGGTTCCCGTGCCATTACGGGATGGATTTCCCCCGGGCGGGCGAGCTCATCGCGAACGTGTGCGACGGGGATGTCGAGAAGGTTCGCCGGACACTCGGCGTCGACAGTCTGGGATATCTTTCGTTGGAAAATCTTCTCGAATCCGTTCCGCGAGAACACGGAGAGTCGTATTGTACGGCATGTTTCAGCGGACAGTATCCGACAGAGTTAGATACCGGCGGCTCGAAAAACGAATATGAAATGTGAACTCCGATGAACGAGAGCAGGTGGACTATTTCCAATTTCCTGAGCGCTCTCCGGTTATTGCTTGCAATTCCGATAGCCATTCTGGTTTCGTCGGTGAACCCGGCACAGCGTTCGTTCGCCGTCGGGCTGATCGTGATTGCCATCTTGAGTGATATATTCGATGGAATGCTGGCCCGCAAGTTGAACCAGGTGACGGAGTTTGGGAAAATCATCGATCCGCTCGCCGACAAAATCGGCGTTGCCATCGTCGCCGTGGTTCTGGCACAGCAGGGAAGACTACCAATCTGGTTTCTTCTGTTGGTGATCGTGAGGGATATGCTGATTTTTCTTGGAGGGATGTACGTCAAGAAGGTCAGGGGCATTGTCCTCCAATCCAACCTGATCGGCAAGTTGGCAGTCGTGGTCGTCACAACCTTCGCTATCGTGATCATCGTGGACTACCCCGGAAGCGATTGGTTGAAAGAGAGCTTACTGATTCTGAGTTCCCTGCTCTTGGGCCTTTCCTTCATCCTCTACGCGAACAGGTTCATCGGTCTTATGATGCTACAGGCACGCCCGTCGGTTCGCAACCCGCAGGTATGACCATGGGCTTTCTTGACGCGTTCAAATTTACCCGATTGAAAGAAGGTCTCGCTAAGACCCGAGAGAATATTCTCGGAAAGATCACAAAGCTTATCATGACGAAATCAAAAATCGATGATGAGCTCCTGGATGACATCGAAGAGACGATGCTGGCGGGCGATGTGGGGGTTGCAACGACCGCCCAGATCATCGAACGCGTCAGGGACCGCGTCAAAAAGGAACGATACGAAAATCCCGCCGAACTTGAAAAAATTCTTCGAGAGGAAGTTCAGAGACTCTTCGTCGATGGAACTGCCGTCGGCACCGACCCTTTTGTGATTCCGCCCGGTCACGTTCCTCATGTCGTGATGGTGGTGGGCGTGAACGGAGTTGGCAAAACAACGACCATCGGCAAGCTCGCGTACAACTATCGGACGGCAGGCAGGAAGGTGATGATTGCCGCCGCCGACACGTTCCGCGCGGCAGCGAATGAACAGCTGGAAATCTGGGCGCAGCGCGCCGGTGTGGAAATCATCCAACAGGCGCATGGAGCCGACCCGGGCGCCGTTGCCTACGATGCGCTCAAATCGGCGATCGCCCACGGTGTCGATGTCATGATTATCGACACGGCCGGCCGTCTGCATACAAAGGTGAACTTGATGGAAGAGTTGAAGAAAATCAAACGCGTACTCCAGAAACAAGTGCCCGACGCACCGCACGAAGTTCTGCTCGTCCTCGATGCGACCACAGGCCAGAATGCGATTGCGCAGGCAAAGCAGTTCATGTCGACAATCGGCATATCGGGCTTGGTTCTTACAAAGCTCGACGGTACCGCCAAAGGGGGAGTTGTGATCGGAATCAGTCTGGAGTTGAATATCCCCGTGATGTACATCGGGGTCGGCGAACAGATCGATGACCTGCAACCGTTCGACCGGAAGGCATTTGTGGACGCACTCTTTGAGGGGTGAAGCATGAAATTGACCTGGAAGTATTTCGGCCTGGAGCTCATCCATACCTTCACCATTGCAAGGGGGTCGGAAGTCATCGACCCCTGCATCATCGTTGAGCTTGAACATGATGGCATCATCGGGTACGGCGAAGCAGCACCTACGGAACGGTATGGCGAGACGAAAGACACTGTCATTGATTTTCTTAGGAGCGTCAATCTGGCACAATTCAAAGATCCGTTCCTCTCGGAAGATATTCTCGCTTATGTTGATGCGCTGGCTCCCGGCAACACCTCGGCGAAAACCGCTGTGGACCTCGCGCTTCACGATTGGATCGGGAAGAAGCTGGGTGTTCCGTTGTGGAAACTCTGGGGTCTGGACAAGGGAAAAACGCCTCTCACATCCTTCACGATAGGAATCGACAAACTCGAGGTCATCGAACAAAAGGTGAGGGAAGCCGAAATCTATCCTATCCTCAAAGTCAAAGTCGGAGTCCCGAATGATGAGGAAATCATCAGGACGATCAGGAAGATAACCGACAAAGTCATCCGTGTCGACGCGAATGAAGGATGGACGACGAAAGAGATGGCACGCGACAAGATCCTCTGGCTCGAGGAGCAGGGCGTTGAATTCATCGAACAGCCGTTGCCCGCGAGCGACCTTGCCGGGACTGCCTGGCTGCGCGAGCGTGTACATATGCCGATTCTCGCGGACGAAAACGCCATACGTGTTCATGACCTTCCGAGATTACACGGGGTTTTCGACGGAATCAACATCAAGTTGATGAAATGCACGGGTCTGCGTGAAGCTGTGCGCATGATTCACACCGCAAAGGCCATGGATATGAAGGTCATGCTTGGCTGCATGATCGAAAGCTCGGTGGCAATCTCCGCAGCCGCACAGCTCTCGCCGCTTGTGGACTATGCCGATCTCGACGGGAACATCCTCACGAAAAACGACCCTTTCAAGGGTGTGAAAGTGGTTGGTGGGAAATTGGTGCTCAATGATGAACCCGGTTTGGGAGTGAAATGGAAGTCGGAAATCAGTAATCGGTAGTCGGGCAACAGAGAGCTCTGGACCGAGTATCCGTCATATTAATATTCTGACACTTGTGTCACGTACCATCAACATACTACCCGAGGCACTAGCGAACAAAATCGCGGCCGGCGAAGTCGTTCAACGGCCGGCTTCTGCCGTCAAAGAACTCATTGAAAACTCTATCGACTCCGGGGCGAAGTCGCTCACTGTGATCGTCAAGGAGGGCGGAAAGAAATTGATTCAGGTGGTCGATGACGGCTGCGGGATGAGCCCGGAGGACGCGGCACTTGCCTTTGAACGCCATTCCACCAGCAAGATCGCGGTGCTGGAAGACCTGGAAAACATCCGCACGCTTGGGTTTCGGGGTGAAGCATTGTCGTCGATTGCAGCGGTATCGCAGATTGAATTGAGAACCCGCCCGGCGGCATCGGATGTCGGCACAAAAGTCCGTATTGACGGGGGCTTGAAAATCGAAATCTCGGAAGAAGCGGTTTCTCCCGGATCGGCTATAACCGTGAAAAACCTTTTTTACAACACCCCGGCGCGTCGTAAATTTCTCAAGAGCACGAACACGGAGTTCAAGCATATTTACGATGTCGTGCAACGGGTTGCGTTATCCTTCCCGCAACTCGAAATAAAATTCGTCAACGAAGATGATACTCTTCTCCATGTTCGTCCGTCAACACTCGATGAGCGTGTGAGGGAAGTATTCGGCGAGAAACTCTGGAAGACAATTTTTCATTTCGAGGAAGTCATGGAGGCCGTCACGGTGAGCGGTTTTCTGGGAAAGCCGGACTTTGCCCGAAAAACACACGTCGAACAGTACCTTTATCTCAACAGCCGCTTTGTCATCAACCGCAGTTTGAATCGCGCGGTGTACCAGGCGTACGAACATCTGTTGGAGAAGGGGAGCTTTCCGTTCTTTGTTCTGTTTCTCTCGGTCGACCCGAGAAAGGTCGATGTCAACGTTCATCCGTCTAAGATGGAGGTGAAATTCGAGGATGAGTCCGCGATGTACCGCCTCGTACTCTCGGCGGTGAGAACGGCCCTGGCGTCCCAGGATCTGACACCGGCAATGGGAGCCCGCGACGGCGGGGGAGACGTTCGATTGCGATTCACTCCGTTCGCCGGCGGCCCGCAGCCGCGCGCTGCGCACTGGGAAGAATTGTTCGGTGTGAACAAAGCGACGGGCGAAATTCCTCCGAAGCCTGCGCCGTTCCCAGTCCAGGCGCCAGCCGGATGCATCGATGAAGCGTTTCGCTCTACGGCTCAAGCGCCGGAACCCGTGACCCGCGCTGAACTCCCCGCTGCTACAACCGCGGCTCACACGTGGCAGATTCACAATAAATACATCATCGTCCCGATCGAAATCGGTCTTCTCATCGTCGACCAGCACGCTGCGCATGAGCGAGTCATTTACGAACGGGCGGTGGCGCGATTCGACCAACCGAACAAAAAATCGCAGCAACTGCTTTTCCCGCAGACGATAGAGATGACCCCGGGGGATGCCGCGCTTGTTCTCCAACTGCATTCTTCCCTTGAGAGTCTCGGTTTCAGTTTGAAATTGTTCGGAAAGACAACGGTCATTATCGACGGTGTTCCCAATGACGTGAAACCGGGCCGTGAAGCGTCCATCCTGCAGGATGTTCTCGATTTGTATAAATCGGATGAGCACAGCGTGAAACTCGAGCCGCGAGAACGATTGGCAAAATCGTTTTCCTGTAAAGCGGCCGTCAAAGCGGGCGACCAGCTGAATGAACAGGAGATGCGCTCATTATTGGACCAGTTGTTCGCCACCCAGGTCCCGTATGTCTGTCCGCATGGGAGACCGGTCATGATCAGGCTCTCTCTGTCAGAGCTCGACAAGAGGTTTGGGAGGACATCGTAGGTATATTTGAAAACTATGCCGGAATTAGTATCTTGAATTGGTGCCGATGAAAACGAACGAGCATACAACCGGGAAAGAAGCCATGGGTACGAACCATCTTGATGAAATAAGACTCGCGAAAAAAGAGTGGACTGAGAAAGGGAGAAAATCCGGACTCCAGCGGCCGGTGAAGTTCACCACAGTCTCCGGCGAGCCGATCGCAATGCTCTACACTCCGGATGATGTTGCCCATATCAACTACCTTCGCGATATCGGTTTCCCTGGCGAGTTTCCATACACGCGCGGCATTCATCACAATATGTACCGCGGTAGGCTCTGGACGATGCGGCAGTTTGCCGGGTTCGGGACACCGGAAGATACAAATGAACGGTATCATTATCTCCTGGCGCACGGCCAGACGGGGTTGTCGGTCGCATTCGACCTTCCGACGTTAATGGGAAGAGATTGCGACGATCCGCATGCCGAGGGGGAAGTAGGAATTTGCGGTGTATCGGTCAGCTCGCTCGCCGACATGGAGATTCTCTTCGGGGGAATTAACCTTGGCGAGATCTCAACGTCGATGACGATCAACGCGCCGGCGGCAATGCTGCTCGCATTCTATATTGCCGTTGCCGAAAAACAGGGGGTGAAACCGCACCAGCTCCGCGGCACCCTGCAGGCAGACATTTTGAAGGAATACATTGCGCAAAAGGAATGGATCTATCCGCCGCATCCTTCGATGAGAATCATCACGGACATGTTCGAGTATTGCACCAGAGAGATGCCTCAGTGGAATCCGATTTCCGTCAGCGGCTACCATATTCGCGAAGCCGGTTCAACGGCCGCCCAGGAACTCGCGTTCACGCTGGCGGATGGTTTTGCGTACGTCGAAGCCGGGATTGAGAAGGGTCTGGATATAGATGAATTCGCTCCTCGATTGTCGTTTTTCTTCAACTCACATCTCGATTTCTTTGAGGAGATTGCAAAATTCAGGGCCGCGCGCAGAATCTACGCAAAAAGGATGCGCGATAAGTATGGTGCAAAGAATCCTCGTTCCTGGATGCTTCGATTCCACACGCAGACGGCCGGCTGTTCGCTCACAGCACAACAACCCGAGAACAACATCGTGAGAACCGCCTTCGAAGCGCTTGCAGGCGCCCTGGGTGGTACGCAATCGCTTCACACTAATTCGATGGATGAAACGCTCGCATTGCCCTCAGAAAAGGCTGCGAAGATAGCCCTGCGGACACAACAGATCATCGCGCATGAAATCGGCGTCACCAACACAATCGACCCCCTCGCGGGGAGTTATTTCGTCGAAGCTCTGACGGATAAAATGGAAAGGGAAGCTGAAGCGTATTTTGAGAAGATTGACGCTCTTGGTGGGGTAATTCCATCCATCGAAGCCGGCTTCTTCCAGAGGGAAATTGCTGAGGCGGCATACCGTTACCAACGGGAGTTGGACAAGAAGGAAAAAATCATCGTCGGTGTGAATGAATATGTCGAAGAAAATGAGCAGATCGAAATCCCGATCCTCCTCGTCCCGCCGGAAGTGGAAATCAAGCAGAAGCAACGGATTGCCGATGTGCGGGCACAGCGGGACAACAAGGGGGCCAATACGTCTCTTGATGCGTTGCGACAGGCCGCAGAAGACAATTCCAATCTCATGCCCCGGCTCATCGATTGCACGCATGCCTATGTGACTCTCGGTGAAATGTGTCATACGCTTGCTGAAGTGTTCGGCGTGTACGAAGAACCCGCAGTATTCTGAGCCGTGGCTAACCAGCTTCGATACATCGTTGCCTCGATGAGGCTGCAGCAATGGATTAAGAACTTGTTCCTGTTCGCTGCGCTCGTTTTCTCGGGACATCTCTTTCGCATCGATTATTTTGTTCTCACCCTCAAAGGGTTCTTATTTTTCTCGCTCATTTCCAGCGGCGTCTACATTTTCAACGACATCACGGACCTCGAGAATGACAAGCTGCATCCGGTGAAATCCAAGCGTGCGCTTGCCTCCGGTCATTTGAAGCTTTCAACGGCGTACGTCTCTTCGGCGGTTCTTGCTGCCGTCGGGCTGGCGGGTGGCTTCGTCCTTCGCGACCGGTTCGGCACCGCTCTTGTCGTTTATCTCGCGATTAATATTCTCTATTCTGTCAAGTTGAAAGATGTGGTGATTCTGGACGTGATGGCGATTGCCGGAGGATTCGTTCTCCGCGTCATAGCCGGTGCCGTGCTCATCGATGTTCCGACGTCGGTCTGGCTGCTGATCTGCACAGTGTTGTTATCCCTCTTCCTCGGTTTCAGTAAACGGCGTCACGAATTGATGTTGCTCGAAGGACATGCCGAAAGCCATCGGTCGGTCCTTCAATATTACAGTCCCTATTTTCTTGATCAGATGATAGGGATCGTCACGGCGTCGACAGTGATGTCTTACGCGCTGTACACTATTTCCGAAGAAACAATCAGAAAATTCGGGACGACAAACCTGATTTATACTGTTCCGTTCGTCCTCTATGGAATCTTTCGCTATCTCTATCTTGTTCATAAGAAGGAAGAAGGGGGTAATCCGACGAGGCTTGCTCTGACGGATCTCCCGCTCGTCATTAACATACTATGCTGGGTAATCGTGGCAGTATTCATAATCTATTGGAAATAATTCTATGGCAAAATCCAAAGTGGCAGTGGTGAAGACGCGTCCTGCGACGATTTTACAGGACATCGAAAGGTTGACAAGGCTGGCAGGCATGGAGCAAGCTTTGACCAAGGGGTCTGCGACGATTCTGAAAGATAATATCTCCTGGCATTTTCCTTTTCCTGCGGCAAACACAACTCCGTGGCAAATGGAGGGGACCATTCTTGCCCTTCAAAACGCGGGGTACGAGAACCTGTCGTGCGTGCAGAACAAAACGGTCGTGACGAATGCCTTCAAAGGGGAAGACCTGAATAACTATGTTCCCATTTTCAAGCGCTACAATATTCCGGTTTTGTACAATTTCAAAGAGGCCGACATCCGGTGGATTGAATACAGACCGAAGGCGAAAATGCACGTGCTTGACACGATCTATCCCGAGGGAATTACCATCCCGGAATACTTTGTGGGCAAGAACATCGTCCATCTACCGACGGTGAAGTGCCACATCTACACGACCACGACGGGGGCAATGAAAAATGCTTTTGGAGGACTGCTGAACACAAAACGTCATTATACCCACTCGTGGATTCACAAGACTCTCGTCGATTTGCTCTCGATCCAGAAAGAAATTCATTCCGGGCTGTTTGCCGTTATGGATGGAACCACGGTAGGCAATGGCCCCGGTCCCCGCACGATGTTTCCCGTCGTGAAGGATTATATGCTTGCCAGCGCCGACCAGGTTGCCATCGACGCCGTTGCCGCGAAAATGATGGGCTTCGATCCGCTCAGCATAGAGTATATCAGAGTGGCACATGACGATAAGCTCGGCGTCGGGGACGCGAGAGAAATCGAGATCGCCGGCGATGACATCTCAAAGGAATCGTGGGGATTCACGGTGGGGGACAACGGAGCGAGTGTCGTTGGCGACCTGATGTGGTTCGGACCTCTCGCTCGGTTTCAGAAAGTCTTCTTCCGTACACCGCTTGTGAACGTTTTTATCTTCGGTTCGGAGGCGTATCACGACTATTATCGATGGCCTCTGAAAGACCGGAAAGTGTTTGAGCATTGGAAAAAGGAAACGCACTGGGGACATCTGTTCCGGGATTACGAGACGGGCAAAGTGTGGGAGGAAGGTACAGTCGTGGCATCTCACCGGTGATTTCTATCCCATAATTCTGGAAGTCTCTTGTCCGTGCAACGCCGCGCCGAAGGGTTTCTCCTCGCCATAACTTTGATCTGGGGCAGCACATTCGTTATTTCCAAAGCCCTTCTTGAGCATAATTCTCCTCTTTTCTATACGGCTTTCAGGTTTACACTTTCGGCGGGACTGTTGGTGCCTTTCTTTTTCCGCCGACTCACGCGGATACCGGCTTCGACGTTAAAAAAGGGGACCGTGTTGGGCCTTTTGCTGTACGTGGGATTTGCGATGCAGACGGTCGGGCAAACCTACACCACTGCATCGAAGTCCGCATTCTTCACAGGGCTGCTGGTCGTACTGACCCCCATCGTCCATTATATTGTCCAACATGTTTTCCACTTGCCACGACGCACACTGAAGGTCGGCAACATCCTGGGCGTGCTGTTTGCAGCTACAGGGTTGTACCTGCTGACATCGCCTTCGGGTTCAACTTTCAATGTTGGTGACGGGCTTACGCTGATTTGCGCGGCAATGTTTGCATGCTATATCGTTTATCTTGATTTTGCTTCGAGCGAACCGGACAAACTGCAACTCACCTTCGTGCAATTTGTTTTGTGCGGAGCGCTTGGACTCATCAGCGCCTTGTTCTTCGAGAATATGAAGTTTGTGCCGACGCCCGCCACGGTCGTTTCGCTTTTGTATTTAACCATATTTGCCACGATTATTGCCATGTGGGTACAAAACCGCTACCAGGGGGATACGACCCCGACCCGGGCGGCAATTATTTTTTCCATGGAGCCGGTGATAGCTGCCACATTCGCATATTTCGTGAGAGACGAGATCATGGGAACGATCGGCGTCGTCGGCGCCGCGGGGATCATCCTAGGGGTGTTGTTCTCGGAGCTTTCGGATGAGATTCCGATATTGAGACGTCCTCTCATTGTTTCAGACACCGATAGGGCCAGCTCATGAGTCGTTTCCTGCCGCCGATCCCTCCGAATTTGGAGAAAATTTTGCTTTCCAGGAAATTCCAGCTTGTTGACGATTCCGGTCGCATTTCAGCCAGGTCAATGAGGTTGTTTTCTCCTTAGCTCGCGAACGATGATATAGTCCTGATTGACTCTTGGGAATAATTTTCTTACTTTGGATATGGTGTTATCCGGAACATAAATGATATGGTGGAAGGTGCAGGTGGTTGCAGGTGGGTTCTTTTCGGGGCTTGAGTCACCGGTGCTGATCATCCTTCAGGAAATCACCAGGTATTTCTGGCCAATTCTTGTCGTCAAATAAGGGGAATTTTAGCATGATCTGGATCTACGAGCAATTGACGGATGATGAGATTCGCGTTGTCTCAAAGAAGGAACCTTTCTTAGGTTTTTCTTACGAACCAAAGTACGGGATCTACATTCAGACTGAACGTCACTCGAGGGAAACAAAGGGCGGAAAAGTCATCGAGTTGAGAAAGGCCAAGCTCTTTGGTTTCAAGGAAATCGGTCAGGGTTTCATTTGTGACGATATCGATCAAGCCCATCTGCTCAGTAAGTTGACCAAGAAATTGCCATTCTCGGGAAAAGATGTCCAGCAGTTGAATAACCTCGACCAGATTCTGGAATATCTGCACACTGCGGACTCCGTCCTGGTGGAATGGATATCCATCCCGATCGAGACCTATTGCAGATACTATAGCAAGAAGAATCCGAAACATCTTCTCGACGTCATGGATGTTGACTCTCTCGGAGAGTGGAAGATCAACCTCTCGGACTACCTCAAGAGTTCGTGATCGAGGGTTTTGAATCATACCCCCGGAGCACAAGATAACTTTTTTTGGTGGAGGGAATGCTTCCTTCTTCATGGATAGTCCGTCAGTTGAGTAGGCGAAACAGATGCGCGTGGGAGTTCCCCTCTGTTCCTTGGCCCCGGGTTCCGAAGTAATTCACCTCCCTTTGATGAAGTACATCACGCTTCTCTTACTTGTTCCGGTTCTGGTGGGTGGCTGCGGTGGGGCCGGCCTGACAAAGCATGGGACACGAACCGAGCTTCCCCTGAAGGAGATTCAGGTTAAGCCGCACAGCCAGGAAATTAGTTTTCTCACTGATACCAGCCGCCAAGAGGAAGAATATGTTGTTGTTGATTCGCTGTCGTCCTCGTCCGCTCCCTACGGACGACACGACGGAGAATTCGTGCGCCAGGAAGCCATCGACGAGGCGGTGAGAGATGGAGCCGACGCGATTCTCAACCTCCGGTTCAATGTTCGTGCACACATGGTGCCGAACGCTCCAAATCAATACGAGAAATATGCTACGGGGAAGCTCATCACTTACAGAAAAAACATCCTCCGCAGTGATTCTGCCGATCTTTGCTTCCGCCTTCCGGAGGGATTCTACTACACTATTACGCTCACGAAGCCGCGCGGTGCGACGGTTGAACACGTTCAACATGCACGGCGTGATTCCTACATCGTGCGGCAAAGTAGCTTTCCAAATGGCCTGTACAAGCTGTTGTTTGAGGCCTGCGAGAAAGTCGCCGAAGATTCGTGGGCGGTGCGATGGGTAACGGCGAGGTGGATTTGGGTCGGACACTGAGCCGGGAGTAGAATTCGTTCTGAGGCGGGAAAAACAGCCCATACCTTCGTTAGCTCCCATCAGGTGGAGATAGACTGTCGCTGCCTCATCAAGGCATGATCGGCCCGGGTCACCGGGAGTCTTGAAATTGAATGTCCACCCAAGAGCCATTTCAATGGACTGCGTTAACTGTCTTCATTATATTGCATTGACATCCATCCAGTTGACGTTTATTCTATTATTCAATGATTGAATCATCCGGACGCTGGGACCGTCGAAACTTTCTCCTGAATGTTTTCGAGGGAGCTTTCTACGTGACAGGGTCGTCGCTTATTTCGTCGCAAACGGTTCTTCCTGCCCTTGTTGCGCGCCTGGGCGGCGGAAACATGGCCGTTGGAGCGCTTGGTGTTATCAACTGGATGGGGGTTCTGCTCCCTCAGGTGTTTGCCTCGCGCCATGGGCAAACCCTCGAATGGAAGAAACCATGGATCGTGAAGTATGGCGGCATCCAGCGCTTGCTCATTCTGGTGATCGGGGTAATTCTGCTGGTGCCATTCCATGGGCAATGGCAGGTCACGCTCGCGATTTTCTTTGGGTTGTTTGCACTCAATCAACTCATTCTTGGGGCAACATCACCCGTATGGTTCGATTTTTTTGCAAAGCTCATCGGCCGAACGCACCGCGGACGTTCGTTCGGATTGCGCAGCGCTCTAGCAGGCATCATGTCGCTCGGAGGCAGTATCTTGCTCACATTTGTTCTGAAAACATATGATTTTCCAGTTAACTTCACCTTAATTTTCCTGCTTGCCTTTGTGTTTGAAATGTTGTCGCTTGTGATGCAGTCGTACCTGATTGAGGAGACTCCGAGCAAGATAATCCCCCGGCAGTCATTGAAAGATTATTTCCTCACCTTGGCAGGAGTATTAAGGCAAAATGTGGGCTTCCGTCGATTTCTCACTGCCACTGCGTTCTCGATTCTCGCCACGATGCCACTAGGATTCTTTACCGTGTATGCGCTGAAGAGTTTTCGACTGGGGGAAAGCTCTGTCGGAATATTTACGCTGGCAATGGTCGGCGGACAAATAGTCGGGGCGCCTGCGATCGGGTACCTTGCGGACCGCTTCAGCAACAAGGTCGCACTTGTTGCCACGTCGATTGCAATGCTCGCGGCGATTGTCACCGCTCTTATCGTCCCATCGCCTGCGTGGTATAGGATCGTATTTGTATTTCTTGGCGTCAACATAGGCTCGGAACTCATGATCCGCTACAATTTTGCCATCGAATACTGCCCGGTTGAGCATCGTTCTATGTATATCGGCCTGATGAATACGTTGCTTGGTCCATGCTATCTTTGCGGTTTGATAGGGGGCTGGTTGAGCAACTCGTTTGGCTACGGAGCGTTGTTCGCGATCAGTGGCGCATGTTCGCTGGTTGGAGTGATCTTTTTGCTCGTGGCCGTGCATGAGCCGTATGTATCACACCATCTTGAGGCTTCTTTCGGGCGCCCCGAGGAAACCGTGGTTCCTGGGTGAACTCTGGGTTTCATTGAGGGGTTGATTATTGGAGTTAATTTCGTTACTTTTTTCTTGGTTTGACCGGAATAAAATCGTGGACACATTACTAACTTTTTCATAAGGATTTCATACCATGGCATACACGTATGAACAACTGAGCAACTTGACCGTTGCGGAACTGCGGAAAATCGCCGACGGCATTGAACATGAAGCCACGAAAGGGCATAGCACAATGCATAAGGAGAAGTTACTGCCGGCGTTGTGCGTCGCCCTTGGTATTGAAGCCCACGCGCATCATGAAGCGAAGGGAATCAACAAAGGACAAATAAAGATGGAGATTCGCGCGCTCAGGAAAGAACGGGAAACTGCACTGCAAAGCCATGACAGGGCGAAACTCCAGATGATTCGGGGCAGGATCCATAATCTCAAGCGGATGCTCCGAAGAGCGATCATCTGATATCCACCCAGGCCTCGAAGCATCGAGCACTTCTAAGAGCTTCCGCCGAACCCTCGAACTGGCGGCACGACGGAGCCGGAGCTATTACGGCCTGCACCGGACGGTCAAGCTTACATCATTGCGGTTTGTGATGCTACCCCGAAGGTCAGGAACGGGTTCAGTGTTTCACGGACCGGGCCACTACACCGGACATTTCATTCTCACACCCCTTGTCTCCGCGACCATGAAGGAGAATTGACTTTCATTCAATTTCATTGTATTTTTCTCAAGCAAATGATGAGAAAATGGAAACCGGGGCGCACATTGTGGTCAGGGGGATGGTGCAAGGTGTGGGATTTCGGTATTTTGTTCTTGACCGGGCCACTCGACTTCGACTGAAGGGATTCGTTCGAAACAACTACGACGGAAATGTCGAGATAACCGTCGAAGGTGATCGATCATTGATTGAAGAACTCATAAGGGAAGTGAAAGTGGGACCGCGACTGGCTCATGTTGCCGATGTGAAGGTGCAGTGGGAAGTTTTCAAGGTTCATCATGATACATTCGAAATTCGATAAGAAAACGTGAAACAGAGATGCGAATAGGCGTTGGTTACGACATTCATCGACTGGTTGTCAACCGCAAGTTGATTTTGGGCGGAGTTGAAATTCCGTTCGTCAAAGGCCTATTCGGCCATTCCGATGCCGATGTTCTTTGTCATGCAGTTTGCGATGCCCTGCTTGGCGCGGCGGCCCTGGGAGATATCGGGAAGCACTTTCCTGACAACGACCCGCGTTTCAAAGACATTTCGAGTTTGGTGCTCCTGAAGCAAGTCGCCGACCTTATCCGCTTGAATAATTTTGATATTGTTAATGTCGATGCCACTGTTGTTCTCCAGCAGCCGAAGGTCGGACCGTATATTAAGAGAATGCGTGACAATATTGCGCAGTCGCTCGGTCTCAGCCTCGACCGCGTGTCCGTCAAGGCGACGACCAGCGAAGAACTGGGTTTTGTCGGGATGGGTGAGGGAGCCGCGACGTACGCCGTCGCTTTGATCACTGAGAATCAGCTGCGACTCAACCTCTAATTTTCCACCCTTGAACGACGTTATTCAGTCTCTTGCCAACCTGGATCCTCTCTGGATCTACGCGGTAATCTTCTTCATCTCGTTCATTGAAAATATCTTTCCGCCCTCCCCGAGCGATGTTGTCGTCGTGTTTGGCGGGGCTCTTGCCGCGCTGGGAAGAGGGAATTTTTTTATCGCGCTCATCTGCGGAATTGTCGGAAGCACGCTGGGATTCATGGCAATGTACGCCGTCGGTCGGTGGTTTGGAACAAGAATCATCGAAGCTGGGAAACTACGATTCATTTCCATCACCCATATTCACAAGGCCGAGAGCTGGTTTGCACGGTATGGTGACCTGATTATTGTCGCGAACAGATTCCTTTCCGGGACCCGCGCAGTGATATCGTTCTTCGCCGGCGTCTCCCGACTCAATCTTCTCAAGACAACAATACTTTCCTGTGTCAGTTCGATCGCCTGGTACAGTATCCTTGTGTACGCGGGCTATGCCCTGGGAAATCATTGGCGCAAGATCTACGGATACCTCTTCACCTACAGTCAAGTAGTTATCGGCACCATGGTGATGATCGTTCTCATCATTATCGTGCACAGGCTCCTTTCAGGCAAGGCTCAGGCTCGCAATCATGATTGAAGTCCTCTATCAGCTGGACAAGAAGACTTTCATTTTTTGCAACCAAACCCTGGCGAACCCGGTTTTTGACGTCGTGATGCCCTTCCTCACGGATTTGAATCAGCACTGGTACGGCTTGGCGATTTATGCAGTGGCCTGGCTGCTCCTGATGTGGAAGGGAGGGAGGAGGGGACGTATCATAGGACTGTTGCTCATTCCTTTGATAGTTCTGAGCGACCAACTGAGCAGTACTGTGATCAAGAACATCATAGAGCGTCCGCGACCGTGCCACGAAATCGGGGGGCTGCCGGTCGTTGAGCGGGTTCGTCTCCTGGTTCCCTGCGGAAGCGGATACTCCTTCCCGTCTTCTCATGCTGTGAACAATTTCGCTGTGGCGACGTTTCTTGCCTGTTATTTTGTGCGGTGGCGATGGGCTTTTTTTAGCTGGGCCGTGGTCATAGCCTTCACGAGGCCATATGTCGGAGTCCATTTTCCCTCCGATGCCATCGGTGGGGCGATCATTGGAGCTCTCTGTGCACTGTTTATTTCCTCGCTGTGGAATGCGCTGGGACGTAAGTATCCGGCATTCTCTATACCTCCACAGCAAGCAGCGGTTGCGCAAGCGCCCGTGTCACCCGGGATATGAACCGATCTCCGGAACATATGAGACGGTGGCTCGCGCTTCTTTCCGGTCTCATGCTGGGATGTGCCTTTCCACCATTGCCGACAAGCACATTCGCCGCGTTTGCGTTTGTTCCTTTTTTCGTTCTTTTCGAATCGGTCGACGATTACGGCGAATCATTCAGGTACTCGTACCTGACCTTTCTGATTTTCAATATCATCACGTTGTATTGGACCGGAGGATTTACACACGGGCATGATTGGTACATGATGGTCGCGGGGGCGTTGTTGTTGTTCGCTCATCCGCTGTTCTTTCTGGTGCCGATCGCTGCTTGGGTCTTCATCCGGCGCCAATTCGGATTTAGCGTTTCGATTTACTCCTTTCCGTTCGTCTGGGTGAGTTTCGAATTTCTCCATTCACTCACCAATCTGGCTTTCCCATGGCTGACGCTCGGCAACACGCAGGCGTCCAATCTTTCGGTAATTCAGTTCTCCGCTTTCACGGGGGTTTACGGCATTTCTTTCTGGCTCCTTTGTTTAAACGTGCTCGTCTACTATCTTTACGCGAAGCTTGCCTTAAGGGAATGGGCCCTGACGTCACCCAAAACGTTCGGCTGGATTGTGTCGATCCTGGCAGTTTATGCAGTTCCGCTGATATATGGCGAGTCAGTTCTGCCCGCCGGGCGAAACCAACAGCTCGTGGGAACAAAAGGCATCCGTGTGGGAATTGTTCAACCCAACATCGACCCTTTTGAGAAATGGCAAGGAAACCCTGTGAGGCAGGTGTCGGATCTTCAACAAATGACGAATGAAGTTGTTGCCGACAGCGTCGACCTTGTGCTTTGGCCGGAAACGGCGATCCCGTTTCACATCCTTGACCCGAGAAATCGTGCCGTCTTCGACCTCATCAAAGAACAAGTCGACTTGCTGGGACTGAATCTGCTGACCGGCGCTCCGATTCTTCGGGAATACAAACAAGGCGAGACCATTCCGAAAAGCAGCAGGATTGGTGCGCGTGGTCAGAGATACGATGCATTCAACAGCGCGATACTCCTGCAGCCGCGCACAGACGAAATCCAGGAATATGAAAAGATTCTCCTCGTTCCGTTCGCCGAACGAGTTCCATTTTCCGAACAACTCAGCTTTCTGAATGCAATGGAATGGAATTTTGGTCTGGGGGGATGGGGTATCGGCAAGGATACCACGGTCTTTGTTTGTCGTGCACGGGATTCTTCACTGATTAAGTTTTCGAATTTGATCTGCTTCGAATCGATCTACCCGGGATTTGTTGCAGACTTTGTTCGACGAGGAGCACAGTTTTTGACGGTGATAACAAACGACAGCTGGTGGGGGAACACTTCGGGCGCCTACCAGCATGAACAAACGACGGTGCTGAGGGCAGTCGAAAATAGAAGATGGATCGTTGTGTGCGGTAACGGCGGAATCTCCTGCGTTATCGACCCATTCGGCCATATCCTCCAGTCGACGGAGCTTTATGCCCGGAAAACAATGACCGTTGCTGTCGAACCGAGAATGGAACTCACTTTCTATTCCAAGCACGGCGATTGGTTTCCCGAAGTGTGTTTGGTGCTCGGCTTGGCTATGGTGGCCGGCGCAATCGGCAAGAAGACCTATTCCTACATACGAAAGAGCCAGGAAAATGAAGTACATTGACCTCCGCAGTGATACTGTGACGAGACCATCGCCGCCGATGCTTGAAGCAATGATGCGCGCAGAGGTTGGCGATGACGTCTTCGGCGAAGATCCCACGGTGAACAAATTGCAGCAGACTATCGCTTCGCTGTTCGGAAAGGAAGCCGCACTCTATGTGCCCAGTGGCACAATGGGAAATGAAGTGTGCATCAAAGTTCATACGCAGCCGGGGGATGAAATAATCGTCGATGAGGACTCGCACATCTTTGTGTACGAGACGGCCGCTCCGTCAATGCTGTCCGGGGTGCAGATGAAGCCCATCCAAAATCATAAGGGTGTAATCACGGCGCAGGAGATCAAGAAGGCCATAAGGCCGAAAACTTACTGGTTGCCCAGGACGAAGCTCATCTGTCTTGAAAACACGCACGGGCGCTCGGGCGGTTCGGTGTTCCCGATCGATGAAATGAAGAAAATCCGGGAGCTTGCTCTTGAACACCGCATCAACGTGCATCTCGACGGGGCAAGACTCTGGAACGCGAGTGTTGCGACGGGAATTCTCGTCAATGACTACGCTCAGTATGTGGATTCGCTCTCTGTTTGCTTTTCGAAAGGCCTTGGCGCTCCGGTTGGCTCAATTATCATCGGGTCAAAGGAATTCATCGAAGAAGCAAGGAGGTATAGGAAGTTGTTCGGTGGAGGAATGAGGCAGGTAGGTATACTTGCGGCAGCTGCCTTGTACGCGCTCGGCCATAATGTCGATAGACTAAAAGAAGACCATGCGAAAGCGCGAACCTTCGCCGTCGGATTGAGCGGGTTGAGCACGTTAAGGGTCAACCCGGGTGATGTTCAAACGAACATGGTCATTCTTGAGACGATCGACAGCGGTAAGAGTCAATCTGAGGTTCTGGACCTTCTGAAATCAAAAGGTGTCTTGCTGACACCGGAACGGGATTCTTTGATCCGGGCGGTGTTTCATCTTGATGTGACCCTGGAGGAGGTGAAGCAAGCGATTGAGGTGTTCAATTCCCTTTTTCGATAGAATGCTGTGGCAAGATCCCAGCGATCGTAAGGCGACCGAATTTCCTCATAAGAGGACGTGCAGCACCGAAATCGCGGCTTAGTGGAAGAATAAGGAGATTTTGCGTATCCGTGACGGGAGGAATTGCCTGAATTTTGATTTGCAATTTAGAAAAGCGTTCGTTATATTTATGACGCTCTTCGTAAGAAAGTCCCACAAAAAGGGACTTTTTTTGTTTCAACTGATTATTGGCCTTTGTTAAGTGATTTATTCGTAACGGGTTACGGTAGTGTTGCAGACTTACATAGGGGATCTTGCGCGACCTATCGTGGAAGCGAGAGGAGCAATACTTGTTGATGTTTCTGTGCGTGGGGGGCGAGGCCGAAAGGTCGTGGAAGTTTTTGTCGACACGGACGAAGGGACAACGACTGGACTGTGCGCTGAGATAAGCCGCGACCTCTCATCTGCGCTGGACCAGGCGAATATCGTGCAGGGTCGCTATGATCTCGTCGTTTCATCGCCCGGGATAGACCGTCCTTTACGCTTCGCACGGCAGTACCCAAGGAATGTCGGCAGAACTCTGGTCGTGAAATTCAGGAAGGATGACCGGGTTGAGAAAGTCGAAGGCGAATTAATCGAGGTGCGTCCCGATGGTTTCGTGCTGCAGATGAAGAGTAATGGACCACGCAATTTCCTTTTTGATGAAATTGTCGAGGCTCGAGTCAAGCCGGCGTGGTAAAGGAAGGTAATCGTTCAATGTTACATTGGAGAGTACAATGAATTATGAAATCGTTGAATCTTTTTCTCACATGGTGCGCGAGAAAAGAATCGACAAAGATATGTTGTTGGGGGTTGTCGAGGAAGTGTTTTCGATGATGATGAGGAAGAAATACGGACCCGATGCCCGTTTTGATGTTGTTGTCAATATGGACAAAGGCGATATAGAGATTTACCTGGAGAGACAGATTGTTGAAACGGTGACCGACCCCAATCTCCAGGTCGACCTTGAAACTGTTCGCAAGAAGTCTGATGAACCTCTTGAGATTGGAGATGATTTCGTGGAGGTCGTTGACCTCAAGGACTTTGGGAGAAGGCTGATCGTCAGCGCAAAACAAAACCTCAATCAGCGGATTAAAGAGATCGAGAAGGAAGTCATTTACAACGAGTATAGCAGTACCATCGGAGAGATCATCATCGGGGAGATCTACCAGATCCGCAAGGGAGAAATCCTCGTCAACCATAACCGCAATGAGCTCGTTTTGCCGAAGAGTGAACAAATCTTCAAAGAACGGTATCGCAAAGGCGAAACGATCCGGGCAATTGTCAAGGAAGTCAGGAAAAATGCCGGCAATCCAATTGTGATCATCTCACGTTCTGACGCTCGATTTCTTGCAAAGCTTTTTGAGCTCGAAATTCCCGAGATATACGACGGGATCATTGAGATCAAAGGAATTGCGCGTGAGGGTGGCGAGCGGGCAAAAGTTGCCGTTGAATCGCATGACGATCGTATCGACGCGGTCGGCGCCTGCGTCGGCATGAAGGGAGTTCGCATCCACTCGATTGTCCGTGAGATGAGCAACGAGAACATCGATGTGATCAACTATTCCGACGACCCGGTCGTGTACATCCAGCGGGCGATGGCGCCGGCAAAACTCAAGAGTGTTACGGTGGACAAGGAGAAAAAAACGGCAACGATCCTCGTCGATAAAGAACAGGTCTCACTGGCCATTGGACGCAATGGCCAGAATGTCCGCCTCGCCTCGAAACTGACGGGTTATGAGATCAACCTTGTTAAAGAGGGAGTCGAGGAGGAATATGATATGGACCTCGCGGAGTTTCGTGAGGAGTTGGGTGAACCACTCTATGAGCGTATCCTCGAGGAAGGTTATGGAAATGCCCGGGATTTCATCGATGCCGCGGCAGCAGACCTGCAGAAGATCGATGGACTCACTGAGGAGAAGATCACTGCGCTGAAAGAAATGATGCAACGGGAACTCGAGGAAGCGGAACTCGAAGAGGAAGAACTCGATGAGCAAATTCAGAGTTCTGTCCATGAGGCAAACGCAACAGAACCGAAGGAAGAATCCCAACCTGAAGCATAAGAATCTGAATGGCAGATAAACCTCCGAAAAAAAAGATTTATCAGATAGCAAAGGAATTCAACGTATCCCATGATACGTTGATCCAGTATCTGAAGAAGAAGGGTCACGACGTGAAAGGAATCATGAGCATCGCAACTGATGCTATGATGCACGACATCGTCGACCATTTCAAGAAGGAGAAGGAGGTCGCAGAAAAACACCAGCGGAAAATGCAGGCGATACAGGATTCGAAAAAGAAAGTCGAATCCAGGGCTGAACCGGCAACCGAGGAGAAGACAAAAGCGAAGCCAGGACGGAAACCGAAGGAAGAGGCGAAAGTCAAACCTGAGGTGGTCATCGCTATTGCGAAAGAAGAGCCCGCTCCCGTGGTGGAACAAGAAGAACCTGCAGTTCAGAAAGCTGTCCCCGCTCCGGGCGCAGCGGAGAAGACAAAAGTTGTCTCGCCCGTCGAGGCCACGTCTGCTAATTTCCAGGAAACGCCGCAGGAAGAGAAGGCAACGCCCGCCAAACAGAAGAAACCGGGTCGGTCAAAAGCCAAGGAGGAGAAAGTGGAGGTGATGCCTCACCTCACTCCCAAGATGGGGTTGACGATCAAAGGGAAGATCGACCTGGAAGAAATGAGCCGCGCCCATGCCGCCATCGAAAAACCTGCCGGAGCTGGAGAAAAAACAGAAGAGGAACGGGGTGCCGAATCAGAACCGAAGAAACGAAAGAAAAAACGGAAACGGGTACGCTCTGAATCTGTTCCGTCAACGTCGGAAGAGGTTGACGAATTGCTCCTGAAGGCAAAAAAGAAAAAGAAATTGCGGTACAATGAGGTCGACCAGGAAGAAGTGAAGGAGGCGATCAGGCGAACTCTGGCGGAAATGGATGAGGCGACCGCCGTCGCGCAACGGGCCGCGTTCAAGCGAAGACGGAAAGAAAAGAGAGAGGCGGAAGAGCAGAAGCATCTCGAGCGGCTTGAGAAGGAAAAGTCCATTCTCCGGGTTACGGAATACGTGTCGGTCAATGAGCTTGCCACACTCATGCACGTGGATGTCGCTGAAGTCATCAAGAAGTGTATTGAATTAGGCCTCATGGTGTCAATCAACCAGCGGCTGGATAAAGATACGATCACGCTCGTTGCCGATGAATACGGCTACCAGGTGGAGTTCTTCTCCGAGCTCGCTCAGGAGGTACTCATCGAAGACGTCGAGGACGAGGACGAAACTCTCACCTCGAGACCTCCCGTCGTTACGATCATGGGCCACGTCGACCACGGGAAAACATCGCTTCTCGATTACATCCGCCGGAGTAATGTCGTCGCCGGCGAAGCGGGCGGAATCACGCAGCACATCGGCGCATATTCAGTTACTCTGGATTCGGGCAAGCGTATTACATTCCTGGATACGCCGGGCCACGAGGCGTTTACGGCGATGCGCGCTCGCGGTGCCCAAATCACCGATATCGTCGTTCTGGTTGTGGCGGCGGATGATAGTGTTATGCCGCAGACCGTGGAAGCCATCAGCCATGCTCAGGCCGCCGGCGTGCCCATCGTCATCGCTATCAACAAATGCGACAAGCCGGAAGCCAATCCTGACCGCATCCGGCAACAGCTTGCGGAGAAGAATGTGCTGGTGGAGGAATGGGGGGGAAAATACCAGTGTGTCGAGCTCTCCGCGCGAACAGGAAATAATGTGGGCGTTCTTCTTGAAAAAATCCTCCTCGAAGCGGACGTCTTGGACCTCAAGGCCAACTTCCATCGAGAAGCCCGCGGCGTCATCATCGAAGCGCAGGTTGATAAGGGAAAAGGTATCGTTACCACTATTCTCGTTCAGAAGGGGACGCTTATGATTGGAAGTTCTTTCGTCGCCGGAATTCAGAGCGGCCGTGTTCGTGCCATGTTCGATGAGCGTGGCAAGCGGACGGAAGTGGCCAAACCCTCCACGCCCGTCCAGGTCCTTGGATTCGACGGGGTCCCGCAGGCCGGCGACGTCTTCGTTGTTGTTGAAGATGAACGAAAAGCCAGGGAAATCAGCTTGCGGAGGCAACAGTTGAAGCGAGAGCAGGACTTTAGACTCATTCGGAGTATGACGTTGAATGACATCTCGCAGAAGATTCAGGAAGGCCAGGTGAAGGAACTGAAGGTCATCGTCAAGGGTGACGTTGACGGATCGGTTGGCGCGCTGGCAGATTCGCTCATGAAGATTACTCATGCGGAAGTCCGTGTAAACGTCATCATGAGTGCCGTCGGCGCGATTACAGAATCCGATGTCTTGCTGGCCGCGGCCTCGAGTGCGGTGATCATTGGATTTCATGTGCGTCCAAACCTGAACGCACGCCGCCTCGCTGAGCAGGAACACGTCGACATACGGCTGTACAACATTATTTATGACGCAATTGAAGAAGTGAAGAAAGCCCTCGAGGGCCTGCTGGCTCCTGAACAGCGCGAAGAAGTCACGGCGACTATCGACGTCAGGGAAGTGTTCAAAATCCCCAAGGTCGGTGCGATTGCCGGATGCTATGTCCAGGACGGCAAAATCAGCAGGGGAAACAAAGTCCGTGTCGTTCGCGACGGGATCGTCGTGTATGAAGGCGGTCTTTCGTCCTTGAAACGATTCAAGGACGATGTCCGGGAAGTGGAGTCGGGTTTCGAGTGCGGTCTCGGCCTGGAAAATTTCAACGACATCAAGGTCGGAGATACGGTCGAGGCATACAAAATAGTTGAAACACAGCGGAAATTAGTCTGAGGATGTTCTATGTCAATGCGAACCGAGAGAGTGGCCTCTCTGATACGGGAGGAAGTGGGAATGTTGTTCAGCCGGGAATTTCGGGACCCTCAGTATGGGTTCATCACGGTCACGGAAGTTCGCATGTCGCCGGATTTAAGGATTGCCAAAATCTACGTCAGCATCCTGGGGAAGGAGGAAGTGAAACAACGTACTTTCAAAATGTTGGAGGACCGGAAGTCCCAGGTTCGATCATTGGTAGGTTCGCACGTCCGCATCAAGTTCACTCCGTCCATCCAGTTCTATCTCGACGATACGCTTGAGCACGTCGAAAAGATAAACCGGCTCATCAAGGAGATCCACAAGAATGATGAAAGAAAAGGGGAATAAGGGTTTCGTTTGCGACTGCGTGGGTGATCGGACTTCCGGAACTACAAAGAACCGGTCATGAATGTTGTTCACTCCGAAAACGATATTCTGCGTGAAACAGAGTCCATCGTTACTATCGGAACATTCGATGGAATGCACCTGGGCCACCGGGCGATCATTGATGAGGTCCTGTCACGGGCAAAAACTCATCAGGGAAGGAGTGTCGTGCTGACGTTCACGCCCCATCCGCGTGAGGTTGTCGGCAGGGTTCCGGTCAAGTACCTGTCAAACCTGGAGGAACGGTTGGACATTCTCGCAACCATGGGAATAGACGTGACGCTTGTTCTCAAGTTCACGTATGAGTTTTCACGACTGTCGTCACGAGAGTTTTATCAACGCTATGTTGTGCAAAGGGTTGGAGTGCGGCAGGTTGTTGTCGGTCATGACCATATGTTCGGCAAAGACCGGGAAGCAGGTGTTCGGGAGCTCCAGCAGATCGGTTGGGATTTAGGATTCACGGCTGTAACCGTTCCACCGGTTGTCGTCAACGATGAGGTCGTGAGCAGCACGGCTATCCGGGAACACCTGCTGCGAGGCGAGGTGGATCTCTCCGAACGATTACTCGGCCGGCCGTACGCTCTCCAGGGATTTGTGGTGAAAGGGGATGGTCGCGGTGTAGAGCTTGGATTTCCCACGGCGAACATTGAGATGGATTACCCAAATAAGCTCCTTCCAGCATCGGGCGTTTATCTCGTTCGTGCCGACCTCGGCCCGAAGCGATTGCATGGAATGCTCAATATCGGCGTGCGCCCGACTTTTGAGACCGACCATCGACAAACCGTTGAGGTCCATCTTTTTGATTTCCATGATGAAATCTATGGAGAGCGCCTCAACGTGAGCTTCATCAAACGATTACGGGATGAAAAGAAATTTTCATCGAGAAATGATCTAACGGCCCAATTGCGGCAGGATCAGCGTGAGTGTATGAAATATCTTGGACAGGTTTATCAACTATAAATTTTTTAAGGAGCATGGAATGCCAACTACGAAGGAACAAACACAAGAACTTATCCAAAAGTACGGAAAATCGGCGAACGATTCCGGGTCGCCTGAGGTTCAAATCGCCATTCTTACTGCACGCATCAATGAGCTTTCGTCTCATCTGGAGTCGAACGTCAAGGATAATCATTCTCGCGTGGGGTTGCTCAGGATGGTGAGCAAGCGGAAAAAATTGCTCGACTATCTGCACGAGAAAAACGGCGAGCGGTACAAGAAAATCATTCAAGAACTAGATCTACGGAAGTAACATAATCTGCACTAAGCAGCAATGCATGTAACAAGTACATTAGGAATAGACCTTCATGGTTATTACGAAAGAAGTTGAAATTGGTGGACAGATGTTTTCCATCGAGACGGGCAAATTGGCAAAGCAAGCCGATGGCTCGGTGATGGTGCGTTACGCTGATACGATGGTTCTGGCGACCGTCGTTTCCAGCAAAGAGGTGGTGGAAGGCCAGGATTTCTTCCCTCTCCAGGTTGAATATAGGGAAAGAACGGCGGCGGCGGGAAAAATCCCGGGTGGTTTTCTGAAGCGCGAGGGTCGCCCGTCGGAAAAAGAAATACTCTCCGCGAGATTGATCGACCGTCCGATACGCCCGATGTTCCCGGAGGGTTTCAAGAGTGAAACGCAGATCATCGTCACGGTCTTTTCATCCGACCAGCAGCATGATGCCGACAATCTGGGCGCGGTGGGCGCCTCGGCCGCGCTCATGATTTCCGATATACCGTTCAACGGACCGATTGCCGAGGTCCGCGTCGGCAGAATCGAAGGCAAGTTCGTCATCAACCCTACGTTCACCCAGCTCGAAACGAGCGATATGGATGTGACCGTCGCCGGAACCAGAGATTCAATCGTCATGGTTGAGGGTGAGGCGAAAGAAATCTCCGAACAGGAGATGCTCGACGCGTTGAAATTCGCGCAGGAACACATCCAGAAGCTGTGCGAGCTTCAGCTTCAATTGCAAAAGGAATGTCAAAGATCTAAGCGAGAGGTGCCTGCCAACCCGTTGAAACATGAGCTGGCTGAAATTGCTTCGAGAATCGCGCGCGAAAAGATCCGTGTGGTAACAAACCAGGTTCTCGATAAAGACGCCCGCAGCAAAGCCAACGAAGAGATTCATGCGGCAGCGTATGAAGCAATGAAAACGGAGGTCGCTTCTGCGAAGCTGACGCTCGATGAGATGGAGAAAGCATTGTTCAGTGAAAGTCCCGCCGCCTTCATCGAGTCGAAGAAGCACCTCGTCTCTGAAATTCTTCATGACATTGAGTATGAAGAGATGCGGGAAATGATTCTGAAGAACGGAAAGCGTCTGGATGGGCGCGGTGTCACCGATATACGACCGATCCGCTGCGAAGTCGGGGTGCTGCCCAGAACTCACGGTTCCGCACTGTTCACGCGTGGGGAGACTCAAAGCCTCACGACTGTTACACTTGGCACGAAGATGGACGAACAGATTCTCGACGGACTTCTTCCTGAATCCAGTAAACGGTTCATGCTGCACTACAATTTTCCTCCGTACTCTGTCGGCGAGGTCGGCAGGATTGGAAACCCCGGCCGCAGAGAAATCGGCCACGGAAACCTGGCCGAACGTTCGTTGAAAAGCCTACTTCCTCCGGAGCAGGAGTTTCCATACACCATCCGCATTGTCTCTGATATACTTGAATCGAATGGCTCATCGTCGATGGCGACGGTGTGCGCAGGCACTTTGTCGTTGATGGATGCGGGCGTTCCACTGAAAAAACCCGTGGCGGGCATCGCCATGGGGCTCATCAAGGAATCCGAAAAAATCGCAATCCTGAGCGATATTCTGGGCAATGAAGACCATCTTGGCGACATGGACTTCAAGGTCGCCGGCACAAAGGATGGCGTCACCGGTTTCCAGATGGATATCAAAATTCAGGGAATTACGTTCGACATCTTTGAAAGGGCGTTGGCCCAGGCGAAAGCCGGTAGATTGCACATTCTCGACATAATGGCGCAGACACTCGACCAGCCTCGAAAGGAGTTATCGACCTTCGCGCCACGGCTGACCACCATCAAAATTCCCGTCGATATGATCGGTTCCGTCATTGGACCGGGCGGAAAGGTGATCCGGGGGATTGTGAAGGATACCGGAGCAGAGATCAATATCGAGGACGATGGAACTGTTGTTATCGCCTCCGTCAGCTCTGAAGGCAGTGAAAAAGCGTTGGCGATCATTAACAAGATCATCGAGGTTCCCGAAGTCGGGAAAACCTACCACGGAAAAGTGACCCGCATCATGGAGTTCGGCGCCTTCGTCGAGTTTCTCCCGGGAAGGGAAGGACTCGTGCACATATCCCACCTCGACATGAATCGGGTGAATAAGGTTACCGACGTCCTCAATGTCGGCGATGAGCTGGACGTCAAACTAATCAAAAAAGATGAAGAGGGCCGGTATAATCTGAGTCGGAAGGCGCTGATGGCCGGATACGACGCAGAGAAGGAAGCGCAACGGGAAGCCGAACGCAGAAGTGAACGAGGAGACCGGCGTCCGGGCGGGCACCATCGCGAGGGCGGCGGACATCGAGGCGGTCCACACCGGGAACATCGGGATTAAGATTCTTTGGGGTGTTCATGCCGCTCCATAAGAGGAGCGGCATGCAGCTCGCCTGGCGGTGGGGAATAGTGTTACCCGACCGTCATGCTAAACGAATGATCTGGTGCTTGAAGCTGTCAATCTGCAGTTCATTCATCAGGTGCGTGACAAGCTCCACGCCGTGCTTATTCAGAAAGTAGATGATGTTCAACTCCCTCTCCTGGAAATTCCCCTTCGGGAAGATACTGTTGGCAACTCGCGACACCTGCCGTAGAGCGATTTCGTGCCTGCGCTTCTGAGCTTCAATCGTCTTTTCTTTCAAAACCTGAAATTGGGAATCGATTTTTGACCTCGTCGTCTCAAGGGCACCAAGAAGTGTAGGGTCAATGTAGTTCAATTCGAACTTCATTTCATTGGTCAATTCTCCGATGCGTTTCGACGCGTCGCCAAACAAATCTTCGATTTTAACTTCGGAAACCATCTCAATGACCTTCCGGTTCACGTGCTCAGGATTGCCGAAGAATTCCAGTAATTCGAGCTCGTATTTTTCGAGCGTCTTGTCATGCTTTGCCTCCAGGATCGTTGCGCCTGCCCGCGGGTAGATCATCGGCATCGCCACTTCAAAATACTGATACACCGGTTTCAACTGAGCGAAGTATGCAATTTCCGAAGGCCCTCCGACGTAGACAAGCGTGGGCAGAATCGTGTCCTGGCAAATGGGCCGGAGGACAACATTGGCACTGAATAGTTCAGGGGTCTCGTCAGCAATCCGCAGGAGTTCGTCTTTCGGAAAGTATTGTCTGGTTCCCTTTAGACTGAAATCCTGTTCCCGTGGTTCAATGAGATATCTTCCATTCTTATGAAAGAGGAACAGGTTGAGTGCCTTCGGCTTGATTTGCGCGTGATACTCCGCTTCCAATGCCGCACTGCGCCCTATGAAAACCTGAGAGAGTTTTGGATACTCCGCGATTTCCTTCTTGAACAGAGGAGCGAGCAGGCGTTTCACACGATTGTCATTCGAGGAAACAAACACCAATCCGGATTTGCTGAAGAACTGATTCATCAGTCCGGCAAACGCTTTGGTGAGCGTCGTTCCGGGGCTGTACGCCTGTTGAAGTAATTCCAGCAGAGGCTTCTTGAACTCACTGTGGGGGAGAATGCTCTGGATTTGCTCAAGAAACGACTGAATCTGGCTGTCAAGCACAATGTTACCAACGGCTCCGATGTTCCTGTCGAGCGGTTTGCCTTCAATGAGATATTCCACCGATATGGGGACATGGTCGGCATTCAAAAGGCCGATTTTGTTCACTTCTTCAAAATCATGGTCCTCATTCTCCATCCAGAATACGGGCACGAAGGTGTACTCCGGAAATGTCCTGCCCAGCTGCTCGGCAAGTTTGATTGTTGTTATGGTCTTGTATATCGTGTACATCGGTCCGGTCAGAATTCCGACCTGTTGACCGGTAACGACGGCTACCGTTTTCTCCTCAGCGAGTTTGCGGATGTTCTCCAAGGCCCGTTCAGAGGAGCCATAGTTGCGGTTCTGATCGAGCAAGATTTCGACCAGCTCGGACCTATGCTGAAATCGCTGGCAAACCTTCCCGGCAGCGACACCGAGTTGTTGAAGATTGTGGAAATCACTCTCGTAGTAACTTTGAACCTTCGCGAATTGGTTCAAGTAGTCGAGAAAGAGCTTTGAAAATCCACCCGCCGAATGGGGAAGGTCGTGGTAGTCAATCCAGTTTGATTCGTTCATGTTCTTGTGAGTCGGTAATGAGTTCTGGAGAATATACTCTTTCATGCTCACATAAGCAAAAAAGTTTGCCCTTCCCCCAGGCAGCCGTCGCAAATGCTCTGACGAATCAGGGAGCACTTCAATTCTTGACTAATATCATATCTGTCGTTATATTTTTGCCACTAGGCGTGCACCAATGGTGATTGCACTGCAGCAATTAGTTCACAAAAAGGACTGAGTAAATCACATAAGTGCGACTCACTTTTGGAAGTGAGTCGCGCACTTTTGGGAGCTTACGTGATCTTCTTGATTACTCCTGCCAGTAACTCGACAAATGTTTCCTTCACATTGTTCGCTACTTCCGTGACCTCGAGGTGTGAAAGTTTTCCGTGGTTGATACCGGTTGCCAGGTTCGTAATGCAGGAGATGCCCGCGACGCGCATGCCGAGGGCTGCGGCAAGGCTTACCTCATTGACCGTCGACATTCCGACCGCATCACAGCCAATTCTTCGTACCATTTCAATCTCAGCCGAGGTTTCATAGGAGGGTCCCTTCAAACCGCAATACACACCTTCCTGCAACAAGATGCTCTTGGTGCAGGCGACAGCCCTGATTTGCTCCTGCAGTCTGCGGTCATAGATTTCCTTTGTTGCATGGACTCCTGACTGATGGTCACAGGGGTTTTCAAATGTCAGGTTGACCTGGTCGGTGACCAACATCAGGTCTCCGGGCGAAAAGGCGCGATTGACCGCTCCCGCGGCGTTCGTTACAATGAGAGTCCCGATTCCAAATTCATGCGCCACACGAATAGGGTAAAGAACGGGGTCTAAGTCTCCCGTTTCGTAAAAGTGTATCCTGCCCTGGAATGCAAGGACTGGCACGTCGTCCAGTCTCCCGAAAATGAGTCTTCCGTGGTGGCCCTCAACGGTCGAAAGAGGATAATGGGGTATGGTCGAACTTTCGATGGTCTTTTTTGAAGACAAAGCGCCGGCAAGGACCCCGAGTCCCGAACCAAAAATGACCGCAACATTCGGCCGCAGTTTGGTTTTCGACAGCAGGAAGCGGACGGTCTCTTTGATTCTTTGATCCTTTTGTTCCTTCATATTCAATTCCTTGTTTTCCCTCTCTGATTAGGCGGCAGTCTCAACGATACCGAAAAAAACTTAATGCCAAGAAGATCAACCATTCTCATAAGGGATACCATCTGCCGCGGGCGGAGTGGATTTGCCAATGAATCCCGCTAGGACGACCATCGTGAGGACGTAAGGGATCATCTGGACGAACTGGGTTGCCGCGAAACTACCCTGGAGTTGAATTGTCAGGCTTTCGGCAAATCCGAAGAGAAGGCACGCACCCACAGCTCCGATCGGTTTCCATTTGCCTATGATCATCGCTGCAAGAGCAATGTATCCGCGCCCAGCGGAAATTCCATCGGTGAAACTGTGCTGGTCGAGCGCCAACCACGCCCCGCCTAATCCGGCCAATGCCCCACTAATGAGTACTCCTGCGTACCGGAGTCCGGAGACACTCAGGCCCAACGTCTCGACTGCTGCCGGATGTTCACCGACGGCCCGCAGCCGCAGACCGAAGCGGGTCTTGTATAAGACGAAGTGCGAAAGAAGAGCGAGGATCGCGGTACCGACAATGAAGGGATTGACGATGGGGATGCTTGAAAAAACGCCCCATTCTTCGATTCCCGGTATGCGGGCTGAGTTGCTGGAACTGCTGAAAATCAATTGGCACGAAAATTTTGTGATGCCGAGTGCCAACAAGTTGATGGCAATCCCGCTGACGATCTGGTCGGTCTTGAACGTCACCGAGGTCACACTGTGAAGGAGGCCGGTCAACATGCCTGCTGCCACACCGCAGAGTATTCCGATTAGCGGGTCATGAGAATAATACGTGCCGACCGTCGTCGCGAAAGCACCGATGAGCAAAATTCCCTCAAGCGCGATGTTAACAACACCGCCTCGCTCGCTGAACGTCGCGCCGAGAGCCGGCAGGGCGTAAGGAACCGAGATTCGCAAAGTTTGTGCGAGAAACGCAAAGCTCAGGAGAGAATCAAGCATGGATGGTCTCCACCGGCTTGTTCATGACTTTCGTCCATCGGTCGAATACTTTCGTGAGCACAATGACAAAGAGAATGATGATCGCTTGCAGGATATTCACCAGCTCCTTCGGAACAATCGTGTTGATGGTGAGGCTTCCGTACTCGAGTGTTCCAAAGAAGAGCGACGCAATAATAATACCGACCGGATGGTTTCTGCCCAATAATGCAGCCGCAATTCCTATGAAACCGACTCCTTCCGAAAAGCCGAGCTCAAAATAGTGTTTGTATCCAAGAACAAAATTGCTTCCTACGAGTCCGGCAAAGGCGCCGGCCATCGTCATCGCCATGATCGTCCGCCGGGGAACATCGATGCCGCCATAGCTGGCAGCGGTAATGCTCAAACCGACGGCGCGAATTTCATAACCTTGCCTTGTTTTCCAAAGGAAATAGTACAGAAACGCACAGGCGAGAAGAGCGATCACGATACTGAAATTCACGGGTGATCCCTTGAAGAGAGCAGAAAGCTGATCCAGGCGCATTAACTCCGCTTTGTCGGATATCGAAGGCGTGTGAACGGTTGCGGGAACAGCAAAGATATTGTTCACAAGATAGCTTATCAACGCCGCAGCTATGAAATTCATCATGATTGTGTTGATCACCTCGTGTGCGCCAAATTTTGCTTTCAGCACGCCCGGTATCGCCCCCCAGACAGCACCGCCGAACATTCCGCCGAATACACAAAGAGGAAGGAGAACAACGGCCGGCAACGACGTAAAGGTAAAACCTATCCATGCAGTCACGAACGAACCGATATACAGCTGGCCTTCAGCGCCGATATTGAAGAGGCCCGCCCGAAAAGCGATGGCAGCAGAAAGACCCGTGAACATCAAGGGGGTCGCTTTGAAGAGAATCTGGCCGACGCCGTACGGATTTCCAAGTGTTTCAGAGAAGAACCTGCCGTACACCGCAAACGGGTCTTTCCCTACGACGAGAATGAACGCTCCGCAGACAATGAAGGCCAGAACGAGCGATAGGGTAGGGCCAAGGAGCTGAAGCAGTATGTTCCTAAACTTCTTCATTAGATTTGAGGTGAAGAAAATTCGTTTGTGAAACAACGCGGCACATTCTTAACCCGCTTTTCTTTTTGCCCCCGTCATGTACAAGCCAAGTTCTCGCTCGGATGTTTCTTTCGCGTTCAGCGTTATGACAATCTCACCTTGAAACATTACTGCGATTCGATCTGAAATCGAGAGAAGTTCCGACAGATCCGAGGAGACGAGCAAGATTGCTTTCCCCTTGCTTCGTTCAGAAAGGAGTGTTTGATGGACAAATCGCGTTGCATTGATATCAAGTCCTCTTGTCGGCTGGCTGACGACGATCAAAGGGGCATCCTTCGATATCTCCCTGGCGATCACGATTTTCTGTTGATTGCCGCCGGAAAGTTCACGGGCCGTCTGTTTCTCATCGGTCGTGCGAATGTCGAACTGAGCTATCATTCGCTCCGTATAGGCATCAATACTGCGTGCCCGCAGCTTAAAGAATGAAGAATACGCGGGTTCATTTTGGCGTCCAAGAAGAAAGTTCTCGGCGAGCGTGAAATCCAGAACGAGTCCATGTTTATGACGGTCTTCGGGAATATGCGCGATGGAGGTCTTGCGCTGAGGAATTTCGGTGCCGCCGACCCTGACGGCACCCGCTGTTGCGCGACGTAATCCCGTGAGAACCTGCACCAGCTCACTTTGCCCATTTCCTTCGACTGCGGCGATGCCAAAAACTTCTCCGCTGAAGATGGAGAGCGTGATGTTTCGTAGCGCAGGCAATCTTTTATCATTCAGCGCGCAGAGATTTTCGATTGACAACGCTGGCTTCCTCGTCTCGGGCGGCTCAGAGACCTCAGGGATTTGTCTCCCGGTATATGATATCGACTGTTCGATTTCCTGTCCGACCATCATTCGCGCAATCTGATCTTTGGTAGTGGCTCCGGTTGCCATGTGACCGACGACCTTGCCGCGCCGCATAACTGTCACACGGTCACTTATTGCCATTACCTCGGCGAGTTTGTGAGTGATGAAAACAACGGTTTTCTGTTGTTCCCTCATCCTCCTGAGTATCGCGAAGAGCTCCTCTATCTCATGCGGCGTGAGCACGGCAGTTGGCTCATCCAGGATAAGAATGTCGGCGTTTCGGTAGAGAACCTTCAGAATTTCCACGCGTTGCTGCAAACCAACCGAGAGGTTCTCGATCCGCTCTCTTGGATCGATATTGAAATGATATGCCCGGGAAAGCCGGTTGACATCTTCCTCCGCCTGGGCGGTATCGAGGAATTGCCCTATCCGCGTTGGTTCCTTTCCAAGAATTATGTTTTCGGCGACCGTGAGGGGAGAAATGAGCATGAAATGTTGGTGAACCATGCCGATTCCGCAAGATATCGCCTTGGCCGGGTTCCGGACTGTTTGCCTTTGTTCATTGATGAAAATAGAACCACGCTCGGGAGCATGAATGCCGTAAAGGATTTTCATCAGCGTCGATTTTCCGGCGCCGTTTTCTCCAACGAGAGCATGAATCTCACCCTTCTCGACCTCAAAATTGACGCGGTCGTTGGCTTTCATGCTTCCAAAGTACTTGGTAATATCTTGCATCCGGAAGGCCAGCATGGAGCGGAGCAGTAGAAAGGAGATCAGCGGTCGGGAACTGCAATGACTCCCGAGATTATCTTGTCCCGGATTTCCTCAACTCGCACATGAACAGTTTCTGGAATCAGAGCCTTATTATTATCGTCGTAGACATAATCTACACCCTTTGACTTCAAGCCAAAAATCGCAGTAACTCCACCTTTGAATTTTCCTTCCTTGGTGGCTTTGACGGTCTCCGAGATGGTGTTCTCCACGATCTTGGTCATGCTCGTGAGCACATAGCCTGGCGCCTCGTGGAATTGGTCGGAATCAACCCCGATCGCCAGCTTGTGCGTTTCTCTCGCCGCCTCAAAGAGCCCTAGCCCCGTAACACCGGATGCATGATAGATAATATCAGCGCCCTGGGAATATTGTCCTAGGCCAAGCTCTTTGCCCTTGCCAGGGTTCTTAAAAGCTTCTCCCGTGACGCCGGCATAGCCGATGATCACTTTGCAGGACGGATCAACGTACTTTGCTCCCGCCACGTAGCCGGCTTCGAATTTCTTAATGAGAGGGGACTGCATCCCGCCAATAAAACCGATGATCTTGGTCTTTGATATCAAAGCCGCTATTGCCCCGACCAGGAAGGATCCCTCTTCCTCTTTGAATTCAAGTGCAACGAGATTTGGTGGAATCACTCTGGTGCTGTCAAACGTATAATCTACGCAGGCGAAATTCTTGTCTGGGAACTCCTTGGCTATATTCGTAATATCATCGGTGAAAATGAACCCAATACCAAAAATCAGCTGAATGTCCGGCCGGTTCGCAAGCTGCCTGAGCGCCGTTTCCCGGTCGGCTCCCGGTCCGGGCTCAATGTATTCAAAATCAATTCCCAATTCTTTCTTTGCGCGCTCCAAGCCTCGATACGCGGCATCGTTGAAGGACTTGTCGCCCCTGCCGCCAACATCAAAGACGAGTCCGACCTTCCATGTACCCAGAACCTCCTGCTGAGGTGATTTCTTTGCGCATCCTGCAACGCAGACGAGCCCAATGAGAAAAAGTAGTGTCGCATTAAGGGGTTTCATAATCGCGGCAAGGGATATCATTCGGTGGGAGGGTCAAAGCATTTCCTGCAGCGCGCTTCATATACTTCACGTGCTCCCACGACAACTAGTTCCTGTTGTTTGGTGATCCGTTGGCTTCGGTCTGCCGGATTCCCACACTTCATGCATATGGCAAGGGTTTTTGTGATGTACTCGGCGACGGCGAGCAGGTGGGGCATCGGCTCAAACGGCCTGCCTCTGTAATCCTGGTCCAGGCCCGCAACAATTACTCGTTTACCGTTTGCAGCAAGTTGCTCGCAAACACCCACCAGCTCAGGAGAAAAGAACTGACCTTCATCGATACCTATCACTTGAGCATTCTTTGCTAACGACAGAATGTCTTTGGAATTATCCACTCTAATTGAGGAAAGGGATTGTTCGTTATGCGACACAATATGTGTTGGGCTGTAGCGAGTGTCAACGTGAGGTTTGAAGATAATTACTTCCTGTTTGGCAATTTGAGCCCGCCGAAGGCGACGGATAAGCTCTTCGGTCTTACCGCTGAACATACATCCTGTAATCACTTCAATCCAGCCGGTGTCTTTCGGCATATTATGCAGGGTTACGACGTCCATGGCGAAGTTCTTCTTTCATTGTCTGAGTTCTCTACCATCGAAAGGAAGAGGGAGAAGATTAGCCATCTTCATCACTCTTGTCGCGCCTTTCCTGTTGGACAAGACGACGTCGATATTTCCGGCAAGATCCAGTATGACTTGTCTGCATGCTCCGCACGGCGAAATGAAATCCTTCGCGTCAGAGGCGATAGCTATTGCCTTGAACCTCTTCTGGGATTCTGACACGGCTTTGAAAAGCGCAGTGCGTTCCGCACATATCGTAAGACTGAACGAGCTGCTTTCGATGTTGCAACCGGTATAGATTTTGCCGGAAGATGTCAAGAGAGCGGCGCCCACCCGAAATTTTGAGTACGGTGAGTACGATCTGTTCTTTGCTCTAAGCGCCGCCTTAATCAGCCTGGTATATGTATCGGCGTGTCTCTTCACTTTCATACGGCTTGGAATATAGAGAGAATAAAGGAGAGAATCAAGAAAAGCGTGGTTAGGATGCCTGAATCCACCGGAAATCGTAAAACATAAGGAGAGAATTGGTCGAGTTCGAATTCCACCGACCTGCAGTACCCGCCTGTGACAGCTGATAGGGAAGACAAGGAGTTTTGCTCGGCTGCCAACAACTTGCCAGGCCATGGAAGGGGGCACCGAAGTGGGGAATCCCCTGAAGAACAGGATCTCGAAAAACCTTCAAGCCGATTCTACATCTCAAGTCTTAATGAGCGATATTTTAGTGAGTTCCGGCGGACAGTTAATTCGTACTGGAATACCGACTGTTCCAATTCCCCTGGAAACGTACATATGTGACGACCCGATCGAATAGAGTCCGGCGACGTATGGCGATACCATGCGAGCGGGTGCTATCACGTCGGTACCGACTCTGGTGAAGACAATCTGGCCCCCATGTGTGTGTCCGGAGAGTGTCAGGTGAATGTTCTGTTCAGCAGCCTGCGGAAAGAAGTATGGACGGTGAGCGAGGAGAATTTTTGGAATGCTCTGGTCTGCTCCCGCTACTTGTTTCGCAATCAGTTTTCTGGCGTGCAAAGGATTTCCGAGGTCGTCAATGCCGACAAGGTCGAACTTTTTCCCGTTATGTTCGATCGTTATGCGATCGTTACGAAGAAGTTTGATGCCACAGGAGTTCACTTCCCTTGCGACGACCTCGACATTTTTTGTGAAATAGTCATGATTTCCAAGAACTCCGTACACCCCGTGGGAAGCCTTTAGGGTGCAGAATGCTTCTGCACAGGGATAAACCTCCTCGACCATACTGTTGACAAAGTCGCCTACGACTGCCACCATGCTGGCATTAAGTGAATTCAACGCTGCCGCGTATTCCTCCATTTGACTTCTGGACATGAAAATACAGGAGTGAATATCACTCAGCAGGCCAATCGTGAACCCGTGGAGCTCATCCGGGAGGTTTGTCATGGGCACATCGACTTGTGAGATTTCGAACCTGTTGTTCCGGATAATACCAAAAGTCGTAGTCGCAAAGGCAGCTCCCGCAAGCACCGTGACCCCTTGACGAAGGATTCTTCTCCGGTGTGGATCGACCCGGTCGCTAAGTGCATTGTGGCTTTCAGTTTTCTTTCTTGAGAGCCATCTCCAGAGCCAGGCCAGGGAGAGAAAGGGAAGTTGAAGAAGCCTCGCAGTTGCGAAGAGGAGAAAAAGGAAAAGGAGGGAATAATGCCATACGTAAAACGGGTACACAGCGACAACCATGAACCACGCCGGCAATGAGACAACGTCGGGTCGCCACAGCACGGATATGACCATCGGTAGGTTGAAAGACACGAACACGACCCTGGTGAGTTTCTTCATCCATGCGGGTTTGTGACTGGATTCAAGATACTGCGTCACCTTCAAGTAGAAAAAGCACTGGACGACTGCAACAAGCCCTGTCATCAGCATGCGAAATACGGCCAAATATCGCCAACCGGTCATACTCAATTCCTGAATTTCGGTGACTTAAACATAAGACTGCCTGAGAAAACAGTGAAGACCAATGGGTTCGTTGACGAACACGCGGCGCAACCGGGTCTGGGAGTTTCGACGCGCAGGAAGCAAAGTGGCCGCAGCCTGGCGTGTGCCCTGTGAGGATTGCGGAACCTTAAAGGCTCTCGTATCTTGTCCTAATCGTTAATATAAGGATTTGTTTTGAGTTTGCAACTCATGAACACTTGTTGTTCACTGGGGGATTTCATATATTCTAAATTGAAAACACAATATGTATTTGATGGCACTCGACGTTGGCAAAATCATTCATTCTGGTTGGGTCAAGAAAATATTTCTTGTTCTGGCGATTCTTGTTCTCATTTTTTTTGTTTGCAACGACCTGTTGATGCCCTGGTATGTGAACCAGGGCGGCCAGATCCTGGTTCCTACGGTCGTGGGAGTGCGCTTTGAAGTCGCACAACACACACTGGACTCGATGGGATTGGTCCCGCGCCAGGGTGACCTGAGGACGGACAGAGAGTATCCGGAAGGGACCGTTATCAGTCAAAATCCCCTCGCCGGAAGGAAGGTCAACAGGGGTCGCAGGATTTATCTGACGATTAGCAGCGGGGAACAGCTTGTATCAGTACCGAATCTGAAAGGGAGGACTCTCCGCGACGCAAGGTTTCAATTGGAACGACAGGGTCTGAAGCTGGGTGCCCTGGACTACAAGCCGTCGGACGAGTTTCCCGAGAACACGATCATCGAGCAAGGCCTCGGCGCGGGGATAAAGGTCAGGAGAGATGTTTTTGTCTCGATCGTCGTAAGCCAGGGAAAGATCTCGGACAAGATTTCCGTTCCCGACCTAAACGGAAAGACGCTCACCCAGGCACAACAGATTCTCGCCAGCCATGGTTTGAAGCTCGGAAATATTACGTACCAA
Organism: Bacteroidota bacterium; assembly: GCA_049515655.1. Lineage (GTDB taxonomy): Bacteria > Bacteroidota > Ignavibacteria > UBA10030 > SZUA-254 > JBEKTW01. The sequence goes on from JBEKTW010000008.1 coordinate 126,532, forward strand.
CAGGTTCCAGACTTGCTCCCGAACACCATCGTCGACCAATTCCCCCGGGCCTCCGAGCTGGTCGTCGCGGGACAGGCGATCGATGTTTTTGTGGTTCAAGGAAGTGAAAAAAAACATGATGTGCTCGAAAACTAACTGCAGGGATTGACTGATGAAAACCCTCATCGCAGCTTCAATTCTATCGGCGGATTTTACGAACCTTGGGGACCAGGTCTGTCAGGCTGAAAAAGGCGGAGCTGATTGGATACATCTTGATATCATGGATGGTCGGTTTGTGCCGAACATAACATTTGGGCCGATGGTTGTACGAGCCGTGCGGTCTGTTACAACACTTCCCCTTGACGCACATTTGATGATTCAAAAACCGGAAATGTACTTGGATGCTTTTCGTGAGGCAGGGAGTGACCGGTTAACCGTTCACGTGGAAACATGTCCGCACCTGCACCGGACTATCCAGCACATTAAAGAGCTCGGAATGAAAGCGGGAGTCGCGTTGAACCCATCAACGCCCGCCGTGGCGCTCAAAGAGATCATTGCCGACGTCGACCTTATTCTGGTGATGACAGTTAATCCGGGCTTTGGCGCTCAGAAGTTCATCCGAGCAATGCTACGCAAGATTGAGGAAGTCTCGTCGATGATTGTGTCAGTCAAGCGTCAGGTTCATCTTGAGGTTGATGGTGGGGTGGATGAACACACCGCTCCACTTCTTGTCAGCGCCGGTGCCAATGTTCTTGTTGCCGGACATTCTATTTTCTCCAAGAAGAAGATTCCGCAAGCTGTGGAACACCTGCGTAAGGCTGCCGGACGCTGACGCAATGTTACCCGCGGCGGCATCGTCGCGGCGTTCTGGTCGTTTCCCATCTTTCGTCCTTCCTTGCCTTACCATAGGACACCAAAATATTTTTTTTATAAGATATTGACTTTTTCTCACAAATACCTTATATTCAAAGGCAAAATACCGACATTACCTGTATTCCGTAGGTAATTCAAGCAAATCACCTTATTAATGTAAAGTGGCCTGATGTTCATGCTCGATGAAATTGATGCGAAGCTTCTGGAAACACTGCAGCAGCGCGGGCGAACCCGCCGCAATGATTTGGCTTCTCTCGTGGGTTTGTCGCTCCCATCCGTGAGTGAGAGGTTACGGAAGCTCGAGGAGGCCGGCTACATCACGGGGTATCATGCTCGCGTTGACCCGAAGAAGCTGGGAATGGACATTACTGCGTTCATTTTTGTTCAGAGCGAATCCTCGAAACATTATCAGAGCTTTATCGAGCACGCGAAATCGCTCGATGATATCATTGAATGTCATGCGATCACCGGCGAGGGTTCGCATCTCTTGAAAATCCGGACGGAGAATACGTCAAGGTTGGAAAAACTGCTGGCGAAGATCCAATCGTGGCCCGGCGTTACGGGTACCAAGACCCATCTGGTTCTTTCTACTCCAAAAGAAACAACATATGTTAAAATAACTATTCCTAAATAAACATCTCAAGGACGAAGTATGCCGAAGAAGCGAATAAGAAAATCAGGTACTGTAACGAACGAGGATATTCTCAGCCTGGCAAAGGACAACAAGGTTGAGTTCGTTCAACTTCAGTTTACTGACTTGAATGGTATTCTCAAAGGCGTCACGGTACCATTCTCGAAATTGCAGGATTCGCTCGAAGACGGGATGTGGTTCGACGGCTCATCCATCGAAGGTTTCACGCGTATCTTCGAGAGCGATATGTACCTGAAACTGGACCTGAACACGTACGCCGTCATCCCGTGGACAAGAGTGAGCGGCAGAGCCGTGGTCGCGAGGTTTATGTGCGATGTTTACATGCCCGATGGTTCTCCATTCGAGGGAGATCCCCGGTATATTCTAAAAAAGCAGCTTGAGAAAGCCAGGAAGATGGGCTTCGTTTATAATGTCGGTCCGGAGCTTGAATTCTTCCTCTTCCGAAAGGAAAACGGAAAGCTTTTGCCTCTTCCGCACGATACGGCCGGCTACTTTGACCAAACGACGGACTTGGCGATGGAGATCCGGCAGGAAATGACGTCTGCCTTACATGGATTCGGAATCGACGTCGAAGCTCTTCACCACGAAGTCGCCTTTGGACAGCACGAAATAGATTTTCGTTATGCTGATGCGCTTACGATAGCCGACCAAGCCTCAACTTTCAAGTACACGTTGAAGTACATCGCTTCCCACAACAATCTCCACGCCACTTTCATGCCCAAACCAATCGCCGGCATCAACGGCTCGGGAATGCACGTCCATCAAAGCCTCTTCAGCCCGGAGGGAAAGAACCTCTTTTTCGACCCGAAGGATAGTTACCATCTCTCCAAGACTGCAAAGTCGTTCATTCAAGGCCAGCTGACGCACATTAAAGGTCTGAACGCTATCTTAAATCCGACCGTAAATTCATACAAGCGTCTGGTGGTGGGTTATGAAGCTCCCGTCTACATAGCGTGGGGCCAACGCAATCGGTCCGCACTCATCCGGATTCCAAGGTACACGCCAGGGCGTGAGAAGTCCGTCCGTGCTGAACTTCGATGTCCCGACCCGTCGGCGAATCCTTACCTCGCATTTGCTGCAATGCTTGCAGCCGGGCTCGATGGCATCAAGAAAAATATGGTTCCACCCACTCCCGTCGAAGAAAATATTTACGAATTCAGTGATGATGAGGCAAGAAAACGAAAGATCGACGTTCTTTCCCGGGATCTCGCGGAGGCCATAGGTTACCTGGAGAAGGACGATATCATACGGGACGCCCTCGGCGAATATGTAGTTGGGAGGTTCAAAGACCTCAAACTAAAGGAATGCGATGAATATCGCATGCAGGTGACACCGTGGGAGATCGACCAGTACCTGGAAAAGTACTGAGTAGTCCGCGCGAGACCAGCTGTCGTCAAGATTGGGGTATTTCTGCCTTCCGAGGTCTTGGCCCGAGGTAGAGGAGAGAACACCAAGAAACTGTTTCCGATAACACTTTGTCCCGCGAACCACGGAAGGTTCACCCGATGCCGCGGCTCCATTTGCCGTCGTCCGAACCAAGTGACGAGCGCGCATGAGTGGGTTGCTCACGATGACCGTTTTTCGGTGGGGTCGGGGGCACGGATGCCTTTTCGCGAGGAACGTCACCTTTTTTATCATTCCGCTTTCTTCCTTCTCAGTCGTTGCTGATTCCACATTGAGAAGGGATATGCTCGTCGGTTTGTTTTCCAAGAGATAATTCTATACATTGAACCGAAATTCAGCCATTGACCATCAATGGCATCAACAGGTTCGACGGTCAGCCACGTTGTTGATACCGGCGACCGGAAGCTGCATGAACCCCACAACTGGGCCTTTCACTCACAAATGCGTAACCCGTGAACGGGTAAGATCATGAAGAAAAGTCAATTACAAATCTGCAACGATATTCTCAAAACGCAAAAGATCGAAATGATCGATCTAAAGTGCATCGACCTCACCGGTTATCTCCACCACATTTCGCTTCCTGTGTATCCGAACATTTTGCAGAAACTTCTGTCCGAGGGGGTCGGCTTTGACGGGTCGAGTTATGGTTTCAGCAAGGTGGAAAACAGCGACATGATTCTGGCGCCAGATTTGACGACGGCGGTTGTTGACCCGTTTCGTGAAGTCGCCACTCTAAGTTTTTATGCGAATATTTTCCTTACGGATAACAAGAGAACACCCTTTTTCCAGGATGTCAGGCATCTTGGAAAACAGGTGGAGAGCATCCTCCAGAACACGATCGGGGTTGACAAATCGTGGTGGGGACCGGAGTTTGAGTTTTACATTTTCTCAAAGGTGAGGTTTGATACACGCACTGCCTCTTCGTATTACGAGGTCGAACATGCGGAGGAGTTCTTTCGCAACGCTTACCATGCCGCGAATCCATTCGATGTTTACGATGATTTCCGTGACCGGGCCTCACAGTTGTTGAAAACATTCGGGATCAAAGTGAAGTACCATCACCACGAAACAGGCGAGCGCGGCCAGCAGGAGATTGAAACATATTTTTCGGATCTCGTGACGACGGCGGACAATGTGATCACGGTAAAATACGCCTTATTCAATTTCGCACGTCAACAAGGGCTCTCCGTTACATTTATGCCAAAGCCCATGTACCAGCAATCCGGAAATGGTCTGCACCTCCATCTCTTCTTGACGAAAAACGGTAAGAACGCGTTTTACAAGAGGGGGGAGTACGGGAATATGAACGAAGTCGGGCGGTACTTCATCGGTGGATTGCTCAAGCATGGAGCGGCCCTGTCCGCATTCACGAACCCGAGTACTAATTCCTACAAGCGCCTCGTTCCCGGATTCGAAGCCCCGGTTGCATTGACCTACGGAATGGGAAATCGTTCCTCGGCGATACGAATTCCCAAGTATGTCAGTAACCCGGACGAGACAAGAATTGAATACAGACCGCCGGATGCCACGGCCAATCCCTACCTGTGTCTCTCGAGTATGCTCCTTGCGGGCATTGATGGGGTCATTCACAAGATCGACCCGGTCAAAGAGGGGTTCGGTCCCTTTGACAGAAATATCCAGCTAGATTCAGAAGATGAAAATGTCCATTTCCTGCCTCGCAATCTCGCGGAAGCCCTCGATGCTCTCGCAGAGGACAATGAATTCCTGCGTCTCGGGCATGTTTTCCCCGACGAGCTGATGGAGCAGTGGGTGGCAATCAAGCAGCAGGAAATTAAATCAATCGTGACAATGCCACATCCTTTTGAATATAAGCTGTATTTTAATTTGTGAGGGAGTGGCAGGGGGGGTGCCCAGGGACAGTCCATTTGCCTCCCATTGAATTTTCCGGTATATTTATACAGGGGATGATATGGTTTCGACGGGGATGAGGATGGTCAGAACCGCATCTCGTGCTCTCCGCGTCGCACGTCCCGTGAGGGATCCCGTTATCGGGAATAATAAAGCGGAAAACCTATAAGTGCGAACTACAACTACGCACTGGCTGCTTAATTAACTAAGTAGCCCATCCGCTGCAGTCGCGCCTGACAGGCTGCAGCAGGGTGTCGACTTCGCCGGGCTAGTCTCAGGTTATACTCGGGAGTCTGAGGCGAAAATTTACCGAGTTAGGCTGTGGGAATCGTGTCTGTCCGAGAACTACACGCTGAAATCAAAAGACAGACTATAGATGTAGATGTTCTGATGGTCTTCTCTTCGGACCGGGGTTCGATTCCCCGCATCTCCACGTTCAAAGCCGTCTCTGATAGTGCAGACGGCTTTTTTGTATTATCACTGATTAAAGATTCATAGATGTCCTCCACAACAACGGCAAGTAAGTCTGTACCAATGAC
>JBEKTW010000009.1:0-124398 GCA_049515655.1 Bacteroidota bacterium
CTGTCAGCGGCACGAAGCTCTTTGCCGAGACTAGTGGCGGCGTCTTTCTTTCCACCAACAGCGGCTCAAGCTGGGTCAAAACGGGCTTAACAGATCCTTATGTCTCGTCTTTTGCTGTCTCCGGCACGAAGATCTTTGCTGGGTCTAGTGGCGGCGTCTTTCTATCGACCAACAACGGCTCAAGCTGGACCGCGGTGAATGCAGGCTTGACGAGTACTTCTGTCTCGTCTCTTGCAGTCTCCGGCACGAATCTCTTTGCTACCGTTTCAGCCAGCGAGTTGCAAATCTCGTCGGATGGAATAGCGGAAATGCTGGCAAAACCAGGGGGAGGCGTCTATCTTTCCACCAACAACGGCACAAGTTGGACAACGGTTAATTCAGGCTTGACGAACACGAATGTTTCTGCTTTTACCGTCTCCGGCACGGATCTCTTTGCCGGGACTGGTGGCGGGGTCTTTCTTTCCACTAATAACGGTACAAGCTGGACTGCGGTCAATAGTGGCTTGACGGACACTCTTATCTGGCATCTTGCCGTTAGCGGCAACTATCTCTTTGCCGGCACTGCTTTTGGGGGGACTTTTTGTGATCGCGGCGACGTTTGGAGGCGACCGTTGTCCGAATTGAGAAATACATCGACACTGAAAAAGCAAGCCAAACCACGGTGAGAAGTGTCTCAGTCCCATTTGCACTCTTGGCATGTCCTGCGTGCCAGTATTTCCATTGGTCCGCCTCCACTTCGTGTGCCAACCGGAGTGTTAGTTATTTCTATGTTCAGATTCAAGTTGGGTTAATAAAAGACGACCCTAGGGTCGCATATCAGAAATACATTGAGTTAGTCTTTCGGCTTCTTACCTTCACCTCATTCCCCTCTCCCATTATGGGAGAGAGGAATTGAAGGCGAGAGGGTAGTGAGCGGCAGGACCATTCCTGCAATATTTGAGGAGGAAGGCATTTGCAAAAAATGCAGGCCAGTGTGCATTCGCGGCAAATGGACTTTTCGCTTGCAATTTCTTACCTTACGACATGAGGCAAAAACATTCCTTCTATCAGACGGCGCTTGCGGCAATGTGGAAATGGTGCAACATACGCCGACACAGCGACATGCGATAGGGCGGGTGCATTATAATTACTAGTTAGGCCGTTCACCATTCTCGAAAGGATCATACCATGGATGTTTCCAAAGATCATGATGAGACACTTTCCTTACAAGCACTTGAAATTACATTTGATGGCCCCCGGTTGGATGCATATGCTTTGGCAGAGCTAAACTACTGCATGCATTTCATTGTGAATTCTGTCGCCTATTCCAGAAAGTATTATTACCCTGCACAACCCAGGTTACGACGAAGGCTGTGGAATCCTTACTTTGAATCCTACGACTTTGATTTTGTCCGGTTAGAAGTGAAACAGGTCAAATCAGGTTCACTTTTCGAGATCGTTCAACTTGGATTTGCCAGCGTCCTCTCTGATGAGTGGGGCCGAGCGATACTCCATCATCTTGCTGCAGATGTAATCATGGCAATTATTAAGTCTGGCGTCCGTATTGCCACCTCTTCACACAATCAAGACGTGTCAAAAGATAACATCTATCCTGGAGTTATCGTCCCTCTTATCGCTCGCTTGATAGAAGTCTTGGCCCGTTGCACAAAAGGAAGACACTGCAAACTTCGTATTTCTCACACGAATGCTAGTGGCGAGAGATTTGACGTAGAACTGGATATCGAATGAATGGCTCACGGCCTAACCAACGACTCAAGCTGATCCCGACTAAAAGGGTGTCGGGACGGGCTCCAATGACGGTGGGTGAATTCGCCGCGCGGCGATGAAAATATTAGACCATAACACACGCGCGGCAAGCTACAACAATCAAGCCACACATTGCCGCAGCTTGGCTCCGGTCCGTTAGGGCGCACAAATGGGCATCCGAATATGAAGAGATTTTACTTTTCAATACTGCTTATAGCAATTGTTGGCTTCTGTCTCTGCCTGCCGTTTCACCTTATAGAAAACACCCGCAAACTTCTGTTAGACGGGATGTCTATCCTTTCAGCAGTTGCGTCCCTCTTGACGTTGGTAATAGCTCTACTTCTTTTTGAGAAGTTTGGTATTGAAGCGACTTTGCTAAAGAAGCAAACAGAAGCTGTTATGAGACTCCTGGATGCAATCAGGAAATTCGAAATGCTTATTCACGGTGATCGCCATTACATTCTATTCCGCGTATCAAGACGAAACGTGATCTACTACAAAGAGTTTTACAATAAGATACTAATATTCAATACGAGCGCTTTCCGATTTGCTAAGGAATTGGATGATTCTTGCGAAGACGTTTTCATGCCGAAAGAAATTCTTAAAAAGATTGCTCCTTTACGAATAAGCATGATAAGCAGCCTATCGAGTGAAGAACAGAACTCAAAAGAGTACCTCAAAGTGGATTACTCTTTCGACGACCGTAAGGAAAGCAAGGAAGACTATGGACTGCCGGAGGAAGAAAAAATTTCCTTTCAACAGTACGTTACTTACTGGAATGAGATTGTTCTATCAATTCAGCAATGGTTACAAAAGAATTCATCGATTAAGGTCGATCTAAATATTTAATGCGCACCCTAACCAGCGGCTCAAGCTGGCGAAATGAGCGTGGGTACTTTAAGCATGGCGTTTAACGGTTCTGTATATTTTGAAAGCAATCTACTTGAAACTCGGTTCGTTCATTCCAAATTTGAAGGATTCGTTGCGGCAGCTTGGCTCCATCCGTTAGGCCGCGGGCAATATAGCGTATAGAATATGAAACCAGTATGTCTTTTACAGTGGTTGCCTCAATGTGAATATCGGGAAACCGTGGTGGCGTTAGAAAGATTCGCCGATCAAATTGATATTAGTCATTTTGACGTTCATTCTAAGAACGAGGCACGAAGAGCGATATCGAGTTGGCTGAATAATAACCCGAATTCGCAGTTCTTATTCATCGGCGCACACGGAATTACAGACCATGATCGATCTATTGGTCTAGGTTCTTCTGCAGAAGATTTTGTCACTTGGCAAGAACTTTGGGAATGGCTTGGAGTTGCTCTGTATGCTCCGGTACTTTGGTTAGGTGCATGTAAATCTTCCGACGCCGCGATCGCTTGGTCGCCCTTTCCGTCTTCTCCGAGAAGAGTCGAGTGGATTGCTGGCTTTCGCACTGCAATCTATCCGATTGAGATTAAAAAGATTCTGCTGCGACTCATGAGGACTACATCGATCAATCCAATAATATTCGTTGATGATCAACTTGAATATTTGCGACGGGAAATTCCTGCAACGACAGTTCAACTTTTTTCCCCAGCCTACACTCTGAACAAGCAATGTGAATATGTTGACGTAGATGAGTTTGACGCGAAAGTAGGCATGTCTTTTAGAGATTTTCTCAACCAACAACCATGAGACCTTTTACGTTCCAGCGAGCTAAGCACTCGCTCAACCTGACGCGCAAGCATCACTCACAGGCGGGATTTGTAGATCAACCCCCTAATCCATCCCGGTGATTCCATGTTTGACACTATCTCCTGAATTCTTTACCTTATCTCATCATTTCGGTCCGTTCTTTTGAAACACATTGCGCGAGTGCGTGGTAGGTTTTTGTCTTATGTTACAACGATATGAAGAATCTATTGAAATTCCAGTTGGCGCATAACACTGGCGCAGGTCAGAACTTAGTATAAGGAGCTACAATGCTACCAAAAACCATCAAGTGTCTCGATTGTGGCCAGGAGTTGGAGTTAGAGGAGGGCGAACGCTCTCTTGAAATCGTCAAGTGTCCCACGTGTGGCAAGGATAACAAGGCATGGAGCCTCCTCTTAATGACCCAAGAGACGTACCAAACGCAATATCCCTTGCTTAGGAGCTACTCACGAGGAATGAAGATTTGGAGCTGGGTCGCCGGGGGAATATTCCTTGTTCTATTCCTACTAAATCTACCGACCTTACATGAAACATACGAGGTCACGCTGCTAATTGCAGGCATCGGAATTGCCATATCCATTGTTATTTGGGGGTGGCTCATATCCGAGGCCATTAAGGCATACGCCGACATTGCGGACAACAGCCATCGGACGGCGACTTTGCTTCAGGTACTAGCCAAGCGGTGATCGTGATGGTCACTTAATCGCAATTCGAGAGGAATATGTCATGGCTACAACCGTCAATAAGTCGGTGAAAATCCTTGGCTACTGGGCGTCAGGCATTGCTCTTTTGGAGGGACTTTTTTGGGGCTATATCTTTATCATTGGATATCCTACTGACAGAGGGTTGATGTTGAGTTTGTCAATCTTCTTGCTCGTTGTTGGTGTAGGCACAATTCGGGTCCTATTATCTAAGGACCCTGAGCGCCTTTCGGTTATGGGATTGGTGGGCATAGTACCGGCAATAATGCTTGGTTGGAATACATTCGAGGCTAGGCCCTTTGACGTATCCAGCTGGTTCGCATGTGGACTCACGGTGCTTCCTTCCCTTTTGCTTTTCATAGCTTCAGCCAAGGCTCCCAAAGAATTTGATCCGGCATCTCAGTTGAAAAAATGCCCAGAATGTGCAGAACATATTAAGCTAGAAGCAAAGATCTGCAGATTTTGTAGGCACACATTTTCAGACGAAGAATTGGCGGAGCAAATTGAGGCTGCTGAAAAGAATTATTTGCAGTCAACAATGTGAAACAAGGAGCAAGGTGCGTGGTGGGTTTTATCATTGAATCGAGTTCGACGATTTCGAATTGTTCTAAACGGAGCAATACGATGAACAAACAATTCCAGACAAATGATGAAGTTATTGGCTTCCCAGATTTCACAAAATGTCTTTGATGGTGCTCCTGTCGATATTCATCTATGCGATAAAGACTTTAATACCATAAGGGTCGTTATTGTCTATAAATAAGGCACAGTCAAGACATCAATGATTAAGGCTCAATATCTGATTCAATTAATGCCGCCCGTACTGAGGGCAATATGAAAGGAACTGGCGCACTTCTTTTTCTCACAGTTGTTTCTATCTCCTTTACGCTTTCTAGCTGCGGCTACGGTTCCATCAATAGCGAAGAGGAAGCAAGAAAGGCTTCGATAGGAACTTGGACCTACACAGAATCAAACGCCGAAAACGTCTGGTGGAAACTTGTGATCAAATCTGATGGCACATTTGAAAAATACCTCGCATTGCCGTCTGATGACAATTGGGGGACCCCAGAAACGGGAACGTGGGAAATCACAACCGGTAAATTCCCGGATACAGGGCATAGGTATTACGCGGTGCATTTACAGCATAGCATAGAATGCGTCCTTTACAATTCGAACATGATGACACTGGGACATGGCGATGCGTTCCTTACAAAGGGTGACCAATTCCCTTTTAGCAAATAGCATTTAGCAAAAATGTTCCCAATAATCTACTCCGGAGAACATAATCGCTGTGGCCGCCGATTACAGAATTCATACCTTGGAAGAGCTGAGGGAACAATACAACGCGGGTCTGGACCCATTGGAGTGACCTGCCCCCATTTTATGTACCAACTGGAATCTTAGTTAATTCAGTCGCTAATTTTTGGCCTAAACGCTAACGCTCATCTGCTGAGAGAGAAGATGTTCACGACACATCAACGCAAAGAAGATTTCTGAATGTGACTGAGCTTCCACTCAACCAGGGGATGCTGAGGCAGATCTTTGGAAATTGTTGATCTTCGATTGGCGATTGCCGAGAACCAACCTGCAACCCCAGCATTTTTGAATCTGCTCGAAATCCTGTTTCGCGGGCATATTAATGGCTCAACGAGGTAATTCTCCAACCCATTGAAATATAATAGCTTTGACGGAAAACGGGTTCACAAGCATCGCTCGTGATCCTATTAATGGTTACTTGAACCTATTCCTGCCTGCTGCACTTCACGGAACGGCTGTTTCGTGCAGTGAAGCGACCGGCAGGCGTTTCCAACGGGCATCTCGTCCTTTGCCCCATGGCTGTCATCCCGGCACCTGTCCTGAGCGAAGTCCGCCGGAAGGCGGACGAGGCGAAGGATGTTTCTGGTCGGGATCTAAACATAGCAGCCTGGTTTAGGTGCTGATCAGAAGCATATCAGCACGACGGCGAAGGAATGAATGCGGTCCCAAAGGACTTGCTTTTGCGTGTACGTTAACGTAACTTGTGGCTAATTTCTGGTCCAAACGCTAACGTTCATCTGCATTCGCCATGCCCCCACTTCTGCAAGTTGAGCGGGTAACAAAGAGCTTCGGCTCAACGGCGGCTCTCCGCAACGCGAATCTCACCCTCCATCGCGGCGAGATCCATGCGCTTGTCGGCGAGAATGGAGCGGGCAAATCCACGCTTATGAAAATTCTTGCCGGCGTTCACCAGAAGGACGCTGGCCACGTCTTCTTAGACGGAAAAGAAATCCACCCCGACTCACCGCGCGAAGCACAACGCCTCGGCATTAGCACGGTCTTCCAGGAACTCAGCCTCTGTCCGAACCTGTCCATTGCAGAAAACATCTACGCGAACCGCGAGCCGGCCGTTCTTGGAATGATCCGGAAAAAGGAACTGCACAGGCAGACGGGAGAATATCTCCGGGCATTCGACATCGCTACTCCGCCGGAAACTCTCGTGCAAGACCTCAATATTGCACAGCAACAGGTCGTTGAAATTCTCAAAGCTATCTCCGTCAAGGCGAAGATTCTCATTCTGGACGAACCGACCTCGTCGCTGGAACAAACGGAAGTAGAACGTCTCTTCGGGCTTCTCGGGAAACTCAAAGAGGACGGAACGGGTATCATCTTCATCACGCATAAACTGAACGAAGTGTTTCAGATCGCGGATCGCGTTACAGTGTTCCGCGATGGGGAGTATATCGTTACAAATGACCGTTCTGAGACCGATGAAGGCGAGATTATCAGATTCATGGTGGGACGGGAGATACAACAAATATTCCCAAAGAAGGTCAGAACAAAAGGAAGAGAACAACTGCGAGTCTCCGGTTTCAGAGATGCCGGGAAATTTCGCGGGATTTCTTTCGACGTGTCGGAAGGAGAAATTCTCGGGGTTGCCGGTTTGACCGGCTCGGGACGCAGCGAAATGATGCAATCCCTTTTCGGCTACCGGGCAAAGGAAGCCGGAAGTGTCCGTCTTCGCGGCGAGGAAGTGCGAATCGACCGGCCGGCCGTAGCTATACGGAACGGCATTATGTATTCACCGGAGGACCGAAAGGCGCAGGGCCTGTTTCTCCAGCAGAGCGTTGCGATGAACGTGACATCGACCTGCCTCGAGGAATGCAGCACGTCGGGTTTTCTTTCGAGAAGGAAAGAACGCGCCGTAACTTCGGAAATGGTGAATGACCTCTCAATTAAAGTCGATGGAATCGACCAGGAAGTCGCTTCCCTCAGCGGGGGCAACCAGCAGAAAGTCCTGCTTGCGAAGTGTCTCGCACCCCGCCCGGGACTGCTCATCGTCGATGAGCCGACGCGGGGAATCGATATCGGTTCGAAAATCGAGATTTATCACCTCCTCGACGCATTCGTCAATCGCGGCGGCTCGGTTATCCTGATTTCGTCCGAGCTGTCGGAGATTATCGGATTGAGCGATAGGGTGATCGTTTTCAAAGAAGGACGAATTGTCGGGGAACTCACAAAAGACATCTCCGAGAGTTCGATCATGAATCTTATGTTTGGGAATTTAGTAGGTGATGCCAAATCCTAAATCCTAATATCGAAACACGAAATTCCGCTTCTCAGAATCCCGCTCCCCAGCGGAATCCAGAAGCGGGACAAATCCTAAATTCAAAAGTCAAAAATTCGAAATACCAGTTGGCTGCTGCGTTTAGATGCTGACCAGATCCTTCGACTTCGCTCAGGATGTCAGCAAGACGTAGAAACGGGCACGCCAAACCATGCGTCATCCTGACATTCTTCAAGTCAGGATCTATGCGTTGCCCGCTCGGTTCAGATGCTGACTAAAAGCGTGTCAGCAAGACGGGTTTGTTTCGGATTTATTTAGGAATTCGGATTTTGGATTTGTTTAAGATTTAGTGCTTAAGATTTTTGGCTGAGATTTTCGGGAGCGCGACCTTCAGGTCGCGGATACACACACGGGAATCGGTTATGAAAAAGCTGTTCAAAATACGTGAGCTGGTAATCTTCCTTGCTGTCGTTCTGACAGCTCTGGTGTTCTATGCCGCTCAGCCCGGTGAAACGAATCGCTTCCTTTCCTTCTCCAATCTTGAAGCTATTCTCCTGGGAATGTCGCTCGATGGTCTCATCGCAATCGGAATGACCTTTGTCATCATCACCGGCGGTTTTGACCTGTCGGTCGGGTCGACATTCGCGCTTGGCGGACTGGTTGTCGGAGAGCTGCTCCAGAGTGGGTATCCTGTTCTTTTGGCTATCGCCGCGGCTGTCCTTTCCGGGGCGATGGTGGGGTTGTTTAACGGACTCGTAATCACAAAAGTGAAAGTGAATCCGTTCGTCACGACACTCGGCTCGATGACCATTGTGCGAGGAATTGTTCTTCTTCAAACCCAGGGGAATTCCCTTACCGGCTTCCCATCGGAGTTTGTCGCGCTCGGGCAGGGGAAATTCCTGGGAATCTTCTATCCAATCATCATCATGCTCGTATTCCTGCTGGCCGCCGACATTCTTTTGAGGAAGTCGCGCTTCTTGCGGAAAGCGTACTACATCGGGGGAAACGAAGAAGCCGCGAGACTTTCCGGCATCGAGGTCGACAAAGTGAAGATCTGGATGTACGTCATCATCGGGGCACTCTCGGCCCTGGCGGGCATCATATCAGCCGCGAAAACGGAATCGACCTCTCCGATCGCAGGCACGGGCGCGGAGCTCAGGATCATCGCGGCGGTCGTCGTCGGCGGAGCGAGCCTGTCCGGCGGTCGCGGGACGATCTTCGGGACGTTCTTGGGTCTCATGTTGACCAGCATTATCACCAATGGACTGGGATTCCTGAGGATCTCATTCTACTCCGAAGGAATCGTTTCCGGCGCCATTCTCATTGTTGCCGTCATGCTCGACCAGCTCACGCGGGAACGGCTGAAACTTTTTATCAGTTTTCTCACCACAACGAAGGCAAAACGCATGGAGCGAGTTATCAATGTGATATTGTCTGCCATCATTCTCTTGTTGCTCATCTTTCAACCATGGGGGAAAACCACCCGCCCGGGCGCCGAAGTCCACGGCCCCGCAGTGAGCAACGAAGAGTACGTTTTCCTCGGCGTTTCCGTCGGCAATCCGTACTGGGTTGATGCACGATTAGGGTTGGAGGATAAGGCGAAAATGCTCGGCGTGAAATCGGAGGTTCGTGGACCGACCGGTAATGACCCCACCCAGCAGGTAAAAGAATTCGAGCAGTTGCTGGCCCGAAAACCTGCGGGCATTCTCATCGCACCGGCATCCGACGCCCTGCGTACGGTGATCGACCGCGCGGTCGACCAGGGAATACCGGTAATTTGCATCGATACCGACGATCCAAAGAGCAAGCGGTACACGTACATCGGAACCGACAACTACAACGCAGGTTCCCAGACCGGCCGCATGCTCGCCCGGGCAGTGGGGGGAAAAGGAGAGGTCGCGCTCCTGACCGTTCCGGGGCAATCGAATCATGAAGACCGTGCACGCGGCTGCCGGGATGTACTGGCGTCATATCCAGGCATCACCATCGTGAAGGTTGGCAACGACCTGGCTCTCTCGGCCGAGTCTGAGAAAGTGGCCCGTTCGATCCTGCAGGCATATCCGAACCTCGCCGGCTTCGGATGCACCGATGCCGCCGGCGGCGAAGGCTGTGCCGTTGCCGTACGTGAGGTGGGCAAGATCGGCAAAGTAAAGATCGTTGCCATGGATAGGAACGAAACAACGCTCGATTACATCGAGCAAGGCATTATCGATGCGTCGATCGCGCAGCGCACGTACACCATGGCGTATCTCGGTCTGGAATTACTCTACGACCTGAATCATAACAACATCCAGCTCGTTCCCAACTGGAGGGAAGCCAGTATCGTCCCATTGCCGCGAGTCATCGATACCGGAACGATTGTGATTGATAAATCCAACGTGAAAGCATTCATGAAAAATGCAGGGCACATCTAGCGTCCCGTATCGGGAATAGATTGATGAAGTTTTGCGGCCTTTAACCCTCACCCTGTCACTCCGTGACATCCCTCTCCCACTGGGAGAGGGAGCGAGGGTGAGGGTAACGAGTGACACAACGATCCAACGAGTTATTAAGACTATTTAAGTGACACGATACTCGGTGCCTATGACGAAGAGAGCAACATCGCCCTCTATCAAACTCATTGCCGCGAAGGCTCTGGTCTCTATCGGGACGGTTGACCGGGTCTTGCACAACAGGAAAGGTGTTTCGGAAAAGACAAGAGTGAAGATTCAGCGGATTGTCTCGGCGCTCGGTTATACGCCCAATATTTATGCCCGCAATCTGTCGCTGGCGAAAACGTATCATTTTGGTGTGCTGATGCCGAAACTTGCGCAGGACAGCGGCTACTGGCAAATTCCCGTGGAGGGAATGAAGAAAGCCGCGCGCGAGCTGGCAGCGTACAAAGTGAACGTTTCATTTTTTCACTTTGACCGTTATTCAGAGGCATCGTTCAAATCCGCTTTTCAGCGGGCGAATGGCGACCATCTGGATGGACTTCTCATTGCGCCGGTTCTCTCTCATGCGGCGGAGAAACTTCTTCCAGCCATTCCGCATCGGACGCCATATGTCTTTTTCGATTCGAACATTCCCGGCGCAAACAGTCTTTCATTCATCGGTCAGGATCCTTTTCAGAGCGGATTGCTTGCGGCCGGTCTCATGCTGAGAATGATGAAAACCGGCGGGAGGGTCGCGATCGTCAAAGTGACTCCCGAAGATTTTCATATCAACGAGCGGATCAGAGGATTTCAGGCCGGCATGCAATCGACAAACGATATCCGTACATTACTGTACGAAGTCGACAGCCAGCAAGGTAACGCCGGATTCGACAGAGTCACGGCGAAAATTCTTGGAGAAAACAGGGATCTTGTGGGAATGTTCGTTTCTAATGCGTGGACACATCCGTTTGCGCATCATATTTCCTCATCCGGCAGAAGAAAGAAGATCTTCATCGTCGGTTATGACCTTGTTGAGAAGAATATTGAACTGCTGAAGCAGGGTTGTATTGATTTTCTGATAAGCCAGCGGCCCGAAATGCAGGGTTATGAGGGGATCTATAGTCTGTACAGGCACGGCGTCTTGCGGGAAAAAGTGACGAAAAAAATCATGGTCCCCATCGATATCCTTACAAAAGAGAACATCGGATACTATCAGGTGATGTAACGGAGACTCATGAATCGTAATGAAAAATTCTGAATTCCAATGGCTGGAACCAGAACAAATCTTAAATCCGAATATCTAAATCCTAAACAAATCCTAAATCTCAAAAGCTAAATTCTAAACAAGCGCTAAGGACCAATAACAAAACCAAGATATCAAAAACAATTATCTTTCCAATTAATGTTTTGATTTTTGGATTTAGAGCTTAGATTTTGTTTGAGATTTCGGATTTCGTGCTTTGGATTTTGAACATCGAAAATAGTTTTGCGTAACGCCACTTATCATTATCTTACGGCAAGAGTGCTATGAATAAATCTCAGTATGTTATTGGAGTGGACTTCGGAACCGACTCGGTCCGCGCATTGATCGTCGATGCCTCGGACGGAAAAGAACTCTCCAGCGCGGTATCGTTTTTTTCGCGGTGGAAGGACGGACTGTATTGTGATCCGGTGTCGAACCAATTTCGTCAACATCCGGCGGATCACATCGAGGCACTCGAGAACTCGGTGAGAGCGGCCATCAAGCAGGCGCCCGCCGGCACGGCGGAGAAAGTATTGGGGATGTCCGTCGACACCACCGGGTCCACACCGGGCGCGGTCGATAGGAATGCCAGACCGCTGGCGCTCTCGCCGGAGTTCAGTGAAAATCCCAACGCGATGTTCATCCTGTGGAAAGACCATACCGCGGTGCGCGAGGCAGGAGAAATCAACACTCTCGCGCGAACATGGGGCGGTGTCGACTACACAAAATACGAAGGAGGTGTATATTCTTCGGAATGGTTCTGGGCAAAGATGCTGCACGTCCTGCGTGCCGACCCGAAGGTGCGGGTTGCCGCGTACTCCTGGGTGGAGAACTGCGACTGGATTCCAGCGATGCTCACGGGAAACGCCGACCCCGTGAAACTAAAACGAAGCAGGTGCGCCGCGGGCCATAAGGCAATGTGGCACGCATCGTTCGAAGGACTTCCTTCGGAGGAATTTCTTGTCCGGTTGGACCCCGTCCTCAAAGGACTTCGTTCCTGTCTTTACACGCAGACATACACGAGTGACGTGTGCGCCGGAACATTGTCGCCGGAATGGGCTCAACGGCTGGGCCTGCCTTCAAATGTAAAAGTCGGCGTCGGCGCCTTCGACGCTCACATGGGCGCTGTCGGCGGTGAAATTTCTCCGTACATTCTGACGAAGATCATGGGCACCTCGACTTGCGATATGCTCCTCGCGCCGGCGGACGAGATGGGCGACAAGATCGTCAAAGGAATTTGCGGACAGGTAGACGGATCCATCATCCCGGGAATGATCGGTATGGAGGCGGGACAATCGGCGTTTGGGGACGTCTATGCATGGTTCAAGGACGTCCTCATGTGGCCGGCCGAAAACACTCTCGGCCAGAACACAACGTTTGACCCTCAGGTAAAAGCAAAACTTCTCGGCGAACTGTCGGAGCGTATCATTCCGGCACTTTCGGACGCTGCTACAAAGATCCCGCTTGAAAAATCCGGAGAGCTTGCGCTGGACTGGCTCAACGGACGGCGGACTCCCGATGCAAATCAACTGCTCAAAGGAGCGATTACACAGTTGAATCTCGGCAGCGACGCGCCGCGCATCTTTCGCGCGCTTGTCGAAGCGACCGCCTTCGGGGCGAGAAAGATCGTCGATTGCTTCCGCTCGCAGGGAGTCAGAATCGACGGGGTTATTGCACTCGGCGGTGTGGCGAACAAGTCTAACTTTATTATGCAAACCGTTGCCGATGTTTTGAACATGCCGATCAAAGTACCGCGGTCGGAGCAGACGTGTGCCCTCGGTGCCGCAATGTGCGCCGCAGCCGTCGCGGGCATCTTCCCGTCCATTGACGAAGCGAAAAACGCAATGGGCCAGGGCTTCGAAAAGGAATACCGACCCGTGGCAGGACACGTCCAATTCTACAACGACCTTTACGGACGTTATTCCCGTCTCGCGGCATTCATCGAACAGGAAACACAAACATTGAAGGATATGCAGTGAACCGAATCCATCGTCTGAAGGAAGTTGCCTGGAAGTGCAACAGGGAATTGTCGCGCTTCGGCCTTGCCGTCCGTACGTTCGGTAATGCGAGCGCGGTCGACCGTAAAGAGGGGCTCGTTGCTATCAAGCCGAGCGGCGTAGAGTATGAAGACCTGCGCGTTGAGGATATGGTTGTGGTGGACCTCAATAACAATGTCGTCGAGGGGAAACTTCGTCCGTCTTCCGACACGAAAACGCATACGCTGTTGTACAGAGCATTTCCCGAGATCGGGGGTGTTGTCCACACGCATTCTACGTACGCCGTTGCCTGGGCGCAGGCAGTGCGGCCAATTCCCATTCTCGGCACGACGCACGCAGACTATCTTGCGGTGGATATTCCGTGTACCGCAATCATGAGCGACCCAATGATCAAAGGCGACTACGAAGAGGAAACGGGCAAACAAATCACAAGAGTTTTCAGGAACCGTTCGTATAAAGAAATTCCGATGGTCATCGTGGCATGTCACGGGCCATTCACCTGGGGCGAAACGCCGGAGAAAGCGGTCGAACACAGCGTGATGCTGGAAGAAATTGCACGAATGGCGTTCCTGACGCTCCAGATCCGGCCGGATACTCCGCGCCTCAAGCAAACGCTTATCGATAAACATTTCAAGCGCAAACATGGGAAGAAGGCCTACTATGGACAAGGGAATAAATCTTAAATTCGAATATCTAAACCCTAAACAAGCAACAAATTCTAAAATCTAAATCCCAAATGCACCCGTCTTGCTGACACGCTTTTAGTCAGCATCTGAACCGAGCAGGCAACGCATAGATCCTGACTTGAAGAATGTCAGGATGACGCTTGTTTGGGATTTCGGATTTACGATTTTATTAAGTGATTTTTGGAAGATCAGTTCTTAACTAACTCTCAATAATTCTTAAACAGAAAGGCTTTTGTATGAACATCGCTCGACTTACCTTCTCGCTTCTCTTCACCTGCTGCCTGACGGCAAGCCTAGCTCTTTCCCAGGAGGCATCGTTCAACGGACTGAACATGCATCTCGGTAACCTCTGGCAGCTCTCCAAAGCGAAAACACGTTCAATGAGCCCAGAGAACTTTACCGGAGAAAAAGGGAAAGGCGGCATGGCTACCCAGGGCACGGGCAAAAGGGCCGCGCGCGACCTCGGCCAGGGATGGAAGATTTCGCCATGCGTGAGGATTGCTCCCAACCAGCCGTTTACGCTGGCCGACGTCAAAGGACCGGGAGCCGTTCAGCAAATCTGGATGACACCGACGGGCAATTGGAGATTTTCGATAATCAGAATGTACTGGGACGGTGAGGAAAATCCCTCCGTGGAATGCCCTGTAGGCGATTTCTTTGCCTGCGGCTGGGGATCGTATGCTCAGGTTTCTTCCGTCCCCGTGTGCGTCAATCCGGGCAGCGCGCTGAATTGCTACTGGGAAATGCCCTTCCACAAATCATGCAAGATCACGTTTGAGAATATCGATGCCGATACAATGACCCTGTACTACCAGGTCAATTACACGCTCACCAACATCCCCGACGATGCCGCGTACTTCCATGCTCAATTCCGGCGGGTCAATCCTCTGACGTCCAAAGATGTGTACACGATTCTCGACGGTGTGAAAGGCTGGGGTCAGTACGTCGGAACCTACCTTGCCTGGGGTGTGCACAACAACGGATGGTGGGGCGAGGGAGAAGTAAAATTCTTCATCGACGGCGACAAAGATTTCCCGACAATTTGCGGAACCGGCACCGAAGATTACTTCTGCGGCTCGTATGATTTTGAAAACCCGACGACGCACCAGTACCAGGAATTCACGACGCCGTATACCGGGTTGCCGCAGGTCATACGGCCGGACGGTATGTACAATTCGCAGCAGCGCTTTGGTTTGTATCGCTGGCATATTATGGATCCGGTTCGCTTCGAGAAAGACTTGAAAGTAACCATTCAGGGAATTGGATGGCGGTCGGGCGGTCGGTACCTGCCGCTCCAGGACGACATCGCGTCGGTTGCGTTCTGGTATCAGACGGAGCCGCACGCGCCGTTTCCGAAATTGCCGGACAAGGATTACCTCGAGATCCAGTGAACGGAGAATATCTTCGACCAAGCGTCCTGTCCCCGAGTATCGTGAATAAATCGTTGGAGCCGTGCCGCTCTTAACCCACTCCCCTCCGCCTACGGCGGTATCCCCTCTCCCATCCTTCGACTTCGCTCAGGACAGGTTGGGAGAGGGGATAGAGGGGTGAGGGTAATGAGCCTGGATCAATTTGGCAACAAAGCAAACAAGGAGAACAAAGATGAAAAACGTACCGTCAGTCACCATGGGTTTCATTGCCGTGAGCAGGGACTGCTTCCCGATTGAGCTTTCGAGGAAACGGCGAAAACAGGTTGTGGAAGGATGCACTGCGAAGAAGATTCCCGTGGTCGAGCTCGAGACCATTGTCGAGAATGAGAACGACATTGCCAATGCACTCAAAGAACTTCGTGAGAAGAACGTTAACGCGCTCACCATCTATCTCGGAAACTTCGGACCGGAAGGACCGTTGACACTACTTGCGCAAAAGTTCGACGGACCGGTCATGATCGTTGCCGCGGCGGAGGAAACCGGGAAGGATTTGTACGACGGAAGAGGCGATGCATACTGCGGCATGCTGAGCGCTTCGTACAACATGGGTCTGCGCAACCTCAAAGCGTATGTTCCCTCGTACCCCGTTGGGGCGCCGGAGGAGATCGCTGAAATGGTCAGGGATTTTATTCCCATCGCGAGGGCCGTGCTGGGATTGAAGCGACTGAAGATCTTTTCCTTCGGCCCGCGTCCGTACGACTTTCTCACATGCCACGCGCCCATCAAGCCGCTCTTCGACATCGGGGTTGAGATCATGGAGAACAGCGAGCTTGATATGTACGATAATTATCTTTCGGCGAAAGGGGATCCACGTATTCCGTCGGTCGCAGCCGACATGGCGAAGGAACTGGGCAAAGGGAATACGTACCCCGAGCTGCTTGAAAAACTGGCACAGTTCGAGATCTCTCTTCTGGATTTCATGGAAAAGAATCTCGGTGCGTCGAAGTATGGAGTATTCGCCAACAAGTGCTGGCCGTCGTTCGAGAAATTTTTTGGGTTCGTCCCGTGCTTCATCAACTCGCGTCTCGCCACGCGGGGCATACCGATCTCCTGCGAATCCGACACCTACGGTGCACTGAGCGAGTACATCGCAACCTGCGTTACGGAATTACCGGCAGCAATACTCGACATCAACAACACCGTCCCGCGTGACATGTACGAAGAATCCAGGAAGGAAGTCGGAGATTATAAGAACAACGACCTCTTCATGGGATTTCATTGCGGAAATACATCCTCTGCCTGCATGGCCACTTCCATGATGAAGTACCAGCTCATCATGCACCGGCTCATGGAACAGGGGAAGGACCCCAATATCACGCGCGGAACGCTCGAGGGCAGAATTCGCGCCGGGGATATCACGATCTTCAGGCTTCAGGGCACACCCGACGCCGGGTTGAAAGGATACGTCGCGGAGGGCGAAATTCTCAACATCGAGCCCAAATCTTTCGGTTGCATTGCGGTATTTGCCGTGAAGGAGATGGGGCGGTTCTACCGGCACGTTCTCATTGAAAAACGCTTCCCACATCATACCGCCGTAGCGTTTTCGCATCAGGGAAAAGCCATTTGGGAAACGCTGCGTCTCATCGGAATACGGGATCTCTCGTTCAATTTGCCGAAAGGGACTTTTTACCAAACCGAACATCCGTATTAAGTGGCAAGGATAAGCAGGTAAATATGTTTAGAGGTCAAAAGCACTAAACTCTAAATCCGAAATTCTAAACAAACTCCAATTCCAAAATTCGAATATCAAAACACAGAATGGCTGCTTCGATTAGATGCTGACCATCCAGACGAGGTCGGGACCGGACGACGTGGGAAAGGGCACGCCAATCCAAGCGTCAGCCCGACATGCTTTAGGTCGGGATCCGACGCGAAGCGTCGTCCTGACATGTCTTAAGTCAGGATCTGGACCGAGCATTCCGCTGCCAACGTTTGGATGCTGACCAGAAACGTGTCAGCAAGACGGGTTTGCCTAGGATTTGGGATTTAGAGCTTCGAGTTTAGGATTTGTTTCGGATTTAGATATTCGGACTTAGGATTTCCGACGAAGTTGTTTCATTTGGAAACAAACAATGAATAAATCAGTATTCTTAGTTGTTCTCGGGCTACTTCTTATCCCGCCGAGCCTGGTTTTCTCGCAGGACAATTCTCCGGCGAAACAGAAGGTCGGGGAAGTCATCGATCTTAAGGCACAGAAGTTTCCTCTTCGGCAGCTACGCCTCCTCTCTGGACCATTCAAAGATGCGATGGAACAAGACCACGAGTATCTTCTGCGTCTAAACAACAACCGGTTGCTGCACAATTTTCGTGTGAATGCCGGGCTGTCCTCGAAAGCAGTACCGCTCGGCGGCTGGGAAGCTCCTGACTGCGAATTGAGGGGACATTTCGTCGGACACTACCTGTCGGCCTGCGCGCTGATGTACGCGGCGACGGGCGATGAGCGTCTCAGGTCGAAGGCGGACAATCTCGTGGCTGAACTGGCAAAGTGCCAGGCGCCGAGCGGCTACCTCAGTGCCTATCCGGAAGAGTTCATCGGCCGCGTCGAAACGGGCAAGAGAGTATGGGCCCCGTGGTACACATTGCATAAAATTCTTGCCGGCCTGATCGACATGTACACCCAGTGCGACAACGCGCAGGCCCTCGATATGGCGAAGAAGTTCGGGGCCTGGGCGAAGGCGCGCACTGACCGGTTGGATGACAACCAGATGCAAACGATGCTGAAAGTTGAATTCGGCGGCATGGGCGAGGCGCTCTGCAATCTCTATGCACTCACAGGTGATTCGACGTATCTCGATCTATCGTGTCGTTTTGAAAAAGATTCATTTCTTGACCCTCTCATAGCTCACCGCGATGAATTGAAAGGACTTCACGCGAACACGCATATTCCACAGGCAATCGCTGCGGCACGTGAATACGAGATGACGGGCGATCCTTCGTACTACGACGCGGCGACGTTCTTCTGGAATCAAATCGTACAGGCCCGGTCGTACGTTACCGGGGGGACCAGCAACTATGAGCTCTGGCTCGACGATCCGTACTGCCTCGCCGACCAATTAGGCGCCGAGAGCCATGAAAACTGCTGTACTTATAATATGCTGAAATTAACCCAGCATGTTTTTTCCTGGTCCGCCGATCCGCGGGTTATGGATTATTATGAGCGCGCGCTCTTCAATGGGATTCTTCCGACGCAGAAGCCCGGCGACGGCGGGGCCATCATGTACTATGTTCCGATGAGGTCCGGGCTGTTCAAGATGTTCGGAATCCCCGATTCTTCCTACTACTGTTGCAACGGGACAGGAATTGAATCGTTTGCGAAATTTGGCAGCAGCATTTACTCCCACGATACCGGAGGAGTTTTCGTGAATCTCTTTATTGCTTCTGAACTGAATTGGGAGGAGAAAGGAATACGACTCCGGCAGGAAACGAATTTCCCGGAGCAGGAAGGAACCTCGATCATTGTAAAGCTTTCGAAACCAATGGATTTCTCGCTCCGGCTTCGAATTCCATACTGGGTGACAGGAGGTGTGGATGTCAAACTCAACGGCAAATCTCTCGTGACATCAGGTCCTTCGAGTTACCTCGCCATAGAACGGGTCTGGCGGGATGGCGACAGGGTTGATGTTTATCTGCCGATGGATTTCCATCTCTGGTACATGCCCGATGCGCCAATGATGGCTGCCGTCATGTACGGTCCGCTGGTGCTGGCCGGCGAGATAGGCACGGAAGGCATGACAAAGGAGATGCAGTCCGGTTACCTCTTGCCGGATGTCGACCGCGCCGCGTTCCAGAGTGCTGCGATGGCCACGCCTTCGCTTGTCACATCGCAGGCCGACCCCAACGTCTGGATCAAACCGGTGCAGGGGAAAACGCTCACGTTTCGCACGGTGAAAGTCGGCCGGCCCGCGGACCTGACTCTCACACCGTTCTACAAGGTGTTTGGACAACGATACGCCATTTATTGGAACATATATACGGAAGCTGATTGGAATAAGCTGGAGAAATCGAGAGGTTTCCAACCGGCCGGAATGGTGGATATTGTGAACATTGGTGATCGGCTTTCACAGCGCGACCACAATTTCCAGGCATTCAAATTTCAAGTCGGCGACAGTCTGGGACGCCCCTGGGTCAAATCGCCGCAATGGTTCCGGTATGATCTCAACGTCGACCCCGCTCTGCCGCTCGCGTTACGATGCACGTATCGGGGCGACGAGAAGGACTGTGCCTTCGACATTCTCATCGACGGTCAACAGTTGTCCGGCCAGACATTGAGCGGGGACAAGGGAAATCAACTTTTTGATGTAGAATACCCCATCCCGCCGGAGTTGATTGTCGGAAAACACCGCGTGGCGGTGATGTTTCGCGCAAAGGATAAGAAGCCCATAGGTGAATTGTACGGATGTGCCGTTGTCACGTCGAAGAGATGAATAAGGGGGAAGGGTGATAGGTGATAGGTGGTAGGTCGTAGGTCGTAGGTGATGGGTTTTGGGTTTCAGGTTTCAAGTTACGGGTTTCAGGCATTAGGATTTTGAGATTAGAATTTCGTGCTTGTTTAAGATTTAGATATTCGTATTTAGGATTTGCTTCGGAATGACATTCTGATTAGTTTTTTCTTGTTTCTCAAATGACAAATTATAGAGGAAGCGACCATGCTGAGTCCTAAGAAGTTGTTCATAGTAAGTCTCCTCGGTGTCGCCTCGCTGGTCTCGCGGGGCGGGGAGATGAAGAAGGATTATCCCATCAAGCCGGTGCTGTTCACCGACGTCCATATCAACGACGGGTTCTGGCTCCATCGGCTCGATATCAACCGGACGGTGACCATTCCGTACGCTCTGAAAAAGTGCGAGGAGACGGGGCGCATCGACAATTTCGCTATTGCCGCCGGACTCAAGACGGGAAAATTCTGTGGCTACCAGTTCAACGACTCGGATGTCTATAAAGTGATCGAAGGGGCTTCGTACGCGCTGGCGATTCAGCCGGATGCCACGCTGGAAAAATATCTCGACGAGATCATCGCCAAGATTGTGGCCGCACAGGAGAATGACGGATATCTCTACACCGCGCGGAGACTCATACGGGAGGATTACGCGCCTCCCGGAGGCAAGGAACGCTGGGTGGGAGAAAAAGACGGCAGTCATGAGTTGTACAATGCCGGCCATCTCTATGAGGCCGCAGTGGCACATTATCTCGCGACTGGGAAAAGAACGCTGTTGGACGTCGCGCTGAAGAACGCGAACCTCGTCTGCGCTACGTTTGGCCCGACCGGTCGCCATGAAGTCCCGGGGCATCAGGAAATCGAAATCGGGCTCTGCAAGCTCTACCGGCTCACCGGCGATGAACGATACCTCCGGACCGCCAAATTTTTCCTGGATGAGCGCGGGAATGCCAAAGGGCATGAACTCATCGGCGAGTACGCCCAGGACCATAAGCCGGTGCTCGAGCAGGACAAAGCCGTCGGTCACGCCGTGCGGGCCACGTACATGTTCTCCGGCATGGCGGACGTCGCAGCGCTCAGCGGCGATGCCTCGTACGTGAAAGCGATCGACCGGCTCTGGAACGACGTCGTCGGGACAAAGATGTATGTCACCGGTGGCATCGGTGCCACGGGCGGGAACGAAGGCTTCAGCGATGATTATGACCTTCCGAACTTGAACGCGTATTGCGAAACATGCGCGTCGATCGCCTACGTGCTCTGGAACTACCGCATGTTCCTCCTCCACGGAGACGCGGAGTACATCGATGTACTGGAGCGCGTTCTCTACAACGGGTTTCTCTCGGGCGTTTCCATGGATGGCGACAGATTCTTCTACCCCAATCCCCTTGAATCATTTCACAGCAAAGGCCGGTCTCCGTGGTTCGAATGCGCCTGCTGTCCTTCGAATGTTTGCCGGTTCGTCCCATCCATCCCGGGGTACATCTACGCGCACCGCAACGATAGCCTGTACGTTAATCTGTTCATCGGCAGCAGCGCGACAATCGACCTCGGTGACAATCCGGTGAACATCGCGCAGGAGACCTCCTATCCCTGGAATGGCGACGTAAAAATCAGCGTCGCGCCAAAACAGGCCGGCGAGTTCTCACTTTGCATTCGAATCCCCGGATGGGCGACCAACAGGCCAGTTCCGGGAGATCTCTACCGGTTTGCCGACACGGACGGTCAACGGGTGAGCATCAAAATCAACGGAAGCGCAACGGCGTTTGAAACAAAGAACGGTTATGCCTCGATTCGCCGCGCGTGGAAAAAGGGCGACGTGGTTGAGCTTAACCTGCCGATGCCCGTCCGTCGCGTCGTCGCGAATGAACACGTTGAAGCCGACCGCGGGCGCGTGGCCCTGCAGCGCGGACCGCTCATGTTTTGCGCGGAATCTCCCGGTAACAAAGACGGTCGCGTCTTAGACCTCGTGGTACCCGACTCTGCCATGTTCACCGCAGAGTTCCGGAAGGATCTGCTGGGAGGAGTTGAGGTTGTCCGCGGCGCAGCGTATCCGGTTCGCCGGACTCTGGATGCCGGTGTTCTGTCCGGTCCCCTGCAGGAATTCGTTGCCATCCCGTACTACGCATGGGCGCATCGCGGTGAAGGAGAAATGACCGTCTGGCCCGCGCGGGTACTCTCGTCAGCCCGCCCGCTGCCCGCGCCAACAATTGCCTACACGAGCAAAGTGAGCGTTTCCGGCGGTGGTAAGACATTTTCTATCAACGATCAACTTGAACCAGCCAATTCCAACGACCAATCGATTCCGTTTTTCCACTGGTGGCCGAAGAAGGGAACGCAAGAATGGGTGCAGTACGATTTTGACGGACGGAAAAGAATCTCCAGCATGGAGATCTACTGGTTCGACGATACCGGAGTCGGAGAGTGTCGTGTCCCGAAATCGTGGCATTGTGTCTATAAGGATGGTGATAAATGGAAACCCCTGCCCGACGTGTCCTCCTATCCGGTTGAAAAAGATCGGTTCAACAAAATAACCTTCCCGCCGATAGAAACAGACGGCGTGCGGATCGAGATTCAACTTCTGCCGGACTATTCTACCGGTATCTTTGAGTGGAAAGTGGAGTAAACGAAATGAAAAAGATATCAACGCACGCGAGTTTCTGGCTGCTGCTCTTGATCATTATGTACTCGGCGTCGGCACTCGCACAACAGGGAAACGAATCGAAGGCTCCCGTCTTTACGCGCGCCGACACTCTGCGCGGGATGCTGACGGCGGAGCGAAAATGCTACGATGTAAAATACTACCATCTCGACGTCAAAATCGATACGGCAAAACAATTCATCAACGGCTCGAACACGATCGTTTTTTCGGTGGATTCCGCGTTCGACAGGATGCAGGTCGATTTGTTCAAGAACATGGATGTTGAGAAGATCACGCTCGACGATAATGCTGCCGTTCCCTTTGACCGTGAATTCAACGCGGTGTTCGTGAAACTGCCGAAGACCCTTAAGAAGAATTCCATCCACTCGATAAAGATATTCTATTCGGGAAGTCCGACCGTTGCCAAGAATCCGCCGTGGGACGGGGGATTCACCTGGACCCATGATTCTTCGGGGAATCCCTGGGTCGTGGTAACGTGCCAGGGAACGGGAGCGAGTCTCTGGTGGCCCAACAAAGACCATCAGTCGGACAAACCGGACAGCATGCTCATCAGCATCACCGTTCCTCACGGTCTTGCGGATATCTCCAACGGCCGCCTTTGTTCAGTGACGGAGCTGGCCGGCGGTTGGACCCGGTACGATTGGTTTGTCAGTTATCCCATCAATAATTACAATGTGACGGTCAATGTCGGCAAGTTCGCACATTTCGCGGACACCTATATTAGCGGCGGGGACGCTCTGACTCTCGATTACTATGTTCTTCCGGAAAATGTGGAGAAGGCCAAAGTTCAGTTCCGAGACGCCAAATCCATGCTCGGCGCGTTCGAAGCATGTTTTGGAAAGTATCCGTTCATCCGGGATGGATACAAGCTCGTCGAGTGCCCGCATACCGGGATGGAGCATCAAACCGCTGTCGCGTACGGGAATCGATACCTGGAAGGTTATCGCGGGCGCGCGTCGTCGGAAGTCGGGTTGAAGTTCGATTTCATCATCGTTCATGAAAGCGCCCACGAGTGGTGGGGCAATAGCGTCACCTCGAAAGATATCGCCGACATGTGGATCCACGAAAGTTTCGGCGCGTATGCCGAGGCTCTCTATGTCGAGAAACTGTTTGGCCGCAAGGAGTCGCTGACGTACATCAACGGGAAAAAACAGAATGTGCGCAACACGGAACCGATCATCGGGATTTATAACGTCCAGCATGAAGGTTCCGGCGATATGTACGACAAAGGACAGCTCGTGCTGAATACACTCCGGAGCGTTATCGACAACGATTCATTATGGTTTTCGATTCTCCATGGCATACAGGAATCATTCAGGTATCAGACGATCACTGCCGACGATGTCGTCCAGTTTGTGAACAAGAAAACGGGAAAAGACTATTCTTACTTTTTCAACCAGTACCTGAAGTTTCCAAAGATTCCGCAGCTTGAGGTCTTTGTGTGGAAAAAGGGGGATAAGGTAACGGCCAGGTATAAGTGGAGCGCCGATGCACTTGATTTCCGGATGCCGGTGAAAGTAACGACTTCGGAGGACCGCTACGAGTTCATTTATCCGACGACGTCCTGGCAGACCATGACGCTCGGAGATATTCGTCCCGAGAATTTTAAAGTCGCCGAGGATCTATTCTATGTCGGAGTAAAGTTAAACTACAGCTACGTCGATCCCCGGTTGACTCGTTAATAGAAAGGACTTATTCCGATGAGCAAAAATTCCTTCATGCGGATCGTTGCGGCACTTATAGCCGGAGGATTGATGTGTTGGTCAGCCCCGGGGCAGGTGAATCCGACGGCGACGTTGAAAGTGTTCTGCGACAAACCCGGGATTAAGATAAGTCCGATGCTGTACGGCATTTTCTTCGAAGAGATCAATTGCGCGGGTGATGGCGGACTCTACGCCGAGTTGATCCGCAATCGGTCGTTCGAGGAATCCGATACCGCCGTCTACTGGTCGCTGGTAACAACAGGTACGGCGAAGGGCGAGATCACCATTGACACATCACACCCGTTGAGCGAGGAAAACCGGCACGCACTCCGGCTCAGGATTATGGACGCCGGCGGAGGAAGCGTCGGTGTTTCCAACAGCGGCTACTGGGGGATAGCACTGAAGAAAGACGCGAAGTACAATCTTTCATTCTATGCCAGATGTTCGGATGGTTTCAACGGACCGGTTAGGCTGACCCTGGAAGGTGTGAACGGAAAAGTGTACGCCCGCGACAGCGTCGACGGGATCACGGGCAAATGGAAATCCTTCGGCCCCACGCTTGTCGCCAATGAATCCGACCCGGAATCGCGTCTCGTGCTCAGTTCTTCACACGCAGGCACTCTCTGGCTGGACGTCGTATCGCTTTTTCCGCAAAACACTTTCAAGCGCCGGGCAAATGGCTTGCGGCAGGACCTTGCCCAAATGGTGGCGGATCTCCATCCATCCTTCGTCCGGTTTCCCGGCGGCTGCTGGGTGGAGGGCGAAAGCCTGACATATTCGTATCGTTGGAAGCGAACCGTCGGCGACATCGCCGGTCGGCGGAGCGTGTACGACCTCTGGAAATACTATTCCACCAATGGGCTGGGTTTTCACGAATATCTTCAGATGTGCGAAGACCTGGGTGCCGCACCGCTCTTTGTCGTCAACTGTGGAATGTCCCATACCCAGGTTGTCCCGAAGGACGGGATGGCGCCGTGGGTACAGGACGCGCTCGATGCCGTCGAGTACGCCAATGGTCCGGTCGACAGTCGATGGGGATCCGAACGGGCAAAAAACGGCCATCCCGCGGCGTTCAATCTTACATACATGGAGATCGGGAACGAGAACGGCGGGAAAGCGTACGAGGAGCGCTACGCTCTTTTTTATGACGCGCTGAAATCGAAGTATCCACAGGTCCACCTCATCGCCAATGTCTGGGGCGGCGTGCCGAAGAGCCGGCCGGCGGAAATTGTCGATGAGCATTATTACTCGTCGCCGAAATTCTTCATCACTCATGCGGACATGTACGACACGGTCAACAGGCACGGGCCGAAGGTGTACGTCGGCGAATACGCGGTGACGGAAGGCAGGGGAAGCGGAAACCTGCGAGGCGCGTTAGGCGAGGCGGCATTCATGACGGGCTTGGAACGGAATTCCGATGTGGTTGCGATGGCCTCGTACGCGCCGCTCTTTGCCAACATACATCAGAAAGTGTGGGACCCCGACTTGATAAACTTCAATGGAGCGGAAGCGTACGGTACTCCGTCGTATTACGTGCAGAAAATGTTCAGCGAGAATTGCGGCGATGTTGTGCTGCCGCTACAGATGGATATTTCTCCCGATGCCTATGAAGCACTCCCGGAACAGCATGGAAAGGTCGGGCTCGGAACGTGGAACACACAAGCAGAGTATAAAGACGTTCGGGTGACGAAAGACGGCAAGGTGCTCCTTGAAAGCGACTTCATTGGCAGGCCCGGAGACTGGGGTGCGTCCGACGGGGATTGGAAAGTCATCGACGGC
Source organism: Bacteroidota bacterium (assembly GCA_049515655.1). Classification (GTDB taxonomy): domain Bacteria; phylum Bacteroidota; class Ignavibacteria; order UBA10030; family SZUA-254; genus JBEKTW01. Next base: position 26,027 of record JBEKTW010000009.1, read on the forward strand.
GCATACCGGCAAGCGGCGGAGGGTCCGGACAAACGGTCCATTGCCGGAGACTCATCGTGGAAGGATTATACGATCACTCTCAAGGCTCGAAAGGTCGGCGGAGATGAAGGATTTCTCATCCTGTTTTACGTGAAAGATCAGGACAACTGGTTCTGGTGGAATATCGGAGGATGGGGAAATACCCGACACGCGATTGAATGGAACGACGAAGGCAGTAAGTCGATTGTCGGTACTCCGGTTGAGGGCAAGGTTGTCACCGGTCAGTGGTACGATGTGAGTATCGAGCTGAAGGGCAGAAATATACGGTGCTCTCTCGATGGAAAGTTGATCCATGATGTCAACCTGCAGGAAATTTCGCCGAAGCCGCTGCATGTCTCGGCTGGGAGAGATAGTGCGAGCGGCGAAGTGATTCTGAAGGTCGTCAATGTTTCCAGGAAAGCCGTCGAGGCGAAGATCGAGCTTTCAGGAATCCCGGATCTCCAGTCACCGGCGAAGGTGATTCAGTTGACATCGGAGAATCCCGCGGCGGAGAATTCGATCGCTCACCCGTTCAATGTCGTCCCGGTCGTGAAAGCGATAGAAGATATTCGTCCGAACTTTCACTATTCCTTCCCCTCCTTCTCGCTGACCATTCTGCGAGTGAGAGCAAGTAAGTAGCATCGTGTCCCCCAGGCCTCCCTGTCCATTCGAGGCTGTCAGAAAAGCAAGCTAACCCGTCATTCCGAAATTCTTCTGTTCGGAATCCGAACCGGGGTCACCTCGCCAACGTTTAGATGCTGACCAGAAGAATGTCAGCATGACGAGACGAGCTTTAGAATGCGACTACTGTTTCGAGTTTCGATATTAGAGTTTTGGATTTGTCCCGCTTCTGGATTCCGCTTACGTTGGCGGGATTCTGAAAAGCGGAATTTAAGATTTAGGTATTCTCCGCCAGAGGCGGATGCGCCTCTGGCGCAGGATTTAGAATTTTTCACTAGGAGTGCGAAACACTATTCGTTCAGTTGTCGCCCTCCGCGCAAACAATCTGCCCCTACTCTCTCAAAACAGCGAATTTTCCGCGGTATTCAATCTGGTCGATTTCAATGAAGTAGAAATAAATACCCGAGGCGATGAGATTCCCGTTGTTATCGTGCGCGTCCCACACAATTCCCGGCTCAAGCGGTCGAAGGTTGACCACCGGTAGTTCATTATCGTAAATTAGCCGTAAGCTGGAACTGAAAACATGAAGTACCGCCGTCGATTGGATTGCCGAGGGCAGTCTGAAATTCAACGGCTTGTGACTCTGCGCAATGAAAGGATCAGGGTAGACGATGACTTGAGATGTTTGCGTCGGGACGTTTTCCCAGGAGCTCCAGTTTTGCGGATCCGGTGCGTCGACCTTAACATAAATTCCGTTGGAGAGTTGCTTGAAATCACTGCCGCCGCGGTCGCTCATTTCGTATGTGAAATTCAAAAAGGCATCAGTCCCGATGGAAGAGTTGTCGATGTTGGAGATGACGGAAACCATGGTTGTGCTGTTGACGAGGATTGGATGGTATGTGGAGCTGATAACCTGGATGCTGTCTTCCAGTGACCGCCCGGGAGACGTATACTGGTCAACCGGCCGCAAGAGCATATCAGGATAATTTCTTCCTTCGGTGTAGTAATTTACCGTATCCGCATTGGAGCCCGTGTAATAATTCCATCGTGTCCATTCCAGGAAAGCTTTCCGGAAAGAGCTTCCCGCGTCCGTCAGGGTGCGGTCAAGTGCCGGCAGGGTTGACACTTGCGCAATATGTTCCCAAACGTGCCTCATCAGGTCGCGGGAAAACCGCTTCTCGATATATTTTCCCCAGACTGCCCTGCTGTACTCAATTTTCCCATCCAGTTCAGTAAACCGAATGTCGGGGTGTGAAAACTGGGAGAGGATGGCAGGACTGTTGGAGAGATAATTATAGTAATCGTTGACATTAGTATAGACGACATCTTCCATCCATGTGGACTGGATCTCATAGAAGTAACGCTCGTCGGGCCAGAATCCATAGCATCCTATTTGAATAGCATGATTGAACTCGTGCGCCGCGGTCACCCTGAGACCGGGCATGCCGCGGCTCGATTGAATGACATTTGCAAAACTGTTGTCAACCTGGATGTGGGATCCGTACCGGGGCGGGGAAGTCGAATTTATAGCGTTCGTATCGAGGTCAGTTTCGCCGTACTCTCCCGAGCCGACCGCGGTGATCACGACATGGTACGTCCCATCGGTATCCAGCGGCGGCGGCAGGTACCCCAGGGTGTCAACCTCAAACGTCCACACATGACTAAAGATACTCCCTGCGGAGTCAACGAACTCCTCATAACTGTTGGGAATAGGTTGATACGTGGAATCGAGCATTGCCGGCACGTCAAAGCCCGTCGTGTCATAGAGGAAACTAAAATGCCCGATGACGCGGCTCTTCTGCGTCAGAGGTGCCGCAATGAGGTTCTTCGCCTTCTGTTTCTGTGCCTCATCGAAGTTGTTCCAGTTTCGCATAACCTCATACGACAGCCACAATCCGCATTTACCGCCGTGGTAGATTGTGTCCCATCCGGGGCGATGATCCTTCTTCTGCTGCAGGAGACGTATGAGTTGGGCGGGGCTCAATCTTGGCAGAGACCGGTCTCGGCCGTAGATGATACCCAGGCAAGCAATGCTCGCAAGCAGGAGCAGGATGATTCGATATTTGGGCAGCGTCATTAAGAGTAGAGCAATACATGCATCGGGCGAATGCCGGCCAGAATCATCGGCGAATTAGAGGCAACCGATCCGTCCGAGACCTAAATATCGCCTAAATTATGAAAATACACAAGGTTGACACTCGATAGATTCTTTTGTATATTCGCGGAGTACATCGGAAGGCATAAAAACTGGCAAACTTACCATGAGGCATAATAATCCTTGTACAGCACTCAAAGGAAATATAGAAAGTTTATCCCACGACGGCAGGAGAGGCACGGATAACACGCTATGACAAGAGACCAGGCAGAAGAGAAGCTCCAAAAGACATTCGGATTCGAGAAGTTTTACGATGATCAATGGGACACAATTGAACGTGTTCTCAAAGGGGAACGCATTCTGTTGATCGAGAAGACCGGTTATGGCAAATCTCTCTGTTACCAATTTCCGGCGGTCCAATTTGACGGGTTAACCGTTGTCTTTTCGCCTTTGCTGGCTTTGATGAGAGATCAACTGAAGAAACTTAATGAATTTGGAATCCCCGCAAAATGCATCAACAGTGAACAGGAAGATGCAGAAAATGAAGCCGTCATCAAGGAAGCGAAAGACGGGAGACTCAAGCTTTTGTATATCGCTCCGGAGCGCCAAGAGAACGATGAATGGATTGATGCGACACGATCCATGAACTTGAAGATGGTTGTTATCGACGAAGCCCACTGTATCTCGGTCTGGGGACACGACTTCCGACCTGCATTTCGCAGAATTATCAATCTTGTCAAGTTACTGCCCGCCGGTTTCCCGGTTCTGGCGACGACGGCCACTGCAACACAAAGGGTTGAGCAAGATATCGTGAGGCAAATGGGTGGCAACACCGTATCGATCCGGGGAAACCTTGTCAGGCTTAATTTTCATTTGCGGGTTGTCAAGGTCAATTCGGAAGAAGAAAAAATGATCTGGCTTGGCAAGAATTTGGATAAGCTCCCCGGGACAGGGGTCATCTATACAGGAACGAGAATCAACACCGAGGTGTACTCTCAATGGTTGGAGTTCCTGAAATTATCATCGGTTCATTACAACGCAGGGCTGGATGCTGCCTCCCGAAAACAAATTGAAGATGGATTACTCGCAAATCAATGGAAATGCGTCGTGGCCACGAACGCTCTTGGGATGGGAATTGACAAGCCGGACATCCGGTTTATTATCCATACGCAGATGCCGGCATCGCCGATACACTACTATCAGGAGATAGGCCGGGCAGGAAGAGATGGGAAACCGACCCTCCTCTTGCTTTTCTATCACGAGAATGATAAGTCCCTTCCTCAGGCATTCATCGACGGAGGGAGACCTTCACCCGACAAATACCAGAAGGTCATCGATACCCTGAAGAAAGCCCCCATGGGTGAGTTCGAAATCGCCAGGGCAACGAACCTCACCCGTACTCAGGTTAGAACTATCAAAGCAGACCTGATGGAGCAGGGTATCATTAATGAGGTGAGGTCGAAGAAAACAAAGAAATATGAGTACAGGTACGGAGCTCCTGCACTCAACACATCCGCCTTTCAAGAACTCAGAAATGCCAAGATAGCCGATCTCGCGAAAATGATTGAGTATATAGATTCATCCCATTGTCGCATGAATTTCTTATGTAACTATCTGGGCGACAGTGGCACCGCGAATTGTGGTCAATGTGACAACGACCTGGCCCGGCATGTTCATGTGACGGTGGAGAAGGAATGGGAAGAAAGGATTGAGTGTTTCAGGAGCCAATATTTCCCGATACTGGAAGTGTCGAACGCCAGAACAATTCTGGCGGACGGGGTTGCCGGTTCATATTATGGAGTATCAGCGGTCGGCGCTGCAATCCATCGATGCAAGTATGAACACGGCGGCGATTTCCCTGATTTCTTAGTCAAGCTGACATTGAAAGCTTTCCGACAGCACTTTGGAAGGACAAACTTTGATTTAGTTGTCTATGTGCCGCCGACTGAATCCGGGAATTTGGTAAAAAACTTTGCATCAAAGATCGCATCAACTCTGGGAATCCCAATTTCTCATAATTTGCGGAAAGTTTGCGCGACAAAACCCCAGAAAATTTTTCAAAACGGCCTTCTGAAGGCCGATAATGTGGCGGGGGTATTCGAGTTCAAACCGGATATCGAGGCAGCGGGTAAATCAATTCTTCTCATTGACGACATCTGTGATAGCGGAGCGACAATCAAGGAAATTGGCAAGCTTTTTACTACATTGGAGGCAAAGACGATTGCACCACTGGTCATTGCGAAGACAATCGGCGGCGATCTGTCCACCTAGAACACCGGGTTCAAGGAGAATGACACAAAACAAAGAAATACCGTATCTCATCGCGTTAACTCACAGTTCGGGACTTCGGATCGAACAAATCAACGCGTTACTGGTGAAGATCGTTCACGAAAAGCAAACCACCCTTGAAAGTTTTTTCCAGAGATCTGAAGATGCATGGTCTGCCGAGTATGGTCTCGACGACAAGACGTTGATGGGAGTCAGGGCTGCAAAAGCTGAACTGCCGAACAGTTCTTTTGTTGCCGAAGATCTCTTTGCCCAGGGATTTGAAGTGATTCCGATTTTTTCGCCGGAGTATTCGCCGACTCTCAAAGCCAATCTTAAGACCAAGGCATCTCCTCCGATTCTTTACGTGAAAGGGAACAAACAGATACTCCAGGAAGAATCAATTGCGATTGTCGGCTCCCGCGATGCATCCGACATCGCACTTAAGTTCACCGACAACTTGGCCAGGATTGCCTCTGAGAAGTACAGGGTTGTTGTAAGTGGTTTCGCCAAAGGGGTTGACAAGCAGGCCCTGGATTCTGCTCTAAAGTATAGGGGACACAGTATCATCGTGCTTCCCCAGGGCATTATGACATTCGAAAGCGGGATCAAGAAGTACTATCCGCAGATCATCGAAGGCGATGTTCTGGTATTGAGTACCTTCTTCCCGAGGGCGCCGTGGAGCGTTCAACTTGCGATGGGCCGCAATCCCTATATCTATGGACTGGCAAAGAACATTTTTGTGGCAGAATCCAGCGCCGATGGAGGCACATGGTCGGGTGTAATAGACGGAATGCGCAAAGGAAGAACTATCTACGTTCGAAACCCGGAACCGGATGAATCCAACGCCAATCTTAAACTGATAGAAAACGGCGCTATCCCCGTAGATTTTGATGGCAAAGAAATAGCGCAGGCAGTGGTGAACGAAGCGGCAGGCGAGTATGCAACTGGATCTCCCGGCGAAGGATTACCCGAAGCCAGGGTTAAGAAAGGGAAAAGAAACAAGGGTAAGAGACAAACGGATCCTCCCCCCGAGTTACCTTTCTCATGATCATGGACAGGTTGTAGTGAACGGCGCAAACCACGGCGTGTATTTCCCGGTCTTTTCGCCTATAGATAATCCCTCCGGAGAGAATTTTCGTCTATTTTGCCAATTTCGGCTTGTTCGATACTCGATAGATTCTTTTGTATATTCGCGGAGCATATTTCAAAGTACGGGAATTGGCAAACTTACCATCGGTTTCATTACGCCTGGTCTGGCACTCAGTAGGAACAACAACAGTTTATCCCGCAACGCCGGGACACACATATGCGTCATTACATCTCCCGTCGATTGGGATGACGCATTGCGTTATTTCGCGGGACGTTAAGCTTACTTGCACCTCCTCTTCAATACAGATCTTCTGCAATCTGCTGGAAGAAACTTCATGAACAAGAACAAAGTTGTTATTGTCTATCTTTTGATGTTGATGAATCACGTAGCTCACATTTTCGAAGAGACGTGGGGACGATTCTGGTTAATAGATTCTTTCTATGGATTAGGTTGGTTCTTAGTAGCAAACTGGGTGCTCCTTTGCATTCCGGTTGTCTTATTCTATTTCGTGCTGCATGAGAGAAGATGGGCACATCATTTGAGCATTATCTATGCAGGTATTATGATATTGAATGGTGTTGGGCATAACATAGCAACGATTGTGACTGGAAGATATTTTGGCGGCTTTGCCGGTGGATATACCGGCATCGGACTGATAATCATTGGCTCTGCGATGATATATTATCTTTTAAAGGCATTCAGATCAAGTGGATCTTGGTGATAGTCTCAATAATCGCCCCGATTACAATTGTTATTGGAATATTCGACAATCACATTCGTGCCTATGAAATCAATAATGTCGGTTGGTGGTGTGATTTCGGTTTCTATATCGCAATTCTAGGAGGATTTGGAGGAATATCACTGACAAGAAGAAGAAAGGAAAGAAATGAACAGTAGAAACAATGATCGCATCCTCGCATAGTAACAACGCTTGTATCTGGGAATTTCGTGTACGCTCTCAATGCCGCCGACCGTAAACTTTTCACGGGTGCTCACCGAAGCATGATCATGGATGTTTTCAAAGAAACAGGTTTCGATGTTAATTTGATTCAAACAAACTAATGCGGATATTCAAACAGGAATCGCCGGCATGTCGACATTCAAGAATTACCTCTGAGACAGTATTGATGAAAAGGTTTGCTCTTTTTCTACTCGCATTTATTCTCTTAGAACCAGTCCAGGCTCAAAATCGCGCAGTGACTTCCTGTAACGGAATGGTCGTTTCTGCGCATTCCGAAGCCTCCCGCGTGGGAGTTGCCATTCTTCAACGAGGTGGAAATGTCGTCGATGCCGCGACGGCTGTGGGTTTTGCATTGGCGGTCGTCTATCCCGGTGCAGGAAATATTGGCGGCGGAGGATTCGCGGTTGCCTACTTAACCGGCCCCGGACCGCTGGCGCTTGATTTTCGGGAAACGGCTCCATTGCGTGCGACAGAGAACATGTACCTGGACAGCCTTGGTAATTTCGATTTGTCAAGAAGCACACAAGGCGCTCTCGCAGTTGGAGTGCCCGGAACTGTTGCAGGTTTGTACGAACTCCACAAGAAATACGGAAAGCTATCCTGGGATGAAGTATTGCAGCCAGCCATTACGTTAGCCGAGAAGGGATTCCTTCTTACACAGGACGACGTCGATGCCCTTAACAGGTCGTTGCCGGAACTGTACCGTTACAGCGCGTCACGGAAGTACTTCACGAAAGACGATTCCACAAAAGTATTTCTCAGGGGAGAAATCTTTGTCCAAAAAGACCTGGCCCGGACACTGCGCGAAATACAAGAGCACGGAAAGGACGGGTTCTACAGAGGAGATGTCGCGCGGCTTGTGGCCTCCGAGATACAGCGCAACGGGGGCATTCTCTCCGAAGACGACCTGGCCTCCTATGAGGCAAAATGGCGCACACCGCTGACGTGCGTATATCGCGGTTACCGGATCGTCACGGTGCCGCCGCCGAGTTCCGGCGGCTGGGCGCTCATTTCGTTGCTGAAAATGACCGAGCCGTATCACCTTGACTCACTGGGTTTTCACAGCTCGTCAACCATTCACCTAATGAGTGAAGCAATGACACGTGTTTTCGCCGACCGGTCGGAATATCTCGGAGATGGAGATTTCGTCGATGTGCCCTTGTCGGCGCTGCTCGATTCTTCTCACCTGGCTGCCCGGATGGGTACCTTCAACTTCAATAAGGCAACGAACCCTGTCGATGTCAAACCCGGCCTTTCCGGTACACAGGAACCGAACCACACTACTCATTATTGTGTTGCCGACTCAGCCGGAAACATGGTTGCCATAACGTATACCCTGAATCAATTCTTTGGGTCGAAACTTGCCGTGGAAGGTGCCGGCTTTTTGCTCAACGACGAAATGGATGACTTCAGCGCTAAATCAAATGCCCCGAATGCCTATGGTCTCCTTGGCGGAAAAGCAAATAGCATTCAACCGAGGAAGAGAATGCTCAGCTCCATGACGCCGACTATCGTTCTGCGCAATGGCAAACCGTATTTCACCGTGGGAGCGCCCGGAGGTTCAACAATCTTCACAAGGGTTTATCAGGTTATCACGAATGTCATTGATTTTGGCATGAGCATGCAGGACGCAGTCACGGCGCTTCGTTTTCATCATCAATGGCCCAGGGAAGAAATAGAATACGAGCCGCAGGCAATTCCGAAGGATGCTCTCATGAATTTAGCAAGCAAAGGATGGAAACTCCGCGAACTGGACTCCTGGGATAACGGCGGGATGAATGCTATCCTCATCGACGGGAGAAGGATTCTCCATGGAGCGGCCGATCCTCGCCGGGGAGATTCTGCGATAGGGTATTGAACGATTCAGTCTTGGGGGAGGCGAGGACCATGCAGAGGCGGAAGCAAATACGGTTGAGAGAATATAACTATTCGTGGCCGGGAGCGTATTTCGTCACGGTCCGTACGAAAGATCGGATAGGATCATTCGGAATTGGATGAATTTGTTGTAATGCCCAATCATGTCAATGGGATTATCATAATAAATGATGATACCGTAGGGTCGAGGCATGCCTCGACCCTACGGGGAACAAACAATACATTGGGCAATATCGTTGGATCATTCAAATCTGCTGTGACAAAACGCGTAAATGAAATCCGGAAAACACCGTCCGTATCAATCTGGCAGCCCAGGTATTACGATCACATCATCCGTAACGAGAAATCTCTGAATAGAATCCGCGAATATATCAACACCAATCCTCAACAGTGGGTCCGGGATAAAGAAAACGCGAAGTGCAATTGTGTGGATGAATTCGACCGCTGGTTGATCGAACAAGGAAGACAGAAAATGCCCTTGTGTGCTCCGAAATCCATCGTTCCTTGACATCCGTCCATTCGTTTTGTACATTTCAGGGTTAATTAACGTTCTCGAACAACATATTGCGAGGTGCGTATGATGTTCATCTGGCTCATTGTTGGAGTCGTTCTTGTCTCAATAGCATTTTTCATGCCCGGGATGGGTCCCGACCTCTGGCCCTCGCTAGAGGCAGCGGGAATCGCGACGGCGGTTTATCTCATCGTGCTCACTGCCTTCATGGCGAGAAGGCCTTTTCCAGTGAAGACCCGGGTTGCCATCTGGACGGTCTTTCTTGTCGGCGGCGTGTCGCTGTTCGCCGGCTGGAAGACCCTTGATGAAGAATCCCACTGGCAGAAAGCCCGGCTGAATGAAATTCTCGGCGTCATTATCCGCGGTGTCAATACGTCGTATACACATGACACACTCGTACAAATACTGAAGTCCTATTACTCGCCGGAGAATAAACCCGGGCGATCTCTAGCTAAAATTTTCCTTGAGAAGTATCCTAACTGCAGAGACGGCAAACCAATCGCAACAGCGCAGCATGTCGACTCGAGACCGGAGTACGATACGCTCTATATGTATCCGGTTGTCGTGACAGACACGGAGATCGTGCTCGCCACGTCGCATAAGTATGCCAAGGGGAGAGACCCTGCATTCAAAAACGTCAATGGGAAAACCGGCATGGTGCAGATACGACAGACGTTAACGCCGAAAGGGATGCGCTATGAATCAGACAATTAATCAGACTTCCGCGTCGGCACAAAAATCTCCTTTCGAGATTTCCGCATGGAAGATCCGGTGGCTGGTTGCATTCACTTTTGCTACGATCGGGTTGGCCCGTGAGTTCTATGATCCGTCTTCCTCCGTCGCCGCAATCTACGGTTTTCATGCTAACCCGGCTTTCACAGCGGCCGGCATAACGGTTGTGCAGGGTATCAATGAATTCTCAGGAAGCCCCGGAGAAACACCGTATACCACGGGATACTACTACGTTTTTCTATGTCTTGTCATTGTGTGGATTGCAGGGCCGACGATTTTTCTTTTTAGCGGGCGCTACCTTGTGTCAGAAAGTATGGCCCACGCAGACCATCATTGGGGCAAAAGAGTAATGGCGAATGTCGGTTTTGTCGTCGGAGGATTCTTGGTCCTTGTAGTATTGATACCATCCATTCCCCAATCCGTAAAAGCCTACCGTGTTTACCAGAACCTGCAAAAAAGTCAGGCAATCCAGAGTCACAAAGACGACCTCCTCGGCTCATGCGTCACGATGGTCAACTTTGATGCCTACCAGTATAAGATCCTGCCCCGGGAGCTCGGGGGCGGTGGAAATTCCTATGAGGGATACCGGATCACCGCCGGAACATTTCGAGAGGACATTTCTCAGAAGGCATCGGTCATCTTAGAGGAAATTTCTCCCAGCAAAGTTACCGTCAGGGTTGACTCAAAGCTGTACCCCGGCGCCTCTATTGAGAATACTCTTGACAGCACCGGCACAGCCTCAGGATATGTTTACACGGGCATCTTCCAGTAGAGGCGTGCGATGGTCTCAGATAACAGGTTCCGCAAATCTTCCAAGGAGTTCCGCATGAACAAACCATCATTAATATCCAGAAAGTTAACGATCGACTGGCGATGGGTAGGAGTTGGGTACTGCTTCTTCGTCGTCCTTCACCTGCTACCCACCGTTCTCTTCAATATCTTTTTTGGACTCAAATCCAACCCGTTAAGTATCATGCCCGTGTTGTACTGGTTGTATTTCGGGCTGTTCTACGTAGGATTTTACATTGGATACAGGTCGCGTGATTTCACTGTCATCGAATCCGGCCTCGCCGGAACCGCGTACGGAGTCACGCTGGTCTATCTTCTTCCAAGCGTGATGCTCATTCCGCTGAAAGTATGGGAAGGGAAAGTATCTCTCATTATTTCGCTCTTTGTCGTTGCGACCATCAGCGCATGGGTTGGAGAAATAGTACAAATGAGAAAAGAACGGAAGATGCATCAACTCGGGCAAGTGTGAAGGTGACCAAACTTCAGCCCCGGTCGATTCGATCGGGGCTTTTTGTTTTTTCTCCCCAAAGAGTCTCATGGTGGTCTACCGGCCGTTCTTGAATCAACGCGAAGAAGTCAATATATTGATGTATGATCAGACAGTTTGCCTGTATATTACTCATCGCAACGCTCCTCTCAGCTCCAACATCTGTTGCACAGCATCTTTCCGGCGTCCTGGTCGACGAACAGAACAGCCCGCTGTCCAACGTCGCGGTCGGCATCCGCGCGCTCCATAAACAGACGACGACCGATCAGCAGGGAAGATATGCTTTCAAAGACCTGCCGGCCGGCCTTTATGCCGTCGAGTTTTCACTCATTGGTTTTAAGAGTGAAATATTCCCGGTCAGCATTTCCACGAAAGACACCAGTATCAATGTCATGCTGCACGCGAGCCTTTTCGAATTTCGATCGGTGACAGTGACCGCAAGTCCGGGACCGGTTGATATTTTGGATTCTCCGCAACCCGTGAGCATTCTTGAAGGAAGGGAATTCGAACAGAAACTGGGGCAGAGCACTATGCAATCCGTTGAAATGATGCCCGGTGTTGCAATGTATTCAGGCGGACCGCTTTCAATGAAGCCCGTGATTCGAGGATTGGGATCTCAACGAGTGGTCGTGGCAGAAAACGGCCTCCGCCATGAGAGTCAGCAGTGGGATGATGACCAGAGCCCCGGAATTGATGCCCTGGATGTTCAACGCGTTGAAATACTGCGCGGGCCCAATAGTGTACTGTTCGGGTCGGATGCACTTGGGGGAGTTATTAATATCATCGATGACGACATTGGAAGATTCACCGATCAGAAGCCCCGGCTGGAGGGAAACCTGATGTTACAGGGATTCAGCAACAGCCGTCAGGGTGCGGGAAGCCTGTCTCTCTCCGGCAGGAACGATGCCCTATGCTACAAGGTGCAGGCCGACGTCCGACAGGCGTCCGATATTTCAACGCCGGCGGGAGAGCTGCAAAACACGGGCGAAATTGAATTGAATGGAAAAGTAGCGGCGGGTCTGGTCGAAGAATCAGGAAACATCCTATTCGATTATTCGCATTTTGGACAAAAGATAGAAATCCCTCCCGACCCCCGGGCCCACCTCGAGGTGACACCCTTTCAAAAAATCGCCCATGACAAGTTTTCTGTCCGTTACGATCATTCGTTTTCTTCTTTCAGAATAGAATCGCATGCTCTCTGGCAGAGGAATGAGGAAACCGAATATAGCGCCTCTGATTCGACGATGCCCGATGTCGATCTCGTGCTGAACAGCCTGGCATTGGACATAAGAGCACATCACAACCCGGTCGGTCAGTTGTTCGGTACCCTCGGCGTGTCGGTTGAAGGCCAGAAAAATGAGACACTGGGCCTGGAGGCTTTGATTCCCTCTTTCAACCAACTGACCGCGGCGGGCTATCTCCATGAGGAGCTTCTCCTGTCGCAGACGAATATATCCGCGGGGTTCCGGTATGACGTGCGGCGATTAGACGTGAACGAAAACGACGAACTCAATGTTAGTGGTCAAACGAGGAACTATCATGCCTTTACCGGTGGCCTTGGTGCGGTGTGGCATGCGAGCGACCTGTTGGTTTTCGCGTTCAACCTGGGACGCGGATGGAGGGCACCGCTGGCAGAGGAGCTCTTTGTTAACGGCGTCGATCAGGGTGGTATGCGTTATAAGACCGGAGAACCGGACCTGAAAACGGAAGCCTCGCTCAATGTTGATGGTGCGATCAGGTATGTTTCGCCCAGAATAAAAGGGGAGCTTTCAGTTTTCCGGAATCGGATCAATGATTACATCTACTTGAAATCGACGGGCGAGATTGATCCGGCCTCCGGCCTGATCAAGTACGTCACACGGCAGGCGAACGCCACGCTGACCGGAGGGGAATTCGGTTTAAAGTTAGCGGTGAGTGACAATCTGATCCTGGAGAGCGGTGCTGATATCGTGCTAGGGAAAAATGAAGAAACCGAGAGCTGGCTTCCACTAACGCCTGCGCCGCGCACTACTCTGGGTCTGCGCTTGACTCAACCCTCGTGGAAGATTCTCCTGAACCCATATCTTTCGTTCGACGCAAAGGTGGTCCTCGACCAGAACCGGGTTGCTGAATTGGAGACGTCAACCGGGGGATACACGCTGTTCGGCATCAGAGCTGGCGGAGAACTGCCGGTGATGTCTGAGATGGTCAAGGTCGATTGTTCCGTCGAAAATCTTCTTAACAGGGCATATGCAGACCATTTGAGCCGATATAAGGCTTATGCCTTTAATCCGGGGCGCGACATCACACTTAAACTATCGGTCCCCTTCGACGTCGTGCGTTAATCGATTGTAATTCCAAAATAACATGAGTTAGCGAGCTTCCTGAGCGAGCGAAGCGAGTCGAGGGAGCTAACTCATAAGTTATTTTGAGAATCCCGTCAGCTTCAGGACGGGACATCAGTACCCTGGTCTATCCGCCTTCGGCGGATCCTGAATTTTTCATGAACGCAACTTTGTTCCGTCAATGACGGATTTATTAAGCTTCAGGAAGATTCTTGTCTCGCCTTCACGACTCCGTCGTTCTGGCGGGCGGGGAACCCTCTGATCCGAAGGCTCGAATGAACGCAGCAACGGGTCAATATCACCATATTCTGGTGGGCGAGAAAAAACCGTGCAAATCCCCCGTTATCCGCCAGGATGGAGAGCTACGGCTATCTCCTTGACTCAAGTTCCAAAATTCGCTACCTTTCCACGAGATTGATTTGGAGCGAATCATGAAGTTATCCATCATCCCGCGTTTAAACTCGTGAGTTCGAAAAAGAACCCGCGAGTGCAGTGTATAGCACGGCGGGTTTTGTACTTCAGGATGGTATGATCGGTCAGACAATATCCCATTACAAGATTCTTGAGAAAATCGGTGAGGGAGGCATGGGTATTGTTTACAAAGCCCACGACACCAAGCTCGACCGGGACGTTGCACTGAAGTTCCTTCCACACTACCTCACGAGCGATCCCATTGAAAAGGAGCGCTTCAATCACGAAGCCCGTGCTGCTGCTGCCTTGACGCATCAGAACATCGCCGTTGTGTATGAGATTGGTGAGCACGGCGGACCCGCCTACGCGGGCGCTCCGGCGGGCAGGCAGATCTTCATATCTATGGAGTATGTCGAGGGGCAAACGTTAAAGGTGATCGTGGCAAAAGAATCGCTTTCCATCAAGAAGGTGCTCGATCTTGCCATACAGGTGTGTGAAGGACTTGCAGCAGCGCACGAGAAGGGCATTGTCCATCGAGATATCAAATCGGACAATATAATAGTCACGCCGAAAGGGCAAGCAAAGATTACAGACTTCGGGCTTGCCAAGCTCAAAGGTGGCACCAAACTGACCAAAACCGGTTCAACGCTGGGAACAGCAGCATACATGTCTCCGGAACAAGCACAGGGATTAGAAGTGGATCAGCGTTCGGACATTTTCAGTTTTGGTGTGGTGCTGTACGAGCTTCTTACTTCTAGACTACCATTCCGCGGTGAACACGAGGCAGCGTTGATGTATTCGCTCATCAACGAAGAACCTCAACCCGTCGCCCGTTTCAACGAAAAAGCTACTCCTGAAATCGAACACATCATTTCGAAAGCGCTTGCGAAAGATAGAGATGAACGCTATCAGCATGTCGATGAATTGCTCTCCGACTTACGGCGCGAGAGAAGAAAGCTCGAGTACGCGAAAACAGGACATGTCACAGCAGCAGCAGCTCCGAAACCGATCCAGAAGAGGTTATCCTCATGGATAGTTGCCGGAGTAGTGCTTATCGGTATCGCTGTTGGAGTTTATCTAGCCCAATTCAGAAAACCAGAAACTACAAGCCAGATGGTTTCACGCACTCTGAAAGTCCCAAGTTCAATAGCATATGAACCCAACATTTCTCCCGATGGTAATTGGGTAGTTTACGTCGCTAAGGATGCAAAGTATATCGATAATCTTTACATAATAAACGCATCTGGCGGAGAGCCTAAGAAGATTACCAATGACACTGTTAATACAGGTAAGTCAACGCCGTGTTTTTCCCCGGATGGAAGTGAAATTATATATACGAGGGTGGATTTCTATACAAATGGCGACACGACAAACATATACAAAATTCCCGTTCTCGGCGGACCGCCTCGAAAAATAATCACCCGTGGAAGACTTCCTATTTGGTCTCCAGATGGGAAACACATTGGTTTTTTTAGAAAAATGGCGCTTGTCATTGCTAGTGTGGATGGAACAGATGAAAAAGTAATAACAACATTTGATAAACTGGATGTCTATAACCTCGCATGGTCTCCTGATTCAAAAGAAATTGCCTTCCTTCGCACCTTCGAATCTACAGCAAAGGATGAATACACCGAAATCTTTATCCGCGATCTTGCAGCAGGAACGGAACGCCAATTAACGGATGACAAAAAGGTTATAGACGATTTCTGCTGGACATCAACGGATGAAATTGTCTATAATTCTGACCGGGGGGGCAATACTAATCTGTGGACTATTCCTGCGACCGGGGGCACCCCAAAGCAGTTAACGCTGGGGGCAGATGCCGACCGGGTCCCCCGCGTATCCAAAGACGCTAAACGATTGGTCTTTTTAAACGAGTCCCAAACACAGAATCTTTGGGTTGGCGATCTTGAAACGAAGCAAATATGCCAGTTGACCTTTGAAGACGCAGCGCTGCACGAACCATCGTTCTCCCCAGATGGGGAAAGAATTGCTTACAAGCGTGGGACATCCTTGATACGACACCAGGTATTCATTTGCAACAAGAATGGAAGCGACCCCATACAACTGACCGATCTCAAAGCGCCTTACTCCCCTAGCATGCTGCTCCGTTGGTCTGGTGACGGGAAATCAATCTCTTATACCGTCGAGAGGGACGATACGTTGCAAAGAACACCCTGGAACACCGCTCAATTTTTCCTGCATGATCTATCGACGAATATTCCCAGGAAGATTCATGATGGTATCATCGCCGATTGGTCTTCAGATGGCAAGTACGTACTTTATGAATCTGCTTTCGAGAACAGTGCAAAGTATATTCTTGCGGCAGCCGAATCAGTTGAGGCGCCGTTGAAACAAATCGCATCTCGGAATTTTGCCACTTTTTCTCGCGATTCAAAGAATGTGATTTATGACGACTCGACAGGCATCTGGAGCATGCCTATTGAAACAGGTGTACCAAGATTACTATTTAGAATACAGAAGGATGAAAGAATATATTTACCCCGAGAAACCGGGGATGGCAAATCCTTGGCTTTCATGGAACGGGATGCCAAGAAAAAAGTGTACAAGCTCCTTCTGTTACAAAAGTCGGCCAAACAGCCTGAAGAACTCTTTGAGTTACCGGGTGATGCGAGTCCTTTCATTTCAGTCTCACCCGACCTCAAGACCATTATATTCTCCAGACATCAAAGTGCCAACAAGATAATGCTGATCGACAATTTTCGATAAAGATTCACGATCAACATCATTCGGCCGACAACTCATGCACCAACCCGACTCGTTCGCATTGCGGGTCGGATGGACTTGACACTATCCCCAATTATCCTTAGCTTTGCGATATCATCTGGAATGCCGTTCTTTGAAAATCCATTCTGTTGTTTGTGGAGTGGGTTTTTGGAGATATCAAGACCGACATAAACGTCTTGGTTTGAAAAATCGAGGTTCGTACATTTTATGGACATAAACAAGCCTCATTATTATGTGCTTGAAATGGTGGATTTGGGTACTGTGATTTACGCACTAATTTTGAGGCTTGCGTTTTTAACATAAGGTATATTTTAGGGCAAATGTGAACTATGTCGTCTTTGCTGCGATAGTTCACAAACAAGAAATACCTAGTTGCGCCAGCTAATTGCCATTGCCCTTCACTATTTCACGAAAGGGGACTTCACCATGTTCAAACATGTTTACATTTGCTTGATGATAGTTGCTGGTTCTATATTCATCTCAGCAACTGTCATAGCCCAAGAATTCCCAATTGCTGTAGGAAGCGATACTACTTTTTCCGGTGGGGCGGTTTATGGAGAATTAAATGGCTTGGTAGCTGTTCAAGGCGATGCTAATAGTCAATATGATATTAATGCCCAGTTAGTTGGTGCTGGAGGTGTATTAATTGGGTCAAGAATTTCTCTTGGTGCTACAGGTGTTATGCCAGGTGCAATACCGATATTCGATGGTACCAACTACTTTCTGGTTTGGCGTGAATTCAGCGGAAATCTTAAAGGACAATTCATAAATACTTCAGGTACTTTAGTCGGCAGTTCGTTTATTATCAGTACAAATGTATCTGTTCAGCGACCCGGATCCTACGGTGTGGTTTTTGGTGATACTGCGTCCTTAGTGGTTTTCACTAAGACTGATGATTTTCTCTATGGACAGCGAGTAAGCAGGAGTGGAAACCTGATTGGCAGTCAAATACAGATTAGCAGTAATCATGCGCGTGAAAATTCCCTCGCATACGACGGTACAAACTTTCTAGCGACCTGGGTCGAGATCACAACGGACAAAGATATATATGGACAGTTTGTCAGCAAAGCAGGTTCGTTGGTTGGCACTAATTTCTTAATTGATGGTGGCCCAAATTATAGCGACAATCCTACATCGCTTGCATTTGACGGTACAAGATATTTACTGGCTTTCCATGAACAGTCACCTACCGGTGGTAATTGGTTTCTCCTCGGACGTTTCATTTCTACATCAGGGGCAATCGAAGAAACGATAACTATCTGTGATACTTCAAAAGCACCTATTTTTCCTTTTGTTGCTTTTGATAATAGGAATTATTTGATAACCTGGACGCAACTTTCTAATGGGTCGCTCATGGGAAGGTTTTACAATACATCCGGCGTTCCGATTGATACGCCGTTTGTTATCTTCGGTCCATCAGATCATAAAATACCTTTTGGTGGAGTTGGGTTCGGCGGCAATCTCTATTTGGTCGTTGCGACGAGGGTTGACTCCAACTTTTCTAACGGTGATGTTTATGGAAGATTCATTCAGCCACTGACAGGTGTTGAAGAGAAGATCAGTCTGAGGCCTGAACAATTTGGGCTGCTCCAAAACTATCCGAACCCCTTCAACCCAAGCACAATAATCAGCTATCAACTGCCGAAGCAAAGTTACGTGAACTTGAAGGTCTTTGATGTGCTCGGTCGCGAAATCGCGACACTGGTGAAGGGAGAACAAACCGCAGGATACAAATCGGTTACATGGAACGCAGTGAACGTTCCGAGCGGCATCTACTTCTACCGTCTACAAGCGGGGACGTTCAGCGAAACAGAGAAATTGTTATTGCTTAGATAGAAGAAGTTGCACCAATTCTATTAAGATCAATAAAAGCAGCCAATCCAACGGCTGCTGAGCGGTGCTCGAAGCCGACTCGTTCGCATTGCGGGTCGGCTTTTGTATTTGAGGTTCAATCCTCCGAGTACGGATGGCTCATGACGGCATTCGGTACTGTGAAAGTAATGTGTATGCGGAACAACTTGACTCAAATTCGAAGATTCGTTACCTTTCTATGAGATCAGTTTGGGGCGAATCATGAGGGTATTAGCTCTTCCCGAATGCAAACCCGTGAGTTCGAAAAAGAACCCGCTTGTGCTGAAGTATATCGCACGGCGGGTTTTGTTCGTTCTGCTTGTTCTACTTGCGGGATTCCTTTTCAATGGCGCTTTGCATAACACGTCGAGAGACGTTCACCAAGCATCCCGCCTTGCCCAGTATGATACTGTGTGCGTTACTTTCGCTTCAGGATGGAATCTAGTCTCCTTACCCGTGAGGGTGCCCGATGGAAGAACAAATGTTGTGTTCTCGAGCGCTGGGTCCAATGCCTTTAGTTACCAGGGACGATACGCTAGAGTCGACACGCTATGGCCCGGCTTAGGCTATTGGCTGAAGTTCAGCTCTGCTCAAACGATCTGTTTCTTTGACACAGTCGTGACTACGGCTACGGTCGCTGTTGCTCAGGGTTGGAATCTGGTTGGATCGACCAGTTTTCCTGTAAAGGTGAGTAACATCATTGAAGTGCCGGGGGGCATAATTGCGTCTCAATTCTACGGCTACGATCATGGACGGCCTATTACCTTCACCACGCTTCAACCGGGGCATGGATACTGGGTGAAAGTGAAAAGTAATGGAAAGTTGATCCTTCATTCGCAGAGCGTGAAAGCCCTCAAGTAACCATCCATGGTATAGACGCCGTGAAGAATGAATTGACTTTTCAGCAAGCGTTTTATACGTTACATCATAGCAATTGGAAGTACAAGTTCTTTGAAACCCGTATTGTCTCGAATAGAGATGGTGTGGGTTTTGTTGTTTCAGCAAAGTACTGGATTCCAATCCATAAAATTTGGGAGAAATCAGATGAGTACCTCTCAGAATGTATTGAACATCTGTAGCTTGAGGGAAACCAGAAATACAGGAACAAAGCTTTTCTTGCTCCTATTCATTTTGTTCATCACCTGGAATGAAGGTAAAGCACAATCAGGTTGGACGAGTGTCGCCAGCGGGACGAACAGCGATCTCTACGGGGTCTATATGTACCCATTGTTTGAGTTACCATTGAGTTATTCTGGGCCTACTGGGTTTGCCGTAGGCGGAAATGGAACCATCTTAGAAACAACTGATAAGGGAGAGTATTGGTACACAGTCACCAGCGGCACCCACCCTGACCTTCACGCGATCATATTCCGTGAGCCGGACTCCGGTTATGTCGTTGGCGCGAACGGAACGATTCTGAGAAGCACAAATAGGGGAGCGTCCTGGGTTCAGCAGGCGAGCGGTGTGACTGTTGACTTGAACTCGATTGTCAGCTCTCTTCCGGTCTCGCACGGCACAAACGCATGGGTATGCGGCGACAGCGGCACGATTCTCATCACGATTAACAACGGAGCAAGCTGGATTGGCCCCGTAGGGGAAACTGGAACGACGCGCTCTCTCCATTCAATCAATATGTTCGCACAGATCGGTATCGGAACGCTGTACACCTGCGGAGACAGTGGAACAGTCATCAATTCAACTCGGGCTGGTTACTACTGGAATACGCTGACTGCACATTCAAACTTTGATTTTTACTCTGTCGCTACACTTGAAGACACAGTTTGGATTGCTGGTACGCATGGAATCGTTATCGTCTCGACTGATGAAGGGAATACATGGTTGATCGAATCGACCCATGTATCCGTGACACTTCGCAGCATCTTCGTTGCGGCGCCCGGGCTCAGTCCTATTCCAATGTTCCCTCCCGGCGATGCATACGCGGTTGGTGATAGCGGTACAATATTGCATTCGACAAATAACGGGCGAACTTGGGTCAGGCAGCCGAGCGGGACAACAAATACTCTCTACGAAGTTATCTTCACCGATTCTCTCACTGGCACAATAGTCGGCGCCAACGGAACGATTCTCCATACGAACACAGGGGGTGTTGTGTCAGTGCGGATTCCAAACGGCAAATCTCAGTTGCCAAAACATTATGCCTTATTTCAGAACTACCCCAACCCCTTCAATCCGTCATCAACAATCTCATACTCTCTCCCGCAGAAGTCATTTGTCACTTTGAAGCTCTACGATATTCTGGGAAGAGAAATGCGCACTCTCGTCAACGCTGAACAAGAACCAGGAAATTACTCGCGAATAGTCGATGCGAATGATCTGCCGAGCGGCGTGTATTTCTACAGATTGCAGGTCGGCAATCCTTCGGCAAGCTCAGGACACGGATTCACAGATACTAAGAAGATGGTGCTTCTCAAGTAAGCATGCATGATATGGGCTCAGCGAGAAACGAAATGATCGTGCGCCTGAATCTCTTGCTCTGGCTTCTGCTCATGAGCGGCTGTTTCTACATCGGACAGGACGACTTCGATGATTTGGTGAAGCGGTCACCAGATACATGGTCAACCAGGGACTGCCTGACCATCATCATGGGGGCCACGCGACACAACCTTTTGGATCACAGCTGTCCGAATATCAAAGTTGTCGCGACGGTTTACTCTCCATTCGTCATCATGGCAAATTACCGCAGGGCCCACATCCTAGGGCGCCATGACAGACACACAATCTCCACTGAAGTGCCCCCGGCCGAGTCGATAGTGAGCATGGCAGATTCGGAATATGTTTCATCCCTCGACGTCCTCATGCAGGAAGAGACCGGCTTCTATTACGATTGGCAGACGGACAGGTATGTCGATTCCAAAGGGAATTATGTGAAAAGTTATGTTCAAGTGGACTCATTGACTTTCTTTATAGCTATTGAGAATAAGGCATGGCCGTGCGTGTCTCCGATACTCTTGCCGGAACCAGGGAAACCAATGATACCTCTTTGGAAACTCTCCGATAGCCCATGCTACCTTCCCGACATCAGCAACCTTGAAAACCAGATCTATCTTGTGAATGATCAGAATAAGTTCATTAGACCTATGATGGTGTGGGGCAAGCGGCAACATCAATTGATGGCGACGGAAAACCTTATCGCTAAGTTCCGGATTAGCAAGGGTGAGTATCATTTTCTTGAGCATTCTAATCACATGCGTTTGGTGATCGATGGATTCGACAGTAAGATCATGCTGGATTTTCCGGTTTCTCTGTTGCGTTAGCAGCGATGTGAAGTAACTTGGAGTTTGTCAGTGAGGATAAATTTAACTTCCTTGACATTGAGCAACTTCTTCAATATCTTTTTGTACACTTTCTGCGAAGGTAAGGAATCAATGTACCTTATAGGGAACGTCCACAATTCCTACACTCCCTACTTTCTGTGAGGACTAGCATGAACTATTACTTCTTCTTTTTCTCCTTGATTCTAGTGCTTGCGGTATCGCCGGCGTACGGACAAATCCTCAACGCGGGATTCGAGAATTGGACGAATGGGACCCCGGACGATTGGTTGACGAACGACGCATCGGGGATCAATCCGATTACCCCATCGTCAAGTTCCCATTCTGGCGCTTTTGCGGTCAAAGGGATGATGCTGTCCCAGGCCGTACCGGAGCTCTTCGCCGGTGCGGATGGGAATGGCTTTCCGATCAGCACCCGGCCCGCCGCATTGCACGGGTTTTATATGTTGGTGCCGTTTAGTATCTACCCCGAGACTCTTGTCATCGGCATCACGGTCTCAAAACAGGACACGGTTATCGGCGTGGACACTCTTTTCATCGGGAACGTCAGTGACTCTTACCAGGAATTCGTGGCAAACATCCATTACATGGCCAGCGGCACTCCTGACCTCATCAATATTTCTGTAAGCATCGGGCGATATGGCAACGGAATGATCGGGACGTTTTACTTGCTGGACGATCTTTCCTTCGGGCCGGCGGTGAGTGTCGATGAACTGCCAATCACAGTCCCCACCAGTTTTGAGCTATCGCAGAATTATCCCAATCCGTTTAATCCAACATCAACAATCTCATACTCCCTTCCGCAAAAGTCCTTCGTCACCTTAAAGTTATACGATCTATTGGGAAGGGAAGTCCGTACTCTCGTAAACGGTGAACAAGAACCAGGAAAATACTTGAGAATAGTTGACGCGAATGATTTGCCAAGCGGAGTCTACTTCTACAGATTGCACGCAGGGAAATACACAGATATTAAGAAGATGTTGCTTTTGAAGTAGTGCAGGATGTCCCAACACAGCGACGTGCTATATGGCATGTGCATTATGATTACTAGTTGGGCGGGAGAAAAACAATGAAAACCATAATTCTGCTCGGAATATTGCTGATATGCTGTCCAGCCTGCAAGAAGGAGCAAAGCTCTCAACCTATTCAGCAAACTCCATATGAGAAATGGCAGTCGCGAAGCTTCCATGATTACACCATCGACCAGACACGTTCCTGCTATTGTCCACATGGCGGCGAACCTGTGCGAATCACTGTCCGTTCTGACACCGTCGCTCAAGTAATAAGAATCTCCGATACCAGCGTGGTCACGTATCCGTTTTGTCTTACCATTGACTCGCTGTTTGGAATTATTCGGAATTCAAGAACTGATTCGCTGGTGATACGGTACAACGATCAATACGGATACCCGGAATACCTCGATGTCAATCCACAACTTCATCCGGTCGACGCCGGCTTTTTGTACGAGACCTCAAATCTACGCGTTCCATAAATCAGCTAACAAGTCGCTCACGCTGATCCCGACCAAGCAATGAACTACAAACAACAGGCGCCTCGTCGCCGCAGCTTCTTGTCCGCCGAAGTCGGTCCTTTAACGAAGGTGGGTCTACCCGCCGAACTCGGTCCTTTAACGAAGACGGGTCTACCCGCCGAAGTCGGTCCTTTAACGAAGACGGGTCTACCCGCCGAAGTCGTTTCTCCGACGTAGGCGGGAGCTCCGGTCCGTTAGGCTGCGATGACGACATCCGTCGAATTGAACTCAGGTCACATAAAAAATGGTAATATCCATGAAAAATAAATTCATCACTGCAATGATCCTGGTGTTTCTCCAGGGTTCCACCATTTGTTCACAAACGACGACACGCACGATAAGAACCCGGGAATATCAACAGCTTCAGAAACAATTAGCGACCGGCTGGAATACCTGGTACAATAACAGCGTCATGACGTACGTTCTTCTTCCGGAGAGTTTTGCCATCAATCTATACTTGATGGACGGAAAGGTCAATGTACAGCGGGATTATTTCAAGGTATCCAAAGCAGAAAAGAGACAGGAAGAAATTGTGCTGGGTCTGCGATCCGACGACGGAAGCTATACAAGCTTAACCTGCAAGCTGCGCGCTACGACAATTTCCGTACAGACGGCAACGGACGGCGATGATATTGTCATCCTCATAACACCCCAACAGGGCCAAAGTCCGCCATCACACCGTTTGATTGTCGAGCCGTCAATTCTCTGGAACCGCCCGGGGTTAACCGGAAGTGACGGTTCTCATCTTGTCGGGAAATTCAAACAAAAAACCATTACCGTTTCCAGCATAGAATCCCCGGCCGAAGATTCCTACGCTCCGGCAACGGTGCCCCATTTTATTTTTACCCTTGACCGTGAGATTCATCTTCATACGGGAAAACTCAAAACAAGTGAGGAAATAGAAGGTATTATTGAACGAAGAAGAAAGGAGCAGATCGATCGCACGTCCCAGTACGGGGAACTGACGGAAGCATTTAAAGCAATGCAGACGATTCTTTCGTGGAACGTGATCTACGATGCAGGCAACGAGAGGGTCATCTCCCCGGTGAGCAGGTGGTGGAATGCCGGATGGGGTGGTTTTGTGCTGTTTGACTGGGACACATATTTTGCGAGTTATATGTGTTCCCTCTTCAACAGAGATCTGGCATATGCAAATGCCGTTGAAATTACAAAGGCAATTACTCCTGCCGGATTCATTCCGAATTACAGCTCCCCCGATGACAATATTTCATGGGATCGCTCCCAGCCGCCCATCGGAAGTTACGTTATCAACGAAATTTATAAGAGGTACCGGGATAAATGGTTTCTGGAAGAAGTTTACGATGAACTGCTGTCGTGGAACCGCTGGTGGCCGAACAACAGGACAATCAACGGCTATCTTGCATGGGGGTCAAACCCTGTGCCCGACTCACTGAAGACCATCGATAAACACGATGCGCAGGCGGCAATGTTCGAATCGGGCCTCGACAATTCGCCGATGTACGACAATGTTCCGTTCAATCCTAAGACCAACACGCTGGAACTGGCAGATGTCGGTTTAATGAGTTTTTATATCGCGGATTGCAGGGCTCTCGCTGAAATTTCAGACGCGCTGAACAAGAAAGCGGAAGCAAATGAACTCCGGCAGCGGGGGGAAGTCTATGCAAAGAAACTGTCGACGCTGTGGGATAAAGAAAAAGGGATCTTCCTTAACAGAAGAACAAGCACGGGGGAAAAAGACCCTCATCTATCCCCCACGAATTTCTACCCCATGTTTGCAAAAGCATGTTCTCAAGAACAGGCGCAGCGGATGATAACGGAACATTACTTCAATCCCGGAGAGTTTTACGGCGAGTATGTCCTCCCATCGATCTCGCGCAGCGATTCCGGTTTCAAGGACAATGATTACTGGCGCGGTCGCATCTGGGCGCCGATGAATTTTCTGGTTTACCTGGGTATGAGAAATTATGATCTTCCGGAAGCGAGAACAGATCTGGTGAAAAAATCCTATGATCTGCTGATGAAATCATGGAAAGAAAATGGATCCATCTACGAAAACTATAATTCTGTGACAGGCCGAGGTGATGACGTAGGCAATGCTGACAGTTTTTATCACTGGGGCGCGCTGCTCACGTTCATGTCCTTCAT
Organism: Bacteroidota bacterium; assembly: GCA_049515655.1. GTDB lineage: Bacteria > Bacteroidota > Ignavibacteria > UBA10030 > SZUA-254 > JBEKTW01. The sequence continues at coordinate 51,759 of JBEKTW010000009.1, forward strand.
TGAAAAAGGGTATATGGAGAAAAGATCCCATTGAAATGTAGGAGGTATTTATGCAGATCAAGTTCTTCAGTGTAATGGTCGATAACCAAGACAAGGCACTTCGCTTCTACACGAGCATATTGGGTTTTGTGAAGATGGCGGATATACCTATGGCGGAGTTCCGCTGGTTGACGGTCACTTCGCCCGAAGGTATCGGGGGTGTTGAGTTAGTGCTTGAACTTGTGAGCTTTCCACCAGCTCAAGTATATCAGAAGGCGCGGTTTGATGGTGGCATCCCGGCAATTGCATTTATCACCAACGATATTCATGCTGATTACCGTCGCCTGAAAGAACGTGGCGTGATTTTCCGTGGCGAGCCGAAGAATATGGGCCTAATTACAGCAGTCCTATTTGAGGACACCTGCGGCAATCTCGTGAACTTAGTTCAACCTGCAACCTAACCCGGTGTGAAAGCATGGCTCGGGGGTGGGATTAGAAAACAAAACCGAAACCGTAGCACCTCCGGAGTAACAGTACGGTTTAATACTCGCGGTGAGCGGCGTGTTGAGAGTTGGGGATAAGAGGCCTTTGCCGACAGAGTTTGCACTTCACCCAAATTACCCCAATCCCTTCAACCGCTCGACAGTTATCAATTACGAACTGCCAAAAGCAACGTATGTTCATGAGTTGCTTTTGATTTGGCAAGAAAGTACATTTTTGCCATAAGTTTGATATAGGTTCATTGAAGTGCATGGAGCGGTGCGCTTCTGCGACCTGATAGAGAACGAAGGTTTCATTGCTGCTTTTCCCTACCAAGCCACCATGGCGCACGCCAGAACTTTGCTGTACAAAATGCCATGACTACTCTAGAGATACTATTTCTTCGTCTACGGGCCACATTTTTCCGAATCTCCTTACATCGAGCCTAGGGATCAAAAACACAACTCTCACTATTTCGGATGGCGAAATCTACTAATTCATTACCAATTCAATAGTTCATTCTAACTAAAAAGGAGTACGACATGAAAAAACTCGTCGTTTTGTTTGTTGTGTCCCTCCTGATCTTCTCTTTTGCATCTATGGATTGCCAGAAAGCGAAGGAAAAGAGCAAAAGGAAGTCGTGGGTCACGAAGACCGGGCAAGAACCGGATGCTGCAATGAATAGCCTTGATAGCTTGGCGGACGAGGCTTATCAATATAAGATTCGTCCCGTATCCATGGGCGGTGGAGGCGGAAGCTATGAAGGTTACTCCATACCTACTAAACTTTCTTCAGGTGCTAGAATCATCAGGAAGTCTTCTGACAATATGCTATTGGAAAAGAATGGTGTACAAGGGATAGTCGATGCGCGGGGGGGGATTCATTACTATGTAATAATATTGGAAAAGGATGGTGAACCGTGGATCAGTATTGGGAAGGCGCGGATTTGTTACTTTGAACCGGATACTACAATGATTCCCCTGGATTTTTTGGGGATGGACGCCATGAGGTACAGAGAATGGCGCAATTATGGAGGCGCAAGCTTTGACGCAAGTTATGAAGGTTACTCCATTCCGTCTGCACTTTCTTCTGGTGCTAAGATCATCAGGATCTCTGCTGACGAGATAGTGTTTGAAAAGGACGGAATCGAAGCGGTCTTCGATGCGGAAGGACAACGCAAGCACCAGTGACCCGTCGAGGAGCTTCATCCAGGTTAAGAAGATGCTGCTTTTGAAGTAGTTCCGCTCCAAGCCGGCTCGTTCTCATCGCGGGTCGGCTTTTGTTTTCTTCCAGCTGTCAAGGCTGGCGCTTGTTTGTTTGAAACATCTGCATTCCTTTTCGTATATTAAGGCATGATTCAAATCTCCAACATTACGAAACAATTCCCAACCGTAACCGCCCTCGACAATATTTCACTGACAATAAGAAAGCAGGATTTTTTCGGCCTTCTCGGACCGAATGGTGCAGGGAAAACGACACTGATGAGTTTACTCGTCGGTTATCTCAATCCTGATCAAGGTGAGATTCATATCGCCGGCGGGAAAGTAACGCAGGATGGGTTGCATACTCGGAAGAACATCGGCTTAGTACCACAGTCATTAGCACTCTATGATGAGCTATCTGCACAAGACAATTTAGAAGTCTTCGGCAGTTTTTACCACATCGAGAAAAGATTGTTCAAAGAGCGCATCAAAGAAAAATTGGAATCGGTTCAACTCTACGAGCGACGCAAGGATAAAGTAAAAACTTTTTCTGGAGGAATGAAACGGCGATTAAACCTCATCGCGAGTATGCTTCACGACCCGCCGATACTTCTATGTGATGAGCCGACAGTCGGCATCGACCCGCAATCCCGAAATGCTATCTTCGATTATCTTCTCATGCTGAACGAAACAGGAAAAACTATCGTTTATACAACTCATTACATGGAAGAGGCAGAGCGCCTGTGCAAGCGTATCGCTATTATCGACTCTGGGAAGATTATTGCAGAGGGAACGATCGATGAATTGATAGAGAAGCTTCCTTACGATGAGACTATCCTAATAACAAAGAATCAAATCACAGCTACGAAGATTGATATCCTAAAACAATTCGGCTCGATAATTGATGAAGAGGATCATTTTCAGCTTAAGCCAAACACCGGATTCCAGCTTTCACAGTTCTTTTCATCGTTAGAAAAGAACGCAATCAGTTACAAGTGTATCGAGCTACACAAACCGACACTTGAATCTTATTTCTTGCACCTGACCGGAAGGAGGCTGAGAGATTGAAAACGATTCTCCAATTGATCCGGAAGGATTATAAACTATTTTGGAGCGATAGACGTGCAGTCACGATGACGTTCATCATCCCAATTGCATTGATCATAATTTGGGGAGCTATTTTTGGAAATATCGACTCGGGTGGAAACGCGGCAAAGCTTCACATTGCATTCCTGAATAGCAGCACGTCACTCATCGGAAAAAAAATCGAGCGGGTGCTTGACTCATCGAAGACGTTTGTAGTAATAAAATCCTACAAAGATGAAAACAGCAAACGTGTTCCATTTGATACTGCTTCCATTCAGAATTATGTGAGGAGAGGGAGTGTATCGGCGGCGCTTGTAATTCCGCGTGATGCTTATACCGATACATCTTTTGGATTGAATTTGAAATTCTACTACGATCCGAAGAATGATCTGGAAATGCAAATGATCGAGGGTATGCTGCAAAAGACAATTATGACTGAAATACCGGAGATATTCACGGAGGGGATGAAAAGTCAGGCTGTGAAGTTTTTGGGATTTGATTCCGGTAAGGCATTCAATAACGAAATTGCATCAGTTGTCGGAAGGTATTTCAAGATAGATCCGAAATGGATTACAAATCCACCGGTTGATTCCAATGTTTCGACGGTGGGTGATAGCAACAGGAACAAGTTTTTCCAAAACATACTTCACCTTGATAAGATACAGTTAGTCGGACAGGACATCGCTAATCCATGGGCAACGCGAAGTGTGGGCGGGTGGGCAATGATGTTTCTTTTGTTTACGCTGACCGCCACATCATCATCTTTGTTCGAAGAGAAAAAGAGCGGCGTTGTCCTGCGTCTGCTTGCTTCCCCGATTTCGCGTGTTCAGATACTCTGGAGCAAATATCTTTACAATATGTCGCTAGGTTTCATTCAGCTCGTTATTCTCTTCACCGCCGGCTGCTTGATTTACCAGATTGATATTTTTTCTAACTTCTTTAATCTTCTTCTTATGATTATCGCTTCATCAACAGCGTGCACAGCATTCGGGATGCTTCTTTCGTCAATCAGTAAAACGGCGGCTCAGGCTAACGGTTATGGTATGTTTCTAATTCTCGCAATGAGTTCAATTGGCGGCGCCTGGTTCCCGACATCGTTCATGCCTGATTTCATCCAGACGATCAGTAAATTCACAATTGTCTATTGGTCGATGGATGGAATATTACAGGTTCTTTGGCGAGGTGTTGGTGTGGTTGATATTCTTCCGCACATTGGAATATTAATAGGAATGGCTGTCCTAATAACAAGCATCAGCATCTGGCAATTCAAAAAGGGGCATGTGTTTTAGATTTGTACTTTTGATGTTTCCGAATATAAGACGCTTTCTTGAAGTGATCAACTGGTGTGTGCTCATAGTGGTCATCGTTATTCTCACATACAAGAAAGGATAGGCAATTGATTTGCGCCCGTTTTATGTGCCCACCGGAATGTTCCGATCCAAGCCGACTCGGTCTCAACCGTGCGGGTCGGCTTTTTTTGTAGAGTTGCTCCTCCGGAGCAACAGTACGGTTTAATACTCCAGCCCATGTTTGACACTTTCTCCTGAATTGCCCACCTTATCTCATCAATCCGGTTAGTTCTTTGAAAGCCCATTACGCGTGTGCGCGGTGGGTTTTGTTGTAATAACGATATGAAAGAAGAATTCCAGTTGGCACATCGTAAATTGATGCGCTTCATCACATTCTTCAGAAGTGTAAACGGATGATTTGATTGGGACGGGGTTTGATCGTATATTGAGTATGCCTGTTGGACGTAAGCGGACTACTCGGATTGTATAGGGTCAATTCTCTGTGATTGTCTTTTCCCCAGCTTACTCTCATGATTGAAACGGTATGACACGTATGTTCACGATTGTCGAACGAACAACGAGAGGCGCCATACTACTCTTTGGGCTTACGGCCGCCACGGTATCGATGGCGTTTCCGTGGGGTTCAACTGCCCATCATCTTATCAACCTTAAAGCGCCAATGGACCTCCCGTCCAGCATGGGGACTCTGAAAGCGGACAGCCTCTTTTATGCCGCCCATGCGTCGGATCCCGACTATCGCAAGAACAGCTCCGATACATCCTTCTGGGCGGAAGCGCCTCGGCATTTCATTGATATCGACTGGTACCCGAATTTTCATTCGCTTCCCCACAGTCTCGACTCGGTCATCGCTTTGTATGGCAGGTCGACGGTACGGAATCAGGGCCTTAATCCGTGGGCAACCGTGATGGTCCTCGACTCACTCACTGCGCAGATCCGCCGCGGCGACGCCGCAAGAATCGAGACGACGATGAGCGACCTCGGTCATTATGTGGCAGATGCACACCAACCGCTTCACTGCACGAAGAATTATGATGGCCAATTAACGGGTAACAGCGGGATTCACAGCCGTTATGAAACCACGATGATCAATGACTATCAGAATTCCATTATTATCCATTCTGATTCCATCCACTACATTTCTTCTCCGATCGATTTCATTTTTGATTACACCTACCATTCGAATTTGTACGTTGATTCAATAATGCAGGCAGATACGTATGCCAAGGCCGTCTCAGGATGGAGTGGGAGTGGAACGGCGCCAGCATCGTACTACGCTGCACTCTGGCTGAAAGTGGGGGGCTTTACGACCGATCAGATTCAACAAGCAACGGTTGACCTTGCCTCGCTGTGGTACACTGCATGGGTGAATGCGCAGGCTTCGGCGAGTCCGTTCGATTCGATTTTCACGACGGCGTTCGGGAACGGCCAGGTTACACCATCTGGGATTGTCGTGATTCCTGCGACGCATGATACGACGTTCTCGTTTACCCCTCAATCGGCATATCATGTTGACAGTGTTCTCGTTGACGGAGTTCGCACGGATTCACTCGTTGCCTATACGTTCTATAATGTTGTTTCCAATCACGCACTCAAGGTCTGGTTTAGCATAAACAAGGACACGATAACAGCGGCTGCGGGATCTAATGGGAGTATCTCTCCCAGCGGAAGTGTGAATGTGAACTACGGAGCAAATCAGCAGTTCATCATCATACCCACCACTGGATATCATGTGGACAGCGTGATTGTTGACGGAGTGAGGGTTGATTCCACGACGAGCTATACATTCATCAATGTCACGGCTGGCCACACGATACGGACAACGTATAAGATCAACAGCTACACGATCACGGCGGCTGCGGGATCTAACGGGAGTATCTCTCCCAGCGGAAGTGTGAATGTAAACTACGGAGGAAATCAGCAGTTCATGATCATACCGAATACGGGGTACCATGTCGACAGTGTGATCGTGGATGGGGTGGAAGTTGATACCACAACGAGCTACACGTTTATTAACGACACCGCAAATCACACGATACGGGCGGCATTTAAGATCGACAGTTATACGATAATCATCAAAAGTGATTCTAGCACTCTTGGCGCTGCGGTAAGCGGAGGAAGGCTCGATAGTTCATATGTTGCAGATTTAGTGTTTACTGCTGTTGACGTTGGGGCCTTCGGAACCTGGACTCCTGTACCCCCTGGAGCTCCTCCTGAAACACAGGTGATTAACATCTCTCCTGGAAATGGTCAAAACGGTTTTCTTAAGACAACGTTCAATTTACCAGCAAGTTTTGGGAATGCCTCGCTTGACGGCAGCGCAAATGTTGATGATGATGGAAGAGCGTTCTTAAATGGGCATCCCATTACGCCTTCAATTTTTAGTGGTGATCCTGGCGTTATAACTGAGTTTGGGAACGCTAGATTACTTAGCAGCGATCAATCATTCTTTAAGACCGGTCAAAACGAATTGCTTGTCTCGGATGAGAATAACAGTGGGCCAAGTGGAGCTGCATTCTACGCTTACATTAACTATGAAAATAACCCGAGTATAATTGCGACAGCAAGCGCGCACGGTTCAATCTCGCCTACCGATACAGTCTACGTCTCCCCCGGAGTGAATCAGCGATTCACTATTACGCCAGACAGCGGCTACCATGTGGACAGTGTCATTGTGGATGGGGTAAAAGTTGATTCTACGACGGGCTACACGTTCATCAATGTTACCGCCGGTCATACGATTCGAGTGACATTCCGCCAGACTGCCGTTACTCTTAGCCTCAATGTGCGTTCACGATGGAATATGGTCTCGATCCCCGTGACAGTGGCCGACAAGAGGAAGTCGGCTCTCTTCCCGTCAGCGATTTCTTCCGCTTTTGCCCACGAAGGCACATACGCTGTCAAGGATACACTGGCGAACGGTGTTGGTTATTGGCTCAAATTCACCGACACTCAAACTGTTGCTATGACCGGAGTTCCGATTACGCAGGACACAACTACTGTGCAAGAAGGATGGAATATGATCGGCTCTATCTCCACACCCGTTGCCACAACTCAGCTTACGTCTGACCCGGGAGGGATCGTGACATCACAGGCATTCGGCTATGAGGGACGATACGTTACAAGCGACAGCATTCAACCGGGGAAAGGCTATTGGGTGAAGGTGAATCAAAGTGGGAAGTTGATTCTTGCCTCATCACAGGGTATGATCAGTGCATCAAACCGGATCAGGATCATGCCGAGAGAGGAACTGCCGCCTGCCGCACCGGATGATAATGAACCTTTGAGTGTAATCCCGAAGACTTATGCTCTTGAGCAGAACTATCCGAATCCATTCAATCCGGCAACCTCGATTCGCTTTGCACTGCCGAAGTCGAGTTATGTAACGCTCAAGGTTTTCAATCTCTTGGGTCAGGAAGTAGCTGCGCTGCTACACCAGCAATTGTCAGCAGGGTATCATGAGGCAATGTGGGAAGCGAGCAACACCCCGAGCGGGATGTATTTCTATCGTCTGCAAACGAACGAGTTCACGCAGACAAGGAAGCTTTTGCTGCTGAAGTGACTTGATTTGCAGGAAGCCGACTCGTCCTCATCGCGGGTCGGCTTACATTCCCCGGCGTCTCAATTTCGACACAATGGCAGAAACATTCTTTCAAGCCTGAGAAGTGCAAAATTCTTGATTGCCTCAGATTTCCGGGAATCCACCATTGTTACAAATACTCCGTCGGCACATTTATTGTTTTGTATTTGTCTTGAAAACATGTAGATAAACCGGAATAAATAGACCAACACACTGAAACCCCGGGTCACTTACGAAATTGCCCGGAATTGTTTGACAACAGACAGTATAACCTGATCGGGAAATGAATATTCTCGTCCTGAACTGCGGAAGCTCTTCCTTGACATTCAAGGCGTTTGCTGTGGACGATTCGGAAATTATCCATGAGATCTTGTCGGGTAAGGCTAACAGAGTGAGCGTCAAAGGCACCGAGCCTTCATCGGTGGAAATCCGCTTCGAGAGCAAAACCCACAAGAAGACACTTCCGATCGAGAATCATCGAATTGCTGCCGCATTGGCCTTCAAGGCGATCCTGGGTCATGGCATCGTCATCCATTGCATCGGCCATCGATTTGTTCATGGCGGGAGTTACTTCAAGGGTTCGACATTCATCGATAAGGATACTTTTGAAAAACTGAATCGATGCCAGCCTCTCGCGCCGATCCATAATCCGGTTGCACTTAGCGTCATCAAGGAGGCCCAAAAGTATTTCCCAGTTGTCCCCCATTATGTGGTATTTGATTCAGCGTTCCATCATTCCCTTCCATCGTACGCTTACGTGTACGCACTACCGAGAAGGTTGACGGAGACATTTGGTTTTAGAAAATATGGATTTCATGGAATCTCCTATTCCAGCGTCACGGAAGAAATATCGCGCCTGTTCGGTGGGGCATCCGAGAAATTGAAGGTGATTGTGTGTCACCTCGGAACCGGCGGGTCCAGCGTAGCAGCCATTAAAGGCAACCGCTCTCTTGATACCTCCATGGGTTACTCGCCCCTGCAAGGCCTTATGATGAGCACGCGGTGCGGCGATATTGATCCGATGCTTGCGATCTATTTGATGACTGTTCACGGATACCGGTCTGACGATCTGATGGAAATATTCAGCAAGAAAAGTGGTATCTTAGGTATATCCGGGTTTTCAAGCGATATCAGAGACATCATCAAGCGTATTTCTGATAACGAAGAAGAGCAAGCTGAACTTGCATTGAATATGTACATCCATCGCCTGAGGAAATATATTGGAGCCTACGTAGCCGTGTTGGGGGGTGTTGATGTTCTGGTCTTCACTGACGATATCGGGGTCCACAACTGGCTTGTGAGAGAAAAAGTGTGTGAGGAGATGGGATGGTGCGGAGTCAAGCTTGACATTGATTTAAACCGACAAGCGGTTACTGACGCCGTAGCGCGTCTTCAATCGAAAGATTCAAGAGCGGCCATTTTGTCAATCCCGACCAGGGAGGAGCTTGTCATATGTCGCGAAGGGGTGAAATTACTTAAACATTCGAATGATATTGCTTTTTGATCCTGATCCACCCTTCTTGCGGTGGTGCAAAGTTGAAAACGGAGACATTACGGAGCACAGATGTGAATTTGACTCTGCGTGGGATGAGAAAGTTCTGGGGACGATCGAGGACATCCGGAGAATAGAAGCCGTCGGCTATGTTCTCTATCATGGCGGCCAGGGAGTCGAAGAGCCGGCGATTCTCTTGACCCCGGAATCCCTCTTGAATGTTGAAAAGAGCATGGAATTTCTTCCCGAACACAACGATATGATCGTAAAGGTAGCCGGAGAGTGGATCGCACGTTTGATTGACATACCTCATATAGTCGTTTGCGATACAGGGTTTTTTGCTGGCATGCCGAACGAGGCGAGTGGCTACGCCGTTCCCTTTGAGCTTCGCAGGAAGGGTGTACGGAGGTACGGCGGTTACGGGTTGTGTCACCAATGGGTCTGGGAGAGATCCCGGTCCCTCTGCATCAATCGATGTGAAAAACTTATCAGCGTTTATCTGGGCGACCGCACGAACGTCGCGGCGATAAGGAACGGCAGAGCGATTGAATCGAGTATCGGCTTCACTCCGGCCGAAGGCATGTTATCTTCAAACAGTTGTGGTGATATCGACCCCACGATTGTTTTTCAATTGATCTCTGCCGGTATGTCGCTGGAAGATGTAAATCAGGCCCTATCTCAAGAAGCAGGCTTTACGGGACTCCTTGGAAGGCCATGCAGTTTCTTGGATCTCCTGGGGGAACCGGATGATTCTCAGGTTCGTTCCGTGAAAGAGATTTTTCTCTACGCACTCAGGAAATATATTGGTGCTTTTATTTCCATACTGGGGGGAGTAGATGTCATCGCATTCGTTACGAAAAATCCTAAACAATCTATAGATGTACAGCTGGATATTTTGGGTTCATTGGAGTTCCTCGGAATCAAGAAGAAAACGATCATCGATCCGCACACAGACCATGCCATTCTAACAGAAGAAGACTCGCCCATAGAAAGCGTCTGTTATCACTATGATAAATGGAACATCATTAATGAAAGAGTAAAACAATTAAGGAGAAACAGCAGTGAAAAAAGATAAGAGATTCATCGTTGATGTGGGTATGAAGGATTTGCCATTCCCCATCAAAGTCGCTTCAAAGACAATGCCGGACGGACAGCCCACAATTGGGAACATCTCAATCAACGCACACATCATGCATGAGTTCGAAACAAGCTGGATTGACAAGTTCATCCAGATTGTTCATCAACATCGTGAGGTGATCGGGACAAGCACACTCTCAAAGAATATCTTGGATTATGTTCGTGAATTCAATGACGCGCCGGTCAGGATCGACTTTGAATATCCCTTTTTCGTCGAAAAGTTAACACCGGTATCAAAAGAGAAATGTCTGGTTCGATATCGGTGCACCTACTCTGCGAAGGCCTCGTCAATCCAAAAACCCAAAGTTCTATTTAAGATTGAGATACCCGTGCTCACGACGTATCCTCAAAGCACACTTTTGGTTCTAAAAAGGCTATTCGCCCAGTTGAGCGTTGTCGTTATCGAGGTGGAATCCTCGAAGGAGATATTTGCTGAAGACCTTGTGGAACTGGTCGACAAGCATGCCTTAGCGCCCATCTATTCATTCTTGACACCTGAGGACCAGGATTTTATCATTCAGAAAGCACATAAGGAGAGTAAGACGAGCCTGGTGATGGTCGATGAAATAAAGGATGAACTTGCCCATAAGCCCGACATCGAATGGTACTCAGTCAAGTCTTCTAATTTCGGGATGTTACACTCCTATAGCACCATCATCGGCACGGAGAAGAGCGCATGGGTTCCTTATAGTGATTTCGGTCAGGAGCTTGATCGGGAGTTTGGGGCCTAAGTCGTAGCAATACCGAGGGTTCAGCTGGTGCTTGAATGCAGGTCACTGCTTCTCACGTGGCGAGATGAGCGTCATGAATGACTTAGGCAGATTTCTTTCCTGGGTTGGGGTTGCGCTTGTCACCCTTCTCCCCATTATTAACCCGGTGAATACGGCCGTCCTTCTTCTTAGTATAAGCACGCATCTCGATGAGAAGGAACGCAATCGACAGGTCACGCGCGCATGCATATACATGACGGCAATCCTGCTCGCGTTCCTTTTCGCCGGTCACTTTATCATCGTCGCATTCGGTATCTCCGTACCGGGCATCCGTATTGCCGGTGGAATGGTCATTGGATATCTCGGGTTCCGTATGTTGTTTCCATCCTTTCAAGTCATACAGGAGATCCAATGGAGTTGCTTCTTTTATGTTAAAAAGCATGCAACGAACCATAGAAATGTGAGGACGCAATCTACTAAGAAGCGGACATGTCATGATTACCGCCAACAGCCGCAGAAGCCGCTAGCACCAGTGACCCCGACGAAAAACTTCACGCAGGTTAAGAAGATGCTGCTTTTGAAGTGAGTGTCTTGTTCAAATCAAGCCGACTCGCCTTATCGCGGGCCGGCTTTCATATTTGTAGGTTGTTCCTCCAGTTTTCTCCAGGCCAGCCAGATTTGCCTCCCCTTGATTCAAGGCCTCAAATTCATTACCTTCTTGCATTACGAATTTGGGGCGAATCATGATCTTATCACATCTTCCTGAGTACCCGCATGTGCTGAAGTATATGGCACGGCGGGTTTTACGTTTCAGGATGGTATGATCGGAACCACGATATCACATTATAAGATAGTCGAGAAATTGGGCGAAGGTGGAATGGGTGTAGTGTACAAAGCCCATGATACCCAGCTCGACCGTGATGTTGCACTGAAGTTTCTCCCACACTATCTCACAAGCGATCCCACCGAGAAAGAGCGCTTCAATCACGAAGCACGTGCCGCCGCTGCACTCACACATGCAAACATAGCCGTTGGCCACGAAATCGGTCAGCACGAAGGCCAGATCTTTATAGCTATGGAGTATGTAGAAGGTCAAACGTTAAAGGAGATCGTGGCTAAAGAACCCCTTTCCGTCAAGAAGGTGCTGGATGTTGCTATCCAGGTCTGCGAGGGGCTTGCAGCAGCACATGAAAAAGGTATTGTCCATCGAGACATCAAATCGGACAACATCATTGTCACACCGAAAGGACAGGCCAAGATCACAGACTTCGGACTTGCCAAGCTCAAGGGTGCCACCAAACTCACCAAAGAAGGCTCTACGATTGGAACAGCAGCATACATGTCGCCTGAGCAAGCTCAAGGAGAAGATGTTGATTATCGATCGGACATTTTCAGCTTCGGCGTAGTGTTGTACGAGCTTCTGACTGGTAAACTGCCATTCCGTGGCGAACATCAAGCAGCCTTATTGTACTCCCTTGTCAACGAAGAGCCAGAACCAATCGCACGGTTTAATGGGAAGGTGACGCTGGAGCTTGAGCGTATCGTGGCCAAAGCACTTGCTAAGGATAAACAGGAGCGATATCAGCATGCTGACGATCTGCTGGCGGATCTGCGGACAGAGCGCAAGAAGCTTGAATACGCGAAGACGGGGTACGTAAGTGCACCTGTTCCATCCGCGGCAGGTCCGGCATTAGAACGATGGAAGATGGTCGCAGGCGCTCTTGCCGCAGTGATAATCATCGGTCTGGGCATCTACTTCCTTATTCCCAGGACCAGAGTGATCGATTCAATCGCCGTTCTGCCGTTCATCAACGTCAATGCGGATTCGACCATAGAATACCTGAGTGACGGAATCACCGAGAATCTCATCAACAGCCTGACGCAGATTTCCAACATCAGGGTCATCCCGCGGAGCACGGCATTCCATTACAAGGGTAAAGACATCGATCCCCGTGAAGTGGGGAACACATTGAAGGTTCGTTCGCTTCTGACGGGAAGGGTCATTCAGCGCGGCGGTGACCTTAATATCCAGCTGGATCTCATCGACATCGAAACGGAATCGCAGATCTGGGGCGCGCAGTATAACAGGAAACTATCAGACATCGCGACAGTTCAGGAAGAGATCGTAAGGGGAGTATCCCAGAAGCTCCAGCCCGGGCTGAGCGTCGAAGAGAAAACAAAAATATCACGTGGGCGGACAGAGAGCGCCGAGGCATTCCAGCTCTACATGAAAGGGCGGTTCTACTGGAACAAACGAACGCCTGAGAGCGTGAAAACCAGCGTGGGCTATTTCGAGCAGGCGATCGAAAAGGACCCGGCGTACGCTCTTGCGTATGCCGGATTAGCCGATGCCTATATCGTGCTCGCAGAGCGGACTGTTTACCCCTCTAAGGAAACTCTTCCCAAAGCAAAGAGCGCTGCGCTAAAAGCCCTGGAGATAGATAATGAACTGGCCGAGGCACATACATCGCTCGCCGCCGTTCTCAAAGATTATGACTGGGATTGGACGGGAGCGGAGCGTGAGTTTAAACGCTCCATCGAATTGAATCCGAATTATCCGACGGGTCATCAATGGTACGCGGAATATCTAACCTGTACCGGGCGCCATCAGGAAGCGCTTGCCGAAATTCTCAAAGCACAGGAACTCGATCCGCTTTCTCTGATGATCAATACAATGGTCGCCTATGTCTATATTTTTGACAGGCGGTATGATAAGGCAATTGAACAGTTCAGCAAAGTAATTGAAATGGATTCTAGTTTTACTCCTGCCCAGGACTTTTTCTTAATTGTATATTTGTTGAAGGGGATGAACGATCAGGAACTGGCCGAGGTGAATAGGATCCAGGCAAAGCAAGGGAACGGCACAGCTTACATTGAAGCATTCAACCGTGCTTACAAATCAGCCGGATGGAAAGGGTTGGCTCGATTGGAGTTGACTCAGTTGGATTCCGCTTCGAAGAACCGTTATATCCCTTACTATACTTATGCTCAGGACTATGCCGTCATTGGAGAAAAAGAGAGGGCTATGGATGCGCTTGAAAAAAGTGCAGAAGAACGGGAAATTGGTTTGATCTACACCCTGAAAGTGAATCCGGCATTTGATGATTTGCGTTCTGATCCGCAGTTCATAGCGATCTTGAAAAAGATTGGGTTGGATAAATGATCGGAACCACGATATCGCACTACAAGATCCTCGAAAAGCTCGGCGAAGGCGGCGTCAAGGTCAGGACTCGATTACTTTGCGAAATTCGGTGAGAAGCAATCCGAGATGATGCGGAGGGCACAGAACCACTACCTCCTTGGTCTCGGGTATCCGGGGGGCCGGGGATTTCGAGAGCGCCCGGTCGGAGTTCTCAGAGGCCCTCGCTCTCAACCCGAACCACACCGGCGCCAGAGATGCGATGAAAGAGTTGCGGGCGCGCAGCCCCGAGAGGTGAGTCTGTCACATTTCAACAATACTATGGTCTTTGCGATGAGAACAAAAACACAATGTGCCTGGTCAACGACAATTTTTTCGCTCCTTGCGTTCATCCTCTTAACGGTGACGGTTCCCTCTGCCCTGACACAGACCGGCCAAGCCCGGTGCGCCGGGTCTGTGAAAGAATCCCGCCTGGAGCTTTCGTCCTCGGACAGCCGCCTCGCGGGGAGCTTCAACTGGGCGAAGAAGCAAGCTATGGCTTTTGTCTTCGACGGCGATCCGGTGGGGCCATGGTACGAGGCGGCGGAGCCCGGGCGCGATGCGTTCTGCATGCGTGACGTCGCCCACCAAGCTCTAGGCGCGCACGCCCTTGGTCTGGCTCGCTGGAATCTGAACATGCTCCGGAGGTTCGCGGAAAACGTCTCGGATTCCAGGGACTGGTGCAGCTTCTGGGAGCTTAACCGGTACAACAGGCCTGCACCCGTGGACCATAGGAACGACGCCGAGTTCTGGTACAACCTTCCGGCCAACTTCGACATCCTTGACTGCTGCTACAGGATGTACGTCTGGAGCGGAGATGCCGCATACGTCGAAGATCCTGTTTTCCTGAATTTCTATGACCGCACCGTCAATGATTACGTGGAGCGCTGGGGCCTGGACCTCGGAGAGGTCATGGTGCGGCCCAGGATCATGAACGTCCGCGGCATGCCCGATGCAGGGAAGCGCTTTCAGGAAGCCCGCGGCATCCCGGGGTACGACGAGGAAGCCTCAGAGTATGTGCTCGGCGTTGACGTGCTCGCCACGCAGTATGACGCGTATGTGGCGTATGCCTCCATCCAGGAAATCCGCGGGGATGCAGAGCTGGCCCAGAAGTTCCGGAAGAAAGCCTCGGACGTACGGTCCCTCGTGAACAGGGACTGGTGGAACGAGAAGGAGCATTGTTTCTTTGCGCGGCTCACCAAGGAGCATACACTGGAAGGGCGTTCGGGAATGGACCTGCTCTACCGGGATATCGTGGACGATGGTCCGAAAATTAAAAGTGCGCTGAAGGAAGTGAAAGAGGAAGCTCTGGGTAGCGCCGAGGCCATCTACAGGTACGGGGATCCGGATACCGGCTACGCAAAGCTGATAGAGTTGACGACGCCCGGCGTCAGCCGCCTTGAGTACCCCGAGATCTCCTTTTCGGTGATCGGAACTATCGTAAGCGGCACGATGGGCATCACCGTGGAGGCGTCATCGCCGGTGAATGCGCTTGCGGAGGGAAACTGGACCGCAACAGCAGTCAGGACGCTATCTGGTCTGGGGAGACATGTCGAATGGGCGGAGCTCCGCAATCTTCCTGTCCGGGCCAACGAGATCACGGTCCGTCACGAAGGAATGCACAAGACCATGCTCACCAATCAGCACGGACCCTCGCTGATCTGGCAGCCGACGTTCGACGGAGTGCATGAAAAGCTTCTGGTCAACGGCAAACCCGTGAAAGTCCACTCCGGGAAAGGGCCGCTTGATAGAAATCTCTCCTGGGTCAGGGTGCCGGTTGTCGGGGGCGCAACCGTGACCGTCGAAATCCCGAAATGACCGGAAACAACCTACCGGAAGCCGGATCGCACCTGTTGTGCAGGGGCGCAGCTTGCGAAGTTGAAGGGTGGCGGGCAATGATTCTCGCATCTGAATCACTTATCATACACATTTAACAATCAAATATATGGAGGGTATCATGAAAGCAAACATCTACGTTGCAGCGCTGCTCCTTTTCTGCCTTGGGTGCACTTCACAGCAAGGCGACCAGTTGACCCAGCAGCAAAAGGATCAAATCAAAAGCGAAATCAAGGTGGTATGCGACAGCATCACAGCCAAAGCTGAGAGGCTGGATGCAGGATGGTTAGACTACTTTTCCGACTCGCCTGACTGGGGAATGGTCAATGCTGATGGTTCACGATGGGATTTTCAAACCACCAAGAAGGCCATATCTGATTGGATAAATTCCGCAACTGCCTATAAATGGACAACTACTCGTCAGGACTTCATATTTCTTACCAAGGACATCGTCATCTGCGCCTTGGATGGCAAGGATGAGACCTTGATGAAGTCGGGAGATAAAATAACAATCGATCCGCACATCTATACCATGATCTTCAAGAACATCGCGGACCAGTGGAAAGTGATCTATAGTCACGACTCTGGCATTCCGGTGACACAGAAGGCTGGCAAGAAATAGAGCTTGTTACCTCGCCATAACTCCAAGCACCGACGAATAACGCAGACAGCATTCATAAAGACCCTCCCTTCATGATAGAAAAGAGTGGTGTACGCTCAATGTCTTTGCTCACGGAAAATTTGTCATCTAATAGTTCGCGAAAGCACCGCACGCGTTATGTGAAAATGGTTCGCACACAGATTCGGTTGCACAACAGTCTAAAAAATAACACCAAGAACCGACAGGTATGTCTATGAAATTGTGGACGAATGCTCGAGTACCATTGATACTTCTTCTCCTCTGTGAACTTTCGCTCTCGCAGAATATGCCCAGGGCACGTGACTTAGGGATCCCATTCGAGGGAACACCCGGCAAATACAATGCCATTACAGACGTACAGGGCGTTGAGGTTGGTTTCAGTACCATCATTTCAGGTCAAGGAAAGAATATCATTGGCAAAGGGCCAGTGAGGACCGGTGTTACAGCAATATTTCCCAGAGGGAAGGTCAACAATCCGGTTTTTGCCAGCTGGTATACCATGAATGGGAATGGGGAAATGACTGGCACAACCTGGATTACGGAGTCCGGGTTTCTCGAAACCCCGATACTTATCACCAACACGAACAGTGTCGGCCTGGTAAGAGATGCCGTTCTCAAATGGCTTGTTGAGAAGAGGTGGTACAAGGAGGATTGGTGGTACATCTATCCAGTTGTAGCCGAGACATATGATGGCTTCCTCAATGACATTTATGGATTTCATGTCACGGAAAACAATGTCTTTGATGCACTCAACTCCGCAAGTTCAGGGCCCGTGAAAGAAGGTAACGTCGGCGGCGGAACTGGAATGACGTGTCTCGGTTTTAAAGGGGGCACTGGCACAGCTTCGAGAGTAACTGTAATAAAAGATTTACGCTACACTGTCGGTGTTTTGGTTCAATCGGATTTTGGTGCAAAGCGGAACCTTACTATTGCCGGTGTTCCAGTCGGCAAGGAATTAGCAGACACCCTCAACTTTGAGCTTCATTCTCCACCTCAATCCTACAAACATGAGGGAGATGGCTCTATTATTGTAGTCGTGGCTACAGATGCGCCGTTGTTGCCTCATCAACTGAAGAGAATCGCGGCGAGGGTTCCAATCGGGGTCGGCAAAGTGGGTGGCCGAGGAGAAAACGGGTCTGGCGATATTTTCATAGCGTTCTCGACAGCGAATCCGTCGGCATTTCAGAGAGATTCACTTTCCAGAATCGAATTGTTTCCTAACGATTTGATCAATCCTTTGTTTGAAGCGACGGTACAGGCGGTTGAAGAATCAATCATAAATGCTATGGTCGCGGCAGAAACAATGGAGGGTATTAATGGCAACAAGGCGTTCAGGCTGCCTCATGACCTCGTGATCAAAGTGCTGAAAAAGTACAACAGGATAAATTCCGACATCGAATCACATTCTGCGAAATAGAAGGTGATGCCAGAATCGAGCGCAACAGTTTTGCCGGGGGCGATTGGTGCATGAGTGCATTTGCACGAGAGATTTTGTAATTTGAAATACCAAGGAATGTCAAACCAATTCACCAGAAGGCAACTATGAAGTGCAGATTAATCCTCACTTGTGTCCTGGTAACGATATTTTCAGCTACTGTTTTTTCCGGGAATAAGACCAAGCTTTTAACAATTGCCGAAAAAACTGATTTTGCATCTACCTCCCGTCTAGCCGAGGTGGTGGACTTCATTAATACACTCAAGAACAACTATCCAAAAAACATCAGGATTGAAACTCTTACAAGATCCGTGGAAGGAAGAGACATTCCATTGGTTTTCCTGGGAAAACCGATTCCTCAATCACCACAAAATCTCAAGAATGATAAGCGTGCCGTCGTTTACGTTCAGGCCAATATTCATGCCGGGGAAGTAGAAGGAAAAGAAGCCATTCAAATGCTTATGCGTGATATCCTGTTGAAAGAAACCGATGACTATCTTAAGAACGTTCTCTTGATTATTTGCCCCGTATTTAACGCAGACGGAAACGAAAAGATCAGCAAAGAGAACAGAACCCATCAAAACGGACCCGCTAATGGAGTGGGTGTTCGTCATAATGGGCAACTTCTTGACCTCAATCGTGACGCGATGAAACTTGAAACTCCGGAAGTGACCGCATTGGTGCAAATACTCAAGAAGTGGGATCCGGCGTTGTTTATTGACCTTCATACAACAAACGGTTCGTTCCACAAAGAATCTCCGACATTCACCTGGATGATGAATGCAAACACCGATGCGTCACTTGTTGAATTTATGCGCGACGAGATGATGCCGTGGGTCAATGCCAATCTGACCAACAAATACAATACGCTTAATTGTTTCTATGGCGAGTTTTCGGACATGCGGCACCCCGAAAAAGGATGGGAATCATACGCATTTGAACCGAGGTACATTGTAAACTATGTCGGGTTAAGAAATCGCCTGTCGATATTGAATGAAAATTATGTTTATGCTGATTTTAAGACACGTGTTACGGGATGCTACAACTTGCTGAAATCTATTCTGGATTATGTCTGTGCAAACACAGACACAATCAAGAAACTATTGAAAGAAACCGATGCCAAAACCATAGCCCGGGGTACGCATCCTGCGGAAAAGGATTCTTTTGCCGTTGAGTTTGAAAACACTCCAACCGCTAAACCAATTACAGTTCACGCCTTTGAAGTTGAGCCGTACAAAGATGAAAACGGAAGAGACCGAATTCGCCCGACCGATAAGGATACGCCGGTCACGGTACCGTACTATGCTAACTGGATATCAAAACGGAATGTCAGATTTCCATTTGCGTATCTGATTACTTATCCTGATCCCAATGTTGTGAAATTGTTAAAAGAGCATGGAGTAAGAATAGAGAAGACGAAGGAAGCAGCAACTTTGAATGTGCAGACAATCAAGATAAGAAACTTGAAGCCTTTTTCCAGACTGAATCAGGGTCATTACTGTGATTCGATTAAAGTTGAATACATCGGCGAGAAGAAAGAAATCCCCGCCGGTACGTTGATAATAAGAACTGCTCAGCCTCTTGGCAACCTAGCTGCGTATTTGCTTGAACCGGAAACGGATGACGGTCTGTTGTATTGGAACTTTTGGGACAAGTATCTTGTGCCGCAGTGGGGTGATTCATTTTTGCCATATCCGGTTACCAAGGTTTTATCAGCTCAAGAAATTGACTCCGAGGAAATACGATAGAGTTTCCTTATTGGAAGAACGTCGGACTAGAATCAAAGGCACGGTAATGTCACTTTGGCGAACAACTGCATTGAATAGTCATGCAGAAACCAGCTCAACACTTTTACTCATCCCGTCACTCTTTGCGCGATGGGACAAAAGTATTGAATTTTGCCGCAGACGTTACCATGCACAAGCGGAAGAGAAACTCAAAAATAGCCAGGAAGGAGCTATCTATTAAAATGAGTTATAAATCAACATGGCAAATAATATTCACAATCCTGGTACTGCTTTTCTTTTCATGCAGTACTGCCCAAGAAACCAATCATTCAAAACTATACTACGAAACATCTAAGCCATACACCCGCTGGTGGTGGTTTGCTTCCATAATTAAAGCAACAGATGTCAAAGCACAATTGGACTGGGTGAAAAAAAACAACTTCGGGGGAGTGGAGATTGCATTTGTATATCCATTGAACAGAAAACGATTTCCCAACGAAAAATATGACACGACATATACTCCTCGTCAGGAATGGCTGAGTCCGGAATGGTCAACAATAGTAGCATTCGCGAAAAAATATGCTGACAGTATTGGCATTGGATGCGACTTTACTTTTGGTACAGGATGGCCTTTTGGCGACACACATGTGAAGCGCGAAGATGCCACCCAAACATATAATGAAACAAACGACAGTTTGAAATGGACCTACTCTGTAGTGTCATGGGAATATCCCAAGAAAGGATTTATTCTGAATCATATGGACAGCAGTGCATTCCGGCGGTATTCGCTGCGTATGGGTAATGCACTCAAGGCTGCATTGAAAGGCCGCCGGTCGGGTCTTTTCTGCGATTCTTGGGAAGTTGAAACAAGAAGAATATGGACATCAGGGTTTGACACGGAATTTATTAAGCGCTTTGGATATGATATAAAACCATATATGGACAGCATATACAGTAAAGGTTATGCGGATGAACGTTATGACTATATGAGCCTGGTGTCAGAATACGTGGTCAACCAATTTTACAGACCATATACTGCGGTATGTAATAAACTTGGTGGCTTTTCGAGAGTTCAATGTGCCGGGGCGCCCATTGATCTGATTTCGGGTTACAGCAGCGTTGATGTTCCTGAGACTGAAGCCATGCTTTATGAACCAGGCTATGCAGTGATTACTGCATCTGCTGCCACCCTGTCAAAAAAGAGAGAAGTGTCCTCAGAAACGTTCACATGTACTTATGGGTTTCCTAAATACAACGAGCTAACGAAAAAAATGGACTTTAAAATGCGCGGCCAGGAACAGGTTGCCGACCTGAAACTAATCGCAGATGGTCTATTTGCCAATGGAGTTAATCAGATCATCTGGCACGGAATGCCGTTTAATCCTATGGGTATTGATACTGTCCGTTTTTATGCTAGTGTTCATGTCGGCACTTCCGGCAATCTTTCTAAAGATATTCCTGCATTTAATACATATATGCAAAAGGTATCGGAGGATATGAAAAAAGGAGTAAATTATTCTGATATTGCAGTCTATCTTCCCACCGAAGACTCCTGGATGACAGGAGAAACGAAAAATCCCGATCCGCAACAGCCATGGGCATGGGGCGAATATGAAATGCGAAATGTCAGAATGCCGCAGGAATTGGACGGATTTCATCCGCTCTGGATCAATGCAGAATTCCTGAAAAAAGGAACACTTGAAAACGGAAAGCTATACTCCGGTAATGCAGTATTTTCATCTCTTTATTTAGACGTGGAATACCTCGGCTATGATGCATTAATAACTATACTCAGCCTTGCAAAGAACGGATTTCCTGTTTGTGTAAAAAAAGAACTTAGAGAACCCGGGAAAATGAAAACCCCGGAGTATGATACAAAATATGCCGAGTTAATGAAGCTGCCCGATGTTTCCAATACATTCAAACCCGTTAATAAACCTGTGGTTGAAGGAGATTCTTTACCTGATTTCTGGTGCAGGAGAGATGGGAAAAGTTATTATTTATTCTTTGCAAATCCTAAATCAAAAAACCTGAAACTACCCTTAGCTTATGGGCAATCGCTCTGCAAGGAAACAATCGATAAAAATATCAAAATCAATCTTAGTAACAAACAGATGCCCTATAAATTAAGATTTGCACCTTATCAATCGCTGATGTTAAAGATAAATGACAAAGGAGAGATTAAAGGAGTGAATATTGAATACGTTCCGCCAACTCCCATAGATAACTTTTGAATGATGAATGTCGGATGTAGTAGAACTGTTCTGAAAGGGCCAAGAATCAATCTATTTGACTTTTGCATGATACAAAATCATCGCAAAGCGATGGTAGTATTTGAATTCCGGGAAAGCTGAGAGCTAGGTCAATGCGTTCGATTGGGGACTCGCTCAATCGCGCGATTGACAGCAACGCTGTCACGTACATCTACATAGAGGTGATTGAATCTAGATATGGTTGGATTTTGGTAGGAGTTATTGCGCGGGATATCAGTACATGGAGTGCGCCCAGAGGGAGTTGAACCCCCAACCCTCAGATCCGAAGTCTGATGCTCTATCCAATTGAGCTATGGGCGCGGCGAATCCAGCCGAAAAGAACACCCCCAACTGCTCATAATACCAATAATTCCGCGTATTTTCAAACCACCGCCTCCGTATAATAGAGATCGAGGCGCGACAGCCCTCCGCTTGATTGAGTCCTCTCGAATTCGTATCATATCGCATCGTGATTCCTCTTGGCGGACCATATCCAACCACAGAATTTTCAAGCCATTTGACCGGAAAGTGTGTCCCGGAATCAACCTCGTCGGGCGCTCGGTCAAGAGGGATCAAAACATAAAGGGAAACCATTTCATCAGACAATAAGAAGGAGTTCAAAATGGAAAACGACGGAATAATCGGTTTGTGGACACTCGTAGGAATAATTGCACTTGTGTTCTTTCTCATCGGAATAAGAATTGTCAGGCCAACACATCGGGGGCTTGTTGAAAGACTCGGCAAATACAGAAAATTCGCCGACCCGGGATTCCACTGGGTTTTTCCCATGGTGGACAAGCTCTACAGAGTCAACATTACCGAACAAATGATCAATGCCGACCCCCAGGAAATCATCACCAATGATAATCTGAACGCGATGGTCGATGCGCAGATCTACTTCAGGGTCAAAGCAGACGAACAGAGCGTGCGAAGCTCACAATATAATGTCTATGACGTCAGGATCCAGATCGTGAGTCTTGCCCGAACAACCTTGAGGAACATCATCGGAACCTTGACCCTGAAATCTGCGAACAGTGAGAGAGGCAAGATCAACGATGAGCTTCACACGATTTTGATGAAAGAGACCACGACATGGGGAATCGACATCGTGCGGGCCGAGCTGAAAGAGATCGACCCTCCCAAGGATGTCCAGGAGACCATGAACAAGGTCGTCAAGGCGGAGAACGAGAAGATCGCGGCGGTAGATTTCGCGACTGCCGCCGAGACAACGGCCGATGGTGTCAAGAGAGCGGAAATAAAGAAAGCGGAAGGAATTCGCCAGGCGAGAATATTGGAGGCCGAAGGCGAATCCGAGGCAATACGATTGATCAATGAAGCGGCAAATAAGTACTTCGTGGGTAACGCGCAACTCCTAAAGAGGCTCGAAACAGTCCAGGCAGCTCTCGAAAACAACACCAAGGTCGTGGTTCCAGGCAATGCAGAGCTTGTCAATGTTATCGGCGACCTTGCCGGCGTTTTGCCGTTGAAAAGAGGTTCGGCGTAAGCAGTGTTTCACACTTCGCCCTTCGAGGCGGAAGACAATTCCTCCTCTTCGATATTGAAAGTTGACCCGCTGATACCGGTGACTGCAAGAAATGTGGAATAAACTCTACCCCGCCGTGCCCCGTCACTGGCTCTTCGCCATTGCGGGAATCATCTGGGTCGCCGTTGGGTTTCTGCTCTGTGTGCGGGCGATTGTCTGGCTTGAAACGTTTTCGCCGGGCGCGGAGCTGCTTTGGGAATCGATCGGAGGGATTGCCGCGCTCGCTATTTATCACTACGGGCTGTCGAATCTTGTCGGGAAGAACATCGACCGCATCGCGACCCTGCCGGAGAATGCCTGTGTTTTCGCATTTGCGGCATGGAGGAGTTATATCTTGATCGGGTTGATGGTCTCACTCGGTATTACGCTGCGGAATTCAGCAATCCCGAAGGTCTATCTCGCCATTCCGTATACGGCAATGGGCGGCGCGCTCATGGTCGGAAGCGTCCGGCTGTTTCGTCATTTCATCGCGGTTGTGGAAGAGAAGGGAAATCAGAACGGAAACCCCTGAGAATATTCGGGAGCCCGGGGCTTCATTCATCCCGGGATCAGGGGAATCAAGTACATCGTGGTTCAGACGGCGTAGGGTTTTTAGCCCAGCGAGCGGATAACTTCTTCGGGCGCGGTGACGCCGATGATCGCCTTCTTGATAGCATCCGTGCGCAGGTCTTCAAAGCCCGAGGCGTACGCGGCTTCTTTCAACTCGAGGAAGGAAGCCTGGCGATAGATGAGGTCGCGCAGGCGGTCGTCGATGATCAGAATCTCATGAATTCCCGTCCGCTCCCGGTATCCGGTTCCACCGCAAAGCTCGCAGCCCTTGCCTTTGAAAAATGTCGGAAACTGTGTTGCCCCGAGCTGCGCAAGTTCGTCGTTCGTCGGCTGGTATTCCTCTTTGCACGAATCGCAGATTTTTCTGATGAGTTTTTGGCATACGATTCCCGCCAGCGACGTGGCGACCCAGTACGGAGCCATGCCAAAATTAATGAGGCGCGGGATGGCGCCGAGCGTGTCGCTTGCCAGAATTGTGCTGAGGACAAGGTTGCCCGCGAGAACTGCTTCTGCCGCAACCATGCCCGTCTCCAAATCCCGGACTTCACTGAGCATGATGACGTTCGGGCTCTGCCGAAGTATCGGCCGCAACGCTTCGGAAAGAGTGTACGTCTTATCGAACGTGATCTGAACCTGTGTGGCAAAATCCCAGTTAAATTCAACCGGGTTCTCGATGGTAATGATGTTCTTCTCGGGCGATTGTACTTCATTGACACAGGCACGCATGATCGTGCTCAACCCGCTGCCGGCAGAGCCCGTCAACAGGATAAGTCCGGCAGGCTTGTGGAGTAAGCGCCGGAGTTTTTCCAGATTCTCGTTGGATAAGCCGATGTCGTCAACTTTTGATACGTTCGCAGCTTTGTTGAAGATGCGCAGGGCCAATCGTTCGCCCGTGATTGTCGGCAGCGTGTTGACGCGGATATCAAACTGATAGGTACCGATCGTAACCGAATACCGCCCTTCCTGGGGTTTCTTTTTTTCAAATTGATTCAGGTTTGCCTTGGTCTTGATGACGCTGGCAACATTTTCAGCGATTTCTTTCGGAAGGGAAACCAGGTGTTTGAGCATTCCCTCCGAGCCCAGCCGCACGCGGAGCTCTGCTTCCTTCGGTTCAATATGAACGTCGGTGGATCCTTCCTTCACCGCCCGGAGAATGATTTCTTCGACCATGGCATCGGCGGTCGGAAGTTTGCCTCCGCGAAAGATATCCCGGATCTTGTCTTTCGAGAAAACGCTGACGTCAAACAGACCGAGATTAACTTTGCTCGGAATTTTCTTGAGTTCTTCGATCATTGTGTCAACATTCTACATGGACATTGCGTGGTACCGACCGGGATGGTATTCATGATCGCTTGACCGCTTGCTCAACGGACGAAATGACATCGTCGAGCGAGAACGGCTTGTTAATGAAATCCACCGCTCCATATTGTTTTGCCTCCATGGCAAGCTCGAGGTCGGCGAAGCCCGTGAGCATGATGGCTTTCGTGGAAGGGCAGTTCTGGCTGATGTATTTGAGAACCTGAATCCCGCTGACCTTCGGCATTCTGATATCGAGAAGAACCACGTCTATTTTCTTTTCGCCAAGACGGGTTATCGCCTCTTCCCCATCGGAAGCGAGGTGGACTTCGTAGCCGGCTTTCGTGAGTTGGCTGTTAAGGATATCTCGGAAACTATCTTCGTCGTCCGCAACGAGAATCCGATGTTTGACCGCCATGGCAATGCTTTCTCTGATTGTTAAAAACCCGTTCCCGGCCTTTACTTCTACGCTCCCGGGACATGCCCTAAAGATAAGGATTCTTCATTTCGATAGCAACTGCGAGCGATAAGACAAAGTGAGCATGCGGATTCGACTCTTTCCCGGAATTACCGACATAATAGTATGGTTCTCAAATGCGAGAAACCGAACCTTTCTTACTCGCAAGAATGACACATTTTCACCCGTTCGCATCCATAAAGCTGCCGATTTCTCTGTCATCCTTTGGCATGTAATCTGATGACTAAGAGCATACTATCCAGACCCGGCGGTCTGGTGATTCGCCGTAGAGAGAGAAAAACGACAACGGTCTGTGAGCCATCTTTCGTATTCAAAGATTTCAACATATGATATGTTAGAGTTCATTATGTACCCAATCTGGATTGAACCGCGGAATGCGCTCCAACTGAACATCTCAAACATTTTGCTGGGGGCTGCAGTTGTCGTTCTGGTCTTCTACTTCGTTTATGTCATCCTAAATGCAGTTATTCGGCGTTTAAAGGAACAGAAGCGTCGACGGAGGATGTCGGCGGATCTATCGGGTTTCCTGTCCAAGCTGGGTGTCACGATGCACGATGGTGGTGAAAGAAAAAGTGAGGAGACACGGCGGAAACCGAAGAAGGGCAACGGCAGAAAAATGAAATGCCGCGCGGTTCTCGTTCCTTTGCAGTGGTAATCTTTGTCCCCTTCGCGGCCATAGCCGCACCGGGTCGAAAAGTCCGGAAGATGCACGTCCAGGCGGGCTTGCGAGTTCTTCCAATATTATTTACCTTCCAGTAAACTATAAAGTTGTCTTCAATGGAAGAAAAACTGAAACCACCCTATCTCAAAAAGGCAGACCAGCGCGGGAACATCAGCATCTGGATTGTTGATGGCACGTATGTTCGTACGCATCTGGATGAGGAGTTCACGAACTATGGTCAACCCCTTGCCTTTGAGTGTATACCAAAGAATGAGTTCTGGCTTGACCGGGAAGCGGCCGGGGACGAACAGAAATTCTTCATCGACCACCTGCTGGTGGAACACCGTTTGATGGAGAGAGGCCTTGCGTATGATGACGCATTGGAGGCGGCAGACAAAGCCGAGATGGCAGAACGGAAGAAAGCGGGGGATGTCCGAAAACTGACAAAGGGCGGTAACCTTCCCGACCCGAAGAAAGTACACGTCAGGTTGTGGAAAAAACTCGAGTCGGATGTCAGTGTGTGGATCGTGGACGGCCGCCTCGTGCGGAGCGTGTTCGATGACGATTTTACGGAAGGAGGGCATGACTACGTCTACGAGTTTGTACCGCAGAATGAAGTCTGGATCGATAATGACCTCGAGGAGATAGAACGCCCCTATGTGCTTCTACACGAATTGCATGAACGGAATCTCATGGCCAAAGGCTGGTCCTACAGCAAGGCGCATGAAGATTCGAGCAAGATAGAGTACTACCATCGGCACCATCCCAATGAATTGCATGATGCCCTCGCGAAGGAGGGCTGGGAATAGGATCTTCCTTGTTGGGATTCACAAAAGAGTAATGCTAAACACTGAAAGCAATACATCGATGGGTGCCCATGTGTGCCCCTGGTATGTCGGGTATTTGTTGGCGAATCCCTTGCGGCGGCTGCTACAGAGCCCCGAGAGAATTCTCAGTACCTATGTCAAGAAAGGGATGACAGTTCTTGAGATCGGACCGGGCATGGGATTCTTCAGCCTGCCGATGGCACGCCTTGTCGCAGAGTCCGGCCGCGTTCTCTGTGTTGATGTGCAAGAGAGAATGATCAGGACGCTGAAGAAGCGGGCGGCAAAAGCGGGGCTTTCAGAGAGGATCGAGGCGCGTGTCTGCACAAGCACGTCTCTTCAGATAGATGAATTTGCAGCGAAGATTGATTTTGCGTTGGCGTTTGCGGTGGTGCATGAAGTTCCTGATGTGAAGAAACTGCTCTCCGAAATCTACGGGTTGTTGAGGAACGATGGCGTGCTCATGCTCTCCGAACCCAAGGGACACGTCACACAGGAAGATTTTCAGTTAACCCTTTCAATTGCCAGGAACCTGGGTTTCAAGATCCTAGAATCGCCTGAGATAAGACGAAGTCACTCCGCTGTGCTTCAGAAAAGTCGGATGGAAGCCGGATAGACATCGGGCTGCCGCTCTTTCCCTCATTTACTTGATTCTCCGAAGACCGTGTCAATTGCATCACAGTGGCTGCCAGATCTGGATTCTTCCATTGAATTTACGGGCACTGATCGGCATTTTTCGTGAGTTATCCACTGGGTATGTTTTTAACCGAAATCACTTATCGTCGTATCATTATCAGAAGACCGTAAACAGTATCCATGAAGGATCCTCCGGAATCAGAGAAAGAGAATCGAACAACGCAGCAGCTCATCGTGAGAAGCCTGGAAGGTGATCTTTCGGCGTTCCGGTTGCTCATGGAATCGCAGCAGCGATACGCCCATGCTGTGGCTCTGCCGCTCTTACGGAATGAAGAAAACGCACGAGAAGTGGTTCAAGAAGCGTTCGTCCGTGTTTGGAACAATCTCGCGCGATACCGGCGGGAAGTGAAATTCACGACATGGCTTTACAAGATTGTCGTTAACCTTTGTTACGACAAGATAAAAATGGAATCGCGACGGAAGAATATTTTCGGAAGCATCGGGGCATTGTTCGACGGCAGCGACGTTGCCGGAAGCGAGGATGTTCACCGACAGCTCGAGCAGGCGGACCTCCGGGATCATATCCTCTCCGAGGCCAAAAAACTTCCTCCGAAGGAGCAACTCGTTTTCCATCTTCGCGACGTGCAGGATTTTTCTCTCCAGGAAATCGCAGAGATCGCTGGATTATCGATTGCTTCAGTGAAAACCAATCTTTGCTATGCCCGCCGGAGACTCCGCATGGCGTTGATCCTGATGCAGGAAAGGGAATCATCATGAAAGAATGTCAAAAGATCGAGTCCCTGCTGTACCTCTACCGCGAAGGTGAACTGTCGGCTCGGGAAAGGTCGATGGTTCTTGAACACACCAGGAACTGCTCGCGGTGTCATGAGATTCTTCAGCAGCTTCTTTCGATGGACGCGGTGCTTGCACCCCTGCGGGAGAGTGTTCCGGAGCTTTCCGCAGATGCAGTTCTTGTGGATGAGACAATGGACCGCATTGCAGGTACGAGCGTGAAAGTGATTGAGCGGGAACAAACAGTGTCGCTCACGGATCAAACACTTCGTTGGCTGCGCCCCGCGCTGAGTTTCGCGGTTCTGGCGGCCGTTTCGCTCCTGGTGACCCAGCAATCGCGGGATGCGGCGAAGCTCTCGGATCTCGAGAATCGTTTACGAACTCATGGTGACGCCGCCGTATCGGCGGATATTTTCGCGAATTCGGAGGCGCATCGCCTTTTCGAGATGGCTTTGAAGGAGCAGAAGAAGGAGGCGTCGCCCATCTCGCCGTTGAGGAGCGCTACGGTTGCGGGGGACCCGATGAATCTGATCGGTTCAGGGATTCTTGGTCTCTTCCAGCATGATAGCGGGCTTTTTGAAGAGTTCGCACGCCGGTATCCGGGCCTCTCGAAAATCACTCTCGAAAACGGGATCGATGAAAATGGGAAAAAAATCCTCGCCACCGAGGGAAAAGCTTTTATGAAGGAATTTGAACAACTACTGCGCGAAGGAGAAAAGTAATCATGAAACGATATGCTGAAGCGGTGCTCTCTGTGCTGATCCCAATAGTGATGTCGGGTTGCCTCGATGAACACGTCAAGACGACGGTTTCGGCGGACGGGTCGAGCGAGCGAACGATTTCGATGAAGACATCGGAGAAAAGCTTGCCGAAAGGTGCTTTCCCGGCTGCCATCGATTCGACATGGACAGTTGATTGGAAAGAAACCGGTGAAAAGGACACGAAGTACGAATACACTGCGCGGAAGAAGTTCCAGACGCCCGATGAGCTTTCACGGGAATACGCCGCGCTCGGGGATACGGGTATCATCGGGCTCAGCGTATCACTGGAGAAGAGGTTTGAATGGTTTTACACGTACCTCGTTTACAGAGAGGTCTATACCATGCGAAACCCCTATACGAACGTGCCGGCAACAGACTACCTGACAAAAGAGGAGATTGCAGGGTACGTCCGTGGCGACAAGAGCGACTCGTTGGACAAAAAAGTGAAACTGTGGGACAGTCGGAACGATTTTGAAGAACTGTTTCGATCCATCCTTGCCGAAGCCGAACGCAGGAATGACCCCGCGCTTCCTGCTTCGCTGCTGAAGGACAAGAAAGAGGACCTGTTTCGGCGAGTCATTACGGCCGATTCGATAAACAAGAAGGCTGACGAGCATCATGTTGATGCGAAAAAGAAAGAAATCAATAGTGTTGAAGAAGCAGTACGGTTCTTCGTCAAAACGTTCAAAGAGGTTCTCCGGACAACCCATGTGAACGGGTATGACACCGTATTCATGCAATCATGGGCTGCGATGGACCGCAAAAAGAAACCGCATCCCGACAGCTGGAGTTCTTCCGTGCAGATGCCGGGTTTGTTGACGGAGACGAACAGCGACGCGCTGGAAGGAAGCACGATAACCTGGAAATTCGGCGCAAACCAAATCCATGTCGGCCCCTACGAAATGCATGCAGCCTCACGCGTTACGAACATCTGGGCCTTCGTGGTCACGGGAATTGCCCTACTGCTGCTGGTGCTCCTGGCGATTCTGGCCGCATTTCGTCACAGGCACGGCAAAG
Source organism: Bacteroidota bacterium (assembly GCA_049515655.1). Taxonomy (GTDB): domain Bacteria; phylum Bacteroidota; class Ignavibacteria; order UBA10030; family SZUA-254; genus JBEKTW01. The sequence continues at coordinate 82,357 of JBEKTW010000009.1, forward strand.
CCATTTCATCCTCTCCTCTTAGGAGAGGATCATAGATGAGGTCTGGCGCGCATTTCTGTAGTCTGGAGCCGACACACTACCGGGACCTCCCGAGTTGAGATCGGTGCGCGTGGATTTGACTCAAGCCGTGGTTCCGAATGTCCGGGTAAGTTTGTATCGTATTCGCAGAATGCCGTCTGCGTACGTCGTCGTCACAATCCGGAACGTCCCGATTTCACGGGTTGAACCGACGTGGGGGCCGCTGCACGGGCAGGCATCGTAGTCGCCGATCCGGATGATCCTGAGCCGCTCACCCGCATCGTCGGGGAGCTTGCTCAGATTGAACTGCTTTTCCGCGTCAACACGCGCCATGAACTCTTCCGTTACACCGAGATCGGCCCGGATCACTTCGTTCACCCGGCGCTCGATTTCTGCAACCTCTTCCTTCGTGATATCCCGTCCGAACCTGTAGTCGATCCTGGACTTCTTCTTTTCGATATGGGCATTTATCGAACGCCCGCAATGGAACATCCGGACCATTGTCTGATTGAGAATGTGTTCCGCCGAATGCATCGGGGGATCATAGTCTTTTGACATCGCACTCTACACTAAATTTGCCGCGATAGACTTATTACTGACATTCTTCACTGCTGTGAATAGATTTAACGGTAGAGAAAATAGTAAATCCGAAGTTCTAAATCCTAAATTCCGCCTTTCAGAATCCCGCCAACGTAAGCGGAATCCAGAAGCGGGACAAATTCGAAATCCCAACTTCACAAGTTCGAATCGCCAATTGACTACTGCCTTTGGATGCTGGCCAAAGGCGCGTTTAGGATTTAAATATTAGAGTTTGGTATTTGTTTCGGATTTCGATATTAGAAATTGGTATTTATGAGTCAATGTATTCATCGCGCTTGGCATCACTTATTATACGACTACCGGTTGAAGATTGCAACATTAAACGAAGAAATCGCGGGAAGAGGAGAATGGGAGAAAAAAAATGGGGGAAGAGGGGAATTGGGGAATGGGAGAAAGGAAAACGCCGCCCCGGAGGAGAAGTGAAACTTGATTTTCACCGAAGGAAATACTACTATCATGGTTAGACAAACAATACAGTATTATCGGTAATCCCGTTGCCAGTCGTCTTCAGGAAACATACTGCTTTGTGGAAGCACGGTTGGGGACTTTTTTCCCTCCTGCTCGCCTTCAACTATTTTTCCTTCAGAGTTGAGTTGTTCAGTGATGAGGACGAGCAGAATCATCCCATTACCGACCCGTGTACTCATCAAACGGCGTTTTCCCCTTCGACGCTCAACTGGGAAACCTTCGATAAGGACAATGCCCCAAAGGCGATTACTATCCATCCTGACATTCAGTTTGAACTATTTTTAGTTGTTAATTGTCCTCTCCAAGTTTCTCGACATTTCTTCCAACCGTACCAGCCAGTGCGAGATAAATCTCCGCCCCTCGATCTTTTCTCATGATGCCGTAAAAAGCATAGCGTTGAGCTATCGCTGGAAGTTTGTCCACAACTGATTGCTGGTTCTTCTCTTGACATTGTTTCCAAAGGGAATTGAATACTCAACCCTTGGCGGCAAATTTCCGTTTTGTTATCAATTCAATGTCATAACTGAAAACAGGATAAGCACTATGAAAAAGATTATTGCTGTCATTGCATTGTCAGTACTGACCGCTCAGGTGCTGAGGTCACAAGGGGTAAACTCAGATACTCTGACGTACAAGTACAAAGAAGTAGTTATTTCTGCGTCGAGAATGAACATGCCTCTCAAGACAACTCCATTTTCGACGAGTGTTGTAGATTCACAGGTACTAAACACTCTCCCGCGCTCCCTTGCCATCGACGAACCGCTAAAGCTTGTCCCCGGCGTGAAGGTGGACAACCAGGCCGACGGAGAACGAGTTCACATGTCTATTCGGGGCCAGGGGATTCTCACCGAGACAGGTATCCGGTCCATCAAGGTCTTGCTTGATGGGCTGCCGATCAACGACCCCACAGGTTTCGCTCCGGACTTTTTCGATGTCGATCTGAATACAGTAAGCCGGATCGATGTGTTGCGCGGGCCGGCTGCATCGCTGTACGGCGGCGGCGCTGCGGGTGGGATCATCAGCATCATGACGCAAAATGCTCCTAACACTCCTTTGTTCGGAGAGGTATCGTCCACCGAAGGCTTCAACGGCGCCAAAACGAGCAATATGGCAGCAAACTATGGAGGAGACCTCAGCTACTGGAAAAATTACGGTATCTTCGGCGGAAACGTTAACGACGTGAACTACCGCCTGTCATTCTCACGTACAGGCGGTGAAGGCTACCGCGTTCACACACACTTCTGGGAGGATAACGTATACGCCAAGGCCACCTACACGCCGAGCTCGGATTTCCAGGTGACGCCCATTTTCTCGTGGACGGACACATACCATGAAAACCCGGAGGGCCTTAACCTGGCGCAGTACAACCAGGACCCGACGCTACCCAATGATGACGCTGTGCCGTACAACGAACACATGGAAATGTATCGGACGACGGAAGGCGTCACCGGCCTTTATCGGATTCTCGAAGGTCATGAGCTCCGGTTTAACGCCTACGCGAAGCAATCGACGTATATCGAAGCAAACAATCACGTCTTCGACCACCAATTGCTCTCGACGCCGGGAATGACGCTTCAGTATACCTACTCATCCGGCCTGCCCGACGACCAAGTCAGGAACAAAGTGAGCCTCGGCACGGACCTGCAGTGGCAGACGAACAACGAGCACCTCAATCCGAATTTCCATTCGTATGAGGGAGACTCGGTCCTGGCGCGACAGCAGATCTGGCAGCGGGGGATCGGAGTATTCCTGATCGACAATGTCGAGCTTGGCCGCGACTGGGGATTTATGGGGAGCCTCAGGTTTGATAACATCCACAACGAGCTCACCGACCAGTTGAACCCCGGTCCGACAGGTAATTCCGGGAGCGCTGATTTCTCGAATGTCACCGGAAGACTCGGCCTTACCTATTCCCTCATACGGGAAATGACGCTGTACGGCAGCTGGGGGCAGGGTTTCATCCCGCCGTCGACGGAAGAACTCGGCACGAATCCGAGGGACACGACGGGCCACTATGGCGGATTTAATTCAGACCTCAGCGCGGCGACCTCCAACAGCTACGAAATTGGAGCAAGGGGCATACTGAATGACAATATCAACTACGAAGCGACCGGTTTCTACATGACTACCAAGAATGATTTCGACCGGTACCGGCTACCCAACATGGGCAACGGTGAGCAAGGAACGTTTTACAAAAACATCGGAGCAACCAAACGGTACGGGCTGGAGCTGGCAGCGGACTATGAACCGGTCAAATCTTTCGGCCTCCAGGTGGCGTACACGTATTCTCACTTCACGTACAACATCAACGACACAATTGCCATTCTCATGGACTCAGGCCAGGTTCCAAGACACATCTCGAACGGAAATTTCCTGCCGAACTCTCCCCAGCATCAACTGATGCTCGACGTGCGGTACGATATCCTCCCACAGCTCGGCATCGGACTGAGTTCAGAGACGTTGAGCAAGACGTACATCGACGGCGCGAATAAGGAGTCGGAAGCTGCTGCCAGCTATACGCTTCTCCATGCCCGCCTCATATACCACTGGAGCTTCTCAGGAATGCGGGGTGACTTGACGGTGCAGGGGCGCAACCTTGGCAACACGAAATATGTGGCGTTCACTGAACCCGATAGCGGTGGAAATTCATATCAACCAGGGGCAGGAAGAGAAATTTTCGCCGGGCTGAAGATACGACTCGGGGAGAAGTGATTTCTCCGATCATGTAGGAAGCCTCTTTTATACTGTTTTTCAGCTTCAGGAAAGTCCGGGCCCGCAAAACACCGCGGGCCTTTTCTTTTTTCTGTTTCTCCGGGAGACCCAAATGAGTAGAATGCCACACCCACAATGAGAAAACTCCCCCAGGATTTTGCCCGGTGTATTCAAACAAAAGCAGAGTATTTCGTATATTAAAGACTACGGTTTCCACGGGAAAACGCCTGTTTTTGGGGCAATGCTATTGTGCAAAGAACATTAAACAATTTTGATGGTTTGGGTGTCCAATTATGTAGAGGATTCGCGCCATCTTGTGATATAATAGTCGTTTTTATCCATTTTTGAGTTCAATAATAAGGTTTAATAATGATGAAGAAGAAGGTAATTATTTCCAGCGCCGCAGTTCTGGTGCTGGCAATCGCGGTTTATTTCATTTTCCTGGGGAGCAGTACACGGAAGTACGATTTCCGGTTTGACAAGGTGACGAAGGGCGATATCAACGTCCTCGTGACCACTACGGGAACGATTAATGCCGTTGTCTCCGTCGATGTGGGCACCCAGGTATCCGGGATCATCTCGAACCTCTACGCCGATTTCAACTCCGTCGTCAAAGAAGGCCAGGTGATCGCTCGTATTGACACCACGTTTCTCGCGCAGTCGGTGAATGATGCAGAGGCAGCTCTCGACGGGGCAAAGGCAAAAGCCGCCGACAGCAAGCGGACACTCGATCGCGAGACTGCGTTACTTGCAAAAGGATTGGACTCTCAGGCCGCCTACGATGCAGCCCTGACGGCCAATGAATCGAACCAGGCACAATTGAAACAGGCCGTTGCGTCTCTTGATCGCTCGAAGATCAATCTTGCCTATGCAACCATCACTGCCCCGATCAGCGGTGTCGTGATCAACCGCGCGGTGAATGTCGGGCAAACGGTGGCGGCAAGTTTCTCATCCCCCCTTCTCTATACAATTGCCAATGACCTCACAAGAATGCAGGTCCTGACGACCGTCGATGAATCGGATATCGGGATGATCAGCATTGGTGAGAACGCCACATTCAGTGTCGACGCGTATCCGGACCAGAAGTTCAGCGGGGTCGTATCTCAAATTCGACTGGCACCTGTGACAGTCCAGAATGTCGTAAATTACACCGTCGTTATTGATGTTGATAATGCTGAACTGAAGCTCATGCCGGGTATGACTGCGAATGTCAATGTCGGCGTCGCAAGTGCTCACGATGTTCTGAAAGTCTCAAGCCTTGCGCTCAGGTTCCAGCCGCCGGGCGAACTTGTTGATTCATCCAAAGTTCAGGCTCAACGTGAAGGATTTCTCGGGCGAGGAGGATCGGGCGGCGACAGTTCAGGCGCGGGCCGATCTGCGACCGATAGCAGCGCCAAAGGGCCGGGGAGCACCCATGGTAATTTTGGAGCGATACGCGATTCGATACAGGCAGCTCATGGCGGGAAATTGAGTCAGGAAGAGCTTCGGGCCGAAATAGGCAAGGTGTTTGGGAAGAACCGGGGCTCCCAACAAACAGTCCGGCCTGCCCCGGCCAGCAGGAATGTGGCCCCGCCGCCCACAGGAACCGTCAAGTACGGCATAACCAACCTTTATGCCCAGTTTCAAAAAAGTCCCTACGTGCCGCAGCATCAGTCCGGAAGGGCAAAAGTCTGGATCCTCAACGCTCAGAGGAAGTTGGAACCTGTCTGGGTGCGCACGGGCGTCACTGACGGGAGGTACACGGAGATTACCAGCAACAACTTGAAGCCGGGAGACCAGATCGTCCTCGGCGCGACATCGAACTCGGAAGTTGCACAGGCATCGAGTCCCCTCACCGGCGGCGGACAACAGCGACCACCCGGCGGCGGAGGCTTCCGATGATCGGTCAACAGACCGCCGGAAGCAACGGACAGCTCATTCAGATCGACCACCTTGCCAAGACGTACATGCTGGGTGAGGTTGAAGTGCACGCGCTTCGCGGCGTTTCTATCGGGGTCTCACGGGGTGAATTCGTCGCCATCATGGGGGCGTCCGGCTCCGGCAAATCGACCTTCATGAACATCCTCGGATGTCTCGATAAGCCGACGAAGGGTTCCTACATTCTTGAGAATATCGACGTGAGCAAATTAACACGGGATGAGCTTGCACACATCCGAAATCTGAAAATCGGCTTCGTGTTTCAGGGCTTCAACCTTCTTTCAAGAACATCGGCGATTGAAAACGTCGAGCTTCCCCTGCTCTACAGTTCCACATCAAACAAGGACCGTCACCAACGGGCCGTCAAAGCTCTTGATATGGTTGGATTGGGGGATAGAGTTCATCACTACCCCAATCAGCTTTCCGGCGGTCAGCAACAGAGAGTCGCCATTGCCCGGGCGCTGGTGAATGACCCGAGGATTGTCCTGGCCGATGAACCGACAGGTAACCTCGATAGCCGCACTAGTGTGGAAGTCATGGGGATCTTCCAGGAACTCAACAACAAAGGAATTACAATTATACTTGTGACCCACGAACCGGATATCGCCCAGTTCGCGAAACGGCACATCGTCTTCCGCGACGGGAAAATCAAGTCGGACAAACCGAATACAACTGTGAGGGTGGCAATGGAAGTTCTCCGTGAATTGCCGATGATCGACGAGGAGGTGGAAGCATGAAAACAATGAATATCTTGTTATCGGCATTCCGGGCGCTTCAGCGAAACAAAATGAGGTCCTTCCTGACCATGCTAGGGATCATCATTGGTGTCGCGGCGGTTATCGCAATGCTCGCCATCGGTCAAGGTGCGCAGTATTCCGTGGAGCAGCAAATCAACGCGCTGGGCACGAATGTTCTCATCGTATTGCCGGGTTCACAACAAACCAGCGGCGTGAAAACGGGAGCCGGTTCCATGACAACACTCACGGAGGATGACTGTAACGCGATACAGAAGGAGTGCCCGGCGGTCGGCCTCCTGTCCCCGGGAACCCGGGCGGGAGGACAGGTCATTGCCGGCAATTTAAACTGGGCGACCAGCGTTGAAGGTACCGGGACAGATTATCTTGAGATTCGTAAATGGGGAATAGAATATGGTGATTTCTACACCGACCAGGATGTAAAGGCGGCCGCGAAGGTGTGTATCCTTGGGAAAACTGTGGCGAATGCTCTGTTTCCAGATGCCAGTCCGGTCGGGCAAACCGTCCGAATCCGCAACGTACCCTGTAAGGTGCTGGGTGTGTTGACAAAAAAGGGGCAGAATGCTATGGGACAGGATCAGGATGATATCATCCTGGCACCATGGACGACAGTCAAAAGAAGACTGACCTGGTTTCCTTACTTGCGACAAATACTCGTCTCTGCCACCAGTCCGTCGAATATCCCTGTCGCCCAAGCCCAGATCACAGAGTTGTTGAGAATGAGACACAAAATCGCCTCCTACGACCCCGACGATTTCACAATACGGAACCAGGCCGACCTTGCCACAGCGGCCACTGCAACAACAGGGATTCTCACCATCCTTCTTGCAAGTATAGCTTCGGTGTCCTTGCTTGTAGGGGGGATCGGCATCATGAACATCATGCTTGTGTCTGTGACGGAACGTACGAGGGAAATCGGGATTCGTATGTCCATCGGGGCCCGGGGACGGGATATTCTCACCCAGTTTCTCATTGAAGCGCTCGTGCTGAGTCTTCTCGGTGGGACTACCGGCATCATCCTCGGAGTGGCAGGTTCGTCTGCCATTTCCAACCTTGCGAAGTGGCCAACGATCATCACCGCTTTCTCGATCATTCTCTCCTTCGGCTTCTCAATCGCCATTGGAATCTTTTTCGGGTTCTACCCGGCGAGAAAAGCAGCGATGCTGAACCCCATTGACGCATTGCGGTACGAGTAGGGAAGGAACATCACGGGCAACGATCCGCCGTCAGGGCGGTGTGAAACATACGTATGTTGTGACGGGAGATGTATCCGCCCGGGCGCCCCGCAAGAAGGATGTACCACGGTATTGATGTAAATCAACTGGAAACAATCAAAGGACTATCCGCTGGAACAGGTCGTTTCAATTACTTTTGCACCGCCGGCACAGTAAAATTCCAGCGCAATCGTTAAGCCTCCTGATCGATTTCGCCGTCCGGCATAACGGAGGCGAACAGGAATGAGCGACGAAGAATCTTCCGCATATGGAGAGGACAAAACTCACAACGATCGGTTATTTTCTCCTTCTGGGCTGTTGTACAATTCTTGCCCAGGAGTATCTTCTCCCCTGGCCGGGCAAAACGCCCCGCTCCAGTTTCCCGCCATCGGGCACGTCACCCTCCGGGACTGAGAGCGCCCTCAAACAACCGTACATCGGGAAAGCCGGAGAGCGCGGCCCGATCACGGTGTGGGTCGTCGACGGTTCCTTTGTACGCACGAACGTCGACGAAGAATTCACCAATTTCGGTCAGCACCATGTCTTTGATTTCATCCCCAACAACGAATTCTGGCTTGACAGGGAAGCGGTGGAGGATGAACAACAGTTCTACACTGCTCATCTTGTTGTCGAGTTCAGCTTGATGGAACGGGGCGCATCGTACGACACGGCGCTTGAAGCGGCCGATCGCGCGGAGCTGACCGAGCGACGGAAGACTGCCGACCTGAAGACCCTCGCAGGTGACAACGGGTTGCCGGACCCCGGCAAAGCACACGCCTATCTCTGGAAGAAACTGGAATCAGGTACGGAGGTGTGGGTCGTCAATGGACGCCTAGTGCGCAGCGGATTCGACGTGGATTTTACGGAAGGCGGACATGGATTTGTGTACGAGTTCATTCCCCGTCGCGAGGTGTGGATCGACAACGATGTCGTCGAATCGGAGCGCGCGTATATTCTTCTGCATGAATTGCATGAGCGGGCGTTGATGGAACAGGGATGGACGTACGACAAAGCGCACGCTGACGCGAGCAATCTGGAGTCGTATTGCCGCCATCATCCGGACGAGCTCCATCTGTTGCTTGCAAAAGAAGGCTGGGAATAACTCCTGTTGTGTGAAAATGAATACCAGTAGAGAATCCCGACTGCGATGGCACATAGGCTGATCAGCAGCAAGTACAGGGGAATCGTGTCGTTCGCCGTTCTCCTGGTCGTGATCGAGAAGGTCGCGTGGATCGTGGAACCGGCGGTGTTCGGGAATCTCATCGACGCGATGATCGACGCACTGTCGAAGCCCCCGCAAGGCTCGCCGGTGCATCCTCTGCTCATCTGGATCAGCGTGTTTGCCGTGAACTCCGGGGTGGGAGCGTTTCGCCGCTCGCGGGATGAACGTGTCTACCTCACGATGTATTCCGATATCGCCGGGAACATCGCATTGTCGGCAAAACAACGCGGAGATTCTACCGCCAAAGCCGTTGCCCGTGCCGAGTTGTTCCGGGAGTATATCTCATTTTTTCAGTACCGGCTTCCGGAAATTATCGAACAGAGCATCGATGTTTTTGGTGCGATGATCGCACTCGCGTTCTTCGACTGGCGCCTGTCGGCGACCTGCCTGGCCATCGCATTACCTCTTCTGTTCATCCGCCGGATCTACAAGGTAAAAATCGGCACCCTGCAGAAACAGCTTCATGACAAGCGCGAAGGAGTTCATGAGGTCTTCGCCTCGGGAGACCCCGAGCTGATCCGCCGCCACTACAGTGACCTGGCGGGCTGGCAGCAGAAGATCGCCAACTGGGGAGCGCTGAACTTCGCCATCGTGCGTGTATTTCTACTGGGCATCTTCATTGTTATCCTCTACATTGCGATCGACCTCGACGATTTCAGCACCGGCAACATCTATGCGATCGCCGCCTACGTCTGGACCTTCGTCACTTCATCGGAGTACCTGCCCGAACAAATGGATAGCTGGACGTCATTGAAAGACATCTCCCACCGCTTTACCGTGGAAGACGTGTGAGCGGCATCGTGGAATCAGCCATCCAGCGCACATCGACGAAAACGGTCCCGGTGGGCTTCCCCGTGGGGTCAATAAACTTGCAAAAGGAATTCAACAGGGATTGCTACCGAATCAATTTTCTCAAATTCAGGGCTACGATACTTTTGGAGTATGGCAACCAGCCAGCATAGTGAGCGGCGATTATATTGTTCTACGCACGAGTTCCATACCGAAGCCCTTCGCAGAGTCAAATCGTGAGCTGATAGCCGAGATAACCGGTAATCGTGGCTTCACCGGAAAAACTGCGCCCAAGAGAGAATAGAATATGGTGGTTTTCGCTGACGTTAATGAAGCCGCCGAAATTGAATCCCGCGCTAGATTCCGAGCCCTGGCTGTCAGCCGTCTGGTAAAGCGCTTCTCCACCGAGAGTGACAACTTCCGAGAAATCGTATTGAGCCTGCCAACCCGTGAATAGCGAGTTCCTTCCTCCTGTGCCCGGATTATACCAATATCCTCCGCCGGCATACGTCGTCAGCTTTCCCCAGGTCTTCTGCACCCACGCGGGAATGTAGAGTTGGACTTTTCCCGCGCCCAGCTGTTCACTCGCATTTCCAGTTGGAATCTCGATCAGGGGGAAGACCCCTACTTGAGGAACCGTCTCCGTTTCCTGAATGAACCGGTACTTAGTACCAAGCTCCGTGTCGGAATAGCCATAATGGGTTCCTTTGACTGTGTGGACATATTCGAGGGGAACAACAACGTGCAACTGAACATTAGGAACCACCCCGTAGTTAACTTCGAAGTGAGGACACGTAGCACCAGTTTCGTGCGTCTGAAACTGCTGCATAGAGGCGACATAAAACTCCCAGTGATGATAGTCAACAGGTTGTGGGTCATCAGTCTTGAATGGAGGACCAGCGAACGCCTGTGATGCTAATGAAAATGAAAGCGCCACGCAGATAATATACAGAGGACCTCGAATTCTCATTCGTGTGGGCCTTCATTTATTTCGCTGAACAATTCTTGCACCTTTTCATTTGCCTGTTGTAACGGCTTCTTTCCCTTTGTGGTGGTCCAATCACAATTCACAGCTGTTCCCGTCTTATCTGCCAACTGCAAAGTTAATTACTTTCCTATTCACATACAATTGGTTAAAAAAACGGCCCAAACTCGCAGGCCGTTCTGACTTACCTACTCAACCCGCCTTCGCCCTTGCGACAAATGACGTCAGCAGGATTGACATTATCCCGATAAATGTGTACAATATTCCCTTGTGACTGAATGCACCGAACGACAGAGCGTATGTGAAATCAGCAATTCCGCACACATCGACGAAAACAACCGCAGCGGGCTTCCCGGCTGGATCAACCAACAAAATTCCAAGGAGCAAGCACATGAAACATTCTACCGTTCTCAAGGTTTTGCTCGCCGTGTTCATCATCGCGGCGTACGCCACGGCTCAGAATCTCACGAGTCAATCCAAACCGATCGACCCTAAGAACATGGACCTTTCGGTGAAGCCCTGCGACAACTTCTACCAGTACGCAAACGGCACATGGATAAAGAACAATACGATACCTCCGGCATTCAGCCAGTGGGGGAGCTTCACCGAACTTGGTGAGCGCAACAACGATGTGCTGCATGAGATTCTCCAGGATGCAGCGAAGGATCGCACAGCCCCCAAGGGGAGCAATCGCCAGAAAATCGCCGACATGTACGCGACGGGAATGGACTCCATAACAATCGAATCGCTTGGATGGAAGCCGATTGCCGGAGACCTGGAACGCATAGATGCGATCAAGGATGTTGCAGTCGTTCAGGCCGAAATCGCCCGGCTCCATACTTTCGGGGCGGGTGGAGTGTTCGGTTTCAGCTCGGGGCAGGATTTAAAGAACAGCTCGGAAGTAATCGGACAACTGAGTCAGGGCGGCCTCGGCATGCCGGATCGTGACTACTATCTCACGGACGATGAGAAGTCGAAAAAGCTGCGGGATGATTACAATGCCTATATCGCGGCGATGTTTGAACTCGTCGGTTCGGATGACGCGAGCGCGGCATCGGCGGCGAAATCGATCATGGTTGTCGAGACACGGCTTGCAAAAGCTTCCCGGACGCGCGTCGAACGAAGAGACCCCGACAAGAACTACAACAGAATGTCGCAGAAGGACCTCTCGGCACTGACTCCGGCGTTTGAATGGAATCGATTTTTTGTGAGCGTCGGCTGGTCTACGCCCGGTGACGTCAACGTCGGTCAACCGGAGTTCTTCAAGGAAGTGAATGCGATGCTGAAGGATATCCCGCTCGAGTCATGGAAGAACTATCTGAAATGGAGGGTCCTTAACGGTTCCGCTCCGTCCCTCAGTTCCGCATTTGTGAACGAACACTTCAAATTCCACGGCGCCGCGCTGACAGGGGCAAAAGAACTCCAGCCGCGTTGGAAGCGAATAAAAAATGTCATCGACGGGTTGATGGGAGAGGCACTGGGGGAGTTGTACGTTGCAAAGGCGTTCCCGCCGCAGGCGAAAGCGCGTGCCATGGAAATGGTGAACAATATCAAAGCAGCGTTGCGCGAGCACATCGGCAAGCTGCAATGGATGGATGACTCCACGAAGATTGCCGCGCTGAAGAAACTCGACGCCTTTGGCGTTAAGATCGGCTATCCCGACAAATGGCGTGATTACTCTTCGCTCTCCATCGATCGGTCGTCCTACCTGGAGAACGTTCGGCGCGCGTCGGCATTCATGACACAGTTCCAAATCAACAAGATCGGAAAACCGGTGGATAAAACGGAATGGGGAATGTCCCCTCCGACAGTGAATGCGTACTATAATTCCAGCCGCAACGAAATTGTGTTCCCCGCCGGAATCCTCCAACCGCCGTTCTTCGATTTCAATGCGGATGATGCCGTGAACTATGGCGGTATGGGAGCCGTGATCGGTCACGAAATCTCTCATGGCTTCGACGACCAGGGCAGCAAGTTTGATGCGGACGGCAATTTGAAAATGTGGTGGACACCGCAGACAAGAAAGAAATTTGAGGAGCGGACTGCGGTCCTTGCGAAAGAATTCGACGGTTTTGTGGCAATTGATACGCTGCACGTGAACGGAAAACTGACGCTCGGTGAGAATATCGGGGACCTCGGAGGCCTGTCAATTTCCTTCACGGCGCTGGAACATTCGTTGAAGGGAAAAAAGACCGAGTTGATCGACGGTTTCACGCCCGAGCAGCGATTTTTCCTTTCCTATGCACAAGTATGGCGCAGGATCGTCACGCCGGAACAATTACGACTGCAGGTAAAAACCGATTCGCATTCGCCGGCGAATTTCAGGGTGAACGGACCGCTGGTGAACCTGCAGGAATTCTATGACGCCTTCCATTGTGGTCAGGAAGGGACGATGTTCGTGCCGCCGGAGAAGCGTGCAATGATCTGGAATTATCGCTGACGGAAAACCTGCGTAGCAATATGCTGAGCTTGAAATGAAACGGCCTGCTAATGCGGGCCGTTTTTGTTCGCAGAGTCTTGATCCATTTGCGGTTTCTTAGACAATTTTCGATTTTAAATTAATGTCGAAAGACCAAACTTGTGAAGGACTCTCTTATATATCAGGTACAAGAATTCAGCGTCAACGCCGTTATCTAATGCAAATTGTTGACAATAGGCGATAGTTGCAGCCATTGCGGAGACCCGGATGAGTAGTGCATCGGTTTTTTCTTTTTGAGATCCGCCGACTGCAAGGTCAAATGCCTTCACCAAGATATTGCATTCTTGAATTATTTTGCGTTTATAATTGTCATCTCGGAAGAAGGATAACAGGTCGTCTGCAACTCGGCACCTTTCCGCACAGGAGGCGTAGTAAATACCTTTCATGCTTTCTTCTATAGTTTGGTCTTTCTCTGTCATGGCGGAGATGACAAAGCCAGCGAGTTGATCCCAATTGAATGAAAGCCTTTTTAAAACTCCCATCAGCCTCCCCTAAGAATTAGTTCGTAGACAAATTGGTCCCACATTAGAATCCTATTTGAGTTTCTTCAGATTTATGAATCCTCCAACTGCCGTTGCTTTTGATAGTTTTCACAAGTAAAAGTCTTTGACCTTCGGGCGTTATTTCGTTAAAGTCAGGTATCTCAAAATCGAATAGGATGTCTGCCATTATCGGTATTTACAAGAGTTCTGAGGATTGATCGATTGAAGCAACAGGTCATACATTGGTGCTTTATTTATCGGGATAAGAATTTCTACCGCGAGACGATCGGCCAATACTTCCATCATGTCTCTTCTTTTTCTCTCTTTTAGGTCGGCCAAAAACTTCTCAGTGTCCAAACATATTTCATTGATCCACAGATCCTTATGGTCGACCATAAGGTTGCTCATCGATATAGCTACAGTTTCCGGATATCCAATCTTTCTCAGGTGCATTGAGGTGTTAGTTTGAAAAGCTGACTCAATTGGCTGCCATTGAGATAAAAAGCATGACGATACGGATGCAGCTTTCCATCCAAGGGTTTGTTTTTCAGGTTTAGATATCGCTGATTCAGAAAAACCAGAATATGAGAGAGAATCCATAATGGCCCTCTCAATATCGGGCTTCATGGATACTATATTGGGCAACTTTGGTAAATTGGGGGCATTGCATTCTTTTCCCTCAAAACTATTTGCTTTATATCTAGCCAGCAATCTGCCAAACATAAAACTAAAGTAGAGTTCGAAAACATGGTTCAGCTCAATCTCATCGGGCCGAGAATGCAAATTTGCATTTCCTAGCCTTATAGCCTCCGAATAAAGCAATTTGTTGAGCCTCTGTAATGAGGTCATAATAAGACAGATGGCAATTTCGATGGCCATAAAACGAGTTACCACCTTCTCGGCAGGGTCTGAAGACCTAAAAAAGCTCATCCTATCTCCCCCTTTAGCAAACCATGTTCTTTGACTTTTTCCAAGATGTGAGCAAGCAACATATTTGCCTTCATAAAATTTTCATTCTGCAATTCGATTTTAGATATATCTTTTTCTCCATGGAAAAGATTATTCCTAAACCTATAAACAACTAGCATCAATGCTTTTACGGTGTCTTCCGGAGTAGGTTGGCCAGCTTCCAATAATACAGACTCGACAAGCCTTTTCTCCTCGCCTTCATTCTTCCGAAAATGTAACTTGTCGAATAAGTCGTTAGTCCCGCCATTAGTGAGATATCTACGTCTGAAATAAGAAAGATATTCTTCATACGAATCGGAAGAGCCCAATGCGTTCATCTTCGATAAACTGTCAATGAGGGCTCTGATGCTCTCGACCGATGCTTTTCTACTACAAGTCAGGTCTTCAAATATATTCCACATCAATACGAAATTTGTAACGTTCCTAATTTTGTCAGACTTAAGCGATTCCTTTTTATCAAAATATCTGTTGATCCACTTTATTTCGTCGAACATAAGACTTCAGCCTATATGATGTTCCTCACAGTTCACGAGAGAAAGTAATCAATGTCTATCGGGAAATCAAGTTATTCCGGAAAACCACCAAGCTCAATATCCTTAGTTTGCACATCCCGGAATTTATGTGGTTTTCTTTTCTGCCTTCTCTGCACCGAATGCCGCATGAATCATCCCATACTGGATTGAACCGTAACTGCTCTCCGGTGGTGTTGCTGTCGCGGTTTGTTTCCTAATCCCGCTCATTCGCGATGCTTTCGCGTTAGCCTGGGCAGCTGGTTATGGCGCGAAAATAGGGGACTATTTTTTCTTGCGCCGAGAATATTTAGTTGCCTTCGTTTTCTTTCTTGGGGGTTTCACTTCTTGAATTAGCTTCCTCGAACCATCGAGTATAAGTTGTTCGATTATTGAATCCGTAACTTTGTCGTTTTGATGAAAGGTGAAAAGGCGCTCTTCTGCCAATGTGCTTTGATCTTGAAGGCGCCTTATGACAAGAGTAACAGGTTCATCATGTCTGTCACCATGCTTCCGGCCTTCTGAACGAGCTTTGATGATCGCGGTGACAAACTCAATCATACTCTTTGCGAGACCTAAGCCGGCAGTGGTCAATGCAAGATAGACGAGCAATTCTGGTCCCGTCTCGTGTTCTTCAAATTTGAATCTTTGAGGATGTTGTTGAAGTTCACTGAGCTTGTTGTCGATGAGCCTAAAAGCGAACGGACAGCATCCGCGGCTATAACAACCAGAATCGACTCGAACCTTGATGGAGAGTGGAATCTCCCCTTCGACCGGGGGGAGAGAATCTTCGAACTGATCAAGCCTGTCGCGGAATTCTTTAATCCAAGGCATTTATTTCCCTTTCCCTGCTAATTGCCTGCGAGATTTTGCACCCGAATGGGTGGAAGCCAAGCCGTGGCAATGATAAACGTCAAATTGCACTATCCAAATCAAGTTCAACTTCCTCACCTTGATATCTGTACTCCAGATATGTGCGCCATGTCAGCTTCAATCGCCAGTTAACCAACGAGAGACGCTGATTCTCACATCTTCAAATATCTTTGCAGAAATTTGATTTCGTTTCATGCTTCCTTTTGTACCATTTGCCAATGGTTTATAAAAGGAGATTGTGCTGCTTTCAACTATTCGGAGCAGTGCAGCGTTATTGAAGTCGGTAGCGCAAATCCATCCGATCTCTTTAAACGGCGTCACTTTGAAGGCATTAAACTGTCGTTCATATATAGTCCCGTTCTTTGCATACTTTCCTTCAGCATAGAATTTCATGCATTCGGAGTAGTATCTATCACAATTATGCGGAAATGCAGATGCATAAAAAAGGTAATCAAAGGTCAAGAAGTGTTTCGTGATTCTCTGGTACAAATTGTCAGCTTTCCCAATATAGAAAAAGGGATTATTCTTGTTGTTCCTATCAAAGAAGAAGTAAAGGCCTGCATATTCACTGTCGGCACCCAGACGCAGTTCACTTTGAACAAAATCATCCTTTTGTTCAGCATACATCCTGCCATTGGTAACCCTGCTTTCAGAATCATCGTCTTTGCAGTCTAAATTACTGCGTTGGGGGAGCGCCTCGGGGTTGGGCGAACTAACATTTCTCACTACTCGGAGGAACGGCTCTATACCATTGTGAAACGAGGTTAGATTCCGGAACTTAATAGGGAGCATGAAGTATCTGCTTCTCCGGCTGGCTGCCACTAATCACAATGCACATGCCCTATAGCACGTCGCTGTGTTGGGATGTTCTTGCCTCATGTCGTAAGGTAATAAATTATATGCGCAAAGTCCATGTCCGGGATCTCCACGCTGTAAAGAAGCGGGAATTTCGTTGCCAAGAATGCTGACTCTTGGGTGCAATCCGGACGCACAAGAACATAACATCCCTGAGGGTGTATTCATCCGGCCGAGTCACTCAAATTTTCGACACCATTCATTTGCGTTTTGTTCCAGAATGAGATATACTTTCACGAGAACTGAGATGACAACAAATCAGGAGACAGTCATGCTTAGGAAGTTATCGTATGTCCTTATTACGCTTGCCGGTTTACTTTTCTTTATCACTCCTACCGATGCGCAGAAGAAAGCTATTTCAGAAGAAGGTAAGGCATGCATCGAATGCCACAAAGAACTCTCGCCTTCGTTTGTCAAAGAATGGGAACTCAGTAGTCATGCAAAACAAGGAGTGGATTGCTACTCCTGTCATAAGGCAGAGAAATCGGATCCCGACGCAATGGAGCACAACGGCTACACTATAGCCATTCTTGTAACACCGAAGGATTGCGGACGGTGTCATGCGAAGGAAGTAACGGAAATGACAAACAGCCACCATGCGAAGGCAGGGGATATTCTAAACTCGCTCGACAACTATCTCGGCGAAGTCATCGGCGGCCCCGAGGCGGTGGCGGTCGGGTGTCTGCAGTGTCACGGCTCGAAGGTGAAAGTTCTCACCGACGGCACGCTGGATATCACCACATGGCCGAATACGGGGATCGGAAGAATCAACCCAGACGGGTCAAAAGGATCCTGCTCGGCATGTCACACGCGACATCGATTCTCAAGGGCACAGGCCCGCGAGCCACAAACGTGCGGGAAATGCCATCTCGGTCCGGATCATCCTCAAATAGAAGTTTACCAGGAGTCAAAGCATGGTATCTTGTATGAGGCGAACAAGTCGAGACTGAACATGGATAGCGACAAATGGGTAGTTGGAAAGGATTATACTGCCGCTCCAACCTGCGCCACATGCCACATGAGTGCCACGCCGAATCAGCCCGTGACCCATGATGTCGGAACAAGAATCAGCTGGACGCTCCGTCCGCCGATCTCGAAGAAGCTTGAGAACGCAGACAAGAGACGGGACGACATGAAAGACGTTTGCAGTAGTTGTCACTCCGCCCCCTTTGTCGACGGTTTCTACCAGCAATTTGACAACCTGGTGGAATTGTATAACGACAAGTTTGCAAAACCGGCAACAGCGATCCGGCAGGAGTTGATGGATTCATCGAAGCTTACGAAGGCGGATTTCGACGACAAACTCGACTGGATTTATTATGAGCTCTGGCATCATGAAGGTCGGCGGGCGCGGCACGGAGCAGCGATGTCCGGCCCCGACTATGCCTGGTGGCATGGCATGTATGAAGTATCCAAGAAATTCTATAGTGAATTCCTCCCGGAGGTGAAAAATGTTGCGGGCCCCGAGATGTATGCCAAGTTGATGAAAAAATATATCGAACCCGATGTCAGACACGAGTGGTATCTGAAAGGAATGAGCAAGGAACAGCTTGAGAAGATCAGAAAATTCTACGATGAACGATACGGAAAATGAACGTCGGGCATCGGCGCGACGCTGCCGGCGGTTAGTGAACTTAATCTTCACGTAAAAGAAATGCTTTTACCGGAATCATGCGAACAATTCCAAACCGAAATCGGTCGATGAAAGGATTATTCTTTTACACCGCCAGCCAAAATTCCGCTGATGTAATATTTCTGAAGTGAGAGGAAGAGAAGCATCACCGGGAGGATGGTCACGACCGAGCCGGCCATCATGAGCTCGGTATCCTGCACGTGCTCGCCGGAGAGGTTGGCGAGGGCGACAGGGAGCGTGTACATCGAATCGTCAGTCATGACGATGAGAGGCCAGAGGAAATCGTTCCACGTACCCATGAACGTAAAGATCGCCAGCGTGATGAGGATCGGTTTACACAGGGGAAGGATGACCGAAACATATACCCTGAGGTCGTTCGCTCCATCGATCCGTGCGGCATCGAGAAGGGAATCAGGGATGGAAAGCGCGTACTGCCGGATTAAAAATATGCCGAAGATGCTCGCCATGCCGGGAATGATGACGCCCATATACGTATTAATCAGGCCCATCTTGTTCAGCATCAGGAATAACGGCAGCATCGTTACCTGCGCCGGGATGACCATTGCGGCGAGAAGTGTTTTGAATATTCTATTCCGCCCCGGGAAGCGGAGCTTGGCGAATGCATATCCCGCCATTGAATTCAGCAAGAGCGAAACGAGCGTCACAATTGCTGCCAGCAGCAAGCTATTGAACACGTACCGTGCAAGCGAAAGGCGGGTGAACAGCGCGATATAATGCTCCAGCGTCAAATGATGAGGGAGGAAATGCGGCGGAAACGTATTCGCCTCTCCCATTTTCATAAACGACGCGGAGAGCATCCAAAGAATGGGCGTGAGCGTAATACCGGCGCCGATAACAAGGATTGCGTAGAGCGCCGATTTCAGCAATATCTTCCTCATGCCGCTTCCCCTTTCTGGATCCGGAACTGAACAAGCGACACAGCCAGGATGATCAGAAACAGAACGAACGCCAGCGCTGCCGAGTATCCCATGTTCCACCAGCGGAATCCCTGCTGATACATCAACAGGACGATGCTCAGCGTGCGGTTTAACGGCCCGCCCTGCGTCATGACGTACGGCTCGGCGAACAACTGGAAATAGCCGATCATGGTGATCACGCTGATGAAGAGGGTGGTCGGTGCCAGCATCGGCAGCGTCACATGCTTGAACTGCTGCCACGCGCTTGCGCCATCGATCCGCGCCGCCTCGTAGAGCGATTCGGAAATGTTCTGCAAGCCTGCAAGGAAGATGATCATGGTATATCCGAAATTCTTCCAGATTGCCAGCACAATGATCGCCGGCATCGCCCAGAATGGATCGCCGAGCCAGTCGACCGGCGAAACACCCAGAAAGCCGAAAGCATAATTCAGCAATCCGAACCGCGGATGATAGACAAAGCGCCAGACCACGGCCACCGCGACAAGGGTTGTCACCACCG
This sequence comes from Bacteroidota bacterium, assembly GCA_049515655.1. GTDB lineage: Bacteria > Bacteroidota > Ignavibacteria > UBA10030 > SZUA-254 > JBEKTW01. Next base: position 102,274 of record JBEKTW010000009.1, read on the forward strand.
GAGCAAAATAGACAACCCGGAAAACGCCTTTGTACTTCACAAGCTTCGAATGGATCAGCATCGCGGCGCAGAGGGAGACGGCGATGGAGAGCGGCCCTCCCACGACCACGAAGTAGAAGGTGTTCTGGAGCGCCTTCCAGAACAACGGATCGTGAAAAATCTGCATGTAATTTCTCAACCCGATGAATCGGGCATACTGGAAATTTCCCAATGAATAAATATCGAAATCGGTGAAGCTCATGAGGAATGCCGCAATGACCGGCAGGAAGAAAAAGACGACGATGACCAGGAGCGCCGGACCGAGGAAAAACCAGGAGGCGAGCGGTGAGGATGCCGTCCCTTCTTCCCGGCGTGACACGATCTTGAACCGCGTCTTGGCCATTTGTTCTTTATTTCCCTTCATGGTCGAGCATCCATCGCCGCTTTTCGAGGATGACATTTACATCGCGGTCGAGCGCAGCCAGCGCGTCGTGAACCGACATCCGGTCGAGAGCCACGATCTCGCTGTACTCCCTCACCTTTTGCGCGATTTGTTCCCACTCGGGTATTTTCGGTGTCGCCGCAACCCGCTCAAGCTGCCGGTAGAATGCCTGGATGTACTTATTGCTGCTGATACTGGAATCCCGCCACGATTCGCGCACCGCCGGCAGGTCTCCGGTAATCTTATAAAACTCCGCCTGCCGGTCCGCTTCGGAAAGATACTCGATGAGTTTCCACGATTCATCCTTCACGTTCGACGCGCGGAAGAGCACGAGACTTGAACCGCCGGCGAGCGAAACGCCGGGATAGGTGCTGTCCGCCGAAGGCATGGGCGCCGTCATCCAGTTTCCCTGCATGGACGCGGGAAGGCGTTTCAGGAATTCACCGATATTCCAGGGACCTGTGATATACATTGCAAAAATTCCCTCTGCAAATGCGTCATAGACATTGATAATCTGCTGAGTCTTCCGCGGAGCCCAGTTGTTGAGGAAAAAATTATTAAAATCAGTAAACGCAGCGGTAAACGTTGGCCCGCTGAAGTCGCCATACCGGTCGCCGTCGCGGAGCAGGGTTGAATTCTTTTCCAGCCCCATGACTACCGCGGGGGCCCACTCGTTATTTGTCGGAAGAAGTATGGCGTAATGCGAGGTATCGGATGCCCGGGCGCGCACTTTTTTTGACGCGTCGAACCATTCGCTCCAAGTGCGCGGGGCATGGTCGTAGCCGGCCTGCCGGAGCAAATCGGTACGGTAAAAGAGGAGGCGCGTGTCGACATACCAGGGAATTCCGTAGATCGTCCCATCGATGACGTTCGTTTCCCAGATTCCGGGAAAATAGTTTTCTTTTTTCACTTCGGAAGACCGGTCGATCCATGGCCGGACGTCTACGAGGGCGTTGAGAATGGTAAATTCCGGTATCCAGGTATTGCCTAATTGGGCGATATCAGGTGTGGAACGGCCCGCGTACGCCGTCAGCAATTTCTCATGGGCTGCGGTCCAGGGAATCGCCTGCAGCCGGACATGGATGTCCGGATTCCTGCGCTCGAACTCCGGGATGAGTTTCTGCACGTTCTCTCCTTCGGCGCCCATCGCCCAAAAGACGACGACCTTCTTCCCTCCTGCCTCGGGCCTGCAGCCGAGATGCATCAAGGCACAGCAGAGCGCCGCGAGGACCGGGATGTTATTTCGCACGAAGTTCAAATTGGAATTTCTGTACTTCTTCGGAATTCGGGCCCACCATGATCGTATAAGTCCCTGGCTCGGTCACGGGGCGCATTTCTTCGTTATAGAAAGATAACTGATCGGGAGTAATAGCAAACTCAACCGGTTTTCGTTCACCCGGTTCGAGATGGATCCTGAGGAAACCTTTCAATTCCTTCACGGGCCGGGTAATTGAGGCAACTTCGTCATGAATGTAAATTTGAACGACCTCATCACCGGAGCGATCGCCGGCATTGGATACCGTGACGGTGCCCCGCAGCGTATCATGCATGCCGATGGATTGCTTTTCCATGTTGAGCGGGCCATATTCAAACCGTGTGTAGCTCAGTCCGTATCCGAAAGGAAAAAGAGGGGAGTTGGGGACATCAAGATACTTCGATGTGTACTTCTCTTCACTGGCCGGCCTGCCGGTATTTTTATGGTTGTAATACAATGGGATCTGCCCGGTGCTGCGGGGAAAAGTGGTCACAAGCTTGCCGCCCGGATTGACTGCGCCGAACACCACATCGGCAGCGGCATTCCCTGCTTCAACGCCGGCAAACCATGTCTCAAGAATTGCGGGGATGTGTTCGGCTTCCCATGCAAGCGTGAGCGGTCGTCCGTTCATCAGGATCAGCACAATTGGTTTGCCTGTGGATGAGAGACGCTCAAGCAGGGCACGCTGTACAGCGGGCAGGCCGATATCGGAACGGCTGGCGGCTTCGCCGCTCATTTCTTCATGCTCGCCCGCAACGACGACCACGACATCGGACTGCCCCGCGACGCGCAGCGCTTCACCAAAGCCGCTTGAATCAACAAAGGTGCTATCGTACCCCTGCGCGTAGAGGAAGTTCGCTCCGGACAACTGCGCATGCAAACCATCAAAGACCGTGACGACATCCTCCGGCCTCCCCTTGCAATGCCACGGTCCCAGCGGATCGCGATGGCTCCGGGCCAGCCAGCCGACAATAGCGATCGTACCTGAAGTGTGATTGAGGGGGAGAAGATGATTTTGATTTTTCAGCAGCACCATTGACTCGGCCGCATATTTTCGTGCAAACGCACGATGTGCCGGGTCGGTGACCGTTGTCTTTTCCCGGTCTTCCTGACAATTTTTGTACGGGGAATCAAAAAGTCCCAGCCAGTATTTCATGCGGAGAACCCTGCGTACAGCTTCATCGAGAACAGCCATAGAGATCGCACCGTTGCGAACGAGATCCGGGAGATTCTCTCTATATATACCGCTCATCATATCCATATCGATCCCGGCAGTGAGGGCTTTTTGGCCTGCATCGGCGCTGTTTCCGGCAATTCCGTGCTTTTGAAGCTCTTCAATTGCAGTCCAATCACTGACGACAAACCCTTCGAATTTCCATTCATCCCGGAGAACTGTAGCCAGCAGCCAGGGGTTCGCCGTGCTGGGTACGCCCGCGATTTCGTTGAACGAGCTCATGACAGAGCCCGCTCCGGCCTTCACGGCTGCCCGATATGGAGGAAGGTACACTTCGCGCAGGGTGCGTTCCGAAATGTCCACCGTGTTGTAGTCCCTGCCTGCTTCGGCGCCTCCGTACGCGGCAAAGTGTTTTACACAGGCAAGGATCGCGGTCGAATCAAGGATGTTGTCCGTTTGGAATCCTTTTACCCGCGCCGCGGCCATGATGCACCCGAGGTAGGGATCTTCGCCCGATCCTTCCGCGATCCTCCCCCACCGCGGATCGCGTGCGATATCGACCATCGGCGCAAATGTCCAGTTGATGCCGCACGCCGACGCTTCCGTCGCGGCGATTCGCGCAGACTGCTGTACTGCAACCGGATCCCAGGTGCACGCTTCGCCCAGCGGTATCGGAACAACGGTCCGGTAACCATGAATGACGTCCAGTCCGAAGATCAGCGGGATGTGGAGCCGGGATTCCTCGACGGCAATCTTTTGAATTTTTCTCACCGCTGAAGCGCCGGTCACATTCAGGAACGATCCAACGTCACCCCGTTTGACGCGCTCATGCTCTTCCTTTGTCAGGACCCGGTCATTGTTCTTTTCATCCCACGACGCCGTCTTCTGGTTGAGCTGGCCGAGTTTTTCTTCGACCGTCATGATGGAAAGAAGCGAATCGATTCGTTTTTCGATGACGCGGTTGCGCATCATGTTCGGTCCGCCGGCAGCAAGCGCCATCAGGGTGGAAAGGATCAGTGAAACCGCCGTAGAGACTGCAACACTCAAAGAATTCTTCTGCATATGGCTTGATACAATTGGGAATTAATGCGGTGATGAGAACACATCGGGTAGTGCGTAATCAAGCAGATTCAACAAATACTGTTGGATCACCGGATCCGCGCGGCGGCTAAACAAGTCATTCGTATCAGGGCCGGATATCAAGCGGCCGCGGAGCTGAAGTCGTGAGATAATAACCTTCCCTTTGCCAAAGGGAATCTCCATGACAACCGGGGTTTTCAAATTCAACCCGCAACGGGCCAGCACCGCCGAACCGTCCGGCAGGACGACCTCATGTTCTGACACGGCTTCGCCGCCGTACGCTCCGTTAAACATCTTGAGATGGTCCGGCACAATATTCTTCCACAGCGGATGAGTGTGGTCTACGGCGAAAACATACGAATCATACCCGCCACGGTCGAGATCGTTTCGGGGCTCAATATTGATCATAAGTTCCGATAGAACCCTGAATGTCATTTTATTGACAACGCCGAATTCCGGTTCTATTATGATAAGAGTTTTACCATTAGCAACAAAGTTTGTCATCGCATCAACGGCGTGGCGATATTCGTCTGCTTGAAACAGGGCGTTCCCTTCGACAACCAGAATATCAGATCGACCAAAATCCGCTGCGTTCCACCTTATCGGATGGATCCCCTGGTGTTGAAGGAAACCGGTAATCTCCCCATCGCGGTCATTGACGGTAATCGACGCGCGCCGAAGTTGCACCGGCACATCCGGCGTAGTGAAGACGTGTGCTATTTTTTGACTGAATGCAATTGCCATCGAACCGCCCTTCTGGTCATGGAGTTCCGCCCGGATCGCAAACGATCCCGGCGATTCGGGAAAGTTCAGAACGATCGGCTTGATATACCGGGAAACGGGAAAAATGGATATCTCTTCGGAAGATTGCGACACCCATTTGCCGCTAGAATCCACGATGCCGTATCGTATGACCCCTTTGCTTTGCCGGGGAAGGTCGTTGAAGACAAACACGTTGAACACGCGACGCTGACCGGTAAAGAAATGCCGGTCCCAGATTTCCACACTCAGCCCGAACGGCGAGAATGCATTCTTTATTGCGCTGAGGATGTCCTTTACCTGTAAATCGCGAATGTCTGCGGTGAACCAGTTTCCGGTTGGACCGTTGCTGTTGCTCAAATATACGAAGGGTTGGATGGCATCGACCTCCATGCGGCGGAATAATTCAATCAATTCCTGCGCAAGGAACGATTGACGGGCGACGACATCTTCGTTCGTGTAGAATGGGCCCAGCCATCGAGGAAGAACGTCTTTCATCATTGCTGTCGGCTCGTTGTTATTATCCGTCCACCACCAGAGGAATTCATTGACCATCGAGGGAGCGGGCGAATTCCGGATCTCTTCGAGCGAGCGCGAATGACCGAACGGGCGGTCAATAAGTACAGGACCGAGAGAATAGATGTAGGGATGCTGCTCTGTGAAATCGACCGATTCCCATGGACGCGTTGGATCGAGTTGCTTCATGTGCGGGACAATGTGCTTTTGGACCGTCTCATCGCTTGATTCATTCAGTGCATCCCAGATGATAATGCTCGGATGGTTCCAATTATCCTGAAGCCAGCGGGTGAACTCTTTTGCGATCTGATCCCTGGTGCCGGTGGTCGTCCAGAACTGCCATTCGTTTTGCATCAGCATGCCATACTCATCGGCGATATCATACCACCGGTCATACAGCTGGCCCAGATGATTACGGAAAGAATTGAAATGATGTTCCCGCGGAATATCGATCAACACCCTCCTGATCCACGCGGGATCCCACGGAAGCAGGCCGCGATCGGGGTCCGACAGAAAGCGGTGAAAGGCAATATTACCGCCCCGCAGCAGGACCCGCCGGCCATTGAGATAAAAATCGCCGCCGTTGCATTTGAACTCCCGCATGCCGAATCGCACCGTATCCGTATCCTGCAGCCGGCCATCGGCTGCGAGGGCAAGCTCGAGCAGGTACAGGAACGGTGACTCCGGCGACCAGAGTTTCGTGTCACGAATTTCCTGATGGAATGAAACGGTACGGCTGCTTTGCGGCGGAACCAGGACACCCGTCTTTACCTCGTACGCGGAGACAGCGAGCGTCGTTTTTTCCAGAATATTCGAGGTGAAAAGAACCTCCCTCGCCACGGCGCTCTTGTTTTCGATTGTCACACGCACTTCGGCAGTAATTGAATCGATATGCGGAATCACCTGAACCAATTGGATGCGGGGATTGCCCGAGAGGATAAGAGATACATCGCCCCATATTCCCGGTATGAATGTTGCCCGCTCCGGGTCCTTCCCCACCGCGCTTTCCGGCGGAAGGGTATGCTTCATTCCAATCCGCACGAACAGATGGTTCGGCCGGTCATAGCGGATGACATCGGAGCAATCGTACTCCTGGGAGGTATAGCAAGCAATATCGCCGCCGAGATGTTTCCCGTTCAACCATACCTCGGTGCCGAACATCGCCTGTTCGATTTTCAGGAATGCCGATTCGGATCGGGACTGCGGATCGAGGAAAAATGTCTTTTCGTACCAGTGGTAATCATATTCCCGCCAATCGTATCCCGGCTGCGCCGCATCGACGAGCGCGGGGACTGGGACGGCATGCTCAAAGAGTGACGGCGGTTCGCCGGCGCTGCCGGGGTGCAGGCCCCAGGATCCGTTGAGGGAAATAATCTTGCGCGATTCGGGAGATGACATCAAAAATGGACCACAATGGCGCACGATACAATGGTTTTATCGACCGACGGGATCGGTTTCCAACTGGCCATGCTCTCAAAATCATCGAGAACTAACCCCTGAGCAGTGACCGCTGCCGGAAGAAGTATGCCGATACAGAGCAGAAGGACACAACCCTTTAAAGGATTGGCCCTCATGATCTTATTTCGATAACCAACCGCCCGTGAAGCCGGCACGTTCGAGCCCGCGAACGATATACGGGCATTTTTTCATTAGATTCCAGATCAATTCGCTCCGGTAGTTTTCCAGCATAAGGGCAATCGGTCCCTGATCGATCCCCAGGTAATCCTGATCGTACCATCCTGTCTTGCCAGTCGCCAGCTGCCGGTAGGTGGGGTTGAATGCATCCACAAATCCATACTGTTTCCATATCAACGAATCATACCGGTTCCGGAACGCCTGCAGCGTGGGGATACATACCTCGGGAGCAAAGGGCACCGAACCTGCAACGGCAGTCGGTGCGATGGTGCCGTCATCGTTCGACCAATCGATCGAGGCTCCGCGCGCCGCATATCCTTTAAATCGGCGGCTCACACCGTCGATGTTGACCGTCGCATCGCCCGGTCCGTCGCAAGCAGTGAAACCCCAGATCGTATCGGCGTAATCAGCCCATCTTGCCGGATTCTCGATGGCGTATGCCTGTTGAGCGTAGGTGGCGCGGCGGGAGTTCTCGAAATAATCGATCCCTTTCGCTTGCATGAACGAATCGCGGATTCCGCGGAAATCGATCCAGCAGTGTGAGTACTGATGGCCGAATAGCGGCGCGAAACTGATGAATTCCTGCCCGCGATATTTTGCCCACACGTATGTTTTCGTCCAGACATCCCAGACCGATGCGGGGACGGGATGCGTCGGCGAACCGAGGGCGAGGATATAGAGCACCATTGCTTCATCGTACCCCTGCCAATGCTCGGGATGAAAACCGTGCTCAGGCGTCCAACCGAGCGCAATGCCCTGTTTATCCGCCATCGCCCAATCCCATTCCACTCTTTTATAGAGTGAATCCGCCAGGGAACGTATCGTCTTTTCCCCGGCATTTTCACCGTCGAAGTATGACATGCAGCAGAGGACGCCCGCCATGAGCCAGCCGGTGTCGATCGTCGACAGTTCGGAGTTCCATGTACGCTTCCCTTCGTTCATGGTAAGGAAATGGTAATAGAAACCTTTATAGCCGCTGCCCGAGGGTTGCCCGTCCTGGGGAAGGTTATACAGGTAACGCATCAAATGCAGGATATGGGCCGCCGCATCCTGCCGTGCGATCAAGCCGCGCTCAACGGCAATTGGGTAGGCTGTCATGCCAAAACCAACCGCTGCGATGCTCGACGGGGAATACGAGGCGGGCCATCGATCGGGCATCAACCCCGTGGAAGGATTGCCGGTTTCGACAAAGTACTTTAATGCCCGCAGTTGGAGAGTATCGAGAAATGAATTCCAGCCGGACGGATCACCGTGCTTCGTTGGCTGCGACGCGCATTGGGTGGGCGCGCAAAACATCATGAGACCCGCGATTAACGCGGGAAGTATCCGTGTCATGGCCTACCGAAGGATAAGCATTTTTTTTGTCACATGCGTGCGCCCGGCATCGAGCCGGTAGAAGTATATCCCGCTCGCCATTCCCTCCACCTTCCACTGTACCGTATATTCACCCGGCCCCTTTACCTCGTTCACCAATATGGCCACCTCTCTGCCGAGCACGTCGTAGACCTTCAACGACACGAATCCGAAATTGGCAATCCGAAATTCGAAATCGGTTGTCGGATTGATAGGATTGGGATAGTTCTGGAACAGGACAACAGTCCGCGGCACTGCGGCCGGATCATTTTCAACGGAATTGATATGCTGAAATCCTGCCCGCTGGAGGCCGCGCTGAATATCGGCATTTTGCATATAGCGGTTCCACACCGACTGCGTCCGATAATTTTCAATCATAATAACGATCGGGCCTTCATCGATGCCGATGACGTCGGTATCCCACCAGTTGCGGGAAATATTGAATGCATCCCGGAAGCCGTACTTCATCCACAGGTTTGCACGATATGTGTTATACATATTCCGCATCGCCGGGATGACGACTTCGGGGGCAAACGGCAGCGAACCGCATGCAGCCGTGGGACTAATCGTGCCGTCGTCGTTCTGATCCGGCGGTGCTCCACGCGCATTGTAACCGTCAGGACCGTCGGAAGCGGTGAGTCCCCACAGGCTGTCGCTGTAACCGGCGTAGCCGCCGGGATTGGCGATACAATATGCCCGCTGCGCCAGCGTTGCGCGCCGGGAATTCTCAAAATAGGTGATCCCCTTCCCGCTCATATACGTATCGGCGATATCCCGGAAATCGACCCAGCAATGAGAGTACTGGTGGCCGAACAACGGTGGAAATACGACGTAAGAAAAGTTGTAATAGGTACTCCAGGCATAGCCGCCCGTCCAGGCCTGCCAGACGCTGGCCGGAACCGTATGGGTGGGCGAACCGAGGGCGAGAATGTACATAATCATCGCTTCGCAGTAGCCGGTCCACACGCCATAGCCGCCGAATTGCGTTCCCGGATTCCATCCCATCAAGATGCCGGGATTGAGGTTTCTCATCCAGTTCCAATCGACGCGGTAATAAATCGAATCGGCAAGAGCGCGTACGACCCCGTCGAGAGAATCGGCAGAGGAAAAATACTGTTTCGCATCGATAATGCCCGCAAGCAGGAGGCCGGAATCGATGGATGACAGCTCGGAATCGCCGTCACGGGTGGCGGTGTTCATATCGAGAAAATGATAATAGAATCCCTTGTACCCGATAATACCGCTCGAAGAGGAACCTTGCGGGCCGTTCCAAAATGTTTTTAATGTCGTCAGCACCCGGTCGCGGCCCGCCTGGCGCGTGATCCAACCGTGATCAATGCCGATGCAGATCGATGTCAAGCCGAAACCGACCGATGCGATGCTGCACGCGGAGCCCGACGTATTGCGATCCTTGATCAGGCCGTTGTACGGATTTGCTTCGTCCCAGAAAAAATTAAATGATGCATGCTGCACGGTGTCGAGAAGGGTATCGACCGTTTGGGCCCGGGCAGCCGCAACGGCGAATAGTACAAGGAGGATAAGAAAATAATGGCGTTTCATGTCATTTCTTTCCCGTCGATGGTCCGAGCGTTACGACAATTGAATGCGTTGAGCCGGCCTCGAAGACCGGAAGAGTTACCAAGTTCCGATCGCCGGGCAAGAGAGGTGGTTTCCCGTCAATGGCATAGGCAGACACGCCATGTTCCACACCGTGGGGATTATTCACCTCGATCCTGTAGGTTGCCCCGCGGAATTGTCTTCGCACCGTAAAGGTCTTCCACGATCGCGGGATGCACGGATTGACGATAAGGCCGTCCACCGATGGCCGGATCCCGAGAATCCATTCCAGGCCGACCTTAAAGAGCCAAGCAGCCGAGCCGGTATACCATGACCACCCTCCACGGCCATAGAATGGGGAATCGGGGCCTTCGATATTTCCGGATGTTACATACGGTTCGGCGTAATATTCGTCCGGCGTCTTTCCGCGGTTGACCGGATTCAATTTGGAATAGATCCGGAAGGCAGATTTGCCGCGCCCGAGCATTGCTTCGGCGATAACCGACCAGGCGGCAGCATGCGTATAGACACCGCCGTTCTCACGCATCCCGGGGGCATACCGTGAGAGATAGCCGATATTCTTATCAGGCGTTTTGTATGCCGGGGTAAGCAGAAGCGGACCTGCTTTGTATTCGAGAATTTTTTCGACGATATCCATGACCGCGTTTGCACGCTTCTCATCAGCGATTCCCGCGATGACGGCCCACGTTTGAGCATTTAGATATAGCTTTCCTTCGGCATTCCTGCTGCTGCCGAATTTTTCACCGGAATCTTTCGTCCCGCGGTAGAACCACTTGCCGTCCCATGCAATGGCATTGGTTGTCTTCTTCAATTTTCCTGCCCGTGCACGATATGACTCCGCCCTCACAGCATCACCACGTCGCTCCGACACATCCCCGAAGTCAAGGAGAATGCGATGCAGAAAATGGCCCAGCCAGACCGATTCTCCTTTCATATCGAGACCGACGGCGCTCAGCCCGTCGTTCCAATCGCCTGCGCCGATAAGTGGAAGGCCGCGTTTGCTGAACCGGGCAAGGGCACAATCGATGGCACGCACGCAATGGTCGTAGAGCGGCACCCGTTTGCCCCCATCGACAAATGGCTCTTCGACATCGAGAATGGTGAAATCCCCTGTCTCATCCAGATAGCTTTTCACCACAAACGGCAGCCAGAGCAGATCATCGGAGATTGTAGTGTGGAGACCGACCTCGGTAATCGGATGCCACCAATGATAGACCGTTCCGTCGTTGAATTGATGCCGCGCGTGAAGGCGAATCTGATCGCGCGTTTTCTCCGGGTCGATCGGAAGAAAAATCTGGCTGTCTTGCAATTGATCGCGGAATCCGAACGCCCCCCCGGTCTGATAATAGGCCGTTCTTCCCCAGAGACGGCCCGAGATGGCCTGATATTTCAACCAATAATTTTCCATCAGGTTCATCGCCTCATCGGGAGTTTCAATCTTCACCGTGTCAAGGAGTTTTTCCCAATGCGCTGTGACTTCTTCAAGTGCTGTATCAACGTTCCTGGGCGAGCGATATTTTTGTATCAGCCGGTCCGCCTGCTCTTTCGAATCGGCTGCACCCAGCGTGAAGCACACCACCCTCTCGCTATTTGCCGGGATAGTGACATTCACGTTCAGGCTCGCGACCGGATCGAGCCAGTTGCCGGCCCGCTTGTTTAGCCTGCCCTTTTTCACCGCAGCGGGCATGGCGACGGAGCCATACCGTCCGAGGAACGACTCCTTATCGCAATCATATGACGAAGGTTTGATGCTTGACGCGTGAAATGCCAGATACGGCCAATCGGTGTTCCAACGACCGCGGGCGGTCGGCACTTCCCACAATCGTTTCGCGGCAAAAAGCGCTCCATGTTGCTGCGATGTTTCGATAAACGATTTATGAAATTCGCGGTGCCAATCGGGAGAAGCTCCGAGGCACCACTCGAAATACGTGAAGATATCGATGACGCGGGGTTTCGACGAGAGGTTGCGGAGTGTAAGCTTCCATATTTCACATGGCTCGTCCCGCGGCACGAAAACGAGCACTTCCGATTCGATGCCATTGCGGCGTGAAGTGATGGTGGAATACCCAATCCCGTGGCAGCAGAGATAGTAATCCGGTTCGGCGCACACCGGTTTCCAGCCGGCGGACCAAACGTCTCCTTTCTCGTCCCGGAGGTAAATATATTTTCCCCACTCATCCTTGATGAGGTCCTGTTCCCAGCGGGTAAGACGATTGAGCTGGGCATGCGTCCGCCAGCTATAACCGCCGCCGGTCTGCGAGAGTGTCAACCCGTAATCGCCGTTACTGATGACATTGATCCAGGGCCGCGGGGTCTTCGGGGTCTTGATATGATATTCCCTGCCATCGGTCGAAAAATTCCCATATTTGGTCGCAAAACGTTTCAATCGGTATCCTTTCAGGCTTCTTGTTCGTGTCGCTGCCATCGCCGCGCAACGGATGCGGGAAGGGGTTAAAACGTAATTCCCAGCGTAAACATCTGTACACTCTGCAGCCGGCCATAGTCGGCCCAGCCGTAATCAAGATGAAGATCGGAGCCGCCCATATCGTACAGCAACCCCGTGCCGAGCGTCAGGCCGGTTTCGGAATCCTGCTCGAAGAGATTCTGATACCCGGCACGAATCATAAAGGTCTTCATGAACGCCCATTCTCCGCCGAGACTGATGCTCTCCGTATTCTCGTTCGGGTGATAGGCATTGGCAGCTACTATCAACTGGTTATTATTGTCAATCTTCACCGGATAGCTGACACCTACGCGGAACAGGACGGGCAGCGAATACGTGTCTGTGTACACTTCGCCGGGCAAGGCGCTGTTGCTCCCGTTCATGGATGGATTCGGATCGTACGTGATGCGCAGATCTTTTCCGGAAAATTGTCCCTCGGTGCCGAAGTTGGAAATGCTCGCACCGATCCGCAATCCATCAGGGGATATTTCGTAGATCGTGCCGACGTTCAGGGCGAAGGCATTCAACGAGCTGTGCCATATCGTTTCCTGAATGTAATTGAGCTCTACACCGACGGAAAACCGGTCCGATACCTTCCGTCCGTAGCCGAGACCAAGCGCCACATCATTCACCGAATACCGTTCCCCGGTGCCAAGCGGCTGATCGACTGTCCGGACGTCGATTTCCCCGGAATTCAACGCGGTGCCGCTGACGTAGAGATTCCCCCACTCCTGCAATGGTATCGATACGGCGGCGTAGTCATACGCAATGCTCGCCAGCCAGAGACTGTGAGTGAATTGAACACCGTATGTGTCGAAATGGCCGATCGCCCCCGGGTTATAATACGCTGTTTGGGTTTCATCGTGCAGCGATACACCGGCATTCCCCATCCCCGCGATACGGGCACTCGGTTCAATCATCAAAAATTCGCCGACCGTCGTTCCGGTCTTGCTCTGAGAGAAGGTCATGCCGAACAAAACGCACTGCATGATCAAAAGAATCGCTATTGTTTTCATCGCATACCTCGTCATCACTTAATGATCGCAAATTTACCGATGTGAGTACCAAGGGCGCCGCCGTCAACGTGGAAAATGTACAAACCGGGCGCCACGTCAAGATCATCTTTCGTACGGAGATCCCAGGCAATATATCCTTCGTTCGAGCCGTCGTGGAGCAGCGTTTGCACCAATTTGCCGGTGACCGTATAAATGCGAATGGTGCATTTCGCCGGCAGACTGCGGAACTCAAGCCGGCGATCGCCGCGACCGGAAACCGCAAACCGTTGCGGTTCGAAACTTGCCGAGCCGACGTACGGGTTGGGAACGACATATGGTTCATGGCTGAAGTCCTGCCGCGCCTTTGCCGGATCGAGATGCTCGGCCGTCGATGTGAACGTAAAGACATCGGAGGCACCGAACGGTTTCAGAACAGTATAGGTATAAACATCGCCGGATGTGGGCAGGCGCATCGTATCCCCCGGCGCTCGGCCGGAAGTATCGAGCGTGATCCGCCAGGTCACGTATGACGTATTGGGAGATCCCGGCAGGTAGGTGACGGCATCGATATACTCATCGGGATACGGGCGACTCAAAGTACTATCATTCCCCAGATGGCGGAAGAAGCATTTCATGTGCACGTCACCGCTGTCGGTATGAGCGACGACGCGGAATTTGACGGGTATCGCGGTCTTCCCAATCCCCGCCAGAGAAGTATCGATCGGCACATTGCTGAAGGTTATCTCGAGACTGCCGGGAAATCCCGGGCGGCGCTGATTTATCGACAAAAGATACTCATAAGCGATGTTGAGCTTCACGTTTGTGTGACTCGTAGCAGTAAAACCAGTATTGGCCGAGTCGACGATGACGGTATTTGGGGTATTCGCGATGACGAGCAACCCGTCACCCACCTGGCCATTGCCCGTTCCAGAGAGATCGTAACCGTTGGTAAAGATTGTTTTTCCTGTTGTCGAGTCAATAAGGTCAAATCCGGTTGCGCGAATCGTATCGACTGACGGCGCATTGAAGATCACTTTGAAGACATGATGATCCGGAACCAGCGTGGAATTGACAACACGCACGTTCACAGTGCCGGTACCGTTTCCCGCCGAATGCACGGCATTAGAAGAGCTCGCCGGCATGAAACCGTCCGCTTTTAGATTCGGCCTGACACTGACAACATTGGGCGGGAGGATGACACCGCCGCGCGGGGTGCGGGAAACCGCAATGGCGTTTTCCGACGGGTAGAAGCCGAGTGAATCGGATCCGTAATTATATGCTGTCACCGCATAATAGTATTGCTGGCCGTCCGTCACGGTCGTGTCGATGAAGTTATGGGTTAGTCCGGTCTCGCTGCCGAGCCAGTAGGCGACGCCGCTGACCACCTGCTTTGAATATCCCTGGATGCCGTCGACCAGATCGAACTGCGCGAGGGGTTTGCCATTCCCGAATGGCCCGTTTCCGCGGGCATCCGTTACCACCCGGGGATCCTGAAACTCCGGATCGGTCGAACGGTAGATCCGATATCCTTCGAAGTCATTGATCCCGGTGACCGGATTCAGTCCCCGCTCGGAAACGTCGCTCCAGGAAAGATGTACGTAATGATCTCCAGTCTCCGCGGTCAGGACCGGCATCGGCGGGGGCACTGCGAACTGGTAATTTGCATTATAAATTTTTTGGACGGTCTTGACATTGCTCCGGAGTTCCTCCAGATCGGCGCCGTACGCGAGAGCGAGACTGAACCGTTCATTGCTTCCGGCAGGCAATTGGAACGGGCCGGAAGCGAAGAGAAAGGCGATATTATAGTTTAATGCGACTGCCGAATCGAACCGGGCGGCGGGATTCGGATCACTGAACTTATCAAACAACCGCTTGGGCCAGCCTTTTCCGTCGTCGAAAAACACGAGGTTGTCGACATCGGTGTTGGGGTTGCCCGGGCCTGCCTTGATGCGGTTCATTTTGAAACCGGTCAAGCCGATCTGATCGGATTCATCCTTGTCGGTACGATCGAAGTTCGGCTCGCCATCAGTGGGAATGCCGTCGCCTTCTCCCAAATCGTGCGTTCCGGGTATGCCGTCGGCGCCAACATCGTCCAATTCGGCAACCCAATCCATATCTTCGTCGCCCGTCCACCAGCGCCCGGCACGGTATGCAGGCCGTTGTTCGAGCGGGCCATAATACGCTTCAAATTTTTGCATATTGTAATGGGTGGTGACATAATCGCGGATGGCCTGCTGGCCCACGATCAGCTGCCCGGGTCCGCTACTACGACTCTCATCGGTGATGCCGTCGTTATCGTTGTCAATGCCGTCATACGAATTGCCCGGCGTTTCAAGATACGCGTATCCGAGGTAACCGGTTGGGGCGCAGGTGCTTGTCAGGTCAACGCCATGGCCGTACCGGTCCCAGGTATAGACGAGATTCAACCCGGAGGACTTGTCGAAGTAGGCGTTGTCGTCATCCGATTCGTAGAGGCCATCGCAGGAGAGCCCGGAACCGCCGACACCCGAGTCCATGTACAGGCCGAAGATGATATTGTTGTCGTAATCGGTCGTTCCTTCGTTGGTGATATCATAGTGCCAGAAGATTACATTTGACGCCTGGGGGTTGGCCCATTGGAATCCCCGGACTTCAACGCGCAAGCCGAGACCCCGACGAGTCGAATCGCGGCTGTCGGGATTAAAATCCCACGCATCGTAAAAATTATCATCCATCACGGTATAACTTTCCTGATCGGCAGCGGGTCGCTTGCCGAAGTAGCCGTCCCAACTTCCGGTCCAACCCGGATCCGATGGGTCGCCCGCTTTGTCGGGCCACGAATCGGGCCACGTCCGCGGATCGTTGCTGATGGCCGGCGAGCGTCCTTTATTGATCGCGGGATCATTTTGAAAGTATCCCGGCCGCGGCTCGAACCGCATGACGCGATTATGATAGGGGCTTAAACCCTGCCGTTCGCGGTACCCGGTTTCCATGATATAGGCATAGGTTCCGTCGCGCTGTTGTACCCGTGCAAGAACAAACGGCGTGATCCCGTCGCTATAATCCATTCCACTTCCTTTTGGAACCTCAACAGAGTGAAAAACACTCAAATCGACGTTGCCCGGATCCGGCGGGTAATCGCCGACCATGCCGAAGTTGTAGAACATCGTGCGGATATTGGCCGCATCGTGCGTTCCCATCCGCTCGGCATCCAGTGTACCGCGTTTATCGGGCGGGACAACGGGCTGGAAGGTTTGCCCCGTGCCGATCAACGGCAGGAGCAGAAGCAATGCGGGAAGAATATCCAGGAAGAAGAGCCGGTGTTGTTTGATGATGGAATAATGCATGTTCACCTCAATCGTTCGGAGTTACAGTGATACCAACTTCCACGCGACGCGGGGTGTAAAACCGCGTGGGGTCAGCCACGCCGGCGGGGTCTTTCGCCGCGAAGCGCGTATAATCGGGAGTACCGGTATCGGTGAAGACGAAACCGTTTACCGATCGCGTATCGAGAAGGTTAAATATTCGCGTGAACAGACTCATAGTGACACCGCTGAAAGAAAAATATTTTTCGGCGCGGAGGTCGACAAGGACAAAAGCCGGCTTGCGCTCGGAGTTCGTTTCGAGGCCGCCGCCATAGACGGCATCGACGATCGGCGTATACGGCTGGCCGCTCCCTATTTTAACCACCGTGCTGATGGAAAAGGAACTTGCCCGCTGCACCATCACCGTAAAATTCAAGGTGTGCCGCTGATCCCAGTCGAGCGGGACCTGGCGCGGGCGCGGGTCTTCCCCGGCCGATGCACGTGTTGCCGTCTCACGCGGATCGCTGGAATTTCCCATTGCCATCTGCCAGGTATAATCGATGCTGGTGCTGACCATCCCGATCTGCCGCTGGTCAAAGGAGATCGTGAATCCCCGGACGCTGCCGAAATCGATATTTGTCAGCCGGCCATATTCCGCCGCGGTGTATGTGGAGACGAACTCGACGCCAAGCAGATCGCGGATGTCCTTGTAAAAGATGCTGAGATCCATGCCGAGGAAATCGGTCAGCTCATGTTTATAACCGAACTCGTAGTGTACCGTCTTCTCCGGCTTGATGTCCGGATTCCCGAGAACGCCGTAGCTTATTCCCCCCGCCTGCAAGTTGCGAAGGATGGAATAATCGGAATTTGTAAAGACGACTCCGAGCCCCGGCATCTGGTAGAAATGGCCGTAAGCAAAAAAGATAGAGGCCTTGGTGGTAATCGGATAGGAAACACCCAGACGGGGAGAAAGAGAGAATTTGGGCGTTGTGCTCTGCGGAACCGACAAGGGCGCGCCGCTAATGACGTTGGCCGGATTCGCCGGATCGCTCGGAACCGTCGAGCGGGCGTTGAAATAATCGGCACGAAGACCCGCACGGAACGTGAGATCGTTCCACTCGATCTGGTCCTGTCCGTATGCGGCAAACGAAAGCGGATGATACGTTTGCGGTGCAGGATAGTCCGGGGGATCGTTATAAAGCGGCTGCAACGTTTGCACGCCGTTGACCGTCGTTTGGACAAGATAGCCGGGTGAACCGAACTCCACGCTGGCAACCTGGAATTCTCCCCCGATTTTGATCTGCTGGTCGCGCGTCACCTGATCAGTGAGCGATCCTTTGAAGACGTACGATGTGGTATTCTGCTCGAAACGGTTCAGGTCTACTCCCTGGACGATGGCCCCGATTTGATAATTCGGGTCGGAAAGCGGTGGCCCGGCGGCTAAATAGCGCGGATCGTCGTAATTCGGATAAACATAATCATGATACTGAAAAACATTTTGCCGCAGGTTGAGCGCATAGAAGACGGTATTGGATAATGTCTGCGTCCAATCCAGTCCATGGGCGATGGAGAAGGTGTGTTGGGTGGGAAGGCCGTCAGGATCTAAACGATAGGCAAAATCGTGCCGTTTGCCGTCAATAATATCCAGGAGAACCTGATAACCAATCTCGATCCCGTGGAGTGACTTGTTGGTGATCTTAGCCAGTCCCGACCATTCGTTGTTATATCCCATGACGACCGATTCGCCGTCGCCGGTGGGAGTAAAGATTCTAGTCTCGAAATTTGCACGGTCGGTGGGAAGGAACATGCGCTGACCGTAGAAGTAATCGCCGGTGGCGGTGCGCTGACCGCTCAGAATAAAATATGTATTCGGGAGCGGGACAGGACCGCTGAGACTCAACTGATAATTTTGCAGCGATGCCGGTCGAAATTTATCGGCAATGATGCGCTGCGAGTTGGAGGCGAAGGCATAATCGCCGCCGAAAATCTCGGCGTTCCAGTTCAGATGGTCGGAGCCCGTCTTGAGGACTGCGTTGACCACGCCGCTCATCGCCTGGCCGTATTCCGCATCGAACGTCCCGCTGATGACCTGCACTTCCTGGATGAGCGAACGGTCCACGTGGACCGTCGCAGTGTTATCATAGGAATTGTTGACGCTGACGCCGTTCACCTGGTATTGGACCTCGTCCAGCCGCCCGCCGCGGAAATGGCCGTCGACAACTCCCGCCTGCAGGTTGACCAGGTCGCTGAGTTCCTGCACGGGAAGAGTTTTTATATCGGCGGCAGAAAGCGAGACCATGGAACTCGTCATGCTGATGTCCACCACCGGTTTTTGGGCTTCCACAATAACTGTTTGCTGTGTGATGGCGCTTTCTTCGAGATCGACATTCAGTTTTGTGGTTGCTCCGCTGGAGATGGAAATATTTTCAACGATTACCGGGCGGTAGGCCAACAAGCTGAACTGCACTTTATATTTTCCAGGCGGAATGTTGATAATATTATAATATCCGTCAACATCTGTTGCGGTGCCCAGTGAGGTGCCCATCAGAAACACGTTCGCGCTCGGCAGTGGCTCCCCTGCTTTGTCGAGAACACGGCCCGAGAGTTTGCCGCTCGTTCCGGCCTGGAGAACACCCGATGCAAGCACCAACCCGATGATGACGGTGGCGATACACATTCCGACCATTTCAAAGAATGTGCCCGCCGGTGGGGAAATCCGATTGGAAGAGTAGGTCATGTTCATGAGGTGTTATTCTCCTGTTCCAAGGAACGCCAAAAAAATTCCGGAGGAAGCATGCAATTGCATCCCCCGGAATATCGCACCACCTGACAGCATTATTTAATCAGCATCATTTTTTGATACATCGTCGTCAATACCTTGTCACCCGCAAGGTTTGTCATTTGCAGGCGGTATATATAGACGCCGGAGCTGAGGTGCAGCGCATTGAAGTCCACAGTCTGCATCCCGGCCTGCTGCATGCCGAGCGACTGCTTTGCAACGGAGCGTCCCAGCATATCGTAGACGAGCAAGGTTGCATAGCCGGCTTCCGGCATTGCATACCGGATCGTCGTTGTCGGGTTGAAGGGGTTTGGATAGTTCCCCTTGACGGCAAATTCGCCCGGCAGGGCCGCCGCCGGCTCATTGCCGACCGACAGAACGGTGGTCGGATCCATGAAACACCATGCCGGACCCGTTCCTCCCGATTTCTCACGGAAGAACCAGGCTCTCTCGGCATAATTGTCCGCAGGGTTGGCAAACACATCGACATCCATCACCGTGGCGCCGAAGAACAGGATCCTGTCGCCAAGTCCGTGCGGATACCCCAGCTTCGTAAGATCGATCGCCAGCTCGATGGTAAAGCCCGAATCGACGTCCGCCGGGTTATTGACCGTTGTGCCGCCTTTCAAATGGAAGCCGATCTGAACGGCATGGAGTGAGTCGCGCAAAAACGGGAGATCTTCCTCTGCGGAACCATGGCCAAGAGAATCGACCCGAACCGTGAAGTTCTTGATAAAATGATTGTGGTCTTCCGAGAGCGTGTCGGTGCGGTCATCGATCGTAAAGCGCACTCCATCCCAGAAGCCCAGCGCAGCTTGCGAAGCGACCACCTGATCGCGCACGTCGGCCCCGAGAAAGAGCGTATCGCCTTTGAAGAAATAATAGATTGTCCCGTCAGCCGGATCAAGCACCGACGCCTGCACTGAGTGAATCGTTTCCTGGAACTGGCCGCTGAGGTACGGTCCAATACTTGGATATGTTGCACGGAGCACATCGTCGCCATACCGGACGTCGAAATGTGGGGCGAACTTCCACACCGCATCGTCCAGTATCCCATCGATGACGGGCGTCGCGAAATTCGCGCCGTTCGGGATGATCAATTCGGGACCGATCGCCGGAACCGCACCGGAGGACACAGTAACATCGGAACGCATATGGATGCGCATGACATCGTAGGCATTCGCATTCCCCCAGGGACCCTGCAGCCATGCCCTGTTGCCGCTGGCTTTGTTCTGATGCGGCCATTGCCAGTCGGCATCGTAAATGGAAATGCTGAACATGGCGATATCTCCCTGCGGAGCCGAGGGATGATACCCGCGCGCGTCCAGGTTGAAGGCAAGCTCGGTCGACCAACCCGTATCGGGCGTTGCGTCGGAATTGGAGACACCAAAGACGTGTGTTTTTCCATCCCACAGCGTTTTATCCGATCCGGCATGACCGAAAAATCCCGGCAAGGCGCCGACCGTATCGAGCAAAGGGTTCGCCCAGGTATCTGTATCCCAGGCATAATAATGTTCATAATCAGGGACCGGGCGGTTTGCGCTGGCGCGGTCGCGAAGGTTCATCAGAAGGCCGTCGGTGAGATTAAAACCACCACCACCCACCGAGCTGTCGGGGCAAAAGACACCGAGAATGAGACTATCGCCCATAAGCAGGAACTTGATAGTCGCATGGGTAGGATCGGTCGGCAGGATGCCGTTTTCCGATTTCCATCCGCTCCCCGGTAGCGGGTTCTGCTGGCCAAAGGCAATTTGCACCGAATCAGCGCTTGCCCAGGCCGCTTCATTCATAATTCCATCGAGCGTGATGGTGCCGCGCGGAACGGCACGAGCCCAGATGGCATCCGTGCGCTTGATCATCTGCGCCGGGGCGAGAGAAACCAGGAAGAAGATGAGCAAGAAGGCTTTCACAAGTTTCATGATCCTATTCCTTTCTGTTTAGCAATTGAGTATTATGGTGTGTTTCCATCGGGCGAGGAACAAACACGTAAGAAGGATGTGGAAGTTATGCTGCAAGTTGAGCCGGCTTCACGAGACGCATACAATTATGCTCTTGAGATGCCAGGGCATCCCAATCCGCGGTTTACGCGGACCAGGATACCCTGAGCAGACTCTTCTCTAACGACTATTTAACCAACATCATTTTCTTCGTTGCACTGAACGCGCCGGTTTGCAGCCGGTAGAAATACAATCCACTCGCCAGCGCATTGGCATTGAAGTTCACCGAATAATATCCGGCGTGCTGCTCGCCATTCACCAGCACTGCAACCTCCTGGCCGAGCATGTTATAGAGCTTCAAGGTGACGAACGACTGCAACGGAATTCCGTACTTGATCGTCGTCGCCGGGTTGAACGGATTCGGATAGTTCTGCTGGAGCGAATACGTTGTGGGCAGACCCTTCTCCTCCTGAACGCCGGTCAATGGCGCAAGGTGAATCGTCCGGGTAACCGGGCCCCATTCGCTTCCCCACCATGTTTTGTAATATGACCGTGAATCCGGTCCGACCCATGCTCCGGCTCCGGCGGGATATCCGTCGGGATCGAAAATGTCAATCAGGACCTGGAGCGATTCGACCGACGAAGTAAATCCGAGCGAATCGAGATGGATCTGGAGCTCGAGCGTATAGCCGCTGTCGGTCTGGGTCGTATCGTACGGAACAGTGCCCGCATTGGCAAGACCAATGCCGAATGCCTGGCTCTTGCGCGAAACACCGCCGCCCACCTCATAGACAGCACTGTCGGCTTTCGCCGTGCCGACCCGGCTGTCATCGTTGAAGTACAGGTGGAATTCGCCCAATTGCCCGGCCGCATTCTTCACTTCCATGAACAGGCCGTCGCCTTCCCAGCTGTCGCC
>JBEKTW010000010.1:0-116676 GCA_049515655.1 Bacteroidota bacterium
AGGCAGTCCACTTAGAGTGCCCAGCTTGACCTGATGGCAACTAAGTGCAGGGGTTGCGCTCGTTGCAGGACTTAACCTAACACCTCACGGCACGAGCTGACGACAGCCATGCAGCACCTGTATCCGTGTCCATTGCTGGAAGGACGACTTTCATCATCTGTCACGGACCTTTCAAACCCAGGTAAGGTTCTTCGCGTTGCATCGAATTGAACCACATGCTCCACTGCTTGTGCGGGCCCCCGTCAATTCCTTTGAGTTTCAACCTTGCGATCGTACTCCCCAGGTGAGATGTTTAACGCGTTAGCTCAGGCACCGATCCTTGCGAACCGACACCGAACATCCATCGTTTAAGGCGTGGACTACCAGGGTATCTAATCCTGTTTGCTACCCACGCTTTCGTCCTTGAGCGTCAGTATCGAGCCAGGTAAACGCCTTCGCTACCGGTGTTCTTCATGATATCTACGCATTTCACCGCTACACCATGAATTCCATTACCCTCTCTCGAACTCAAGACAAGCAGTTTCGAAGGCAGTTTCCCGGTTGAGCCGGGAGATTTCACCATCGACTTGCTTGCCCGCCTGAAGACCCTTTACACCCAGTAATTCCGGACAACGCTTGCACCCTACGTATTACCGCGGCTGCTGGCACGTAGTTGGCCGGTGCTTATTCGCAGGGTACAGTCACTTCCCGCGCGAGGCGGGACATTCTTCCCCTGCAAAAGAGGTTTACATCCTAACGGACTTCATCCCTCACGCGGCGTCGCTGCTTCAGGCTTTCGCCCATTGAGCAATATTCCTCACTGCTGCCTTCCGTAGAAGTCTGGACCGTGTCTCAGTTCCAGTGTGGCTGATCGTCCTCTCAGACCAGCTACCCATCGTTGACTTGGTGGGCCGTTACCCCGCCAACTATCTAATGGGACGCAGGCCCATCTCGTGACATCCCGGCTTGCACCGGAACCTTTCATTCCATCACAATGCTGTAATAGAACTGCATCGAGTATTAGCCCCGCTTTCGCGGGGTTATTCCCGTTCACAAGGTAGATTGCCTACGTGTTACTCACCCGTTCGCCGGTTTACTCAGGATATTGCTACCCCTTTCTCCCAGACTTGCATGTGTTAGGCACGCCGCCAGCGTTCGTCCTGAGCCAGGATCAAACTCTCCGTTGTAAGTTTAAAACTTCCAACTTCGAGCCTGATCTTGCTGCCCTGCCCTGCAACCTTAACGGTTGAGGACAGGAAGTTGAAGCTCCTGAAAAACTGACTTAAGAGCTGTGCACACTATGTCAAAGAACACTTGAAATAAACGTCCCGATTCCGGGAAAAGGAATCGGAACCACCATCTGAATGGGCTAATAATATACGAACTTTTTGCCAATATGTCAAGAATTTTCCTCTTTTCCCCAGGAATATTTTATTTGCCAATTTGCTGCCAGAATGCCCCTTTTTGAGCGCCCCTAAGAACGGCCACTTTCCGCTGCCACGGAGAACTCCTGCTCTAGCATCTTGTAAACCTTTACCAAGGGGATTTCCCTCTCCACTGCAATCCTCTTGCATTCCTCAAACTCAGGAATCAA
The DNA here is from genome assembly GCA_049515655.1 of Bacteroidota bacterium. Classification (GTDB taxonomy): domain Bacteria; phylum Bacteroidota; class Ignavibacteria; order UBA10030; family SZUA-254; genus JBEKTW01. Next base: position 1,574 of record JBEKTW010000010.1, read on the forward strand.
CCGCTCGTGTCCCTCGTCCATCACAACCTTCGCTCTGACCATGCCGAATTGAGTGCGCACTTCTCTCTGACTCCGTACGAGTTTCTTCCGTTCGCTCGGCTGGATCCGAACCCCGAGCGTCGTCGTCTCTGCGAAGAAAACCTGAAGGACATTGTCTAATCTGCTGCGCCCCACCAGAGCGGAGACCAGAATCCCCGGCCTCCCTTTCTTCATGATGACCGGAATGAGGTACGCATCCTGAGCACCCGACGAAAGCAGCCGATCAATGACGTACGGATAAATCTCGGGATTCATGTCATCGATGTTCGTCTCCACAACGAGCGTTTCGTCGTCGTCATACGCCGGCAGCAGCTCTCCGACCAGAACCCGCAGAACGTTCGGAACATGGGGGATCTCCCTCGTCCCGGCACCGTACCCGACACTCTCCACCCTCATGCGTTCAGCCGAGAGGACGCCTGACGACATCGCTTTGATAATCGCCGCCCCCGTCGGGGTCGTCAATTCGAACGGTATGTCGGTAAGAACGACCGGATAGTGTCTCAGGATCTCCATCGCCGCAGGCCCGGGAAGGGGAAGCTTTCCGTGTTCCGTATCGATAAAACCACCGCTTCCCATCTTGACGGGTGAGGAATAAATCCCCTGCACCCCGAGCTGCTCAAAACAAATCGACGCTCCGACAATATCAACGATAGAATCCAGCATCCCGACTTCATGAAAGTGGATTTTTTCAATCGAGGTATTGTGAACTTTGGCCTCCGCCTTTGCCAGCTCCATAAAGATTTTCTTTGCACCATCCTTGACGCGCAAGCTCAGCAGACTCTCGTCGATTATTTTGAAAACATCTGACAGGTGTCGACGGCGTTTCTCTTCCGCCGATATGACCACATCGAGTTTCACTGCGGTGATGCCGTTTCGTTCAACATGGGAAGCCTCCAGTTCCACACCACGGAGATTGAGCTTCTGAATCTCCGCGCGAAGAACATCCATTGAGAGGCCGGCGCTGACGAACGCGCCGAGTGTCATGTCGCCGCTCACGCCGGCGACTGTATCAAAGTACGCAATCTTCATATCGTTACCGCTCTCCTTATAAGACTCTTTCGAGATAGGAAAGGAATCGCTTCGTCGCACCGACATTCCGGCGAACGAACTCAAGAGCATCCTGTCCAGCACGGCGTCGCGGCTCATCGTTTTCGATGAGCATCCGGAATTGTCGATAGAGCTCCTCTGCATTCGTCCCGACAAACGCCGCCCCTGACGCGATGAGCTTCAGCGCTTCCTGAGAATTTTCATGTTTCGGACCGATGACAAGCGGAATGCCATAGGCGGCCGGTTCAAGAACATTGTGCACTCCCTGCCGGAAACTCCCTCCGACGTATGCCACGTGGGCGTATTGATACAGGGCCATCAAGATACCGACACTGTCGATGATGATTAACCGTTCATTATTGTAATCGCTCAGCATCGAAAACCGGATTGACGAAATCTGAGCGTTCAACCTGTATTCGATGCGCTCCAGAGTTTCCATGTTGGGTTCATGGGGAACGAGAATAACCAAAAGATCAGGATACACGGCAACGAGCTTGCGGACAGCGGGGAATAACTCATCCTCGTCTTCCTGCCAGCTGCTGCCGACCACCAAGAGTTTCTTCCCATCGATGACCGACGCGGGCAGGTAATGATGGGTCTTCGAATCCGCGCTCCGCTGCCACACCTGGTCGTACCGAGTATCGCCCATAACATCGACGAGCGGATGGTTAAGGTCGAAAGATTCAAACATCCTCTTATCGGATTCGGAAACTGTCAAAATGTAATCGAGTGAGTTATATACGGCGCGATGGAATTGTTTTGCCAACGGAAGACTTCTGGCACTGTTTTGACGGAGTGTGGCATTCGCGATAAAAATCGGAATTTTTGCCCGCTGCAACGCCCGGAGATGGTTGGGCCAGAGGTCGTACCTCACCATGACCGCAGCCGAAGGCCGGACCAGGCTGACAAAACGTTCGGCATTCCGCGAGGAGTCGAACGGCAGGTACGTAATGATATCAGCGGGCTTATATGCCCCCGCATGTTCATAGCCGGAAGGAGAAAAAAAGGAGACAACGATCTCTACAGAAGGGTTCCGTTTCTTCAACTCTGCGATAATTGGTTTTGCCTGTTCAAACTCACCCATGGAAGACGAGTGGAACCAAATTCGCCTCGTATTCCCCGGAAGCCGGCCAACGTTCGTCTGCAAATTGCAGAAGAGATCCTTCCTGCCCCGAATTCCTCTCCGCACTTTGGGGTCGATCAATCGAAAAATCTGAAACGCTACCCAACCAAGAGGAATGACGAGAAAATCATATATGATCCACCAGACCATGTGTTCTTATGACTCCGTAGCTTGAAAAGTGACACCGACGACGATCATGCTGCCCTGCATGATGCGGGTCAGCGGTCATCGGATGCGGTTCACGAAGTGTGCTGTTCTGTGTTATTGACTAATTGACTCACGGCATTCATCACATCATCAACGAGGACGTCCTTCATGCATTTAAAGTGGCCCTTCGGGCATTGTTCCAATCCGATATGCGAGCACGGTCGGCAGGAAAGACCTTTGCTTTCCATGACAATGCTTTCCGTGCCGTACGGGAAAAATCCAAATTCGCGGACCGTTGAGCCAAAGACCGCCACGATCCTCCGCTGTCTCGCGGCGGCAAGGTGCATGACGCCCGTATCGTTGCAGATAACAACGTCGCAAGAATCAAGCGCAGCGGCAGTTTCGAGGAGCGAGAACCGCCCGGCAAATATCTCGGCGACGCCCGAGCCGCTCGCGGTATTAATCATCTGAGCGATGTCTCCGCAATATTCAACATCTTCCTTTCCACCGAAGACAAGAATCTTCGCCTTGCGTTCTTTCGCGTACAGTACCCCCAGCTCCACGAACCGTTCCTGCGGCCACCGCTTTGTGAAATGTTTCGCCGCCGGTGCGAATCCGATGACCGTATCGTACCGCTCGAGCCTGAATTTACTAAGCGCAGAAGAAACCGCAAACATCGTTTCATCCGGGATAAACAGCTCGAGCCCTTTGCTGTCATCGCTGATTCCAAGACGCATGGCGGTTTCAAGATAGCGCTCGGCAACCGGTATAATGCGGTCATAAAAATTCAACTTGGAATGCACCAAGAAAAAACGATCGACCACACGCTTGTTCACCACCCCAATGGATTTTGCCCCGGAGAAACCCCGCAGATAACGACTCCGGAGACTATTATGGATATCAAGGATCACGTCGTAATGTTCCTCGCGAATCCTCTTCTTCAGGTCTTTCAACTCACGCCTATCGGCCGTTCGTAACTCTATGACCGTCGAAAGATGATGACTGAACTTCACGAGCTCGGCAAACTCGGATTTCACGAGGAAATCAATCTGTGCTGCCGGGTACCTTGTACGAACTGCTCGAACGAGAGGGGATGCCAGAACAATGTCGCCGATGGAGCTGAATCGAATAATTAGAATTTTTTGGAGATCTTCCATGCGACAGCAACAAACTTACCAATTTTTGCGGGAAATTGCAAGATGGAAAAGTTGACCCTCCATTTTGTTGGAGCGGTAAGGTAACCTTCCCCCTGTAGAAGGTTACCTTCTACAATGTTATTCCTAAGCTGAAGGTAACCTTCGTCTCTGAAAAAGATTACATGTGACTCTGCCGCTTGCTTGAGAATTGCAGCTTCAGTTCTTGCTCGAAGGTGTCGAAAGTTGACTTGTCGAAAAGCACAAACCGGATCGTACGCACACTTTTTGCCTTCTGGAGGAAATCAATCGCCTCGGTAAGCATAACCTTCGCACAATAAAAGGTCGAGAAACCCCCGACTCCGGTGCCCAGGGCGGGCAGACTGATTGACACGAGATGATGATCGTCGGCGAGTTGCAGGGAATTTCGGGTGGCGTCCTTCACTTTCTTCGCATCCGTATGGAGGTCCTGTCCCATCGCCGCGGCATGGATAACGTACTTTGCCTTGAGTTTGCCTCCTCCGGTGACAACGGCCCGCCCAATCTCAACAGGCCCCTGAGCGACAGCTTCACGCTCAATCTCGTCGCCGCCTCTTCGCTTGATCGCGCCGGCGACCCCCGCGCCCATCCAGAGATGGTTGTTCGCCGCGTTCACGATCGCTTCGGTGTCCTGCTCTGCGATGTCCCCCTGGACGATCTCGACGAGGCCATTGTTGATGTGAATCTGCATGTGAGAAACTCACTCATCACCGACGAAGAGGACGGCTCACCCCGCAACATACGGGGATGAATCCGCCGGCCGTTGAGTTCTTGCCCCTGACCAGTCCTCTTGATGTTCGGAAAACTCTGTCGATGTTCGCTCAGTCCGGATTAATGGGGAGAATCAACCGAACGGTGGTGCCCTTTCCCATTTCGCTGTCAATCTCGATCCTCCCTTTGTGGTCGTCAACGATCTTCTTGACAATCGCCATACCGAGTCCCGTGCCATGTTTCTTCCCATAGGTGACAAACGGCTCGAAGATCTTCGCTTTGACCTCGGGAGGCATTCCGGTTCCCGTGTCAATGAACTCGATGGCCAAACCGCCGTCTTTCTGCAACGTGATGACGGTCAATTGACCGCCGTTCGGCATCGCGTCGGCTGCGTTGCCCGCGATATTGTAGAAAACGCGCATGAGTTTGTCCTGATCGACCTTGACGGTACCCGCGAATTGCAGGTTACGCTGTAACTGCACGTTCCTTTTGGTGAGGTCCTTCTCGACAAAGGTCAGCACCATCTCTATTAACTCTCCGAAGTCGCATTCCTGGATATTCGTCGAGCTGACACCGCGCGAGAAATCCAGAATTTCCTGGGTCATGTTCACAAAGCGGTCTATTTGCTTCATCATATCGTCGGCAAGTTTTGTAACTTCGGCATCCGGTGACTTTTTCTTCATGACCTGGGCATACACGCGAAGCGTGCCCATCGGGTTCTTGATGTCATGAATGATCGTACTGGCCATTCTTCCCACCGCCGAAAGCCGCTCGCTGGAGACCATTTGTTGGGCGAGCTGCGCGTTCTCTACAGCGATCGACGCATGAATGGAGAGCGCTCCGAGTAATTCCTCGTCATCTTTGGTAAACGGACCGCGCTTCTTGTTGAGCAATTGAAAGACGCCGATGGTTTTTCCATCCTTGTTCTGCATCGGCATGCACAGGATGGTCGTGGTCTTGTAACCACTCTTTTTGTCGACCTCCGGATTGAAGCGGGAATCGGCGTACGCATCGGGGATATTGATTGTCTCTCCCGTTGCGGCAACATGTCCGGCAATTCCCTTCCCGAAAGGCAGACGGATTTCGACCATGGAAGCGCCCTGGAGAACTTTCGACCACAGTTCCTGCTTTACATCGTCGATGAGATAGACCGTCCCCCGGTCGGCGTTAAGCGCGCTCGTGGCGGTCTCCAGGATAATGCCAAGCAACTTGTCCACGTCGAGAGAAGAATTGACGCTTTTGCTCGCGTCGATGAGTTTGCGCATCTTCTCCACCTGGCGCTGCGCCGCTTCGTTAAAACGCTCGCACTGGAGAATGACCACCTCGTCAACCGTCCGCAACCTGACACTCAACATACGAAGGAGGCTCTGCTGAAAAGCCTGGCTCTTCTTCACCAAGCCGGCGAAATCCTCCCTCGGGAGAGGAACAACGGAGCAGTCGGTTTGCGCAATCGCTGCTGCCGACTTGGGACGATTATCAATCAATTCCATTTCACCAAAAAAATCACCTTCATGGATAACTGCCAGCACCACTTCCTCACCAAACCTCATTTTCTTTGCGATTCTCACGGTCCCCGAAAGCACAAGGTACAAACAACCGGTTTCGCTCCCGTCGTCGAAGATCAGTTCTCCGGCTTGGTAAAGACGCTCGCGCAGCTTTGGAAGAATGGGTTTGAGTGTGGATTCGTCGACAGCCTCGAGAAGAACATTCCGACGGACTTTGTCGATTAATGAGGAATTGTTTGCCATTGCAGCCGCTCCGTTATGTGTGTTGTGCAGGGAATATCGTTCGCAATCCCTTCTGCTCTTACTTCAACACTTTTTGACATACCCAGGTTCAATAATATAAAAAGTTGAGGTAAGAAGCAAGGTGAGAGGCACGTGGCCGGGAGCCACGGTTCCAAAACACAGAGATTCGTTGAATTTAGGCTCATTATTCAATCCAAGTGCTTGTAAAATCCGACTTTTGGGACTATATTATGAAGAATAAGGCATCATGCGGCTATCTCTTCACATATTGCGAGCCCACATAGGACCGTTCCTGTTTTCTCTCTTCACGTTGATGTTTGTCTTTTTGTTGCAGTTTGTCATGCAATTCATTGACCAGTTGGTAGGTAAGGGGTTGAGCGCGTGGGTTATCGGTCAATTGATCGTGCTCAATCTCGCCTGGATCGTGGTGCTTGCCGTACCCATGTCGGTACTGGTGGCCACGCTCATGGCCTTTGGCGGCCTGTCGGCCCAAAATGAAATAACCGCCATGAAGGGGAGCGGAATGAGTCTTTATCGCATGATGATGCCCGTCATATTCGCCGCAATCCTCACGACGTATCTGCTTGAAGAATTTGACAATAAGGTTCTTCCCGACGCGAATCATCTTGCCAAAACGCTCATCGTCGATATTCGAAGGAAGAAACCCACCTACACGATCGTTCCCGGACTCTTCTCACAGGACATCAGCGGGTACAGCATCCTCGTCAACAAGACATTTGAACAATCGAACGACCTTGAGGGCGTAACGATTTACGACTACACCGACCCGACAACGAACGTTGTCGTGACGGCGCAGCGGGGAAAGGTGTCCTTCACACCGGATTATCGAAAGCTGGTCATGGACCTGGAAAATGGCGAGATTCATCAACTGAACAATTCTGATCCCAACTTCTACCGGCGCATGCGGTACAACCAGCATCGCATTGTGATGAACGTCGAGGGGTTCGATTTTGAACAATCGGGACCTCAGACATTCTCTCGCGGCGAGAGGGAGATGAGCGCGCACGATATGCAGTTCTACGTCGACAGTCTTCAACGGCTGAACAACTCGTCGGAATCGAGCCTTAATCAAGTCGTGGCGGCACGCATCAACGAACTGTACCAACCGTTTGCGGCTCCTGTTCCGGCCCGGCCCGGATCGACGCGCCAGAACGCCATAACCCGTGCGATGACAGAGGTGCGCAATCTCGCGAATATGATCGACAATCAACTCGTTTTCATCAAGTACAATCACGATCAGATCAACGAGTACACGGTCGAAATTCACAAAAAATATTCGATCCCCGTCGCGTGCTTTGTCTTCGTGTTCGTCGGCGCGCCGCTGGGCATTATGGCAAGGCGCGGGACATTTGGCATCGCCGCCACCCTGAGCCTCGGTTTTTTCCTGATGTACTGGTCGTGCCTGATCGGCGGGGAGAAACTTGCCGACCGCGGAATCATCGCTCCATGGACAGGGATGTGGATAGCGAATATCATCCTTTCAGTTCTTGGCACGTACCTCACTATCCGCATGGCCCGGGAAACTCCCAGCATCGATTGGTCGAGATTTCAACGAATCCTTCCAAAGTCCTGGCGCTCACCGCAGGCAACGCACGTTGAAGGCAACCGAGGACCGTGAAGCTTATCGACCGTTACATTCTCCGACAGTTCGTCGTCACGGCAATTTTCTCCGTTGTCGCGTTCACTGTTATCTTTGTGGTTGTCGATATGATGGAGAATCTCGACAACTTCCTCGACAAACAAGCCACCGTCGGCATCGTCGCAACGTACTACCTGTATTTCATCCCCGAGATCATCAAATTGATGATCCCGGTTGCGATGCTCCTTTCCGCGCTATTCACGACGGGACGCCTTTCCACATTCAACGAGCTGACGGCATTGAAATCGAGCGGGATAAGTCTCTACCGCTTCCTCGCACCCCTTCTGATCTTCTCACTCGTTGTGAGCGGCGTCTCGGTATATTTCAACGGGTGGATCGTGCCGTTTGCCAACAAGAAGAAACTGGAAATCTCGCGCGGCTATTTTCAAAGAAACATCGAGGTCATCGCCAAGAGCAATATCTTCATCCAGGACAGCCCCACCCGCATCCTTTCGATCGGAGTGTTCGACGACCACCTCAACAGCGCCTCGCACGTATCGCTGCAGGATTTTGGAAAGTCCGATCCGACGGTCGTCGTCGACCGCTACGACGCGGACCAGATGCGATGGGATCCCGCCACAAAATCGTGGACGCTTATTCACGGGACACAGCGGATCTTCGGAGAAGGAAAGGAGACTATACAACAGTTCAGTTCACTCCCGATGGGTTCGCTCAACTTCTCACCGGAGGACATACGCAAGAAACAAGAGGTTCCGGATGAAATGGCGTACGAAGATTTGAAACAGTTTATCAAGGATGAGCAGCATGCCGGACACGATATTTCCCGGTGGCTGGTCGATTTTTACGGAAAGATCGCTTTCCCGTTCGCGAACTTCATCGTCGTGCTCTTCGGCGTTCCATTTTCGTCTATCAAGCGCCGCAGCGGATTGGGCGTCGAATTCGGGATTGCTATCGCCATTTGTTTCTTCTACATGATTTTTCTGAAGGTCAGCCAGGCGTTCGGGTACAACGGCGACATCAATCCCCTCCTTACCGCGTGGCTCGCGAATATCATTTTCCTGGCTGGAGGATTGTTCAATCTGTGGCGTGTTCCGAAGTAGGAGCGGTCAACGACCGGCGGGTGACGTCACATCATGGAGTGCGGCTGCTTGTTCTGGCTTTTTCGAACCCCCCTCGATCCCCCCTTTGAATAAAGGGGGGACGACACATCGCAGGCACGACAGGGGGGTTATGTTTTCTTCACATGGCTCAACCGATTCACCATGAGTTCTCGAGCCTTTGCTTTTATACTTTCTAAAACACCGGACATTTCGGAACACACTTCATGATTTGTGCATCTTAGAAATTTTATTCCCAAACTCTCGATTTCTTCTTGTCGATGCTTGTCATATTCAAGCTCCTCATCGGTACAGTGTGTGGCGCCGTCGACTTCGATGGCTAGCCGGATCCTCGGGATATAGAAATCCAGCACATAAGCGCCCACACTGTATTGCCTCAGGACCCGCAGACCAAGGAAATGTTTGTTCTTCAACTGAATCCAAAGGAGGACTTCAGCTCTCGTCATGTTCCTTCGGAGTATTCTTCTCTTTTCTTTTTCGGAAAGTCTGTTGTAGATTCTTGTCATGACGCCTCCGCTGCTTTGCAACCCCCCCTCGATCCCCCCTTTGAATAAAGGTGGGACGACACATCGCAGGTACGACAGGGGGGTTATGTACTTTTCATGTGGATCGGCTATTTTACGATCAGCTCTCGAGCCATTTCCTTTTTGCTTTCTATGACAGGAGGCCGAAGAGGAATACGTCCTTCCCCCCTGTTTCAGCTTGAGAAAATCCTAAAAAGAGTATTGAATCCTTGCTTCGGAGACCGGCACTAAGCCGACTGGAGTCGGCTGGATACGCATGTTCACCTCAGCGTGCAGGGCGGTATTGTGGCTCTTAGTAGTCAAGTAAGCGTCAAGGGCGCTGACAATATGGTTGATGACTGCGATGCTAACGAACGTAGCCGATATGTCGTAATAATGATTCGCGTTCGCACGCATCGCGGCATAAACGAACATCTCCTTTGACGTGCTCTGAATGGGATTGACCTTGTTAGGAGGATCGGCCGGGTCGGAATCGTCCCATCCACGGCTGAATTGTTCATACTTGCCGATAAGTTCGTAGAATTGCTGCTGGCCCCAGTAGGGCAGCTCGTGGGTGTAACCGTTACCCACGACCGCGATATCCCGCTCCATGCTGTTCAGCTCCTCCCAGTTCATGTTGCGATACGGCGGTCCCCCTGTGGAATCACCATTTGGAAAAATAAGCCCAAAGTAGCTCGATTTGTCGCCCGCCAGATCCGGGTTGAGGGCGCCAAGATGGTTCATCGTCCAGAGCGCATATTGCGAGGCGTTGTAATGCTCATTTGCGAAATCCTGGAACACGTCTGTCTGATGGTCACCCTTCTTGTCATAAATATGTGCCGTCACCCATGAGGCAACCTCGACGCCGAAGAACACGGCACCCTTGAGCTTGCTATCGCTGTACCACTCGCCCGCTCCGGGCACTGCCAGCGAGAGAAGACCGGCGATCCACGGATTCTTTTCCCCTCCGGCCGTTTCCGTCGGCGTGAGCAACTGCGGTAGGTCGGTTCTCAGGGGATGATTACCGGCGAGGTTCCTTCCACCGAAAAAATCCACCTGCGGGTTCCCGGTGAGATGAAGCGAGGGGTCATCGCCGGCGTGCGATTCCACGGCGGCGAAGATGAGAACTGCAAAAAAGATTTTCGTAGACATCAAAGATTCCTTCCCTGTTTAGTCCAAATCAAAGCCGAACAAAACGCCAAAATGGAACTGCCATTCCTTGCCATACGTGACATTCGTGCCCACAGTGCTGATATAACGCGTAAATTGGTCAAAACCATACGTAGCGTTGAAAAATACGCGTGTCGGAAAAGCATAATAGGAGAACGATTCGAGACGCAGCTCAACACCCGCATCTCGCTTGAACTTTTGGTCGAGGCTGGTCTCGCTCTTCCACACGTTCCCCACATCTCCGTAGGCGGCAGCGTACAGCTTGTCGAAGTAGAGCTGCAGCACACGGAGGTCGATATGTTCCAGGACCGGGAAACGGTATGTGAGATTGGCATACGCGAACTGATTTCCGCCGAGAGAATAGAACGGATATCCCTTCATTCCCTCGAGTCCGCCCATATAGAAGTCGAAAAAGTCGTCCACTGTCGGACCGAAGATCGTTCCACCGCGTAGCTGTGCCGAGAGCGTATGTTTCCAGCCGGGGAGCCGGTGGGATTCACGCCAGGAGAGCTCAGCGCGGTGGAAGGATGGCTGTTGATAGAGCGGAACGAGAGTGCCGTCGGAAGAAATTGTGTAATCGCTTGTCGGATTGAATTTATTGAACTCATAATCATACTTCAAACGAATTTTCGTTCCGACGGGATTAATCTCCATGGTTCGTGAAGGCGCGATGTTCTGGAAATTCCACATCAACGAGATATCATTACCGATGAAGTACAGGTTGTCAAATGCGGGATTGGGGGTCGCGGTTCCCGCCAGAGGATCCTGGAAGACGAAAAATCCAATGGTCGCAGTATAACGACTATGGGTAAACCGCGTCTCCAAGTCGATAAGATCACTGATGAATTTTTGACGCAGCACAACATCGAATTCGAGCAAGCTGTACGTTACCGAAACTTTTGTGGCAAGATCCGGTCTGGTCTCCGGGACGAGCCATGCATCGTTGTTTTCCCGTGTCAGATTGTACATTTCGAACGACAATGCAGGCTCCAGGCCGAGCTGGAAGAGTCCGGGGATCTTTCCACGATAATCGAACGTGAAGAACAGGTCACGCTCGCCGTTACGATTCATCGCGGCGCCCGCAAAAAAACCGTATCGCTCGAGGACATCGTAGGAATAGACGAACAAACCCGGTTTAATAACATCAATCCCTTTGTTCTTGGGATTGTAATTGTCAACCCTCAAAAACGGCACAAACGACAAACTCGATGCTATCGTCTGGTATGATGTGTCATGTTGAAGCGGCGGATGTGTGTCATCGTACGAACGCAGTGATTGCCAATCAAAGTGGCCCGTTTGGCGTATCGTGTCCTGGTCAGTACGAAGTTGGTCTGCTACCGGCAGTTGATCCCCCTTTGGGGGAGTCTGGACATACGATCCAGTGTGAGAAACAGGACGAATGCTGTCCATCATCGCGATCTTATAGCCCGTCGAGGTATACGAGGAAAAGGCAAGGCTGCCCCGGGCATTCACAGCCGGCATGAACGCACCTCCCAGAACATTCGTCAACTCAACTATTTCCTTCGTTGCTATGTCGTATTGATACAGATTGAAGATTCCGCTCTTGTCGGACGCAAAAACAATTTTGGAGCCGTCAGAGGTAAACACAGCGTTGCGCTCATCGTCGGGTGTCGCAAGGAGGAATGTAACATCACCGCCCTCCGAAGGTACCGTCGCAATATCCCGGCCATCCTTGATGGAATAATCGAACACAATGGTTTTCCCATCGGGAGACCATTTGGGGCTGTACACCTGCTCGCCGCTCTCATACTGCGTGAGCCGGCGAATACCGGTTCCGTCGGAATTCATGCGAAAGATGTTCAGCGTTCCATCTTTTCCTGCCACAAACACAATCGTTTTCCCATCGGGGGAAGCCTCGGGCGAATTCGCCCTCTGCCCGTACGTCAAGCGCAGCTCATCATCCCGGTCAATGTCATACGCATAAATATCCGAAACATTCGACCAGTGGGGATTCTTCCGCGTGGTCTTGCTGTAATAAATCTTCTTGCCGTCGGGAGACCAGGAAACCGTGGAGCGCACTCCTTCCTTCAGCATTTTCTCCTGCTTCGTTGCCGGGTCGTAGAGATACACCGAAGAGAGTCCGAAATAATCTGCTTCTTTGTTGGAAACGTACGCGAGCTTCCTGCCGTCGGGGGAAAATGCCGGATAAAAATTGCCGAACCCGACGTCTGCGATGATCTCGCCGGCCGCGAGAGTTTCTTTCACGTTTCGTGTGCGTTCTGCGTAATCTTTCTTCAAATATTCTTTCCATTCGTTGTATACCTCCTCCCCATCTTTTCCGATTGCGCCCTTGATGGCGCCGTCGATTGTCGTTTCCGTCAGGGAAGCGAGGTTTTGGGATATTGCCAGGAGTTTGTCCTCGCCGTAGCGCTCGGCGATATAGTGCACGAACGCAAAACCGGCGTTGTAGGACGACTCGTTACCGAGACTCGTTTTGCCGAAGACCGACATTTCATTCCACGTCAGCAATTTGTCGTCGAGGGCATACATGCGGAGGATCATGTCGCGATGGGAGTCCCAGGAGTCGTACCCAAGTTCTTTCCGGTTATACTGTGCAACGCCTTCGGCGAACCAGCTCGGGACCGAAATGCCGGAGACAGGATAAGAAACGATGATATTCGGATAACCATAGAGGACATCGGGCCGGCGCTCGGACTCATATCCCAGCCACTGGAGATAGAAAGCCGGCAAGCGGCGACCGAACTTCATCGCCGTCTGCATCTGTATAATGTGGGTATACTCGTGTGTGACAACATTCCTGAGCCAGTTGTGCGTCCCACGGAGGTCGAAGTCCAATGCCGAGGCCCATATTTCAACCTTGTTGTCGAAAAAATATGCAGCTCCGTTGGAGTAGTCGTCATAGTCCTTTATGACAAAGCTCACTTTTTGATCCGGGATGTGCTGGTAGAGCGTCGTTACAGGTCCATAAATTTCCTCGGCGATTTTTGCAACGACTTGCGCCGTCCGCTCTGCACCATCATGGAAGTTGATGAAGAAATGCTGCGTCTCAATCGTGTGCCACTCCAACTCAGGATGGTAGTAGTCATCCTGGGCCGCCGCGATGCCTGCGAAAACAATGCACGCAGCGATCAACGCCAACGCTCGCCATGTCTTCATACGAGGTGAGTTTCTCCCCGTGGTGCCACCCGCCGATCCAGCATGACAACCGGAAATGTGACCGGCGAAATGGTGCTCAGATTCGCCATCCCCGGGGGAGTCAAGAAAACAAGGGAGTGCAGGATCACTTGATGACTGCTATTTTGATGATCGCGACGCCATGACCGCTCGTTCCCTGCGCTTCTATATGGGCGAAGTAGACACCGCTTTGAATATTCCCCACGTTCCACTCGATTTCGTTGTCCAATCCCCCCTGGCCCGGTCCGTCAAATTCCGTTACCGCCTCGCCGGCAAGGTCAAAGATCTTGATGTGGACTTTTGAATCATCACGGACATAGTAACGAATATGCGTTTTGTATCCGTGCGCTGCATCGACGGGATTAGGCCAGTTATAGGCGCGGGAACGAGGGAAGAACTCAGAAGTAGGCACGATGATCGGAAGCAAGGAATCGACGAGCCCTGAATTCCGGGCGTCGTGCATCGCCTGGGGCCAGGGCATGGAAGGTGGAACGGTCAGACCGGTTTTCAGTGTCCCTGTTCGCCATGCGTACACATGGCCGTCGTCCGACGCGACAGCGAGCCCGATATCCGTACAGCTTAGGCAAGAGCTTGGTAAATAAAATGCCGCCGGGGTCGAGCCGCTGTTCACACCGGTCAGAAGGGGAAATCCTCGAAGCATTCTGCCGGTTCCGTCGTAGGCGACGACCAACCCTTCCTGCGTCACGGCGATGATGTCGATTGCGCCGTCTCCGTTGATATCGGCAGCAATGGGGGAAGTCAGAATCGACGTGCCGGTCGGTACGGTGACCGGGAAATTATCGAGAATCGCGCCGGTTGCGTTGATCGCGAAGATTCTATTGCCGCTGAACACAACGATATCCCGTTGACCGTCGCCGTTAATGTCCGCCAGGATGGGCGAGCCGAGAATTTCACCTCCCGTAGAAACGGGAAATCCGGTCAGAGGGGAAAATGAACAAGGACTGACGAGTGAAACCTGACCGTCACGGGAGACGAGAACGATTTCCCTTCCATACCTTGCAGAAATTGTTCCGGCAATCGCCTGCGATGGCCGTATCCTCGATCCGCCCGGCACTATCACCGATGGGCTGAGTGGACATGCGAGGCCCCACATTGCCGCATAGCCGTTCGAAGTCACTGCTACATAGGAACTCGGATCATGGAACAGGCTCAAGCTCACGATATCGGAAGTATCAGCTTGGGGGATCTGCAAACTCTCGGCAATGCTCCCGTCGTAGCGAAGCAAGTACACGAAGCCACCTTTAGCGCCGAAGGCAATGAATGAATCTGAAATGACCGGAGACGTCGTAACGAATTTCGACAAATCTGTCTTGAAGGACGAATCAATTCTCTGATCATGATTCTGGTCTTTCAGATTCCACATTCCGGCGATTCCGACCCCCTGGCCGGTGGAGGGAGAAATCACATTCGTTTCGATTCCCCCGACCGCGAATTCCGTATCAGGGCCGAAGGCGCCGACAGCAATCTTCCCGGTAAACGACCCGTATGCACCGACCGCGCTCAGAATCTCGCCGCTCGAATCTCCGCCGGAGAGCGCCGGTGAGCCGTTGATGTTCCAGGAATAGATCTTCGACTGGCCGACCTGCTGCACGGCCATCAATTCGGGTGATTTCGCAGCGGGTACGACACCAAATTTTTCGGTATTGACGGTAATCCTCCTGGCGAGACCTTCGGCATCATTATCGATCGTCAATGAGTTCGTACCGAATTGCTGGCCCGTGAACTTCGGAAATCCCGCGACGGGTTTTATGACATCGTCTCCCACTTGAATCCTCGCCGTCATTCTCGGACCATTCGGTGAAAAACTTTTGATCGTAACATGGCTATTGGCACGACTGTTGCTCATGCTGGAAGGCGACGAAGTCGGAGTGAATGCATTCGACCGGACGCGGAGTGGGGCGATGTTGCCGGCATACCAGAAATCCAGCGGCGTCCCGACTTCACTCCCGTATCCCGCTTCCAACAAACTGTACGACTGACCGATATCCTGTGAGCCGTCGGCCTCCATCAGGTTCACTCCCCGGTGGTCCGGGTCGGCATTGACGGTGTTCAAAGCGATGTTCGCGTCAATGACGTTTTCATCTATGTGCCAGATGAGAATGCCGCCGTCGAACCATTCCGTGTAACCGCCAGGCAAACTCCAATCAAAATCATCGACGTTGAGAACCACACCATAGAGCGAGTCCGGGCTATATCCGTTAAACCCGACAGTATCGCGAAGCCACGTCATCGTGGACGTCACCCCATTCCTGACGACGCTGACGGTTGCTCCGTCGTTGTTCGCATCGCGGCAGCGGTTTTCGACAAGAAAATATTCCTTTTCGCTGATGAGCACCCGGCAGACGGTGTCCTCCGAAGTCGTCAGACTCACTGCCGGAAAGTTGTACAACGAGTCGCCCGAAGCAATGGTGATGGGGTCAAGCCAGCCGAGGAAATATTTCTCCCACGCGGAGGGCTCGGGGGGGAAGATGCCGCTCCAGCTGAAGATGGATTGTCCGTCCATCAAGCCAAAGCGTCCGATCCCCGAAGCGCCGGTCTTCGTGTCAAAGAGATCCGGCAAACCCAGATGGCTGCCTACACTCGCCGCGAGCAAGCCGTTGATGCCGAGCTGGAGGACCGATTGAGGAAACGTACAGGGATTGTCGCGCGTCTCCGTTTCGGGAATGATCATCGAGCTTCTGACCGTATCTGCACCGCCATTCACGATGACTCCCCCGTACGATGGGCCAAACATCTTCCGGAGGCTCGCGAGATTGAGATAGATTGAGGGAATGTCGAAAGGTGTGGGGTCGTAGCCGGTGCAACTGGCAAGGTCGACGTCTCTTCCGATACCGGCGTGAAAGATTACAAATGCCTGATAGTTGTGAAAGGGGATGCCGGGGGTCACGGAATCGACTGCGTGCCAAGCGTCGTTCATCAAGTATCCCAGCTCGAGGTTATCGGGACTCGTTCGCGGGGGACTGTAATGCGGCATCTGATTCGGAAGTGTGTACACGCTGTCGAGAACCGTTCCCTGGATGACGAGCTTGCCGTCGGAGACCCGGCGAAAATAGTTTTCAACGAAGGTGAGATGATTCTGGAAGTACGTCCGGTTGTGCGGCGGCGGGTCGATCATGCCAGGAGTTGATGCCGAGAGGTCGAATTGCCCATTCCCCGTCGTGCGGGAGTCCTTGTCCGTTTTGAACTCGACCATTGCTGCCAGGACGTGAAGCGTCTCCGGAAATGCCTGGCCAGAGCGAAGCCTTTGGAGGGCTGATACATCCGAAGCTGTTTTCAACGAATGGTCAAATGCGGGACGAATCCGGGAGCCGGCGTATGCTGTGGCCGCCAGGAGGAATGACGCCGATAGAATCACCGTCCAACGACTTGATATCTGCACGGAAATGCTCCGATGGTTTCTAAAGAATCGCTGAATTGAGGTACGATGATGACCGCATACACCATCGCATTCGAAGGAGGATACCTATCGCACAATAGTTACCGCACTCCATCGCACCCTATGGATCTATGGGCGTGATTGTACCGCCCTGAGTACGCCGACTATTGCGCACCGCCCCACGAAATGAGGAGCGTAAAGCGAAGCGTTTCACTGAGCGGATTATTCTCTTCAATCGCGGAGAGGTAACTGAAATCAAAGCCGTAAATATCATATCGAATGCCCGCGCCAAATGTCATGAACTTCCGGTTTCCATAGTGCGGATCTTCATAGAAATACCCCCATCGAAGAGCAATGAGCTTCGGGTTGCCATACCAATACTCGAAACCGCCCGAGACATCGACCTTCCGCAATGCGCCATCGCCCCACGCCGTGATCAAAGATTTTGGCAGGTTATCCGGCGGCACATCCGTAACACTAACGACATTATCATGGTTAGCATCATCCCACGTCGTATCAGAGTTGTATCTCCGTACAAGCAAGCGAGCAAAATCCATGACGAGGGTAATATTGTTGAACTCACTCTTGACAGCCTTGAAGGCAATCCCGAATCGAAGATTCGTCGGCAGCGGATCCGCCTGCGCGGCATCGATGTACGTGAGCTTCGGTCCGAGGTTGGAAAGATCGAGACCGAGACTGAGTCTATCTTCGAGGTTCAGGCCTGGGAGCTCCAACGATGTCGGTCTCCAGAGCACCGCAATATCCCCGCTGACCGTCGAGGCAATGCCTTTTCGACCCTGTCCCTGAACGTTGAAATTCGCCAACGAACTGTTGATGTACCGGAGGTTGAGACCGAAACCGACATCATTGGTCAGCTTCGTCGCATACCCGCCTGTGACAGCATACTCAAACGCCTTGAACGTACTTAACGGCTCCGGGCCGTTAGGACCGGTCTCAGTAAATTCTCCGAGATTCAAATAAATGACGCTTGCGGAAATCGTCCCGCCCAAGTTCTCCATGTAGTTGTTGTACGAGAAGTATTCGTAGAACAAATCCGAGAGATTGAATTGGGGAAGCCAGTTGGAATGTGTCAGGCTGATTTGCTGGCTTTTTTGAAACGCAAGGCCGGCAGGATTCCAGAATGCAGCGGAAGCGTCATCCGCCAGACCGCCGCCCGACTCGCCCATCGCATCATTGCGGGCGTTGGGAGCGATCAGAAGAAACGGTACCGCAGATTCTCCCTGAGCGACGACCAGCTCGGGAACACCCAGCGCCACGAGCAACATCGTAGCGACGATTAAAGAGTAGGATCTCTTCCTTCCATCGGACATCATGGTACATCCCTTCCAAAAACTGTTGATATTTGAGGATTTCTTGAACTTTCTCGATCGGGCTAACATAAATTTATAGTCTTTCAACCTGAGAAGCAACTCTCCAAGTCACAATGTGACATTTTTATCGCAGAACGCTAAGTTTGCCGAGAGCTTCGGTCGCGAATCTGCCGTCCACGGTCTTGACAATCACTTTATAAAGATACACCCCGTTGGCGATCACGTCACCATCCCTGTCGCGCCCATCCCACGATATGTTGACAATCTGATGGTCATCGGTTTGCCGCAGACTCTGAATGAGCCGTCCGGCGACCGTATAGATCTTAACCTGCGCATCGACCGCAACAAGCTGATTGTGCTCGAAGGTAAACACCGTAGAAGAGGCGAAGGGATTGGGATAATTGTACAAATTTGACAGTCTCAAGCCGACGCCGGTCACGACATCGAACGTCGTTTGAGCGACGGAAGGATTGTTATAGGTATCCCAGGCACGGAGCCGGAGGGAGTGACCCCCTTCCGACAATCCATTCAACTGGTACTGCACAGTTCCTTCGCGATAGGTATCGACATTACTTTTGTAATACGCGGTCAAGTCTGCGCTCTGCGGGTTGTTGTCGACCCAGGCCTCGATGTGATGACCGACGCCGGCGTCCGAGGTGTTGATTCCGTGTTCATCTTTCAGGTCGGCGATGAGGACAGGGCTTGCGCTCACGACGTCGCCCGGACGAAACGTTCTGCTGTCGACATATAGACTAATATCGGGTCCCCGCGTATCTGCCTGGGCTGTCGAGTCGGAGCCGCCGACACGGATGTTGGTCGAGTAGCCCGCACCGTCGCCGGACGCATTCCAGAAATACAGTGTGATGCGCCCCAGGTCATCACGGTAGGAAATATCCTTCGGCACCACGAAGCTCGCCCTCACCTTACCGTTGTTCACGGTCTGCTCACCCCTGAAGAGAATGTTGCCGGCTTCTGAGAACGTGAATGTCCCGTAGTCAGGATCACTGAGTTGGACGCTGCGGTTTGCATCGTACACCACGAGCTGGGCCTGGCCGGAGTATGTCGAGTTTGGGCTATAGGGCTGCAGTGTTGCAGATACCGTGTCCTGGCTCAGAGCTTTCAGTTGGGCCACACCGGAAAGAGGGACTCTGTTCAGCGTATCGATCGTCGCAAATAGCCTTGGAAAGGATACCCGGAGCGCAGGGTCGCCCAGGAGGAAGTATTTCCTGTCGTTGATCATATCCGCGAACACTTGCTTCGTGCGATATACGACGTCGCCCAACCGCTGTTGAGAAATCCGTCCCGTGCTATCGACCTGAAAGAGATTTTGATAGAGTGTCTGGTTGAGAGCGGAGTTATAAGATGAATACACAGCGCGGGTTGCCGCGAAGACCGCGACGGCCCCGGCCTCCGGCATGGAAGCAAGAAGCTCCCCGCCGCTTTGCTCGAACACATCGTCGAAATAGGAAAAATTACACGTCACTGCGACCAGGAAAAAATATCTCTGCTTGTTATGGAGCAGCGGAAAATCAACATCGCGGTCGAAAACGTCTTCATGCGCCCACAAATGCGGATTCCCATGACCGGTGAAATTCAGGGTCAGCGTTCCCTGGTTGATCTGATTATCGATTGCCGCGTTCACGTCCGGCTTTCTTCTCCCTACGGCGGTGTAGATGGTGGGATACTCGTACTCGTAAATCTTCCGCACCTCAAACATCGATGGAACCAGTCCCGAAACATCCTCCGCCTGCTTCGTGTGAACAAACCCGTCATTAACACCCGGGCCGGCAGGACCGTCGTCCGCTACCATTGTCACCCGCGTCTTCCATGGGTCCATGATGGGATTGGTCTCATATTCGATGATCTTACTGACCATTGCGTTCGCATCATCCGCCGTCCGGGCCGTCAATCTGCCCACTCCCGCCTTCACGCGTCCCGAACCGTCAAATATCGTGAAGTAATCATCACTCGCATGAGATTCGATCGGCAGAAACGATTCTTCCGACTCCCACGGGGGTATCCAGTCCGGGCCGGTGGTGAGCACACGTCTGTAGTCGTAATCACCGTCGCCGAACAGCAAGATGAGGCGAGGATTTCTCAGCGGATAGATGTACTTGAGATAGTTGCGGATAGCGACGGGCGTGAGCAATCCGCCCCCAAACTCATTGTAAATCTGATTGACATCCACGATCGCCGACCGGAGTGAATCCTGCGTCTGGCGAAACGCCTGCAGGCGCTGCGCCGCCGCCAGAAAGTCCGGATGCGTGATGATGACGTAGTCCACCTGCGTCGAATCGCCGTGCAAATTCTGGTTTTCCGCAATCCGTGTCAACCATCCCGGCACATTGAACCCGCTTTGCCCGACCGCGTAGAACTCCCGCACCGAGCCGGCACTCAACAGAACTCTGAACGAACACGTATCGACCGAAATGGTCGGATTCGTGATCATCGTGACGCTGTCGAACCTTGTTACATCAAACACAAAAATCTGATTATCGGAAAAGCCGCTCACATCGTACTCCGCGACGCCTGAAAGATCGTCGGAATGAAAATTGAATTCGTTGTTCTGGGCAACCAGGAATTGCCGGTAAAATATCTCATACCAATCAATGTACCCGACGCCGGTCTGACTCGGCGTCGAGAAAATAAAACGGAGGAGGCTTTGTCCGTCGGCAGCCGGAAAACTATTGAGGGTAACATCGCTCTCGTATGATATGAATTGATTGCTGTTGTCGTCGCCGACATCCGTGCCGCTGTACGATTGATTGACGATCTGCCGTCCGTGCTCAGCCACCGTAAACGTAGAAGGATCGGGCGACTGCGCCCCGAGAAGAAACCGATAACGGACCGGCTGGCCCGCGTCGATTGAGGGAAGCGGATTGACATATGGATGGGCGTCTCCGGAGTTGAAGGATTGTCCCAACCACTCCAACCCCGACCCGAGGATGTTGATCTTGTCATCCTCACGAAACAGCTTCCCAACGATGGTTGAGGGATGAACGGAGGGCGGCTGCGCCAGCGACGGAACCGGCGTCATCGATTTGGCAGGTGTGCTGCCGTACGTGAGCCAATAAAAGTTCGTCTCGCTGTAATGATTGATGTAGTGAGAGAACGTCTTGCTCGCCGGGTCATAGTGCCACCCGCGCGTGCCTTTAGCGTAGAAGACAATATAGTCGTCGGGGTCCAAGAGATTGTTCGAGTTAGCGTCGAAAGCATAGACGGCATTTTCCAGAAGATCATCGACAGCCGGTACAGTCGGATCTGACGGCAATTCATAGCCGCCGTTTCCAAAGATGCGTATCTTGTGGGGATTGGCAGTCGACGGCACGCCCGCATTGAGCAAAGCTTGCCCTGTGAGCTTGTACATCCCATCGGCGGTAACGGGAAACCGGAACCATTCGCCTGTCGCAAGAACACTGTTTCGAAACGCACTCGCACCGGAACGTCTCACCTCCCCAGTTCCCCGAGGAAACATTTCATCGTTCAATGCCAGGCCGCGAATCATCTTCCCCGGTCTCATCGTCACGCGCTCGGAACTTCCGAAGCTGACGTGGACCACAATCCGGGTGTATTTCCGGAGCAGCCGTTGACCGGCATTGTACCGGAGCGGGCTCACACGCAGCTCGCCGAGAATCGCTCCCTGCGTTTCTCCGATATTTGCCAGCACGGCAACCTGTTCCGGGATGAATTCGTTTTTCAGATACGCGGCGGTGCTCATCTTATAATCAGTAGTGAAGAGCCCCCCCACCGAGCGGCCGGCCGGCACGGGCGGGAGCAAAACGTTCGGAATATTTTCGTATTCTACCGTCACGATCTCCACAGAGTTGTTGCGGGCGCCGGGGAATCTCAGCAAGAAGGAGCGAACTTCAATCTCCGGCGGCCCGGGAATTAAGTGCGGTGCGTTGACACCGCCTTCAATGCCATATCGCGTGAATTCAAAACCGTTTGACCTGATCACCGACGCCGCCGTGAATATAGGCACGTACTCAAGTGTGATTCCACTCGCGTCGGCTTGAAGAATTCGAACATCTTTGTTGCTGCCGAACATCGGGGCCACCGTCAATCCAAACACGACGATCAACAGCCATTTTGTTCGAAGTCCTGTTGTAACCATGAACGAAATTCTCAAATCCTCAAAAATAAAAAGCCGAATGCCAGAAACTCCGACATTCGGCTAAAATTCCGATTCGACCGTCGACTGCTGTTTGTCAGAGGTTTCTGCCGGGGCGAAAGACTGGTTCGACCCTCGAGCTGAACTGCAGTGAGCATAGCTCACTGAACACACCCATAAACCTATAACAAAAAGCCTATTCGACAGTCCCTAAGTACGAAATCCGTTTATTATGTCTTTAATATAGAAAACATTTCTTGCAATGTCAAGCAGAGGAAGGGAAATGCCTTCCCATTTCCCTGCATTTTGGCCTCTACTTCTTCACTTTGAGCTCAAATGTCAGCTGCCGCAACGGGAACCAATACGCCAACCTGTTCTCGTACAAGTCTTTACGGGAGTTGGCGAAGCCCTTGATGACGCCGTCGAGCCAGTGTGCAGGCGTGAGCCCCTTTTCAAATTCGACTGAAACCAACTCAAACCGGACAGTCGAGTAGCGGAACGACGCGTTGTCGGTCCCCTCCACGAAATAATCAAACGAGTGGACACCGAAGAAATGCTTGTGTGTCGGGTCGGTGCTCGCCTGCCGATGGGCAAAAAATGGAACGATGATCGTGACCGGCGCGTCCGGCTTTGCCACGCGGTGGATCTCCTCCATGACCTTGAGCACATCGTCCAAATGTTCAATCACATTGTCGCAGATAACCTCGTCGAAATGATTGTCGGTGAAAGGATACGGGAACAGATTCAAATCGTGGATGACGTCGGCGTTTGACCGAGGGTTCATGTCGATACCGACAGCACCGGGACGTTTCCTCATCCCGCAACCGACATCGAGGAGGCGGTAATCTTTGCGCCGGTTATTCTCCAAACTGCGTTCCATCATGTTGGAAAGACTCTAAGCCAGTTTTCCCCTGATCATTGTGTACTCGACGATGGCATTAATTTAGAGAACATTTCTTGTATTGTCAAGTTGTTCCGGCAGTTACAAATCACAGGGCAATTCCCGCCATTTCATATCCTTTTACACTCCCGCGAGCGCTTTCGCGGATCGACCGCCTTTTCGTCCTGCAAGAGTGAGACTCCGGGAGGCCAGCGGATGGGAGAAAAACAGCCACTTCACGGATCGCACGGGATTGACGGAAATCCCGAAACCGGGACAACGTCTATTAATGACAAGCCATCGCAACCCTTCGGGCAAGCCGGAGAGAACACTCCAAGACTCTGAAGTTGATTCTCAAGCATAAAATTCGTACATTATGCATACAAATCTTGAGTTTTCCTCACTTTTGGGCAATAGAAGCGTGTCGAAGTCGATTGATGTCCTCTTTGTGGCAACCGAGGTTGAGCCATTTGTAAAGACCGGGAGTCTGGCCGACCTCGCCGGGAACATGCCCAAGAATGTTAAATCGATGGGACATGAAATCCGGGTGATGCTACCGGGATACGGGTCAATCAACGAGCGGCGTTATCACCTCCACAACCTGCTGAGGATGCAGGGAATCGAAATCCCGATCGGCAACACGTGCGAGCTCGCATACGTGAAATCTTCCTACATTAACTGCGATAATAAGAAGGTCCAGGTGTATTTCTTGAGCAACGAGAGGTATTTCAATCGCCAGGGACTTTACTTTCATCCGGAGACAAAGGAACACTTCATCGACAACGACGAGCGATTTATCTTTTTCGCCCGCGGCGTGCTTGAAACATTAAAGCGGTTGGGATGGCAGCCCAGGATCATCCATTGTAACGACTGGCAATGCGGACTCATTCCTGCCTACTTGAAGACACTGTACAAGGATGACCCGTTCTTCAAGAACACGCGGACAGTCTTCACGGCCTATAGTCTCGCATCGCATGGAACGTTCTCACGGACTTCCTATTTGAAGACCGGGCTTCCTCCCGCAGTTCTCCTCGGCAATGATATAGATTCTGGAAAACTTGATTTCCTCAAGGCAGGGCTCACCTACGCCGACGTTATCACAACCATCGGAATGAAGGCCGACAAAAGACTTTTTTCTTCTTCCAAGAATGGAATCGAAGAAATGCTCCACTCACACAATAAGCATGTTGTTTCTCTGACTCCGACGTCTCAGAACGGTGATCGATATGCGCAGCTTGCCGAAAAGTTTGTCTCGATCTACCGCGACCTTGCAAAGAATGGTTAAGAATGCACATCGGGATTTTCCTCGACCGCGATGGGACGATCAACGAAGAAGTAAACTACCTCTCCACTCCCGCTGAACTTCATCTGATCCCCGGCGCCGCCGACGCCATCCGTGAAGCGAATCGCTTAGGGCTCAAGGTTTTCATCATCACCAATCAATCAGGTATCGCCCGGGGAGTTCTCACGGAAGAACATCTCGCGGAAGTCCACAAACACTTGCTCCAGCTCCTCAAGGTTGAGCACGCCCACGTCGACGGAATTTACTATTGCCCGCACCACCCCGATTTCGGTGACGGACAATACCGTAAAGACTGCTCGTGCCGTAAACCCGATATCGGGATGTTGACGCAGGCCGCCAAAGAATTCGATATCGACCTCCGCAAATCGTTTGTAGTGGGCGATCGAATGATCGATATTCAGACGGGGAACAATGCCGGCGCGACGTCGATTCTCGTCCTCACGGGCTACGGAAAAGAAGAACAAACCCTTCTCCAACAACATCACGTGCACGCGGAGCACGTCGCCGGAAACCTCTACGAGGCCGTCCAGTACATCAAGCGCTCGATCCTCCAGGAACAGTCAATTTCCTAACAGACGCCCCTCTCTATGCACCGCTTCAGCCCTCTTTTTCTTTTAGTCATGTTCATCCCGCTCATCGAGGCATGCAGCGATGATCCAAATGCGATCGGTAGCGCTTTGATTCCCAAGGGAGACGCGATCACACTCGCCGCGGACACCATCAACGCCTCCGCGAGTGCCACCGACACTGCACACATTCAAGGGACTTCGACAACGCTGCTCCTGGGAAAATTCGGCCACCTTGAAGCCCGGACATTACTGGAGTTTGACGGCATCCCCGCCGATAAACCCTTGGCAACCATCGATTCGGCAATTCTGACGCTTCATATCGATTACCGTTTCAAGGATTCTGCCGGGGGCTTCGGGTTTAGCATAGACACTTTGCTCCTGGCCTGGAATTCTACGTCATTGACGTGGGCCAATCTCGTACCCGATAGTCTGTACCGCCATGCCGCCGACACGACATTCGCCGTCCAGGCAGAAGATACGGTTCTCACCGTTCACATCGAGCCTATCGTCCGGTCGTGGTTCCAAGCGGAGAATTCCGCTCCTTACGGCTTCATTTTGATTCCCTCGCCGGTGCAAACCTTTGTTCTCGGCTTCGCTAATTACGTCAACGGTCTGGGTGATTTTCGCCCAATGTTGACGATCGGTTACCACGATTCCACGGCCGGAGACACAACAACGCTTACTCTTGCCCCCTCGCAAGTACTATTCCTTGCCAATAGTGACCGACCTGTTCCGACGGACACGGTCTACGTTCAGGCAGGTATCGCGTACCGGGGGCACGTGAAATTTGACCTTGGCAGCCTTCCCAAAAACGTCAGCATCACCAGCGCCACGATGAATCTTTTTCTTAACTCTCCCTCTTCATTGAGGAACGCTTACACAGTCAACAGCATCATAGCAAACCCGGCACTCGACAGCTCATCGCTTCCCGGATTGAGCTCGCTTTCCGCTGTCGGCGCACCGGACCTTCTCGATAGCTCGATGTTCGACTTCGACATAAAGAGCTTCGTCCAACAATGGATCGCGACTTCGCCAAACTACGGGATGATGCTGCGTGCCACCAACGAGTATATTTCCCTCGACGGATTCGTATTTTATGGCGCGAAGGCGGATGCCGCACATCGCCCGAGGCTGACGATCAAGTATACCCAATTCCCACAAAAAGCGCGCCGGGCAAAACCATGAAGAAAACCGTTTTCTTTCTGCTTCTTTGCGGGGTCGTTACGGCGTCACGCGCGGGCAATGGCGGGTCAGGGTATTCCCGGTACGGGATCGGCGACCTCCAGTATTTTGTTTCGGACCGCGCCTACAGCATGGGGGGAGCGGGAGTTGCCGTCCTCTCGACCAGCTCCATCGACCGGTTCAACCCCGCGGATTGGGTAAACATCACCCGGACGAGTTTTTCAGTCGGAGCTCTCTACGAAGGTTACTCCACCACTGACGGTGTGAACTCAGGATATTTCAGCAGCGCCAATTTCAACGGCATCATGATTGCATTCCCCCTGTTGCCGTCGCATGGAGTTGTCTTAGGTGCCGGCCTCATGCCGTACAGCACGGTAAATTACTCCACCGCGTTCGATACCTCGCAGGCAGGGCTGGCCTACCGGCTCGGGTACCACGGCGAGGGCGGGACGTCGGAAGCCCAGGTCGGCATCTCTGCGAACGCGAGCGCCGACCTCCACCTGGGGGCGAAATTCAATTATTACTTTGGCACCCTGCGCCACACGATCATCCAGGATTTCACCGATAACTCGACGTACACAAACGCCGAGGACCTCCGCTCTGTGGAACTCAAAGGCATCGGGTTTTCCCTCGGCGCGGTCTATTCAGGTCTGGGCTCTCTCCTGAAAATTGATTCGACGAAATCACTCACGCTCGGAATCGTGGCATCGACCGCATCATCCCTGTCATCGACGGAAGAGCACGATTTCACGTACACGACGACAGCCCTGACGTCCTATGATACGGCGACAATCAATGTGGGGAATCTCCGGATACCATTTTCGATCACAGGCGGGATATCGTACATGACGAACCGCGTCCTGCTCGCCAGCGATCTTTCGTTTCAGCAGTGGAGCAGATTTGAGGCAACAGGATTGATCGCAATGACGAATCGTAACAGTTACCGATTCAGTATCGGCGGAGAACTACATCCGCCTTCGGACGCGTCGGGGATGCCGACCGGCCGCACCGTTTACCGTCTGGGTTTTTTCTATAACTCAACATACTACCTTATCGCCAACGAGCCAATTAACGAAACCGGAGTGACTGGAGGGATGGGAATTCCAATTTTCTTCGGCACACGGCTGGAAATCGGAGTACAGTACAGTTTTCGGGGAACGACAGCCCAGCAGTTGCAGAAAGACAAAATACTGCGGATATCCTTCACGCTCAGCGGCGACGAACTCTGGTTTGTGCAACCTCCGGAAGAATAAGGACGAAAGCTGCCCATGATTGCCCTTGGTTCCGACCATGCGGGATTTGAATTCAAAGAAAAGATCAAAGAGTTGTTGAAATCGATGGGACTCGAGTTCCGCGATTTTGGTACAGCCACCCCCGAATCTACCGACTATCCCGATTACGGGCACAAGGTTGCTGAGGCGGTATCCCGGGGTGAGGCCGACCGCGGAATCCTGGTGTGCGGAACGGGAATCGGGATGTCCATCGTGGCGAACAAGCATTCCGGCGTTCGCGCCGCCGCAGTCGAATCGGTGCCGGCGGCGAAGCTCGCGCGTGAGCACAACGACGCGAATGTCCTCGCGATCGGCGCGCGCATCATACCATGGGATCGGGCACAGGAAATTGTCAGGGTATTTTTGACGACGGCATTCGAAGGCGGCAGGCATCAGCGCCGCGTCGACAAGATTCATACGTTAACCAATCTTTAAGGAACAGGATACATTATGAATTCCCTTCACCAGCGTGACCCGGAGATCTACGAGGCAATCCGGAATGAAACAAACAGGCAGAACACGAAATTGGAGCTCATTGCATCGGAGAATTTCGTCAGCATCCCCGTCCTCGAAGCGTTGGGCTCCGTGATGACGAACAAGTACGCCGAGGGTTATCCGGGCAAGCGCTACTACGGCGGGTGCGAATTCGTCGATGTGGCGGAAGAACTTGCCCGCCAGCGTGCGAAGAAACTGTTCGGGGCGGAGTACGCGAACGTTCAGCCGCACTCCGGCTCACAGGCGAACATGGCGGTCTATTTCACGTTCGTGAAACCGGGCGACAAAGTCATGGGGATGAATCTCTCCCACGGCGGCCACCTCACGCACGGCTCACCCGTGAATTTTTCGGGACAGCTTTACAACTTCGTCGCTTACGGCGTGAGTAAGGACACGGGGTTCATCGACTACAACGAAGTGGAGAGCGTCGCAATGCGGGAAAAACCGAAGATGATCACGGTTGGCGCCAGCGCCTATTCACGCAATATCGACTACAAGGCGTTTCGCGAGATTGCGAACAGGGCCGGCGCATTCCTTTTTGCCGACATCGCCCACCCGGCGGGATTGATCGCTAAGAAATTGCTCAACGACCCGCTTCCTCATTGTCACGTCGTCACATCGACGACGCACAAGACGCTTCGTGGTCCCCGCGGCGGGCTCATTCTGATGGGGAAGGATTTTGAGAATCCTTTCGGGCTCAAGGCGCCGAAATCCGGCAGAACGAAAATGATGTCCGAGCTCATCGATTCGATGGTGATCCCCGGTATTCAAGGCGGTCCGTTGATGCACGTCATCGCCGCGAAAGCCGTCGGCTTCCTAGAAAACCTCCAGCCGGAGTTCGAAACCTACAGCCGGCAGGTGATCAGGAACGCCCAGGCACTCGCGAAGAAGTTGATGGGTCTTGGCTACTTCATTATCTCGAACGGAACGGATAATCACCTCATGCTTCTGGACCTTCGCAACAAGAATCTAACGGGCAAAGAGGCTCAGGAAGCTCTCGACCAGGCCGGTATTACGGTGAACAAAAATGCCGTGCCGTTCGACGACAAGAGCCCTCTTATCACGAGCGGTATCCGGGTGGGGACGCCGGCGATCACAACGCGCGGAATGAAAGAACCCGAAATGGAATTAGTCGGCGTGTTGATGGATGAGGTATTGAGAAACATCGGCAACGTAAGAGTTTATCAGGATGTGGCGCAAAAGGTGAAAACGGTGTGCGAGAAATTCCCCCTGTACGCTGAACTTAAGAAATGACCGAAGAAGAGCGCGGCCCGAACATGGGCGAAGGGGAGAATGAGGGAACCGGTGAAAGAGAGATGTCGTTCTTCGACCATCTCGAGGAACTCCGATGGCGAATTATCAAAGGCCTCGTCGGGCTTCTCATCGCCATCATCGGCTGCGGATATTTCTCCGATTGGATCGTGAACGACGTGGTTCTGCGCCCCGGCAAACTCACGACCCCGCCGCTCAACCTCATCAACACGATTCCGTACGGACAGATCACTTTTTACATGATGGTCATTTGCGTCGCGGGTCTTATCTTGAGCTCGCCGTGGATCCTGTACCAGCTCTGGAAGTTTGTCCAGCCCGGGCTGATGCCGAAGGAAAGGAAATACATCTCCAGCATCGTGACGTACACGACGGTCTGTTTCCTTTCCGGCGTCGCGTTCGCGTACTTTGTCATGCTGCCGTACATGCTCCAGTTCTTTGCCAGCTTTGGCTCGGCGAGCGTAACGAACATGATTTCCATAAGCGAGTACATAAGTTTCGTTCTTCAGCTCGTCCTGCTTTCGGGTGCGATCTTTGAGCTGCCGATGGTCGCATATTTTCTTGCACGGCTCGGGATCCTCACGCCGGCGTTCATGCGACATTACCGGTCGCATGCCATCGTGGTCATTCTGTTCATTGCTGCGGTGGTCACTCCCACCACCGACCCCGTGACGATGACGGTGTTCTCTCTTCCGATCCTCGCTCTCTATGAGGTCAGCATCTGGGTCGCAAAGATTGCCCAGCGAAGGCGGGCCGAGGCGAACAGTCCTTCGGCGGGATGAAGGATGCATTGATGGAAAGCACACGATGAAACTCCACGACATCACTCAACCGATCGAGCAGGAACTCGCCGCATTTGACGAGCATTTCAGCTCGGCGATGAAATCGAAGGTTGCCTTCGTCGATATCATCACGCGCTACATCGTACGGCAGAAGGGCAAGCGGATACGGCCCATCCTGGTTCTCCTTGTCGCGAAGGCATGCGGCGAGATCAACCAAAGCACGTACCGCGGCGCATCGATGGTGGAAATCCTGCATACCGCCACTCTCATTCATGACGACGTCGTGGACGACGCCGACACACGGCGTGGATTGGCTTCGATCAACGCGGTGTGGAAGAACAAGATTGCCGTCCTCATGGGTGACTACTTGCTGGCAAAAGGGCTTCTGCTCTCCCTGAACAACGACGATTTTCTCTTTCTGAAAATTCTGTCGGACGCGGTTCGACGCATGAGTGAGGCGGAGATTCTGCAAATCGCGAAGAGCAGGCATCTCAATATCGACGAGAAGACGTATCTCAGGATCATTTCCGACAAGACGGCTTCCCTCCTATCCACTTGCTGTCAGATCGGGGCGGCAAGTGTCACGCGCGACCCTGAAATGCTCCGGCGAATGGGGGAATTTGGAGAAAATGTCGGAATGGTCTTTCAAATCCGTGACGACCTGCTGGATTATGTCGGACGCAAGAGCATCACAGGAAAGCCGGCAGGATTGGACATGAAGGAGAAGAAACTGACGTTGCCGCTGATTCACGCCATATCGCAGGCACCCCGCGGGCAGTCCAAAAAAATTCTCAGCATCATCAGGAATGGGCCGAGCAGAAAGGAACTCAACGGCATCCTTGAATTCGCCCGCGAGTTCGGAGGCATCGATTACGCGACAAGAAAAGCCGAGCACTACTCCGCCCTGGCACATGAAGCGCTCCGGGCACTTCCCCCCTCACCTTCACGAGAAGCTCTGGAACAATTTGTCGGATTTGTGCTGGAACGGAGCAAGTAAACGCGCAGAGTCCGATTCGCAATCGGACATCACCATTCATGACGTCCCGTCACGAGCCGGGCTCTACACTTTTCTTTTTAAACATCCTGGCCGTGTTCGGTACTCCAAATGAGCTCAACAAATCCTCGGAACGAGGTGCCAATTGTTACCCTCTCCCCTTCAATTCCCCTCTCCCGCAAGCGGGAGAGGGGACAGAGGTGAGGGTTAAGGGCCGAGAGGATTAATTAACCTGTTTCCGAGACAGGACACCAGCGCGAATAGTAGACACGATAAGAAAATTCCCGCCCCGATGAAATCGGGACGAGGCTTTGTGTGGCTACAGTACTCTTATTTGATTAGTACCATCTTTCTGGTCTGCATGAAGGCTTTTAATGGATCTGCTACGCTTGTTGCTTCGAGCCGATAAATATAGAGACCGCTTGCTACAGAGCCCGCATTCCATTCTACCGTCTTGTAACCGGCATCCTGGACTCCATGGGCAAGCGTCGCAACCGCTTGGCCCAGCAGATTGTAGATTCTTAACCGTACATCACTGGCGATCGGCAATGCATAACTGATTGCTGTCCTGGGATTGAATGGATTGGGGTAATTTTGCTCAAGAGCGAAGTCTTTCGGGATGCAATTGGTCCCGCCTTTGATTCCTGTGACTGCACCGGCTCCATGCAGAGCAATGGTGAAAACGGGTCGCTGAGAATTATTCCACACATCCAGTGTGTCCATATAATCTCGAATAGTATCCGGAATAAACTGCATCAACAACGTATCTGTTCTCCCCCCGCTAATGGCAAAGTGTGATCGCAAGCAATGAAACACATTTGCGAGCGAGTGAGTTATTGTATCAATCACAGCATCGTTGATGGAAGTGTTGCTCACAGTCAGCCTCTTCGATACTGTATCCCTGAATTTAATACTGCCGAAGTTGATGACCGTGTCGCTAAAAGCAAGCAGTGGGTACGGAGAATCACCTATAAGCCATACCTTTACTAATCTGGTAGTTGAGTTGCTGCGAATGTACAATGTGTCAGTATAAGTTCGGAAAGTATCAGGTGTGAAGGTCACACTAACCAAAAGACTCTCTTTCGAAGCAACGTTTGCTGCTGCGATATCAGGACTAAACTTCATAGTCTTGGTGTATATGGAATCGACGACAAGCGTGTTGATGGATGTGTTTCGGAAGGAAACAGTTCGTGTAGAGTTTGAACCTTTCTTCACAGCTCCAAAATTGATCGATGAAGAAGAAGTTTGAATTATGCCAAGGCCGCTCGATGAAACAAGCCACCGCATTGCCTGGTCGAGAAAGGTTGCACGCATTGAATCCGGCGTTGCATTCTGAATAGGAAAACCTGCGTAGACAATCTTGTAATTGCCAGCATCCCTTTTCCAGCCCGCGTTCCCTCCAGTACTGTAGGTCATGGTCGAGTCAAGAACTGAGAAGCTGCCCGCGCGAGTAGTTTTTTCTTTTAGACCGCTCCCAAGGGCAAAAGAAAGGCTAATACCATTGCCGACAGAGTCACCAGTTATGCCGTTAACAGTAGTGGTGGTTGAGAAGTTTCGGACCCAATTAATTCCAATGTTTTGTCGAAAAAGGATTGCTCTTGGTGTTGATGAAACATCCCCAGACTCTGAACTTGCCAATTGGTTTCCAAACAGAATCAATCGATTGCCAGCATAAAGGAATGAGTTAATGCTGTCTGCATTTGCATTAGAGATGCCTGCGTCCTGGCTCGCGATCCAAACAACCAATTGCCATCGTGAGAGTGAGAAAGAAAGATCGCCTACCAGGTTGTATTCGTCGTAGAGATACCCTTTGGTCGTCAAAGCATTCTTTACCGCCTGTCCACCCGTTGCAGAATCCTGGTAAACGACTAACACCGATTGTGTCTGAACAAGAACAATGAAGTTAGCAAGCAGAGTATCGTTTGAGTGGTTCTCGTCGCTTGGGAGCTCGGTGATCAGTCGCAGTTTGTACAGACCGTTACTCGATGCATTCCAATTACCAAATGAGACATTTTGCGTTTGATTGGAGCCAAGGGATGTCACCGTTTGAGTGGAGGAAAATTTTGGAGAGGAAAATTTCCCTGTCATAGTATCAACTTGCGCTAGGACGGAAAAGGCCTTGGAGCTGACAGAGAAATTTTCAACAGAAGCAGCAATAGCTACCTGGGACCCATACGACATAAACCCATTGTTGAATCCAGTGGATACGACAGCAACATCGTTTATGATATTCTTAAATACCGAAACAGTTTGCCCACCGCCAACGACAATATCTCCAGCCCCATCTCCATCAACATCGCTCACAAAAACCGAATTACCTCCGCCCGCATAATTCACTGGCGCCGCGAATGTCCCATCCCCCTTGTTCAATAAGACCGAAATCCCCGAGGTGACGATATCGGGGAACCCGTCACCGTCAACGTCGCTCACAAAAACCGAATTACTTCCACCCCCATAGTTCACTGGCGCTGCGAATGTTCCATCTCCGTTGTTCAATAAGACTGAAACCCCCGACGTGACGATATCCGGATGTCCATCTCCATTAACGTCGCTCACAAAAACCGAATTGCTTCCACCCCCATAGTTCACTGGCGCTGCGAATGTTCCATCTCCATTGTTCAATAGGACTGAAACTCCCGACGTGACAATATCAGGGAACCCATCTCCATCAACGTCGCTTACAAAAACAGAATTAGCTCCACCTCCGTAATTCAATGGTGCCGCGAATGTTCCATCTTCATTGTTCAATAAGACCGAAATCCCCGAGGTGACGATATCAGGGAACCCGTCACCGTCAACGTCGGAAACAAACACTGACGAGTTACCAAACAGGCCCGCCCCGGTGACAAGCCTCTCCGAAAACGTCCCATCGCCGTTGTTTCTCAGGATCATAGTTCCGCCCACATCGTACCATGGCACCACTATATCGGGGTTGCCATCTCCGTCCACGTCGCCGACAAAAAATGAATGAAACTGCTGCGACCAGTATCTCACTCCTGGAGCAAATGTGCCATCTCCATTGTTTATGAAGACCGACACACTGCTGTCCCCGGTATTCCCTGCCACGATATCGGGATGGCCATCTCCATTGAGATCGCTAACAAAAACCAAGGGACTCTGTCCAGTGGCATAGTCCACCTTTGTTGGAAACCTACCGGTGCCTGGATTCGCGATAACAGTGAACTGAGACATGAACGGAATAAGTGTCGCACCAGTACCTGTTTTCAATTTATACGTCGCGTCCAAAAGCACAATTTCGCCCTTCATGAACGGAGCTGTGGGCGTGAACGTTGCCACTGTATTTCCACCACTAAAGGAAAAAGCGCCACGGTGTCGTCCGCTGGTGCGACCGTACACAAGAAAAGAGCTTGTATCGCGAAACGTCGATGGGTCCATCGCTGTGCTAAAGGTAATCCGTATGATCGTCGTTGGAGAAACATTCGGTGCGTTTTGATTTGGGACAATGCTTATGACTTGAGCAAAAGCATTTAGCTCTAGCATCGTCGCAAGGAGGGAAAGACAGAAGAGCAGGTACGAAACGCGACACTTCAAGTTCATAGAACCCCCTAAAGAGTTAATGAACAACTAACAACGTGACTTCTTATGAATAGGCAATTACCTACGGCAAGAACATCCCGGTATGCACCACGGTCCCGCGGCGTACCTGGTACGATGATATAATCAAAGTACAAAAATCGAATTTGAGTGTCAATACCATGTCAAGACCGGCATTCCCACCACAGCGTCATCTCTGACCTCACGTCGTTCCCGCACCGTGTCTGAACCGCTGATAAATCTGATCAAATGATATTCATGATGATTGCTTTTGGCCAAAATCATCATTCCATCATAAGAATCAGCGGTTCAGACGGCGTAGGGCAAGGGTTTGGCACACTCCCAGAAACTTCTTAGCTATTCGAGGATCAAGCTACACAGCCCAAGGAAGTACAGTTCAGTACCCGGTCTGTTCGCGAACGGAATGCCTCACTCCTCTATGAACTCATGTTCTTCGCTCCGGACAACCAGCACCGGACACGGCGCCTTACGAACCACTTTCTCTGCCGTACTCCCGAAGATAATATGTTCCACACCGGTGTGACCATGGGTAGCGATAATAATGAGGTCAACATCCTCCTCTTTGGCCATGCCGATGATCTCCAGAAACGGTTTGCCCGTCCGGATTTTTGCCCGGCTGGCAACCTGGCCGGCGACATTTTCCTTCACCAGCCGCTCCAGTTCCTTCTTTCCGCGCTCACGCATCTCCTTCTCAATATGAGGAATTCCGATCTGGCCAAAACTGAAGTCGCCGGGATAGACCGCGGGTTCCACCACGTAGACCAGCACCAGCTCGGCACGAAAGTGCTTCGCGAATGATATCGCATAGCGGAGTGCGTTCTTTGACGGCTGGGAAAAGTCAATCGGCACGAGAATGCGCTTTAAACGAATTGAATTCGTCTCGCGCTGATCTTTCGCCGGAGAATTTGATTGTGAATTCTTGTCTGATTTCGTCTTCATGGCTCACCTCAAAAGACAAATTCGAAGCACTAAATCATTTACAATTTCTAAGCACGAAACCCGAAATCCTAAACAAACTCCAAAAACTAAATCCGAAATTCAAAAACATCACCCGGGACTCGACTTAACTGACGAGCGTTCTTGGTGCAACAGAACAAAAATCCTCGCAATCGTTTTATAATTGGTGTTTCGGATTTAGAGTTTGTTTAGAATTTCGGAATTCGGATTTAGAATTTGAAAGTACTGCGATTCGATCCAGTTCTGTGACAGATCACCTATTTTTGCCGCTGTTTGTCTCCGCGCATTTTTCCGTCAATCGTGGCAAACAGCAGTTCATAATCAATCGGTTTCGTGAAAAAATCGTCGACGCCGAGCCGTTTTCCGATCAGTCGCGTCGTGCGGTCGAGACTCGCCGACATGAAGAAAAAAGGGATATCCTTCGTCAATTGAGAGGAACGGAATTGTCTGTACAGGTCAAAACCGCTCGGGCCGGCATGAAACAAGATTTCTGAAATGACAATATCCGGTGTAACAGATTTCACGGTCGTGAGAGCTTCTTCAAGCGAGCTTGCAGCAATGACGGCGAATGAATTCGCCCGCAGACGGTCCGTGATTTCCAACAACACACCTTCCAGCTCGTCGACGACGAGAACGGTTCCCTTCACCTTGTTTTTTCTCACCTCGCGAATCGTTTCGGCTTCGAGCGAGGAGTGGTCGATCAGTGAAACGGCGAACTTCTTCCGCAGCTCTTCCACGACGCTCGACGTAAACGCAGAGATACCGCCCGTCAGCCAGACGCTTCGCAGGGCGTTCTTGTAAAGCATGTTCTTGATTCGACGCTGAAGAGCAAGTCGCGTGCCGTCCGGGATGCCAAGTTGGCCCTG
This sequence comes from Bacteroidota bacterium, assembly GCA_049515655.1. Lineage (GTDB taxonomy): Bacteria > Bacteroidota > Ignavibacteria > UBA10030 > SZUA-254 > JBEKTW01. The sequence continues at coordinate 38,112 of JBEKTW010000010.1, forward strand.
CAATTTCTTGATCGCCTGTTCCTGGGCGGCGGAAGGGAAACCGTTTCGCCAGGCATCCTGCAGTGCAGCGCTCAATTTCGCCTCATCGCCCCCGCGTTCTTCACCGGTTTCCGACTGGAGTTCCTTGAGCCGTTCCAGAAGCGCCTGGGCATAGATGTTCTCCGCGTCGATGGATAATGCCTTTTGAAGAAACTTCGTCGCATTCCTGTAATCTCTGGATTCGAGCGCCTCTTTCCCTTTTACGAGATGCTCATTCGCCTGGTCGATCTTGCGCTGCAGCAAGACCGCACGAGTCCTTTGCACTTCGGCCTGAGCATCTTTGCTCAACGAAATGCGGCGCGGAAGCTGCTTCGAGAGAAAATTAATGCGGTCGCGGTACGACTGGATGAGCTCGTTCGTCGGTTCAAGGCTGGAGACTTTCTCCAGGGCTTTTTCCGCGGCGAGATACCGTCCGACACGAATAAGTGTATCCGCTTCGCGGAGCAATCCCGCGACCTGCGCGTCTTTAAGACGTTCTACTGCCGGTGATGAGGATTCCTTTTCCATCGATATGCCCTTTGCTATCGAGCGTTAAACGAAATACTGTTACGGATAATGGTTACGGTGAAATATTAAATTGTTTCGCTGAAGTCGACTGTCCGCCATACTGGTCCTTCACTGTCAACTTCAGGTAAATCCCCGCCGGATTGTCTTTCAGGTTCACCGTGATCGTGAACGCTGTTCCCTTGATCTTATCGAGCGTCGCTATGCCCGAGGGCTGCGACTGGAGGGAAGCCGTTACGGGACCGCCCCCGGGGTCGGAGGCACTTACAGAAATCAAGAATACTCTGTTCTGGCGATCAAGGTTCTGCTGCACCCATTTGATTTGCGGCGGCGGCGGGGACGTCAGGCTAACCTTGTGCTCTTTGATAACAACCCTCTTGTAGAGGATCTTGAACAAGAGGGAATTCCAACCGCGGTCCGGCGTGACCGATACGGCCGGAACTACGGGCTGCGTTCCGATTGACTGGCCGTCATGCAGGATCTGCACGGCGAGGTCGACAGCGTTCACTCCGACGATTTGCCCGTCAAAGCGGTACGGAACTCCCCAATAACCTTTATCCCCGGGAGTTGCGATAAACGTCGCTGGAAGAACATCGACATCAAACACGAGAGTTGCCTTGTCCTTCCCTCCCAGTCCGCGATTTCCCGCCGCGGTGACCGTGAATCGGTGCTTGCCTTGTTTCGGTTCATCCCAGACGAATGTCACAAAGGATTCAGGAGAGGACGGCCTCTCGATGCGGCCGGACGGAGTCACCTCATATGCAACCTTCTGTGTGTTCTCCACGCCGCCGACAAAGATTTTCTTCAGATAGGGAGGTCCGAGGACCCATCGGTCCTGGTTTTCCTGGACGTTCATAACAAGCTGCTGAGGTTCAACGCCGCTCCGTGTGACCATTGCCAGCAGTGTCACCGTATCCCTGTCGACGCGCTCCAATCTCGGAGAATAGGGAATGTCGTATTCTCCGAAGCTGAGATTCACGCGTATCTTATCGCCCATCACTTGCACACGATTCTTATATCCCGAGACGCGGAAGGCATACGTCCCCTCTTCGAGAGGCACGTAGGCAAGCACGCCGTCTCCATTCTCGTTTTTCACCGTCCCCGCGAGCGGCTTTTCCCGCAGCTCTCCGCCCCCCGCGACCTTCCACGCACTGAGGAACTTAAACTCGACATCGCTCGTGATAATCGGTCCTTCCACTCTCACTCTCAGTCGCGCAGAATCCCGCATGAAGGACTGGTCCGGCGCGATGAAATACTTCGTCGTATCCACGTACGAAGACAGCTTCAGGGGCCTTACATTCACCTCCACGAGTTGCGCGATCACGTTATTGCGCTGTTCCAGCGTCCGGTCACGCTCGACGGTAATGGCGAACACCGTAATGATGGCGACAACGTAGAGAATGAAATAAAACGAAACTTTACCGGATTTCATTGAATCTATTACCGATGCTCGGTGGAGATTCTTTGATTAAGTTCAGACACAAGCCGCTCAAATTCCCTCCGGACGCGAAGATTGAATTGGTCGCCGGCAATCATCTCGAGCTTGCGGGACACGGCCTGCAGTGACGTATCGAGCTGAGAGAATTGGTCGAATTTCGTTTCCGTGCTGCGCAGCCTGCTCTCCAGAACGGAAAATTGAGTATTGAGATCCTTCATGGCAGCGACAAATTTCTCACTGTAGTCCCGGTTGACATAGAGAGCCGATTGTTCCCCGACGATGACGTCGAGCTTGCCGTAAATGGATTTCAGCGTCGAATCGATTTGCGCGAACTGGTCGACCTTCGTCTCCGCCGCCTGCAATCTGCCGGAAAGTTGAGTAATATGCGTGCTCAGTTCCTTGATCGTCTTGCCCAGCGCTTCGTATTTATCCCCCGCCGCGCGGGAGTCCCTTTCGACCATCTTCTCGCCGGCCAGTCCCTTGGATTCATCGATTGAAAAGTACGTCATCGTGCCGTAGATAAGCAGGAGTGTGAATTCCACCCCGAGAGCGACATAGACGACCTCCGTCGGAAGAATACCGAGCGACCGCAATCCAACCGTCACGACGAGAAAACCCGCACCCCCGATGATGAATCCCTGGATATTGTTGCTGTACGAGGGAATAAAAATCTTCTGCATGAAACGGCCGAAACCTCTCCCCAGCCCGTACGCCTGGACTTCCAGCAAGATCAGCTCACGGAGCGAACCTTCTTCCGTTTCCAGGATGATAATGACGACGGCGAGGATGATCAGGGCCGGGAGAGCAAAAATGAAAATCGGGATCATCACCAATCCCTTCACGAGCTTTGAAATAAGGCGCATGTGAATCCTTTCCTTGGTGGTTTATGATCGTCGCAAACAACCGACCATCAAACGTTCAGAACACAAATCGGACGTGAGGCGACACCATGAAAAAATACGGTTGTTCCCACGGCTTCGCGGTGCGGAGAACCGAAGTTGAGTATTTGAGCTCGAAGTAAACCATATTCTTCACCAATTCCGTCCATGCGGAGACGAGCACGACGGAAGAATAATACTGGACGCTCAATCCGTACATCTGGTTTCCGTGCCGGATGTAATCCAATTTGACGTAGGGGCTGAAGAAGTCGGATTTCTCCGTCGTCGTGATGGTCTCATCCGGTTGCACTTCTCCCTTTCCGATTTGATGATAACCGACTCCTCCCTGCACCGTCAAGAGATATTCTCCGCCGCTGATGCTGTACCTGTGCGAATAGACGAGTTGGGCCATTGTGCGGAGGTAGTATGCCTGGCTGGTATCCGTGAGCCGGTCGCCGGAATTTCGCTTCGTGAGCGAGCCGCTGGAAAAACGCGCTTCGAGCATGTCGGATCCGATGGGCTGGTCGAATTCTGCGGCAAAGCCTGCCGCGCCGTTGAGTTTTCTCGTAGAGATCGTTACCGGACCCAGAAGGTCGGGTTCATCAAGCCCGGAATTCATGGGAGCGATCGCTCCAAGCTTCAACTGATTCAGGAGAAGAAAATACTCGATCGAACCCGTCGACCAGAACGGGTACCCCAGGTCGTCATTCCCGACTTTCACTTCCGCTCCCCAGCCATTCGCAAACCGCAGCGATCCCCCGAAGAGCGAGGCCTCGAACGTCACGTCTTTGGGAGGTGCATCGGGGAGAGCACTCCTCCTGAATTCCTCGGGGACATCGCTTACTTCGCTGTGAGGATAGACCGTATGCAGAATTGCTCGCTGGAGACTTTCGCTGATATACAACCGTATTTCTCCTCTGCCCATCGAAGACGCTCCGAGAATTGTTATCTGAACGATTTCGTCTTTCGAGGGACTTGCCACAACGTGGATGATCGCACGGGAAGGAGCAGCTTTTTGGCGATTTCTAAAGGCTTTCAAAACCCTCTGCCGGAGATCCTCATCCTCGATGATCCACGTCGGATAGTGGACCAGATAAACGCTGTCCACTTCGTTCAGGGATTGGAGAATTCTTTCCAGCATCACTTTCTCTCCCTGCTTGTCGCGGAGGGTTGTGTACAGCTTCAGGAGAGTCTCGTAGGATGAAGTATCGGATGATGTTTTCGATTGCTGTGCCGGAGCCCGACCCGCCGTCAGCCCGCAGCCCATGCAGAAAACCACAACCAGTATATTCCATCTATTCATCAATTTTTTTTTGTCCACCGTTCTTCCCGATCCTCGGCTCAGAACGACAACAACAAGCGCGGGGAGACCATGATGAAGTCCTCATTCTCCCAATCTCTCAGGCTGCGGAGAATCGGCTTCGAGATTTTCATTTCTACGCGTAGATAATTCGGAATAATTTGCAGCCAGATCGAGGTCAGGATCGATGAGTTGAAGTATTGAAGACTGCACCCGTAGGCCTCATCGCCTTCCTCGTGCAAGTACTCGAAACTGAGATACGGACTGCTGATGTCAAACTGGTTCAACTCGTAGGACTGGTTTCCGAGCGGCGCTCCGGTCGTATCGACACCGCCCCGCGCGAACGTCCCCTCGCGGACCTGCTCATATCCGACGCCGACTTTGACCCGAGCCCAGCTCGTCTGCGTCAGTGAAAAACCAAATGAGGTATACCCAAGGAGTTCATCCGTAATATAATAGAAGTTGCGTGGGTCGGTGAGCGTCGCCACGTCATTATCCACGAATCTCGTGGAGGAGATATAACCGCCAATCGTGCCGAAGTCGAACTCACCGGCAAATCCACGCGTGCCGTTGAGGAGACGGCTTCTCAGTGGGAAGACGAACTTTTCGCTGTTGTTGCGCCCGATCGACGTTGGCAGCTCAAAACCGACTTTGACCTGCTTGTACATCGCGAGGAAGGTAGTCTTTCCGGATTCCCAGAACGGGAGCCCGAGCTCGTCGTTCCCCATCCGTACTTCGCCGCCCCACACCGGACCAACTCTGAAACTCAGACCATACGCGGAGAAGTCGACACGCCCCGCCTCAGGGTCGGAACCTGCGCGGGTTCTCAGAAACGAAAACCGGTCAAGGAGCTTGTCATTGAGCAGCAAGCCGGCCTCAAACGCCGTGGGCAGCACGAACGTCGAATCCCGCATCTCGATGTCGCGGGAGTAGTTGCTGCTTTCAATGACTTTTTGATAGAGGTACTTATCTGCGGATTTTGCGATCGCCTGCTTCAGTGCAATACCCTTGAACACTGCCGTTCCAAAGCGAGCTTCAATGAGATCGTTATCTTCGGTCGCGAGGATCTCCGCGTCGCTGCCGGCCTCCGACTGCATCGAAGAGTCGGTCGCCATCAGTGCATAGAAGAGCGAATCCCTCAACGCCGGATTGCTGACGACCCACGATTTCACGTGCGAGTGCAAGTACAGCTTGCGGTCAACGGTCGATGCTTCGAGAATATTCTGAAGAAGGTTCACGATATCCCCCGTCATCTCTATCGAATCCTTCAGCGACTGTGCAGTATACCTCGCAAGCGACAGGGACAGGGGCTGGACATTCCGCTGTGTCGGGAGCCAGCTCTCAAGCGGCTTTTCTTTGTTGGCGGACTGCGACGTGTCCGCGGCGTAAGCCATCAGCGAAGCTCCCATACTATCCGCTACCGCACGAGCCGATTTCTGTGCAGGGGTCTCCGGAACGGCACCCGGTCTATTCGCGCCGGGCGCAAGCTGGGAGCTATCGATGGGGGCAAAAAAACTTTCTTCGGTGCTGGAGATTTCCTGAGGACCTGAGCATCCGGAAAGCAATCCACCGAATGCCACTGCCAGTGCGAACGGCAAGATGTACTTACACGATTTCAACAGGAAATATCCTTTCGGCTATCGCCGCTCAATCGTTCCATACGAATTTCAGCCAGCCCCGCGCATCGTTAGCATTCCGAACAATATCGAAGAAACGCCGCTGCGCTTCTTTCGTGACCGGACCCGGCTTCCCGTCGCCAACGGGAAACCGGTCAACACTGCGGATCGGCGTGATCTCGGCTGCAGTTCCCGTAAAAAACAGCTCGTCGGCAATGGTCAGCAGCTCGCGGGAGATTTGCGCTTCGACAACCTTGTACCCGGTTTCCTTCAGGAGCGTTATGACGGAAGAACGCGTAATCCCCAGCAGGATGCTGGAACTGAACGGCGGGGTGAACACCTCTCCGTGCTTGACGACGAAAATATTTTCTCCGCTTCCCTCGCTCACATGACCGAAAATGTCCAGAGCAATCCCTTCGTTGTATCCGTCTTTCACCGCTTCGATTTTGATCAACTGGGCATTGAGGTAATTTCCGCCGGACTTTGCGATCGTCGGCAGCGTATTGGGAGCCGGTCGCGACCACGAAGAGACGCACGCGTCGATTCCCTGAGTAAGCGCTCCGTCACCGAGATAGGATCCCCAATCCCACACCGCGATTGCGACGTCGACCGGATTATTCAACGGGTTGACCCCGACATCGCCGTACCCCCGGTAGACAACGGGGCGGATGTAGCAAGCCTTCATCCTGTTCGCACGGACCGTTTCCAGGACTGCTTCCTCCAACTGCCGCTTGGTGTACGGGATTTCCGCGTGGTAAATCCGGCAGGAATCATAGAGCCGGTCCAGATGTTCGTCAAGCCGGAAAATAGCCGGTCCCCGCTTCGTGTCGTAGCAGCGGATCCCTTCAAACCAGCTCGACCCGTAGTGAACGACATGAGACAGGACATGGATTTTTGCATCGTCCCACTTGACGAGCTTCCCATTCATCCAGATCGTTTCAACGGGCGTGAGGGGCATAAGAATATTCCTCGTACTTAGAGTGACATTTCGTAGATGCGATACGTTTTGTAACGCTCACCGTCCATGAATTCCGCGGCACGATTCATCATCGTATTATCCTCCAGAACCCATGATCCTTCTCCATCATAGTATCCCAACCCTATGCCGCGCCGGGCCGTTTCGTAGAACAGCACGCTTGCGGCGCCGGTTTTCAGTCTTTCGGGGACGACACCGAGCACGATAACGCGTGCCCAATGTATCTTCTTCTTCTGAAACATCATACGCAAAAATCCGGGGAGCAGATAGCCATGCTTGTTGTGCTTCAATACGATATTGAGGTCGGGGAGCGCTAGAGAGAAACCGATCGGCTCGCCTTTATATTCCGCGATGACCACCAATTCCGGAATGACGACCGGCTTCAAATCTTTTGCGAGAGCAAAAAATTCATCGTCCGTCATCGGCACCGCACCCCAGTTGTACTGCCAGGCGCGGTTATACAAATCCTTCATGCGGAGAACTTCGTTGTCAAAGTCATTCATGTTCAACGAACGGAACGTCAAACCTTCACGCTGCCTCACCATTTCTGAAACACGCTGAAGCTTTTCGGTCATCACGCGTTCCCTGCTCAAATGATACGCGTACAAGTCCTTGACTTTCTTGAAACCGGCTTTTTCGATGAGCGTCGCATAGTAGGGCGGGTTATAGGGCATCAGGATGACGGGGGAGCGGCCAAATCCGTCAACCAGCAAACCGTACTCGTCATTCACCGAAGGATTGGCCGGCCCCCTGACCGCCTTCAGACCTCGCGCTTTCAACCAGTTCGTCGCGGTTCCGAAAAGCGCATCGGCGACGGCCTGGTCGTTGATACACTCAAAAAATCCGAAGAAACCGATATTCTCGTTATGCTCTTTGTTATGATTGTGATTGACGATGGCGCCGATGCGGCCGACCAGTTCGCCATCACGGTGAGCGAGGAAAAACTCAGCTTCAGAGTGTTTATAGAACGGATTCTTCTCCCTATCTATCAGCTTGCGCCGGTCCATGAGGAGCGGCGGTACCCAGTGAGGATTTCCATCATAGATCTTCCAAGCAAACTTGATGAAACGGTTCGTGTCTTTTTTCGACGATATTGGCTGTACGTTAACCGTGTTCATACTCCGTGCATTCTTTTTCAATCCCGCCCGGTCTCAATGAATGACTCCAAGGTCTTTGCCTATCGTCGCAAATACCTGCAGAATACGGTCGAGATGCTTGTCCTCGTGTGTCGCCATATAGCTTGTTCGCATCATCTGGAGACCCGGGGGCACACCGGGGCTGATGAACGCGTTGACAAAAACGCCGGCATCGAACAATCCCCGCCAGAAACGGAACGCGAGCATGTCATCGCCGACGATGACCGGAACGATTGCTGTCTGGCCGTCGAGAACGGTAAACCCGAGGTCTTTAAATCCGTTCCGCATTTTCGCGGCATTACTGATGAGCATGTCGATGCGAAAGGGCTCGTTCTCCAGGACATCTAAGGCCGCGAGCGCAGCCGCGACGGAAGCAGGAGTCGGACTGGCGCTAAAGATCAACGCCGGGGAGTGATGCTTCAGATAGTTGATGACCCGCTCGTTCCCCACCACAAACCCCCCGAGCGATGCAAACGTCTTGCTGAACGTCCCCATGGTCATATCGACTTCGTCATCCAACTCATAGTGGCTCGCCGTTCCGCGTCCTCCCTTGCCAATCACGCCGATGGCATGAGCGTCGTCAACTAGAATCCTCGCGTTGTACTTTTTTGCAATCGTCACAAGGTCGGGAAGGTCTACAATCTCGCCCGAGGTGCTGAACACGCCGTCCGTCACGATGAGCTTGCCGACGTGACGGGGAAGCTGGGAGATCACGCGCTCGAGGTCCTGCATGTCGTTATGCTTGTAGCGAACGAAGTCGGCGAACATTCCTTTCGCCATCATATATCCCGCCACGATGCACGCGTGATTATCCTTGTCGGTAACAACATACTCGCCGCGCTGGACGAGGGTGGGGATGATACCCTGGGCAGTCTGGTATCCTGTACTATAAAGCAGACAGGCTTCTTTCCCCATAAACTTTGCGAGCCGGGCTTCAAGCTCGTTGTGCAAATCGAGTGTGCCGGTAAGGTAACGCGAGCCGGAACATCCCGTCCCGTACTTCTCGACGGCCTTTGCGGCCGCTTCTTTGACCTTCGGATGCGCCGTCAGTCCGAGGTAATTATTCGAACCCGCCATGATGATGTCGCGGCCTTCGATTCGAACGACGGGCCCTTCATTTTCTTCTATCGCTCTGAAATAGGGATAGAATCCTGCCGCTTTCACTTCATCCGCTCGTGTGAAGTCTAAACACTTCTGGAACAGGTCTACCACGGGGTTGGTACCTTCAGTTGAATCTGCTTTCTTCTGGAAAGGTTGGTTCATAGCGTATGGTACTCCTTAGATCGATGCAGTTGGAGAGCATCGAAAATCACAGGTTGAAGTTTCATTCCACGGTGTAATGTGTGTTTTCGAGGAGTCGTTATGAATTTCTTAACCTGAGAGAATTGAACATCAATTTTTTTTTCAATATACTTGAATAAACGCTAAAAGTCAATCGAAAGCAGCAAATCGGGCGTTCCATTCATAAATCAACATCTTATGAGAATCCATGAAAGTACTAATCACAGGAGCGACGGGGTTCATTGGCAGCCATCTTGCGGAAGTGCTGGCCGGCAAAGGGTACAGCTTGCGGTGTTTGGTACGCAGGTCGTCAAATTTGCAATGGCTGCAAGGACTGCCTGTTGATTTTGTCTACGGCGATTTGTTCGACGAAACGGCTCTGAATTCAGCGGTTACGGGGGTCGACTATATCTACCACGTCGCCGGTATTACGAAGGCCAAGACCAAAGATGAGTACTTCCAGGGAAATCACATTGCCACGCGCAACCTGCTCCAGGCAGCGCTCAGGACGACTCCGGACCTGAAACGGTTCGTACATGTCAGCAGTCAGACCGCCGTCGGTCCAAGTGAGAACGGAGCACCGATCGACGAAAGCACACCCTTTCACCCGCTTACGACGTACGGAATCAGCAAAATGGAAGCTGAGAAGGAGTGCTTGAAACTGAAAGACGGGCTGAGAATCACGATTGTTCGTCCGCCGGCGGTGTATGGTCCCCGCGATAAGGACGTGTTTGAGTTCTTCAACACGATGAACAAAGGTCTACAGCCGATGATCGGTTTCAAGGATAAATTTGTGAGTCTCATCCATGTAAAAGATTTGGCAGCCGGGATTGCGCTGGCCGGCGAGAACCCGCGGGCAGCTGGGGAAACGTACTTCATTTCGAGCGAACGATATTATCACTGGAAGGAGGTGGGGGAACTCACGTCGCGCATCATGGGCAAGAGAGCCCTGCGATTGAGGATTCCCGAGTGGGGTGTCTACACGGTGGCAGCTTTCGCGGAGTTCTTTTCGTTGTTCAGCAAGAAGCCTGCTTTGTTGAATATTGAGAAAGCCCGGGACATTGTGCAGGATGCATGGACGTGCGATGTTTCGAAAGCGAAGAAGGAGTTAGGGTTCAGGGAATCGATGACATTGGAGGAGGGGATACGGGACACGGTCGCGTGGTATCGTGAGCGGGGGTGGTTGAGGTAGGGGTTTGAGGTTTGAGGTTAGAGGTTTGAGGTTAGGGGTTAGGTGATAGGTGGTAGGTGGTAGGTCGTAGGTAGTAGGTGGTAGGTCGAAGGGACTGGAGAAGCGAGAGTCAAGGAGCCAAGAGCTAACGGCCAGGAGCTAACAGCCGAGAGCCAAATTCACGAACGACCGGTCATTAACCGGCCCTGGCCATGTGACGCACATCACCGGCTCTCGTTACTCTAGTTCGCCCCGTTTTCCGCGTCCTTTTCGTTCCATTCCGCATTTTCATTCCTCCTGTAAGAGGATTCCTACAACTCTTTACGTCTGAGTCCTACACGAAATAGATACACATTCCTATTCTTTTTGGCGCTCTTCTATTGTATGTTGATAGTGAAGGATGAACACCTTGCGACTGGCAAGCCACAGTTCACGAATCAACAAACAAATACATGGAGCCATTATGAAACAGACCTACATACTCACCAACGCGGTACTGATTCTCCTTCTCGCCGTGTGTGCCTCATCCTTTGCAAGGCACAACGGTCCGTCTCAGTCGATGGCACGCTCGAAAGCGTCCGGAGAGAGGGAATTCAGTCCCCGAACCACCGAGCTACAATCGGTGAAATCTCTACGTTACGTCAGCCCGCTATCCCTGCCACGACGTTCAATGCTGCCTTCCGCAGCTGCTCTCTCCGGCGAAATACGCATTGGCGCAGGCAAGGATTACTCATCAATCAACGCCGCGATGACAGACCTGAACTTGAACGGTGTTGCGGGCCCTGTTGTCTTCTTGCTCACCGATCCCTCCTACATCGAGGCGGGACTTCTTATATTGCCGGTTATCGGCGGCAATTCCTCGAATACCGTTACGCTGAAGCCTGATTCCAACGTGACTTCGGCGGTCATCAGCCTGACGGACAATTCCGATTATGGCGGTGGAATAGTGCTCGCGGCCGTAAGTTACTTCACGATCGACGGCACCAGGAAAAACGGCGTGTCGGGGTCGAGGAACCTGACCATTCAATTCGATTCTCATCAAGCGCTTCCGGAAAATTCATTCGATGCGCCGGTGCGCATACGTGACGGGTGCTCCAATCTCACACTCGAAAACTGCAGAATACTCAGCCAGTACGATGACTCGCACACATCGGCTTTGCCGGCAGTCTCGATGACCACGACTACGGATCCCAACAACTATATTACGATTCAGGACAATCTGATCAGCCGTGGGTCATTCGGGATCAGAACGGTCGGCGGAATGACTTTTGATGTCGGACTCAAAATCCTCTATAACCAAATCGGCGGCGCCTTCCTCTCCGACGCCGGCGACCAAACGGATTCAATCCAGATTTGCGGCATTTATTATGAGTATACCGACTCGGCGGTCGTCAGCCATAACCAGGTGAAGGGGGTGCGGAGAAACAGCTCCGCAACAGCTGGACAGGACGCCGGTCTCCGGACATCCGGAATCTGGCAGAACTACGGAGTCAATTCGATAGTTTCGTACAACGTTGTCGATGAAGTACGAAGTGTATTTCCCACTTCGAGCACAAGCACAAACACCCGGATGTATGGTATTCGCATGGTCGGGCTGACGCAGAATCTGGGAGGTCCGTATCCGCACACGAACAATCTGGCTTACAACAATGCCGTGTCGGATATTTACGGGACGGGCGCAACAGCCTTCCGTGATTTCTGTTTCTCCGCCGAGAACGCTCAGGGAGATTTCATCTACTACAATTCGATGAGTCTCACAGGATCGTCGGACGGCGGCGCGGTCGTGATCCAGCTTACCGGCGACAACAGCTCGTCCGGAGATTTTACGGTTGCAGACAACGCGTTCGAAAACTCAAGGGCGGGCAATGCGATCAATTGCATTTACCGTATCTTTGACAACTCCGGCAACCCGGACCTCACCCACGGGAATCACAATGTTCTGTACAGTCCTGTGACGCTCTCCATCGATGCGAACGGCAGCACGTGGCCATCCTGGATTGATGCGTATGCGACGCATCCGGATTCCGCGAGTTCTCCGCATGACCCGCACTTTCTTCCTGAATCGAATTTGCATATCGATTCGACAGCTGCATCATCGGCCATGAACCTCGCGGTTCCAATCGCGGGTATGAACGAGGACATCGACGGTCAGCTTCGCAGTTCGACAGCGCCGGACGCCGGCTATGACGAAGTCGTCGGAACGTCCACGCTCACCAAGGATGTCATGCCTGTCGCCTTTCTCTCTCCCACCGGCGCGGGATTCCCGAAGGGATTGCCTTTGAGTTCCGTGACTGTTCGATTCCGGAATAACACGCTCGTTCCTGCATCCTATGTCGCGGAGTTGAGAATTTACGACCCATCGGGCGTTGAAGTGTCCGGATCGCCTTTTAGCGCTTCCGTCCCTGCGCATCCGGCCATGTCATTCCTGAATGTCACGATTCCGGCGAATTTCATTCCGGCAACGGACGGATTCTATAACCTCCGGGCAATCTCGAACCTGGCAGGAGATCTTTTCCCGGTCAACGACACGGCAAGCGCGAGTTTCCTGTCGGTTCCCTTGATTGCTCCGGTTGCCGGGTACTCCACGTCGTTCGAGACAGATTCCGAGCAACTGGGATGGTTCGGGGACAACGATTTCCAGCTCGCGGACTTCACCAAACTTGGCGGACCTCACAGCGGAACGCATGCCTGGGTAACGAACCCGGGGCCCCCCGGTACGTTATACACCCAGGGCGGTGTCGCGAGTCATGTGTATTCACCATTCTTCGACTTTACCGGCATCACGACCGCCTATCTGGCATTCTACCAAAGTATCCAGACTGAACCGAATTGGGATCGCAGCCTCATGCAGTACTCTATCGATTCCGGAAAAACCTGGAAACAACTGGGAATATTGAACGACCCCAACGGGATCAACTGGTACGATACAAGGGTCTATCAAAACGCCGCGGGTGATACGGTAAACTGTTTCGATATCTTGAGCGCGCGCCGGGTAGGATTTCCGGTCGGGGCACCGGGCTGGACGAGCAACGGTGACTGCTCGGGTTCCGATCTCCCCTCCGGTCCCAACGGGTACGTGTATAACGAAATAAAATTGCCCGCGACTATTGCAGGAAAGACCTACGTGAGATTCCGTTACGTCGCCTTTTCTGACGCAGCAACCGCATTTGACGGTTGGGCATTCGATGACTTCTGCATAAAATCGACCGGTGCCGTGGCGAACGCTTCCGTTCAGGGCAGAGTGTTTCTCGATTCGAACGGAAACGGTGTCTACGATCCGGCATCGGGTGAAACGCCAACCCAGGGAGTCGTCGTTAGATTGGTCGGAGCGATTGATGCCCTCGATACATCCGATGTGAACGGGAACTACAGCTTCACCGGTCTGCGACCGGGTCTGTACGAGCTCTCGGAAGACACCCTTCCGGTCGGGACAGTTGTGACCACACCCGCTCAGGGGGAATATGCGGCGGTCAGTATTGGTCCTGGGAATGCGCTGACGGGATTGGATTTTGGAAACTTCCACAGCCTCATCGGCGGCCGGGTTTTCAGCGACCTCAACGACAACGGCGCGTATGATGCTGAACCGGGATTGCACGGATGGACGGTCGAACTGCGAAATGCGGCTGATTCAACGCTGGTGAAAAGCATTGCGACGGATGCCTCCGGCAACTACTTTTTCAGTATGCCACCCGGAACGTACCTGCTCGACGAGGTCAGCAAAACGGGTTGGCGCCGGACATTGCCTACAGGTGGGTTGTACGTGGGCCTCCAGGTAGACACAATCAGTGGCGCCACAAACATCACCGGGAAGGATTTTGGTAACTTTGAATACGGCATCCTGAGAGTGGAACTGACCATGGACCTCAACGGTAACGGCGTGCAGGATGAGGCGGACATCATCCCGTTGCCCTACGGCAACGTAGGTACCTTTACTCTCACAAGGAATGGCGTTCGCCTCAAAACGACCAAGGTGGGAAATGCCGAGAGCGCTTCCACGTTCGACAGCCTCGACGAAGGTATATATCGGATCGAAGAAACGGTTATGCCGTCGGGTTGGATAATGACGGCAGGCGGTGTCCGGGGCACATTCACGAAGATCATCGGCGGTGGAAGTGTCAGGGATACGGCGCGCTATTTGAATTTTGCTCTCAACACGATCAACGGTCAGGTCTTCAACGACCTGAACGGCAATGGCGTGAAAGAAGCCACTGAACCCGGGTTAGCAGGCTGGATCGTGCGGCTCTCAGGCGCTTCAACTGCGATTGCCACTACGGATTCGCTCGGCCGGTACAGCTTTGCCAATGTGGGCCCCGGGACTTATATCGTCGCGGAATCGTTGCAGGCAGGATGGAGACGAACGTTACCTGCAGGCAGTGGCACGTACACGATCAACGCCATGGGCGCAATTCAGATTGCAGTCCATAACAACAACAACTTCGGCAACAAATCGACAGTGTCGGGAGTTGACGACGGGGAGCTTATTCCGAAGCAGTTCTCCCTGCAGCAGGGGTACCCCAATCCGTTCAACCCAACGGTCACCATTGGATTTGCGTTGCCCGAGGATGCGTATGTCACGCTGAAAGTCTACAATCTGCTGGGTCAGGAGATTGCGACGTTAACGGATCATGAGCGTCTCAGCGCTGGTGTGCACCAGGTACAATTCAACGCCGGCCAATCTCCGTCTGGAATCTACTTTTATCGCATTGCTGCGTTCGATCCGGGGCAGGGCACCGTGAAGTTTCAGGATGTACGCAAGATGATTCTTCTTAAGTGACAGGGACAGGAGGTTTGTCGTGAAGATCCGACTCTCTCTGACAATCCTGTAAATGCCGGATGGTTGGGAGTCGGCTACTAACTCTGAAGCGCCTCACGCCGATCGTGGGGCGCTTCATTTTTGCCTCCATTGTCTGAACCGCTGATGAGAATGATGGAATGATTTTTATGATGGTCCGGGGAATAGTCTTGGCCAAATTGTCTGAACCGCTGATAGGAATGATGAAATGATGTTCATGATGGTCTGGGGAATGGTATTGGCCGCATTGTCAGAACCGCTGATAAGAATGATGAAATGATGTTCATGATGGTCTGGGGAATAGTCGTGGAATGCTTATTTGGCGGCAGCCACAACGTCGGCTTCAGCGAAAGAATGGGGATTGATTAAGGCGACAGGAGTTTGTTTTACCGAGACCAATTTCGTATATTTAGGTGTATTTTGATCGCGGGGTGGAGCAATTGGTAGCTCGTTGGGCTCATAACCCAAAGGCTGAAGGTTCAAGTCCTTCCCCCGCTACAACGGCCTCCTGAGCACATCAGGAGGCTTCATTTTTTCGGGGGAGACATGCCATACTTTGCTTACGTTCTTCTTTCAGATGAGGGGTACCATTACACAGGCCACACCGCCGACGTGGACCTTCGAGTAAAAAGACATCATCTTCACACCACACACTTCACGAAGAAAGGAACGAACTGGAAAATGATTTACACAAGAGAATTCGCATCCCGATCTGAAGCGATGAAGCATGAGAAATGGTTGAAGAGTGGCGTAGGAAGACGATGGTTGATGAATAACGTTTCGGAGTGGAGTCCGCCGAAGGCGGAGTAGCTCGTTGGGCTCATAACTCCGCCGCAGGCGGACTGTAGGTTCAAGTTGAGTGAACCCGCCGAAGGCGGGTGAACGAAATGGCGCCGCAGGCGCCATCCTTCCCCCGCTACGCCACAAGCCGATTCTGCAACGAATCGGCTTATTTTTTCTCGCGACCCCGATATGAACCTACGGCCTTTCTTAGGGGAACATCACTCGAACGTGAGTGCTTGAACCGACATCAAAACAGAATCTGACTCGAATCTTCTGTGCTTATCCTCGCCAATGACTTCTTGTAATACCGTTCTCGCTGTTTGTATTGCTTCTCAAGAAACGAAACATTCTTGTCTCGATAATCTATAATCCGCCTTTGAACCCCGATGTCGCGCAAGCGGCCAAGGTACTGCATAAGTTTACCTTCAAATGAAAATGGGAACGCAAGGATCAGGCATGTAAAGCCGCGCACATCTACTCCTTCACCAAAAAACTGGCCGGTAGAAAGAACTGCCTGATAATGGCCATCCTCGATTTGTCTGCCTTTTGATTTCCTCGCTCCCACCGAATCATCTCCAGAAATTACAATTGTCTCACATCTACCCTTGAGATAGAGATTGAGAACCTCCAGATGTTCTTTTCGCTCGCTCAATACAAGCACCTTCCTACCACCACCGGCTTCTTTGATAATATCTTCTACAATCATTTGATTCCTTGCCGTATCAAAACAGACCACCTTTGCCAGAAGCTGGAAGAGGTCGGTTGAAAATTCAAAGGGAATTGAGAGACTCGTCGTCCTAACAATGACCTCGAATGGTTGTGCCACTACTGCTGACGCTGGAATGAAGTCTAAAGTCTCCATTCGCGCGACGATGTCTCCGATATAGACGTAGATCAACTTCTCATCGTTGTGTTTACGTTTCGGAGTAGCAGTGAGCCCATAAAGATAGTGGGGATTGAGCTGGGCGATAACTTCTCGAAATGTCGATGCTGGAATGTGATGACATTCGTCGACTATGATGGTACCAAACTGGTCCTTTAGATCTGACAAGTCGTTCTTGCGACCCAAGCTTTGAAGCAAGCCGACGGTAATCTGTTTGCCAATTTTCTTTTTTGTCCCGGAATACTGACCGATGCGAGCTTTGGGGATACTGAGGAATGTCCGAATCCGTTCAACCCACTGGTCCAGGATCTGTTTCCGATGGACAAGAATTAGAGTGGGCAGTTTCCTTCGTGCCACAAGTTCAAGTCCGATAATGGTTTTACCGCTCCCTGAAGGTGCCACAATAACCCCTTCGTCGTGTGCCATCGCAGAGTTTAGCACCATTGTTTGAGCGGGTGTCAACTCAATAGAACTCTTGAATAAGATCTTATCCAGAGAAGCGTGCTCACGGCAAACCGAATGACTGATGTTATGCTCGTTTAGGAAGATTACCAATCGATCCAGGAATCCTCGTGGTAACAAGATCGTATCTCCTGACTCTTCAATCAAGTTGAAGTATCTTTGCACTTTATAAGTTGATTTGCCAAGCTTGCGTTTCGTCAGGTATTCGGTATTGAGAAAATTCAGTTCCTCTTTCAAGAAGTTTATTAATTCTTGCTCGATCTGCGAGCGTCCCAAAACGATTTGATTTCTAACACAAACAGAAAGGGTATCGTGTATTGACGCGATCGGCCCTGATAGCCCCGCTTTATGCACGAAGAGTCTTTGATAAACCGTGTCCATTTCCTGCAAAGAATGTTGCTTTGCCTCAGCCAGCACTTTCCATTGATCCAAAGATGGACTGGCTGTCTCCAAATCAATAAACACAGTATTACCATGTGGCATTGATTTCCCTTGGAAGGGCAATGCGATCAAATTTCCTAATCCACCTTTTGAGAGTGTGTCCTGGTTCGGAAAGAAGCGATCGAAGCTGACCTCTTTTTCAAATTCCGAAATGTTGAATGCCCGGCGTATGAGTTCAAGCCCGATCCGCCTGCTCTTGTAACAAGGAACCGATTCGGAAAAGAAAATCCATACATGGCCCCCGTCCCCTGAACGAGAACGCTCCAGATATGCACTGAGCCCCACCTTGGTGCATGCCTCGATGAATGCAAATGCGTCTTTCTTCCAAGTCTCGCCATCAAAATCAGCGGCCAGAAAATACGATGTATTATCAGGAAGAATCGGATAAATGCCGATGACATCGAAACCAAGAAGGTGCCTCTTGATGACATCTTTAGAAAGATGTATTAGTCTCTTGTTTTCAAAATCCTTGAGTGAACCACCGCGCCGCTTGTGTGCCATGAACTCATCCCAATTGAATTCATAGGCAGGGCTATATCCAGATCGTCCATCCTTTTCCCAGTGGCGAGCGTAGATATCTGTTCTCCCGCGGAAGAGGGACATAAAGAGCCCAATCTGTTGTTCGCTAATAGAGGTCATAACATTGGGTGGGCAGGTTCCCTTGGAAATGCTAAGTGTGTGTGTGCTGTAGGATATTGTTAAGGGCCTGAGCAGGAACTTTTACGTGCTACAATTGGGATTTAGCGTACCATCTACTTCTCTCACAAACCCATTTCGTAATTTTGATGGGGCGCATCCTGCATGGAAAGATCTTGCAGCGATTCACAAAATAACGAGAGGAAGCCGGCACTATGCATGCACAGCGTCTAAGACCGTCTTCGGATATTTAGCTACAACGCATAGAAGAATCCTTGCCGGCCCCTCCGGCTTCCTTCTGCCTTGTTCCCAATTCCGAAGAGTTGCCAGACTTATCCCCAGTAGCATTGCAAATTTCTCCTGCGTCAAACCGAGATGACGACGGATCCCCGGGACATCCGGGTCTTCAATCGTAAATCTGCGGCTTGGTGCCTTTTTGCCTTTAAGGATCGCGCCGCCCTGCTCGATGCTTGTCATCAACTCATCAAATGTTTCTTTCTTCATAAAAGCTCCTGTGTAATAATAGATTTGAGTCTCTTTAATTGATCCACGCTAAGATCACTCTGTTCATTCTTCTTGAACAAGAAGAGCATGAGCACCGTGTCTTTCGGTTTTACCCAGTAATAGATAATTCTGCTTCCGCCTCGTTTCCCTTTGCCTTGAATGCTCCACCTGAGTTTCCGCAGACCGTTTGATCCGGGGATTATGTCACCGGCCGTAGGATTTGCGGCAATGAAAGACTGGAGGTCTTTGTATTCATCATCCGATAGAATATCGAGAACTCTCCTGGTAAAAACGGGCGTTTCTATGATTACCATATTAGAATATACGCCATTGGCGTATAATTGTCAAGTGTGATTTGGATATATTAGTAGTGCGAATTCAACATGCTTTTGGGGCAGCGAATCGTTCGGAGTCATGGAATATTCTGCGTGGCACATTCAATTGGTGTTGATCAAATTCTTAGTGTCCTGTGTCGGAAATAGATTGATTAAGTTTTGCGGCATTTAACCCTCACCCCTATCCCCTCTCCCACAAGTGGGAGAGGGGAATTGAAGGGGAGGGTAGCGAATGACATAACGATCCAAGGATTTATTAAAACTATTTGAGTGACACAATACTAGGTGGGAAACAACAATCAATTCCAGTTTACCGTACACCCTCCAAGACTACTGTGCAAATTAATTTCTCTGGTATTCCTGCGATTTTTCTATCGTGTGCACTTCCGCCCCCGCTACTCCAAAAGCCGATTCTGCGAGGGATCGGCTTATTCTTTTTATGACCTCGATATGAACCTGCAACCCCTTTCAGCAAGACCTTTGAATACCATGAAATTTCGTCTTGCATTAACGGAATTTCCTGGTTATATTGGTTCATGATAAAACGCTCATTATTACTGAGGAAGCTAAGAACCGCATTAGGTCGCAGTCGCGTCGTTGCTCTGATAGGACCGCGCCAGTGCGGGAAGACCACGCTTGCCCGTCAGTTGTTGGACCCACGAACGCTAAACTATTTTGATCTCGAGGACCCTGTTAGTCTCGCCCGGCTGGACGAGCCTATGACCGCGCTCAGCGGGCTCAAGGGTCTTGTGGTGATTGATGAAATCCAGCGCAAGTCTGATCTCTTTCCAGTTCTTCGAGTGCTGGCCGACCGTAAGCCTCTGCCGGCGCGATTTCTTATTCTGGGCAGTGCGTCACCCGATCTCCTACGCCAGTCGTCAGAGAGTCTCGCAGGAAGAATTGAAACGATAACGATGATGGGGTTTGGACTTGGTGAAGTAGGCGTTGGCGCCCTGAGCCGTCATTGGCTTCGAGGGGGCTTTCCACTTTCCTTTCTCGCACGATCCGACCGGGACAGTAATTCGTGGCGTAAGAACTTCGTTCAGACCTTTCTCGAGCGCGATCTCATACAACTTGGAATCCACGTTCCTGCCACAACAATGCGTCGCTTCTGGACGATGGTTGCTCACAGTCATGGACAGATATGGAACGCCTCGGAAGTTGCCCGTTCGCTGGCAATCAGCGAGGCGTCTGCACGTAGATACATCGATTTGCTGTCGGAACTTTTCATGGTGCGACAGTTACAACCATGGCATGCAAATCTAAAGAAACGGCAAGTGAAAAGTCCGAAACTGTATTTTCGCGATACCGGCTTATTGCATCACCTCCTGGGGATTCGATCGGAAAAGGAGCTTTTGACGCACCCGAGACTTGGGGCATCCTGGGAGGGGTATGTCATCGAGGAAGTGATCCGTTCAGTCGAACCTGATGAAGAGTACTTTTGGGCCACACACAATGGCGCTGAGATCGATTTGATTCTTGTGAAGGATGGCAAAAAATATGGAGTCGAATGCAAACGAACAGACGCTCCGAAACTAACACCATCGATGCGTGCGGCGATTGAAGAACTGAAACTTAGCCGGGTTTCTGTCATCTATCCTGGAACCTCACGCTATGAACTCGCTCCCCGCATTTCCGTTGTGCCGTTGAAATCTGTCGTTGATGGTGTACGAGGATTATTTCCAAATCCTCTAACTCAGCAATAATGTACAGCTTCTTCTTCTTCGCCAATCCTCTGCAATTCCTCCGCTACAGTTTCTGCCACTCGTTTCAGTTCTGTCCGATTGGAATAGAAGAAGACGCGAACGTGATCATCGCCCAGAACTAGGAGCTTTTCCCGGCTCACCGACAAGGAAGAGTGGCGTAGGCAGAGAGTGGTTAAAGACACACATCGTAGGGTGCCCGCCGCGGGCTGGGCCGAAGGCGGAGTAGCTCGTTGGGCTCATAACTCCGCCGCAGGCGGACTGTAGGTTCAAGTTGATCCCGTCATGATTCATTCATGACGGGAGAAATGCCGCATTCTTTCTGCGGCATCCTTCCCTCGCTACACTGAAGCCTCCTGACTAAGGAGGCTTTTTCATTTCACAGGAGGAACAATGCCATTCTACACTACACCGAACTACGAACCATGCAGTGAGCAAACCCACGACTTTAGTCGTGGGTGAAGGACAAAAAAGCCATAAACCCGGAACCGCTTCAGCGGTTTCGGTTGAGATGCGATATTTTGATTATCGATTCTTGTTGTGGCCTTTTCGAACCCCCCTTGATCCCCCCTTCGAATGAAGGGGGGATGACACGACTCATGCGTCGGTTGGGACAATCTGAAGCAAGTTGATAGCGATGAGGAACGAAACGACGAATCGGGATCCTATTCACCCGCCGAAGCGACCTGTCTGCCGACCTGCCCGCCGAAGCGGAGCGTAGGCGGGAGCGGAGCGTAGGCGGAAGCGAAGGCAGAAGCGTAGGCGGAAGTCCCGACGGTAGTCGGGACGTAGGCGGGCAGTGACTACAGAAGAATCCCAATCGGTGAAAGCTGGTTGGGATTTGTAGTTTCTTGTCTCACTCTTTACTCTTCACTTTGCTGCTTGATCAAGGCCCTTTCCTGGATCTCGAACAACTTCCCACTTACCTCTACACGATGTAGAGTTCGAAGTTAAAAAGGGTCCGAAATGACTCAACCCGGCGAACGTCAGCGTCACCCAGTAGAAACAGGATCATCCTGTAACAGCAAACCCTGCTCACAAGGCCGGGTTTTATGCATAGAGAGTGGATATTTGCGCTGACTGGGTTGGTGACCCTGGATATGCTCCGATGTGTTTCAACAACGATTGAGGTATTAATTGTAGAAGACTTCACAGAAGAGGCCGCTGAGATGATGGAGCACTTAATCTTCCCAGATTACACTGAGTGTGTAGTTGTAAGAGCTGGCAAACAAGCAAAACTCATAGAATGGCTTGTCTCGTTCATCGTGCTTAAGTTCGAACCACGTCGATTTCCATATGTTCTGCTTTTGTTCGTCATCATAGTACCTATTGGGAGTTGTGAACACCTCATATGCCACGGAGTCTCCAGGAGGTTTGTGGTCGCGTTGGAAGTTCAAGAAGTATCGAAAGTCGTCTGACTTCTTCCACCACTTCATTCGGTTGGCCTTGCAATACACTATGCAAATCGGATGATTACCCCGGTTAGCGAACTTGAGGATTGCAGCCGTTTTACTAACTTGGAATCTACTTGCTAAGTAGTCGATAACTTCAGGGCCAAACTTCTTTCCTTTACATTCGCTGTGAAATATTTCCGAGGGCATCAAAAACTCGGCAGCGAATTCATTCGCTTCAGTTTCTTCTACGGCAAATTTGGCATCGTACCATCGGTTCAACGTATCATCATCATCATTGTAGATTTTCGTCTTGTTTCGGTGCAACTCGAAATGGCCTAGTTCATGAGCTAGAACAAATCGCTTTTTCGTCGGGATTTGGATCTTAGAGTTTATCGTGATGACGCCAGAAGTTTCATTCATTACGATTCTGCCCTCAGCCCCATCAATTTCTTCTTCCTTTATTAATAAGTCTTTACTGTTAAGGATTACGTCTACAGGTAATTGTAATGGATCGGTGATTCCGCATTCCTCCAATACATTGCTGGCTACTATCTCTGCCCTACTTGCCATTTGAATCGGAATCATATTCTTCGGCAATTTCGCCCAATAAATCCAACAACTTTGTATCTATTACTATTCCTTGTTTGTCTCTGCTGGAGAGAGAGGTCAAATTTTTGAACAAAGGTTGGAGTTCAGCAAACTTAGGCTTTGTCAGAATTCGGTCGGCTAGCTTGATATACTCCTCCTGTCTTGACTCAATTCCTTGCTTGAACTTTGCAAGAAACGCGGTAACACGTTCATATTTGGTTCTGTTCAGTTCGGCTTTTGCGCGAGTTTTCAACTGACGAAACAAGGCCATATTGTTCTTGAGGATCGTGTCAATATCCATATGCCACTCTTTGAAGAGTGACCTGTCCTCTGGCTGATACTTGCTATCAAGAAAAAGAGTGAATAATTCATCCAGCAACTTGTGTTTTGTCGCGTTATTCATGATATCACTTCGAATTGTTCAATTCGTCTTTGCGAGAGACTAAGCGCCGAACGAGTTTTCTTTTCAACACATATACTTCGTCGATTGTAATGCCGAGTTCGGAGGCAATCGTAGAGAAGTCTGCATCCTCAAAGTACCTCAGCGCGAAATAGGCAAGGGAATCGTCATCTTTCGAGACCTCATAAGCCAACTCTCGGACCCTTTCGAAAACCTCTTCATCCTCATCTTGGATTTCAGGAAGGTCGTAGACGTCTGCAATATCTTTGTCCAGGCGTATAGGGGAGGTTTCTTTCTTCAGCTTATACTGGGTAACCTTGTCGGAGATAATCTTGTTAGCTATTCGTATTAGTTGTTCGGCGAGTGTAAATGTTTCAAATTTCCAGTCCCAACCATTAGGATCATATAATCTCTTTATGGTTTCCCCGACATAGTACGCAACTGGATCCACCCCCAAGCTTGCCTCGGTGTGTGCTCCCCACTTGGTTCGATCCATGGGAGAACCAAGTCGAAGGCGAGCTTTGACATGGAGAGAGAGTTGCTCAATAGCTTCCTTCATCTGCCCATCTGAAATTTCACTGAGTTTGCGAAGGGCTAGTTCTTTTCTGTTAGCCACCATCTATTTCCTTCTGAACTATAATGACCGATAAAAATGTCTTTCTGGTCAACGACCAAAAGAGGATTCTGATCGGTTATACTACTTACAAATAGGCACAAACACAATAATATGAAAAAACACCTAAAATGACAATTTGGGGGGGGCAAAATCTCAAAGCCATTAAAATTGATGGGATATAAAAACAAATATCTTTCACAACCAAAAAGAAGGAGTCCTGAGAATGGAAAAGAATAGCTTAATTAAAGTCCAGGTCCACTACATTGCGGCTGGCAAACCATTTCAAAAAGATGCCCAGCCGTCGGAAACAGTGGGTGAGCTCAAAACGCAAGCCCTCGTCGCATTTGGGCTGTCTGAGGGTGGCGGCAAAACCTTCAAACTATTTCATCAAAAACAGGAGTTGCTGAACATGAGTCAAACTCTCGGTGAAATTGCAGACGGCAAGAAGGAACTGAAGCTCGATCTCGAAGAAGTCCTTATTCAGGGTTGATGATGGATGAGTTGTCAATACTCAACTTTGAACAAGACTTCAACGAAGCGTTGGCTTTTGCCGAGGACAAGAGATGGAAGGTCGAGAAAATTGGCCCCCTAGAAGTGATAGTTACCGTTTTCTCTCAAAAGGTTCCTGGAGAGATATTCTTCGCTCGCTTCTTCTGGGAAATATATCCAGGCGAACCTCCGTCTTTGAAATTCCGCGATGCTTCGAGCGGGTCATATGATATCCCAACTGCTTGGCCTGAATTGCGTGGTTTTCGTCCAGCTAGTTTGGATGCTTGTGTAAATTGGTGTATCGAGGGGTTCAAGCTACATCCTGAGTGGAAAAATGATCCAGATAAGAAATGGAATCCATCGGGCAATGCATTACTCCGAGTCATTAACAATTTGCAAAATGAATTGGATAGCTATTTCATAAGGCGGTACATACAGACATGACGTATTACCCAAGAGTCAAGAAGTGGGTCATTCCCGAGTCCGCTATGTGGGTTGCAATGCGGGAATTGGCGCATGACGGGATTAAAAGAATCGAAGGGATCTGTCTTTGGCTAGGAAATCGTGGTGAGGACGGGCTTGCAGCGATAACACATTCGGTCCTCTTGCGCGGTTCTTACATTGAAAAGAGTGCTTTGAACATCACCATCAACCCAAAACTAATGCGAGAAGTTCACGAGAAGGCACAGGAAAACAAAGTGTCACTTATAGGACAAATACATTCTCACGCAGAAAACGTTGGCACCAACCTTTCCTCGGTAGATCGAAGATACGGTATCTCGGTTCCTGGTTATTTGTCGGTCGTTGCGCCAAATTACGGTTTAACCGAAGGAACAGCCATCAACGATTGTGGCGTATACACATATGTGCCAGAGAAGGGATATATTAGGCTTTCCTGGCGCGAGGTCAGCAAACGGATTATCATTGATCACCAAATGCAACATTCAACTCTGATTATCGGATGATTGACGAAGCTGTATCTCTTAGTAGGCCTCGTGCCACAGCCCAATTTCTGCGCGATGAAGCGGCCGACTCACGCACATTTCTTGATAAAAGGGTACTACTTACAGGTGAGAAAACCGTCCTAGCCACGCAAAATGGGAAAGATTGCTTCTTAGATAGTTTACTGCTTCTGGTTCGCATCACACCAAACCTAACTGTAGTTCTGCCTGAAGATCCTTTTTTGGCCGCTACGGCAAGAGGGATAATTGAGCAATTGGAACATCCTAACAAGGTAGTATTTGTATCCGACACCGACTTTACAGAATATCAGGCCATTCTTTCCATTGGTTGCAATAGCGAAGCCAATCTACCTTTGACTACCATTAACTCGAATGGATGGCTCGTTCGAGTTTGCTCCCGCGGCTTTTCCATTTCCTCGGAATGTTCCGAAGCAAATCCAGTCGGTGCCTTGGCCGCTTCCTCTTTGGGAGTGAGTGAGGTGTTCAAGCGTCTCATTGCCCTAAAGCCTGAACGAGGTGAACTTGTCACCAAGTTGGAATTCTCATTTTATTCGTA
Source organism: Bacteroidota bacterium (assembly GCA_049515655.1). Lineage (GTDB taxonomy): Bacteria > Bacteroidota > Ignavibacteria > UBA10030 > SZUA-254 > JBEKTW01. Next base: position 63,995 of record JBEKTW010000010.1, read on the forward strand.
CGCAACTTCCGACAGCCCCGGCCCGAGAATCCCCGCATCGCTTCCAATAGACCTTTTCCTGGTGGGTGTTGGGGCGATTGGGAATGGGATAGTTCACTTACTACGATCAATTAATGTTTCGGGCTCTCTCCTTGTGATTGATAAACAGGAATACATGGAGGAGAACTTAGGCACGTGCCTCTTAATGGGATCTCGAGATGTGGGCAAATCAAAGGCTCTGTTTGCACAGGAATTGCTTGCTAATAAGCTCAATGTCACACCTTTTAATGAATCGGTCACCGGTTTTGTTCCGAAGTTAGGGGTGGACTTCCCCTATCCATGGTTGGTGCTAAACGCAGTCGATAATATTGAAGCAAGGCGACAGGTTCAACTCTTGTGGCCAGATATGATCATAGACGGAGCCATCGGAGAGCTAGCATGTGAGGTGACCCTGCATCCTTGGGGAGAAAACCTTTCGTGTCTCCTCTGTGATTTCGAGGAGCCAGGTGTGGGGGCAGAGGAAATCCAAAGCAAATTGACCGGCCTCAGGAAATCGAGACTTGGTGACCAAGAATCGTTGGTGTCGGATGAGGATATTTCTTGTGCTCCCACCGAGAAGAAAGATTGGTTGGGTTCGCAACTTGGTCGCCCAATTTGCTCCGTTATCTCCAATGCCACCACTGACCGAATTTCGCAGGAAAAACAAAACGAGGGCTTTCGCCCGTCTGTTCCATTTGTAGCCTGCCTAAGTGCATGCATGGTTATAGGAGAGCTATTACGATATCTATCGAGAGAACCACAAGTCCTGGAGAGCGGTTTCCAATTTGACGTGCTGAGCGGACCGTTAGGTGGTCGTTGTAAAGCGCACGGAAGAAAACACTCCTGTATTTGCGTTCAACGGGCTGACAACATTGCCTTGCTTCGAAAGAAGAGAGGATTAGGTCGGAGTCAGTACGTTTAAAAGTGAGGAATACAATGAGCAAAGAATGGATCCGCTTTAAGGTGGGCAAACCGAGCACAACGGCCAATTGGGTCGAACCAGATTGTGTACCCTTTGACCTGATCTATCATTATACCCATTTGGAAACTGCATTGGCAGCTATTAGGGAGGAGAATCCCGCACCTAGAAAATATGCCACGCTTTCCATCTCTTATCCTCTCATGATTTCGGATTTAACGTCAACGCTCATTCCCACTCCTCCATAAACGCCTTACCAATGCCGTCATGAACTCCTAGTAATATAACAGATCCTCTTCGTCAATCACACGGCGACTATACTGAGCCCTTGAAACCTCCGCGACCCTCGCACTATCCGTTACATACCGTAGTAATGGCCTATAACCATCTGTGTCTTCATCGTATTCAGACAGGTCTTCTGAAGATTTTTCCTGATCTGTCTTTCTTTTTGAACTGGGAACCCGGACGTTGAACAGCGCGATATTCCGGTTTCGCTTTCCGAGTTGTGTCGAGGAGTACACAATGCCGTCGTACTTCAAAACGTTGGCAATATATTCTGCCACTGCCTGTGTTGGAATGTATTCGAAGAGTTCATCTTCTGGCTGAACCGGGCTAGTGATTTGACGGTGAAAGGCGTGAAGGAATTTCCAACGTGTCCAGATTGGATGTACATCCTCTTCGAAAATGCTCGGGTAATCAATTCTCTTTTCAAATACAGAGAGGTCTAAGAGCTTCAACTTCTCCTGGACAGTGAATGCACCGTACACGACAAGTGAACCCACAGGTGGCCGTAGCTCAGCCACACAGGTGTCGATATTGAACGCCCCATAGAAAACCGAGATACCTGCCGGGTTCATCCTCCCCGGCAATGCCGTCTTTACTGGCGGAGGTCCAAGTTCACTTGTTGGATTTGTAAGGATCTTCTTTGCTGCTTTTCCGTTGGCTGCACGACGTGCACGGTAGACTGTGATTGTTTTTCCCTTCGGATCAAGAGTCACTACGGGAATCGGAGCACCACCAAACGAAAATTTGTCGATGTCTTTGAAAATGTCATCCAGGAATTTGCGACTGCTTGGATCGAAGAATCTTCGTGTATGTTTTATCCGCTGACAGAACTTTGCCCACACGCGAAAATGTCTATGGCCATAGAGACTGGCTTCAACATAGTTCGTGGATGAGTCATAATATTCGGGGGCGCCGTTTTTAATGAGTGAGTAACGCGTGGCGGACGAGAGATAGGCAATCATGGCTTCGACTATCACCGGTTCTGCATCTATTAATCCAGCAATGATTTCTTCGGGAGGGCTTCCCTCTTGCTCCCATCCTGCTTCGTCGCTTTCTACATCGAAGGTAGGTATCTCGTCCCCTGGTTCATAGAAGTTGACAAAGGCGACTCCCACTATCTCAGCTAGTTTCTTAAGCTGCAAGCTCTTTGCATGGCGACCACAGAAGCTACAGATTTGAGTTTCCCCAGATGTCCTTATTCGTTTTGACAGAGCCAAGTCGCCAATGCAGTGATGGCATATTAGTGAATTGTTATTTAGGGTATGCTTACTCGCCACTAATCATCCACTCCCGGTAGATACTCTATCCATTTAATGGTTGAACAACGTTCATCGTCTTACTTCTTCCTCAACTCATCAATCTTCACCCACTGTCCCTGCGCATTTTCATACTTCCAGAAATGCCAGCCGTCAATCGGTTTTCCGATGATTGCCGACCCTGCACTTGACGGCGAGTTAAAGATCTTCCCTTCAAATATGATTCTTCCAGTTGCATCGAGGGTTGCATCGAAGTCTTGTTTCTTGTACACAACTCTGAGTCGCGAGCCTTCGGACAGCAACCCTTGTAGTGATGGAGTTCTTTTCCCCTTCCCTGCCTTCAACGTACTTCTCCTTCGGGAAGTTCTTCTCTGTACCTTTTTACCTCGCCTTTGCCCCGAAAGGATATTCTCGATCTGTCGGTCACTACGTGCATGCATTGCTTGTTTCAATTCCTTCTGAAGATTTGTCGATGCCCCGAATTTCCCACGGGTGAGGTTCCCTTTCGGTTCAGCGATTCTGATAACAAGCGATTCCAATTCTTTGAGATGCTGGACACTTTGAATAAGATACAAACTGAACGTATCCCACTTCTTCGAATGTCTGTCCCTCAGATGCTGCTTAACACGCAAACGGAGATTTGTCGCTAAACCAACATAATAGAGATGGTTTTTCTTGTAAAGCGCATAGACGCCGTGTTGATCCCCAATGAGCTTGGTTATTTCACGATGGTAGTCATCAAAAACCTTGCTGGAGATGCGTTCGAGATATCCGGAAATGAGAGTTTGCATTGTTCAATCTCTCACTTGCTTTGCACTTTTTTTAGAGTTATGTGCCATAGCCGAGCTTCTATTGCCTGATTGGCCATTACATTGCCTACTATCAGTACGTAAGTGCGAAGATCGTGTCAGTCAACCACCTTTTGAAGGAGTCATTATCGCTGAATTGCTTAAACAGTTCAGTGTCGTCTTTCAAGAGTGTTGTCATTACGCGTTTTAACGCTTCATCATGCTCGATGCGCGCATTTTGTCGGTCGTGCTGTCTTTTCGCGTTCTGGTATCGCGTGTCTGCGGCCACCTTGGCCGGTATCTCCTCAGTAATAAGCTTGCGTACCCGGTCAGAGTCAGTCCAGGGAATCTTGCCGAAGAGATCGTTGAACGTCTTAATAATATTGCTCAAGCGATCCATTTCCGGCTCTGGCTTTCTGCCGCCGCCTTCGACGGGAATGGGCTCAATTTCAGCATCCTCATCTGGCAATGTCAGCTTTCTCGTTGCTTGCTTTTCGGCGCGATAGCTGTCCATATCAATGGTATCAAGAATACCCTTTGCCAGATCATCTTCAATCGGCGCTGGCAGTTTCGGGATGAGAAAGTTCAGAAAGATGGAGAGCTTCTCCCATTCAGCGTTGTTGTATGGTAGAATCGATGCGAGAAATTCATAAGTACGACAAAATGTTTTGGCTTTTCCTTTGAAATCCACCTGTCCGTCCTCATTGAGATTCTCCTTATAGGTCGCCACGCACGCATCGAGGATCGGATCCAGTTTGTCTCGGTCAGCACCGCTAAGATAAAAATTGACAAGATCCTCCACTTGTGCCTGTGAGTAGACTTCACGGGCATCGAGAGCAGCCTTCAGGTCGTGCAGTTTGTTTGGGTCGGTCTCTTCACTAAGAATTGTTGTGCGATAATAATCAGCAAATGATTCTTCTATGGTTTTCGTGTCGTTTACAAAATCCAACACGAACACATCATGTTTCTGCGGATGGGCCCGATTGAGACGCGAAAGAGTTTGTACGGCCTTTATGCCGGACAGCGGTTTGTCGACGTACATTGTATGCAGCAAAGGCTCATCATATCCGGTTTGGAACTTTTCTGCGCATATGAGGAACCGATATGGATCTTCCTGAATCTTATCGACGATTTCTTTGCTCGGAAATTTGTTCAATGATGGCTCGGTTAGTTTCTTTCCGCCGTATTCATGTTCCCCCGAAAAAGCAACGATGGCCTGATAAGGACTCTTCAACTCGGTTAAGTAGTCTCGAAAGGCGTGAAAATATTGCAGTGCCCGCTCGATACTGCCGGTAACAACCATTGCTCGCGCTTGCCCGTTGATTTTATTCATTCCGACGACTTTTTCGAGATAATGATCAACCATTATCTCTGCCTTCAACCGAATTGCGTAGTCGTGGGATTCCACATAGCGACGTAGTTTCTTTCTTGCTTTCTTGACATCATACTCCGGATCGCCCGGCACAGTTTTCACTAAACGGTAGTAACTTTCAACCGGTGTGTAGCTCTGGAGCACATCGCGTATGAATCCTTCCTGGATAGCCTGTTTCATTGTGTAACTATGGAAAGGCTGGTGTTTTATCTTCCCTTCCGCATCGGTGGGCAATGGCGTTCCGAAAATCTCCAACGTCTTGTTTTTTGGAGTGGCAGTGAAGGCGAAATAACTTGCGTTCGTCAGCATCTTGCGTGCGGCCATCCGTTCTTCCAGCGCGTCGTTGACTATGTCCTCTGGATCGCCGAGCGCAGCGCTCACAGCGGCTGATGTCTTGCCGCCCTGGCTTGAATGTGCTTCGTCTATGATGATGGCAAACTTGCGATTGCGGTGTTCATCTCCGATCTCTTTAAGAATAAAGGGGAATTTCTGCACTGTGGAAATGATGATCTTCTTGCCGCCTTCGATGAATCGTAGCAAGTCACCCGAACGTTCCGCGTGCCCTATTGTTGCCTCAACCTGTGCGAACTGTTTTATCGTGTTCTTGATCTGGTCGTCGAGGATCACACGATCAGTCACCACAATAATTGAATCAAAGATCTGTTTGGCGCCGGGGTTTCCAGCCGGCCGCAATCCGATCAGCTGATGTGCCAGCCACGCAATAGAGTTGGACTTGCCGCTCCCCGCTGAATGCTCGATGAGATAACGTTTACCGATCTTGCTCCCCGCTGCATCTGTTAATAATTTGTGCACTACATCGAGCTGGTGATAGCGCGGATAGACTTGCGCACGCTCTTTGCGAATTACGTTCCTGCCTGTTTTGGGATCTCTCCTTTTCTTCTCAACTTCGACTATTTGCGCATAGTTTTCGAGAATATCGGTCAAACCTCTGGGAGTAAGAATACGCTTCCACAGGTAATCAGTTTTGAGGCCATCAGGATTCGGTGGATTGCCTGCGCCATCATTCCACCCAAGATTGAAGGGCAAGAACCATGAAGCCTTGCCTTTCAGCTGCGTACACATACGCACTTCATGATCATCCACTGCAAAATGTACCATGCACCTACCAAACTCAAAAAGACGTTCGCGCGGATCACGATCGCGTTTGTATTGTTCCTCGGCATCTGCGACAGTTTGCTTGGTAAGACTGTTCTTCAATTCGAATGTGGCAATGGGAAGGCCATTGATGAACAGGCCAAGGTCAAGTGCTCGCTGTGTTTCGTCCAGACTATAACGGAGCTGCCGAGTGACGCTGAAGCGGTTCTTGGCAAACAGCGCCGCCGCTTTCTCGTTGCCCGGGGACGGTGTGCCGTAGAACAGATCGAATGAAAGTGCACCGTGCTTGATGCCATGACGCAATACGTCAATCACGCCGCGTTTTGCAATCTCACCACTCAGGCGCGCAAAAAACTTCAGCCGCAGAATGTCTTGTTTGTCATTGTAGTTCGATATGCCGAGCTTACGCGTTTCTTCCGGTTGGGTTTCTAACAAAAAGGCAAACAACTGCGACGTGTCGATAGCGTAGGCCCGGTCATGGGTCTTTGGGTCGCCGGCGATCCAACCACTGCCACTTGTAAGTGGTTTTGACTCGCTAACAGCAACCGCGGTCTCGGGAGCAAAACCGTCGGTACCGGTCATGTGCCGCATGATGAGAGTTTCGAGACCTTTTTCACTCGTATCTGTTGGCATTGCTATTCGTCTATTGTCGGCACTTCATCTTCGATTTGCTCCTCTGGCTCCAATTCCATTGGTGGTTGTTGAGCCTCGTAAGGAAGGCTCTTTGCGGCTTCCCGCACGTCGAGCTTGCCGGTTACCACGTCCGCCACCAACCGCGTCCGGTATTCTCGCAGCAACTCGACTTCACGCTGAAGGCGCGTGCTGGCGGTAGACAGTGGTTGTGTTTTCAAATAGATGCTCTCGATGATTGCTTTCTGATCAGATACCGAAGGCAATGCAATGCGCAGGTTGCCAACAAATTGCCAATCTGCCCTTGGCATCTTTGCGCCAAAGGTTGAACTGTTAATCACATCGATAATCACTTTTGTTCGAAGAAGGTGCTCCAAAAACGATGGCCACACCAAAGCGTCGTGTGCTCGCAGCACAAAAAACTCTCCAACACATACCCCAGGCGATGACGCAGTGATTACTTTTGCCAAGTAGGGGCGGAGTTTCCCAAACAGTACATCGTCTGCCTGGAACTTCTTCACCTGTCCCACAAACAAAACTTCTCCTTGGTTTGTCTGCGGTTTTACAATCCCTGTCCAACTTTCAACGTTTTCAAGAGCGACATAAATTTCATCGTCGTTCATGGCCGCTGTCTGATTCGTTACGTTGGAGACAAAGGATTTCAATCTCCGCACCTCCCAATGCTCTGGAATCTCGCCGAGCCAAGGAATGCCGGAAGGTTTGAGAGGAACAGTCGGATCCAAACCCCGCGTAACAGCGCGGTGGATGATGGCTTGTTTTTGTTCGTTCAACAGACCAATAAGTTTTTTCTTGGATCGGATTGCCCGCTCAATCTGCCCACGCGCATAAGTGAGAAATCGACCCATCAAATCCTGCTCATCGGCTGGGGGCAGCGGCAGATACGCACGGCTCAACCGTTCATAGTCAATGTTCTGGCCCTCACGGATTCCGGTCACAAAAAGCGTCAAACTATGAATAAAATCCGGAGACTTGAAGAATTGCCTAAAGTAACTTTGCCGTGCCTCGGATCGGGGATTCAGAACCGTGTAAGCTGGACTGATGATACCACGGCAATGTGCGACTTCAATGCCTCCTTGAAAGGAACGGAGGCTGATAACGAAATCGCCGGTCTCGACCAGCTTCAACAGGTGCAGGTCTTTCATCGCTGTTACGGTGCGTTCCTCGTAGTCTTCTTTGCGGACCACACCTTTGGTCTGGGTCGCAGCTAGTAACGGTTCGCCCGGAAATCCTTTTTGCACTCGTTCTTGAAAAAGAAACTTCATACGGCGTTGCGACCAATGAGCGGGCATTCTGCCAACCCACGGCAGGCCCGACTCCTTGTATTCAGAGTATGGTCGGAGATTGGAAATCATTTATCATTTCCCTTGAGCAGCTCATCGAGTAAACCCTCCGCTTCCTTTTCCACTGCAAGGATGCCGGCGCGAATTTCGTCGAGGGTGCGCAGCGGCTGTGGTTTGTAGAAATGGCGGGTGAAAGATATTTCGTAGCCTATCTTGGTCGAGTCTTCCTTGATCCAAGCATCTGGTGTGTAGGGCAATACCTCTCGACGAATGAAGGCCTCTATTCCCCCCTCCTCAAGCAAAGGTATTTGCTCGGTATCACGCAAATCCGGATCGGGTTCGTACTCGACAATTTGACCATGCATCTTGAACAATCCACGGAGGGGATCCGGCACGACTTTCCCTGATTTATGAACCTTCGCGATGACGGGCCGGGCAGTTTCAACACGCCAACTGACAGCGTGTAGAATTGTTTTCTTGTCAGAGGCGCTTAGTCGCATGCTGATATCATCTAATGTTGCATCAACCTTTTCCCGAAAGAGGTTATGATCTTCGAAAAGCCCATCGCCCAGTTTCTTCTTAATCCCGGTTGCGGTTTCTACGAGATTGGCGTCTCGTTCCCACGTCTTGGCATCAAGGAGTTTCTTCCTTTTCTTTTCGGGTACCCCTTTCTTCTTTGCTTCGCCTTCCTCAGATTCCTCCTCTTCATCATGGTCTCCCCACTCGTCAAGCATCGCTTCCACCTTCGCTCTAACGCTGACGAAGTCGTCAAACAACGGTTCACCGAGTCGGTTGTATAGTTCAGTCCTGATTTCCTCATCGCCGGAAGCATAGCGCAGTGACTCGATAGCCTTCACTGTAAGTTGGCTGTGCAATCGCAGCGGACGTTCAACAATAATTTTCCAGTAGCCGAACGCAGCGTTGGGAAAGATTTTCGATTGATCGGTTTCTTTGAACTCCAAATATGTATTGCAGATGCGTTTGATATCCTGATCCGAAAGCACACAGTTTTTCTTACCAAGATTCTTGCGAAGAGGCTCGTACCATTCTGTTGCGTCGATCAGTTGTACCTTGCCCTTGCGGTGTTCCGGTTTGCGGTTGCTGACCACCCAGATATAGGTGGCAATGCCGGTGTTGTAGAACATATTGAGAGGCAATGCGACAATGGCTTCGAGCCAATCGTTCTCAAGGATCCAACGGCGGATATTACTCTCTCCTTGTCCAGCGTCTCCAGTAAATAATGACGAGCCGTTGTGTACTTCCGCTATTCGGCTGCCGAGCGGCGTATCGCGCTTCATTTTGCTAACAAGGTTCACCAGGAATAGCAGCTGGCCGTCACTGGAACGAGTGACCAGCGAAAATTCGGGATCTCCGTCGTGCGTGATCAAGAAGCGCGAATCTTTCATGCCTTCCTTACCACCCATACGTTCAAGATCTGTTTTCCAACTCTTTCCGTATGGGGGATTTGATAGCATGAAGTCAAACTCTCGCGAGCGAAAAGCATCGTTCGAAAGCGTTGAATACTCTGGTCCTCCGATGATGTTGTCTGCCGCTTCGCCTTCGCCTTTAACAAGCAAATCGGCTTTGCAAATTGCATACGTTTCCGCGTTGATCTCCTGTCCGTAGAGATGCGTCGCAACCTCTCTACCGTGTTCCTTTGCAAGTTTCTGCAGCGTCTCTTCCGCAACGGTAAGCATCCCACCTGTACCACAAGCACCGTCGTAGAGCAAATAAGTGCCAGAATCAATTTCGTTGGCAATCGGCAGAAAAATGAGATTCGCCATGAGCCTTACGGCGTCGCGTGGCGTCCAGTGTTCTCCGGCCTCTTCATTGTTCTCTTCGTTAAACTTCCGGACCAGTTCCTCGAAAATTGTTCCCATAGCATGATTGTCGAGACCGGCGTGTTTTACCGAACCGTCGCCGTTGAAAACAGGATTCGGGCTAAGATTAATCTGAGGATCGAGAAACTTTTCAATCAACGTACCAATCGCGTCCGCTTTTGATAGGCGTGGGATCTGATTACGGAACTCAAAGTTATTAATGATGTCTTGTACGTTCGGCGAGAATCCGTCGAGCCATGCTTCAAAATCGTTCCTGAGTTGTTGTTGACTGGCGCGAGCTTTGAGGTCACGGAGTGTGAACTTCGAGGTATTGTAAATATCCCAGCCCGAAGCTTGACGCAAAGGCAGATCCTGGTTCGTTATTTTCGCTTTATCGAGCGTTGCCTTCATTTCCAACACGGCCTGTTTTGTTGGTTCAAGCACTGCGTCCAGCCGCCGGAGAACTGTCATTGGCAAAATCACATCTCGATATTTACCGCGAACATAAAGGTCACGCAGTACATCGTCAGCGATGTTCCAAATAAAGCCGGCAATCCAATTAAGATATGACTGATCCATATTTGCCCCGAATTATCCTACTGTAACTCTTTTTCCAATCTAATCAAATCACAGACCTGCTGCATGGTTTCGTGAAAACAAATACGTTCATAGTTCATTGTACTTTCTGGAATTCCCCCTGGCCTTCGACACCGGATATCGCTTCTTGTTGACGATCATCTTCTCTGCAAAAGCTTTGTCAATATCAATTTCGGCCTCATGGGCAAGAAGAAGGAGATAGTAATAAACGTCGGCTATCTCCAGCTCAAATTCTTTCTTCTTGGCTTTTGGAAGTTCGTTATCGGCGGTCCATTGGAATGTCTCGAGGATTTCAGCGGCCTCAAGTGCGAGGGATATTGAAAGGTTTTTGGGGGAGTGGAATTGCTTCCAGTCACGCGCGTCGCGGAACTTGAGGATTTGGCGTAAATGATTCTGCATTTCGTTCCTTCGCATGTCTTCAACTCATAAATTCCTCCCGATCGCCAATTGTTGATTGCCGTTGTATAACGGATCCTCTTAGTACCCAACATCTATGAAACGCTAAACCCGCAGAACATCGGGAGTTTGTCCTGCGGGCTTATGAAGTAGCGGCGAATTCGAAGCGTTGAATTCATCGTAATCTCTCTCCGCGTTCTTCATAGAGGAGAATTTACGAAAATCATCAAGGAATGTCAAACCTGCTCATCATGGATTGGCGACAGTATTCAGCCCAGCCTCATCTGATATTATTGCCATGAAATGAGTCTAGGAAATCGTGGAAATCTGATGGCTAAGCAGGCATGCTGGACGTGGGACGTTTCTCTTTCAGAACCTCATACTTGGTTTCTAGCATCTCCAGAATCTCCGAAACTCCAGCCAGGTCGGGATGCTTCTTCAGCGCTTCTCGTAGGTCGTCTAGGGCAAAATACTTGAGATCACTCGCCAAAGAGACGTCTTCCATGCCTCTCCGGTATTCTTCAATCGATTCATTCTGCCTCCCCTGATGAAGGAGAGCGAGTGCGAGATTGAACCGGGCAGCAAACAGATTTGGGATGAGCTGTAAAGCACTCAAGCTCGATCGAATTGAGTTCTCCCAATCACCCAATTGATAGTAACTCCAGCCGACATTCCAATATGCCGAGGCAAGTCCATCTTTATCGCCCTTTTCTCCTAGAAATCTGATTGCCATGTGCCCATGTTCCAAAGCCTCTTTGTAACTGCCCATCCTGCCAAGCAAGATTGACGCATCCAGATGTGCGCGGCCATTCTCTGGTTCCTGTTCGAGGGCACGAGCATAGCTCTCCAAGGCCTGCTCTTTCTCACCTTTGGCTTCCAAACACATGCCGAGAAAGTGATATCCCCCTGGGGTATTGGAATTCAATTCCAAAGCTTGCCGCAGACTGCCGATGGCCTCATCAATTTTTCCCAATGAAAAAAGGGCTAGTCCTCGATTCTCTGGTATAGCTGGGTTTTTGGGGTCGAGTTTCTCCGCTCTGCCATAGTAGTGAAGAGCCTCCTCGTACTTGCCAGTGTTGTGCAGAGCAATGCCTAAGTTAAACAGTACGTCCGCATCTTGATTGTCCTGTTGCAAATACCTAAGATAGACATAGATTGCTTCTGCGTATTTGTAACCAGCGTGCAAGGTGTAACCTAGTCCCTTTTGAGCCTGCAAATTATAGTAATTGTACTTGAGTGCCTTTTTGAATTGCAATTCCGCATCAACGTAGTGGTCCGTCTCAAAGTAAATCTGCCCGAGATTGCAATAGTAATCGGAGTTCCTCGGGTCTTGATTGATTGCCTTTTTGAGATAGGTAATTGCTAATGAAATATTCCCTTCGGTATACTTATTGATCCCCAGTTGACGGTTCTTCTTTGCGGTCTGATGCCGCCATTGAGCCAAAGGAGGAAGCGTTAAGGCTAAATCAACAATCAGGTCCCACAATCGCTTCCACCAGCTCTTGCGCTCAACGATATCTTGTTTCATCCGTTGCGAGTTCATAGCAGAGGTTCTAAATTCTGCCTTGCACCTGTTACTAACCATCCCTGGCCACGACGCCTTTCAATTGCGTCCCACGCTACAGCAAAAGAGGTGGGTTTTAGCTTCCCAGTGCATAATCGTTCAATCAATTCAAGCTTCATGGCCTCATCCTCAATGAGTTGTCTCTCTTTGGCAACAGCGAGCAAATCAACGGCCATATCGAAGTATCTGAGCATCTCAATAGAGAAGCCAGGATAGAGGTCGCCGAGTTGCCGCGTAAGAGCTTCCAACTGTCTTGTCGATTCCACCGCGTACACGCTGCTGTATAAGAGCTGCAAATCTCTCTTATCCTCAGGCACTATGACGGCATACGGTCTCTGGGGGGGTTTTTTATACCGCTTGTTGGTTAGAGGGACTTCTTTGATTAGGAAGTCGTACACCTCGGCCGCCGTAAAACACTTCCGGCTCTTGATGGCTTCGAGAAAGCAGTAAGTAAAGGACCCGTGTTGTAATTCCTCGATCTCATATGACAAATCTTCTGGATCGCAGGAAAAGAAGGTGACGATGCCCTTCCTTTCAACTATGCCTTTGCTATCCTCGCCAATTGCGTTAATTCCTTTTTGACCTCTGATCGCCTCCCTGCAAGCGTCGATGAACATTACAATATTCTTGCAGTGCGTCTCGGTCAATTGATTCACTAAATCTTCAACCTCGATCCCTGTCCTACTCAGGTTAGTCGGGGTAGCATCCACAGGGAGCAAGTAGTCCTTTTTGTCACGGATCCCGTGTCCGGAAAAGTAGAAGAATACCAAATCATTTTCTTGGATTCGCCCCCCCCTGAGAAACTCACCGAGTTCATGATAAAACTCGGTGAGACCAGGTTTGTGTTGTAGGCCGGTGCCGAATGCAAGAATATTCTCGCCGGGAAATTCCAAAGTTTTGCGCAACGCTTCCCCGACATCAACGATGTCCTTAGTGCAGTACTTCAGTGGCCTGACATGTTCGTATTCGGTTGGGCCAATGAGGATCGCCCACTTGTTCATGAACGGACATGTCTGATTCATCTGGTTACCGTTTTAGTTTCAAGGTGATTCCACCCTTGGCACCAACTTTGACCCCGCCAACCAACTGGATATTCCCTTCTCCGTTTACCTCAATCGCCAGCTCGATTTCATCGAGCTTAAACGGTTCCATTACCTTTGGAACTCCGGAGAGCAACTGATTGATAGCCTGGAGGAAAGCTGTGAGGTTGTTCTTCAAGAGTTCCGCATCTAATTTCACTGGCGCTGGAACCTTGTCTATCAAACCCTTACTGCCCTTTGCCATATCCGGGTCCGAGGTAGAAACAAGCACGAGAATCTCACTTTTTTCAGTCATGTCTTATCTCCTTTTGCCAATGAAATCGATGTAGATTAAGGGTTCATATCCCGCTGATCATAATAGTGTCATTTTCCTCAGGACCACAAGGACGTGTACGTTCGAAAGGCCAGACGACCTTTGGAGAAGATTGCACCTGACGATGTCCCATCAGTCTTTTAGACCAGCCAAGATTTCGCTTGATGCACCAATTCCAAATCAATCTGTTCACAACTTCTGTCATAATTGAAATCGGAAAACGCATATAGAGACTTCCCATGTTCACTGGAAACCACCTTGAAGGCAGTCAGATCCGCCAGCTAGCTTAATGTGTTGATCGCCACAGAATGTCCATCGACTTTTTAGGTTACGTTCAGTCGCCAATAACGAGCCTAATCTCTCGCGTTTCTGCATCGAGGCTAGATAAGAAGTTTGTAAGGCTCAGTTGCATTCAAAATATTTTGTAATTCACTAATATTTGAATCTATCACTTGGGCAAGTTTTTTTGCTTTTTCAGAAATACTTAGTTTTGCAAAATTCTTGATCCCCCTAATCTCCTTTGTGATCATTACCAATGTGTGATCAACTGAATAAATTCTATGAGGAATTGCACTTGGTAGATCTGATTTATTTTTATATTGCACACGAGACCATTCCAGAAATCTTGATTCCACTCACGGTTCTTGGCGATCACTTTGAATGACATACCACCTGTGGTCTACAGACTGATGACATTGGGGTCCCCTTTGCGATGTGGCTCCAAGGACTGCATCAACAAAAAGAGAGGATCAGTTTTAGGGGTCAGCGCACTCGATATTCTTTTCGCCACTTGTAATACGTTGCATCGCTCACACCGAGCTGCCGCAACATCTCCTCCATCGACGTCCCCTTGGCCTGCAAGACCTCTGCTTCCCGCAATTTGCCGATGATCTGTTCCGCTGTATGACGTTGTCTACTCATCGCTCTCTCCTTTGATCCAAAATACTAAATCTCCGAACTAAATCTTGGATCTCTTTTCGGGGGGCAGGTCAAGGCCAAGTTAATGATGGATTTAGTGTCAATGAACTGAGCCATGATCTATTATTCTCTCTGGGATTATATACCCGTAGTAGAAGCGATCACGAGAGATCTTCATCGCATCAATGACTCTTAGCCAAAAATCCTCGAGCGCTTTGTCATCTCGAGGTGTCTTCGTCCAACGGTCCGGCACCTTTACGAAATAGACCCTTCTCAATCGAGAAAGATCAATCATGGCCACATCATCGGGCAATTTCATCGCAGACCTCAAACCGCCACTGACATCGAGGTTTATAGAGGGCCAGCCGTTACATGATTCAACGAAGTCGGAGAGCACAAGAACATATTCGTTCGTCGAACTGCTTTCTGGACTTAACTTCGACAAGGTTCTGAGCAAGTTTATTATACAGCTTGATCGCTCAACGTTTGTTGGTTCCGAATGTAAGGAATCCCACCTTGTCAAGAAAATGTCTTTGATTTCTGCGCACATTGATTGAAGTTTCCGCGAACGTGTAGTATCTATCTGCGCTTGTCGGTCTATTTCTAATGTTTCATCTAGAACGAAGGCACTCTCGTCACCCGACCCAGATATAGACCAAACTGTCACATGGACTTTAAGCGGCAGATTTGTCAGCGCACCTTCCAGCTGTTTCAGATATCTTTCAAAATTATGGCGACCTGATGAGTCAAAAACTGTGGGATCAATCACTAGGTGTAAATGATCAGACCTTGGTCCTTTGGGAGTTTGGGAAGAATCCCCACCCCTTGATAGAAAGTAAACAGCAAGTACGATAACCAAGAGGGTCAGAGCAACTGCAGATATTACCTTTGTCATTGTTCTGTTCTCCTGATTCTTCGGCTGCTGATTCTGCGCAAGGCGATTGGCGTCAGTTTCTGGAACAATGTTCTGCCGTCCGTTTTTCTCAATAGCTCTGAAAATCCGTCTGCATATCCGTCAGCGTACTCTGCTTGACTGAGAGCAATTAGATTGCTTGCGTAGGCGGGCAGATCACGCTCACGGAGAATTTGATCATGTTCCTCAATCTCCATATAGAGTTTTTCTCTCTTCTTCCCTCTGTATTCCAACCACCATGTCTGAATTCGAGCTCGCACTGAAAAACTCAGATGATTCAACCGGTTAGCGAGTATAGGGTACGCCTTCATGAAGAATCCTGCGCTAATGAATGGCAATGCAAATCCCATCAACGCAGTCACAACCCCTCGGACTCTGTCATCACCAGCTTGGTCATAACGAACGTAAGCCATCGCCCCTACCGTGAGTACGGAAAGCACAAATAAGATGGATATAATCACGAACAGTACGCGCTCGGTTCTAGTTTTCTGCGCCTGTGAATCAATTGCCGTGACCGAATCAAGCCACGGCTTAGTAAACAGGCCTAAACACAAAATCGCCAAAACGAGAAGCAGGAGGTCGGGAAAAGATCTCCAGGCATTGGCAGGATTTGAGAAGAGAATTTGAGTAAAAGGAGTACCTTCTTCATCCCTCCAAGGAATATCAGGAATGAAGTGTTGGGCAGCTCGCCCTAGGACAGGTACATCCGCCAAAATCATCAATACCGCGAGAAGTAGATAGAACAGGCCCTTGAGCAAAGCGTATTGCGCTGGGTTTGTCATACGATCTTTCCAGAGCCTTTCTATTTCTTGTCGAAGCTGCGCGATTCTCTGGTCGGTAAGATGAATTGCTTTATCCAAGAACTCAAGGCGAACCTTAAGACTTGCAAGTTTTTGGTGATGCTTACGCTTTTCCTCGCTGAGGTTCTCCAATACCTGTTGTTCGATCTCCTTAGAGTCTTTTGCGGTATCGGCAAGTATCTTACCTTGCAGATATCCAAGCTCTCGCAAATCAATATGTGTTTTGTCCATTTGGTGTACCCTTTCACTTTGCGAAACTTGTGCTAGACATTTCTCCTTGATTCCCAAGAATAGATCCAACTTGTAAAGCATTTGAAGCGCGTGTCAGTATTCCCATGAATTCCCGGCTGATCGTCGCAATCTCATTGTTTGATCTTCTCTCAACGTCAACGACCTGTTGGGCAAGGATGTCCATTGTGTCCAGTGTGGTTCGTTCCTTTTCTGAGGAAAGTTGTAACTGCTTGTTGAATTCCTCTATTTGAGAGATCATTCGCTGCTTGGATTGTCGAAGTGAGATGATGCGTTCAAAGGCCTCCGTTAGGGCGGCACTGAGATCAGACTCATATAGAGCATCGTATTTAGTAAATCCGAATTGACTCTTTTCGGCAATTCCTTCGCGCTCAGACTCTGTCAACACTCGACCAGCGCCAGCGGCTATATATGATACTATTGGATAACTTGTAAGCGGAACGGAGTAAAAATCAGCAGTCTGCCATACTTTGTTGACCTCCTGCTCGAGTTCCTTGAGTCTGCTTTCAAACTCTTGCCAGTTATTGTCTGGCTCCTGTATGCTTGGCAATGCTGAATAACGTTGCATTTCAACTTCATACTTCTGGATCTCTTCCTTGTACGATTCCGAATCACGATAAAGTCCACGGAAGCTGATCCCGTAACCAAGGGCGACGGAATTTGCAATTACAAAGATGAACACCATCGCCATAGCGTTAGGCGACCAAAGAGCGGGAAGACTTGGTAGGTTGGAGTGAACCACATCATAAACAATCGTGGCCGCTAGAATCAATAGTGCCACAACTATTATCTCCAGATTCGCACCCGCTGCTTTTAGGATTGTAAGTTGTTCATTTTTTCCATTCGACACGAGCCTCGGTTGGACTACTTTGACGATGTACACAGTGCCAAAGGCCGTTATTACCATGCATATCACAACACCTAAGTATGTAAAGAGAATAGAATTCCAAGGGAATAGCGCATTCGACATCATACCTTGGCTTCGAATCTGACTTAGAAATGAAAGATAGTCTGGATTCTTAAGTCCAAGGTAGAAAAAGGCTCCAAGGAGGAATGGTATTACCATCCACAGGTATATGGTGAAGACTCCCCGTATGCTTTCACGGTCACTTGCCGCAGGGGCTGTATAGAGACTCAATCGATTTAATGGAAACCATTTCCACAGATCGACCCACGACTTGTTTCTGCTCGCCTTTGCTCGATCTGTCTCCTGCGCTTTCCCGTATTTTGCATTGAAACGAACCATCACAGAGCGGGTAATGAGGTATATGGCAAACAGTGCCAGAAAGATGACCAAGGGCAATACCAATGCCAACATAAGGCCCCACAAAAAGCCAAATTGTTGAAAGAGACTACCTTCCGCAGCGGTCAAGATGCTGAAAAGGTCTTGGAATACTCCAATGTTGCCTTGATACATCTTGTAGAGCAACTCCCCAAGGAACCATCCTAAGGCTGGCAATGCAGCATACCCAGCCCATACGAGAAAACCTACGCTTGTCCTGTTTATGCCAGTTCTCCCTAGTGAGAACAATATTTCTTCAATCTTTGCAAAATACTCTTGTGATCGGGAGATTCTTTGTTTCAGAAACTCAATTCTCCGGCCGTATTCATCCTTATTGAGTTCTCTGACCTTCATGGCATCATCATAGAGCTCCTTTTTGAATTCAGCCTTGGTGGCCCATTCACCACGCAAACTCTCAAGAATTTGTTTGCGAATGTTGGTGCGCTTGTTAATATTGTCGGCAAGCACTTTTTCGGGATATCGCTCGCGGCGCTTTATCAAGTCCTTCGTGACAGCTAGCCGCTTGTTCTCTTGCTCAAGAATTTCATGTTCTGTCTTTTCAAGTGCGGCGCCTTGCTCCTCTAGCTGTTTCTTTAGCTTTTCCTGAGATTCCTTGGTCTGCGTAAGATTCTGTGACCGCCGGTTTAGCTGTTGTAGAAGCAGATCTTTCTCTCGATTGAATACCCCCCTTGCCTTTTCGAGTGCTTCAAGCCTTGCAGCCTCGATCGAGTCAATCACTTTTTGACCCCTCTCTGGATCTATCATGCCCGTTAGGACAAGTGCGTCCTCCAGAGATTGGTCGTCTGGAGCCCGTTCCACAAGGACGCGCTTCAGAAGATTTTCGGCGCTCGGTGAATCAGGGGTTTCAGGTTTCATTGTTCGCTTTCCTTTATTGTGACCGAAGAGACATTGTGGAATCAGGGATGGAGTCGATTACTAGATGGACTGTTGACTTATTGCCTTTTGCGGGAGTCAATTTTGCACAATGCAAGATACGGTCTTGGTGTCCCTCATATAGGAACTCCCAACCGAGAAGAGGATTATCATCGTATCGAAAAAAGAAAGGCAAATGCTTCCCCTAACAAGGTCCAAATCCTGCTCCTTGCTTCTGGTCGAGCTTCCAGAGCCCCCAATCCCCTTCATTGGCCTGATCAGCACTTGGGGTTCGGTGGTGCGTCTTGAGAAAGAACTTGGATGTTTGAATCTCCCTTGCATAGCAGATCTCTCCGACGAGAAGTTACAAAATGTCAGGGAGAATGTCAAGACGTATTGCGAAAATTCTGCCAAATATTTCTTCTAATTTTCATCCAACATGATGAGAAGGAAAAGTGGCGAATTTTCTCGATATTAGTCGTTTCCTGAGCAAGATCTTTGGTTTTCAGAACGTCCATACGCTATGGGAATGCTGAAATCGAAGTGACTGTTATCTTTGTGTGCGGAATGTGTCACCCCGCTCCAAGATTCCCCTTTAGGGAAAGTGGTCAAAACGCGTACTCAAACACACGAATCAAGGCCGTGAGTTCTGAAATGTTCCTCCCCCCGCTCACTACAATGCTAATATTGTCCCGCTTGTACCGCAACCGAATCCTGCGTACGAGCCAGTCCTGTAATCCCAACGCTTTGCGCTCCGCTGAACTTCAGCCAGTATCCGGAGCCGTTTACCAGGGTTGCCTCGGCGATGTAGCCGCCCTGGTATGCAAAGGCGTTGGAGATTCCGGTAGGGGCTTGGGTATCGCAGATTTTTCTGTTTTTTTACTTGACAGAAACCTGAATTCTGTCTATATTGTATTGGAACATGTTTACAAACACATCCATACTCACGCTCAATCGGGGCACAAACCTGTGCTGGTGGTGGCGTAGGCTCGTTTGTGGGTTGGATGAGGATTTTCCTGACATGTAGCGCTTCCTGATCTTTTTTGTTTCAATTCCAACCCACTATGGCAGCCATAGTGGGTTTTCTGTTTTTATTGAGGACATCACCATGACGGGCGAAAACAACGACCATATAAACATTGGCGAGCTTCCCGACCTGCGGGTCATTCCGGTCGAACGTATTCTCTTTCACGAGGAGCATGACGCAGAGCGGACCTGCCATCTTGAAGCGAAACTTCGGAAGCAAAGGGTGTTGAAGAATCCCCCGGTTGTCGCGCTGGATCCAACGTCGGGGGATTACATTCTGCTGGACGGGGCGAACCGCACTACCGCGCTTCGGATGATGGGTGTCCCAGATATCCTTGTTCAGGTCACCGATCTCAACGACCCCGGGCTCAAAATCCGAAGCTGGCATCACGCAATAGAACACATTGGCAAAAAAAATCTGATAAATGCCATCGAAAAGATTCCAGGGATTACTCTCGTGATGGCCGACTCTAGCAACCCACTGTATGAAGAGCACGAAGGGATCCTGTGCCGGGTGCGGTTCAATGACAATTCCATCCTTATCGTTTCAGCGGTGAGCGGTCTTCGCGAACGCGTGGCTGCCTTACGTACACTGACTGCCGCTTACCGCGGGGATCGGTATATGGACCGGGTGAGTTACACGAATCCGGACCATCTGCGAAAGAACTATCGGGCCTTTAGCGGTCTCGTGATGTTTCGGCCTCCGGCCAAAGAAGACCTGCCGGGGATCGTCTCCGGCGGGTTGCGGATTCCGAGCGGGATCACGCGCATCATTCTGCCCAAAAGGGCGCTCCGGTTTAACATTCCGTTGGAGGTTCTCCAGTGCGACATCCCCACTAATGAAAAGAACTGCTGGGTCCGCGAGCGGATCAGGGCTCTTATCAAACAGAAATCGATCCGCTTTTATTTCGAACCGGTTTTCCTCTTTGACGAATGATCACCAACCACAACCATCACGCATCATAGAAAGGAATCAGCCATGACAACGATAAAATTTTTACTCACTGAACGGGATATACCGCGACAGTGGTACAATATTCTCGCCGACCTCCCGTCGCCGCCCCTGCCGCCTCTTCATCCGCGAACGCGCCTGCCGGTCGGTCCCGCCGATCTCTCCAAACTGTTCCCGATGGAATTGATCAAGCAAGAGGTCAGCCGGGACAGGATGATCGATATACCGGAGGAAGTGCTGGCTATCTACCGTCTCTGGAGGCCGTCGCCGCTGTTCCGCGCCGAGCGGCTGGAACAGGCGCTCGGAACGCCCGCGAAACTTTTCTACAAATATGAAGGCGTCAGTCCGGCCGGGAGCCATAAGCCTAACACGGCCGTTGCGCAGGCATACTACAACAAACAGGAAGGGGTGAAGCGGATCGCAACCGAGACCGGCGCCGGGCAGTGGGGAACAGCACTTAGTCTCGCCTGCAGTTTCTTCGGCATCGAATGCAAGGTCTACATGGTGAAGGTGAGTTACGATCAGAAACCCTACCGGCGATCGATGATGACGACCTTCGGAGCGACCGTTGTGCCGAGTCCCAGCGCGCAGACTCAGGCAGGCCGCGACATTCTCGCGTCCGACCCTCACTCTCCGGGAAGTCTCGGCATTGCAATCAGTGAGGCAGTCGAGGAAGCCGCGGCCCGCGACGACACGAAGTACGCCCTCGGCAGCGTGCTCAATCACGTACTGCTGCATCAGACGGTTATTGGACTGGAGGCAAAGAAACAAATGGAAATGGCGGATTCGTATCCGGACGTGGTCATCGGGTGCGTCGGTGGCGGAAGCAATTTTGCCGGCATCGCATTTCCGTTCCTTCGCGATAAATTCAACGGAACGGCGCTCCGCGCAGTCGCGGTAGAACCGGCCTCCTGTCCCTCGCTAACGCGAGGCGAATTCGCCTACGACTTCGGTGATACTGCCGGGACAACCCCCCTGATGCCGATGTACACGCTAGGGCACCGCTTCATTCCCCCGTCGATTCATGCCGGGGGTCTGCGATACCATGGAATGGCACCACTCGTGAGCCACCTCTTTAAGCAGAAGCAGATCGAAGCGATCGCCATCGGGCAAACGGATGTCTTCACCGCAGCGCTGCAATTCTGTCGGGCCGAGGGGATCGTTCCGGCCCCCGAATCATCCCATGCGATCTGCGCAGCGATCCGGGAAGCGGAGCGGGCCAAAGCCGAGGGGAAAGCAAAGACAATCCTGTTCAATGTCAGCGGACACGGCTATTTTGACATGGCCGCGTACGATGCTTTTCTGGCGGGCGAACTCCGTGACGAGGAACTTTCCTCGAATTATAAGGCAGACGTAGTACAGACGATTGAAAGTTGAATTCTTGGGCCTATTGGGGGAAGAGGAGTGAAGCGGTGGATGATTCACTCCTTTCGACCTCTTCTAACTTCACCGGAACTTCGAAAATCGTGAGCAAAGGCGCCGGTGGCCACCGCTTTGCAATTCGAAGAAAATGATGCTATCCTGAAATACTGTGCTCGCGCTGTCATGATTTTCGCTGCCGACTTTATCATCCCTGCTGGTTGTTGGGTTGCCCGATTCCTAACGGAGGCAGCAAATCCACCCTGGCGGAACGAACTTTTGTGGGGGGAGTGATAGGTCATTTTGAACCTTATTGTTGGCGGTTCGTTGTTTTGTATTTCTACTTTCCGTGCTGTGTCACTTCCTTTGGATATTTGTCGGCAATCAAGTTCAATTTGATGTTGTGTTCCAAATACGCTTTCATATTATCCAAAACAGTCGTGAAACCACCTGTGTTGTCTTTGATGGCTTGAATTAAGTCGTCCCCAGTCAGATTGAAACCAAAATTTTTGATAACTACATAGGTCGTGTCGTCTGATAATGCTGTAAATTCATAGTCAACTGTCGTTGCAGGCTCACCCCACTCAGTTGATATTTTTTTGTTTGGGATTATTTCTTTAACAAGAACTTTGGTCGAAACGCCATACATTTCCCATTCCCAAATTACTGTCTTGCCCACTTCTAATTGTCCGCTGGATTTCGTAAACCAAAATCTGGTGGTTACTGTTGGATCAATGAATGCTTGAAAAACTGTCGAGGCAGGTTTTCTAATTAGCATTTGAGTCTCTACTGTCGGTATATTTTTTACTGTCATTTTATTTCATATCTAGGGTTTAAATTTTCTTTCTCGGTGTCACTGAACCGGAGCTAGGCTTGGGCTAAGGTACAGAAAAACCCGGGAAAAGTCCATCTCTGGAACGTTCTCAGGCAAAGAAGGTGGCTTATCAGATGCAAAAGCCGACCCGCGATGAGAACGGACGCAAGCCGAGTCGCCGGATCAGACGGGAGTCTTATGTCGTCGATGGGAAAGCAGTTGAATCGATCTTCTCAGGGCTTGCTCATCTACCAACCGGTGTGTCACGTACTTGTGCAGTACGCTGGAAATGAGAGTTTGATACGGTATGCCTTCCTCCTGCGAACGTTTTTTCAGTTTCGAAAGAATTGCCTCCGAAATCCTTATGTTGATGTTTCGCGTCTTACGTATCCGGCCCAGAATGCCTTCTATCCTGCGAAGTTTTTTTCTCGTCACAGGGCGGTACGAATCCGCACTTCTTTCTATCTCACGTTCATCTTTGTCGAGCGTTCTTTTCATGGTTTCTTGTCCAGTATTTGTGATGGAATTTTCTGCTTGGATATACTGTGTTCAGTACGATGTTATCTTCTTCATCAAGGACGAACGGCACTGCGTGAACATAACCTTTGATGGGTACGCGAAAAATAAGCTGCCCTCCCCAAGGCAGGATTCTAAAGCCGACTCAAGAGGTAATCGCTACAACTTGAGGTATTCCCTGTAGTTGATCACCTTGAGGTCGCGCGAGGAGTCCAAATTCTTCCCCCTGTAGAGAAGATACCCCACTTCATCTGGCTTTTTGATTTGCATGATGCCGCGCACCATCTCGGATTTGTACGTCTCCCCTGTCTTGATCTCAATAAAGTGCTTTTCTGTTTTTCGGTCAACGATGAGATCTATTTCAACTCCATTGCTTGTCCGGAAATAATAGAGCTCTGCACCGGAACGAATATGTAGCTCTTTCTTATGGATTTCGGATACGATATAATTCTCGAATATCGGACCTTGCATCGGCCCGCGCTCGAAGAGTTCTGTGTTTCTTATGCCGGTCAGATACGAAACCATACCGGTATCGTAGAAGTAGAGCTTTGGACTCTTTACTATGCGTTTCCCAAGATTTTTGTAGAACGGAGGAAGCAAGAAAACGACGTAGGAAGCCTCCAGAACGGATATCCATTTCTTGACTGTCGGAACCGATATCCCAATGTCACGGGCAACCTCGGACATATTCAAGACCTGTGACGCTCTCGTTGCAAGCATCTGTAGAAACAGTCGGAAATCTCTGATGTCTCCAATTTCACGCTGGTCCCTGATGTCACGCGTGAGATAGGTATCAAGGTATGAAGTGTACCAATCGAAGGAACCCTTGTATTTTCTCGTGACCAGCTCAGGATAACCGCCCATAAAAATCGACGTGTCTTGAAAGCTCACGGGCATTTCTGCAAACTGAAAGGGGAGAAGCGTCAAAAGTCCAATCCGCCCCGCCAGGCTCTCCGAGACACGCTTCATGAATGCGAATTGGCTCGAACCCGTCAGCACGAACTTGCCATAATGTTCTCTATCACTATCAACTGCAAGCTTGACGTAGCTGAAAAGTTCCGGGGCCCTCTGAACCTCGTCAAAAATGACCTTGTCGGAGTAAACCCTCATAAATCCCGCCGGGTCCGAATGAAACCTATCGACGTTGGTCAGGTCATCAAATGTTACATAGCGATACTTGTCGTCCAGGAGGTTTTTGATCAACGTCGACTTACCTGACTGGCGGGGACCTGTCAGGCCGACAACCGGAAAGATCTTGAGATATTTCCGGACGGCTCCCTCGAGCACTCTGTGAATATAGGCCATATTCTCTCCTATGTATTTTTAAACTGTCAGTTTAAATTTACATAAACAGAGCCTCAGAGTCAAGGACAGAACCGAAGCCTGCTTGGGTCTCTGGCTTTGTCGTGGCGACGGGAAAGCGGTAATTCTTACCGGGTGCATCCGGGAGTCGATCCCTCAGAGCTGAAACTCGAACACCTCGACCAAATTGTTTGTCGGTACTAGGTTCGGGGCCCCGCTACGGAGAAAGCCGAATCTGAAAAGATTCGGCTTGTTTTTTTGTATGACCCCGAAATGAACCTTCACCCACCTCCCTCAGGTAGATGCGGCGCAGTCCCTGAGAACATTTCGACCACCTATCGCCTGACATCAAAGGCAAGATCTTTGTTGCTGCACTACACGGACGCCCCGCAACAGTGGAGGACAGGTCAGTCGCAAAGAACGAGATGAACGGGGAGCACTTCCACGTAGCGGCAGAAACCCCTAATCTTTTCTCGAAGCATCCCTGACTAGTATTATTGACTGGTTTAATTTTCAACAAATGGCTATATTTACCTATTCTTTCAAACACCGTCTATCGTTCTTTTGTGCAAAATCCTTGCGCACCTATTAAATAATCAACAAACGTTGGAAAGGAGCTATCACCATGAAACGAATTGTCGTATTACTGGTTTTCCTCGTGATTCTATTATTCCCAATGAATATGCTCTTCGGGCACTGTGACACAATGAATGGTCCGGTCGTCAAAGCGGCGAAGAAAGCCCTGGAGACAGGCAATGTGAACCTCATCTTGATCTGGGTCCAGCCAAAAGACGAAGCCACGATCAAAGCAGCATTTGATAAAACAGTTAAGATTCGTTCCGTCAGTCCAGAGGTGAAGGAAATGGCAGACATGTATTTTTTTGAGACGCTTGTTCGTACTCATCGCGCAGGTGAAGGTGAACCGTACACAGGTCTGAAGCCCGCCGAAACTGAAGTTGATCCCGGCATCGAAGCCGCTGATCAAGCAATCGAAAAGGGAACAACAGATCTCCTTCTCAAAAATGTGCGTGAAACAATCGATAATGGTATCTCGAGACATTTCAAGGAAGTCATCGAGACGAAGGGCTATGACAAGAATGATCTTTCGGCTGGACGAGATTATGTGAAGAACTATGTAACATTCATTCATTACGTTGAGCAGGTCTACGACGCCGCAACGAAGGCCGTCGAGGAACATTGACATTCGACGTTTTCCAATTGGGGATTTAGGGTATACGGCCTGAGTCCTCAGCCCAAGGAGACCGACATGCAAAAAATTGAACTTGCGGAGAGGTTGTAAGTCTCGGGGGGCATCTTGCCGTCGGATGGCTCGCGTTGCCGTTTGTCGGAAAGATTGGATTTTTCGGTTTCTTGGGGCGTCTCCTAAAAGCGGCGGTTCAGGAGAAGCATGTTCTACTCCTGCGAAACGAAAGCAGAAATTGGATAACAAGTTATTAATCATTTTACCAAGGAGACATTCATGAAAGCCACCTCGGAACTAGTAAAAGAGCATGAAGGCATAACCCTCATGCTAAATATCATGACAAAGGTATCAGACAATATACAGAAAAGGAAGCCAGTAGATTCTCAGCATATTGCACAGATCATCGAGTTCCTGAAGATATTTGCGGACCAATGTCATCACGGCAAGGAAGAGGGCATATTGTTTCCAGAACTTGTGAAGAAGGGTTTTTCACAAGAAAGTGGCCCGATTGCAGTCATGCTGCGCGAGCACACAATCGGTCGGGGTTACATCAAAGACATGGCAAATCATTTCGAGCGATTCAAGACCGAGAATGGAGGCGAACTCCTACGTGTAGCAGACGACATGAACAAATATATCAGTTTACTGACCAACCACATCCAGAAAGAAAATCAAATCCTATTCCCGATGGCCGATAAAGAATTTCTTGAAGATGTTCAAGACCAGTTATTCGCAAGATACGAGAAACTGGAGGAAGAGGTGATTGGTGTTGGCAGGCATGGGGAATTTCATAAGCTTTTAAAGCACTTGAAAACCGTCTATCTTCAATAACTTCTCGGATGTTATGTCTGGAAAACTGCACAAGTATTTTACGGAGGATCACCGACGGTTGGACGAATTGTTGCGCATTGCAATTGCGAACCCCGATACCATCGACGAGGGTCTCTATGGACAATTCCGTTCAGGATTGCTCAAACACATCGCCATGGAAGAGAAAATAGTGTTCCCCGCGGCACAACGACATCGTGGGGGGAAACCCCTACCCATCGCTGCCAAACTCCGGCTTGATCACGGTGCGATTGCAGCGCTTCTTGTACCACCTCCCTCCCGCACTATTGTTGCTGCACTAGGCGCCATTCTTGAGCAACACGATGTGTTAGAAGAAATGCCTGGTGGCGCATATGAAGTATGTGAACAACTTGCCGCCGATGAACTCGAATCGGTGATGGATGCGATTCGTAGAACACCGGATGGTCCGGCTAATCCGTATAACCCCAATCCAAGCGTACTTGATGCAACGCGAAGAGCCCTTGCAAGGGCTGGATACGATCTCGATGATTATCAGATTTCCGAAAAATGACCCATCGATATTGGGGATACTTTAAAACATAGTTCTTTGGTTCAGGAGAAGCTTATGCCTCACGATACATCACAGGCCGCTACGAAACTGTCACCCTGGTGGCGTACGACAGTAATCCTCATCTTGATTTGTGGATTCTCAGTGCTGATCTGGTTAGCTGTACGAACCTACAGTGACGCACCGCCAATTCCGACCAAGGTTGTAGATGAATCGGGTGAATCTATCTTTACCGGGCAGGATATTATAGCCGGACAGGAAGTCTTTTTGAAATATGGACTGATGGAAAATGGAACAATTTGGGGACATGGTGCCTATCTTGGACCTGATTTCTCCGCAGCCTATTTGCATGACCTTTCCCTTGAGACTTCAAATGAAACGGCACTTCGACGGTACAACTTGGAGTTCAACAAACTTAGTGACGAACAACAAAGTGAGATCAGATCGGAAGTCCAACAAACCCTTAAAACAAACCGATATCACGCTGAGACCGGAGTCTTGATATTTACTAGTGCAGAGGCAACGTCCTTCCGGTTAGCCACTACAAAATGGTCTGCGTATTTCTCCGATCCATCAGGGAATGGAGGTTTGCCACAGAAGTATATTTCTGATCCAAAGGAACTCAGAGAGCTCACTGCCTTTTTCGCGTGGACAGCATGGGCTTCAGTCGTTAACCGTCCGGGTCAATCGTACTCTTACACGAGCAATTTCCCATATGATCCAAGCGTCAATAATACTCCGACGAGCGATGCCATTCTTTGGAGCGCCCTAAGTCTGGTTTCGTTGCTCGCGGGCATAGGATTGATTCTGTTTATCTTCGGTAAGTTTGATTACCTCGGATGGAAAGGGAAAGAAGGACATGTGCATCCTCAGATGTTACCCGGGGTTACGACTGAAAGCCAGAAGGCGACAATCAAGTATTTTGTCATCGCTGGCCTACTCTTCTTAGCCCAGGTCGGAGTCGGAGGAGCTACTGCTCATTATCGTGCAGATCCTGGAACCTTTTATGGGATCAATCTCGCGAACATCTTCCCTAGCAACATTGTCCGCACGTGGCATCTGCAATTGGCAATATTTTGGATCGCAACCGCATACATCGCAGGTGGATTATTTTTGGCATCTTCACTTGGAAAACCATTCCGAAATCAAATCAAGGGTATTAACTTCTTGTTCGGTGCCTTGGTGGTAGTTGTCGCAGGAAGTCTGTTCGGAGAATTTCTCGGGATCAACCAACAGCTGAAGAACGTTTGGTTTTGGTTTGGTCATCAGGGATGGGAATATTTGGACTTGGGGCGTGCATGGCAGATTCTGCTTGCTATTGGTTTAGCGATTTGGGTAATTCTCCTATTCAAAGCAATTACAGAGACTCGAAGAGACCCTGAAAAAGGCGAGATCACTTCGTTGTTTCTCTATGCCGCAATTGCCATACCACTTTTTTATCTACCAGCAATGTTCTTTAATAGTAGTACTCACTTTTCGGTCGTCGATACATGGAGATTCTGGATTATTCATTTGTGGGTTGAGGGTTTCTTTGAACTCTTTGTAACGGTCATGGTTGCCATTATATTTTATCAGCTCGGAATCGTCACCCATATCACCGCAACCCGTGTTGTATACCTGGATGCCATCTTATACCTGGGTGGTGGTATCATTGGGACCGGGCATCATTGGTATTGGACCGGTCAATCAAATATCACAATGGCACTCGGTGCGATGTTCTCAGCTCTCGAGGTCGTACCCCTCACCTTGCTAACGCTTGATGCTTGGGACTTCATGAAGCTTTCGCGGAATACGTGTGATGTCTGCGGAAAGATGGTCTCCATTCCCCACAAATGGACGTTTTATTTCATAATCGCTGTAGGTGTGTGGAATTTCATTGGCGCGGGTGTGTTTGGTTTTCTTATTAATCTGCCAATTGTAAGTTATTATGAAGTCGGCACAATATTAACACCGAACCACGGTCACGCAGCGATGATGGGAGTATTTGGGATGCTTGCCATAGCATTGATGATCTTTGCCTTCCGTCAGGTATCCTCGAACGAACAGTGGACAAAGCGTGAAAAATTCGTGCGCCTGTCATTCTGGGGACTGAATGGTGGTTTGGCGTTAATGGTCATTACAAATTTATTCCCCGGCGGGATACTCCAATTATTGGACGTGTTAGATAAAGGATACTGGCATGCTAGAAGTCCGGAATTTCTGAACGAACCGATAATAAGAATGATCGAGTGGTTTCGTTTGCCTGGAGATCTTATTTTCATAGGAACGGGCGTAATTCCACTTGTATTGGTAGCACTGTTGACATTCAAATCGATGAGGCAGAATTCATAGTCACTAGCCATTAAGAACGAAAAGGTTTTGCTCAATGACCTTCTGACCTGCACTCGTTTTCCCATCACGGCCACCAAGGGGGCATTTTGGGGATTCTTGGCACATAAAATGGGCCATGAAACTCCAAGATGGTTACCTGACATCCTCCAGAACGGCCGTGCAAAGCAAATCTTCAGGTATCCGCATGATGTTTCTATACATGTGCACATCGGGCCCCCCTACTCCAAAAGCCGATTCCGCAAGGGATCGGCCTCTTTTCTTTGTGACCCCGATATGAACCCAATCAGGCACCATGAAAAGCCTGTGATTCTTGTCCCCGAGCGAAACGCGCCCGAAGGCTCCGGCTTCTGCGAGAGGAAGAATGATCGCAACGAATGGTTAAGCCGGAAGCTCCGAAGCGCGCCGGGACCGGAACAACCCTCAGTTGGGTCGTGTTATGAATGAAAAACCGTAGGGTTCCTTCAGTCGTTTTCCGTAGAAATCCTTCACCTGGGTCCCTACAGTCACGGTGTACTTGGTATTCGGCAACAACGCGGCTGACGGAATAAACGAGACCATGTTCTTCTGGTCCTGACTGTACTGATTCCCGTACACGAGTGTTCCCGGAACAAACGGAGAAATGGAAAACGCAGAATCCACACTTGACCTGACGACATAGGTATTGAACACCAAGCTCACCGGCTGAGAATACGAAACAAACAGCTCACCGTTTATCGGCGTCGTAGATGAAATCAAAACCGGAGCTGTCTGGAAAGAAAATGAGAAACGCATCCCCAGGGGGTTGCCGTCGAGGTCCTTCGCCGTTGAATCGACGACGACGAGGTACGTCGTATCCGCACGGTATAAACCTCCGGTATAAATGGTGAGTTGATTCGGTTGCGGCCAGATGAAAATAGGTGGATCACTCGGTACGATTGAAATGGCGTGCTCCGTCGAGGTCTGGTCCATTCGACGAGGGAATGTGATGCGTATACCGTTGTACGATATCGGAGCGACATCGATGTCACCGTCTACGGGATCGGTCTGAATTCCGTAGATCGTTTGCGATGACTCCACTGTCTTGAAGGTAAACCTCAGTGGAAATCGCAGATGATTTCCTGAAGTGTCGTGCGCATCCGTTGTCAGCGTCACTGCATATGTCGTATCGACATATGAATCCCTCCCGGAAAGAACATAGGTGAACGAGGTGATCTTGCTAAGAGTTGTTATAACTGCTCCCTGATTCACAGGTGAGAGTTGATCCGCCAGTGCGTACAGGGCATACATCGGAGAAGAAGAGTACGCCCCCCAATAGAAAATGCCCGTACTCGGCGGATCGGTGGAAAATGACTTCTCCACGCTTTCGCGGTCCATCGGCTGTGTAAAGGCAATCGAAATCGCCAGTCTCGCAAAGCGATTGTCGTAAACTATCTCGGACTGGTCCGGAGGATAATACGATGACACAAGATCCGGCACGGTAGAGAGGTCAAGCTGGCCAACGTAGACCACTCCGCCGCCGGGCACCATGACGTTACTCCGTTGGTATATGCGGAAATCGCTTGCGCTGATCATCAGGTCATAATTTCCCAACAGAATACCGTGAAACGCAAACGACCCGTCGCCGGGGTCGATCCGCGCCGAATCAACCACTTTCACCTGACTGATATAAACGACGGCCCCGCTTTCCTTTTGCAGGACACTGCCTACGATGTCCCCATGGAATGCGTCATTCGTCGACGACGCGGGCGGGTCGACTATCGTTTCCTTACAGGAAAAGGATGCCACCGACAGAAGGCCGGCGGCGATAATGAAGTGCGTGTAACGAGTCATAAGAGATTACTCCTTTCTTAGAATCTATTTCGGCTCCACAATTTTCCCTACAAACAGTAGCGTTCCCGAGCTGCGCTCGGTGATGACGAAGAAGAACGGGCGGTCGACACGCATCACAAACTCGGGCGGGCCAACCGATGTTCGTGAAATTTCAACCGAAGTCACCGCCGCTGCTTCTGTTCCTTCTTCATCAACCTGGACGAATGTTTTATGCTCCACATCACTAATAAACAGTCCCCCATCGCGGTTTATCTTCGTGAAATCTGCCCCTGCGCCAAACGCCACCCCCATTCCCATTGCCCTCAGCTGATCTACGAGCGACTTCCCGAACTCAAGTTTGAACTTCGGGAGATACATGGTGCCAAGCTGAGGATGCAAGCCCTCCTTGATCGCATTCCATGAATCGTTGGTCATCTCGTCGACAAACGCCTCAATAGATTGGCCGGGGCAGGGCAGCACGACAATCATACTGAAAAGCGAATCGCCATAGGGTAATTCAATTGCCTGATATGCCGCAGTCTCCGCGTATGAAAATGTTCCTCTGACTTGCATGAGGCGGGCCTGTGCCGTCGTGCCGTCGGGAAGATGGAATGGGGCATCACTGGTTCTGGTCGTGTCGAATTTGTACGTCCACATCCCCTTGAAGTAAATGGCATTGATGAGATACATGACGACATCGGGGGAAATGACATCCGGCACGATCCTCTGTATCTTCCCGCTGGTGCTCTTATCCACCCAGGAGTTGATGGTTCTTGAAGCTTCTGCGGAGCCGAATTCCAACCCTCTGACAATCGCCTCGAAGTAGCGTTGATTGGTTTCAACGAACCCCTGCTCGACCTTAAAACCGAGTCGATACCAAATGGAGTTGGCGATGTCGAATCGTACCTTCGGGTCAAGGTTGCGCAGCAGCTGCATCAGACCGTAGTATGTTGTATTGATCTCCTCCTGCGTCATCCCCGAGAAGCCGAGCGTGGAGCGCATCGCTTCTTCGGTCGTCCCGTTGGCGCCGTTAAGCGTCATGCCGAGCGCCATTGAGACGCTCAACGGCGAAATAAAGACATTGCTGTCGGTCTCCGCCTGGTTCACGGCCCGGAGCAGGTGGAAACCGAACTGGTTGCTCGTCTGAAGGAGACTCTTCTCAAGCTCGGTCAAGGGACGGGTCACTTGCTTCCCCGGCGACGTGCCGAAGTCTTTGCATCCGAGAAGGCAAAGGGGCAGCACGAGACAAAATACGAACAGCAGATTCAGTTTACGGTTCATTTTATCCTCACGTATGTGTGTTTGAAACAATCCATGCAGAGGTCGGCAAGGGCAAGCGTGTCGGAACCGGCCTGTGAAACGATCTGGTCAAAGAAATGAACGGGGGCCAAATAATGTATGACATCTACCGAGTCTGAAGAGAATGAAGTCTTCTCCCGGTATATCGCAAATTGCGCGGTCGTCATTAAGGTATCGTTTTTATAGTACTCACAGGTGTTGCCGGATTTCAACACGACTCTCTGTGTATACCCCGCCGTGGCCGGTGTAACGGTCGTGCCCGCAAACCCTCCGACCGATTTCACCCACTGCCAATTCCCGTAGATGTCCGGCAGCCGGGGCTCTGTTGGAGCAACCCCCGTCGAGCATCCAAATATGGTCGTACCGAGAATCAAAATGACAATGAGAGAGTGTTTCATGGTTTTCTCCATCAAAACCTCGCACTCAAACCCACCACCGGATACAGGGGTAACAGGGGGGGCGCATCGTACGTGACGCTCCACCTGAGCCTGATGTCGGGACTCCGGTGCAACTCCCAGACAAACGGGTCAACGAGACCGTAACCATTAACCAATCGGAGTGTCGCTTCAAAGGGTAGTCCCCACCACGAAAACTTTCGGAGGACGTGAAGCTCGAGACGTTGAAAACCCGGTAGGCGGGCTCCGTTCAGGTCATAGGGTTCTGCGTAGAGGACTGCGTTGCCCGGTCCATAGTTGAACCGATTCTGTGGCGCATTCAATCCGCTTGGAGCAAATGAAGGGAATTGGTTCGATGAGAGCAGGCAGTCGGCTCCTGCCGCCCAGTTCTCGCTCAGGAGGTACGATACGGTCGCGTACACCTCATGCCTCCGGTCAAACCGGGGCCGGAAAGGCTCCCCGCCGTTCAGCTCGGCGAATCGGTCGCTTGCCCACGCGAAACTGTACCTGACCGAGCCGGTGAAATTGCCGGTCCGTTTGTCAAGAGTAATATCGACTCCATAGACATTCCCTTCGCCAAGAATCAGGGCATCCGTCAGTGTGCTTGCCGTCGTATCGAACAGAAACTCGTGAAGTTTCTGTGTCGTCCTGTAGTATGACTCGACTGCAAGCCGGTATTGATCCTCATTAAAATTCTCCTCCAGCCCGAGGGAGAATTGTAACGACGTCGAGGGACGAACATTTTCAGCGGAAGGGTAAAAGAAAACCGACGGATAGAACATGAATATGCCACTCTGTCGATACGCGTGCATAAACTGATTGATCGCCGAGAACGATGAATACAACCGAAGGCCGTCATTGATCGAGGCGAGCAGCGAGAAACGAGGGTCAACCGCAGAGAAGGAGCCCTGTTTGGCGACGAATGAGGTCGCACGAGCCCCTAACTCTGCCGACACGGAGGGAACCAATCGCCACTGATCCTGGAAGTACACCGACAAGTCCCACGGTGAGACTCCGTCGAGAGACATAGCCGCAATTTGACTGGAGAACTCACTAATCCTTCCCCCCAGCCAGTGACGTACCAGCTCAACGCCGGCAAGGACAGTATGATACTCATCGTAAAAGTACTCGGCATGAGCGCGAACAGCGGCATCTTCGATCACGTAATCTGAAGGAAACGATTCGTTCCCATTGAGGGCCTGTCCGATTCTCTGTTCAACGTTGAAACCGTATCTCGTGTAGCCTGCGGAAGTATAAAAGAAGAGTGACGGAGAAGCTACGCCAATCCAGCGCAGGTTCGCGGCCGCATTTCCCCAACGGAGGTTGTTGAGGAGTTGATCTCCCTGCATGCCGGTTACGTCTCTTTCGTACGTATCCCGTCCAAAGTATCCGCTCAGGGAGAGCCGCTGATTCCCGGCAAGTTCCTTGCTAAGCTTTGCTATTATCTCAGATGAATTCAGGTCGCTTTCCGTCTCAGTTGTTCGATAGCGCGGAAAGAGCATATCAGGATAAGATCGCCTCCCTGAAACCACAAAGGTTGTCCCATCGGCAACCGGTCCTTCAAGCAAGAGATTAGATCCAAGCGACCCAACACCGGCAGAACCGGATATCCCCTCAGTGGTTCCATTGCGGAGCGCAACATCGAGAATGCCGCCGATGCGTCCACCATAATAGGGAGGAACGCCGCCCGCTACCACCTGGACATCCCGCAGCGCATCGCCGTTGAACGTGCTCATCACGCCCCCAAAGTGGAGCGGGTTATAGATTCTCGAACCTTCAAGAATGTACTGGTTATCGTCTGAAGGCGTCCCGCGAATGTACACCCCCTGAGAAATTCCTTCCGATGTCGTCAGGGCAGATCGGCGCCCCTCAATAGTGATTTCCGTGTACGACACGTGCTGCTCACTTAACGAAATATCCCGTACGATCGCCGCACCCGGCGGAATCGTCAGCGGTTCATGCATCGTTCGATAGCCGACCCGGCGGACATTGAGAATATAATTCCCGGGTTGAATATTCCGCAGTGAAAAGAACCCGAACTGGTTCGTTGGGCACCATCTATAGACCTTTGTAGATTCTTGGGCTGCCTCCGCCGTGAACGGAGTCAGGAGGACGACGTTTGCATCGGCAATCACTTGACCGGTGAGCGTGTCTTTGAGAGTACCGGCAAACGTAGCCGCGGTGACCTCCGGTTCCATTATTTGTCTCTGGAGCAAGACTTGGTTGCCAAGTGTCTTCCACACGAGTCCCCGCCCTTCGATCACTTTGCCAAGGGCCTCTTCAAAGCGACAGCGCGAACACTCTGCAGACACGCGTTTGTCCCCGACATCCTTGTCAAGGTAAATCAATGGAACAGCATACCATCTCATCAAAGAATCGAGCGCCGAGCGAAGCTCCGTTCCTCGGAAGTTGAACGAATGGACCCCGGCACTATCCTGCGCGATACCTCTGGATACGAACACACTGAGGACACTAATAAATATGATAGGTCTGACCCTCATGCCTGAATCGTTTTCCAGTAAGTTCACAAAGCGCCTTGAGGGCGGATTCTGCTGTTTTGGCGTCGAGCATTCCCGTGATTGACTTATCGTGAACATCTCGGTCCTCGACCGCAATTGCGATGTTAAAACGCATTTCAATCTCCCGGCATGCGTCCTGAAATGAGGTTCCGTCCAAGAACAGTTTGCCGTGCATCCATCCCGGATATTCCGGAGACGGTATATTCCCGATTCTTTTGGGAAAATCCTTTGGCAGACAGAGCGCCATCTGATGTTCCGATAGCAGCAGCGCACTATCTCTCCCGTCTCTAACCACGCTGACTTTTACCATCCCCGTGATTACCCCAATCTCAAGTCCACCTTCACGAGCGCTGACGTCGAACTCCGTTCCAACCACCTGGACATGGGCGTAGTGTGTTGAAATGATGAACGGAGTTTCATTCCGTTGAACGCGGAAATATGCCTCGCCCGACAGCGAAAGACGGCGTGGTTTCCCGGGATGCAAATCTGTTACAACCAACTCGGTCGCATAGTTGAGCGTTACCTGTGAACCGTCGTGGAGAATAACTTCCTTTCGTTCTCCTCTTCCGGTCGCAAATGAATCAGGAGGAGCTTGCCTGGACGTGATGTAGATATAGCCGCCGACTATGGCAATCACGACGATTGTTACTGCGAGAGCAAACCGGGGTACAAATCGGGACTTTTGCGGGCGAGCTTCAGCCTCGCTCCCGGCTAATGCACGCCGTAGACGCAGCCATTCCTGATGGGTGTCAGGATCGACGTTACGTAACCGATGAAAACAGCGGTCAAGGATTTCATTGA
The DNA here is from genome assembly GCA_049515655.1 of Bacteroidota bacterium. GTDB lineage: Bacteria > Bacteroidota > Ignavibacteria > UBA10030 > SZUA-254 > JBEKTW01. Next base: position 100,108 of record JBEKTW010000010.1, read on the forward strand.
TCGCTGCGTCTCTCGTCCCTCGCTCGCGAGGGAAACGGAACAATGATTTTAGCTTATGAAGGACATTAACCATAGGCGTTGCTTTTTGGTTTAGTAATCAACTCACCATTTGTTGCGGCTCATCACTTACAGAGAATCATCTTTTTTGTTTCAGAGTACGTTGCGGCGGTTAGGCGATAGAAATAGACGCCGCTCGGCAAATCATTCGCGTCAACTATGCGCGAGTAATTTCCCGGTTCTTGTTTGCCATTCACGAGAGTATGGACTTCCCTTCCCAGTAGATCATAGAGCTTCAAGGTGACAAAAGACTCTCGCGCAACGGAATACATGATTGTCGAAGTCGGATTGAATGGATTGGGGTAGTTTTGATGGAGCTCAAACCTGATTGGCAATGCTTGATTGTTGACCTCCTTGACTGATGTCACCACATCACCAGTAGTAGCATTAATGCCCACCCTTCTCGTGCTATCACTGCAATTGTAGCTTATTTGCCATTCTGTTATAAATGGTGGGGCAGGCCATTGCATAAGCAAAGCGGTGATCGTGCACGTAGGAAATCGTTTTCGGATACCTGATCCTCCTGCACGCTCCGCGACCAACAACGCTGAATCGCTATCCATCCATCGATTGCTGAGAATCGCAGGGCCAACTCCCAACGAATCCCAATGGTCAAATGTGACGTGATTGTTCTGACCAATGAAGCTGTACGCTCTTGAGTTGAAGAAATTCAAAGAGTCGAAAGAAAAATACACGTAAGTCCAGACACTCGCTTCACCGGTCGTATCGATGCCAGAAGTTTGGACAGATGCTAGTTCTGCATTACTTGCAAAGGTAATTGCAAGTGAGTCTGCTGTGGCTATGAGATGTTTTGCAGTCATCGGGACTTGAGCTCTGGCCTGAAGGAAGAGGCAATTCAGCATGATTGCAATCGCAGTAGGAACCCGAAAAGATTGTCTTCGTATCATATCATGTCCTCTTATGTACTAGTAACCGATGTTACGCAAAAAGTAGCCTGTGGATGAAATCAGTTGTCCGAACTCACCCTGTGGTCCCTCTCTAAACTTAGAGAGGGACGTTGGCTCTCCAAACGCTCCCCTTCTCTTGTTCAAGAGAAGGGGCTGGGGGATGAGTTCCGAAAATAGCATCATAAGAGTTCTTTTTCCCCTCCATGCGTAACATCACTTAGTAATTGCGCCCTGAGTAGTAATCATACTGCACATGCCATAGTGAGTCCCACCATCGTGGATGCCGACAACGGCACCCGTGCTACCGACACACCATCCTGTCAGAGTGTCAACGAAGAAGATGTCGTGGAGATCGTTTCCGAGAGGTAAGGGGTTTTGCCAAGCGGCGTGTCTTATCCCCAGCGCCAACCCAACGGCCGCCAGCAGGAACTCCAGCGTAATTATTACTGCTACCGAGGTCTTCGTTATCGTTTGTTCACCTCTTGCATCATTTCATTGGAATACGCTTAAAGAGCGGCCGACCACACCGAGATCACCCCGAATTCACCCAGCATGAGTTATCACAAATCAAATTGTACTGTTGAGAGCAAAGGAATAAACCCCTCTTCCAAATCGAACGTTTGAGTCAATCCGCCTTCAAGCCTGACTCGAATGTTCGCGTTCAATGGAATAGCGAGCCCAAAGCTCAGTGATGCAAAGCCCTTGGTCATCTGGACTCCCGAGCCGCTGTATGTTGAACGGGAAACGTTCCGTGGGTTGGAGTCGAACCACGTCGAGACTACAATTTCGCCTGTATTCAACCGGCAAATGCCGGTCCTGAGTGACAAGAACGGATTGATGATGGAACCCGAACTGCCTAACCGAGCAGCAAGTGAAGCTTCAACGACATTCGATGGAGCTCCCGAAACGCTCCACCGAAGGCCGGCGATGGCTGGAAATACGAGCCAGAGATTGTCGCCACGATATGAATAGCTGCTGTAGGTGATATCCAAAGCCAGGTCGACGGCTGAGCTAGCCGGATATGCAACACCTCCGCCGATTGTCCAGCCATCGCCCCAGTTGCTCAAGACCCCGGTAGTCAGACCGCTAGGAGACACGCCAGCCAGAACCTCGGGACGCAAGGTACTTTGTGCGTGTGAGGAGGTTGTAAGCACAAGAGCAGCGGCGATCAGCGTGATCGATCGTTCACCCCTCATCACAATGACCCCTTTCCAACGCAAATGGCACATGACGTACATATATAACGATTATGCCCCCTTTACCCCCCAAGCATCCCATCAAGTTTCTTAGCAATACGATGTTGCATCTGTCAAGGGAAGTTCCTATTATTGGGCAAACAACAACACCACCGCATGCACGAGAGCGACGAGCGACTTATCGAGCAGGTACGGGCCTCGGATGAAGATGCCTTCCGGATTTTATTCGAGAAGTATCAACCGATACTGTTCCGATTTGTTTTGCAGAGCCTTCACGATGCAGAGACTGCTCATGACCTGGTTCAAGAGACATTCCTGCGCCTCTGGAACCACCGCGCATCTATTCAGTCAAAACTCCCTTTGCTCAGTTACCTTTTCCGCATCTGCAGGAACCTTGTGCGCGACCACGCAAGACATCATGCGGTGAAAATAAGGCTCGAAATGGAAATTCCTCGCGCTTCACCCTCGGTGGGAGACAATCCCGAGGAATCTCTACAACTGAGCATTCTGGAGGAAAAATTGTCCGAGGTTGTGAGAACGAAGCTGCCCACAAGGTGTCAGGAGATCTTCCTTCTCAGCAGAATGGAGGGAATGTCCTATATGGAAATTAGCGCGCACCTTGGTATCAGCGTCAAAACCGTAGAAAATCAAATTACTCGAGCCCTGAAAATCATTAGACGACACCTCTTGCGGTATGTGCAAAGTCCAAATAGGGGGAGCGAGAGGGAAAAAGGGGATAACGATGGCGAATCGAAAATTGGCTGATCTTTTCGCGGGGACATTTGCTGGAATCCGTGTCTGCGGGCGAAGAAGAACGCATAGCGACCTGCCAACTGAGGCAACTTAGGAAAGGCCAAGGCTCAAAGCGAGTTGAGCGTTATTTCTGTGATAAAGCCGATATCACTTTGGGAGACCGCCGTGAAATGATGGTTGTTCAAATGCGACATTGAGTGTCCGAATTCAGCTGAATTCTGTCCGTAGAGTGTATGGCGTGCCGCGCCTACCTGCTTTTGGGGCTTCGTTTTCCGGTTTGGAGCGGGCGATCGCGTGGTCACAATCGAATCCGAGTAGTGTTGGAGATCCCCATCGAATTAATCCAGGGTCTGAACTTGACAATATGTCAAAAATGACATATATTGTGCTATGGAATCCGCCGAAAAGCCGTTAGTGTGGTTGCACGGAGAGGTAAAGACTCCTCCTCTTTCGAGCGCAGCACGGATTGAAACCGGTTATTTGCTCCGGCAGCTGCAGATGGGTCCCAAGCTCTCAATGTCGCACTCGCGGCCTATGCCTTCTATTGGTGTGAGGTGTCATGAGTTGAGAATCAACGACGAGAACAAGACTTGGCGCATTGTGTATCGTATCGATCCAGATGCCATAGTGATCTTGGAGGTGTTCGAGAAAAAATCAAATGAAACCCCTACAAATGTTGCCGAGAATTGCAGGCGGCGAATTCGACTTTATGAGAAATAATACAGGAACAGGAATATGAATACGGCAAAGAAAAAAAATCTCGAGGCAAAAGGTTGGAAGTTCGGAAGCACGAAAGAATTCTTGAACCTCTCTGCTGAAGAAGCTGCATATATCGAAGTGAAAATGCTCCTGAGCAAGGATCTCCGGAATACCCGAAGGCGCAGGGGTCTCACCCAACATCAATTGGCCCGGCTCATGAAGTCCAGTCAATCGAGAGTCGCGAAGATGGAAGCGGGAGATCCTTCGGTTTCATTAGATCTTCTTGTCAGGTCCCTGTTGAAACTGGGGACATCTCAAAAACGTCTTGTTCGAATGCTCGCCTTATCATAACCCGGCTTCCTGTAGAGCTGGCGAGACTGCGATGTGTGGACTTGGTCCTTTAGCTACCGGCTAGCGAGACGGTAATTTTTACCGAGCGTCATCAGGAAAGCGCTAGCTTAAGTTCATATATCAAATTGTTTGTCGGTACGCAGTTCGGGCCGCTCCTACATACCCCTCCGCGAAAAGTCGTCAAGAGGCGTACCCAAGAACCCGGATCAGTGTTGTGAGTTCTGAAATGTTCCTCCCGTTGTGGAGGTTCTTATCAACGATTGAGGATCCCTGATGCCCATGCACGGAATCTCTCCAGGCGCTTCCAAAGTTCCCTGGTTTGGGCGGGTGTGTACAACTCACCCAGGTACGACACTTTCGTCTTTTCCTCTATTAGTCGCCTGAGTTGATTAAGTGCTTTCTCCTTTTCATCAGAGGCGGCGATCACACTTTCCAGCAATGCTATGGCATCTTCGTGACTCTCACCAACACTCTTCTGACCGGATTGTTGAATGCTGAGGGCATCGGCATAAGCGATGGCGGCGTATACGATGAGAACCCCGGCAGCCGTCCAGTATTCCAACTCAATGGAATCTTTCGCCGCGCTGAAAAAATGTACGGCAACCCGCTGGTACTCAGCGTAACGCACACGAGAAATCGATTTTCTACCTGCGCGCTTAGCCATGCAGCAGGTCCTTAGGATTCTTGCCTGCTATGACTATGCCGTGACTCAGGATACTCTTCACAAGCGACGATTTTGATTTTTTCTGCAGCTCTTCAACCGTGAAATAGACAGGAGCTACTTTGACTCCAAATTTCCGATACAACTCTGACGATACCGCATCCAGACGTTCTCGTACAATTTCTTTTTGCTTTTCCTTCTTGACAATACAGCACATATCAAGGTCGGACATGGGAGTTTCTTCTCCTCTTGCTACGCTTCCAAAGAGCACAGCACTGACAGCAGGACTCCCCAGGTTCGCCGAGAGGAATGTTTTGATCACCTCAGGAAATTGTCTCTCCGAGTGTTATATCGGCAGCAGAGCTTCTCGCACCAAGAAATGCTCACGATTCAATGTAAACAAATGGTCCCGCCCACCCCGCTGTCTCCGAACGATGCCAAGCTCTTCCAGCGACGACAACGCTTTCAAGGCAGACCGTGGCTGCATTCCTGAGACGCGTGCAACCTCATTACCGGTGAAGCCGGTCGAAGTATCCATCAGTGCGCGGAGCACAGCCACGTGCGACCATGACCGCAATACCTCATCAAGGACTCGATGCATGATCATGAATTTCTTCTCTCTTTCATATACTTTTGTACACAAATGTATACTTTTGTATATAAAGTGCAACTGTGCATGTGCGGCCAATTGTGAGTTCTGGAATGTTCCTCCCCCTGCTACAAAGTTGAGTCAACCGCCGTTAGGCGGTGAAGGACTATTAGTCTTTTATCGTACATTCAAGCGCGACCACGGAAAGAGGGGGGAAGGCGTAAGGGAATTTAGCAGATTTCGTAACGAACTGTGAGGATAACAGACGAACTCGCTCGGGTTCTTCAAAACTATTCAATACGTCACGCTCTCCGGCATTCTTCGTGTCCACTAATTTCCAGACGTGAACCGTCCCGCCAATCGTGCCGAATGCTGAAAGATCCACCAGCGTGCGGCGTTCATGAAGTGTGCTGTTAACCACCAACAACGATACTTTGCCGCGAGACATGGTGGCGCTCACATCATCCCGATCCATCTTCCCCTCCAGCGTTACCCGCAGCGGATGGATACCTGCATGATGTGCATAGAGCTGTTGAACGTAGTAGGTCGGGGTTTTGTAGAGTCGCAAGTTATCGGTTTGGATGATCCCCGAGCAGAAACTATTGGTAAGGTTGGAACGGTTGGCGATCTCGATGATGTCCGCGTGCCGGTGCATGAAGTTGTGGTATCTGGCGCATGCCAGGGCATTGTCCAGCGACAACAATCTTCCGCGTCCAACTCCCCAATCGCCTGCGGTGGTATTCCACTCGGTCACAGCCACTTTGATGTTTCTCCTCGATGCGCTGTCAAGCCATTGCTCTATGGTCCGGATTTCGCTCTCTTTTCCGGCAAGATCTTCGCATTCGTAGTGATGGGGAGAGACATAATCCAGGTATTGTCCGGAAGTGTTAATGATGTTGGGGGTTGGAAATGATGAAAGTAATTTGATGGTTGGGTCAACAGCTTTCATTGCCCGGCAGAAGACCGGAAGCTCTCGCTCGTATTCATCACCCTCCAGTTCGTTGCCGATCTGCCAGAATTTTACGTTGTATTGTGCAGGATGGCCGTTGGCCGCTCGCAGCATTCCCATCGGTGTCTCCGGTGAACCGTTGAAATATTCCACCTCATCTGCGGCATTCTTGGGTATGCGGCCTGTCAGACGTACGCAAATGAGAGGCTCCGCGTCGACGACCCTGCAAAGCTGAACGAACTCTTCCAGTCCCGCTCCCGTCGGATGTTGTCCACCCCAGGGGAGATTGATCCACGGCGGGCGCTTATCAGGGTCGCCAATCAGCCGTAACCAGTCGAATGTCTCGGTAGCGCTGCCGCCCAGCCGGATGATGCCGGGTTTTAATTCCTTCAATGCCTTTACGACATCGATCCGCCATCCACCCACGGTCCGTTCAGGCATTAACGAAACCTGATCGATCCAGATTGTGCCAGGACCGCGAAACTCTACGACAAGTGACGCGTTGCCGGATGGTTCCAAGGGTAGGAGACGTGCAGTGTATTTTTTCCATTCTTCAGTAGCTGAAAATTTTGTGGCGGAGAGAATTTTGTTGCCGGCACGCAAATACATCCGCACGCTCCCGGAGATTCCCTTTTCTCGCAGATAGGCCGATAACCGAAGTGCCTTTCCCTTCTCTACGCCGATACCATCCTGGGCAAGACCGAGTGTGCAGGGTTCATCTCCTTTCACTTCGATCCGCTGTGATACTTTGCCATTAAAGGCTTGCGCACTATCCAGAGAGTACCTGCCCCGATGCACTGCCCCGACGGGATACCATGGTTTCTCTCTGAAATCAATCTGCTTCCGGAAAGCGACGTTATACGGTGAAAGACCTTCAAAGCTGTTGTCGCAGACTTTTTCCGACCACATACCCGGCACGAGGTCACAAAGGTATTCGATAAACTGGCCGTACTGGTACGGATTGACCGGGGTATCGAAGAGTAACTCGCGTTCCGGGCGGATGACGGTATTGTCGGCAGCGTTCGTGTTCAACGATGGTTGGGCCGTAAGAAGTGAAAACCCAACCATCAGAGAAGATATTATTGAGGAAATATGTTTCATGGGACTTTCACCTTATATCCGTTCATTCTAATTCCTCGGTCAACCACCGAGTAGTTTGATCCATTCTTGTACTCAATGATGACGAACGCTTGGGCAACTGAGGTTCTTGATTGCTCCAATTTAATCCACGCGAGTCACCGGAGATCATTTGACCCTGATATTGCGTTCGCCTTTACGGAACAATCATAACATTGTCAACCCAAATATCGCTTGCCCCACCATCTGCCACGGCTTCAAGTGCAATCTTGACATTATGCATACCTGCTGCTCCAGGGACTGTCACATCCTGCGGCGTCCACATATTACTTGACGTTGTAGAAAGAGTAACGACTGTCGTCCATGTGGACCCACCATCTGTTGAAAAGCGCACCACTAACTGATCCGTCCCATCTAAGTTCACATAGTTGAATTTCACATGAGGATTTTTTGACCCTGTGAGATCAAATGGGGGACTTTCGAGGCGTGTAGAAGATCCTGCAGCTGCGCTTGAATTAAACCATGCAACGGCCTGACCATCCTCTGCCAGACTGTCTTTGGGAGGGGCTTGGCCAATGAGAGGCGCCACTTTCTGACCCCAATCCACACTGCCTGAAACGTAGGATCTAGACCAGCCGGAGGGTGTTGCGCCCGAGTTTGTCCATGGCACTTCGAAACTCTCATTGACGCTGAAGAACAGCGTGTCGGAAATTCCACCACCTGGAGACGGATTGAATACTGAAACCTTCGCCACTGTCGTGGTGGCAATGAGAGTGGAATTGACAGTAGCCTGCAGACTTGTGCTACTCAAGAAAGTCGTTTGGAGATTTGTTCCATTCCATCGGACAACTGAATTCTGAGCAAGATTGCTTCCTCCAACTGTCAACGTAAATGAAGACGCACCGGCCGCCACACTGCTCGGGGAAAGCACAGTAACCGAAGGAACAGGATTGTAAATTGTCAGAGGCAAAGCTGATGATACCCCGGCAGGAGAAGGATTAGATACGGTAATGTTCACAATGGAAGCAGTATTAATGTCGCCCGCCATAACTTGACCCGTTAATTGTGTCGTGCTCACAGCGGTGGTTTGCCTAGGTGCGCCGTTCCAATTCATTATGGAGCGCGTCGTAAAATTTGATCCATGTACGGTCAACGTAGTAAAGCCCGGGCTAGCGACCAAAACGCTGTCAACAAATAGCGAGTCGATTGCTGGAGTAGGAAACGGAAACTGATATACGTTGGCGTTATTCGATGATTGCAGAGCGTTTCCGTTGAGGTCGGTCACCAGAGGTTGTATTGTGAGCGTTGGTGCTTCCACCAGCGCCCCCAGCGGACTGACGGTCAACAGGATTCCCCAGCTGTTAGACCCGGAGGATCCGAGGTAATCTGCTTTCGTAGTAGTAATCGGTGTGAACGAGTTGGCGAAAATATACTTCGTCGTGAAGGTGCTCTCGACTGAGGCAAGGTTCAACGGCTCAGTCAACGGAATCGTGATGTAGTACACATTGTTCGCAATAGCATCGTGGGATGTGCCATCAATGCTGATTGCTCCCCACGATACGCTAGGCTTAACTTGGTCACTAACGGTTATAATATTGCTGACAGGTCCTTCGACTAGATCTTTGCTGACAGCACGGACTTCATAGCTCACGGAGATTGCACCCAGAGGATTGACCGCGCTTGGCGGGTTGACCAGAGAACCAGACATGTCCGAGAACCGCAAGGAATCAATGTCGGTCTGTAACAACTGGAAGGAGCCGGATCCTATGCGTTTGTAAATGTTGTAGCTGCGCGCGCTTGCATCATAATTCCATTCAAGACCGATCATTCCGCCGTTAAAGTCCAAGGGAGTGAACGACGTATTGGGAAGAAGTCGTCTCAAGACATTTGGCGGTCCGGGAATAGGCGCAGAGCCGTTTGTGGTAAAATTGAGCGAATCAAAACCACCAAGGGTCACTGGATTTCCAGCAAGATCTGTAAGGCTGTCCAGTGTTTTCAGAATACTAACAGAGTACTTGGCCGACCCTACAATTCCCTGCGGCGTCAGTATTAGCTGTGTATAGGTCGGATCCCATTGCGCGGTGAAGGGGAGACTCCCCCCTGTCGTCTTCTTCATCCCATTGAAAGTCATAGTAATGTCATCCATAATTGTACCGTATCCGAGACCGAGATTCGTGCGTGTAAACGGAGTCTGTTTAATTTGCTCCGAAAACGTGAATGTTATTTGCAGGTTTGTTGGGCTGACATCTTCGTTGTTTAACGGGTTTGTTGCAATAACAATTGGGTTCACATTATCAACCGCGCGAAGCACGATCCGTTCAGAGGCAACTTGGTTTCGTAGCGAATCATAAGTCATATTACACGTCAGCTGATGACTTAGACTACCCGCGCGTTGTCCATCAGCACTCACCGCCTTAATTTGAACAGCTACGCCGTTTTCGACGTTCGAGAACCTATAGATGCCCTGGACGGATGTTGTCTCGGCGATAACCTTCTTTCCGTCACTATCGTACAAAAACACCCGTGCGCCATCGACGGGCCGTAGTGTCGTATCGACAACCCCACCGATAATGGTTGTATTTAGTTTACTGACCAGGAAATTGATACTTGAAACAAGATTATTCGACGTGGCAACGAAAGTGACCACCGTATCGATATAATAATAGTCTTTGTAGATTGGAGCACCAGAGGCACCGGATCGGTTTAAATCCACGAGAGAAAGGGTGAAGACATATCTGCCAGTAACGTGAATCGGTGAGTTCTTAGATGAATCCCATACTCCGCTAGCACTAATCGGTAGATTCGCAAATGAAAAACCGCCACCACCATCTGTAATTGCTGTAAATGCTGTACCATTTGCGCCAACGGACACCGTTGCCCCAGCGATTGCCTGGTCGGTACATCGATCACGAACTTTTCCCGTGACCGAGCCTGTGTAACTCATCGAGGTATTGCTATTCTCCGGTGCCGTCGGCGCAACGGAGACATTCCTAGTACAAGCGGAAATTATGAATAGCACGATGAATATTCCCGCCAGGGCCGCGTAGACTATATGCTTTGATCTCATGATTCACCTCATGGAATTAGTGGTTGATTGTTTGGGTCGAACGTTCTAGAACAATTTGCCGGGGGTTATCGAGCATAACCAACTTTTGATTCAGCCGATCGAGCACATATAACTTATCTGCCGTCAACCGCAATTGACCTCCTTGATGGAGAATCTCCAAAATCTCGCCGTTGTTGAAAGCACAGGTTGTGCTGTCGGTTGAGAAATAGAGAATGTCGTTGCGTTCGTCCGCTTGAAGAGAAAGAATCCTGCCCCTCTCCGGGTTCATTAAATACTGGAGCGAGATCGAATCATTGGTCGCCCATTCTAGTCCGTAGATCGCGCCGCCGATCGCGAGGAGGCAGGAATTTTCCTGCGGCAGCACAGCCTGTATCGTTTTCGGAATGCTCACAAGCTTGCGGTACATGTTGCGAGAATTATTCGCGCGATAAACGAGATAAATTACATTTGTGGAATCGCTCTCTTGCCCAAATAGAAAAAGACTGTCTTTGCTGGCCGCCGCTATACTGAGCGTTGCTGAGGGAAACTGTGTCAGCGGGACAAACTTGCAATAGGCCACGATGCCCAGGACGTTTCCCGCCATGCCGTAGGTGATGCCGCTGGTATCGATTGCAAAATCGGTTAGACTAGCGCTTGTATCTGACACGTAGTTTCCCGATCCAAGCTGGAGTAGTTGCCCGTTCACGAGCATGAGAATTCCACCGTTAGGACTGACATCAATCTTTTGCATGGTGATGCGAGACCTTAGGGCAGGATCATTCACACTCAGGACGGTTGGAATACCCTGTTGGCGACCTACCCGGGAAGCAGTATCATATGTGTGTCCGCAGGAACAAAAATGCAGGGCGGATACTAGAAAAAGACCAGTTAAAAACGGCGCATTTGTTCGTTGTCGGATGACGCTTTTCATCCCACCGGGGCCTCGACTACGTGTGTTCCGCAGCAAACGGACCATGCATGACATCTTGCGCGGATCATAAAAGTCTAAGCATATTGTCATCTCCCACGTCAAATAGCGTTTCAGACCAAAGAACAAACCGCATGTACCATAGCCCAATAAGCACTGTGGATGAGTATTTTGCAGAACTCATTTGATGCTCCCTTGGATCCTTCCCGTCCCACCGCAAACAGGACAGCGGAAATCAAGGCTCTCGATTAGCGCCCGGAAACGGATACCCTCTTGCTTGGCTTCCTCGAGCCACTGCCGTTGTTGTTGCTTGTTAGGTCTATTGTCCGAAGCAATGTATCGCACGCCGCGGGAGTCGTACGCATAGTAAAAATCGGGCTGAGACTGTATATCAGATTGCAATTGCGGGATTTTCGCTAGGTCTTGATCCAATGCGCTCAATGCCTGATTTCTTAACGATTCATACCGTGATCGCAGATTGCCCGTACCGCCACAAACCGGACAAATCTGTGGCTGATCAAACCAACTGGACACCATTGTGCCCACAATGCTACCACTTAAGGACCATAAGGAAAGATTATCTTGGAATGATTTCTCATAGTCTTCCGGAGCGAATTGTGCTTTGAATTGGTTGGTGGCAAAGCTTGCAAAATCCTGGAGATACGGGTCTGACGCATCCAGTACTTTGTTGAAGATAGCCTTGTCAGGCATGTACTTGGCAAGCTCCTCCCCGGTGTGTACAGCCCAGGTACCGCCGAGTGACTTTTCCTGCTCCTGGGCTTGTTCGTGTCCAAAACTCTTTTTTCTATCTAACAAATAATAGAAAATTTGATTTACCAGCCACGGAAGTTCCCGCGGCAGAGCCTTTTTGGCGACTTCTGTGAAGAGTTTGTTACAATTAAGATTTTTGTTGTTTGGGTCCGGCTTGAACTCCTCTACAGCTTTTCGCAGGGCTTCGGGATCGCCGGGAATTGCATACCACATGACTTTGTTCTTGGGATTGGGCTCGCTCGCTGGCACTTTCGCGAGCATGGATCTATCATAGGAAATTGTAAGGAGATTCCCCGACTTTCTGTAATCCTTGATCATGCGATCAACCCCGACTACTGCATCATCCCCGAGCCTTTCCTTGATGGAAACAAATTTATCGAGCGCGCCGGGTTGACCCTCATGATCTTGATAGTATTTGGCTGCTTTACGATAATATTCTAAGGGTTTATATTGCTCCGTTAGCCATAATCTAAGATCAAGGTTTTTGTCTTCATTGCCTAGATTAAGAGACCCATCCTGAGCCCGCATCTCCAGGACGAGGAGCATATTGATTTTATTGCCATCATAGACGTGCGGATTCTCAGGGTCTTTTTCATTTGGTACTATGAAGACCATATGCCCAGGCTTCGTGGGATCTTCTCTCATCACACCAATGACTATTTTACTCTTGGATGAAGCTTGCTCGACTGCATCAGAAAGTGTACGGCAGTATTGAACATCGTGAAAGCCTTCGTCCTGTGCAAGCATGAGCTGTTGTACGCCCACGAGCAACAAGACCCACCTAACGTAGGTCCATTGACCTTTTGCCCTGTTCATTCTATACCACCTGCGAGACTCCGGCAAGGGAATCAACCTAGAAGAATGTCCGAATTCCCAAATTGAAGCTGGCTTCGTCAATCAGGGCGGTGTTCCCATATGGCGTCGGGCGGTCAGCGTATGTTAAACGATAGCTCCCATCGATCGCCCAAGATGAAGAAAGGTACATCACCATACCCGCGGCCCCTCCGTACAACCAGCTTACTTGTTCAGAACTTGAGGATCCAAAATCCGATTTTACGTATGTACCTCCACTTTCGGCTCCCACGTATGGCACAAGGTGTCCTTCGGCCATGCTCAGGAATGTGAGATGATAATTGAGGGTAAGTTCCCATGAGATCATGGTCGTAACCGAGTTTTGTTCCTTGGGGGACTTGGTCGAAGCATCGTAGGAGTAGTTGCTATTCTCTATCCCAAAAATGTTTGCATTGATACCGGCTTCCACATTCCCTGGAAGGAATCGACTGATGGAAATCCCAGCACTCCCATTCTGGGTAAACGCCGTATTAGTGTAAGAGAAATTCAAAAGCAGGGAGGTCGATGGATGACTGAAACTGGGTGGTTCGCTTGTCTGGCCAAGTGCGAACTGAGCTAATACCGACATCAAGAGCAGCAAGAGCGTTAGTCGTTGGTTCATTGCCTTACTCCAGTAATTGGAATTGATTACAAGATCACTGCGCAGACGACGAATTGTCAACGTGAGTCGCCTGGATTAATTTCGATGAAAAGTAACTAATTTCTCAATTTGAGTCAAGACTCTTCAGGCTATTTTGAGAATAATCCCGAGCCAATAAGAGTAAACAGCCCGAAATACATGGTGTCCTAGGCAGGTAGTAGATATTTCCGGAATGTTGTGCATTCATGAGCGCGATTTGCCAACATGCAACTGGCGGGATAGGGATAATGCCCCTACACGGAAAATGAAAAGCCGCCGATTCTGTTGCAGATTCTTGCATAATTCACCAGTAATGTCAATCAGAAAAGTCTCCATTCGCAGCTATCACTCAGAATCCGGCCTCCACGTACTCCCTGGGCCTTTATGTCGTTACTGCCGGGCCGGAGCTTTATATCCTTCCAGATGAATATACGGTTGACGGTTTTCGCCTGTCTGCCCTGCGTGATTCCATTCAGGAGCAGTTCAACCCGGTCCGCATTGGAATAGATTTTCACTTCGGTTACTGAATCCTTCCGCACGGTAAATCGTCGGCTCGCGATGTAGATAACCGGCTCATCCGACCAGTTAGCCTTATAGAAGAAGAAAGCGTCCTTCTTTGTTTTTCGATCGTACGTAACCAGTCCCTTGTCGTTCCGGCCTGGAACCCCGCCTTCGTGCCGCGTAGAGCTTGTGAAATCGAACATGTTCCAGACAAACGTCCCCCATATAAACGGCCTTTGTTTCATCGCTGGCCATGCCGCTTCGTGGACGAGCGCCTGCCACTCTTCCGGATGCCATTGACCGTCGGTCTGCGGTTGGTTTGGATTCCGTTCATGGTGCTCCGTGTTGGCACCTGCGCCATACTCGCTTATGCAGATTCCTCCGCTGCGGCTCATCGTACGACCCTTATCGAGCAGATCGCCGAAGGATTCTTTCGGTCCCCAATCCGGATACCAACCGGGGTAGATATTCCAACCGAGCAGATCGGGGATGTGGTTCATCTGGGGCAGGCGAGCCGTCGAGGTCGCCCCGATCGTGGGCCGGGTCGGATCCTCTCCGTTCGCAACGATTTTCAGATCCTCGAGTTCGCGATGAGGATCGGGTTTCCCGGGCCAGAGCTCGTTGAACAGGCTCCAGACAAATATCGAGGGATGATTGATGTTTTGCCGGATCAGATCGAGCAGCTGATCTCGCGAAGTCTCGGCAAATCTCGGATCCGTGCCGATTTCATTGACCTGCGGAAGTTCCGCCCACACAAGGATACCGGCAGAGTCGCACAAGCTGTAAAAATAATCGCTGTGCTGGTAGTGGGCGCAGCGGATGACCGTACAGCCGAGTTCTTTAATGAGACGCATGTCCTCGGCCATGTCTTCCTCAGAGATTGCCCATCCTTTGTCCGGCCTATCCTGGTGACGGTTGACGCCGTGCAGGTGGTACGGCTTGGCGTTCAGGAAAAATCCTTTTTCAGGCTCCACGCGGAAGAAACGGAGTCCGAGTGGTTGTGCGACGGTATCCAGCAATGTGCCATCTTGTTTGCGCAATTCGACGACAGCTTTATAGAGATACGGATCCTTGCGTCCATTCCAGAGGCGTGGCTTCTTTACGACCATACGCAGGGGAACCGGTGCTATAACATGGGCCACAGCAGTTATCAGTTGGTCAGTCGATGAAACGCGGTTGCCCGACGCATCGAAGACGACGGCGGAAATGGTGAGTGCCTCATCCCGCGATGTCTCGTTGGAGATTTGTGCGGTCACATCGATTACTGCCCGTGTCCCGTTGACGTTTGTTTCGTACCAGGCAACACCCGGAGAAGCGTGGTCCGTCCGCGCGAAACAGATTGTATTTGTTACGATGAGATGTACGGGACGGTACAATCCGCCAAAGACACTGAAATCGCCGCTCAACGGAGCCACATCAGTTTCCGGTGCGTTACTGACGAGCACGGCAAGCGTGTTCGGTCCATTGGCAGACAGCTGTTTTGTGATTTCGTAACAGAACGCACCGAATGCCCCGCGGTGTTGGCCGAGCGGGCAGCCGTTCAGAAACACATCAGCCACGGATCCCGCGGCTTCGAATCGGAGGAAGTAGCGCTTCCCGGGTTCTGGTGCTCCCAGGTCAAGACGGCGGCGGTACCAGCCGGGGCCGCGGGTGTAGCTCTGGCCCTTTTGCGCCTCCTCCCAGCCCCAGTTGTGGGGAAGGTCGACCGTTTGCCAGTCGTGATCGTCAAACTGCGGCTGTCCAGCGCCGGCGATATCTCCGGCTTTGAATCGCCAACCCGAATCGATCAGTTGGTCTTTCTGAGCGCGCGCCGGACCGCTCAATGCAAAGAGACCCAGACCGACAAAGAACATGGATAAAATTCTACGCATAGTCATGTCTGTAAGAATTGTACCTCTTATGTCTGTCAGAAAAACGACAAACCAGCCCTCACGCAGTCGTGAAGGCGGATTTCAAATAGCGGTGCTCCGGATTCCAGCACGGAAATAGGTCCGCAGGTAATGCGTCAATGTAACACAGTTTTTTTGAATTGTCAATTGGCGGATGCACTGTCCCATCACCATCAAAAACAAGAAACCCCAACCATTGCTGATTGGGGTTTGACATTGCTACTCGGGAGAAGTAGCTCGTGTTATTTCAAAAGCATTCCCGCAGAAAGCATGCGGGATTTCTAATAAAACGACTTCTCCACGTTCCTATCAATCCCGCGAAAGAACGCGGGACTTCTGATAAAATGACTTCTCCATGTTCCTATCAGTCCCGCGAAAGAACGCGGGACTTCTGATAAAATGACTTCTCCGTGTTCCTATCAGTCCCGCGAAAGAACGCGGGACTTCTGATAAAATGACTTCTCCGTGTTCCTATCAGTCCCGCGAAAGAACGCGGGACTTCTGATAAAGTGACTTCGTCATGTTTCTATCAGTCCCGCGAAAGAACGCGGGACTTCTGATAAAATGACTTCTCCATGTTCCTATCAGTCCCGCGAAAAGCACGCGGGACTTCTGATAAAATGACTTCGTCATATTGCCATCAATCCCGCGAAAGAACGCGGGACTTCTGATAAAATGACTTCGTCATATTGCCATCAATCCCGCGAAAGAACGCGGGACTTC
>JBEKTW010000011.1:0-230942 GCA_049515655.1 Bacteroidota bacterium
GTCTCGAAGCGAATTTCCAGACCGATGGTGGACATCGCCAGGAGCGTCGAGGAAATTCGGTCGGGCAATCTTGAGAAACATGTAAGCGTAAGGTCCGATGATGAAATCGGTCGGGTCGCCCAGGCAGTGAATGAACTGGTCGAAAAGCTTAAAACCGATATCGTCCAGTTGAAAAAATTGGAACAGGTGCGGAGTGAATTCCTTGGCAATGTTTCGCATGAGCTCCGCACTCCGATCTTTTCGCTTCAAGGCTTCCTGGAGACGCTTCTCGACGGTGCGATTGACGATCCGAATGTCAATCGGGATTTTCTCAAAAAGGCCTCTTTGCACGCCTCCCGGTTGGACGATTTGCTCAGCGACCTGATTAATATCTCGCAGATCGAGTCGGGCGAGATGAAAATGAGCTTCCGGTATTTCGCGGTCAACGATTTCCTCGAGCAGGTCGTTTCCGAAATGAAACCCACCGCGGTGAAAAGGAAAATCTCTCTGGAACTTCAAACAATGGAAACCGAAGTTGAAGTGCTGGGGGATAAGGAACGTTTGAAGCAGGTTATGGTGAACCTCATTGACAATGCGATCAAGTACAATGGAAACAACGGCGAGGTTGTGGTGTCCTCTGCCCGGACCGATGGAAAGGTAAGAATCACGGTGAGCGATACGGGTGTCGGCATCGCGAAGGAGCATCTCGGCCGGATCTTCGAACGTTTCTATCGTGTCGATAAGGAGCGGTCGCGTGAGGCGGGAGGGACGGGCCTCGGTCTTGCCATTGTCAAACACATCGTTGAAGCGCACGGGAGCGGGGTCGATGTCCAGAGTGAAACGGGGAAGGGAAGCTCTTTCAGCTTTGAATTGAAGACCTAGTGTGCTGTTTCGGAAATAGATTGACTGAGTTTTTCGGCTTTTAACCCTCACCCCTTTCCCCTCTCCCGATCCTTCGACTTCGCTCAGGACAGGAGCGGGAGAGGGGAATTGAAGAGGAGAGGGTAATGAGTGACACGATACTAGGACGACTCTCGATTGTCCGGGTCACCCCGAGGCAACGAACATGGAAGGTGCGTTCTCACCGGCCTGCATTTTCATCCTGAACAGAAAGCCGGTAGCCGATACCCGATTCGGTCAGGAGAAGCTTGGGACTGGTAGGATCGTCTTCCAGTTTCTTTCGAAGCTGGCCGATGTACACCCTTGAATACTGAGTTTCTTCTTCGAAGGTCGGGCCCCAGATTTGCTGCAAAATATAACGATGGGTGAGGACTCTTCCCGCGTTGCGGACAAAAAGCGCCAGCAACGCGTACTCCGTTGGAGTGAGTTTTACCGCTTCTCCATGTTTCTTCACGACCCGGGAGGCAAGGTCTACGAAGAGCGATCCCGCGCTGAAAGCATTGCCCTGTTCGGTTGATTCGCGGTGACGAAGCGCGGCACGAACGCGCGCGAGAAGTTCACCGCTTCGAAAGGGTTTGGTTAGATAATCGTCAGCCCCCGCGTCGAGCGCGGCAACAATGTCCTGCTCACTGGCACGCACCGAAAGAATGAGAATCGGGAAGGTGGCCCATTCCCGGAGTCTCTTCAGGATATCGATTCCATCCGCATCGGGAAGTCCCAGGTCCAGAATGACGATCTCGGGACGGGCCATCGCCGCCTGCTGCAGTCCTTCTTCGCCCGAAGCCGCCAAGAAGACTTTGTACCCGGCTGCTTCAAGTGTGATTTGGAGAAGTCGACGGATCTGTATCTCGTCGTCGACGACGAGGATTGGTATGGGGTCACTCACGGTTGAGGATCGCTGATTGCTTCATTGAGTAGTTGCAGGGGCAGCCGGATCGTGAATCGCGCCCCGCCGTCTTCCCTGTTTTCTACGCTGATGGTTCCGTTGTGCGCCTCGACAAAACCGCGGGCGATGGACAAGCCCAGCCCGGTTCCACCTGCATGTGTCCCCGGCACCCGATAAAACTTCTCAAAAACCTTTGGCAGTGCTTCTTTGGGAAATCCCGGGCCGTTGTCTGAAACGGTGATGACACATTCCTGCCGGTCGATGTACCCGCGAATCTGAATCTTGGACCCGGCTGGAGTGTAAAGAGAAGCATTATGAAGGAGATTCGTAATAACCTGTTCGATCAGGCCGAAGTCGAGCTTGACCAGAGGTATGTCGCCTGCCACCTCCGTTGTCACGAGATGGTTTGCCAGCTCCCGGTTGAGTTTTCGCACGGACGCGTTTACCAGGTCGCGCACGTCGCACCAGTCGAGCGAGGGCGCTATCCTTCCGGATTCGATTCGTGTCATATCGAGCAGGTTGTCGACCAATCGGTTTAGCCTCTCGGCCGCCGTGTGGATTTCATGTGTGAGATTATCCCTGACATCGCTGTTGCCCGAGGTTTTCCCGTCACGCAGAGTTTCCGACGCGCTGACAATGGCCGCGATCGGCGTGCGAAGCTCGTGCGAGATGGAATTGAAGAGCGTTTTGTACAATCGCTCGGATTCCATAAAGACGATGGATTTCTTGGCAATTTCATTCAATTGTTCCCGTTCGAGGGTCGAGGCAATCTGGGTGATGAAGTTCTGCAGCAATGCTTCCTGCTCAATTGTAAACTGCTGATTATTGTTCGGTCGAACTCCAACGACTCCGAGAGGGTATCGCGGACCGGACATCGGGTAGTAGGTGGCCTGCGCGAAGGGAAGGGTGTCCGTAAATTTGCCCGCTTTCTTTTCGTTCCAGTATACCCACGCCGCCACGCCGAATTCCTTCGCATCGACTTCATACGTGCTTGCCGGATGCGACCTCGTGAAGATGTCGCCATCCGGTTCACTCAGAAATACCGCGATCTCGGAGTCGAAAAACTTCCGGATGTCCGATATGGCTGCCTTTGCCACTTCATCCTGCCCTGCCGCAACCGACAAATCCTTCGTGAGACTGTACAATGCGATTGCCCGTTCTTCACGTTGCCGCACTGCTTTCTCCCTCGCCCGAACCCGCGCCGTCAGTGTTCCGGTGACGGCCGCAATGGCAAAATAGGTGAGGAGCATGAGGATGTCCTGACCTTTCGCTATGACAAAAGTAAATGTCGGAGGGATAAAAAAGTAATCCCAGACGAGAGCGCTCAGGCCTGCGGACAGCAGCACCGGCCCTGACCCGAGTTTCAACGATAACAGGGCAACCGTGAGCAGGAGGATGAGCGATACGGTTTGATATCCGACGAAGGGCGTGAACGGATAGGCCAGAAGTGTGACGAAGAAAACCGCCGCCGCCGCGAGAGCGTATTGAAGCGCTCCCGAGTGAATTTCAGGAAGGAAAAAACGCCGTCGCTGGGCTTCATGTTCCTCTTCTCCACCGACCACATACACGTCGATGTCTCCGCTTTTCTCAATGACGCGGTCGAGAAGGGTTTTCCTCAGGGCAAACATGCGCTGGGGTTTTCCGACCAGAACCTGTGTGGCGTTCTGCTGGCGGGCGACCCGCACCAGCGCCCCCGCGACATCGTCGTCGGCAGTTGTGATGATTTCCGCGCCGAGCTCCCGTGCAAGCTTGATATTCTTTGCAAGCCGGGCTTTTGCAGGCTCGGACAAACCCTTTGACGTTTCCACAAACACGGCGATCCACGATGCGTCCATTGTATACGCGGTGCGGCGCGCCCATCGAATGAGTGAGACGCTGTGAGGGCTTGCACTGATGGCAACGAGGAGTCTCTGGCCGGATTTCCATGGACCGGAAATCCGCTGGGTTTGCATGTAGTCCCGCAACTGGTGGTCGACACGTTCGGTGGTGATCCGCAATGCCATTTCACGGAGAGCTGTGAGGTTTCCCATACGGAAAAAATTCTGAATCGCCCGTTGTGAGCGTTCCGGGGCGTAGACTTTTCCCTCTGCCAGACGCTTCAGGAGTTCATCGGGCGGGATGTCGACAATTTCGACCTCGTCTGCCTGCTCGAAGATGGAATCGGGAACTGTCTCTCGTACCGTGGAGCCCGTGATCTGGGCGACCGTATCGGCCCGGCTTTCGAGATGCTGGACGTTGAGCGTCGTGTAAACATCAATGCTGCTGTCGAGAATCTCCTGGACGTCCTGGAAGCGTTTTGCGTGGCGGCTTCCCGACGCGTTCGTATGAGCGAGCTCATCGACAAGAACAAGCTGAGGTTTTCGCGCGAGGATCGCGTCGAGGTCCATCTCTTCGAGGGTCGTGCCGTGGTAATCGAGTTTCCTTCGAGGAATGACGGAGAGGCCTTCGAGAAGTGCCTCTGTCTCGGCACGCTTGTGGGTCTCTACATAGCCGATGACGACATCAATGCCTTTCATTTTCGCTTCATGTGCCGCCTTCAGCATATCATACGTCTTGCCGACGCCGGCGCACATACCGAAGAAGATCTTCAGTTTTGCCTTTGCTGCTTTCTCGTCTTCCTTTTTCAGGGCGCTGAGAAGGGCATCGGGATCGGGCCGTGTATCTTTGATGGGTTCCACTTCAAACCTTTCCTGAGCGCACTCCATTAGAGAAACGGGACGTTGATTCCAACCTGGAAAGGGAGGAGAAATTCGCGACAATAACCGTGGCCACAAGGAGCACGATAACAATACTGAAGACGATGTATAATGATTTGCTCATTTGCCCGGCGTTTTCTTTAGATGCTGCCAAACGAAGAAAGATACCCAATAATTGCAGAACCTGCAACAATCCACGCGGGATGGACATTCCAGCGAATGAGAATGATTGCCGCGAGCGCAAAAATGATCCAGGAGCGAATGCCGGTGAGCGTTGTCAAACCTAACGTGACGCACACCGCTACCATTAATCCAAGCGAGGCCGCGTTCACGCCGTCGAGGAATCCTCCCGCCAGCGGCGACTTTCTCAGCTTTGGTATGAATCGACTGGTGGCAAAAACAAAGATGAAGGAAGGAAAGAACATGCCCGCGGTCGCGACGGCAGCCCCCGGCAATCCAAGAAGCTGGTATCCTATGAATGTCGCAGTCGATGAAAGCGGTCCCGGGGTGAGCTGGCCGACGGCAATCGCATCGACGAGCTGGCCCTGTGTGAGCCAGTGTCGTGTTTCAACGAGTCCGCCCTGCAAAAAGGCAACGAGTACATATCCGCTGCCGTAGAGGATCGACCCTATCTTCAAGAAGAAGAGGCCGAGCCCGGCCAGCGTGGGAGAATCCGTGCCTCCGCCCGACAAGGCGAATGGAGTGAACATCACCATCGGCGGCAGCAAAGCGAGACAAAGGAGCGTTCCCGGATGCTGTTTCAGCCTGTCGCGCATTGCCCAGACGAGCCCGACAGCTCCGGAACCTAACAATAGTGCAACTTCATCGACGTGAAGGAGATTCAATGCCACCACCGCCAAACCCAGAACCAGCATGAAGCGGTTTCTGACCAGTGGTTTGCCGAGGCGGGGGACGGCGGCGACGATGACTGCGATGACGGCTGCCCGGATGCCCCACATGATGCGGGTTGCCTCAGGTACCGAGCCAAACTCGACATACAGGCGCGCGCAGACGAGTGTGATGACAAAAGAAGGGAAGATGAAGCACGCTCCCGCGACAATCAGTCCTTTCCATCCGGCCTTCACGTAACCGACGTGAATTGCCATCTCGGTGGAATTCGGACCGGGAATGAGGTTCGTCGCGCCGAGCATGTCGAGGAAATGTTGGTGGGTGATCCAGCTTCTGCGGTTCACCACCTCATCTTCCATCATCGCGATGTGGGCCGCCGGACCCCCAAAGGCAACCGTGCCGAGCTTGAAAAACAGGAAAGCAAGCTCTCTGAGCCGGGTTTTCATCGCAACCTGTGATCCGCGTGGTGGAGTTTCATAAACGGTAAAATATAGTGATTCCCTTTCTCAGATTCACGTGTTCAGGAACGACAGCCTGGCTACTGTGCTTCACTCAGTACGGGTTCTCGGGAAAGGGGAAACATCCCCTCCTTTTTGAAGGAGGGGATTATAGGGGAAGTTTAAAAAAGGAGAAGACCGATATTCTCTCAACTGCCTTTCCGTAGGGCAGGCCCACAGTCTTTGAAATTCCATATTGCATTGTCATTTTCTCCGGTCCGCGCTAGAATTGTCTTCGTTCTTCTTCATGGATGGCGCGGCTATCCATCCGATCAGTGCACCGTACGCTGTGCTCAACCACGGATTGCCGGTGATCGGGCAGGTGCTGGATGAACAGGCAACAAAATGATAATACGCAAACCCTCCGCCCGCGCCCAGCAGAACAGCAAGGGTTTTCTTGAGATGCGGGGGCACTGCCGCCAACTTCAGGAATCTCATCTTAATCCAGCCGACATGCTCCGCCACAGCATCCGCCGTTCTCACATGCGGGGGCCGATGACATTTCGCTGGAAGATCGCCCGCTCATCGAAATGCTTGGGGCAGAGATGAGTTTCTTGTGCTTTGCAGACCCGCATTCCGGGCACCGGACATCTTCAACGATTTCGTGAGATTTGTGGAAGATATCGTATTCCGTACCACATTCGGTGCACTTATAGTCATAAACCGGCATTTGGGTACTCTTTCAGATGGTTTTCCGTTGAATGTAAAGATCATTGAGCTCCCGGATAAACGTTTCAACCTCGATGTCCGAGAAGCCTTTCTTTCTTGATGCGCTTGCGAACGTTCCCCAAATCGGCTCGCCGCAGGCGATGCATGTGATCCCCTTATCCATGAGATAACGTACGGATGCGGGGAAGATGCGCACGAGATCCTCAATAGAAATGTCCCTGTGGATGACGTCCATGCTCGATATTGTGCTCACGACGGCTCGATTTTGTACGAGTGTGTGATTTTGACGGCCGGTTGAAGCATCGCCGAGACCGCGCAGTACTTTGTGGTGGAGAGCGAAATTGCGTGTTCTACATCTGCGGCATCTATTGCATCTCCCTGGAATACGTATTCAATATGAATGTCAGTGAAGATCTGCGGATGTTCCTCACGGACGTTCCCGGTGAGGCGGACCTCCATTGTCTTGATCGGAGAATGTTTCTTCTTCAAAATTGGAATAACATCCATCGCGGTGCACCCGCCGAGAGCCATGAGCAGCAGTTCCTTTGGACTAGATCCGGCGCTGCTCCCACCGAATGTCGGCGATCCGTCCATGACAACCCAATGGCTCGAGTCAGCCTTGGCTATAAGTGTAGTACCCTGAACTTGCTTCACAAGTGCGTGTTTGCCCGCCATGGTTGCTTGTCCCTTCAGCGCGATACCGTTACGGGAGCATCCTGAACGTGTTTGTCAAGAAGCTCCTTCAGCATCTTTTTCGGGGCTGCACCAACCATGCCGTCAACCGCTTTGCCTCCACTGAATATAGCGAGCGTGGGGATGCTCATGATGCCGTACGTTGAAGCAGTTTCCGGATTTTCGTCGGTGTTCAATTTTACTACTTTCAAACGCCCGGCATACTCTTGCGCGAGCTCCTCCACGACAGGTCCGACCATTTTGCACGGGCCGCACCACGGGGCCCAAAAATCGACGAGAACGGGATGAGTAGATTCAAGAACCTCCTTCGTGAAATTACTGTCGGTGCCGATAACGACGTGCTTGTTCATTTATTCAGCTCCTTTTGTTTGCGGTTCAGTGCGCTGAGTGGAGATCCGGCACGCCCCGTACATGGGGCAATACCCTGCGAATCCGGTGACCAGAAATGCAAGGGCCACGATTCCAAAGATGATTGCCGTGGCTCCCGAAACAGCGCCCGACAGGTAGAGAACAACCGCGAGAACTGCCAGCACAATCCTGAGGATTCTGTCGAATATTCCAACATTCTTCTTCATGATTCTTTATCCTTTTCTAACATGAAACAGATGAATTTAGTCTTCATCCTATAAGATGCAGCAAGTTGGAAAAGGATTCAGAATTCGCGACGGATAATGGATTGTTCTGTTTTTCATCCCTTCAGTGCCACTTCCACAGCGTGCTGTGCATGAATAGTTGTCGTGTCAAATATTGGCACGCCGACGTCTTTTTGTTTCACCAAGAGCGGGATTTCAGTGCATCCCAGTATGATGCCTTGAGCTCCTCGGTTAACGAGATTATTGATAATGCGGATGTATTCGGCCCTCGACGATTCTTTGGTTTGTCCCAGGCACAGTTCATCATAAATGACACTGTGGACAATTTCCCTTTCATCGTCCGCTGGAATCAAGACCTTCAGGCCGAATTTCTCTGACAATCGTCCTCTGTAAAAATCCTGCTCCATTGTGAATTTCGTGCCCAATAGACCAACGGTGTGCAAGTTCTGTAGTTGGATTTGCTCCGCAGTTGCGTCCGCTATGTGGAGAAGCGGTATCCGGATGCTGTGCTGAACATCATCAGCCATTTTGTGCATCGTGTTTGTGCAGATCACAACCAAATCTGCTCCAGCTCTTTCAAGCCTTTGTGCGGCGTGTATCATAATTTTTGTTAACTTATCCCACCTGCCCTGATGTTGGAGCCGTTCAATCTCTTCGAAGTCCACAGAGTAAAGGATACTTTTTGCAGAATGGAATCCCCCGAGTTTTTGTTTCGTCGTCTCATTGATGATTCTGTAGTATTCGAGCGACGATTCCCAGCTCATACCACCGATCAAACCTATTGTTTTCATAAGGATGTGTGTTGTCTACCGATGAACGCGTAAATCGTTTCACTTACCCGATGGTGCCGGCGGCCAAACATTGTTTGCAGCATCTACATCGGGAAAGCGCTCATCGGGATCGAGCACGACAGAGGTGATGGAGCTTGTCGATGCGTACGGGAATGTCCATTCAGCCGACCGTTCCCAGATTTCAACCGGAAAACGGAGAGTTTGCGCTCGACCGTTCGCCTCGACGATCCGTAAGGTCACGGGCATGACCATCTGATCGTTGTTCGTAATTGTGATAAGCGCCCCTTTTGCTGTATCGCCATCGATGTACTTGACTCCTTTCACCGCCTGGTCCAGCTTCCAGTTTTCGATAAACCATCCTCTCCAGAACCAGTTGAGGTTCTCCCCCGCCGCATTGTTCATTGCCCGAAAGAAATCGAATGGCGCCGGATGTTTGTATGCCCAGTGTTGTATGTAGTTCTTGAATGCATAATCGAAACGGTCTTTGCCCAGGACGTCCTCACGAAGCAGAACGAGTCCGAGGGCGGCTTTGTAGTACTCAAGCGGATGGACAAGATTCCCGGGGATCGCGTCGGCGTACGATATGATGGGCTGAGATTCCGGGCTGAGCAGAGTCGGGACGATCCCGCGCGAGGGGTTTCCGCCCTTCGGCGCGTATTCGCCGTCACGTTTGGGGGCAAACTCACCCTTATTGAATTCCTCGGTTGCATAGATATCGATGAATGTATTGAATCCTTCATCCATCCACGCATGGACCCGTTCGTTCGAGCCGACGATCATAGGAAACCATTCGTGCCCGATTTCATGGTTTGCAATCATCCAAAGGGCCTTGCCGGCTGCCTTCAAATGTCCGAAGATGACGCCGGGATACTCCATGCCTCCCACCGGTCCACCGACTGCAGTGGCTTCCGGATAGGGATAGGCATACCAATTGCGGGAAAAAATTTCAACGCTCTGCTTGACATACTGCACACATCTCTTCCAGGCAGAGTCGGCGGCACTCTCCTCAGGGTACACTGCCATTGCCAGCGACACTTTTTCCCCGGGAAGATTGATCCGTGCAGCATCCCATAAAAATGCTCGGGACGACGCCCAGACAACATCACGCGAATTCTCCATACGAAAATGCCAGGTTCGTAGCGCCTTGCCCGGAAGAGGCGCGTGAAAATTCAAAACGTCGTTCAGATCCCTGATGACGACCGTAGAATCGCTGATTCGGGCTTTTGCAAGACGGTTCCTTTCAATAACCGTCAACACTTCATCCGCATTCAACAACGTCCCCGATCCGACGACAATCTGATCGGCAGGGACTGTAACCCGATAATCGAAATCGCCATATTCAAGATAAAACTCACCCGGTCCGAGAAACGGCAGCAGATTCCAACCGGTGATATCGTCATAGACCTCCATCCGTGGGTACCACTGCGCAATGTCGTAGATGGTCCCGCTCTTCGTTTCCATCATACCCGTTCGACCCACACCCTGAGGAGGAACAGGAAACGAATAGACAATCATCAGCATCAGTTTATCGCCCCCGGGCTTCAGCGGGGCCGGAAGGCGGACCTGCATACGCGTGTCATCGATCACATAAATACCGCTCGTTTTCCTGCCATGCTCCAGCACTTCAACGCTATGAATGGAAAAGCCTCCGATAAAGTGGGGAGGCGCGGAAGAAATCCGAACGCTGCGCGACGTGTCCCGAAAATTATTCTGGTCGAGGGCGAGCCATACATACGGCAACGAATCCGGACTGTTATTGGTATACGTAATGCGAACCGTAGCGGTAATGACTTTTGTCGACTCATCCAGACTCGCGTCAATCGAGTAATCGGCCCGGTTCTGCCAATACGCAGGACCTGGCATGCCGTTGCTGCTCCGATATGCACTTTTCGATTCAGAGTCGAACAGCGGGTCGAATGCCTTGTGCGAATAATATCCCCTCTGAGCGCACGCGACTACACCGAGAAACCAAAAAGCAAGAATACTGCTTACCGTAGTAAGAGAATTCATACTATGTACTTTGCTCGACCGGAGGAGAATGAGGGATTTCATATCTTAGTCAACCTCGAATTTGTTATAAGCAGCGCCTGCTATGCGTTCTGTTTCTTCATCGAACTGTGCATCACGAATGCGTTTTTCAATTCCCAATCAATGTTTCGTGATGAGTTCGGATCGGCATATCTGATGGAGTTGCAGAAATTGTTGATCGTCGAACAGATCTTCATCCTGTTTCACTTGACTGGGAACAAACATGTTTCTTCACACTTCAGTGTTGACCGTGATGCTGATGAATGCGACGCAAATCGCTATCCAGTGAACTTGCTGCGACCGCTCCAATGACTTCCTCAATAGTATGAAGCCCTGTTAGAACCGGGAGAAGATTCGATTGGCGAAGATGTTCAACGGCGCCTTGACCCATCCCCCCAACAACAACTGCCTGACAATCCAAGATAGGTGACACCATTGTTTGATGCCGCTGCTCATGTGCCTCACCGCCATGATGTTCATGTCTACCTTCTTCCGGTCCGAATGAATGGTGACCGGCTTTTTCACGCCGCTCGCGTTTGGTTACTTGTCCATTAGCAAAGTTGAGCACCTCGTAAAAACGAGCGCGCCCAAAGTGCGAACTCACTGTTATGCCATCATCTGTGGCGATTGCTATTGCAGCATTTTTGAAATCCATTTTTTCTCCTTGTTATTGATTTTACGAATTTCATGGTCATGCATTATTACTTTCTCTCCCATATTTTGAAAAATAGTGAGTCCACATACTTGCGAAGGTACGAACGGACGATGTCGCTTTCGCATTCAGCATCGAAATTCTTACACGTCGCATCGATAATTTCTAATGCTTCCTTTTGGCCCGAAACAGCGCGTAGTCTTTCTTCAAGTCCCGAACAATACGTGTTGACGAGTTCGTTCTGCCGCTCACTCGGGATGGAGGAAAAATCCTTGTCTTCGATTATTTCATCATTTATCATCATCGCTATTCCCGAGTCTTGTTGATGTGTCGACTACCGATTGTACGGTAATGCGCGGTTCCACGAGAACTTCGGCTTTCACGGGACGCGATTCCAGCTCTAATCCAGCGATCGGAGCTGCTCACATGTATTTTCATTTAAATTTGCTTTTTATGCTTGACTATAATGTGGATCGATCCTTCATGTAGTATGATGCAAGCATCTCAAAAACGATTCTTGTTCTTGAACTCCTTTTTAATGACAATGCAAATGTCAACAGCTATTTTCTCGCGAGGACTAATCGCTCGAGCTTTTTGAGTTTCTTTTTCGAAATTGAAGGAACCGGGTATGAACGGTACATTTCTATGGTGGATTGTAGGCCGCGAAGACTAGCTTTGCAGTCGGAACAATTGTCGAAGTGCAATTTTAGTTTCTTGCACTCGGCTGAGTCAAAGTTTTCTTCAAGATTTGTACATATGTGCTCAAATAAATCCGAACAGGTAATTATTTTTCTTCTCATGAGGCTCGATACCCTTCCAATTGTTCCCGAAGAAAAACCCTCGCACGGCGTAACCGTGATTTCACAGCGGGGACGGAAATTTTCAGAATCTCCGCAACCTCATCAGCGGGTTTTCCCTCAACATCCCGCAAGACAAATGTGATCCGATATTCTAATGGCATTTTCAGTATTGCCCGGTCAAGATGGTCGCGTAACTCTTTTTTGAGCGTCTCATCGAGCGGAGTTACCGGCCAAACAGCTCTGTCGGCGATAGAATGATCGGCGTACTCTTCAAAGTTGACTAACGCTTTTGACAGGGTGCTCCTGCGGCGCTTCATCAGGCAATTATTCGTGACGATGCTATAGAGCCATGTCGAAAATTTCGACTTGCGATTGAACTGTTCAAGCTTCTGAAAGACATTGACAAATGTATCCTGGAGCGTTTCCGCGGCCTTCTCCTTGTCCCTGCAGACATTGAAGGAGTAGCTGTATACCGTCTGCTCATACTTGCGCATGAGCATTACAAAAGCTTGTTCGTCGCCCGTTCTGGCTTTTTCGATGAGTTTGTCGTCGACGCGATCAGGATGATTGGTGACGCTTTTCACGTTATCGGATGTTGTGATTGATATCAACGATGATATTTTGATCGCAGCACACATCGGTCTCCAATTTGAGAGTCGGATGGTTGATATGAAATTTTCTTTCAAGCTCCTTTTCTATCCCCTCCGAAAGTTTGATTCCATCGCTGATCAGTTGATCTTGGACAACGATGTGTGCGCTTAATGCCCGAACTCTGGAAGATAGTCCCCAGATGTGTAAATGATGAACGTTTTCCACTCCGGGGAACGATTGAATAAACGCAGCAACCTCATCCAAATTGATTCCACGCGGCGTTCCCTCAATGAGGATATGGATTGTCTCTGCAACGACACTCCACGCGCTCTTGATGATGAACAGCCCGATGGCAATCGATATAAGCGGATCGAGCACGCGCCAATCTTTCCACGCGATCATTCCTGCGACCACAACCACGGCGAGCGATTCGAGAGCATCGGTGAGAAGATGCAGGTAAGCACTTTTGATGTTAAGATCGTGGTGCGCATGCGTCTTTAATAAGAGAGTGGCCGCCGTATTCAGAACGAAGCCAACGCCGGCAATGATAAGCATCCAGCCGCCGGCAACAGGCTCGGGATGTGCAAACCGCCGCGTTCCTGCGTAGATAATATACGCTCCAACCAGCACAAGGGCCATCGCGTTGATGAAGGCCACAAAAATCTCGATACGGACGTACCCATACGACTTTTCGGAATTCGATTTCCATTCAACAACCTTTGAAGCAATGTAGCTCAATGTCAATGCCAAAAAATCGCTGAGATTATGAAGTGAATCGGAAATAAGGGCAAGGCTGTTCGTGAAGATGCCTCCGACCAACTCGACAATGATAATAACGGCGTTGAAAGCCATGGAAATACCCAGACACCTTCGGATGTCACCGTGTTCATCGGTTGCGGTGGAATTGTGAACGTCTAATGCATGATTATCATCTGACATTAGATTATCCTTGATGCTCGTCTCGCATAAACTATGACGTATACAACCCATAGGCTGACTTTGATCAAGTCGACACTCCGTTTCAATCGATCTTTGTCACCTCTGCTATGTCTTTCACGGCCTCAATCGCTTTGTCGATGTGCTCTTCGGTGTTGAAAGGACCGATACTCATACGGACCGTCCCGTGCATTGTATCTGTTCCCAAACCGGCGTGCGCTTTCGGCGCACATTGTAAACCTGTACGACAGGCAATATTGTGATCCACATCGAGCATCGTGCCAACGTCACCGGCCCCAAGGTTCTTTATGTTGAAGCTTATCACAGGGTTGTGATTTTCGGTGCTCTCGGCGCAGTACGTGATCACGTTCTCAATGCTTTGCAGCCCCCTGCGCAGCTTATCCCATAGGAGCATTTCTCTGGTATGGAGGCGTTCCATGCCGTTCTCAAGCAGCCACTTCACCCCGGCATTCAGACCGGCTACCCCGACCAGGTTCAATGTACCGCACTCAAGTCGGTACGGAAATTCTTCGAGATGCGTCAACTGGGCCGAGCGGACGCCGGTGCCGCCAAACCGCGTATATTTCACCGGGACGTTTTCCATCACATAGGATCCGCCGATACCCGTCGGACCGAGAAGGCATTTGTGGCCGGTAAACACGACAACATCGATTCCCATAGCTTGCATATCGACCGAAACGGTTCCGGCGCTTTGAGTAGTGTCTACGATAAACAACACTCCCGCATGTTTGCAGATCCTACCGATCTCCGAAAGCGGTTGAATGGTGCCGATGACATTTGAACAATGGTTCACGATAACCATCTTGGTATTTTTGCGGATGGCTTTCCTGATGTCATCGGGGTCGATGTATCCGTGCTTGTCGAACTTGATGTGTGTGACTTCGATGACCCCATTCATCTCAAGGTGATGGAGCGGGCGAAGCACCGAATTATGCTCCAGCATTGTCGTAATCACATGGTCACCCTTCACTGCCAGCCCTTGGATGATCATATTCAGCGAATCGCTCGCATTGTAGCTGAACGTCAGTCTGTTGGGGTCGTTTCCTCCGTGAAAAAGGTCGGTCAGCAGTTTTCGAGTATTCACCACGATCTCTTCCGCTTCAAGAGCGGCATCAAATCCCGACCGGCCTGGATTGACGCCGTGCGTGCGATAAAAACTGTTCATAAAGTCATAGACGACATCAGGTTTGGGAAACGTCGTCGCGGAATTATCGAGATAAATCAAAGCACTCATGGTAGTATCCTGGTTGTGACGTTCACTGTTATGGTTTCGCCTGATTACTCCAGAATGAGCGCATCGGCGACTAATTCAGCAAGTGTTTTTATTTGCACACCGAGCTTAAACCTCGCATTGATTTGGGACAGCTGGTCTACGCAGTTGTGACAGGGCGTAACAACAATGGAAGCGCCCGTCTTGCGAATTTGATCCGCTTTGATTTCAGCGATTCTCATCCGCCGTTCGTTATATTCACTCATGGCAAGCTGCCCCCCTCCACCGCCACAGCAGTGATTGTCCACGCCGTGCGGTTCCATCTCGACGAAATTTTGCGCCACGCGTTTCACAACGTACCGTTGCTCTTCGACGATGCCGCCTTCCCTCACGAGGTTGCAGGGATCGTGCAGGGTTATGGTTTCGTGATACTTTTCGCAATCGAGCTGTATGCGGCCCTCGCGGACGTACTCAGCCAGAAGCTCGACGGAAGTGAGAACATCGAACGAAAACGAGGTCCGAAGATAATTAGGCGCTTCCCATCGAAATGCCCTCGAGCCGTGGCCGCACTCCGCCAGTACGCATCGCTGTGACTGCAGGTTGATCATCTCGTCATAAAGTCTGTGTGCGATGGTTGTTGCCTCTTCATGATTGCAGGTGAAGTAAGCATAATTCGTAACATCGTACATTGAGGTCGAGAGCGTCCAACTTTCCTTTGCAGCATAAAATATTTTCGCCATGGCTGAAATCGACAGCGGAAAAAACTTCGGTTCCCGCGGATTCAATGTATAGAGTATTTTCCTGCCCCGTTGATTGAGGGGTATCGAGGCCTGGGGGTCGTTCACCTCTTCTCTCAGATCCTCTTCCAGCCAGGACACCGTATCGGTGAACTCATCCGTCGGGATGGCCATGTTGTTACCCGTCCGAAGAGCGGCGTTCACGGTTGACTGGAGCGTTGCCGGAACACATCCCATCGCCGCGAGCAGCTCCCTCCCGACTCTTACAAGATACGTGATGTCGACGCCGACGGAGCAGTGCATCGTGCATCTTCCGCACAACGTGCAGGAACCAAAAAACTGGTCAACCATCTCATCGACAAGATCGTCATCAAACTCTCGTGCATTTGTGAATTGCGGTAACAACTTGCCGGACAGTGTACAATAGCGTCGGTAGAGAGAGGAAATGAGATCGACTTTTCGTCCAGGTACGAATCGTTCATCATTAGTTGTGAGATAGTACATGCAGCTTTCCGCGCACAAGCCGCAGTGGACACAACTGTTCACGTAGGTCGTGATCCGGCCATCCGTCGGCTCTGTGATGACCTTTAGTACCTCGATTTTCTCTTTTGAAATCGTTCTCATGCCGCCTTACCCATGACCTTTTCCTGGCCAGACACCGCGCCAGCCATAGAAGTACCCAAGCTGATATCTCGCGGCGAAGAAATACAGAGCGTGTTTGAGCTTGCCAATCGGCAGGTACAGGAGTAGAATACCGGCACAAACAAAGTAAAGCTGAGAAGGCGCTTCTCCTACCAGCACGCTGAGAGCGGAGACCTGGAAGATCGTGACGAGGAAATTTGAAACGTAATCATCCGGACTGGAGAGAGACCGGAGTTTATGAGTCGTGAGCCTCTTCAGGAAGATTCCAATTCCACTCACTCCCGAGAGCGTAAGAACACCGGCCAAAGCCCATCGAATGGAAGTATCCGGGTTGAAATTGA
Source organism: Bacteroidota bacterium (assembly GCA_049515655.1). Lineage (GTDB taxonomy): Bacteria > Bacteroidota > Ignavibacteria > UBA10030 > SZUA-254 > JBEKTW01. The sequence continues at coordinate 16,512 of JBEKTW010000011.1, forward strand.
AAAAGAACAAAAAGAAGAGGATCGTGGAAACGAAGGTCCCGAGATGATAAAGCAGCCCTGCTGCGTAGGTCGGAAGATGCAAAAAGGCAGATTCCTTCTTGGCGGGGTTCATTGCTCCAGTAAATGAATATGCAATCGCCGATTTCACATTTCCCGAACGGCGGGAATAGTCCTTCGGGAGGCCTAATCGGATAAGCCTCACGAAATGGTACGAAAGGCTGGTCAGGCAGACGAAAAACGCGGCAAGGGCAAAGTACCGGGACCAGTCCATAACGGTTCAGCCGGACTAAACGCAACCGTCGGGTTTAGGCAGTCCTGCAACGCGGCAAGCGCCGCGAGCGGGCCCCAGTGGAAACAGTTGGTAGATTTCCTTGAGCCTGACACCCGTTGTTTGACAGACCGACCGGATCATCGGTGCCATTCCTTTTTCTTCCCAGTTTTGGCGGATGAACTTGACAATTGCCCAGTGTTTGTCGGTCATCTCGTGGATTCCGTCGTACTTCGCGATTAACTTTGCCACTTCTTCGTTCCAGCAGTTGGGGTCCGCCAGGAAACCATCGCCATCTACTTCAAATATTCTTCCGTCAATTTCTATCGTTGGCATCTTTCCGTTTTCCATGATCTACCGTGTTTTGCTCAGTCCGTTGTCTAAATCTGCAATAATATCCTCAACATCTTCTATCCCAACGGACAAGCGAATCAAATCGTCTGTAATGCCCGCTGTAAGCTTGTCCTCGTTCGACAGTTTTGAGTGCGTCATCGAGGCAGGGTGTTGGATGAGCGTTTCAACACCACCGAGCGAAACAGCGAGGAGGGCCAACTGAAGGTTGTCCATCAGGGTTTTCGCAGCGGCAAATCCGCCCTTCAGTCCAAAACTTATCAACGAGCCGGGACCTTTCATCTGTCGCTTTCCCAGGTCGTATTGTGGATGTGATTTAAGACCCGGATATTTTATCCATGCCACTTTGGGATGCCGTTCAACGAATAAAGCTACGGACTGCGCATTTTGCTGCGCTCTGTCAATTCGAATGCTCAACGTTTTCAGGCCGCGCAAGATCAGGTATGCCTGATGCGGGTCTACATTGCAGCCAAGGTTGATCATCATGCTCCGAAGTTGGCTGTAAAGATCCTTCTTCTTTGTGACGATGACGCCGGCAACGATATCAGCATGGCCGTTAATGAATTTGGTCATCGAATGAAAGACTATGTCGGCCCCTAAGTCCAACGGATTTTGCAAATACGGGCTGCAAAAGGTATTATCCACTGCCAGCAAGATACCCTTTGCATGTGCAATTTCTGCACAAGCCGCAATGTCAGTGATGGCCATAGTGGGATTCGCGGGGGTTTCTATGTAGAGGATCTTGGTGTTTGACCGAATGGCTTTTTTGACGGCATTGATGTCGGCAGTATTCACATACGTGGATTGAAAACCGAACCTGACGAATTGTTTTTCCATAACACTTCGTGCAGGGCCGTACATGGCATCTGTACTTACGATATGGTCGCCGCTGCTCAGCAACGTCAGATAGATCGTCGTGGCCGCCGCCATTCCGGAGCTCACCGCGATTGCTCCATAACCGTTCTCGAGCACTGCCAGTTGTTGTTCGAGTGCCTTAATGGTCGGATTACCAATGCGCGTGTAAATATACCCGTCGCTTTCGCCGGCGAAGCACTTCGCGCCGTCATCGGCACTATCGAAGGCGAACGTCGACGTTTGATAAATCGGAACGGTGGCGCTGCCAAACTGATCTTCAATTTCGCCTGCATGTATTAACTTTGTGTTAAAGCCTGATTTTTTGATGTCCATTCTTTTCTCGATTCGATTGCGGAAATCAGATGATGACCGTGTTCGTCATTCTAGAGAACACGATGGCCGATCAACAAAGACAACCACTCATTTCCCTCAAAGTGGGCTAATCTTGTATCCAGCCTTCTGGACCGTTATGATGATATTTTGCTCGTCAATCTTCTCACCCTCGACGGTCAAAACCTTGTCGGGATTGCTCGTGTCAACTTTCCATTTTTTTATCATCGGGTTAGAATTGAGAAATGGGGTGACATTCGCGACACAGCCATCGCAACTTATGTTGGTCTTGAATTTTAGCAGTTTCATATCGTCATTTGTCCTTTCTTTCTGAGCTGATTATGAGTTTCTTAGAAGAAACCCTTCAAACGTTTAACCGGTAGAAATCGACGTTCTGCAGAAGTATTCTTTCAAATCCAGGAAAACCAGAATGATGAACCAGGCGTGCGACGGTTTCAGGTCTGATGCGCTCCTCAAGCGGCGGACCGTGATCTTCGAGCCTGTACGGCCACTCAACCATCGCCACCCTTTGCCGTGCTACGCGTTTTGCTTCCTTCAGCGCCTTGAGAGGAATATCAGTTTCATGGAGGACAAGGCCAAGAAAAACCACATCAAATGACCCTTCTAGAAACGGGAGTTCTTCTGCCAAGGCTTGTTGAAATTGACCTGCGCTCACATGGCGACGCGCAGCATCAAGCATCTCCTGATTTGCATCTATTCCTGTTACCGCAAAGCCCTTTTTGGCGAAGGCTTCCGCAAACACGCCCGTTCCAGTTCCCACGTCCAGGATGGTTCCTGCGGTGATCCCCTCCAAGGTCAGTTGAACAACGCGGTCGACCTCAAGGAGTACAACTCTCTCGGGGGCGCGAAGTCTGTCGGGTTCACCATGGAAGCGGTGTTCATGCATGAGTTTGTTCCCTATCCCTTGCTATTCCTAACCATGGTTTTCTCTCGTTCGACGAGCGGCTATGTTTCAGCATCCACCCTGTATTTTTTTCTGTTTCTTCACTTCCTTCGGTCCTTTGTTCTTGCTATCCGCGATCATCTTCATGAGTTCCAATCGGGCTTGCCGGCGAAATCGCGATACATCCGCATCCCATCGGGAGCCGGTTTCAATGAACTGAGAAGGATTCAGAATGGCGCTATTGAATTCGTCGAAACCGCCGCGCAGAATTACAACGTTTTCATATCCAAGTTCACTCATGAGCAAAGCCGCTGGGCGTTCATCATTTTCATTGTTGCCAAGAATGACTTTTTTCACATTGCGCCGTCCAAGCACCGAAACCAAATCCTTGCTGAAGAGATCGCGGAGCTGCACATTGACCGAGCCAGGCAGCGGACATTGAGTATAGGCGTCGACAGGCCTTGCATCGACGACCTGCATCTTCGTATCATGATCGACGATGCGGAACGCAAGCTCGTCAGCGTCCATCAACTTAACGGGATGTACCAATTCGTAGTTCGGACTGGAAACCAGATTGATCAGATGCGTCTTCCTGTCGGGCAGGATAAGAAGAAAAATCCCCAAAACCAAGACAGCAAGACCAGCAAGAATATGTCTCCTGTGATTGAAACTGAGAGACGGCGCTTGAGTCTTATTCACACGTTTTTCAAGAATCGTGGTGACGGCAAAGGCTCCCAGTGCGATGGCGATCAGCAAGAACGCAAATGTTCCTTGTGCGATATTTAACGAGTCGTACACCTTGATGGGGCCAAGAGAGGTTGATTCGTAAAAGTGCTCGTAGAATGGATAGAGCTCTCCAAAGAAGAGCACTCCGAGCAATCCTCCGCCGACAAAAAACATCGCGTCGATTTTACCAATTGCTGCCGCACATAAGCTTGTGCCGGGGCAATACCCCCCTACCACGAATCCAAATCCCATAATTATGCCGCCAACGATGGCTGGAAAAAGCCAGGTGGGGTTGACAAAGATGGCGTCGGTATCGAGCAGTCCGAAATACCCGAGCAGCAGCACGCCGCTCATTGCGGTGACTGCGGCGGTGAAGAAAACGCGAAGGACGGTGAAATCATATCCGTAGAATACCCCGGCGAGCCGACGGGATGAAGAAAACCCCGCCTGTTCGAGCACGACTCCAAAGCCGATGCCCAGTAGAAGGGCAACAACCAAATTGAGTTGGTCGGATATCGGGTCAGGTACGAATGGTCCCATATTCTTACCGCAGTCCTTTCTCCGGGAGCCAGAGCTTGCGAACGAAGAACGCCGCAGCGTACCCGGTCCCGAAAATCGCCAGCATGGTAACAAAACCCGCCGTCGAAAGAACTGCCATCCCGCTCAATGCAGCTCCGCTGGTGCAGCCCCGCGCGAACTGCGCGCCGATGCCGAATAACGCTCCACCGATCACGGCAAATAACCACCGCATCTTTGTCCTGACGCGAGGGCCTGCTTCCGTCACAAACTTTAACCGGTCTGAGGCCAGGCCAGACACAAACGCTCCGATAAGAACTCCCGCCACTTCGAATACCAGCCAGGACTTCAGCGGGTTGTCTTTTCCCGGTCCGACATAGGTGCTGTAGAAAGGCGAATTTTCCGCATGAGCAGGCGCGACCTCGCCGACCGTTGCCACGACGACGCTCTTGATTGCGCCGCTTGCGCCCAGTCCGCGTCCGGTGATAAATATTGTTGCGAGCAAAACCAGGCCGAGGAAAAATCCGGCCAAGTAGGGGTTCATATATTTCGTAGTCATGATATTCCTTTACACAGTTATGGACGGTTTTTCGATTTCATCCGTCGATTTCTCAGGGGCCCCCTCGTCCGGTATTTCTTCATACCCGACGATCATTGCTTTGAGATTGGAAGTAATAGTGCGTCCGGTCGTTATCAGATATATGTGAGCAACGAAGAACGAAGCAAGCAGAAATGCTCCTATTGTATGGACAAGAGCAATGGATTCGAGGTTGTCGATATTCAGGCCGGCTACTTCATACCTTTGCGGATAGCGATAGAACATGTACAGGAGGCCGGAAACAACCATGACCGGAATAACCAGAATTTTGAGTCCGGCATACACAAGTTTCTGCAGCGGGTTTAGTTTACTGAGAACTGTTTTCTTCGTCGGATGTTGTGCATTGTGGAATATTCCAAAGACGTAGTACTCCGCTTGTGCACGAAGATTTTTAGCTGTTGGCAGATACTGCCTCCATTCTCCTGTAGAAAAGTGCCAGAAAATGGCAAATGCAATCAGCACAATAAAGCTGATGGCGGCAGCGTTATGATATCGCACTGCCTGATCGAAGCCGAAGAAATGAATCGAACCATGGATTTCAAATCCCGTCACGCCCAGAAAGATAATTAAGCCCGCCTGGGTCCAGTGCCAGAATCGTTCGAATCTCCGGTAGATATATTCTCGCTTCATTTTAGCTCTTCCGTTTCCGTTTGAGGCTGACAATCACCCGCAAGCTCCCGTGGAGCAGGACGCCAGCCAAGGTGAGCGCCAGGATGCCGCCGCCAAAGTATTCCGCCCACGGTTTATAATCCCTTCCCGGCATATAAAATCCTCCGAGCCGTGCCAGACGGCCATCGTTGCGTGTATGGCATTCGCCGCATTGAACCGACATGTTCTTCGGAGAAACCATGTGGTTGACAGGCCAGTACATTTCCGACTCGACAAATCCATACTTGCCGCTATAAGGCAGATTGATCTGTTTCATCCCTTCCTCCGCGGCCCGCTGCCAGTTGAATTCCTTCCAATAACCGCCATCACCCGGTCTTGTTGAAACCGTCTTGGGTTGAATAAGATATTTGTTCTCCGTGTCGTAAATCTGACGTGCGCGATGAATCTTCACCGGGTAGATTTTTGCATCGGGATCGTCGTAACTGCCGTACAGCTCATTGATCTTGACGGGTTTCGACGGGTCGAACGTATCTCCGATTAAGTAATGCGACGCAGTTCCGTTGAACCAAAGGTAATCAGGCTTGAGTTGTTTGCCCCATACAAAGGAGCCCTTGATCGACATGTACACATCGGTTCCGGCGGAGTCCTTTTCCTCAAACGGCTGACCATCCTTCAACCGTCCGGCGGTCGACCAATCCCAATAAAGCTTGGTTGGATTTGCCTTCGCGTAGATGGGAATGTGACAGGTCTGGCATGCAACTTTGACGGTATGTTTGTTAAGGATATCATCTTGATGGGGCATCCCGGTGTGACATTGTTCGCACTCAACCCGGTTGCGGTTCATCGAAGAAACCGAATACATCTTTCCCAGCATCTGGTGTTTTTTCGCGGTGTGGCAGTCCACGCACTGCATGTCTGGGCCGTCCGATGCCATGTGAACATCGAGATCGCGGGTGGGATCGAAAAGAGCCTGGTCAAGATCTCCGTGTTTCACGTTGTTCCCACCGCCGCCAAAAAAATGACAGGTTCCACAGTTCGTGCGTTGGGGCTTTCCAACATGTTGGGCAACGTAGCTGAGGTTCACCGAAGGATCAGGCATCCCCGCTCCGCCCACCGCCTTAATGTACGTTGCGCTATTATCATGACAGGACAGGCAGTCGACGTTCAGGGAATCACGGAAGTTAAAGCTGGCATCAGAGTAACCGTATCCAATATGGCACTTATTGCAGCTTTGTTCGTTGCCGGAGATGCCGATGCAGAAATTGTTCAATACGTTTCTCTTGCCGATCGTGCGTATTCCCTTCCCTTCGACGTACTCAGTCCGCTCCCAATTCCAGTGGGTCGATTGCATCACCTCGGTGTGCCGGCCGTTGTGGCACGAGATACAAGCAGCCGTCACGTCCTGCGGCCTGGAGAATTTCTTTTTGAGTTGGGGGAATAAGGAATGGTCGACGGATGGTTTACTTTTCGAACTGTACTGCTCCTTCAACCGCGTCAACGGTGTGTTCTCAAAGTCGTTTCTGTGGAGCGCCGTCAGGATCATTCCAACAAGCACGCCGACTATCAGAAGTGGAGGAATAATCTTTTTCATGTGTTATATCACTTGTCCCTCGGAAATGGAGACCGAGGTAGCCTTGTGAAGGATCAGGGATTTGATCTTCTCACAATCGGATGACAGTTTGTAAACCTGGCAGGTTCGGCAATCGCGGTCCGCGCATGCATTCTCCCGGTGTTTGTACGTCCAACATCCAGCCGCGGGTGAGCTGTATGCTGGACATTTTGATCTCTGATGCATGGGACACTTCACGTAGTCCCAACAGGGAATCATGGATTGAAGTCGCCGAATTCCTTCGATGGAGATTTTATATTCGGTGATCGCATCCCGTATGCACTTCAACCGTTCAATGTCCGATTGCGAGTATCGGCGCTGATGGCCGTCGTTCTTTTTTGTCAGGATCAGACCCTTGCGTTCATAGAGCCGCAACGTTTCTTCTGAAACCCCGAGCATTTTGCTCACCGTCCCAATATTGAATGCCGGGATGCTCTTATCGATGTTATTCATACCTGCATTTTTAAATACAACTATTGTGCCATCCTGAATCAGTAGTTTCTTTATGAATTTCAAAAGGAGGAAAAAGTCTGATTCTTAAATCTGAGAAATTCAAGACCATGGCAATCAAAGCAGAAAGTTTCCACATCTATTTCTCCCGGGGAAGTCTGATTTATGAGGGCGACAGCAGGGGACAGCACGATGGGTTATGCAGAATGTGCTCCCTTTCATCGAATGGTTGAAACTTCAACTGAAAGTGATGGTGAATAATCTGGATGCAGCCAACGTGTCCGGTATGAATCTGCCAATGAGAAAAGTCGAATCCGTCTGCCCGTACAACCTGTTGATTTAGCGTTTACGAACATCCATCAGGCTTTCTTTTATCGCATAATTTCAGTAACATAAACAGGTGCAATGTTCAAATTGTTTGTCGCTTGAATGAACCGCCACTTCAGCAACCACGAGTTGCGCCGCTGTGTCCGGTGGCTAAATTAGGATATATCAGGAAATTGTTCCCAATGACAGCTTTGCCGTCACAAATGTCTCCAACGCATTCCCCCGTCTCTTCCAGCGATGAAATGAGCCAGGCCTACCAGAAATTCAGAGAGGAATTCCCTGAGTATGAGAATACAAGGATCCTCGATGATTTGCGGGCAAAGGAGTATTCTCGTCTGGACCGACAGGGTCAAGTCTATCTGGACTACACAGGCGCCGGTCTCTATTCCGACCATCAGCTGGAAGAGCATGTTACTTTGCTGAGGACAGGGATTTTTGGCAACCCCCATTCAACCAATCCCTCGTCGCGCGCTTCAACACAATTGGCTGAGCAGGCACGAAGCTATGTTCTGGAATACTTTAACGCTTCGCCGGATGAATATGTCGTCGTCTTCACGAAAAACGCAAGCGGTGCGCTTAAGCTTATCGGCGAATCATACCCGTTCGAAAACGATTCGCGCTACTTGCTAACCTTTGATAACCACAATGCAGTTAACGGTATCCGTGAGTTCGCACGGTCAAAAGGAGCCGTTATCACGTACGTTCCGGTTGTAGCCCCGGATCTACGAATTGATGGCGATCGGCTTCTGAAGGATCTGGAGACGACAAAGCGTTACAGAAATAATCTTTTCGTCTTTCCGGCTCAGTCTAATTTTTCCGGAGTCCAGCATTCGTTAGAATGGATATCTCGAGCGCATGCAAACAGCTGGGATGTCATCCTTGACGCAGCAGCATTCGCGCCGACCAACCTGTTGGATGTAAACCGATACCGTCCGGACTTCGTCCCGCTCTCCTTTTACAAGATGTTTGGATATCCCACGGGGGTCGGCTGTCTGATTGCGAAGAAAACAGCCCTGAAGAAATTGCGCCGGCCGTGGTTCTCGGGCGGAACGATTGAAATGGCATCGGTGCAGGGAGACAGACATTTTCTCTCGGAGGGGGCAACGGCTTTCGAGGACGGGACGATTGACTACTTGAATCTACCGGCTATTGAAATCGGCCTGAGACATCTCCAGAAAATCGGGACGGAGTTGATACACACGAGAGTGACCACTCTGACCGCCTGGCTGCTCAAATGCCTCACATCGTTGTCTCATTCTAACGGCTCACCGCTGGTCGAGATTTATGGACCCAGGGATATTGCTCAACGGGGAGCATCGGTTGCTATGAATTTTCTCGACCCTGCCGGCACAGTTTTCAATTTTCGTTTTGTGGAAGAAGCTGCCGCGAAATTCAATATTTCATTGCGCACCGGTTGTTTTTGTAACCCCGGGGCCGGTGAGATCGCCTTTGGCTTGACGAAGAAGGATATGGTCGACTGCTTCGGCAACGAAGAACGAGCCTCCTTCGAACAATGCATCCTTGCCGTCAAGGGAAAAACAGCCGGTGCCGTCCGTGTCTCTCTGGGGATCGCAACAAATTTCGACGATGTCTATCGCTTTCTTCGATTTGTCCGAAGCTTCATCGATACATCGTCTGGGTCGAAGTAACCCTTTCGTGAAAATGGATCGCTGCGAATTCTCCACGTGAGGGCAAAACAGATGGTGGAATCAATCCGGGCGCACAAACGCGTCTGCCAAACCTGTTGCGACCTCAGCGATTGCAACCAGCGCCTTGTTGACCGCTGATGAGAATGATGAGAATGATGAAAGATGATGGATGAAGGAGGATCAACGAATAAGAAAAAATGCGATCAAGGGTGCGGCGGACGAATCATGAGAATCAGGTCATCATTAGAATCCGCGGTTTGGTGAGTAATTATTCAGCTGCAAATCAACCACAACAAAAAGGTGAGACAACGTGAGCAAAGGTCAGAACAGCAAAAAATCAAGCAAGAAGGAACCGGCAATGACCATGAAAGAAAAGAAGGCCGCGAAGAGGGAGAAGAAGGAAGAAAAAAAGAGCCTGGGCCTCCAGAAGCTCTGATGCTGGTTACATGAGTTGATAGAACGACGGATACTCTCTTGCAGAATTAATGTGTCCTAGGAGTGAATACTTACTGAAAAGGAAATCATGCTCTCAGTAGCACAGCATCTCAGAGAAGCCATTCACGCCGCGAAGCCGCGGCTCCTTGCCATTACGGAGACCCGCGCCTCCGAGAAACCATACCCTGACAAGTGGTCCATCAAAGAAATTCTTGGCCACCTCGTAGATTCGGCAAGCAACAATCACCAGCGCATCGTGCGGATGCAGGAGTCAGGCAACATCGGGAAGTTCTCGTATGAACAGATACACTGGGTGAATTCCCAGCACTATCGCTCCGAAAAGTGGGACGACCTGGTGAACGTATGGTATTTCTATAACAAGCATCTCGCGCACATCATCGAGCTTATCGACCCGCAATCATTGAACAACCTGTGCGATGTGGACTATGGCAAACCGATGACGCTGCAGTTCGTTGCCGGGGATTATCTGAGGCACCTGCAGCATCACCTGGACCAGATCTTCAGCGACGCGGATCCGAGGGAGAGAACAAAGTGGATGGCCTGAGCGGTCAGAACCGCTGATTACGCTGATGACGGCTGATAAAAGATGATGAATTTGGTGAGGATGATCGGGATACAAAGGGCACAACATGCAATGAATTACTCGATCTAACGATCATGAACATCATTTCATCATGGCAATCAGCGGTTCTGACAATTGAGCGCTGATAAAGATGATGAATTTGGTGAGGATGATTGGGAAACAAATGGCACAACATGCAATGAATCACTCGACATAACGATCATGAACATCATTTCATCATAACAATCAGCGGTTCAGACAGCTGACCGCTGATTACGCTGATAGCAGATGATGAGTGTGATGAATCATGACGAATAAATGGCAGAACATGCAAGGAATCGCGCGACATAACGATCATGGCAATCATTTCATCACAAGAATCAGCGGTTCAGACATTTGTTCATTAACTAAAAACTACCTATGCTAAAAGAAATTCTTGTTCAAAACTTGCATGTTCTCTTTGTCGGAACGTCAGTCTTGGAGATATCGGACGAGCTCGGGTTCTATTATTTGACTCCGAAGAATCGGTTTTGGGAAATGCTTGAATATGCCGGCATTACGCCAACGATGGTCATCTCCCAATCTGACCGTAAGGCACTGGTTGACGCGAAACGTACCGGAGTGCTCAACGACCTGTACAAGCAATTCTTCTTCGAGAAGAAGGAATCAACACTATTAAAACTTCATCTCGGTTTGACCGACCTCAATCGACGACTGGTCGTCAGCAATGACGACGACCCTGCTGCAGAACCCACAATCGAAGATATGCGGAAATTTGTGAAGAAAGTGGAAAAGTACCGGCCGAAGATTGTCGCATTTGTAACTGGCGTGGAAATTTTCGAGAAGTGCTTTAAGCAGCTTTATCCATCAGCTAGCCGGCAGAGAGGGAAACAGGACTTCCTGATTGGTACTTCAGAAGTCTGGCTCCTCGGCAGTACAAGCGGGCGTATGAAGGATACCGACGCAATTGAGCAGGTGTTTGGAGACCTTGCTGATCGCCTCGGCGGTTTGGAGAAAGAGAATCCGATCCCGACATCCTAGCCGGATCTCCTTTTCAAAATTTCACAAGCAGGGAGAGGTTCATACGACTTTCAGTCGTGCGAAGATCGGGCGCCCAGCCGTTGACGGTCGAGCCGGGAGTGCCGGTGTTGCCGCCCTGCGGGCTGACGCCGCCACTACCCGCGAAATACGGAACATTCGACTCGCGATGATTGTATTCGATGCGGAACGTGGTGTATTGATCCGGCATGTAATCGAACGTAATCGTACAATCCCAGGCCTTAAATTGATCGCCCGGGTTCTCGGTGAAATACGGCGTTCCTGAAAATGCCGTCGCGCCGTTGATCGGCGGCATGAGCACGAGATACCGGCCGGGATTGGTTATTCCCCCGCCGCCAATCGTCACGGCGAACAGATCATGATTAAACCATAAGCGGTTGTAGATCATACCTCCCGCGAAGTATTGCGCCGGAGATCCGGGGGCGTCGGTGAGGCCGTTTACTCCGTCGCCGCTTTCCCATCCAATATCTCCCGTAATGGAAAACGCCGCCTTGTCCACACCACGCGACGGATCGTCGTAATACTTGATCTGCACACTATTGTCGCTGTGAGCTCTCATGCGACCGGGAAATCCAAGCCAATCGTGTCCGTAGTAGCCGTTGGAGACGACGCATACGGATTCCGTCGGTCTCCACAAGATCTGAAACCCGACGCCCGGCGTGTGGTTAAACATCCCGTACGACTGCCAGCCGTTGATGATCCATGGCTCGATCTTGAGTTTATCGCTCGTAAAGATTTGCACACGAAGCCCGTTGAAAAACCATGGCGTGTTGGAAGAGACGTACGACGGCTGGTATGCCCAGTTATCGAAATTGTAATAGCCAAATAATCCGACGTACGACATAAAGATACCAGCCTCAAAATTAATGCCGTTCATCACGTCCCAGTGGTACCCACCGTAGGCTTCGGAAACGTAACGATATGCGTCGGCGAGGTCCCATTGGCCTCGGGCCGGACTGGCGTCGTTTCTCGGAGTCATGGTAGAATACATGCCGAATTGCGTCATGAGCCGCCCCAGCGCGTGTCCAACGTGAAAGTCTCCTCCGATGCCAAGCTGCTGAACCTGTATCTCGCTCGTCCGGCCGCTTTCCGAAGTTCCGGAGAGCGTGTGATCCACGGGTTGATTAAAGTCTTCGATGTACGAGACGTCGGCGCGGAACTCGCCAGTAAAATACTTCGAATCAAAGATGGACGTGTTTTGCCTAGTGTTGCCGTTCAGCCATGTGAAGTCGCCGAACGCAAACGGTGCAGCGGCAGGTTGTTCCGCGGCTGTTACGGTGGTATCATGCATCGCATTGGCCGTTGTGCGGGCAGCGTCTTGTTGGGCCAGACATGTACCGGCGATCGTAACGAGAATCAATATTATTACAAGTTTCATCCTTATATCCTTTTGATGTTTTGAAAAATGGAATGCCGGGGTGATCGAACATGGACATGGCTATAGCTCAACGGCACCTTTTCCGCGCAAAAGCCCTTTGCAACAGATCCCTTAAGAACTTGGACGAATGCTCGGGTACCGTCGGTAATTTTCAGAATTTTTACAGTCGCGACGATTCTTCTCGGCAAAAACGAAAAGACCCGCGGACGCCTGTATGACCCTATCCAGCGCACAATCCACAATACTTCTCCCTCGTGTAACGTAGCCTCTTCGGGAAATGTGAGAAAGATACCATCCCGCTTCAATTCCATGACGGGAATATCGAACGGTGTCATGTTTCCCCCGAGAATGAGTGGACCGATGCGCATTGTGCCTTGCCTTAGATTAGACCGATTGACGTAAGGAGCATGTCAATCAGTTTTATTCCGATGAACGGAGCGACGATCCCTCCAAAGCCGTAAATGAAGAGATGTTTGCGGAGTAACTGAACGGCGCTGACGGCCCGGTACTTGACGCCCTTCAAGGCCAACGGAATCAATGCGACGATGATGAGCGCGTTGAAAATAACTGCTGAGAGGATGGCGCTTTCCGGTGTGGCGAGTTTCATGATATTCAGTGCATTGAGTGCCGGATATGTCGTCGCGAACGCAGCAGGGATAATGGCGAAGTACTTCGCCACGTCGTTTGCAATGCTGAACGTCGTCAGCGTGCCGCGCGTCATGAGCAACTGCTTGCCGATCTCGACAATCTCCATGAGTTTCGTCGGGTTGCTGTCGAGGTCGATCATGTTCGCCGCTTCGCGGGCAGATTGTGTGCCGGTGTTCATCGCAACGGCGACGTCCGCCTGCGCCAGCGCCGGAGCGTCGTTTGTACCGTCGCCGGTCATCGCGACCAGTCGTCCCCCGGCCTGGTAATCACGGATCAGTTTGAGCTTATCTTCGGGCTTGGCTTCAGCGAGAAAATCATCCACGCCGGCTTCCGCGGCGATAGCCGTCGCGGTAAGGGGATTATCCCCCGTGATCATGACCGTCTTGATTCCCATCTTCCGCAAATGAGCAAAACGCTCTTTGATTCCTCCCTTAACAATATCTTTCAGATGGATCACGCCGAGAACTTCATTGTTTTCCACAACGACGAGAGGAGTGGCGCCGACCCTGCTGATTTCCTGCACCGTTTGTTGGACGGCTGAAGGAAACACACGACCTTGTTTTTCGATGTATGTTTTCATCGCATCGGCGGCACCCTTCCGGATGATGAGTTTTCCGTTCCCGCCCTGTGCATGGATGTCCGCGCCGCTCATCCGGGTCTGTGCGCTGAATGGAACGAACTGTGCCGCGATCTCATGGATGTCCCGCCCGCGCAGGCCATACTTTTCTTTTGCAAGGACGACGATCGACCGGCCTTCGGGAGTCTCATCGGCAAGCGAAGCCAGCTGGGCGGCATTGGCGAGACGCTCCTTCGAGATGCCCGGTGCGGGTGTGAATTCGGTAGCCATACGGTTTCCGAGAGTGATTGTGCCGGTCTTGTCGAGCAAGAGGACATCGACGTCGCCCGCGGCCTCAATGGCGCGGCCGGATGTCGCGATGACATTATGCCGGATCATCCGGTCCATGCCCGCAATCCCGATGGCGGAAAGAAGTCCGCCAATCGTTGTCGGAATCAAACAGACCAGGAGCGCGACCAGCACCGTCACGGTGATAGGCGTTCCGTGACCTGCGGCAGAAACACTGAAGAGCGAGAACGGAAGGAGCGTTACACAAACCATGAGAAAGATGATCGTGAACGCCGCCAGAAGTATGTTAAGCGCGATCTCGTTCGGAGTTTTTTGGCGTTTGGCACCTTCGATGAGCTTGATCATCCTGTCGAGGAAGCCGCCGCCGGGCTCAGCGGTAACCCGGATGACAAGCCAATCGGACAGCACTCGCGTTCCCCCGGTGACTGCACTTCGGTCGCCTCCGGATTCCCGGATCACGGGAGCGCTTTCGCCTGTAATGGCGCTTTCATCCACGGAAGCGATTCCTTCGATGACCTCACCATCGGCGGCGAGGGTTTCGCCGGCTTCCACCAGGAATACATCTCCCTTTTTCAATTCGGTTGAGGAGACGATGTCGAATGCTGAACCGCGCGAGGGCTCGCGGAGCCGTTTCGCCTTCGTATCCTTCCGGGCTCGGCGCAATGCCTCGGCCTGGGCTTTTCCCCGCCCCTCGGCCAGCGCTTCGGAGAAGTTCGCGAAAATGACGGTGAACCAGAGCCATAGAGAAACACCGCCGATATACCAGGCAGGCGCCTCGCCGGACCCGAATATCGCCTGGAGCCAGAGTGCCGTCGTCAGGACGCTCCCGACCTCAACGACGAACATGACCGGATTGCGCACCATCGACCGCGGATCAAGCTTAAGAACCGCGTCGCCGATGGCACGCCGGTACATCTCGCCGGTGAGCCCTACGGTTCTTTTGAGCTGTTGGGAAGTCTGTGCTGTCATTGCTGTATCGTCTTTCGTTCCTGTAAGCATGTTACTGCACCATCATGAAGTGTTCGACAATCGGTCCTAATGCGAGGGCCGGTATGAAGTTCAGCGCACCGACGATCAGGATGACCGCGATAAGCCAGAAGATGAACAACGGTATGTGTGTCGGAAGCGTCCCTTCACTTGCGGGGACAAGTTTCTTCCGGACAAGTGAACCGGCAAGCGCCAGCGTCGGCACCGCCAGCCAGAACCGTCCGATGAGCATCGCCAATCCGCCGGTAATATTATAGAACGGGGTATTGACGCTTACTCCGGCGAAGGCGCTTCCGTTGTTGTTCGCCTGGGACGTGAACGTGTACAGGATCTCGCTGAAGCCATGAGGTCCAGGATTGGCAATCGCCGCTCTTCCATCCGCAGTTACAACCGCAAGAGCAGTAAACGCCAGCACGGCAATAGGCATGATGAGAATTAACAGCGACGCCATCTTCATCTCGTACGTTTCGATCTTGTGTCCCATGTACTCGGGCGTCCGGCCGACAAGCAAACCGGCGACAAATACTGCCACGATCACGAACACGAGCATGCCGTAGAGTCCTGATCCGACTCCTCCGAGAGCAACTTCGCCGAGATGCATCATGATCAACGGTACCATACCACCGAGAGGAGTGAACGAGTCATGCATCGAGTTCACCGCCCCGCATGACGTCGCCGTTGTCACTGTGGCAAAAAGTGCGGACTTGGCAATGCCGAAGCGCACTTCCTTTCCCTCCATATTACCGCCCGGATTGACCGCCGTTGCGTGCTGATCCACGCCGAGAGCGGCGAGCTTCGGGTTGCCTGCCGACTCGGCATAGTACGCAACGAAGATTGCCACTACAAGGATGATCATCATGGCGGCAAGCAGCGCCCAACCCTGTCGCTTATCGCCAACCATCTTACCGAAGGCGTAGCACAGCGCCAGCGCGATTACCGTTTCCGCAAGCGTTAAGAGAAAATCCGTGAACGGCGTCGGGTTCTCGTACGGATGTGCCGCATTGGCATTGAAGAAACCTCCGCCGTTCGTGCCGAGGTGCTTAATAGCCAACTGTGATGCGACGGGCCCCGTCGCAATAACCTGTTCTGAGACTTTCGCTCCGCCGGTATCAGTCGTCGGCTGAAGCAGGGGTACTGATGAATAGGACGAGAAATTCTGGACAACACCTTGCTGTACGCAGACGAGCGCAAGGACTATGGACAGTGGCACTAGGATATACAGCGTACTTCGCGTCATGTCGACCCAGAAGTTTCCCAGTGTTTTTGCAGAATGACGGGCAATCCCGCGAATGAAGAGCGCCAGGATCGCCATCCCGGTTGCCGCAGAAACGAAGTTCTGAACGGTCATTCCCAGCATCTGCGTCAGATAGCTCATGGTCGTTTCGCCGCCGTAATCCTGCCAGTTCGTGTTCGTGGTGAAGCTGACCGCCGTATTGAACGACGAATCGGGAGTAACTGCGCCGAAACTCTGCGGATTCAATGGGAAGAACTGCTGGAGACGCTGCAGTGCATAGAGGACCAGAAGTCCGAACGCATTGAACAACAACATGGCCACGGCATTTGCCTTCCAGTCCATCTCCTCATCGGGGTTGATCCCAGCCAATCGATAGATAAATCGTTCGACAGGACCGAAAACCGGATCAAGAAACGTCCGCTTGCGTTCAAAAACGCGAGCCATGAATCCGCCCAGCGGTTTGACAAGCAGCAGCAGTACGACCAGGTAGGAGGCGATTTGAAGAATTCCGTTAAGCGTCATTCGAATTTCTCCGGTTTAAGCAGTGCGACAAATAAGTAAACGAGAAGACCGAGAGCGATCAGTCCGGATAGTATATAGAGCCAGCTCATGATTTTTCTCCCGATTTATGCTCACCGAGACTCTCACACATCTTCATCAATCCCCACGTCAGGACAAAAAAGAGGACGACGATGCCAAGGTACAGGATGTCCATTGTTATTTCTCCTCCGATGATGATCGAATTTCGTCCAACGCGAGATTCAGCTTTAGCACGTTTACTCGAGATTCCCCGAGAAATCCCCATTGTCTTCCTTCCGTGCATTCATTCAGCAGCGAACGTACTTGTTCCTCGCTCATCTTCCTGTGCCGGGCTACCCGGGGGAGCTGGTAAAGCGCCGCCGCTACGCTGATATGGGGGTCGAGCCCGCTGCCCGATGCCGTCACCAGATCGACCGGAATCGCCTGAGTGTTCTGGGGGTCGGCATCTTTCAGATCTTTGATCCTCTTTTGTGCTGCATCCAGAAGAGCAGGGTTGAGCGGTCCGTAGTTCGAACCGGATGATGCAGCGGCGTTATAGGCGTATGGTCCTGTTGCCGATAAGCGACTCCAGAAGTACTTTGGATCGCTGAACGGCTGACCGATCAATTCCGAACCGCGGATTTTTCCGCCCGATTCAATGAAGCTGCCGTTCGCTCTGGACGGAAAAACGGCCTGCGCTATCCCGGTCACGACCAGCGGATAGATCAGTCCCGTAATCACCGTTAACAATGCGAGTACGACTAGCGCGGGTCGAATGTTTTTCAAAATCATCGTGTATCCTTACTTGTGTGAATATTCTCAGTAAGCTTCTGACTTGCCATGTCTGAATCGAATGCAATCGGGACAAGAGACGTAAGGCAAATCCCCGGATTGCATTCTTGAGGGCACCAATATGGGAAACCCTGGAGAGAAAGTAAATGAAGAAAGCGTAAAATGAAGCGGTGGCAGCATAAAAATGATGTAAAGAACGACAAAACTGTTGAAAATCCACCAAGACAAGCGCATGATGGCTCCTGCCGGAGCTTCTGCAACCCGTTCCCCCATTTGGTAACAATTTCTTAACCTATCCTTTAACCGCTGCTCACATCTGTTCGGTATAATGGTTCAACCGTGGAATAAAAACGGGTCGTCGATTTCTCAATCATCCTTATACAAGATGGAAAAGAACATTCTCGTCGTTGACGACGAAAAGGACATTGTGGACCTTCTTAAGTACAACCTGCAAAAAGAGGGCTATACAGTTTCGACCGCATTCAATGGAAAGGAGGCGCTCGAGAAGACTCAGGAGCGGCCAAATTTGATCTTGCTGGACGTCATGATGCCGGAGCTTGACGGATGGGAAGTTGTCAAAGAAATCCGGAGGAATGAGTCGACATCCCGTCTCCCCGTAATTTTTCTCACGGCCAAATGTAATGACGTCGATGAGATTCTCGGTCTTGAACTCGGCGCCGACGATTATATCAGGAAACCGATCAGCATTCCGAAATTGATCGCGCGCATCAAGAGTGTGTTGCGAAAGCATGAAGCTCTGACCCCTCAGAAAGATCCCCGGATCTCAATCAAGCTTGGCGTCGTCGAGATCATCCCGGCTCAACACAGGGTACGTATCAACGACAAGGATGTTTTCTTTTCGAAAAAGGAACTTGAAATCTTTTACTATCTCGCCTCCCGCGCGGATGTTGTCGTGAACAGGGAGGAACTTTTGAATTCCATCTGGGGGACCGCGGTCTACGTGGTCGACCGGAGTGTGGACGTCTATATAAGGAAAATACGTGAGAAACTTGGAAAGTATGCCAACTATATTGAGACTATCAGAGGAGTGGGGTATCGGGTGCGGAGTATTCCGGTTGCGTGAAATTTTACTCTCTTGTAACCGTTCTTTCATGCTGTCGTAACACACATTTGGTATCTTGAGGGAAAGGAAAGGAGAAGAACCATGTTTCAAATCCAGCAGCAGGGATATTACCCGCTGACAAAAGAGAGTATCGACCTCTATGCGCCCGCGAACCCCGGTGTGTATATGCTTGCCGTCCGCCAGGACAAACGAATCCGCCAGCCATTTTTCGCTACTCAATCCGACAATCTGTACCTCAGTCTTCACAGCATTCTCAACAACGACCGATCCCAACTCCCGCCGGCGGTCCGGGAATATGTAGGCGCCTTCGAATGCTACTTTACTTACCTCGTGATCCCGCGAAGGGAATACCGGAACGAAGTGCACAAAATGTTATCGCAAACCAGCGATCCCGTTCTCATGTTGAAGGTCGTTAACTGCAATTGAAGAACAGGCCGCGGGGAACGGGACCTGGCAGTTATCGTCAATGGCGTAGGCAGGATAGAGAGTAGCTGCATCATTTAACAATTTCTTAACATTTCCGTAACCGCACGTTAATATCCTCTCGTTACCTTTCTCTGCAGTCCTTTGCCATCATGCTTGAAAATCGTGCATGAAAGCGATGCGCGGACATCCGGAGCAATTCATCTTTTCACTTATTACAAAGTGTATGCCTCACGACACTGACATGAACGAAAGCGAAAATGCAGTAAGCGACCGCCTGTTCTATTTCTGGCTGGCGTTTGCGGCGGTGGTCACGGTAGTTCTCGCGCTCTTGAAGTTCGGGCTTCTGGGTTAGCCCCGAAGTTCATCGGCGTTTTGACAATGCAATAGATCCCTTACGGGCTCCGGGGAAGCATTGTCTAAACTTTTCCCGGCGTTCTTCCCTCCACATGATTCAGCAAACTGCCTCTTCCCAAAGTCGGTTCCGGGGTTGATTTGGTCATGGAAAAAAAGGATATTATAAGCATGACCGCCTCGAGACAAGCCTCTATTGTTGTCAAAACCCCGCTTCGGCAGAAACTCGATCCGGATGCCGGCTTGAGGAAGGCTCTGCGGACAATTGTCAACACAAGACTCCGTGAAGTTCTCTCGTTTGAGCAAGCGGTGCTCGCAGATTCCGGCCCCGATGCGATACATGATATGCGGGTTGCTGCCCGGAGGCTTCGCGCGCTCCTAACGGTTTTCCGCCTTATGTTTCCCAGAAAAAAACTAAAAAAACAGAAGCGCAGTCTATCCCTCCTCATCAAGTCATTGGGCAGGGTCAGGGATTGCGACATTATCATCAACCGGCTGCATTCGCACAGGAAACTATTGCCGCCGGGCGAGCGGATCGCGGTCGAAGTTCTGCTCGAACGTCAGATGGATTTGAGAGCGCAACAGTTTCTTGTCTTGAAAAATGAACTTGAAAGGCTCCAATCGGATGGCTATCAAAAGGCCATGCGGCAATTCCTCACGGATTCATTCTCATAACCGGGATGGCAAGAAAATACTCTCCTGAACCCGATGAAAGTCTCCGTGTGAACGCGCGGCTTCTTGTTTCTGCGATGTTTCGAACGATGATGTCGCGCAAGGCAAAGGTTGTCTCCGCCGGGGGCTCGCCGGAAGAACTCCACGCCATGCGCATCGCCGGCCGACCGCTGCGCTATGTGATGGAATCCATGCGCCCAGCCTTCGGCAAGGGTTTTCGGATATGCCTTAAAGAGGTGAAGGATTTCCTCGACATCGCGGGTAAAATACATGACAGCGATGTGATGATCGGCCTCCTTGAGAAATTTCTCGACGAGATGAAAGACGAATTTGCCCGACATTCTCCCCCGGATTCCATGTATTCATTGCGCGGAATTTCGCATGTGCTGCGTGCCGAGAAGGAAATTCGGCAGAAGAAGTTTCGGCAGCTATGCAAGGTAATGACCTCGTGGGATGAACAGAAATTCAAAAAGAAACTCGTGAAAGCTTTGCAATAATATCCGCAATGCTTATCTTATAGAGCAGAATGTTCTTGCCTTTCTCCACGGCATCATCAAATTGATCTAGAATCAAATGGATCTCTATCTTTTGCGACATGCAATAGCCGTCCAGCGGGGTTTGGCACACTATCCGAACGACGACAGACCTCTCACGGAAAAGGGTATTCAAAAGATGAAGAAAGCAGCGCAAGGGATCGCGAAGCTCGCCGGCAACTTCGATATTATTCTCTCGAGTCCCCTGGTCAGAGCGTATGATACTGCCAGGATCACGGCGGAAGCGGTGAAGTACAGAAAGAAGATCGAACGATGCAAGCAGCTCCTGCCGGAGTCATCTCCGGTCGATTTCATGTCGCTTCTCCAAGAGTACAGGGAACATAAGAGCGTTCTCGTAGTGGGGCATGAGCCTAACATGAGCCAGATCGTTTCCGCGTTGCTCGGGTCTCCGCATTCCGTCGTCGAGTTCAAGAAGGGGGCGTTCTGCAAGATCAGGATAAGCGGTGTCTCCTCCGTCAAGCATGGAACGTTGATTTATCATGTAACTCCCAAACAGCTTCGCGCCATGGCAAAATAGCGCGTGAAAGGAAACCCAAATGTTACGCCCTTTTGATGTCGAACACCCGTATCCGGGTCGATTGATCATTGTTGAAGGGATCGACGGCTCGGGTAAGTCGACCCAACTGCAGTTGCTTCAGAAATGGCTGCTCAATTCAGGATACCGGGTGTTTTTTACTGAATGGAATTCATCCGCTCTCGTCAATCAGGCGATCAAGCGGGGGAAGAAAAGAAACCTTCTGACTCCCACGACATTCAGCATTCTTCACGCCACCGATTTCGCCGACCGGCTTTCGCATCTCATCATCCCGCCGTTGAAAGCGGGGATGATCGTGCTCGCGGACCGGTATGTCTACACCGCGTTCAGCAGAGACGTTGTCCGGGGTGTCCATCGGCAGTGGGTGCGGAACCTCTACGGCTTCGCCGTGAAGCCCAATCTGGCCTTCTACTTCAAAGTACCCATCGACATCTCGCTGAAACGGATCCTGAGCGCACGAACGAAATTGAAGTACCACGAGGCGGGAATGGACCTCAGTCTGACGGATGATATTAACGAAAGCTTCCGGATGTTCCAGAGCAAGATTCTCGAGGAGTATGAAGAGATTGCTCAGGAATACAAGCTGGTGGTGATAGACGCCACCAAGCCGATCAAGGAACAGCAAACGCTGATGCGCCACATCGTCAAAGAAAATCTCCGCAATTATGAACCGGCGCCCTTCCTCAAGAAAAAGGAAAATATCTATGTCCAGTAAGAAGAGAATCTTTTTTGGAGTCGGTCTCCCGTATCTCGATTCCAAGAATCTGACGGGCAAGCTCATCGTCATTGAAGGAACGGACGGCGTGGGGAGGTCGACCCAAATCGAGAACATAAAACAGTGGCTCGAAGTGAAAGGGTATGGTGTGATCACGACCGGGTGGACCCGTTCTCCTTTGATGGGTAAAGTCATCGACGAGGCAAAGTCCGGTCATACGCTGAACCTCAATACCTACACTCTGCTGTACGCAGCAGACTTCGCCGACAGGTTTGAACACGAGATCATACCGGCCCTCAAGGCAGGATTCATCGTGCTGGCGGACCGTTACATTTACACCGCCTTCGCGCGCTCGATCATTCGGGGAGCAAACCCCGCGTGGACGCGGAAGGTCTTCGGTTTCGCCCTGCAGCCCGACGTCGTCTTCTATATGAGAATCAATATTGAAGACTTGATCCCCCGGGTCATCAACTCTCAAACTCTGACGAAACGCTACTGGGAAGAACAGGCAGGAGAAGGTATCGATTACTGGGAATCAGGCATGGATTTGAGGTTAGGGGAAGATTTCTACGATAGCTTCGTGGAATATCAGAAGCGCCTCCTCAGGGAATTCGAAAAAATGGCGAAGGAGTTCAGGTTCAAGGTCGTCGACGCATCCCGGAGCTTTCAGGAAACGAACAGGCTACTCAAACAGGGCATACTCGGCGCGCTTAAAAATGGCTGACAACAGAACCCGGCTCGCGGCCATCGATATCGGGACAAATTCCATCCACCTGGTCGTGGCGGATGTCGACCCGCGCTCGGGCAAGTTCAATGTTCTCGACCGGGAGAAGGAGATCGCCCGTCTCGGGTCGGGATCGTCCGATATGAAGTATCTCTCCGAGAGCGCCATGAATAGGGGGATTGAGACGATCAAGCGATTCAAGACAATCGCAGACGCCGCCGGCGCTCCCATCCGCGCTTTGGCAACCAGCGCCGTCCGGGAGGCCCTGAATCAAAAAGAATTCATCCGCCGGGTGCAGAAGGAAACCGGGATCAGAATTGAAATCGCTTCCGGGGTGGAAGAGGCCAGGTTGATCTACCTCGGCGCTCTCCAGGCCTTACCCATTTTCCACAAGAACATATTGTTGGTCGACATCGGCGGCGGAAGCTCCGAGTTCCTTGTCGGGAAAGAACGAAGAATTCTCTACGCGAACAGTCTAAAAATCGGTGCGCTGCGGCTTACGCAACGTTTCTTCAGCTCGGATGATATCGACAGTAAAGCTGTGAACGAATGCCGCCGGTATGTGGCCGGGATGATCAACCCGGTTGTACGGGAAGTGAAGAAACACGACTGCGAGGTCTTCGTGGGTACATCGGGCACGATCCTGAATATCGCGAATATGATTCGGGCGATGCGCGACGATGAAGACACGCAGGCGAACAACTTCACGTTTTCTCAAAAGGAACTTCGCAAAGTGGCTGGGGAGGTCATCGAGGCGAAAGACTCCCGTCAGCGATCCGGGATCCGCGGGCTCGACCCCGCCCGCGTCGATATAATCGTCGCGGGAGTAATCATTCTGGATGAGATTCTCCGGGCCTTGAAAATAAAGCGGATGGTTATCTCGGAGTATGCCTTGCGGGAAGGAATTATCCTGGATACCTTCGAGAAAAAGCGCAACAGGAGAAATCTCCACCATCTCCACGATATCCGGTACCAGAGCGTTCTCCATCTTGCGCAAAACCTTCACTACGAAAGAAAGCACTCCCATCACGTTTCAAAACTCGCGCTGGCCCTCTTCGACCAAACGAAGCGCCTCCACGAACTCGGCGACACGGAACGGGAATTCCTCGAGGCGGCATCGATTCTCCATGAGATAGGATTATTTGTCTCACATGCCCAGCACCACCGTCATTCGTATTATCTTATCAAGAACGCGGAGCTCATGGGTTTCACCGAGAATGAAAAGGAAATCATTGCCAATATCGCGCGGTATCACCGTAAGAGCCATCCGAAGTTCAAGCATGAAAATTTCGACGGTCTCAGCGCCAACGACCAGGCAATTGTGCGGCGGTTGGCTTCGCTGTTGAGGATTGCCGACGGCCTCGACCGCAGCCATTCACTGCTCGTGAAAGACGTCAAATGCAGGACGCGAGGCAAGCGCCTCGTCTGTGAATTGAAACCCGCCCAGCACGCCAAGCTCGACCTTGAGCTCTGGGGCGCAGACAGGAAGAAAGAGCTTTTCGAGGAGGTGTTCGATAGGAAGTTGCGATTTGAGGTCAAATAAGCCGGACCTCCGAACTCCCGGCTTTCTCCGCTTCTCCCGATTCACGTTGCTGCCTTTCCAAGCAGAATTCTCCCCCAAGACTTAACAATTCCGTAACATTGTCTTAACCTCGGTGTAACGGACTCCTTGTATATTGAAGTCGAATTAGAGGGTTCGACCATTCTGTTTTGAAATCACTAACTCATCCTCACTCAACCATTACAACATAAGGAACGTTTCATGAAGCAACTGCTCTCTTTTTGTCTCGTAGCGCTCTTCGTTGCTGTGGGTACACTCTCCGCTCAGGGCAAATTCAGCGGCTACATGTTTGGAGACTACTTTTACAACATCGCCCGACCGGCGGCGTCGATGAGCGCTGCGGCGCTTTCGGGTGCTAAGGATCTGCAGGGATTCCAATTCCGCCGCATATACTTCACTTACGATAACGACATCTCCGACCAATTCACGTCACGCTTCAGGTTGGAAGCGGATCAATCAGCGTTGACAACAGGGAGTAGTATACCCGTAACGGCTACCACCAACGCCGGGTCGTATCAAGGGAAAATAGAGACGTTTGTTAAAGATGCCTATCTCAAGTGGAAAAATGTATTTGAGGGCAGCGATTTTATCTTCGGCATCCAACCGACGACTGCGTTTGACATATCTGAAACATGGTGGGGATACCGGTCCATTGAAAAAACGATCATGGATCTGCGCGGCATTATTCCCTCCCGCGATTTCGGAGTTGCGCTGCGTGGCAAAATAACGGAGGACGGAATGTTCAACTACTGGGCGATGATCGCAAACGGCGACGGAAATTCACCCGTCTCCTCGAAGTTCAAACGCTACTCTCTTAATCTTCAGGTGAAGCCGGCTGATAACTGGCAGGCAACGCTCAACGGCGACTACCGGGCACAGGCAAGCATCCATGACCCGACCAGCACGACGGGTACACTCTCGAACGATATTTTTACGAGCTCGTTGTTTTTCGGTTACCGCGAAGCAGGCAAATATTCCCTTGGCGCCGAGGCGTTCATGCGGATGACCATGAATGGAATGACGGATCCTTCAAATGCCCCCAAGCTGAAAAGCGCAAACACTATGGGTTTCTCGGTGTTTGGCAATTACAGTGTACAGGACAATCTCGATGTCGTTGCGCGTTATGACTACTATGACCCCAATAGCGATTCCAACGTGAAGGGTGATTCCCGCAATTACATCATTGCCGGCCTGAACTGGAAGGCGGACAAGAATGTCTGGTTCATGCCGAACTTCCAGATCGAGACATACGAGTCAAACCCCAACGGCACTACCTATGGCTCGGCGGTCACGGGAAGAGTCACCATGTACTATGTCTTCTTATAGAACTCATTTTACTTAATCGTGACTGTTCAGAAAATAAATTGACAGGAGAATCGGTATGAAGGTATTTTCAAAACTACTGTTTGGAATTGCTTTCGCAGGAATCATTGGGAGCAGTTCTGAAGCACAACTCAAACTCAACGGTGCGGGGGCCACGTTCCCGTACGTCATTTACTCGAAATGGTTTGATCTTTACCATGAGAAAACCGGCGTAGAGTTCAACTACCAGTCGATCGGCAGCGGCGGCGGCATCAAGCAGGTGATCGAAGGAACGGTTGACTTCGGTGCGACCGACGGACCGATGAACGACGCACAGCTCAAAGAAGCAAAAGAGAAACAGGGGACCGACGTTTTGCACATCCCGACGGTGATGGGGGGAGACGTAGTTGCATATAACCTCCCGAGCGTTGGAAAAGGTCTCAAGTTTACACCGGATGTGGTCGCCGGAATCTTCCTCGGAGAGATCGCCAAGTGGAACGACCCGAAAATTGTGGCTATCAACCCCGACAAGAAGCTTCCGGACCAGGCAATCATCGTCGCTCACCGGTCGGACGGCAGTGGAACGACGTATATCTTTACCGACTATCTGACAAAAGTCAGCGCAACATGGGAACAGAAAGTCGGCAAAGGCACATCTGTCAACTGGCCCGTCGGTATGGGAGGAAAAGGCAATGAAGGCGTTGCAGGACTGGTGAAACAGGCTGAGGGTGCCATCGGATATGTTGAGCTCGCCTATGCAGTAAAGAACAACTTGCCCTGCGCGATGATTCAGAACAAGGTGGGCAATTTTATCGATGCAACGTTTGAGTCCGTGTCGGCGGCTGCCTCCGGAGCTATCAAGAACATGCCCGAAGACCTTCGCGTGTCGATAACGAACGCAGATGGGAAAGACTCGTATCCCATTTCCGGCTTCACCTGGCTTCTGATTTATCAAAATATGAAGGAGAAGGAAAAAGCTCAGGCAATGGTAAAATTCTTGAAGTGGGCGATGAGTGATGGACAATCGTATGCGAAAGATCTCTATTATGCCCCCCTCCCGAAAGAAGTTGTGAAGCTCTGCGAAAAGAAGATAGATTCAATTCAACAATAAAATTGCCGGACAACGAGAAAATAATTAGTGAATTAGTGAACCGGCATATGGGTGGAGAACAAGGATCAACCTCTCCACCCATTCGTATCTCAGCGGAGACGAATGCCCCAAGACGAAATCTTGGGGACTTCGTTTTTAAGTATCTGATGATGCTCTTTGCGATTGTCGTGTTTTCGATCGTCTTCTTGATGGCGTTTGAGATGTACAAGGGCTCTGAGCCGTCGATCTGGAAATTCGGATGGAAGTTTCTTACCAACACGACCTGGGATCCAGTGCAGGATAGTTACGGCGCGCTCCCCTATATCTATGGGACGGTTGTGTCTTCTCTCCTCGCGCTTATTATCGCCGTTCCCCTGGGTCTCGGCGTCGCAATCCTCTTGTCGGAGCTGACACCGGGGTGGATTGAGACACCGATGTCGTTTCTTGTTGAGCTTCTCGCAGCCATTCCGAGCATTGTGTACGGTATGTGGGGAATCTTCGTTCTTGTGCCCTGGCTCCGGACGTCCGTCGAACCAATGTTAGCGAAGTCGTTCGGATACTTGCCGCTGTTCAAGGGTGCGGCGTATGGATTCGGCATGCTCGCGGCAGGCGTGATTCTGGCGATCATGATCTTGCCGATCATTGTTTCGATCTCGCGCGATGTGCTGAAATCGATTCCTAACTCTCAGCGTGAAGCGGCCCTGGCCCTGGGCGCGACCAAGTGGGAATCGACCAGGATTGTCCTCTCGGGAGCAAGGTCCGGAATCCTCGGTGCGGCGCTTCTGGGGCTGGGAAGAGCTCTCGGAGAAACGATGGCGGTGACCATGGTGATCGGGAATCGCCCCGATATTTCAGCATCACTGTTCAATCCCGCGTATTCGATGGCGAGCGTCATCGCGAATGAGTTTTCCGAGGCGACATCCGAACTTTACGTCAGCTCGCTCATCGAGATCGCTCTGATCCTTTTTGTCGTCACGATTATTCTCAACGCTTGCGCCCGGCTCATCGTGTGGAGCGTGACAAGAAAGTTCCAAACCGCATGAAATCAACCGGAACGCAAAAATACATCTGGCGCAAGTCAAAAAATGTGCTGATGACGTCTCTCTCGATCCTCAGCGGCGTGATCGTGATTCTGCCGCTCGTTCTGATCTTCTACTACACGCTTGCCCAAGGCGTGAGCGCATTGAACCTCGACTTCTTTACGAAAATGCCCAAGCCGGTGGGAGAGCTCGGTGGAGGCATGGCCAACGCGCTCGTGGGGACTGCCATTCTTATCGGCTTAGGAAGCCTTGTCGGGTTGCCGGTAGGAATCTTCGCAGGCATTTACCTGGCGGAGTATGGAGACAACCCGTTTGGATCGTCCGTTCGATTCCTCACGGATGTCCTGAGCGGGGTGCCGTCTATCGTCATCGGTGTCGTCGCCTACATCCTCTTCGTGCTGCCGATGAAGCATTTTTCCGCGCTTGCAGGCGGCGCAGCGCTGGGCCTGCTAATGATTCCCACCGTCACGCGAACGACGGAAGAGATGATCAAACTTGTTCCCCATTCGTACCGGGAAGCGTCACTTGCGCTGGGCGTGCCGCGATGGAAAACTACACTCCGGGTGATACTGCCGACGGCTCTGAAAGGAATCACGACGGGTGTCCTGCTTGCTATCGCGCGGGCTGCCGGGGAGACGGCGCCGCTGCTTTTCACTGCGCTCGGCAACCGCTTCTGGTCAACATCCATCAACCAGCCTATCGGCTCATTGACCGTGTTCATCTACGATTATGCGAAAGCTCCGTTCGATGATTGGAACAGGCAAGCCTGGGCTGCGGCGTTCGTTTTGATTGCCCTGATTTTTGTTTTGAATGTCGTTTTTAGAATCGTGACGAGGAATAAGTATGCCGAGCGTTGATGTGCTTAACCCTCCATTCAAAGTGAAGCAAACTCTCATGACCGACTTTCCTTACCATTCCAACGGCCAAGCAACAAAGATCATCACCAAAGATCTCAATGCATATTTTGGAAAAACGCGGGCTCTGAAGAACATATCGCTCGAAATCCCAGCGAACCGGGTCATTGCTATCATCGGACCGTCGGGGTGTGGAAAGTCAACCTATCTTCGCTGCCTGAACCGCATGCATGAAGTCGCGGGCGGAACCCTCGACGGGACGATCCTACTCGACGGCGAAGATATTTTTGATTACGATCCTGTCATCCTACGCAGGAGGGTTGGTATGGTGTTCCAGAAACCGAATCCGTTTCCGACTATGTCCATTGCCGACAATGTTGCTGCCGGCCTTAGGCTAAACGGTACACGGAACAAGAAACAGCTGGCCGGGATCGTCGAACAAAGTCTACGGAAAGCCGCGCTGTGGGATGAAGTCAAGGATTCACTCGACAAATCCGGTGTGAGTCTCTCGGGGGGACAGCAGCAGCGTTTGTGCATTGCAAGAACTCTGGCGGTCGATCCGGAGGTCATATTGATGGATGAACCGGCCAGCGCGCTCGACCCCATTTCAACCGCGAAAGTTGAAGAGCTTATTTATGAGTTAAAGAAGAATTACACGATCGTCATTGTGACGCATAATATGCAGCAGGCGGCACGGGTGAGCGACTTCACAGCGTTCTTTTATCTGGGCGATTTGATTGAATATGACGAAACTAAGCGTCTTTTCACTTCACCCGCCAAGAAGCAAACGGAAGACTACATCACCGGGCGGTTCGGATGATTTCTTGCATGCAAATGATTTGGAGATTCAGTATATTTGCAGGGCACTCCTTATTTTCCGGAAAAGTGCTCCCGCAGGCACGCAAGAACTTCACCAACGTACGGTAGTTTAACTAATCGATCAAGAACGTTATGCCAATACTGACCAGACATCAGCTCAATCATACTCCAAGGTTCAAACGGCGGCGTGCGTTGAACTGGGTCACTCTGGGTTTGACGTACGCTTCCATGTACATGGCCCGCTACAATTTCGCGTTTGCCAACAAAGATCTTTCCGATACGTTCGGTTTTTCGAAGACGCAAATCGGGTCCATCATCACCTTCGCGACAATCTTCTACGGTCTCTCCGCGATGTTCAACGGCCCGCTTGCGGACCGTATCGGAGGGAAAAAGGCGATGCTCATCGGAACGATCGGGGCGTTCGTTTTTAATATCGCGTTTGGCATGGCCGCGTACCTCGGTTTTCTAGGAACGGGCACGCTGCTCCTGGGTTACCTCGCGACTATCTGGACATTAAATATGTACTTTCAATCATATGGAGCGCTTGCCGTCATCAAAGTGAATTCGGCATGGTTCCATGTGAGTGAGCGGGGTGTGTTCTCTGCAATTTTTGGGTCCATGATCCAGATGGGCAGATTCGGCGTCTATGCGCTCATGACGGTCCCTGCAGTAGTCCTCCTGCCGTGGCAATGGAAGTTCTTTCTTCCAGCGATGTTCGCGGGTGTGTTTGCCCTGTTCACTTTTCTCTTTGTACGGGATACTCCCAAGGAAACCGGCCTGCCCGAGTTTGACCCCCAGGATGCTACGAGCGGAGACACCGAAGCGATAACGTTCCGGTACGTCGCGAAGAAGATCTTCACCAACCCCATCGCGATCACCATTGCAGCCGCGGAGTTCTGTACGGGCCTCGTCCGAAAAGGATTCGAAGAATGGTTCCCGCGGTACATGCAGGAAGTTCAACACCTCCAGCTCGACAACCCGATTTTCCAGAGAAACGCGCTTTCGATTGTGCTTGCAGGAGTCGCAGGTGCGTTCCTCGCAGGCATGCTCTCCGATAAGGTCTTCAGGGCACGCCGCCCGCCCGTCGCATTCATCGGCTATGTTCTCCAGGTGTTCAGTCTTGCCGTGGTCTGGGCAGCTCCGAGTATTAACCTCGTCATAGCCGCGTTCGTCCTCAACTCACTGGCAATCTCGATGGTACATTCAATGTTATCGGGTACCGCGTCAATGGACTTCGGCGGCCAGCGTGCCGGCGCCACCGCGGCGGGGATGTTCGACGGCATGCAATACATGGGCGGCTCGGTGATGGGATACGGCATGGGCTATATGTTGGATACATACGGTTGGGGGGTCTGGGGACCGAGCATGATCGGGTTCTCTTTCATCGGAGGCATCCTGATGCTGAAATTGTGGAATGCCGTACCGACGCCGCATTCCGGCCATACAAAAGCTCCGGAAGAAGCGATAAAGGAATCTGTTTAATTATCGATGACATGACTGATGCAACGACACTTTGAACAAGAGCTCGAAAGTCTGAAAACAAATCTCATTAAGATGGGAAGCATCGTGGAAGAAGCGGTGGCTGAGTCCATGAAAGCATTGATGGGGCGGGATACGCAGCTTGCGCAGAGAATTATCGACCGTGATGACCGGATCAATTCCCTCGAAATTGAAATCGACAACGCGATCGTCGACCTCCTCGCGCTGCAGCAGCCGGTGGCGATCGATTTGCGGCTGATCCTCGCCGCTCAGAAAATCAATAACGACCTTGAGCGGATCGGCGACCATGCAGTCAATATCGCAGAGTCCGCAATCGCGATGATACAAACAAAGGATTCTCTCCTGAAAGTGCCGCAAATGGGGGAACTCGTCCAGACAATGCTGCGAAATGCCATCGACGGTTTCATTCACGGAGATCCTTCTCTCGGAAAGAAAGTCCTAGAAAATGACGACGTGGTTGATGAATTGAACCGTGCCATGACGCGTGAAGTCATAGGACTGTTAAACAATAATAAAATGTCGATCGAGGGAGGAGTTGACCTCATCCGGGTGAGTAGAAACCTGGAACGTGTCGCCGATCTGGCGACCAATATTGCCGAAGAAGTGATATTTATAGCCCAGGCCAGGGTTGTCAAGCACAACGCCGAGACGAAGGAAGGAGCGTAAACTCTTTCACCCTCAAGGGCGGTAGGGCAGGTTAGGAATTATTGTAGGGGAGAGGCGCCCGGCGGAGGCTGACCTCCACCTACCCTTGAAAAGTCCGGCTCTCCGAAAAAGAATAAGTGAATCCCCAGCACGAGCAAGCCGGCATCCTCCCAGATCCGTGCCCAGCCAACTTCGGATGCGTGCGCGGCGCCGAAACATCCGCAGTCGATCTTCAAATGACGGGCCATCGCAGACAGCATGGCAACCACAAAAACAGTCAACATCACCGAGAGCCATGCAGACCCCGACCGAATGAATACTCCTCCGACCAGAAATACCCCGCAAACGAGCTCAAGCCACGGGATGGCCAACGCAAAGATGTTCACCAGCACTTCTGGCAAAACCTGGTACCCGGCTACCGCGTCAGCGAAGACCTCGGGGTGAGCGATCTTATCGATGCTCGCTACAATGAATACTATCCCCAGCACTAGTCGCGAGACAATAACTACCGGCCTGCTTCGAAGGATATTATTCATCGTTCCTCTGGTTTCGTGTCACTCAATTAGTTTGAATGAGTCCTTGGTTCGTCATGTCATTCGCGACCCTCTCCTCTTCAATTCCCCTCTCCCGATCCTTCGACTTCGCTCAGGACAGGTCCGGGAGAGGGGACAGGGGTGAGGGTTAAAAGTCACAAGAGTTAATCAATCTATTTCTGAAGCAGGACACTAATTGTCTCCGGTTGAAGATTTCTCGACAGCCATGCCCGATGCTACCCATTCGTCCCAACCTTTGTCATAGAGATAAAGGTTGTGGAATTCCATCTGACTCATGAAGTCGGCCAGATCACGTCCGAGGGAGCATTCGGGATTGTGGCAGTAAATGATGATAAGAGTGTCGCGGGGAATGGTAACCAATTCTTCAAAATGTTTGTCGACTTCGAGATACGGGATATTGCGTGCGCTCCTGATGTGGCCTTTTGCATACTCATCGGGTTCTCTGCCGTCAATGAATAACCCACGGCTTTCGCCTAGCAGCCGCTTCACCTGGTCAAGCGTGACGACCTTGTAACCGGCATCTTTCTTCTTAGCTACCGGCGGCGCCACAGAATCCCGGCTCGCTCGTGTCCGTTCATACAGCGGAGGGGTCACCGTAGGATTGCTCCCGGAAATTGAATCTGCCGGCTTTTCCTTCCCCGAAAACAAAGCTGAATCAGCGGTCGCGATCTTGACTGGCGGCTTTCGGATCAACGGCAAGCTTTTCTGTGAGAAAGCGTTGTACACCAGTGCGAGGAAAACGCTCAGGAGCAGAACGAGCAACGCTTCGCGAACGAGAGATTTGTTGCGTGTGGTTCTCATGATGAGAATTTTTCCGAGACGTGCAGCCGGTATCCACGCAGAAACGCTTCGGCTGGCAATTTGCTTTTCCCTTCCTGCTGGAGCTCGAAAATTTCAACTGCTCCATCCTTTGTGGAGACGACCAGTTGCCGGTCTGCCTGGAGAATTTCCCCCGGGCGGGTTGCCTTTGAGTCCTTAAGAATCCTTGACCGGTACATTTTTATCGTGTTTCCCTGATGCATTGTGAACGCACCGGGTCTTGGAGAAAGACCTCTTATGTGATTGTGTACTTCGACGGCGGTTCGATCCCAATGAATTCTGCAATCGTCCTTGAAGATCTTCGGGGCGCGCGACGCTGCCGCAGGGTCTTGCGGTTTCGGAACGGCCTTGCCCGACTCTATCAACCGGACGGTATGAAGAACGATTTCCGCGCCGATCTCCGACAGCTTATCGTGAATCTCTCCGGCAGTGTCGTTCTCACCGATCGGAGTCCGCGCCTGCAATACAACATTGCCTGTGTCGACCTTTTCCTCGAGGAGAAACGTCGTCACACCGGTCTCTTTTTCACCGTTGATGATTGCCCACTGGATGGGAGCCGCGCCGCGATACTTCGGGAGAAGCGATGCGTGGAGGTTGAACGCTCCAAGACGCGCGGTCGTGAAAACTTCGGGCGGCAGGATTCGAAACGCGACGACGACGAGGAGATCCGGCTGTAGAAACTTCAACTGTTGGATGAACGCAACGTCCCGGAGGGATTCGGGCTGGAGAATCTGGAAAGAATGCTGTGAGGCGAACTCTTTAATGGGTGAACAGGAAAGCTGCCTTCCCCGGCCGGCCGGCTTATCCGGGTTGGTGACGACGGCAACGACTGTGTACTGATTCTCGAGGAGGATTTTCAGGCTGGGAATTCCAAACTCCGCCGTTCCGAGAAAGACAATACGCGGGCGGCTGTCCGAAGTTGTCGTCATGAGCGAATGTTACACTGTGACGGGCGCTGCAGTGACCACGGGATACGCAACCTCTACTTCACCGCGCTTCATTTGCTGAAGCGCTTCCCGATGGACCTTCCGCTGTGCCGGTGAGAGATAATCAAGGAATAACACGCCGTTCAGATGGTCGATCTCGTGGAGTACCACCCTGGCAAGCAATCCGTCTGCATGAAGCTCGGCAGGGTGAAAATTCGTGTCTTTGTATCGAACGGTGATTTGTTCTGCGCGCTCAACTTCGTCGCGCACCTCGGGAATGCTCAAACAACCTTCCTCCATCCTGATTTTTCCGTTCCCGAGAATGACCTCGGGATTGATCAGGGAGAGGGGCTTGACGTCCTTCGTTTCTTCCATGTCCGAGACATCGACGACGATGACGCGATGCATGTTGCCGACCTGGGTCGCCGCGAGACCGATGCCGTGCGCTTTCCGCATTGTCTCGAACATATCCATGACCAGCCTGACGATATCGTCGGTTACTTTATGAACGGGTTTTGCTTTCTTGCGCAGCATGTCCGTTCCGTACAGATAAATTGGAAGAATCGACAAAACCATTTCTTCTGAATACAAATGAAAATAATTGTGAAATCATTGGAAACACTGTATCACACAAAGTGCCACATCGGGCCGGAGGCAATTCTTTTGGGCTTTTGCGTGGAAAAATCTCCAAGATACTACTTCAATATAAAAATCCCTGCCTAAAAACACAAGAAAGCGGAGGAGTGGACCTCATGGCGCTCACGAACCATTTCTTGAGCGAAATGTGGTTGTGTCATGGAGTACTTGCCTGCGGTTGGGCAGGCCTTAGTTCAAAGGGGTGTGGTCTATGCCAACCCTGCCCTGCTCCCGACCGCGTCTTCTACCCACTGAAGTCCCGACGGTAGTCGGGACGCAAGTGGGCTCGCGGTCGGGTATCCAAGCAGCCTCAGTACATTTCAGCGAGGACGCTGAAATGAGCTAGGAAGGGCACAGCACTGAAGAATGAAAATGATTCACAACCGACAGATTGAATTTTTCGGTTCTGAAACGAGTCTTACTACAGGGGGATTCAGTCCTTACGATCTGTAAGAAGACCATATTTACAAGACAACCTCCTGTATCTTAAGAAGCAGATTATTGGGTTCAATCAAGGTAAGCGTGTGATAACGCCCAAAAAGAAGAAATGGTTAATTTCGGGAAAAGCATACTTTTTTTGACTTAATGTAATTGCAAATTTTCTGCTAAGCATGTATTCGAGTGTGCCAGAATAGAAAAATGAAACAGGTGCTAGAACTATGCCCGAACCAACGCCGGCCTGGAGTCCCACGCTTATCTTTTTAACATTTAATCTGAATTTGAAACCTAAATTCAAGATGGCTTGAGTCGAGAAGTTTTCAATGTTTTCGACACCATTCCACTTAACTAAACGATATCGCCATACATGGTAATCTATTACCACAGAAAATGCATTGGGGGAACGAAGTTCATAAAATCCCGAAAACGTCCATCGTTCATCAAGCTTGCCCCCATTTGTCTGCAATCCCATTCTTAATCCTATCCATGGTCCACGATCTTCAGCGTAAACTCTACTACTTGAGGTATCAGAAACTTCCTTTTCCAACCAAATACTACCGACGTCCACACGAGCTAGTGTACTCGATGTTCCTATAATAAGAAGAGCAATCGATATTATTGACCTCTGAAATCTGCTTGATATTTTACCTGGATCTTCCACGAAGAATAACACTGACCTAATCTCTCAGGGGTTAGTTTCCCGCCGCTTGCCGCGGCGAGATTCATTCCGAATATCTGCGCCAGAGGCTGATGAGCCTCAGGCTCAGCCTCTGGCGGGGAAATATTAAACAAGTCCGAAACTCGAAAGCTCAAAACACGACAAATTAGGCTTCTCAATACAGTTTTGAATTTAGAGAATTCGAATTTGTCCCGCCTCTGGATTCCGCCGGGGAGTGGGATTCTGAGAGGCGGAATTTAGAATTTCGGAATCAGTGCTTCAGATGTCGGACATCCAACATTGTTTTGTGTAACGTCAGTTAAAAGCTTAGCCGAGGTAGGCTCTGAGAAATTTACTCCGAGAAGCATGTCGCAACCGGCGGATCGCTTTTTCCTTGATCTGCCGCACGCGCTCGCGTGTCAGTTGAAATTTTTCGCCGATCTCTTCAAGCGTCAACGAATGCTCCCGGCCCAATCCAAAATACAACCGGATCACTTCCGCCTCGCGTTCGGACAGCGTCCCGAGCGCACGCTCCACTTCCTTGCTCAGCGATTCTCTGATGAGCTGGTGGTCGGGCAGGGGACTCCGCTCGTCCTGGATAACGTCGAGCAGGCGGTTGTCTTCTCCCTGCGCGAACGGGGCGTCCATGGAAAGGTGCCGGCCGGAGATTTTCAGCGTGTCGGAAACTTCGAAGAGTGACATGTCGAGCTCTTCAGCAAGCTCGCTCGCGCTTGGTTCACGCTCGAACTCCTGTTCCAGCGTACTGAACGCTTTCCCGATCTTATTCAGTGCGCCGACGCGGTTGAGGGGCAGGCGGACGATGCGCGACTGCTCCGCCAGCGCCTGCAGCACCGACTGCCGGATCCACCAGACAGCGTACGAGATGAATTTAAAGCCGCGCGTTTCGTCGAACCGCTTTGCGGCTTTGATAAGTCCCAGGTTTCCTTCGTTGATCAGGTCTCCGAGAGAAAGGCCCTGATTCTGGTATTGCTTCGCAACGCTGACAACGAACCGGAGATTCGCTTTCGTGAGCTTCTCCAGCGCTTTCTGATCACCCTTCTTGATGCGCCGGGCAAGGTCGATCTCCTCGTCGGGAGTCAATAGCTCAACCTTCCCGATTTCCTGCAAATACTTATCGAGCGATTGGCTCTCGCGGTTCGTGAACTGTTTTGTAATTTTTGCCATGCGTTTCTGGGTTATGAGACCATTGTGCGTTATGCGACGTCGATCCTGTCGACGATGCCGACGATACTCGCGTCGACAGGTGCCATTTCAACCGGCAGCGGGATCGTGGCTTCTCGTGCCGTAATGTACATCACCGTTTCACCCGGCCCGGCCCCGATCGTGTCAACTGCGACGATCGGATCGCCCGCCTTCTCGCGATGGGCGTTCAGCGGCTGGATGAATTGCAGCTTGAAAGATCGGAGATTCTCATCCTTCCGCGTTGCCCAGACAGTACCGATTACTTTTGCGAAGAACATGGGCGCGTAACTTGTTTATTGGTTAGATGGTGAGCGGTTGAGTTCAATCCGCGATATCGAGCTTATCGACGACTGCCATGATGACCGCATCGACCGGCTTGTTCTTCGTCTGCGACGTTTGCCGCGCCGAGCTCCCGCTGCAAACGAGCACCACATCGCCCACACCCGCCTGAACGGTGTCCACGGCGACCACAAACGTGTCCTTCACTTTGTAATCCACCCCGACATGCTTGACGATCTGAAATTTCATACCGACCAATTCTTCGTCTTTCCTTGTTGCCCAGACGGTTCCGATGACTTTTCCTAAGAACATATGGACACCTCTTGAATAATTATACTCTCAGAATCATGTTATGTTTCACGTCGGAAGCGCAAATCCTTTCTGCGCCCGGCGAACTCCGGCGATGTCGGACGGCAAAACAATGTTCAACCCCTACTCGCATCGCCTGCCGTAACACCGAAGCGTCGGTGTCATGATGGAGTATGTATTCCAGAATGATGTCTGTATGGACGATGAGTTTTGCCTGGTTCATCGCTTACGTTTCATCAGGGCGATTGCCCGTCGCTCAAAGGAACGATTCGAAGCGGGTTGACCCTCTCCTTGTAAGAAACAAATCACGTTCTCCCGCTGTTCCACCTGCCGAAGCGCAATGTGCTCGATTTCTTGTTCCGAAATCTCCCGTCCGTCAGCCAAACGAATCGTGGCACGAGTGCGCGGCCTCAGCTTCGCAGCGACATGCCTTGGAACTCCAAGGGTGCCGTCTGGATTCACCTCGGCTTCAAACTCCATACTGGGGTACGGACGTTCCACTGTTCCTGTCTTGAAGTCAAGACCGGATTTGGGGAAAGCCTAGGCGAACACTTCCTTCTCGTTACACTGACAAATCTGGATGCGCCGGTGGCTGAATCTCACGCTCCCATGTTTCGATGGCTCTGAATTAACGTACAGCACCGGCTGTTTGAGCGCGCCGCACTTGGGGCATTTCTTCCCCGGTTGCAAGCCCGCTTTTGCCACTTTATCTGCGAATGATTGTTGTTTTGCCATAAGATGATCTCTCTGTTTTCAAATACGATGATCGTTAGAAAACCCGCACGGTGTTGCCGCCGGATTCGGAAGCCCTGCTGAGGACTGTCGATGTATTGGTGAGTAGTTCTTCTCTTTTCATTCCTTCGAGTGCTCCTGCCACACCGACACTGATGGTCATGGAGAAACTCTTTCCTTCATGGTTGATAATATGTCCGGCGACCGTCTTTCGGATCTTCTCCGCCCAGAGGTACGCCTCATTCGCGGCAGTGTTCACCAGCAAGATGCCGAATCGATTGCTCTCGAGACGTCCCACGATATCGTAAGCGCGGATACCCGACCTCACTGCCTTTGCCAGCGTTATCATCGCGCGGTCGAAACCCTCACGCCCGTAGCGCTGGAGCAGCTCGTGGGCGTGGTC
This sequence comes from Bacteroidota bacterium, assembly GCA_049515655.1. Classification (GTDB taxonomy): domain Bacteria; phylum Bacteroidota; class Ignavibacteria; order UBA10030; family SZUA-254; genus JBEKTW01. Next base: position 55,033 of record JBEKTW010000011.1, read on the forward strand.
AACGGTGATCTGGAGCAACGACGCCTCGATGCCGTCGTCGTCGGCACGCTGGAGCTCCTCGTCGATCCTCTGGAAGAAAAACTTTCGCGAATAGACGCCTGTCGTTTCATCGACGATGACGTACTCGTTGATAACCTCGTTCATGTACAGAAGGTCGAGCGCGAGTGCCGCCGGCTTGACCAGGCGGGAAAGAATTTCTATCTCCCTGCGGGCAAAATTACTCGGCTCACGACTCTCGACGGTCAAAGCGCCGTAACATTTGTTGATGGAACAAATCGGCAGCGAAAGGAACGAGCCTTTCGATTCTCCGCTTTCACCCTTGTGATACTTCGGGAGCGTAATCGTTGCCAGGTTGTCGACCACATAATGGATATTGTTCTTGATCGTATGTCCGACAATACTTTCGGGAAAATCGATCGCCTGTTCCGGGGAAACGTAGGGCTCATAAGCCCGGTTCATGAGTTTCTTGACGGCCCAGCAATGTTTCTTATCGTCGTAGAGGACGACCGAGAAGAAATCCCAGCTCACCAGCCGGGAGGCTTCTTCGGGGAGTGACTGTAAAACGGTCGCGAGAGAAAAATCGTTCCGCATCCGGTCTTCCAGCCGCCGGATGGAAGACAGGACTTCCGAATCCAGGAGCAAATCGTATTTGTCCGTATAATTTTTGATCAGTGCGGAAACGAGCTTCGTGAATTGCCCCAGCAACGAAACGGTCTCATCGCCAAACGCACCCTCAACCTTGCTGTCGACAGCGATCACCGCGACTGGCTGGTTCGGCGAAGTATCATTCGGAGCGGGGGAAAAAAACACGGGCACACCGACAAACGACTTCACGTTGGCCGTCACGTCGTAATAGGGGAACAGCTCGCGCTCGGACAGCGGATTGACGTCGGTGAGTAGCTCAGGTTTGCCGCTTTCGGCGACCTTGCTGACGAGGTCGTGCCCGATGGGATACCGGCGCGACGACATAAAATTCGCGCTGTCGGTCAGCCTGGCCTCCATCACCATGTGCCGCTTTTCCCTGTTTGCCCAGAAGAACACCACCGAATGCGCAAAGACGACATCCTTCACAAGAGCAAGCACTTTATTGAGGAGAAAATCGAACTCCGTCCGCGGCTCGGCGTCGCTCTTGAAAATGTCGGAATCGATATCGAAAAAATCGCTGACGTGAAATTCATACGCGGCCGGTTTTGCTTCGGGTTTTATGACCCTAAAATTCTGTAAGACCTGATTTGCAACATTGGACGATGACGGAGTCCGCGTTGCCGGAATCGGGCCAAAAACGCTTTCGCGGTGGTCCACTTCCTCAACACGGTATCGGCCTGCAGCATTCGACTGAAAATCGTCGAACAGAAGTTTTTTCATTTCATCACTTTCAAGTTGTAATGGAAGCGGAGGATTAGTCCCTTGGTCTTCCCCGTGAGCGTTCGTTGGATGGAGCCGCATTGAGAGATAGAGCAAGACCGCCGTACCTATGACGACGAGAAGACAGAGGAGTCTCAGAAGAAAGACATCTACCAAAACACCGACAAAAACCGCTACAATTCCTACAGCGATGAATACACCGTCTGCGGAGTGGATTTTGGAAATCAACCGATTCAGGTAATTTCTCACAGTCGATGAATCAAGCATCCTTTAACGTCGCGATGGTTTCCTTTTCTAAAGCTTTTAAATTTAACCATTTAGGTTATAAAAGTCAATAAGAACAACGAAATGGCGACAAAGAACCGGAAACCCGCGTGTTTTCCCGGCATTTGACTTTGCATCGAAGTTTTTTGGAAAGATTCTTGCATGTTTGTACGATAAATGCTATACTTAAAGATGTAAGACGTATTACTGAGCGGCAAACGACTCTTCGCCTATGCAAGAAAACACAATTACAATACTTTTGGTTGACGATGATCCCGGCTACGGGAGTATCGTGAAACATCGCCTTGGTCCTTTCCAGAATAAGAGGTTCGAGGTGATCTGGGAAAGCCAGAGCGAGAATGCTCTCAAATTGCTTCGGGAAAACAAAGCCATAAACTTGGTGTTGATGGATTACTACTTGCAGGAGAAAACCGGACTCGATGTTACCAAACAGATTTATGAAGAAAAGATCGATGTCCCGATTATTTTCTTGACTTCGAACAAGGATTTCCGGGCGGCAGTCGAAGCGATGAAATACGGAGTGGAAGATTATTTGCTGAAGGAAGATATTATCGATACCGTCCTGCCGCGCACCATCCTCAACGTTCTCGACCGCGTCGACCTGAAGAGAAAAATCGCGGAAGTGGAAAAGCGAAAATTGCTGTCTCAGAAGAAAACGGAGGCGATTCAGGAAGTTGTCGTCACGATCTGCCACGAGCTCAACAATCCTCTGGCCGCAATTAAGATCACGACGTCCATTCTCTCCCGTCAACAATTGTCCAATGAGGAAACAAGACTTCTCGAGAAACTGAACCTGAACGTCACCTCGCTGGAGCAGCAAATAAAGAAACTGCGGGACCTCAATATCGACCAAACGGTGTAGGAGAAGTATTCCCCGCGTTGACGCATTCCCTCGCCCCTGAGGGTCTTGATTTTTTGTTCAGAAACTGCTATATTATCTATGCACTTGGTTCTATGAAATTTGTTTCCCCACATAGCATCTGTACCCGGTTGATAATGACGGCCGGAAAGCAGATGACGACCCCCGAAACCGGCGTCGAACAACAGTCAGAAAAACGCCCAAAAATGTCCCGAGAAACGGGACTTTTTTTTTCCTGTTTTTGACTGATCATGGTTATTAGAGAAATTCAGCAAATACTCGAATCATGGGCGCCGGAAGAAATTGCATGGGAACAAGACAATGTGGGGCTGCAGATCGGATCGCCGGACCGCCGGGTGCGGGCCATTCTCGTCGCTCTTGACGTCACGCGCGATGTCGTCAATGAGGCGCGACGGAAAAAAATCGACCTGCTGATCAGTCATCATCCGCTGTTCCTCCGCCCCCTCCGGTCGGTACGAGATGACGACAGGACGGGACATCTGGTCATTGAACTAGCCCGTCACGACATCGCTCTCTATTCAGCTCATACGAATCTGGATTTTGTGCGCACGGGGGTCAGTGCTGCATTGGCGGAACGGCTGGGATTAGTGAACCTCCGGGTGTTATCGAGGCAGAGTAATCTGTATAAGAAAGTCGCCGTCTTTGTTCCGGTGCAGCATGCAGAGAAGGTCATGAGGGCAATGGCGGGGGCCGGCGCCGGTCACATCGGCAATTATGAGGCGTGCTCCTTTCAGACTGAAGGGAGAGGAACGTTCAGGGGAATGAAAGGTGCAACACCTTACGTCGGCAAACGGGGTGTGCTTGAACGAGTTCCGGAAATCCGCCTTGAGATGCTCGTGCCCGTGTGGAACCTGAGCGGCGTGCTTGCCGCAATGAGAACGGTGCATCCCTATGAAGAAGTGGCGTACGACGTTTACAATCTCGCGAATGCAAGCCAGGACTACGGCGCGGGGATCATCGGCGATGTCCGCCCCGCCGTGACGCTGAGAATGTTCCTGCGCAGAATTCGCCGAACGCTCCATGTCCCTGCGCTCCGGTACACCGGGAACCTCCAGCGAAAGGTGAAACGGGTGGCTGTCTGCGGAGGAAGCGGGTCAGACCTTATGCCCCGGGCTCTTCAAGAAGGCGCGGATGCTTTTGTCACAGCCGATATGAGGTATCACACTTTCGGGGAAGCGGAAGGCGCAATCGCATTGATTGATGCCGGGCATTTTGAAACGGAAGTGCCGGTTGTCAGGAGAGTTGCTGATTATTTGAAAAATGAAATTGCTCAACGAAACCAGACTGTTCACGTCTTTGTCTCGCAACAATCACGTAATCCCGTTCAATATTACTTTTCATGAAAGAACATAGCGTGGAAAAAAGGTTAACGTATCTCTATGCATTGCAGCAACTGGATATTCAACTGCAGGAAATTGAAGAACTGAAGGGCGATCTGCCGTCGGTTGTGAAAGAACTCGAGACGCAGGTCGCCGAATCGAAAGCGAAGGTCAAGGAGCTGAACGACCTGATCAAGCGGTCGAAGGTCGAACGGGATGACGCCGATGTGCAGATCATTGCACTAACGGAAAGAATACAGAAGTACAAGAGCCAGCAGCTGCAGGTCAAATCGAACAAACAGTACGACGCGCTGTCGAAAGAGATCGATGCTTCGATGGCGAACATTGCGAAGCTCGAAAAGGATATGGATTCGTGTGAGGCAAGAATCCAGACGTCGAAAACCGACATCGAGACGACCAGCGCCAAGCTGGAAGAATACTCCGCTGAGCTGGGCGAGAAGCAGAAGGAGCTACGAGAGGTGACGAAAGAACACGAAAAAGAGGAATCAAAGCTCAGGCGCGAGCGTGAGAAGATTGCCGCCCAAGTAGGTAAAGCGGATTTAGAACGTTATGAAAGAATAAGCCTCGCGAAAGGCGGAACGGCGGTTGTTGCCGTGAAGCGTGGTGCGTGTGGCGGATGTTTCAACCGCATCCCGCCCCAGAAAATTCTGGAGCTTCGGCAGAATTCAAATCTCTTTGCATGTGAGCACTGCGGCCGGATCCTGGTCTCCGATGAAATCGTTGAAATGAGCGTTTCGCTCTCATGACCGTATATGCTTATACCGATGGAGCTTCCCGGGGAAATCCGGGTGAAAGCGGCATCGGCATACTTCTCAAGGATGACGCCGGAAATGTTCTGTACTCGGGAAGCGACTATATCGGTAAGGCGACAAATAACAAGGCCGAATATCGGGCCCTCATCGCCTGTCTGAACAAGGCGAAAGAAACCGGCTGCAAGAAACTGGTCGTCCATTCGGATAGTGAACTCATGGTCCGGCAGATCCAGGGCACCTATAAAGTCCGGAACAAGGACCTCCGGCAATTTGTCGATGAAGTGCGCCGGTTGCTGAAGGATGCCTCGTTCGAATTTTCGATTGTGCAGGTCAGCCGCGAAGAAAATCGCGATGCAGACCTTCTCGCAAACGCGGGGATCGATTCCGCGCTTGCGAACCGAAGATAAGAGTTTAATTCATTGTCCTGTTAAATTTGGGAACAAATTCAACGGGATTGTTCAACAACTCACGGGGTCAAAAAAGAAGAACCACAACTGTGTGCCGTGCAATCGCCCCGCCTCTGGCGGGGAGGAAAGTCCGAACTCCACAGAGCAGAGTACCTCCTAACAGGAGGGTATTCTCCCGCTGAAACGGGTGGATAACGGAAAGTGTCACAGAAAACAAACCGTCCCGTTCCAGACATGTTTGGAGCGGGATAAGGGTGAAAAGGCGTCTTCCGGCGCTCACGCGCTGGAGGATCCTCGATGATCCCGCCCAAAGTGGGATCAAAGAGGAGGGTAAGAGCCCACCGTCCCGATGGTAACATCGGGAGCACGACAAACCCTACTCGGAGCAAGACCAAGTAAGTCCCGCTTTTCCGCGCCTCACTTTTCACAAAGTGAGAGTGCGGGAAGCCAGAAGCTCGCTGGCCCTCCGTCCATTCGTGGATGAGGGCGGGATGGGTAGGTCGCTCGAATCCGTTCGCGAGAGCGGAACAAGATAAATGATTGCAGTGGCGCCTCCGGCGCCAAACAGAATTCGGCTTACAGGCACACAGCTGAGTTTTTTTCCGGTCGCGTGAGTATTTTTACTGAGGTAACTCCATGACTAGACGAGATCACCGGTGGACGGTCATTCAATCTCCCGCGGTTGATAGCGCTTTGGTGGAAAAGCTTGCCAAAGAAATCAATGTTCCTGAAACTCTCTCTCGCGTGCTGTGTAATCGGGGAATCACAACATACGCGAAAGCGAAAGAGTTCTTCCGTCCTCAACTCTCCGACCTTCACAGTCCATTTCTCATGGACGGCATGGAACAGGCCGTCAACCGGGCCATCAAGGCAGTGGAAGCCCATGACCGGATAATGGTTTTCGGGGATTACGACGTCGATGGAACGACCAGCGCCGCGATGCTGACGCTGTATTTCAAACGCCTGGGACTTGAAACGATGTATTATATTCCTGACAGGATCAAAGAAGGATATGGCGTTTCCAACCTCGCCATCGATAAGGCAAAAGAACACGGCGTAAACCTGCTGATCACTATCGATTGCGGGATCACCGCCCTCGACCAGATCGAATACGCAAAGTCTCTCGGCATCGAAGTGATTATTTGTGACCACCACGAGCCGCTCGACCGGCTTCCGAACGCAGTCGCGGTTCTTGACCCGCTGAAGCCGATGTGCCAATACCCGTTCAAGAGTCTCTGCGGATGCGGCGTCGGGTTTAAATTCATTCAGGGAATATCATCGCGCCTGCATCGCGAAACAGAGGATGCTATCGCAAACGATTATATCGATTTTGTTACCATCGCGACAGCGGCGGATATCGTTCCGATGGTGGGAGAGAACAGAATCTTCACAAAGATCGGCCTTGAACGGATCAACGCCATGCCACGCCCCGGCATCGGGGCGCTGATCGAAAACTCAGGCCTCCAGCTCGGCAAAACGAACACAGGGCAGATTGTCTTCGTGCTTGCTCCGCGAATCAATGCCGTCGGCAGAATGGGCGACGCCTCGCGCGCGGTGCAGTTGCTCATGAGCGAGGATGAGGCCACGACGCAACAGCTCGCTCAGGTGCTCGAGGATGAAAACCGGACGCGCCGCAAGATCGATGAGGATACCTTCTTCCAGGCCCAGCAGATTGTTGAAAGTTACCTCCATGCCGACAGCGACCCGGCCATCGTTCTCCACCACGAAACATGGCATCCAGGCGTCATCGGCATTGTAGCGTCCCGCCTGGTGGAGAAATATTACCGTCCGACGATCATGATGACGACCGTTGACGGCATCGCCAAGGGCTCTGCAAGAAGCATTTCCGGCTTTGATATCCATGCCGCCCTGAAGCGCGTGGAAGATAAACTCCTGCAATTCGGCGGTCACAAGTACGCGGCAGGGCTCTCCGTCGCGCTGGACAGGGTGGATGAATTCCGTGAAGCGTTTAACCTTGTTGTTGAAGAACTCATGACGGAGAATATCCGGACGCCGGAGATTCTGATCGACTCCGAAATCACGCTGGGTGAGATTACCCCGCGGTTTCTCCGCATCCTGAAGGAATTTGCCCCTTTTGGCCCCAGCAACATGCGACCAGTGTTCCTTGCACGAGGCGTCGAAGCGGTCGGCTCGCCGAAAGTCGTGGGGAAGGATCACTTGAAATTCAAAGTCAGGCAACACCGGAACCTTCTGGACGCGATCGGCTTCGGTCTCGGTTCTTTAATCGATAAAGTCCGCACAAGCGGGAATAAGCTAGATATCGTCTTTTCCATCGACGAGTACGAGTGGCAGTCGCCACAGGTTCCACAAAACGGAAACGGGGCGGAATCATTCCCACAATTAAAAGTGAAAGACATCAAGAATAACGCAGGGGGAAACTGACTATGTCCGGTCATAATAAATGGGCGAAAATCAAAAGAAAGAAAGGCGTCACTGATGCGAAACGGGGACGCACTTTCACACGATTGATCAAAGAAATGACGATCGCAGCGCGCGACGGCGGCGGCAATCAGCAGGGTAACCCGAGACTGCGTCTTGCTATTGAAAAAGCGCAGGCCGCAAACATGCCCGCCGACAATATCAAGAGGGCGATCCAGCGGGGCACGGGCGAGCTTCCGGGCGTGAGCTACGAGGAAGTTTCCTACGAAGGATATGGGCCGGCCGGCGTTGCTCTCATTATTGAGTCGGTGACGGATAACAAGAACCGCACTGTTTCGGAAATCCGTCATGTCCTTGAGCGAAACAATGGGAAACTCGGGGCCGCGAACTCCGTCGCATGGATGTTCCACCGAACGGGAATCATCCACGTCGCAAAAGCAAACTATAGTGAAGACGAATTTCTCGGAATCGCTCTTGACGCGGGTGCGGACGACATGAGAACCGATGAGGATCTGTACGAAATAGTTACAACCTTGGCCAACTTCGAAGCGGTGCGGCAAGCCCTTGTGGCGAAAGGTGTGAAGCTCGAAGATGCAGAAATTCAATTGATTCCCGAGAATATGGTAAAGGTTGAAGGCAAGGAAGCAGAGCAGGTCCTGAAACTTATGGAAGCTCTTGAGGACCACGAGGATGTGCAGCACGTCTATTCGAATTTTGATGTTGATGAAAAAGTAATGGCAGCGTTTAACGAAAGTTGAATAGTTGTTAGTTAGTTCGTTGGTTTGTTGGTTAGTTAGTTCGTCATGCCAGCGAATCAGGAAGCGAGTATTTTCAACCTTTGAACTATTCAACCATCTAACTATTTAACTAATCAACTAACATGATCATTTTGGGCGTTGACCCGGGGACACTCATCACCGGTTACGGCGTCATCGACAACCGCAACGGAAAGATGGCGGTGCTTGCCTGTGATGCGATCAGGAACAATTCGAACGTTCCACTTCCGGTGAGATTGAAGCGTATCTTCGACGCATTAAATGACGTAATGGAAAAATACAGCCCGGAGGAGTTCGCGATAGAGACTGCATTCTACGGCAAGAACGCCCAGTCCGCGTTGAAACTCGGCCATGCCCGAGGAGTTGCGATGCTGGCAGCCGTTTTGCGGGATATCCCGACGCGGGAATACTCTCCCCGCGAAGTGAAGAAAGCCATCGTCGGCAAGGGGAGCGCGTCGAAGCAGCAGGTTCAGTACATGATCGCATCTCTCTTGAAGTTGAAGCAGACACCAAAGTACTATGACGTTACCGACGCCCTGGCGGTCGCCGTGTGCCATGTGCATCGCCGCAGGTCGACGAACAAGACGTTCAAGGACTGGAAATCGTTCCTCGCTTCGCACCCGGAAAAACTCTCAACCTCTTCACGGCGATCCACACGATGATCTCCTACCTTCAGGGAACACTCGTTCAAAAAACTCCAACCGAGCTGGTCATCGACGTTAGCGGTGTAGGATATTTCGTCAGCATCCCGCTGTCGACATTCGAAAAACTCGGACACGTCGGAGAAAAAATCAAAATTCTAACCTACATGCACGTTCGGGAGGATATCATTCAGCTCTATGGATTTGCCTCTGAAGCGGAGCGTGAAATGTTCCGTTTGTTGATTTCCATTTCCGGTATCGGTCCTAAGATGGCCCAAGGGATTCTCTCGGGATTGAGCACGGCGGAGTTGAGAGCGGCAATCGTTGAAGGCAACCTCTCCGCCCTGACTTCAATTCCGGGCGTTGGAAGAAAAACTGCCGAGAGGCTTGTGGTCGAGCTGCGTGACAAATTATCGAAAGTGGAAAATCTGGAATTGTCGCCCGTTCCGTCGAGCAATCAACTGAAATCGCGTTCGGAGGCGGTTGTAGCGCTTATGGCCCTGGGTCACTCGCGCGCGAGCGCGGAGAAGGCGGTCTTCACGGTTCTCAAGGAATCCACACAGAAGGAAATTCCGGTTGAAGAATTGATCAGGCGGGCACTCCGGCACGCCGCTCAATAACCGTCCAAGCGGTGCCGGATATTGCTATTCATTTCCAAACCCATTACACTATTTCTTTCGATTGTTGTTTTTCTTATATTTGAACGACTTGGTACTGACATTAAACGATGTTCAAAACAATCGACATTTCACGCAAGTTTGATCTTAATGAAGTAGCCGTTGTTTACGCCGGGGACTGTATGGATCTAATGAGAGAGATTCCCGATGAATCCATTCAGTTGGTGGTAACGTCTCCCCCTTATAACTTAGGTAAGGAATACGAACAGAGACAGAACCTCAGGGAGTACCTCGAACAACAAGCTGCTGTGATAGCCGAGTGCTACCGCATCATGAAATCAACAGGAAGCATTTGTTGGCAGGTTGGTAATTATGTCGATAACAGTTCGATAATTCCTCTCGACACTATCCTGTACCCTATTTTCAGAGACTTGGGGTTAAAAATGCGGAATAGGATTGTTTGGCACTTTGAACATGGTCTTCACGCCTCCAAAAGATTTTCAGGCAGATATGAAACAATCAACTGGTACACGAAATCTGATGAATATGTTTTCAATCTGGATCCCGTTCGCGTGGCGCAAAAGTATCCAGGGAAAAAGTATTTCAAAGGTCCCAAGAAAGGACAATATTCTAGCAACCCCCTGGGAAAGAATCCTGGGGATATGTGGATATTTCCAAATGTAAAAAGCAATCACGTCGAAAAAACGATTCATCCTTGCCAATTTCCTGTTGAGTTGGTTGAGAGACTTGTACTCTCGATGACTAATATGGATGACTGGGTCTTTGATCCGTTCCTCGGTGTGGGAACAACGATAATCGCGGCCTTAAGAAATGAGAGGAGAGGAGCGGGGTCTGAGATTGTTCGGAAGTATGTAGATATCGCCCACGCCAGAATTCTGCAGTCAATTAACGGAACACTACCCGTGAGACCAATGACACAACCTGTTTTTGATCCCAAACATGCCGGCAAAAGCCTGACGACCGCGCCATGGGCGAGTCATCGAGAACAAAAGCAGCTCACACTAATGGACAGATCAAAAAGAAAGTACAGAGCGAAAAAATGAAGATTGCACAAAAATACTCTCATTTGAACGGGGAAGAATTCTTAATCGTCCATCACAGGCCAGTCTATCAGGAAATCAAGAACATAATCAAATCTATTAATGCCGATGCACATCGTACTAAGGTTAGTAAAGAAAAAACAATGCCAGGCAAAAAGCTATTCTCGCCAGTGCATCTGAACAAAACCTTTAATACCGACTTTCGGAAAAGAGGATGGCGCGGAGAAATTTATCGTTATGTTGTCACCACCGATAGGCTCCTAATGCAGGAACTTATCACCCTCTCCTTTGAGGATCAAAAGAAGCTGGTTCGTGAAAAGGGAGTAAAAACCCCGATCACATCCTACAAACAGACCGACTTTGTCAAAGACAGAATTGCAATTGAAATTCAGTTTGGAAAATATTCCTTTGTGGCCTTCGATCTTTTCGTCAAACATTTGTTATTTTACTCCGGCGGTCTAATCAATGTGGGAATCGAAGTCCTTCCAACGAAGAAAATGCAGTCTGAAATGTCATCGGGAATCGCATACTTTGAGGGAGAAGTGTACAATGTCTTGAGACATGGTCGGGGGAATCCTCCAGTGCCATTACTGATTCTTGGGATAGAACCATAACAAATGCCTCGAATATCCGACCATACAACCCCCGAACGTCTCGAGAACGAAGTAGAACTCGACCAGACGCTGCGTCCATCCCGCTTCGACGAGTTTGTCGGCCAGAAGAAGATTGTCGACAATCTCAAGGTCTTCATTACTGCCGCAAAGAAGCGAAAAGAAAGTCTGGACCACGTACTTCTGACGGGTCCTCCCGGCCTGGGCAAGACCACCCTGGCCTATATCGTCGCTAACGAGATTGGCGCTCAGATCAAAGTGACATCGGGACCCGCACTCGACAAACCGTTCAACCTTGCGGGCATCCTTACCAGTTTGAATGCCGGCGATGTCCTTTTCATCGATGAAGTTCACCGGCTCAATCCAATCGTTGAGGAGTATTTGTATTCGGCAATGGAGGACTTCAGAATCGACATCGTCATCGACAGCGGTCCGAACGCCCGGAGCGTGCAATTGAGTCTTCCGCGATTCACGCTTATCGGCGCGACGACACGCGCGGGACTTCTCTCAGCCCCCTTGCGCTCCCGGTTCGGGTTGACCAACCGTTTGGATTACTATCCGGCCGGGGAGCTGGAGAAAATCATTGACCGTTCTGCGGTGCTTCTCAACGTGAAAACAGACCGTCAGGGCTGCGAAGAAATAGCCCGCCGCGCCCGCGGTACACCGAGGATCGCCAACCGGCTGCTCCGGCGATGCAGGGATTTCGCGCAGGCCGACAAGCAACTCGCAAAGTACGATGGCACCATCTCGAAAGAAGTCGCCGAGTATTCTTTGAAAGCGCTCGAAGTGGACGACCACGGCCTCGACGAAATGGACAAGCGCATTTTGCTGACGATCATGGAGAAATTCAGCGGCGGACCCGTCGGCGTGAACACGATAGCGGTTGCTGTCGGCGAGGAGCCGGGAACGATTGAGGAAGTGTACGAGCCGTATCTGATCCAGGAAGGATTCCTCAAACGCACACCGAGGGGACGCGAGGCAACGGACCTTTCCTACAAGCATTTCGGCGTGAATCGCAAGGTGTCTGCGAGCCAGCCGACTCTTTTTGAAAATTCAAAATGAACTCACCTTCATGATCTCCTATCGGGCAAAAAAAACGCACATCGGCCAACTTCCACTTGGAGCAGACCTGTATGAGAGTTTGATGGAAATCGTGAAGAGGGAAGGCATTCGGCTTGGCAGGATCCAGGCCATCGGCGCGACAACACACGCCGTCGTCGCTTACTACGACCAGAACCTGAGGAAATACCTTCCGCTTGAATTTTCGGGCGGGATGGAAATATTGAGCTGCAACGGAAATGTGAGCATCCGCGATGGCCAACCGTTCGTACACGCGCACATTTTGTTGGGAGATAGAGAAGGAAAAATATTCGGCGGGCATCTTTTACCCGGAACAAAGGTATTTGCATGTGAGCTCTTCATCGACGAATTTGGAGGTGAAGAGCTGGTTCGCGGGCATGATGAAGCAACCGGGTTGTATCTGTGGAAGTCGGAGCGAACTTTGTAAATCGTTTTATGGAATGTCAGTACGAATGGGCTCACATCTCAACGATCAGAGCTCACTGCTCAGAGCTCATTGTAGGAAGGAATAAACTATGCCGTTAGACAAGGACCTCCAATCAATCCAGGAAGTGCGTGAGCTTGTGCAAAAGGCAAAGGCCGCGCAACTTGAGTTCCGGGCGTACGACCAAACGCGCGTCGACCGCATCGTGAGAGCGATGGCAGACGCCGGCTTCGAAGCTGCAGAACGACTCGGAAGAATGGCGCACGAGGAGACCGGCTTTGGCAAGCCGGAAGACAAGAAAAAGAAGAATGAGTTCGCGACGCGACGTGTTTGCGAGTCCATTAGAGACCTCAAAACGGTGGGTGTCATCAGGGAAGACCGCGAGAAGAGAATCATCGAGATTGCCGAGCCGATGGGTGTAGTCTGCGCGCTCATCCCTTCCACGAATCCGACATCTACGGTGATGTTCAAGGCGATCATTTCCGTGAAAGGAAGGAACGCCGTGGTCGCGAGTCCCCATCCCAAGGCCGTGAAGTGCACCGTCGAAGCGATGAATGTCGTTGCCCAGGCAGCCGAAGCCGCCGGCGCACCCCAGGGTTTGATGTCATGCCTGCAAAACCCGACCATCGAAGCGACAAATGAATTAATGAAACACAAACTCGTATCGGTCATCCTTGCAACCGGCAGCACGCCGATGGTGAAAGCGGCCTACGGTGCTGGAAAACCCGCCTATGGGGTCGGACCGGGAAATGTACCGGCATACATCGAGAAAAGTGCCAATATCCGAAAAGCCGTGGCCGATATCATCACGGGAAAAACATTCGACCTGGGTGTGCTTTGTTCAACCGAAGCTTCTGTGATTGTCGATTCAGCCGTCAAGAACGTCGTGGTAGAGGAATTCAAAAACCGTCGTTGCCACTTCGTCGAAGGAGATGACAAAGAGAAGCTTGGCCGCCTGATGTTCGACCAGCGCGGGGCAATCAATCCGGATATTGTCGGAAAGCCCGCCCCCTACATCGCGCAGAAAGCCGGATTCTCTGTCCCGGCTGATACGCAGGTCTTGATCGCGGAGTTGCAGGGAGTTGGTCGGGAGTATCCACTCTCGCGGGAAAAGCTTTCGCCCGTCCTTTCGTTCTACACGGTAGATAATTGGCGTGAAGGCTGTGAAAGGTGTATTGAGCTGCTCGAATTCGGCGGCATAGGACACACGCTCGTCATTCATTCGATGGATGAAGACATCGTCATGAAGTTTGCACTTGAGAAACCGGCATTTCGCATTCTTGTCAATACCGTTGGAGCGCTGGGCGCCGTTGGATACACGAATGAGCTTCTTCCTTCGATGACCCTTGGACCCGGGACGTTCGGTGGGTCCATCGTATCGGAGAACGTTTCTGCGAAACATCTCATTAACATCAAGCGGCTGGCATTTGAGACGCGACCGATCAACGCGTCCGGTGAGGTGCCCGCGGCTGCAAGACCTGCGGGTCAGAGCACGCCCGCAATGAGAACGGTAGATTCGAAAACGGAAAGTTCGCCAAAGGCACATGAACCTTTAGCTATCAAGCCGCCCGTCAGCCACAATCCCCCGACTCCGATCCCGAAGCCGACAGTTTCGAAGTCCTGGCTCGAAGAGATTGACGAAAGAATCCGTCTCAAAGCGGGAAACGTTCCCAGCTACAAGCGCGAGTCTCAGCCGGCACCGGCATCCGGGAAAGAATCGGGGTCGCTCGGCACCGGAATTTCCGAGGAAGAGGTTGAGAGAATCATTAAGGATTTCTCGAAACGGTAAACGAACCTCACCGTTCGCTCACGCTCAGGAGGAGATCTATGATCCTTTCCTATGAGGATATTGTAGCTTCGGTTTTCCTTCCCCTCTTAGGGGAAGGGTAGGATGGGGTCTCGCTTTCGCTGTTAACACGATTTGGGCCTCACCTGTAATTCTCTCCTTTGAGGAGAGGATGTAGTGGCTCCTTACGAGGTTCTCATTCGCCACAATCCAAAATGAAAAAACTTCCTCGCTCTTTCTACTTCCGTCACACTCTTACCGTAGCGAAAGAATTGCTTGGTAAGTTTCTTGTCAGAAAAATGGGACGACAGCTTCTCGTCGGAAAAATCGTTGAGGTCGAGGCCTACCTCGGCGAAAAAGATCCTGCCAGCCACGCATACCGCGGACAAACTAAACGAAATGAAGTGATGTTCCGGCAAGGCGGGCATCTCTACGTATACTTCACCTACGGCATGCATTTCTGCGCGAATATTGTGACGCGAGAAGAAGGAAAAGGTGAAGCGGTGCTGATTCGCGCTGTGGAGCCGATTGAGGGGGTTGAGGTGATGATGAAAAACCGTGGATTCACTGGGGATGAATCGGATTATTGGAATGTTACGAATGGACCCGCGAAGCTGTGCGAGGCGTTTGGAATTCAGCGTGGACAGAACGGAATGGATTTGCTCGGTGATGAGATCTTCGTTGCAAGGCGAGCGACAATCCCCAAATCCCTGATTTGTTCGTCAACCAGAATCGGCATTAAGAACGCGACTGGCAAACGCTGGCGGTTCTTTGTGGGAGGGAACAGATTCGTTTCCCGGTAAACATCGTTGTAGAGTCCGATTCGTAATCGGACGGCTCAGGATGTCCGTTCTGGGGAACGGACTCTACGCTCCGTTCGAAAGGTCGTACGCCCGATTGGTTCCACCTGCCTCTGGGGGAAATCGGACAGCCGTCACCCCCGCAATTCTTTTTTCAAATACATCCCCGTGTAAGATTTTTCATTCTTCGCAATGGATTCGGGTGTCCCTTCGGCTACGATGTAACCGCCTTCGTCGCCGCCTTCGGGTCCAAGGTCGATAATCCAATCGGCAGTTTTAACAACGTCCATGTTGTGTTCAATTACGATGACGGTGTTGCCTTTGTCGACAAGCTTGTCGAGCACTGACAGTAACATGCGGATGTCCTCGAAATGCAGGCCCGTCGTCGGTTCGTCAAGGATGTAGAGAGTCTTCCCCGTGCCGACCTTTGAGAGCTCTGTCGAAAGTTTCACTCGCTGTGCCTCGCCGCCGGAGAGTGTTGTCGCCTGCTGGCCGAGCCGGATGTATCCAAGTCCCACGTCGTGCAAGGTCTGAAGCTTTCGCTGAAGGGCCGGTATCTCGCTGAAGAATCCGGCTGCCTCTTCGACAGTCATCTCCAGAACATCGGAAATTGACCTTCCTTTGTAGAGAACCTCCAGCGTTTCCCGGTTGTACCGTTTACCTTTGCACACTTCGCAGAGCACATAAACGTCGGGCAAGAAATTCATCTCGATCTTTCGAAGTCCGTCACCTTCGCAGCCCTCGCAGCGCCCGCCTTTCACGTTGAAACTGAAGCGCCCGGGTTTGTAGCCGCGAATTTTCGCTTCCGGAAGCTGGGTATACAGATCGCGGATATGAGTGAACAATCCGGTGTACGTGGCCGGATTCGAGCGCGGCGTTCGCCCGATGGGCGCCTGGTCGATGTCGATCACTTTATCAATCTGCTCAATCCCATCAAGAGACTTATGCCGGAGCGGGACTTCCTTTGATTTGTAGAATTTTCGTGCAAGAATGCGGTATAGCGTCTCGGTAATGAGACTCGATTTCCCCGAGCCGCTTACGCCTGTCACGCAAATAAGCGTGCCCAGGGGAAGGCCGGCGTCAATCGATTTCAAATTGTTTCCTTCACAACCCCGCAACCGCAGAATCTTTCCGTTACCGGCCCGCCGCTTCGCAGGCACTTCAATTCGTTTCTTGCCAAGCAGGTAAAGGGCTGTATGAGAAGCAGCTCCCTGTCCATTGCCAGGTACATCGATTTTTGAATTTCTAATTTTTAATTGATCCGGTTTTCCACACGTTACCAGATGGCCGCCGTGCTCTCCGGCGCCTGGACCCAGATCGACGACAAAATCGGCGTGCTGAATCATTTCCTTGTCATGCTCGACGACGATCACGGTGTTGCCAAGGTCCCGCATCTGTTGGAGTGAGTGGATGAGCTTGATGTTATCGCGTTGATGCAGTCCGATGCTTGGCTCGTCGAGGATGTACAAAACGCCGACAAGCTGCGTTCCAATTTGCGTGGCAAGCCGGATCCGCTGTGACTCTCCTCCCGAGAGCGTTCGCGCCGACCGGTCCAGCGTAAGGTAATTCAACCCCACGTTGAGCAGGAATTGTAACCGCTGTTTGATTTCATCCAGGATCTGGTGCGCGATCTCAAGCTGGCGTGCTGTAAGCTCGAGCGAGGAGAAAAAAATGTAACAGTCGCGAATGGAGAAGTTGACGATTTTCTGGATGTTGACGATGCTCCCGGTCTTTTCATCCAGGATCCGTACCGCGAGGCTTTCTTTTTTCAAGCGTCCGCCGTTACAGCTCAGGCAGGGCTTCGTCGTCATGAATGATTCTACCCATTCGCGAATCCCGCCGGAGGTTGATTCCTCGAAGTAATGCTTGAGAGCATCGACCAGCCCGTTGAACCGGTGCTTGTACACCACCGTCCGGCCGCTCGAGTAGGTATAGAGAACTTCGAATTTTTCATCGCCGGCACCCCACAGCAACACTTCCCGTGCCTTCCGGGGGAGTTTCTTGATGGGAGTATCGAAACTGAAATCGTACTTCTTCGCCACGGCTTTCACCTGACTCCACAGCCAGGTGTCGCGCGGTTTCCCGAGCGGTGCAAGTCCCTCCTGAGTTATCGTGAGAGAATCGTCCGGTAGTATCAGGTTGACGTCGAACTCTTTTGTCTCACCCAGGCCGTTGCACGATGGGCAGGCACCGTACGGTGAATTGAACGAAAACGAATTCGGTGCGAGTTCTTCATAGCTGATTCCGCACCGGTGACATGCAAAATGCTGGCTGAACAGCTGGTCCTTTTCCCCATCGCTGACAGTAACGACGCCCGAGCCGACGTTTAGCGCCGTTTCAAGCGAATCGGCAAGACGGGACCGTATGTCCGGACGCATCACGATGCGGTCGACGACGATTTCGATATTGTGAACTTTGTACCGGTCGGTTTTCATCCCTTTGCGGATTTCCTTCGTCTCGCCGTCAACGCGGACGCGCAGGTAGCCGTCTTTGACGATTTCTTCGAAGAGCTCGCGATAATGCCCCTTGCGGCCGCGGATGACCGGCGCGAGGATCTGTACCTTCGTTCCCTCTTTGTATGCCATGACCGCGTCGATGATCTGGTCGACCGTTTGCTTCTCGACGGCCTGTCCACAATTGTAGCAGTATTGCGTGCCGACGCGTGCGAAGAGAAGTCGGAGGTAATCATAGATCTCGGTCACCGTTCCGACGGTCGATCGGGGGTTGTGCGAGATGGATTTCTGTTCGATGGAAATCGACGGGCTCAATCCCTCGATGTAGTCAACGTCGGGGCGTTCCATCAATCCAAGAAACTGGCGTGCATAGGCGGAGAGACTTTCAACGTAGCGCCGCTGGCCTTCCGCGTAGATTGTGTCGAATGCCAGGCTCGACTTGCCGGAACCCGACAATCCTGTGATGACAATGAGCTTGTCACGTGGCATCTCAACATCGATGTTCTTGAGATTATGGACGCGCGCGCCCTTGACGATGAGTTTTTCCTGGATCATTCTGTGGAAATAGTAGGTAACATCGAAGGCGAGGATTCGTGTCCCCGCCTCCCAACCGAGTACAAATTATCAAATGATGGAGAGAAAAGCAAAGAAGTGTGGACGTCCGGTTTCTAGCCCAGCGCATCCTGAGAAAGTCGGACGTCCAGCGGCTACCCGAGTAAGAATTCTTCGATCTCTGCTTCCGCCTTCTGGGGACCCCGATAGTCCCTCACAAATGCTTGGTACCCGGCGGCAGTGCCAAACAGTTCATCCCTCAATCTGTGATTGACTTTTAGAGCGTCAGCATCTACAGCGACCCATTCTCTGTAGTCGGAGAATTTCCAGTCTTCGGGTCGTTTTACCAGATGTGCGTTCACGGGATTGAGGTGGATGTACCGACAGAGACAACGAAGATAGTTCTCATCGTCGATGTGAAGAGCGCGGAAGTCTCCCTGGAAAAGATGGCCGCATCTCCTGTACCACTTGTTATAAGATTTGATGTAAGAAACAGAGAAGGAGCGCATCACATTGGAGACATCAATCTCGCTCCTGATTCGGACAAGGAGGTGAAAGTGGTTCGGCATGAGACAATAAGCCGCAATTTCTATGTTCGCACGGTCGAAATAGTAATGTAGACGCCGGAGGAAGAACCTGTAGTTCTCCGGTTCCATGAAGATCTTTTGCTTGTTGTTCCCGCGGTTGTAGATGTGGTAATACTCCCCGGGTATGAATTGTATGCTTCGCCGTCCCATGGTATCCTCCGCCTAGAACTCCGACTTCTATCGTGGTAAATTCCCAGCAAGAAGTCGGAGTTCCTGCCGGGATCAACCCATCATCCGCCTCTTATGAAGGTACTGAAAGAGTGCAACATCGAAGGGAGTGGCGGTGTCGAGCAGAACATAATCGATGTTGTTTTCGCGACATTCTTTCTTGTAGGTATCAACGAAAGTCTTCATTGACTCCTGATACGCTTTTTGAATGTGCCATGGCTGTGTCACGAGTTCTTCGGCCGTCTCGATGTCTTTGAACACCGCGTCCCTGCCAAACGCGAAGCTCCGTTCAAGCGGGTCGAGGACCTGCATCACGATCACTTCATTCTTCTTATGGCGGAAATGTTTGAACGCCGTTACAACTTCCTCGGGCTTGTCAAACAGATCGCTGAGGATAACGACCAGTCCCCGCCGCTTGATGCGTTCGGCAATCACGTGAAGGGAGTTCGCAGTGCCGGTCTTGTTGCCGGCCTCCAGGATCTCCAGCTGCCTCAGAATTTCCTTTAGGTACGACTTTGTTGCATGCGGAGGCATGTGGAGCCGCACACTCTCGTCATACAACGTGAGTCCCACGGCATCCCGCTGCTGCACCATCAGGTGTGCCAGCGCCGCCGCGATATAGGACGCATACTCCAGCTTTGTCATCCGCCCATCTGATGCATAGGCCATTGAGCGGCTGGCATCAAGAATGAGATATGCTTTGAGATTCGTTTCTTCTTCGAACTGCTTGATGTAGTAGCGGTCGGTCTTCCCGTAAATCTTCCAATCGATATGCTTGATTTCGTCTCCCGGCATGTACTGGCGATGTTCTGCAAACTCAACGCTGAATCCGTGGTACGGGCTCTTGTGCAAGCCCGTGATGAAGCCCTCGACAACGAGTCGTGCGACAAGCTCGATGTTCGCGAGCTTCGCAACAACGTCGGGTTGTAAATACCTTCTGTACGATTGAGCGGTCTCCGTCATCGCCTTGCCGCTTTTTTCTTAATGGGCGGTTTCTGCGATTTGACTGCAAGTGTGTCGTGCGGAAGGAATTGCGATGGATCTTTTCCGAGCGATTCCAACTCGAACTTCGCGGAGGTGGCGAGATCGTGGTCGGGATACTTCTGCAGGAACGCGAGATAAATTGCTCTTGCACTGTCAAAATTGTGCAATTCATTGTTGAGTAGGAAAGCGGTAAGAAACATTGCGGTTGGAGCGAACGTACTCTGCGGGTATTTTACATACACCCGTTGATACGCTGCGACTGCCTTCCCGGTATCGTGCAGGTTGTTGTTGTAGATGAGTGCGGCCCGGAATTGCGCGGTGTCGGCATATTTCCCCTGCGGATACCGGTCCACGATTTCCTGGTAACTCTCTACGGCGAGCTGGAAGTTGTTCTGTCCTTCCGCCGCCTGCCCGTCCTTGAAAAGCTGGTCTTCACTCTTGTGCGAACATGAACATACTAACAAAACCGCAATGAGAAAAGGATAAGAGCGAATCATGATATCATTTTCCTAATCAAATTGAATGAAAAATGTTTCAACTGTATTACAAATCTATCGATCATTTGGACAATTTGCAATTCTTAAAAATGACCAAATTGCGATCGGTGACGAATGGATGCTAATGCCGAGCGGAATTACCAATGATCGTTACTCAAAACAATTTTGGATCTTCGAAATCCGAAGCACTAAATCCGAAATTCTAAATTCCGC
Source organism: Bacteroidota bacterium (assembly GCA_049515655.1). Lineage (GTDB taxonomy): Bacteria > Bacteroidota > Ignavibacteria > UBA10030 > SZUA-254 > JBEKTW01. Next base: position 75,712 of record JBEKTW010000011.1, read on the forward strand.
CTCTCAGAATCCCGCTCCCCGGCGGAATCCAGAGGCGGGACAAATTCGAATTCTCTAAATTCAAAACTGTCTTGAGAATTCTGATTCTTCGTGTTTTAATCATTCGAATTTTTCACCAAGAATTATGATTCCGCGTAACATCACTTACTACTCTGATTGCGGCGCCAGCCAATGCTTTAACCCGTTCGTCTCATCACGGCGATAAAAAAGCCATCCGTGTCGTGAAGATGAGGAAGAAGCTTGAACATCGAACCTCCATTGGAAATATTCATCCTCTGAAGTCTCGGGCCAGGATCCTCAACCACGAAATCCTTATGTGAGTTGAGGAATGCATTTACCACGTGCTCATTCTCTTTTCGGAAAAGAGAACATGTCGCATACACGAGGCGACCATCGAGCTTGACAAGTTCGGAATTCGTTTTCAATATATTCAGTTGTTCTTCGGCTTGCTGCTGAACGAGAGTTTCCGTGACCGACCACTTCCTCCAAGGATTGCGGCGGATCGTCCCGACGCCGGTGCACGGTGCATCCACGAGGACAAGGTCGGCTCTCTTCGCATCCTCTTCCCGGTGAAGCTCTCCCGGCACCTTTGTCCGGATGCAACGAATGCCCGCGCGCCCGGCTCTTGACTCAAGTTCTGTAAGCCGTCGTCGTTCGATGTCGATGGCGAGAATCTCACCGGTATCGTCCATCAGCTCGGCGAGGTGCAGTGTTTTTCCCCCCGCGCCGGCGCAGGCATCGACGACGCGCATCCCCGGCTCCGGGCCCGCAATAATCGAAATGAGCTGGCTTCCTTCGTCCTGAAATTCAAAGCATCCGTTCTTGAACGCCCGGGATGCGTCACGGTTGAATCGTTTCGAACAGACAAGTCCTGCCGGGGAGTATTTCGCGGGCTCGGCCTGTATGCCTTCAATCTGTAATTGTTGCCGGCATTCTTCCCGACTCACTCTCAACAGATTGACGCGCAAAGTGGTTCTTGCCTGCGCATTGAGACCACGCAAGAGCTGTTCCGTCTCGCTCCCAAACTGCGCAAACCATTCGTTGACCATCCAATCCTGGAACGAGTACCGAATGCCAAGCTTTCCTGCCGCATCTCCCGCAAGAAAATCGAATGTTTTATGGTCCGACAGCCACTCCGCATAATGCCCCAGGTCGATGTCGATAGCCGAAGTGCTCCAGTATGAGCCGAGATGTTGGCGGATTTCTTCCGGCGTGGTCTGTTCGCAGGCGATCTTGTACGCGACGTACTGAGGGAGGTACTTCAACGTTGCAGAAGAAAGAGAAAGACTCAGAGAATGCTGGTTGAGGTACTCGTTGGAGAGAACCTCAATGGAGCGTTTCGCCCGGAGCATCCCGAATACGGTCTCAGAAATGTATTGCCGGTCGTGCGAGCCGAGATATCTTCGTGACCGAAAGTATTGTTGAGTAGTGTTATCCGGAGGTTGCGTACTTTCATCAATGCTGAGAAGCAGAGTGAAGGTATGTTCGAGCTGGGAGGTGAACTTCATACCGCTACGAACGGTTCGGCCATCTCAGAGTTGATGTACGCACGTGCCATGCGCGGAGTATTGAACGCTACTCCGAATTTCCCCTGGTTGTTGAGAACGGTGACGCCGCCATAGCCATCGACCTTACGGTGGAGAAGCTCAATCCCTTTTTCGGCGGCAATTTGGGGATACTCGTAGTTGATTTCCATCAGGTCGATGACGGTTTTTGCCATGACGACTTTAATCATTGCCTCACCCCAGCCGGTTGTGGAAACCCCGCCAATGGCATTGTCGGCGTAGGATCCACAGCCGATGAGCGGTGAATCACCGACACGGCCGGGATACTTATTAAACGTTCCACCGGTCGACGTGCCGGCACAGATATCGCCATTATGGTCCATCGCAACGGCACCGACGGTGTCAGAGGCCTTCTTCGCTTTGCGAAACGCATCCTTTGTTGAAAAACCTCTGATATTCCGGGCTTCATTCCATCGATCGCGCTCGCGATCGGTCAGCAGATCTTCCAGAGTGCACAACTTGATTCCGTGCCTGACCGCAAATCGTTCGGCGCCGCGACACACCAGCAGAATGTGTTCGCTCTCTTCCATCACTTTTCGAGCCAGGGAAATCGGATTCTTGACGTTTTGAACGGCCGCGACTGCGCCGCAGTGGAATGTCTTTCCATCCATGATGCTTGCATCCAGCTCAATATGGCCGGCGGCATTGAGGTGTGCTCCGCGACCCGCATCAAACGTTTCATCGTCTTCCAGCAACCGGATCGTTGACTCGACGGCCTCGATGGCATTGCCCTTCCTCTTCAAAATCTCCCAACCCATGTCGAGCGCCCGGGAAACGCCTCTGCGATGGGCTTCCACATCGGCGTCGGCGATATCCCATGCTCCCCCATGGACAATCAAAGAAATCATAAAGAACTGCGACCTGTCATTGTAGGTATGATGTTAAAAGTACAAAAAATTGACGGGAGAAACAACGATGACAAAATGAAGGGAAGCAGGTCTCGATGGGAGTACGGGAGATGAGAAGAACGGATGATGTCCGGAAAATGAAAATCCCGACCATCCGGAGTGCCAGATGGCCGGGATGTGGTACCACTATTCAAGAACAAAAATGTTTTTCTTCTTGCCGATCTCTTTCAGAACTTTCGGCCACACGGTAACGCTGACCTCACCGAGATGAGCTTTGCGCAGGAGCAGCATGGTCGTTCGCGATTGTCCGATGCCGCCGCCGACGCTGAGTGGAATTTCATCCTTCTGGATTGCCTGGTGATAGGGAAGCTTCAGGAAATCGAGTTGTCCGGACATCTCAAGCTGCGTTTTGAGAGTGTCTTTGGTCACCCGGATTCCCATGGATGACAATTCATGGCGTCGTTTTGTGACATAGTTCCAGACCAGAATGTCGCCGTTGATCCCGTGCATTGGTTTCCCGCTGTCGGAAACGGTCTCGGTCACCCAGTCGTCGTAATCCGCCGCCCGCATTTCGTGGGGGTAGCCGTCTTTGAGCGGCCAGCCGATGCCGATGATGAAGACCGCCGGATATTTCTGGAGAATTTGTGTCTCACGCTGCTTGCGGGGAAGGTCGGGGTACATGTCCAGGATTTCTTCCGCGTGGAGGAACGTCAGTTCATCAGGAAGATTGGGAAATTTACTCGACTTCAATTTCGGGAACATGTCCTGGATGAACACTTCCGAACCCTTGATGACTTTCCAGATCTTTCGGACGATTTCCTTGAGGAATTTCAGGTTTCTCTGGTCGGCTGTTATGACCCGCTCCCAGTCCCATTGGTCTACGTATGCGCTGTGGTCATGGTCTAGGAAGTAATCTTTCCGCACTGCCCGCATGTCGGTCATAATCCCTTCGCCAACTTTGCAGCCGAACTGTCTTAGCGCCATCCGCTTCCACTTCGTCGCAGCTTGCACAACCTGGGCGGTGATGCGCTTATCGAGTCCAAGCCCGCACGGAAATTCGATCGGTGTGCGCGAGCCGTCCCGGTCGAGATAGTCGTTGACGCCGCTCTCCCGGTCCACGATCAATGGTACTTCGACGTGAAACAGGTTCAACTCCTTGCAGAGGTTGTCTTCAATGTACCGCTTCAGGTGGAAAAGCGCGATTTGGGTTTCTTTCGGAGTTAGTAGTGAGCTGTACCCGCCGGGAAGTATTTTTTCAACTTCTTCGTAAGTACTGATTCCTGGTCCCGCCAGGTCCGCTTTTTTATCTGCCATAGGTGAATCTCCTTTAAGTGGTTTTCGATAGATTGATCATTTGGAAAAATACTCGAATGTCATCACCGTTTGCCCGCCAAAGCTCTGGAGGGCACATTCTCCATGCGGTCGAGTGAAACCGGTGCTTTTCGGGTGATGATAAATGCAAAAGAACGGGGTGCGGAACGCATCCGCCAACAGATTCAGGTGATAGAGGTCTGCTTCCATAAGTTAAGAATTTTGGCCATGAATGTCAATCGAACGTTCTTCGGTCGAAGGCTAGTCGCCTTGCTTCCCTATCACATTTTTCTTAATTTGTACCATCCATTTTCCGATTCATAATGCTACATTCCGTCTGCGGATGAACTTAACAATTCACATACTCAACAAGGCAACGTGCGGATCCCACCCGAAAAAATAGATGAAGTGCGCAATGCGATCGACATCGTCGATTACATCGGTTCATTCGTCAAGCTGAAGAAACGCGGGAAGAATTACGTCGGTCTGTGTCCGTTTCACACCGAGAAGACTCCGTCGTTCAACGTGTCGGCTGAACGACAGATGTACCACTGCTTCGGGTGCGGTGTCGGGGGAAATGTGTTCACGTATGTTATGGAGTACGAAAAGGTTTCGTTCACCGAGGCGGTCCGCTCGCTTGCGGAAAAAGCCGGTATCACGCTTCCGGAGTACTCGCCACAGCAACAGGCCGTGGAAAGCGTCCAGGAACAACTCTACCAGGTCACGCGCACGGCGGCGCGCTTCTTCTACCAGAATCTCACGGATACCACGGAGGGGAAACTGGCGCTGGAGTATTTTCGCTTTCGCGGTTTCAGCGATGAGACCATCAAATCATTCGGGCTCGGCTACGCGCCGAACTCATGGGATGCTCTGGTCAAGCACGCTGAACGGGAGAACGTCGGGGTTCAATTGCTTGAGCAGGCAGGCCTTGCTCACAAGAGGGAGGACGGGACATATTACGACTATTTCCGCGGTCGGGCGTTGTTTCCAATTTTTTCCACAACGGGTCGAGTCATCGGATTTGGCGCGCGAAAAATGCGGGAAGACGACCCGCTGGGGAAATACATCAACTCCCCCGAAACACCTATCTATAATAAGAGCCGCAGCCTTTACGGCCTCTTCCAGTCCAAAGAGTCAATCCGTGAAAATGATTTTGCAATCCTGGTCGAAGGGTACGCCGACCTCATCAGTGTGTTCCAGGCCGGTGTGAAGAATATCGTCGCCTCCAGCGGCACCGCACTCACGGAAGAGCAAATCCGGCTGATTGGACGCTACACAAAGAATATTACGATCGTCTATGATGCCGATTCCGCCGGCTCGAAAGCGGCGTTGCGCGGAGTCGACCTGATCCTCCAGCAGGGCATGGATGTTCGTGTGGCCGAGCTCCCCCAGGGTGACGACCCCGACTCGTTTGTCAGGAAAAACGGAGGCGAGGCCTTTCGCAAACTCACCGCCGGCGCCGTTTCCTTTATCGATTTTCTGGCACTGACGTTCGAACATGAGGGAAAACTCTCGACGCCGGAAGGGCAGACAGAGACCGTTCGTGCGATCGTGCAAACGATTGCAAAAGTCGGAGATGAATTAAAGAGAAATTTCTACATACGCCATGTGGCGGAAAAGTATAAACTCTACGAGACGATGCTGCATCGAGAGCTCGAGAAGCAACTAGGCGAGCATTTTCAGAACTCGCAGACGCGCGTGACCGTTGCCAAAACGGGAACCATTTCCGGCGAACGCACCACAATACATCAGACAACGCCACCAGTCGGGATCCCACCAGAAGAACGAGATGTAATCCAAGCGATGCTTGACGGAGGACCAGATATCACACGGTTCGTATTTCAGCATGTCGGGGTCGACGATTTCTCAATGCCCGAAACTCGATGGCTTGTGTTGCAGATTATGGCGAGTCACGAGGAAGGACTCGAGATCGTTCCGGCAAACCTCGTCAACTTGGTTGAGGATGAACGACAACGAAGACTGATTACGGACCTTGTCTTTGAAAAGGACCAACCGACCAAGCGATGGGACGAGGGAGGCGTGAAAGTCGAGAAGGGGAGTCCACTCAAAAGAGCGTTCGACGCTGTAAAGAGGTTTAAATGGAGCGAGGTCCAACAGCTCAAGAGGGAAAATAATCAGGCATTGGCGGAAGCTGCCCGACGCGGAGAGGATTCGAGCTCCTACAGCGAACGGAACAAAGAACTCGTACTGCAGGAAAATGAGATCAGGAACTGGGTATTCAAAGAGGCACCCCCCGCCAACGAGTCTGTTTGACTTTTTAGCTGGACTTTTGTATGATGATGCAGTATTGTAATCCTCTCACTATCATAATTCGGGGAAAATCATGACGATCAAAGAAACAATGGAAGACCAGATTGCGATCTTAGCATTGAAGGGAGACCTTGTAAGCGAGGATGACACTTCCAAGCTCAAAGAGAAGATCCATAGTCTCGTCGGCGACGAGGTCAGGCAAGTCGTTATCGACCTCGGCGGCGTGAATTTCATCAATAGCTCGGGGCTGGGCACGCTGATTGCCGCACTCACCACGGTCCGCAATGCCGGCGGCAACCTTTGTCTCGCCCGGATCGGTGAAAAGGTGCAGAACCTCTTTGTCATAACACAGCTCGTGAAGGTGTTCGATACGTATGAGACCTCTCAGCGGGCGGTGGCGAGCTTCAGCACAAGGAAGAAATAGTCGCTTCAAATCTACACCTTGGGGGAAAATTCGTTATGGAGAGCGTAACGATGAGTCTTTTCTTGATTCTTGTTGCTGTAATTCTCGGCGGGAGCAGTGTGAAATTCAAACTTAACTCGTCTGCATTTCAAAACGGTAAACCCATTCCGACGAAATACGCTTCAGCCTATGTTTCCGGGGGAAAGAATATTTCTTTCCCGCTTTCATGGAGCGTTACACCGGGCGGCACGAAATCGTTCGCTCTCACGGTCGTTGACCTTCATCCGATCGCGAACAATTGGGTTCACTGGGCGGTCATCAATATCCCGGGCACGGCTGCTTCGCTTCCCGAAGGTGCATCACGCAGATACCTGCCGTCGGGGTCGAAGGAGTTGTATAATTCGTTCGGCGACCTTGGCTACGGAGGACCCGGCCCGCCGAAAGGCTCCGGTCCTCACAAATATGAAATAACAATCTTCGCGTTAAATGTCGATAGTCTCGACCTCACCCTCAACGCCTCGCTCAGCGCATTCACAAAAGCGATCGAGGGGAAAGTGATCGGGTCGACGAAGATGGTGGGGGTGTACGAGAGGTAGAGTTCTAAAGAGGAGGATAGCTTGAAGAACAATGAATTAAATTGGGTGGATGACGGACTATTGAGGAATGAAAATCTCGGTGCATGGGCCGAAGATAAATACATGATTCTCTTCAATTACCTGAGCATCTTTTCCAGTGGAATGAAACGGATATGGGATAAAAGAGTCTTCATTGATCTGTTCTCAGGATCAGGGTGTGGGAGGATAAGAAATTCCGATAAGATATTGAAAGGATCGCCGCTGTTAGCATTGTCCACTCCCAACCGGTTTGACAAATATATTTTTTGCGATAAGGAACCTGACAATATCGATGCGTTGCGTCAAAGGGTGGAGGCCGAATTCCCGGATGTTGATGTTACCTACATCGTAGGTGACTGCAATGAAAAAATACCGGAGATTGAGAGAGCCATTCCTGCCCACTCCAAATCCAATACCGTCCTGACGTTCTGCTTCGTAGATCCGTTTGATCTGGGTATTCATTTTTTGTCGTTGAAGAATCTTGCGAAGAACAGGTTAATAGATTTTTTGATCTTGCTTGCTCTCCACATGGATGGTAATCGCAACGTCAAACACTACATGAATCCTAGGAATGTTAAGGTTGATCATTTTCTCGGCGATCATGCCTGGAGAGAGCGATGGACGGAGTTTCAAAAATCAGGTCATGGTTTTCCTCTCTTTCTTGCAAACGAGTTTGAGAAAAGGATGTTCTCGCTTAATTACATAAAATCCTCGATGGGAAATAGGAGAGCATTCAAATCAGACGAAAAGAATCTTCCATTATATCACCTCGCATTTTTCTCAAAGAACCCCAAAGGATATAAGTTTTGGCATCAGGGGCTAAAATACGGTTCCTCGCAGACAATCATTGAATTCGAGGAATAATATGGCACAGCGGTCCTCGATCGAATGGACAGAAGCAACCTGGAATCCGGTGACTGGTTGTACTAAGATCAGTCCCGGGTGCAGACACTGTTATGCCGAGCGGCTGGCTGGGCGTTTGAAAGCAATGGGCTCTTCTCGCTACCGGAATGGGTTTAACGTCACGCTCCAGCCCGACATTGTCGACCTCCCGCTTCACTGGAAACAACCCAGAATAATTTTCGTCAACTCGATGAGCGATCTGTTTCACGAGGCTATTCCTGACGAATATATCGTGAAAGTTTTTGCAACAATGCAATTGGCTCATTGGCACACGTTTCAGATACTGACGAAGCGATCCGGGCGGTTGAGTTCACTCGCGAGCTTACTTCCTTGGCCCTCGAATGTCTGGATCGGAGTAAGTGTTGAATCATCGGATTACGCTTTTCGCATCGCCGACCTCGTCAAGGTTCCTGCGGCAGTAAGATTTCTATCCCTGGAACCTTTGTTATCATTCTTGCCGAGGCTTCCGCTCCGGGGAATAGATTGGGTCATCGTCGGAGGGGAATCGGGCCCTGGAGCCCGTCCGATGAAACAAGAATGGGTGCGGACCATCCAAATCAAATGTAAGCAGATGGACGTCCCTTTCTTCTTCAAACAATGGGGAGGTGTGAACAAGAAGGCTGCGGGGCGGGCACTCGGCGGCAGAACATGGAATGAAATGCCGGAACCAAGGGTTCGCAAAGAGATGAAAACGAACGTCTTGATTCCAGTTCAGCATACTCTTGAGGTTCCTGCGCTCGCTGGCGCCTAGGCGTCGCGGAATTGGCCATCCCCAGAATGCCCCAAGGAAAATTTTTTTTGACGCAGATTTGTTCTACTATCCGAATGCGGTCAACCGACAAAAAATGAATTTTCTTTTGCCTGCAGACTTGCATTTTTTGGAAAAATTTCTCATATTCGTAGCCCGAAAACATTTTCTTCGTTTTTTAACGATTTGTGTAAAAACGCCAAGCTGTAACGATGTCCATTCTTGTTAGTAACCTCACGAAATTCTACGGCGACGCCAAAGCGGTGGACGATATCTCGTTTGAAGTCCACTCGGGCGAGATTCTGGGCTTTCTCGGTCCAAACGGCGCGGGCAAGACCACCACGATGCGCATGATTACCTGCTATCTCGCGCCGAATGCGGGCTCGATCAAAGTAGAGGGGAAGGATATTCGGACAGAATCCGTCGAAGTTCGAAGATGCGTCGGATACCTGCCTGAACAAAATCCACTCTATTTGGACATGAACGTCCTGGAATATCTGGAGTATACCGCACAGCTTCAGGGTGTTCCGAGGCCGAACGTGCCGCGTCGCGTGAGAGAGATGGTTGAAGTCTGTGCGCTCGGTGAAATGAAGCATAAGGATCTCGGGCAACTCTCGAAAGGGTACCGCCAGCGCGTTGGGCTTGCCGCTGCGATGATTCACGACCCGAAAGTCCTGATCTTTGATGAACCAACCAGCGGATTGGATCCCAATCAGATTGTCGAAATCCGAAGTCTCATCCGGGATATCGGTAAGCAGAAGACCGTCGTTCTTTCAACCCACATCCTGTCCGAGGTGCAGGCAACATCCAATCGTGTCATCATTATCAACCGCGGAAAGATTGTCGCTGACGGTCCGATAGAAGAACTACAGCGCGGCCTGCACGGCGGTGAAAAGATCACACTGGAGGTCAACGTTCCGGATGCGCAGCCGTTCACCGTGGTCTCCGTGCAGGTGAAATCGATTCCCGCGATTGAGTCCGTCAACCTGATTGAGGAGCGTGACGGCGTCAAGAAATTCAACGTAGGAACGTCTACGGGGGTCGATGTTCGGCCGGAGTTGTTCAAGCTTTGTGTTCAGAAGGGATGGACGCTTCTCGAGATGCACCGCGAGCAGACAAGCCTCGAAGACATTTTCCGCCAACTAACCGCCGAACCTGTGAAATGAGTTTCGATAACATCAAATATATTTTTAAGAAGGAGCTGCGTTCATTCTTCAACTCGCCCGTGGCGTATATCGTTATCGTGGTCTTCCTCGTGATCCTCGGATGGTTCTTCACGAGCAATCTCTTCCTCGTGAACGTCGCCACGCTGCGCACGGTCTTTGAGATGACGCCTTTCCTGTTGTTGTTTTTCGCGCCGGCGATAACGATGCGCCTCATTTCGGAAGAGAAGAAGAGCGGGACACTGGAGCTTCTCCTCACCAAGCCGGTGAAGGAATACGAGATCGTGATCGGGAAATTTCTCGCCGCGTGGACGTTGTATTTTTTTGCATTGCTCCCCACGTTGTGTTACTACATCACAGTTTCTTTCCTTGGCTCGCTTGATCCCGGCCCCGTTATCGGTGGATATCTGGGGTTGCTGTTCGTCGGAGCGGTGTTTCTGGGGATCAGCGTTTTCGGTTCTTCCGTCACCGAGAACCAGGTCGTAGCGTTTATCGTGAGCTTCCTGATAGTGTTCATCCTGTTTATTCTGGACAAGATCCTTCTCTACGTGCCCAATACCATTGCCTCGACCCTGGAATATCTCAGCATCGACTACCATTTTTCCAACATTGCCCGCGGCGTGATTGACACCCGCGATATACTCTATTATCTCTCGGCAGTCGGTTTCACGCTGCTCCTGGCGACGACGGCTCTTCAAAAACGCAGATGGTAAATTTAATCGTTAGATAATGTTATGCAGCAGCGACGACAGACTCTGACCCGCCTGTTCTTGATCCTCGGCATCATTGTTTTTGTAAACATCATCGCCGTTCGGCTTTTCACCCGGTTCGATTTAACAAGGTCGAAGATTTACACGCTCTCGGATGCGAGTAAGAAACTCGTCAAGTCTCTCGACGATAAGTTCGTGGTGAAAGCCTACTACTCCTCCGACCTCCCGTCACCGTACAACAACAACCGCCGCTATTTGCAGGACCAGCTGGATGAATACCGTGCCTACGGAGGCGGAAACTTCCAGTACGAATTCATCGACCCCGGCAAGAAAGACGACCTCAAGCAGGAAGCGCAGAAGTACGGCATTCCTCCCGTGCAGGTGCAGGTGGTCAAGGAAGACAAGTTCCAGATGCAGGAGGCCTACATGGGCATCGTGTTCCTGTATGGGGACAAGCAGGACCGTCTGCCGCTCATCAAGGACATGGACAATCTGGAGTATGAAATCAGCTCGTCGATGAAGAAGCTCACGTCGAAGCAGGTGAGGAAAATCGGTTTTCTGACCGGTCATGATGAACCGAACCTCTCTCAATTTGGCCGTTTGAAGGAGCTTCTGGACAAGCAATACGATGTGACGACCGTCGATCTGAGCGGCGGGAAGGCTGTTCCGCAGGACGTCGCAGTATTGATGATTGTCGCTCCCGAGAAGCCGTTCAAGAGCTGGGAGAAATTTCTCCTCGACCAGTACCTCATGAAGGGTGGAAGAATCGCATTTCTGTTGAACGAGGTCAACGCGAACTTGCAGAATCAGACCGGCCGTCCGGTGAATGTGGACCTCGACGACCTGCTTCGGGCCTACGGTGTTCGCGTGAATACCGACCTCGTCCGGGACGCGCGATGCGCAATGGTGACCGTGAGCCAGCAGGCGGGATTCTTTGTGATGCAGAACAATATTCCGTTCCCTTACCTGCCAATGGCGAGCGAGTTCGACAAAACCAGTCCGATTGTGAAAGACCTGAGCGCGGTAGTGTTCTACTTTGTCAGTTCGATCGATACGTCAATCGCCCGGGCCAGAGGGCTGAATCTCGACGTCCTGATAAAAACTTCATCGAAAAGCGGCAGGCAGGAAAACTATTTCATGATCAGCCCGACGATGCCGCAAACGAAAGAAATGTTCAAGGAGTCGGGCATTCCGCTGGCGGTGACCGTTGAAGGCAATTTCACAAGTGCATTTGCAGGGACGCCCGTCGTTGTCGATTCCTCCGTAAAATCTCCTCTCGACACGACCAACCGGATAACGAGCGGCAAAGCGAAGATCGTCGTTGTCGGGGACGGAGATTTCCTGCAAGACCAGCTTTCCGGAGGAAACAAGGATAACATCGTTCTCGCGAGTAATCTCGTCGATTGGCTCGCGGACGACATCGGTCTGGCTTCGATACGCTCCCGGGAGTCCACTCCCAAGCCGCTGGACGAAGTTTCCGAGGGAACCAAGTCCATGGTCAAAGGAATCAATCTTGGCCTTCCGCCGTTGCTCATGATTGCGGTTGGAGTTCTGCGCTGGCGATGGCGCATTGCGATGCGGAAGCGTCTCGAAAACAGGGGATTTTAGATTCTGATTCGTGAGAGTTATGAACAAGTCTACCAAATTGCTGATTGCCCTTTTCGTCGTTCTGGCTGCGCTTGCTGCGTATTACATCATACCATCCGGCAAAGAACGCGAGGCGAGTTACAAAACCGCAGAGATGAATCTTTCGATCGATTCCGCGACGGTGAGTAAAATTGAAATTCGTCGCCTCGAAAAATCCATAACGCTGGAAAACAGCGGCGGAAAGTGGATGTTGAGCTCACCTCTCTCCTTTCCCGCTAACGCGAATTCGGTGACCCAGCTGATCAGTGGTTTTTCAAAATTCAAAGTCGGAACGCTGGTCTCATCGAACCCCGAGAAGCAGAATATGTTCCAGGTAGACTCAACGGGAACGAGAGTCACCTTCACAGAGCGCTCGGGGAAATCGGTGAGCCTTGTTATCGGGAAAATGGGACCCTCTTACTCGGAAGTATATTTTCGGTTGCCGGAATCGAAAGATGTGTACCTCGGGGACGGTTTGAGCCCCTGGACCGTTACCCAGGAGGTAAAAGAATGGCGGGATAAGACCATCTTTTCAACGACCTCCGATTCGATCAAAGAAGTATCAATGGAATACAAATCGAAGAGTTACGTATTTCATCGCGATAGCACAGAGTGGAAGTTCGGCAACCAGACCCTGGCCGCGGGAGACATGAGCACGATGCTCTCGACATTATCGAATCTCCGTGCGGATGATTTCATCGACAGCTCCTATGCTCCGCCCACCAAACCCTTAAGTGTGAAGGTTCACACTTCCGAAGACGTGGTTTTGAACTTTTTCCCCCAGCTACCTGATTCTGCAAAGTACGTCGTCCAGAGTTCCCAATCTCCGCAGATGTTCGTTCTCAGCAAGTGGACCGTACAGCAAGTGAGAAAGCCACTCGAAAAGTACGTAAAATAACGTAATTAAAGCTGTTTTCGGTAGGAGGAAGATTTTCCCCGGGGGGAATCGGCTGCGAGTTGATTGTTTCCCCAAAAAAAATTACCTTTAGACACTTCAACATCTCAACAGGTCATAATGTCGATCGTCGTCAAGCATCTAACCAAGTTTTTTGGTGAAACGAAAGCTGTCGATAACCTTTCGTTCGAAATTCAAAAAGGCGATGTTGTCGGGTTTCTCGGACCGAACGGCGCCGGGAAGACGACCACTGTTCGTATGGTTACCGGGTATATCGCTCCGTCCTCGGGAACTGTTGAAATCAATGGAAAGAGTATGAAAGACGAGCCGTTCGAAGTTCGGCGGATGATCGGGTATCTTCCAGAGCTGAACCCGCTCTACCCCGATATGGACGTTATCGATTATCTCGAATTCAATTCCCGGCTGCAGGATGTTCCGAAACAGGACATTCCCCATCGCATCAAGCAGCTGGTGAACATGTTCAATTTGCAGAGCGTCAAGCATAAAGACGCTGGCGAGCTCTCGAAGGGGTTTCGCCAGCGGTTAGGGCTGGCGGCGGCAATGGTCAATGATCCGCCCGTGCTCGTTCTCGACGAGCCGACGACAGGGCTTGACCCCAACCAGATCATGGAGTTCCGAAACTTCATTAGTCAGCTCGGAAAGGAAAAAATGGTCGTTCTTTCGACGCATGCACTGGCGGAAGTTCAGGTACTCTGCAACCGGGTCATCATCATCGGCAAGGGCAGGATGCTGGCAGACACGCCGATGTCGCTCATTGAGAACAAGTTTCGTGGCAGGGAGGGCTTTCTCGTCGAAATTGAACGGCCCGATGGCATCACGGCCGACGCCGTTCAAGCTGTGTTTGAAAAACTTCCGCAAGTTGAAGCCGTGGCCCCCTTGTTGGCTGTCGAAGAGAAGGAATCCGTTCTCAGATTCTACATCGAGGCACAATCGGATACGGACCTTCGCAAGCAGCTGTACAGGCTGTGCGTCGAGAAGAGTTGGGAACTCCTTGATCTGCATCGACAGCACATCCGCATGGAGGACATTTTTCATCAATTAACGACGGGGAAATCTTCAAGATGAAACACGTCAATATCATTCTGCGCAAGGACCTACGGGCATATTTTGAGTCTCCCATCGCGTACATCTTCATCATCATCTTCCTGCTGCTCACGGGAATTTATTTTGTCAGCAATCTTTTCCTCCAAAATGTATCGTCGTTGAAATCGTTGTTCGAAGTAACTCCGTTTCTCCTGCTCTTCTTTGCGCCGGCGATCACGATGCGGCTGATTTCGGAAGAGAAGAAAACCGGCACGTATGAGGTTCTGAGCACGAAACCGATAAAGGCGGGCGAAATTATTGTCGGAAAATTCTTCGCGGCGTTGCTGTTGGTGATTCTTGCCATGCTGCCGACGCTGTTTTATTTGCTGACGATCGCTATTATCGGTACTGTGGACATCGGCCCGGTGATAGGCGGGTATATCGGATTGCTGCTGTTGGGTGCCGCGTTCATCGCCATCGGCGTTCTCGGCTCCACTCTCAGTGAAAACCAGATTGTGTCCTTCATCTTTGGATTTGTCATTATTCTTATGCTGTTCGGCATCGGCAAAGTCCTGATTTACCTGCCGATGAAACTTGTCCCTGCAGTCGAGTACCTCAGCGTCGACCACCACATCTCTGCGTTCACGCGCGGCGTGCTGGATTCGAGGGACATTGTTTACTTCTTGTCGCTAATCGGTCTCTCTCTTCTGCTGGCAAGCATTCTGGTTGAAGTTGAGACGGTAGGTACCGTGCTCAAGCTGAGGTCGTTTGGTTGGAAACAACAGCTTCCGCGGCTGGGACTCGTCATCGTTATTCTTGTGTTCGTCAATCTTCTCTCGTTCAAAATTTTTACGCGGGCCGACCTGACGAGCAACAAGGCCTACACACTGACACAGACAACGAAGAACCTCCTTTCGTCACTCGACGATGATTTTTTGGTGAAGGCGTATTTTTCCCCTGACATCCCTCCACCGTATCAGAACCACCGGCAGTTTGTTCAGGAAGAGCTCGACGAATACCGGGCTTTTGCTCCGGGTAAATTTCATTATCAATTTCTCGACCCGATGAGCGATGCCGATGCAGAACGCGAAGCTCTTCAGCAGGGCATCACCCCTGTCCAGGTGAAGGTGATCAAGAACGACAAGTTTCTCACGGAAAAAGCGTACGTCGGGTTGGCATTTTCCTATGGAGACAGAACGGAACGGCTCCCGGTTGTTCAATCGGTCCAGCAACTCGAGTACTATATTACGAGTAGCATGAAAAAGTTGATGGCACCGCAGGAGCGGAAGGTCGCCTTTCTCCAGGGCCAGGGCGAACCGGTCGTCGACAAGATGAGCGAGTTCCGGAAAGAACTCTCGAAACGCTATGCTGTAACGACGGTGAATGGAAGCACCAAGCAGATTCCTTCCGATATCTCAGCGTTGATTGTCACTTCTCCCAAGAGCAGATTCACAGACCGGGAGAAGTACAATGTTGACCAGTTTATCATGCGCGGGGGGAAATGCGCTTTCTTCATGGATAATGTGTCCGTCGATAAGCAAATGCAGCAGGCGCGAGCGGCAGATCTGAATCTGGATGATATGTTCGACGCGTACGGATGGATTATCAATCCCGACCTCGTCGTTGACGGGCGGTGCCTCAATTTAACAGTGAGCTGGGACTCTTCAAGTTCGTCTACTCCGACGGATGTTGCATACCCGTTTTTCCCCATCGTTTCCGATTTCAATCCAACCAACCTGACAGTCAAGGATTTATCTCCCGTAGCGTTTTCGTACGTGAGCTCGCTCGACGTGCGGCTGTCCGCAATTCGGGGCGTGAATGCGGAGGTGGTCCTCACCACTTCCACGCAAAGCAGACGGTTGGCGGGCGACGTCATCGTTGTTGACCCCAGGGTTCCCCTACCGACCGGTTCGTTCTCCGAAGCGCATATCCCGGTAGCGGCGGCCATCGATGGCTCATTCAAAAGCTTATATGCGAAGCGGCGCATTGCCATTGACGAAAAGACCCAGGCTTCGGGAGTGGATGAATCTCCTTTTGTCGGCGGCAGCCCGGCCACCCGTATCGTCATTGTCGGGGACGGGGATTTTCTTCTCGATGATAATATTCATGGATACGGCAACGTGGCCTTCGCGTCAAGTCTTGTCGATTGGTTGTTCGATGATATCGGCTTGAATTCGATTCGGTCACGCGATCCCGAACCGAAACCGCTGAATGATATTTCCGAAGGCACCAAAATATTCTTCAAGTATCTCAATTTTGCAGCTCCTCCGACCGTCATTGTACTTGCAGGCGTTTTGCGGCTGATGAGGAAATCTGCGCGTCGAAAAAAGCATCAACAGAGTTTCTAGGGAGAGAACCATGAAACGATCAATGTATATCTGGCTTGGGCTCCTCGTCGTTGTGCTCCTGGCAGCCTATTATGTGATTCGTCCCATTGACCGGAAAGAAGAATCCTACCAGTTGCCCGACCTCAAACTCGCTCTTGACATCACAAAGCTCGTGAAGGTTGAGATAGAGCGGAGCAAGAATTACATGCGGATGGAGCGTATCCGCAGCGTTTGGAAAGTCACGGACCCGGTGAATTTCGTCGTCGATGACGAAGCGATCTACCGGCTTCTGGAAGGAATGGCAAAGTTCAAGCTGACGGGCATCGTTTCGTCCAACCCGGAAAAGTATGGGATGTTCCAGGTCGATGAAAAGGGAACAACGTTAACTATCACGTACGACGACGGCCGAACGACCACGTTGATGGTCGGCAAAGCGGGTCCAACTCCGAATCAGAGCTATGTGCGGCCGGTGAATTCAAACTCGGTGTACCTTGCACGGGGGCTATCCAGTTTCGTCGTGAACAAGGAATTGCGCGACTGGCGCCAACGAACGATTTACCATACCGACCCGAACGTCATTAAATACTTCAAGCTCGAAAGCGATACCGGAAGCTTTATTCTCCACCGGCAAGGCAAACGATGGCTGGCCAACAAGAAACCTGTCGCCACACGTAATGTCAATCCGGTGTTGAACGCCCTTTCGTATGTCCGCGCAGAGGATTTCATTGACACTGCGCTGATTATCAACAGTCCGCGTGAGGTGCACGTGGAGCTCGTCGCGCCGGAACTCATCCGTATGGATATCTACGGGGAAAGCGGCGCACACGCCCAGCACTATCTGAAGATTTCGCTTTCCCCTACGATCTACGTGGTCAGCAATGCCATGGTGCAGGATCTGAAGAAACTGGCAAACCTCCTCGCCACACCGAAGGAAGGCGTCACGGCGTCTCTCGGAGTACAACCCCGCCCCGCAGCAAAGGATACTGAGATATCTCCAGCAGCGCAACAGGTTCTCTCGGCGCTGGCGTCTCTCCAATCAATGAGTACGACGACCGCGTATACGACGCAGGAAGAACAAGGTGAGCTTGTCATCCACACGTTCCAGAAGGGCCAAACTCTCGCCGATGTCGCAAAGAAATATAAGGTAACGATCGACCAGATAAAGAAATGGAACCTTCTCAAGAATGACGTGGTCAAGCCCGGGATGGACCTCTACATTTTCACCAAGAAAAAGAAGTAGTCAGGTCGTGGCCGGGGGCATGTGCAGGAAGTTGTCGCGGCTGCCGACGTGTTCGTACACTGTGGCATTAACTATCCATCATTCGTTAACTCTCCTGTAAAGTCTCCCGGAAGGAGGAACTTTTTTATAATGCGAAGTTGAAGCAACCAGGTTCGTCCATTCCATTTTACTGTAATCGCGCTCGAAAACCTCATCCCGTGACAGCGAGATGAGGTTTTTTCTTGTAATTCTACCGGATTTTTCCTATCTTCTTCACACGAGTTTTTCCAGTTGAAGCAATTCTTCATCCATTAATATTCCGTGATTGTGACGCATGGATGATTTCATGTGGAATACTATTCTTCTCAGATGAAAAGCGGGTTGATAGCGGGCATTATTGCCGCAGGTGAAGGAAGTCGTCTCAGGTCTGAAGGTATCTCCCTCCCCAAACCGTTGGTGCCGGTCGATGGCGTCCCACTTATCGAACGATTGCTGAACATATTCGTCAAGCATGGCATCCGCGAAGTCGCGTGTATCGTCAATGAGTATTCCCTGGAAGTGAAAGAGTTTGTTGAATCGAAGCGGTTCGGTGTTCCGGTTCATTTTATCGTTAAGACAACGCCGAGCTCGATGCACAGTCTATTTGCTCTCGCGCCCCTGCTGAAGGACGGAAGGTTCCTTCTTTCCACGGTAGATTCAATATTTTTCGAAAACGAATTCGACCAATTTCTCAAAGCCGGACAGCAACGTTCATCCGCTGACGGGGTCCTTGCGGTGACGAAGTTCATCGATGACGAGAATCCGCTCTACGCCGAACTCGATGCCTCAAACCGTATTGTGAGCTTTCGAAAATCGGGAATAGAAACATGGACCACAGGTGGTTTGTATATCTTTTCACCGAGGATTTT
This sequence comes from Bacteroidota bacterium, assembly GCA_049515655.1. GTDB lineage: Bacteria > Bacteroidota > Ignavibacteria > UBA10030 > SZUA-254 > JBEKTW01. Next base: position 94,267 of record JBEKTW010000011.1, read on the forward strand.
CCGGGAAACTGAAACGGCTCTGCGTCGGGGGGTGGAACGGCTCAGGAATTTCCTGGGATTTCTTCTGGAGCAGGGATATGTTCTGGAAGGATTTCCTTTCTCTAAGATCGTCGATGTTGATCATGCGCATGATATCGTCACGGCGGAGAACCTCCTGAGGACGGCCTGATGACCATCATTCCACATCTGCTGCTGACGACGCTCGGGGTTCAAGTCCTGGGTCTGGAGGGGAAAGACATCGTTCTGGCCTACTCGTTCGGTTATGGAGTGGATATTGTAGACCACCCGATCAAACTTCCGCTCTATCTCAAAAAGAACGGCAGAAAGAACGAGAAACACTATCACTGGCGAACACCCCTTCAAGAACCGATCGCGCTGCTCTGGATCGTGCCGTTGTCGTTTTATCTTGGGACGTTCGTCCCGGCGATCTTTTTCACCGCGCATGTTTTCCTCGACTACTGCGCAAGTTATGAGAAACGGCCGTTGTATCCTTTCAGCATGTATTCAACGGAAGGATTCTTCCCGAAGTTCTCCGACACAATAAAAGAGGTTTGGGTGTGCGTTTGCTGCGGGGTGTTGTGCTTTGCGCTTGGATATCATCAGGTGGTGCAATTCATAACCAACATTTTTGCGCGGGGATGATTTGTGAACAAGAATTCGGACGGTATCTTGAGTGTTTTCATTGCATTTGCACACGAGCGGCTCGGCCTCTCGCCCAATCAGGTTTCTGTGGCGGGATTTGTCATGGGAATACTTGCAGCCATTCTTGTCGCTGGCGGTTATCTTGAGTCCGGGTTGATTGCGCTCGCACTTTCGCAAATCACTGATGGAATTGACGGCGGTATTGCGCGGCGCTACGGATTAGTATCCGATAAAGGAAAAACACTCGATACCGTTTTCGACCGTGTCACCGAGCTTATGATTTTCCTTGCGCTTGCATTAACGGGGTTCGCGAGTTACCGTATGGTGGCACTCGCGTTTGTAGCGATCCTTCTGGTCACCGCTGTCGAGCCGTTGTCGAAATTTGATCCGGGTTTCAAGCGGTTTATGATATACTTCGGATACCTTGCTATGGTCATTTTTCACATCCGCGGCTTCGAAATTGCCCTTCATGTAGTGTTCTGGGCGAATCTCATCGCTTTTATTGCAGGAACCATTCTGGTGGACTATCGATTGCAGAGGGAGATTGACGCCCAGGCGATCTTGCGGCGGGATTCTGAGCGTGCGTTTGGCATCGTACCGCTTCCCGAAGACCCGCCATCATTGCTGTCGAGGGTGTTCTCATGAACCTGAGTTTCGCCGGCATACGTCGCAAGACGGAATTTTCGCCCAATCACGTTGTAAATGACCTCCTCATCATTAACCGAACGGCCAATGTGCTCAGGGAACTCGGGGCGGAGGTAACGATGTACGATGAGGGAGTAATTTCGGCGGAAGGTATCAAGGAGAAACTCATTTTTTCCATGGTCCAGGGGCCCATCGGTACAAACACGCTCGCGAAAATTGAAGAGGGGGGAGCGTTTGCCATCAATTCGGCGAAAAGCGTGATGAATTGTTACCGCATCAACATGGTGAACCTGCTTCCGGCGGCCGGTGTGCCGTTTCCGAAGAGCGTGATTGTTCCGACGGATTCCGAAGTGAACGGAAGGGAAGCCGGGTTCAGTTCTTCCAAACTCTGGATCAAGCGGGGAGATGTGCATGCCGTCCACAAGGAAGACGTAACGTTGGCCCGCACTGACGAAGAAGAGCGAAATCTCCTCAAGGAATTCCACGAGCGGGGTATCATGCAGGCCATCCTGCAGGACCACGTCGAAGGAGACACGGTGAAGTTTTATGCGGTTCGGGAGTCGAATCTGTTCCATTGGTATTATCTGAATGGCGTAAACCATACCAGATTCGATGAACAAAGACTTCACCGAATCGCGATCGATTCCGCAGAGGCACTGGGTTTGTTTGTCTTTGGCGGCGATGCGATCATCGGGCTGGATGGGAGCATTACGATTATTGATATTAATGACTGGCCCAGCTTTGCTCCTATACGTGAGGAAGCGAGCCGGCACATCGCACAACTCATCTATCGAAAAGCGAAAGAACACTCTCATGAATGAAACGTTGACACGAAAAGCATCGATCCGAACGTCGATCCCCGGACCGAAATCGAAAGAGATTTTTGATTTTGAACAAAAATATATTTCTCCAGGTATCCAGACAATCGCGACCCTGTCGCAAATCGTCATGGAGAAGGGGGACGGCTGTGTTGTCCAGGATGTTGACGGAAACCGCTACATCGATTTTTTTGCCGGCGTTGCCGTTGCCAGCCTGGGATACAATCATCCCCGGTACGTCAGAGCTCTGCAGGAGCAGGTGTCGAAGATTCACGTCGGAAGTTTCACGTCGAATGTCCGTGCGCAGCTGTCGAAGTTGCTGGCGGATAACGCGGTTGGAGACCTTCGGCGAACGCAGTACTACAGTGGCGGCGCGGAAGCGGTGGAGGCGGCACTGCGTCTTGCGCGTTCGTACACAAAGAAATCGGAAGTGATGGGATTTTGGGGCGGATTTCATGGTAAAACGCTCGGCGTGCTTGGGCTCATCGGCGATGATTTCAAGCATCAACTCGGTCCGCTGCCGTTCGGGGTGTACAATACGCCGTATGCCGATTGCCGGCGGTGCCCGCTGAACGATACGTTTCCGGAGTGCGAATGGGCGTGCATAGATTTCATCCGGAAAAAAATCAAAGTGGAAACGACGAACAACATCGCTGCGATTATCGTTGAGCCGATTCAGGGAACCAACGGAAACGTGGTTCCACCTCTGGGGTTCCTCAAAGAGCTCCGTCGTCTTGCCGACGAGATCGGCGCCGTTTTGATCGCCGATGAAATGATCACGGGCTTTGGTCGGACCGGTAAGATGTTCGGCTGTCAGCATGATGACGTGGTCCCGGACATCATTACGATCGGAAAGAGTTTTGGGGGTGGGTATCCCATGACGGGCTTGATGTCAAGGGAGGAGATTATTTTCTCGAAACCGTTCGCGAATCCGAGCGGTAGCTCCTCAAGTTACGGCGGTAATCCGTTGGCGTCTGCCGCGGCGTACGCGACCGTGAGAACAATTGTCGAGGATAGATTGGTCGAGAATTCGGCAAAGGTCGGGAAGTTCATGTTGAACAAGCTCATGACGTTCAAGGAGAAGTTTCCGTTTGTCGGCGATGTTCGGGGTAAGGGACTCCTCATCGGTGTGGAGCTTGTGAAGAACAGGGTCACGAAGGAGAAGCTCGACAAGCAGACCTGTCGCCTGATATTCCACGAGTGCCTCAAACGTGGGCTGATCGTGATGGGATACAATCCCGATATCCGTATCAATCCACCGCTGATCATCGATGAAGCCACGGCCGACGAGGGAATCGAAATCATGAGCGAAGCTTTTAGCAGTGTCGCAGATCGAATCAACCTATAAAGGGCGCGACGTTGAAGAAACGATAGACATATATTTCTATCGTCCGCTCGGGTATATCGTGGCGTTGGCCTGCAAAAGTCTGCGGGTGACGCCCAATGCTGTGACCATCTCCAGCATCCTCATCGGGGTGGCGTGTGGACATTTGTTGTACTACCCCGATATTGCTCTCAACGGTTGGGGTTTGCTCCTGTGGGTGATCGCCGATGTTCTCGACAGTGCCGACGGTCAACTTGCCCGGATGACCAATCACGAGTCCAAATTCGGCAGGATTCTGGATGGATTGGCGACAAATATCATATTCATAAGCATCTACGGGCATCTTTTTGCGCGTGTAGTCGCTGCCGGAGAGTCTCCGTGGCTCTTCATTCTTGTTCTTGCGAGCGCTTTCAGTCATTCGATCCAGAGTGCCCTTGCCGATTACTACCGTAACGCGTACCTCAAATTTGTGGTTGACCCATCAAGGTCTGAGCTCGAGCGGTCAACGGAGGTTCGGGCTGAATACCAATCAATCTCGTTCTCTCAACATCCTTTCCGAAAGTTCCTTTTGCGCATTTACCTCAATTATACGGTCGAACAAGAATTGTTTTCGAAAAATTTTCAGGCATTGCGCAATCGAGTCGACGAGAAATTCGGCCAACATGTCCCGGAGTGGCTTTCCGAAGAGTACCGGCGCACGAACAAACCTCTCATCAAGTACTACGCGATGCTCACGACGAATACGCGCGTGATCATCATGGCAGTGTGCGTTTTGATGAATCAGGTACAATTGTACTTCTGGGCAGAAGTGGTCGGTCTTGATGCAGTGATGATCATTGTGGCTGTGTACCAGGAGCGTCTAAGCAAAATGCTCCTGCGGCGAATCGACATGGAAACGGGAGCTGCGTGATGCTGCGGGGCGCGCTCATTGGACTTGGCAATATCGCAGTACGCGGTCACATCCCGGCGTATCTCACGGACCAGGAACTGGCTTCGAACATGGAACTTGTAGCAGTTATGGATACCGTTGAGGCCAATCGCGAAAAGGCATCTCAATGCTTGCCGAACGCCCGGTTTTACACTGACATCGCGTCGCTCTTTGAACATGAGCGGCTCGATTTTGTCGATATATGTACACCGCCTTCGACGCATTACGATTATATCCGTGCCTGTTGCTCAAGAGGTCTCCACATTCTGTGTGAAAAGCCCCTGACCGAAAGTTACATAACTTCGGCCCAGTTGGTGAATGTGATCCGCGGGTCAGAGGTGGCGTTCGTACCCTGTCATCAATACAAGTATTCACCGCTGTGGAAATCAATCCATGATAGTATATCATCTGGTGCCGTAGGCCACGTGGCGTTGGCCCAATTCAACGTCTTCCGTTTGCAGGCAGACACCGGCAGCGAATCTTGGAACCCGGCCTGGCGCACGAACCGGAATCATAGCGGCGGCGGGATCCTGGTCGATACAGGAGCCCACTACTTCTATCTGGCGCAGTATTTCTTCGGCATGCCGACACGGGTTTCTGCACTGCTGCGGACACTGAAGCATCATGAATACGGGGTTGAAGACACTGCCGTGGTCATCCTGGAATATGACGGGATGTTGATGTCGGTGAATCTTACGTGGGCGGCGGGCCAAAGGGCAAATAGTGTTTCCATTGTAGGAACGGAGGGACGTCTGGTCTACGACGGCGCGAAGCTCACGCTCACGAATGCGAATGGTTTCAAAGAAATCCCCATGCCGGACGTCTCGGACAAGCAGCAGTACATTCGATGGTACGCATCGTTGTTCAAAGAATTCATTCGAAGGGTTGAGGTGAAGGACACGGGGGATGATCTGCTGGTCGAGGCATTAAATGTCATGAAGCTGCTCGACCTCAGCTATCGTGCTTCCGAGAAGCGGGCAGTGATGCAAGTGTCGTGAATCGTTCTCTCCGGGAAATGAAAGCAATTCTCTTTGACTTCGGTGGGACGATTGATACCGATGGCGTTCACTGGAGCGAAAAATTCTGGGAAGTCTATGGGCGTTTCAATATCCGGGTTCCAAGGCAGGATTTTGAGCGGGCCTTCGTTCAAGCGGATGAAGAATTGATGAAAGAAGGCATTTCACGGGCAACGTTCCATGATATTCTCTTCAAGCAACTTTCAAAACAATTCCTTATTTTAAAGCTGAACGGGGACCATGGCCTGCTTCGGACGGTGACGGATGCATGTTACCGGGATGTCTGGAATGTCGTCAACAACGCGAAGAAGATCTTGCAGGAACTATTACCCTTCTACACATTGGGAGTAGTTTCAAATTTCTACGGTAACCTGGATGTTGTTTGTCGAGAATTCGGGTTGGAGAAAATCTTTCACGCAATGATAGACTCGGCCGTCGTCGGCATCCGGAAGCCTGACCCGGGGATTTTCTCCCTCGCACTGAGGCAGCTCGGCGCAAGCCCGCACGAATCATTTGTTCTTGGCGATTCTTACGAGCGCGACGTCGTTCCGTCAAAAAAGCTTGGTTGTTCGACAATTTGGCTCTATGGCAAGAGCTGGAATGTCCCGTCGAATACCGAGGCGGCGGATTTCACAATTCACCGATTTGAAGAAGTAAAGATGATTGTACTCGGATAAAGGAAGAATGTGGTTATGCAAGCTCGAAACACAATTCAAGAACCGAAAGGGAAACTTGGAGTTCTGATTGTCGGCTTCAACGGCGCAGTTGCTACAACGTTTCTTTCGGGCGTAATGGCGGTAAGAACGGGACTGGCCCGGCCGATAGGTTCGTTGACGCAAATGGGTACGATTCGCATCGGCAAACGCACGGCGCATGAAACTCCTATGATCAAAGATTTTATTGAGCTCGCCGGCCTCGACGACTTCGTCTTTGGCGGCTGGGATATTCGTAACGAAAACTGCTACGAATCCGCCGTCGAGGCGGGAGTGCTGCACAGTGGGCATCTGGACAAAATCAAAAAAGAGCTTCAGGCGCTTCGACCGATGAAAGCCGTGTTCGATCAATTTTACGTGAAGCGGTTAAAAGGTACGCACGTGAAGAAAGGGAAGTCCAAGTTCGATTTGATGGAACAGTTGCGCGAGGACATCCGGTCGTTCAAGGCTGACAAAAAGGTTGACCGCTGTGTGCTCATCTGGTGCGGAAGCACGGAAACTTTTATCAGCCTCAACGGCGTCCATAAGAGCACCAAGAAGTTTGAGGAGGGGATGAAAAACAACCATGTCCACATCTCACCCAGCATGTTATACGCGTACGCCGCGCTGATGGAGGGTGTTCCCTTCGCGAATGGAGCGCCCAACCTGACGGTCGATATGGCCGCCATGATGGAGCTTGCCAGGAAAAAAGGAGTACCGATCGCGGGAAAGGATTTTAAAACCGGTCAGACACTCCTTAAGACGGTCATTGCTCCCATGCTGAAAGCTCGATCGCTCGGGCTCAGCGGCTGGTTTTCCAGTAATATTCTCGGTAATCGCGACGGGGAGGTGCTCGACGACCCGGGTTCGTTCAAGACGAAAGAAGAGAGCAAACTGTCTGTGCTCGAAGGAATCCTCCAGTCGGACCTTTATCCCGAGCTCTACAAAGATTATTATCACAAGGTTCGCATTAATTACTATCCTCCACGTGGTGACAACAAGGAGAGCTGGGACAATATCGATATTTTTGGTTGGCTTGGTTATCCCATGCAGATAAAAGTCAATTTCCTGTGCCGTGATTCGATTCTCGCCGCGCCGATTGTGCTCGACCTGGTGTTATTCATGGACCTTGCACAGCGCGCGGGCATGAAGGGAATCCAGGAGTGGCTTTCATTTTATTTCAAGAGCCCGATGTGCGCCCCCGAGTTGTATCCCGAGCACGACTTGTTTATCCAATTGATGAAGCTCAAGAACACGTTGCGGTATCTCAAGGGCGAAGATATGATTACACATCTGGGCCTGGAGTATTACGATTGAATCTCGGTCCGGTGACCGGACAAGAGCAGTTGTACATAAAACGAATCCACATACTTTTCTTCACATCCACTTCTCCTGATAAAGGGAAAAAACATGACACCCCGAACTGAATATGACGTAATGCAGGACGAACAGCTCAACCGGCTTATGGGCGTCCAGCAAGACGTCTGGCGGGTTTTCCGCATCATGGCTGAGTTTGTTGAGGGCTTTTCCGCACTTTCGAAACTGGGCCCGTGCGTCTCAATTTTCGGTTCTGCGCGCGTCAAGCCGAACACGCCGTATTATCGCCTCGCGAAGTCTGTGGCGAAGGAATTTGCGAAAGCAGGATACGGGGTTATCTCCGGCGGCGGTCCCGGCGTCATGGAGGCGGCAAACCGCGGGGCGCGTGAAGCGGCAAGCGCGTCGGCCGGTCTCGCGATCGACTTGCCGTTCGAAGAGAAAGCGAATCCGTATATCGATCCCGACAAGCTCATCAGGTTCAAACATTTTTATGTCCGGAAAGTGATGTTCATGAAATATGCACAGGGCTTCATTGTGCTTCCCGGCGGCTTTGGAACAATGGATGAGATGTTTGAAGCTATCACCTTGATTCAAACCCGAAAGATCACTCCCTTTCCCGTAGTTCTCATGGGACGCGAATACTGGGGCGGGTTGGTTTCGTGGATGAAAACGACAATGCTTTCTACGGGGATGATCTCTAAACCAGATCTGGAGTTCTTTTCCATTACCGACGACCCGAAAGCAGCCGTCGCCTTCGTGAAGAAATTCTACAAGAAAGCGGAACACGGCCCCAATTTCTGAGAGTGATTCTTGGCATCTTGGGCAATTTGAAAACTTCGGGCGGATTCCCCTCTTAGGTTCCTGATGAAGAAATTCTCTGGTAAGCTATGTCTTTGAAACCCTGGAAGAAACTCCAGCAGATCTTTGAGTTGAAGAATCCCTGGTGGACGTACCGGAGAGATGACGTCCTCCTGCCAACCGGAAAACAAGGCGAGTATCACCTTGTTCATACCAACGGATCGAGCATGGTCATCCCGCTCCTCGACGACGGCAAAATGATTCTCGTAAACCAGTTTCGCTATCTTGCGGGCAAAGAAAGCATCGAGTTTCCCTGTGGCGCCGTCAAGGAGGGGTCCAACTATGAACAAACCGCGGTGCAGGAGCTCGCGGAAGAAACGGGTTTTCAGGCACGGGACCTGAAATGGATTGCGGAATTCAACCCGTATAATGGCGTCACAGATGAGATCTGCAGAGTCTTTGCCGCACGAAATCTCTACCCGGTCGAAGCTACGCCCGATGAAACGGAAGAGCTTGAACACGTCCGTGTTTCCATTGGAGAATTTGAACGCATGGTTCAATCAGGAGAAATCTGGGATGGTATGACACTTGCAGCGTGGGCGCTGGCAAAAGGCAAAATCCTCCCATGAGATGTGCGAAGGGAGATGTGCGAAACGCGGCGAGCACGGCGCTCGTTGCCATTCTTCTTTCCCTGCTCATCGCTCCCGGCACTCCGGTCCATGCCCAGCGTGTTCGCGTGGGTGCAGAAGTGCTGATTGAAAAGAATCTTCTCCTTCTGGCCGGCAAGAACGTGGGCGTCATTTGCAATCAAACCTCCATCCTCCCGGGCGACACTCACCTCATCGATACACTCTTACGGCTTGGCATTCATGTCACGACCTTGTTCAGCCCTGAACACGGTATACGGGGAGAAAGACCTGCCGGCGAAAGGGTCGAGAATGAGACTGACCCGAAGACTCATCTGCCGGTATATTCGCTTTTCGGCAGAACACAGAAGCCGACTCCCGGCATGCTCAAGAATGTTGATGCTCTAGTGTTTGATCTGCAGGACGTGGGAGCGCGATTCTACACATACGCAAGCACGATGGCAAACGCGATGGCGGCGGCTGCAGAAAATGGGAAACAGTTCATTGTGCTCGACAGGCCGAATCCAATAAACGGCGTTGATATTGAGGGTCCCATTCTGGATACCACATTGCGGTCATTCATCGGCATGTTCCCGATCCCCATCCGACACGGCATGACGCTTGGTGAACTCGCGAAGATGATTGTTGGAGAACAATGGCTTGGGACTGGACTACATCTGGACCTGACGGTGATCCCGATGGGAGGATGGAAACGGTCGATGTGGTATGATGACACGGAATTGCCATGGCTGCCTCCGTCTCCGAATATGAGGACCATAACTGCCGCCACCGTCTATCCGGGGACATGCCTATTCGAAGCAACGAATGTGAGTGAGGGCCGCGGAACAGAGCGTCCCTTCGAGTACATCGGTGCGCCGTGGATCGATGGGGACAGCCTTGCCTCGGGATTGAACGATTTGGCACTTTCCGGGGTTCACTTTGAGTCGATCCGTTTTGTTCCAATGTTTGATTCCGTCGCAGCGCCACATCCAAAGTACGGCGGAGAAATGTGCCGGGGGGTGTACGTTCACGTCACTGACCGTTCCCGGTTTCACCCCGTGGAAGTGGGACTGAAGTTGCTTGCGAAGATTAGAGAACTGTATCCTGCTCGAGTGAAGATGCGGCAGGATTCTTTTGACCGTTTGCTAGGTGTCAGGATAGTTGGAGAGACGCCCGGCCAATCGACGTTTGACTCCACTCTTCTGACGCCTACGAACCGGGAATTCCGTCATTTCGAAGCGAAGAGGTCGGGTTATCTGCTGTATTGAGAGTGTTGCGCTGGGAGCATTGCCATTTCTTTGACATTCTTGCAATTTTTGCGTATATTTTTCTCCGATTTGGATACAGCAGCTAATCGCAATATACATGCCCTCTGAGAATACTCAACACCGCACGGGTAGAGAACGCACGACGTTTATTCTGGTTCCGGGCGGCGAATCCAGGCAGACCAGGTCGATTTCGATCAGCAGAGCGGGTATTGTGGGCGCTGTTTTATTCGCTGTGCTGCTAGTCGTCGGCTTGACGCTCTTCGTCGTTGTTTACACGCCGGTGGGAACTGTGCTGCCAATTTCTAACCCTGAGCTTGAGAATAAGTATGGAAGGCGCATCGTTGAAATTCAGGAACAGTTGCGTTCGCTGACCGCTGAAATGGTAGTGATTCAGGAATACAATCTCCGGCTCAGAAAGGTGTTGGGTGAAAATGTTACGAGTGCGGAGAGCAGTTACAGGGCACTCGGCAGCGTGGGCGCACTAAAACCGTTAGCGCAGATCTCAAGGGATTCATTGGCGAACATGGAGGGCTTTGTGAGACGTCAAGATGCGACGGTTTCTAACCAATCGTTGAGCACTTTAAACGGAGGCGCGTCTCCGGCGCATGTTCGTCAGGCCGAACTGAAAAGCGCGGACAACTTTCCGCTCACTCTACCGACGCTTGGCTATTTCACCCGTGAATATTCAACTGTGCTGGGTCATTTGGGTGTTGACATCGCGGGAAAAGAGGGTAGCCCCGTCGTTGCGGCCGCAGCCGGCAAGGTTGTTTTCGCCGATTGGACTTATGATTATGGATATCAAATGATCGTTGCGCATGGAGAAGGATATATGACGGTCTACAAACACAATCAAGCGCTGTTGAAGACCGTCGGTTCGGTTGTGAAACGAGGTGAAATGATCGCCTTACTCGGGAACACGGGCTGGACGAGCCGGGGTCCGCATTTGCATTTTGAAGTTTGGCAGGATGGGACGGCGCTAGATCCGAACAATTACTTAATAACATCACAGTAGAGGAGCAAGGTGTATTGTGAAAAACGAAGCGAGTAACGAGTTAAATCTCATTGGGGCGGGAACAGTCTTCGAGGGAAAGCTTCGTACACCCGGCAGTATCCGGGTCGACGGTCGCGTTGTGGGGGACATAACCGCTGCTCAGAACGTTTCCATCGGCGGCTCGGGTGATGTAGAAGGTAATGTGTCGGCAAAAAACGTGACCGTTGGCGGCAAGATGAAGGGGACGATCCTGGCGCAGGAAAAACTGGTGTTTGAAACCCGCGCCGTCGTTCGCGGAGATATTCGTGCGTCGAGACTCGTGATCGATGAAGGCGCCCTGTTTGATGGGAAATGCATCATGTCGGAGGCGAAACCGACGGCAAGCGTGGTGGAGTTGAAGCCCGAAACACGGCGTGCCGAAGACCGATAGCAATTCATGGTTCCCCAGCGGCGAAATGATTTGCGCTCGGGCACGGAGCCGATAACGGATGAGAAGAGAACTGAGGGGGAATCAGGAGTTTTTTCGAAGGCCTTCCGCGTTGCCGGACCTCTCTTTGGCATTGGAATTCAGCTCGCAGCAGCAGTTGTCATGATGTTCTTCGTCGGCCGCTGGCTTGACCAGCGATGGGGAACGACACCCTGGATGATGCTCGTCGGCACGATGGTGGGTGCCGCTGCCGGGTTCTATCAATTCATCAAAACAGTGAATGATGTGAATAAACGAGAGTCCGAGAAAAGGAACAAGATCGACCTGTGAAAATTGACTGGTCATTTCCAAGACAGATTGCTATAGCTCTACTGGCGATGCTCGCCCTCAGCGCGTACCCGCTGATGAAGTATGGATCCGAAGATGTCGTCCACGCAACGTTGCTGGGTGGTGTGCTCGCGACCTTTAATGTGTTGTTCGGGTTTGCAGCAATCGAATATTCATTCAACAAATCGACGACAACCTTCTTCAAGTTTGTTCTGGGCGGGATGGGGATACGATTACTGGTACTGGGTTCCCTGATCGTGCTGTCCATCGAAGTGTTCCATGTTCATGTGACTGGATTGATCGGATCGATGGGTGTCTGTTACTGTGTATTCCTGACACTGGAAATTCTCTTCATTCAAAAGAAAATCAGCATCAGACGGTAAAGAAGCTTGCCCGCATTTTTTGAAATTCAGGATTCTCTTTCGGAGATCCCTCGCGGAGCTCAGGATACTCTTGCCGGGGTTGCTCAGACAGGCGGCGGGGGAAACGGCCAGCTTTTCAACGAGTTGCTTCATCATACGCAGGATTCGCATCGGATCGAGCTTCCCTGGGGCTGGATCGACCTTCCACGGTTTGCACCCATACATCTCGGCAGTTTAGAAATCGACCTCTCGATAACCAAGCATGTTGTGTTCCTGTGGATTGCAGCCCTCGTTGTGATCGTGTTGACAGTGGCTGCGGCCGGGAAGAATCGACGGCGTACTGTGCCTTCCGGGTGGGGAAATCTCATTGAAGTGTTCGTTCTATTCATACGTGATGAAATAGCCCTGCCGAACATGGGGACGGCCGGCTTGCGGTACCTGCCGTACCTGCTCACGACATTCTTCTTCATCCTTGTGATGAATCTCATCGGACTCGTGCCGTACTGCGCGACTGCGACGGGCAATGTCAGTGTCACCGGTGCCTTAGCCGTCATCGCGTTCATAATGATTCAGCTTGCCGCGATCAGGGCCCAGGGGTTTGGCCACTATCTTGCGCATTTGACAGGTGGAGTGTATTGGTTGTTATGGCCCATCATGGTTCCGATCGAGATTCTTAGTCTTTTCACAAAGCCTTTCGCGCTGTGCATTCGTCTTTTTGCGAATATGACCGGCGGCCATATCGTCATCGTGTCCCTCATCGGGTTGATCTTTTTGTTCAAATCATATTTGGTTGTTCCGGCTTCGATTGGATTCGTTCTCGGCATCGACCTGCTGGAACTGTTTGTTGCTTTCTTGCAGGCGTATATTTTTACCATGCTGACTTCGCTGTTTATGGGCCTCGGCATACAGGCCGGGCACGAGGTGCAGGAAGGGCATGGGCATTAATTATCAACTATCGTTCACATAACAAGGAGAAGTAATATGGATCCGAAAGCATTGGGGTATCTGGCCGCCGGCATAGGAGCGGCATTAACAGTCATTGGGGCCGGGCTCGGCATCGGGAAACTGGCTGCAGCCGCCATGGAAGCCAGCGGTCGGCAGCCGGAAGTCGCAGGCCAGGTTCGCACATCAATGTTGATCGCTGCTGCGTTGATCGAAGGCGCGACATTTTTCGCACTCGCGATCTGCATCATTCTTGCAGTTAAGTAACATGTGAAAGGATGGACGTTGAAGAACTCAAATTCACTTACGAACTGTGAGAATGTATGGAAACCTTCAACCCGTTAGCGATTAACCCCGGCTTGATCGTCTGGACGATTGTCACGTTCATCGTCCTGGTGGTTGTGCTCCGGAAGTTTGCCTGGAAACCGCTCCTCGAAGCTCTCAACCGGCGGGAGGATCATGTGCGCGGTTCTCTTGAGCGGGCCGAGAAGGCGCAGCAGGAAGCGGAGCGGTTGCTTCAAGAAAACCGTGCGCAAATCGCCCGTGCTGAAGAAGAAACGCGACGCATCCTGAATGAAGGACGCGGGCTTGGTGAAAAGCTGAAGAGCGAAATCGTCGAGAAGGCGAATCAACAGGCGCGCCTCATGGTTGAGCGGGCAAAGCAAGAAATCGAGCGCGACAAAGAGATGGCACTGGCACAGCTCCGGGAAGAGGTTGCGACCCTGGCCATTCTTGCGGCCGAGAAAATTCTCAACGAAACTCTCGACGCCGGCAAGCAGCGCAAAGTCGTCGATGACATGCTTCGTGCACTTCCAAAGAACTGACCGTCGATGTCTGAATCGCGTGCCGCATATCGTTATGCACTAGCAGTCGTCGGGCTGGCCGAAGAGCTGAAACAATTCGACGCCGTAGGCAGGGATTTTGAGTATCTTGCCGGTCTTGTTCGGCAGTCGCGAGAATTTGTGGCATTCTTGCGAAGTCCGGTGATTAACAAGGAAAGAAAGAACGCCGTTGTCGCAGAGATCTTGAAGTCAAAGGTTTCTGAACTCACATTCAACTTCGTCAGATTGCTCACGGCAAAAGGTCGGGAAATGATTCTTCCTGAGATTGTCGTGCAGTTCTCAAAGATCCGAGACGAGCGTCTTGGTATCCTGAGAACCAGTCTTCGCGCTGCCGCCCCCCTGACACCGGAGCAGGAGCGACAGCTTGTGGATCATCTCAAGCGGGTTACGAAGAAGGATGTTCGTCTGCAGTACGTTCAGGATGAGGGACTGGTCGGTGGATTCCTCGTACAATATGAGGACACGGTGTGGGACGGCAGTGTGCGTCACCAGCTGGAAGTTCTTCGACGCAGATTGATGGAAAGCGGGAAATAAGAGTTTAACGGTTTTCACCAAGTATATTACAAAAGGATTTTCTGATGCCAGAAGTACGACCCGATGAAATTTCTGCAATATTGCGAAAGCAATTGCTGGGTTTCGAAAAAGAAATGGACGTCTACGATGTCGGTACGGTTCTCCAGGTGGGTGACGGGATCGCCCGCGTGTATGGATTGTCCAAAGTCATGGCGAGCGAGCTCGTTGAGTTTCCGAACAACGTATTCGGTATGGTGTTGAATCTTGAGGAAGACAACGTCGGTTGTATTATCTTCGGCGAAAGCACGCTCATCAAAGAAGGGGATACGGTCAAACGCACCGGCCGTGTTGCATCCATGCCGGTGGGTGAACAGATGCTAGGCCGCGTCATCAATCCTCTCGGCCAGCCGCTCGATGGTCGCGGACCGATCACAACGGACAAACTTTATCCGATCGAACGAAAAGCGCTGGGAGTGATTCAACGGCAGCCCGTCAAGGAGCCGCTGCAGACCGGTATAAAAGCCATCGATTCAATGATTCCGATCGGCCGGGGTCAGCGTGAGCTTATTATCGGCGACCGCCAGACCGGAAAAACTGCCCTGGCTATCGATACGATCATCAACCAGAAGTACACTCATTCCCAACAGGCAAAAGATCGCGGAGTCAAGCCCGTCTACTGCATTTATGTTGCGATCGGTCAAAAGGGTGCCACCGTCGCCCAGGTGGTCGCGAAACTTGAGGAACAGGGTGCGATGGAGTACACAACGATTATTTCCGCCACCGCCAGTGACCCGTCGCCGCTGCAGTTCATCGCGCCGTATGCCGGGGCGACTCTCGGGGAATTTTTCCGCGATAACGGCAGGCACGCCGTTGCAGTCTACGATGACCTGTCCAAACACGCGCAGGCGTATCGTCAGGTTTCCTTGCTTCTCCGGAGACCGCCGGGCCGTGAAGCGTATCCCGGGGATGTCTTCTATCTCCACTCACGGTTGCTGGAGCGTGCATCGAAATTGAGCGACGAGCTCGGCGGGGGAAGTCTGACCGCTCTGCCGGTCATTGAGACGCAGGCGGGCGACGTCGCGGCGTATATTCCGACCAACGTCATCTCGATCACTGACGGGCAAATTTATCTCGAACCGGGCCTTTTCAACTCGGGCGTCCGCCCGGCCATCAACGTGGGTATTTCGGTCTCCCGCGTGGGCGGCTATGCACAAATAAAGGCCATGAAGAAAGTTGCAGGACGGTTGCGGCTGGATCTGGCGCAATACCGCGACCTTGAGGCGTTTGCAAAATTTGGATCCGACCTCGACAAAACAACGCAAGCACAATTGCAACGGGGCTCACGGCTGGTCGAATTGCTCAAACAGGGACAATATAACCCAATTCCTGTAGAGAAACAGGTGGTGAGCATTTTCGTGGGAACGAGCGGGTATCTTGACGGAATACCGCTGCAACAGGTTCAGCGCTTTGAAAGAGATTTTCTTGAAATGATGGAGCTGAGGCATCGCCCACTCCTTGACAGAATCGCTGCCGAGAAGGATCTATCGGAGGATACAATGCAACAACTCCATGCTATCGTGAAAGATTTCGTGTCGGCATTCAAAGTCTCATAGAGCATGCCAACACTCCGGGACATACGTCGTCGCATCAGCGGGATCAAGAACACCCAGAAGATCACGAAAGCGATGAAAATGGTGTCGGCCGCTAAACTGCGGCGGGCTCAGGATGCTATTGTATCGGCGCGCCCGTATGCCCGGAAGTTGAACGAGCTCCTGCAGCATCTTTCCGGCAAAGTCGATCTCACCACGAATCCGCTGTTTGCCCAGCGACCGGTCAAGAGACTTCTCGTCGTAGTCGTAACGGCCGACAGGGGACTCTGCGGCGCCTTCAACTCGAATATTATCAGGACTGCGGTAACACACATCCGGACGACAAATAAAGAAGCATTCGATGCGGGAAATATCGATCTGCTCTGCGTCGGGAGAAAGGGTGCCGAGTTCTTTAGCAAACGACAATACGCGATCGCCGGGAAATACGTCGGGATTTTCGGAGGATTGAACTTTTCAGTGGCGCAAACAATCACTGGCGAAGTGGTTCAGAAATTTCTTGGGGGGGAATGCGACCGTGTGGAGGTGATTTACAATGAGTTCAAATCCATCATGCGCCAGCATATCGTCGTAGAACAACTTCTCCCGGTGCCGACTGATGCAACCGCTGCTTCTTCGTCGGTGCACAAGTTGAAGTCCCTCGTCGATTACATCTACGAGCCGTCTCGAGAGGCAATTCTCGCTTCGCTTCTTCCGAAGCATTTCAACTTCCAGATGTGGCGTATGTTGCTGGAATCGAACGCTGCCGAGCAGGGTGCCCGCATGACGGCAATGGACAGCGCGACCACCAATGCTTCGGAGCTTATTCATGACTTGCAGCTTTCCTACAATAATGCCCGCCAGGCATCGATTACGAAGGAACTTCTTGAAATCGTCGCCGGTGCGGAAGCTCTCAGAAAAGCGGGATAATCATTCGATTCCCCGGGGGATCGTTTGAAGTCTTGCTTCCCTATGATTTTTTCCGTAAATTAGTTTGCTTTTTTGTGTCGAGGGAAATGAAATCTCGCTATTTCTTCTCGTTTAAATGTTTTTCAGCCGAACAACACCTTGATGTTTGAAGAACTGAGTCAGAAATTAGAGCTCGTTTTCAAGAAGCTCCGCGGCCAAGGCAAGATCACCGAGGCGAATATCGCCGAATCTCTCCGCGAAGTACGCAGGGTGCTGCTCGACGCGGACGTAAACTACAAGGTCGTCAAACAGTTTATCGACGATGTCCAGCGACGGGCCATCGGCAAAGAGGTTCTTCAAAGCATAACGCCCGGGCAGCTCATCATCAAGATCATTTATGATGAGGTTGTAAAACTCCTGGGAACATCGCAAGCTGAAATTCGTTTCTCTCCTACGCCGCCGACCGTCATATTGGTGGCGGGGTTGCAAGGTTCCGGGAAAACGACATTTTGTGCGAAGCTCGCGAACACTCTCAAGCGTAAAGGGCATTTTCCGCTCCTGGTCGCCGCGGACACGTACCGTCCTGCCGCGATCGACCAATTGGAAATACTAGGCAGGGAGATTCAAGTGCCCGTTGTCGTCGATCGGGAACGCGGTGCCGTGGAAATCGCAGTAGAGTCGATTGACCACGCCCGAAAGTCAGCCCGCGACGTCGTGATCATCGATAGCGCCGGCCGTCTGCACGTCGATGAAGAGATGATGCGTGAGGTAGAGACGATCAAGGCGAAGGTTGCTCCGCACGAGATTCTCTTTGTGGTGGATTCGATGACCGGCCAGGATGCCGTCAACAGCGCGAAAGCTTTCCACGACCGTCTTGATTTCGACGGCATCGTACTGACGAAGCTCGACGGCGACACGCGCGGAGGAGCCGCACTGTCCATTTGTGCGGTTGTGAACAAGCCGATCAAGTTCATTGGAGTCGGTGAAAAACTCGATGCCCTTGAAACGTTCTATCCCGATCGGATGGCGTCACGCATTCTCGGGATGGGCGACGTTGTAACGCTCGTTGAAAAAGTTCAGCAGCAGGTTGATGAACAGAAAGCGCACAAGCTGGAAGAGAAATTCCGGAAAGCGCAATTTACGTTTGAAGACTTTTTTGACCAGCTTCAGGAGATAAAGAAAATGGGGCCGCTTCAGCAGGTGCTGGGCATGATCCCGGGGATGAATAGGCTGCCGTCGAACCTGGAAATCGGCGACGATGCCCTTGTCCATGTCGAGGCTATCATCCAGTCCATGACGCGGGAGGAACGTCAGAAGCCGCACATCATTAGCGGTGAGCGACGGCGTCGCATCGCACGGGGAAGCGGGACATCCGTGCAGGAAGTGAATAAAGTTCTGAAACAATTCGACGAGATGCAGAAAATGATGAAGAAGTTTTCGAAAGGCAAGATACCGCAGGCACTGCGCGGAATGCAGTTACCGGTGTAGATTTTTCAATAAACCTATAATATCAAAAAAAGGAGTAGAGAGTTTTGGTCAAACTACGATTGCGGCGAATAGGAAAGAAGAAACAGCCGATGTACAAAATTGTTGCGACGGATTCTCAGGCGTCGCGTGAAGGCAAGATCATTGAGTCGGTGGGTTCGTACCATCCCCTGGCGGAACCGATTCTCATCGAAGTCAATGAGCCGCGTCTCTTTCTGTGGCTGAAGCGCGGTGCGCAGCCGACGGACACGCTGCGCAGTCTCTTGCAGCGCAAGGGCTTGTGGCTCAAATGGAGTCTGGTCAAAAAGGGAGTAGATGAACAGACGATTGCCGTCGAGCTCGAGAAGTGGCAAATGCTGCAGGCTGAGAAACTGAATCGTGAAAAAGAAAAGAAAGCGCGGCGCAAGGCAGCACGCAAGAAGAAAGCGGCAGCCGAAGCCCCTGCGGCACCCGCGGCCTCAGCGCCGCCGGCACCGGCCACCGAACCGGCACCACCGGCCGCCGAAGCACCTGCGGCACCGGCAACAAGCGCTTGAGGAATCGACCATAAGGATGTAATAGCACAAAAACTCTAGTAAACGATAACTGTAGTTGTTCCACAGCTGAATACATGGAGGGTCCATGAAAGAATTCGTTGAGTACATTGCGAAACAGCTTGTCGATCAGCCCGAAAACGTTGTCATCGAGGAAGAAACAAAGGATGACGAGCTTATCGTGAAGGTGAAGGTCGCCCAGCCCGATATCGGAAAGATCATCGGCAAGAAAGGAAGAACAGCCTTTGCCTTGCGTACGCTTGCAAGCGCCGTCGGAAAGAAAAACGGCAAAAGAGTGCGAGTCGAAGTGCAAGAGTAGTTGTCTGTGACAGGTGACTCTCAGGATCGGTTGGAGATTGAACACGCGTATGTTGTGGGTAAAATTACAAAATGCTTTGGTGTGCGGGGATATGTCGCGGTGCATTCTTACACGCAATCGCCGGGACGAATAAAAGACTTTCGTGTTTTTTTTGTCGGTACGTCGATGCGTGAACACGAGTCCTATGATGTCGAGGACGTTCGGCGACGGGGCCGGTCTGTTCTTGTAAAATTTAAGTCGATCGACGACCGGACAACTGCCGAAAAGCTTGTCGGCATGTATCTGTTCGGCGACCGTCGGGAAGTCGCGCAACCCGCCAAAGGGACGTATTTCGTCGACCAGATTGTCGGTTGCAAAGTGTGGTCGGTTGAAGGGAATTTCCTGGGTGTAATCAGGGATGTGCTGAAGCTTCCGGCTCAGGATGTCTGGGTTGTCACGGACGGCGATAAAGAACATTGGATACCGGCGGTGAAGCAATTTATCCGCAGTGTCGATACGAAAGAACGGAAGGTCGTCGTCAACGTGATTGAGGGTTTGATCGAAAACAAAAAATCGAGCAAAGGCGCATGAGAATTGATGTCATCACCGGCTTTCCGAAATTGCTCCGGAGCCCCCTCAACGAGAGCATGATCCGCCAGGCAAAGAGGAAGAAGCTCGTCCAGATACGAGTTCATGACCTGCGCAAGTTCGCGCGGGATAAGCATCGCACGATTGACGATGTACCTTACGGCGGGGGCGCGGGAATGGTTCTCAAACCGGAACCGATATTCGAGTGCGTGGAACACCTGCAATCGCGACGGCCGTATGACGAAGTGGTCTATCTCACCGCCGACGGCGATGTGTTTCACCAAAAACTCGCCAACGAATTGTCGTTGAAGAAGAATTTGATATTTCTGTGTGGACACTACAAGGGGATCGATGAGCGTGTCCGCCAGGGCCTCGTAACAAGGGAAATCTCGGTTGGGGATTATGTCCTGACGGGCGGTGAGCTCGCGGCGCTTGTCGTCATCGACGCGGTCGTACGGTTGATCCCCGGCGTGCTGGGCGATGGCGAATCGCTGTTGACCGACTCGTTTCAGGATGATCTCCTGGGTTGTCCGCAGTACACGCGGCCGCCCGTGTTTCGGTCGCTGAACGTGCCGGAGGTACTGCTCTCAGGCAACCACAAAGAAATCGAACGCTGGCGCATGGAGCGGCGGAAAGAAAGAACGAAACTGCGCCGGAGTGAACTAATGTCAGAAGGTTTGTAAAGCACTATATTGAGATCACTAAAGAAGAAGGAAACACAACGATGGAAAAGCTCAAATTAGTCGAAGCCATGTATCAGCGAACCGATTACCCGGCATTTAATCCGGGCGATACAGTCAATGTTCATGTCCGCGTCATCGAAGGAGACAAGGAACGCATTCAGCAGTTCCAGGGTGTCGTCATTTCGAAGCGGGGAGCCGGGCTGGGAGCGACGTTTAACGTACGAAAAATATCGAACGGCGTAGGCGTGGAACGCATTTTCCCGCTGCACTCGCCACGGATTGCAAAGATCGAAGTCGTGAAAGCGGGCCGGGTTCGCCGCGCAAAGTTGTACTACCTGCGTGAACTTGCTTCAAAACAGATTCGTCAGAAAACCTCTGCCACAATATAAAACCGTGCTGCGGCTCGGAATCATCGAGCATCTCTACGCGCAACCGCTCTTTCACTGGTTGGTTGAGCGAGCGAAAGGTGTGTCGCCTCCCTTCGAGCTTCTCAAGTCCCGTCAAACAGGGACTGGCACCCTTGCACTGGAGCTCCGTCAAAAGCGACTTGACGGAGCTTTTTTGTCTCCTATCGATTACGCGAAAGATTACGGGATGTATCGCGTGGTCCAAGGCGTCGGCGCGGTTTCGCGGGGCGATAGCAACACCATCGCATTGTTGTTCAACGAGAACCTCCGCGGGATAGAAACTCTCGCCGTCGACGTGTCTTCGACGTCGGAAATTGTTCTTGCGCATTTGGTCCTGAAAGAAAAATACGGCGTTGCTCCTCGGATCGTGCCGGTTTCCGGCCTGGGCGAGGCTTCTCTGAGGAAGGCTGATGCGGCACTCCTTGTTGGTGATGCGGCGCTGGCAATGAGACGGAAATCGAACAAGATTGACCTCGTGGATGAATGGATGGACCTCACGGGACTGCCCTATGTTCATGGTTTTTGGGTCACCCGGGATGGCGGACTGACTGCCCCGCAAACGAACTATGTGATCGAGAGTGCCGAAGCAGGCAAGGAAAACATCGAGAGCATCATACCCCCGTCCGAGCTCGAGTACATCGGGCAATTTGAATACGATTTGAACGATGAAGCGCTTGACTCGGTGGGGGAGCTTTTCCGTATGGCGTACTACCATGGCATCCTGAAAGATATTCCTAATATGGCGTTTCACAGGGTGGGAGATGAACCGCTTCCTCCATCTGTCATATTGAATTGACATGCCTTCCCTAGGCTCACAAAGGGTACAACGATGAAAATCTCAATCCGTGTGAAACCGAATGCGCGCAAGAACGAGGTTAAGCCCCTCGGGGACAATACATTTCTCGTCAGCGTGACCGCGCCGCCTGTCGACAACAAGGCAAATGAGAAAATGATCGAGGTGCTGGCCGAGTATTTCGGAAGGCCGAAACGCACGATCTCCATCCTGCGCGGAACGACGGCCAAACAAAAAATTGTCCAGATCACATGATCTGACTGACCGCGAGAACGGGAATCCTATCTACTCCCAATCACGATTCTTCCTTTGCTTCCCACCGTCACTTTTCTTACATTTTATCTGCCCCATGCAAATGAAGAATCTTAAAGGCCTTACACTCGGCGAACTGGAAGAGTTTGCAGTTGCCAGCAGCGAACCCAAATATCGCGGCAGACAACTCTTCGATTGGTTGTACGCAAAGGAGGTGTCCTCGTTCGCCGAAATGACGTCTATTTCCAGGTCATTCCGGCGGAGATTGGAATCGCGTGCAACAATTGACTCCATGGGACTCGTTCGGGTTCAGGAGTCCGGCCACGATGGTACGACAAAATTTCTTTTCGAGCTTTCAGATGGCAAACGGATCGAGACTGTGCTGATACCGCCGAAAACCTCGTTCATGGGTTCCGATGCGGACGACGATGAAGAGCAGAGACGATTAACGCTCTGCATCTCGACACAGGTCGGTTGCCCGCTGGACTGCACATTCTGCGCGACCGCGACGATGGGTTTTCTCAGAAACCTTACACCGGGCGAAATCGTCGACCAGCTCCTGCAGGTGAGGAAAATCTGCGGCAAGAAGGTCACAAACCTGGTATACATGGGCATGGGTGAGCCACTGCTGAATTATGAGAACGTCATGAAGTCCGTTGAGATCATGACAACGGGCATGGGAATTGCTCCTCGCCGCATAACGGTTTCGACAGCGGGGTGGGTGCCGGGAATCCGACAAATGGCGGATGAGCGCCGGAAGGTGAAGCTGGCGGTATCGCTCCATACGCTTGACGACGACCTCAGGACGGATTTGATGCCGGTGAATAAAAAATACGGTCTTGACGAGCTTCTCGACGCGACGGGGTATTACTACCGCAAAGTGAAGCGACCGGTTACATTCGAATACATTCTCTTCGGCGACTTCAACGACCGTGACGAAGACATTGCGCGGCTTGTCAAACTCTCGAAAGACGTCCAGTGCAAAATCAACATCATTCCCTTTCACGCTATCGGTGTAATACGTCCCGGGAATTTATCGGCAGCGCTCCGACCCGCATCGTCGGTGCGGACGGATGAGTTCGTCCGTAAACTTCGCGAAGCCCGAGTGGCGGCGTTTGTCCGCAGTAGCGCCGGCGTAGACATCGACGCGGCTTGCGGTCAGCTCGCTGCCCGAGCTGAGCAGAAACGGCGAGCGTCGATTATTTCATCGCTCCAATACTCCCCAATCTCATAAACTCGAGTTCCATGGTCCGTCATCATGTATTGACTTTGTTCTGTATCTTCTCCGTTCTCTCGGCGAAAGAGAAACAAAATCCGACGGAACATTTTGAGCGGGAACGAACGTACCACGTGGTGCATTACCGCCTCAATCTTGAGCTCGATGAAATAGCGAAAACCTGCATCGGGGACGTGAATATCAAGCTCGTTCCGCTTCGCCCGAAACTCGATACGGTACGGATCGATGCCGGTGAAATGAATATTGTCCGTGTGACAGCGAACGGCCACCCACTCGATTTTCATCAAACGGGTGAAACGCTCTTCGTGGCAATGCGAAAACTGTTCGATCGGTTGGACACGCTGACGCTGAATGTTTCCTACCGTCTCTCGTCACCGAAGAAAGGGATCTATTTTATTGAACCGGACAGCGGCGCCCCGGAACATCAATGGCAAATCTGGACACAGGGAGAGAATCTGGACAATCATTACTGGTTTCCGTGTTATGATTTTCCCAACGACAAGTCGACGAGCGAAATGATCGTTACCGTGAATGACCGCTTCACAGCCATCAGCAACGGGAAGCTCATCGACGTGAAACATGATAGAGAGAAACACAAGGCCACGTTTCACTGGTTCGAAGGGAAGCCGCATTCCTCCTATCTCATTTCATTGGTGGTGGGTGAGTATGTCGACCTGAAGGATGCATTGGGACAGCTCCCCATCTCGAATTATGTGTACAAGAGCCAGAAGGATATCGGGATGCTGTCATTCAGCAAGACTCCGAAAATGATAGAGTTCTTCTCGAGAAAGATAGGATACAACTATCCGTGGGAAAAATTCGCACAGACGGTCGTTCATGATTTTATGTTCGGCGGCATGGAAAATGTCAGCGCGGTGACGCTCACCGATTGGACAATTCACGACGAGCGGGCGCACCTCACAGAATCCAGCGACGGACTCGTCGCGCACGAGCTCGCGCATCAGTGGTGGGGCGATTTGCTGACCTGCCGCGATTGGAGTCATGCCTGGCTGAATGAGGGCTTTGCTTCGTACTTTGATATTCTCTTTCAGGAATACGATAAGGGGCACGATGAGGCTGAGAAAATGATTCTCGACACGCAGCAAGGCCTCGTGGTCACCGACGTCGCGGAACGTCGACGCCCGACGGTGTGGAACCGGTACATCAATCCAATGGAGCTGTTTGATAATCATATCTATGGCAAGGGCGCCTGCGTTTTGCACATGTTGCGGTTCATTCTCGGCGATGACCTGTTCTGGAAGTCCATGAATCATTACGCTCACAAATTTGCTTTTCAGAACGTTGAAACGAATGATCTGAAAGTTGCGATTGAAGAGGCGACCGGATATAACCTCTACTGGTTTTTCGACGAATGGCTCTACAAAGCGGGCTACCCCGATTTGTTCGTCGGGTCTTCCTGGAATGAGGCCGCGAAGACTCTCCAGCTCACTGTCCGGCAAACTCAAACGGTCGATTCCCTTACGGGGATATTCAGAACTCCGGTGGATGTGGAAGTTTGGGTCGATGGGATCCCGTACACGTATCGCATAACGATTTCGCAGGTTGAAGACCAGTACTCATTCCCCGCCGCTTCGAAGCCGCAGTTGGTGATTTTCGACAAGGGCAGTTGGATTCTGAAGAAGGTCGATCTTGAGAAAACTCTCGATGAGTGGATGTTCCAACTGAAACATGCCACCGAGGGAGTGGATCGCATTCTTGCGATCAACGGATTACGAAGCTTCGTCGACTCCGCGAATGTGACGGAAGCGCTTGCCAAAGCGGCCGCGTCGGACCCATTCTGGGAGGTTCGCCGGAATGCAGTGTACGCGCTTGGCGATACGAAAAAATCCGAAACGGTAGACAAAATTGTCCGGGCATATCTGGATAAAGACGCGCGGGTCAGGCAGGCGGCTGTTACGGCACTCGGCAACTTCAATGGCGTCAGCGTCGTGAGGGCTCTCAAGGATGCGTTTGAGTACGATTCGAGTTATTCCGTGGCGGCCTCGGCCTTGTCCATGCTCACGAAGGTGGATTCGGGAAATGTCAAATCATATTGCTCCGCGGCGTTGCAGCGGACTTCACATCATGAAATCATTCGGTCAACGGCACTGCGCGTCCTTTCAGGTCTGGGAGGCGAAGATGCGCTGAGCACGATTACCTCGTTCAGCAAATACGGCAACGATCAAAACCTTCGCGTGGAGTGTCTAGGTATGCTCGGACGCGTCTGGAAGCAACGCGCGGACGTCGTCGACTATCTGATCACCGTATTGCACGACCCCAGTGTTCATGTACGCCGGGCCACCATCGACATCCTCGGGTCGCTCGGGGATAAGCGGGCCATCCAACCGCTAGAGGAGAGTGCCGCGAGGGAGACCGATGCCAGGCTTGTTAAGTCGGCCCAGGAATCCATCGAAAAAATCCAGGCATCACAGCGCTAAGAACTATTAATTTAGGAGAGACGTTTATGCGAATCATTATTTTTGGACCGCCGGGAGTGGGAAAAGGAACTCAGGCGAAGTTGGTTTCCGCCAAATTGTCCATTCTCCATATTTCGACCGGCGACGTGCTGCGGGAAGCGGTCTCGGAGGGCTCGGAGCTCGGCCGTAAGGCGAAGGAAATTATGGATGCCGGGCAACTCGTTTCCGATGATATTATGATCGGCCTTATTCGTGGCCTGTTGAAGTCGGAGAGAACCCGGAAGGGATTCATTCTCGACGGATTTCCGCGGACTATTCCGCAGGCGGAGGCGCTTACAAAGCTGCTCCATGAATTAGGGCTGCAGCTTGATGCCGTGGTCAGCATGGAAATCGGAGATGAAGAGGTAGTCCGACGATTAAGCAGTCGCAGGACTTGCCGCGCATGTGGAAAAATCTACAGCCTCGTTGCGGATTCCCTAAAAGACCCTAAGAAATGTCCTTCCTGTGGCGGCGAACTTTACCAGCGTGACGACGATAAACCGGAAACGGTGCGGTCGCGCTTGAAGGTCTATGGCATGTCTACAGCGCCGGTCAAGGATTACTACAGGCGTTTGGGGCTGCTGCGGACAGTCGATGCGTCGGGGAGCGTTGGCCAGATCAACAGCGCAATTCTTGCTCTGCTCGGTTGATGTTTTCCTGGCGCTCTCCCCGGTCCCTTCCTGTCCTCGTCGCTCATCGCGGCTCATCAACCCTTGCGCCGGAGAATACTCTTGCCGCGTTTCAACAAGCGCTCACCGACGGTGCCGACGCGATTGAGCTGGACGTTCGCCTCTCTCACGACAGCGAAATGGTCGTCATCCACGATGCCCGGCTGGAGCGGACGACGAACGGCCATGGAAAGGTGAAGGATTGCAGTCTCCGAGACCTGAAGCGGTTGAGCGCGGGGGCATGGTTTCACAAGAGATTCTCGGCGGAGCGAATTCCAACCCTCGACGATGTGTTCGAATGTGTTGGCGGAAAAATGGGCGTAAATATTGAAATAAAAACAGAACCTTCCCGTCGCCTCACGGGTGAAATTGTCGAACGGTGCATTCATATCGTTCGCAGACATCGCGCATCAGGATACGTGATGATCTCTTCCTTTCATCATCCATTCGTGAATTACGCGAAAGCTCTTGACCCGGGGATAACGGCGGGCGTTCTCTATCATCCCCTGCGGCATTATCGGCGGACTCCAGGTGTGCTCATTGCAGCAGCGAATGCCGATTTTTTTATTTGTCATAGGAATGCAATCCGGGGAAGAAACATTCTCAGACTGCACAAGAACGGATTTCTGGTCGGCGTGTATACCGTCGATACGAAAAAATCACTGGAACACATGCTCGGCATGGGTGTCGACTGCGTTTTTTCAAATGACCCTGGGAAAATGAAACGGGAATTGATTCAGAAATGAAACGAACACTCTCACTGCGGATGTTATTGAGAGGTTGCTTGATGAAACAAGCAATGATCGCCGGCTTGCTGTTAGCGATATCCATCGTTATCCTCTCCGGCTGTGGAGGGGAGAGTCCTGAGAAGAAGCTCAAGGATGCCCATGCTCTGAATGACAAAGCCCGGTCGCTATTCTACCAGAAGCAGTATCCCGAGGCGATGACGGCCGTTCGGCAGGCGATGAGCGCAAACAGTGAATTGCAGCAGGATTCCGCCCTCACGGAAAACTACTTGCTTCTCGGTCTCATTCAGCGTGCAGAGGGTCAGTACGACAGCACGCTGACGACGTTACGCTATGTTCTGGAGCGAGCCCACCTCATGACAAATCCGGTCATCGAGCGAAAAGGCAAAATAGCCCTCGCGGATTTTCTCGCGGCAATGCGGGTATACGGAGACGCTGTCTCTCTTGCGACCGACGCCGCAACCTCATCAAAATTCTTTTCGGATTGGGAGAGTCTCCGTTCTTCATTGCTCGTCGCTTGCGCGGCCAATCACGGACTCGGGCATCAGGAAGCAGAACTGAAAACGCTGAGGGAATTGCTCAAGGTCGAGGTCGAGAGACTCCGCAGTCAGGATGCGGCCTTGGTGTTCGAGGGGCGGCTGAGTGCCTTCGCGGCCGCCTGTCAGCCTGATAGTGTTCGGTCGGCCTTCGAAGAATGGATTCGGTTCGCCCGGTCGATAGGCGATACCTC
The DNA here is from genome assembly GCA_049515655.1 of Bacteroidota bacterium. GTDB lineage: Bacteria > Bacteroidota > Ignavibacteria > UBA10030 > SZUA-254 > JBEKTW01. The sequence continues at coordinate 122,116 of JBEKTW010000011.1, forward strand.
CTCGGTAGCACGCGCCTATCTCCGGTGGGGATTGTATAAGCAATCGGTGCATCAGTACGATAGCTCCTTCCACGCGTTTTCGAAGGCATTGGATGTGTTGAACCTCCGTCCCGACCTGTTGCTGCAACGCCGGCTTCTTTGTTCTCTCGGAAACCTCGCCTTCCGGCAGAAGAATTTTGACAATGCGAAGCGTTATTACAGGGACGCGATGGAGTTGAGTCACAAAGAAGGAAACCGTCCCCTGGAAATAATGATCAATCTTCAGCTTGTCGCCTGCGATTTGCACTTGAACAGAACTGTGAACAAGCAGAACCTTGACGAGGTCAGGGAAAAATGCACGGTCCTCAGGGACACGTGTGACCAGCTGGGCTTTCGGGAGGGGAAAGCTGTCGCACTCTTTTTCCTGGGAAGACTGGCCGAACGGCGCAATGAATTCGCGGCCGCCCTCACCTCCTACGATCGCGCAAGGGAGGAATACGAACAGAACCTTCTTCCCGACGGTGATTCCGATGCATCTCAGCTCGTTGAATCATTTATGGAGTGCGAGCAAACCGGCTGGTACGAAGCGCCACTGCAACTTCAATGTTCCGTCGAAAATGTTGAGAATGCCTTTGAGCTAATGGAACGCAGCAATCTCTGTGATGCGGTTCGATTTTTTTCACTGCTCAAGATTGCAACTCCGAGCGACGCGGTGAACCGGAGCATTGCCGAAGTGCAATGGAGACGGGCGGGGCTGTCGCTGCTTGAACAAGCCATCGCACAGGAACGGGCGGGCGGAAAAGGAGAGAACATCGACGGGCTTCATAGTTTTCAGGAGCTCTACCGTCTGAGGCTGAACGAATTATCGGAAGCGGAGACCGAACTGGCGGCGGCGAGTGCTTCCTATCATTGGCTCCTGCGTCTTCAGCAGCCCAGGCTCAAGGAGATTCAGGACAAACTAAGCGCAAACAACGCGGTCGTTGAGTTCATGCCGCTCGCGAACAGTTTGTGCATTGTCGTGGTAAGAAAGGATTCCGCCGTGATGCGGAGTGTTCCTGTTAATCGAGACTATCTCTTTTCCTTGGTCAACGAATACAACAGCCTAATTTCTGACGCCCGGCTCAACGGTCAGGTTTCCTCTTTTAACAAAAGTGCAGCGCTCAGCCGAACGAATAGACTTTCACAGATGCTGTACACCCTCCTCGTAGGCCCGGTCCATCCGCTGCTTCCGGTCGCATCCGGAAAGGCGCGTGTGGGGGGAAAACTGTACGTTGTTGTTCCGAAGGAATTCGGATATCTTCCGTTGCACACGCTGCGAACGTTTGACAATAATAAGATCACATCGCTCGGGCAGAAGTTCAACGTCAGTTACTTGCCTTCCGCGGCAGTGCTTTTGTTTCCCTCTGTAACGGAGACGATCGTGCACGATATTGTCGGGTGTGGGTGCGCGGGAAACACGTCGTGGGATGTAGAATATGAGTTGAAAGATACTCGCGCCTTCTACGACAAGGCAAAATTGCTGTTCGACACGTCGGCGACGCTTGAAAACTTGGCGCATCTGCACTATGACCTTCTGCAGATAACAGCCGAGTTTTCCCTTGACACAGCCCGCCCGGGCAATTCATACGTTGTGCTCTCTGATGGCGCGACACCGGCGGGCATGCGGGAGATTCCGCTCGGGAAGCTGCTCGCCCTTCCACCGGCGCAGACGATATTGTTCAGTAATATCTCTCCTATTCCGGGAGGCTTGTTTCGTTATGCTCCGTTGGCGCTCTTGGCGAACGGCACGCAGACGGTGATTGCAACGATGTGGCAAGGGGAAAGAAAGTCCAAGAAATATTTTGGCGAAGTGTTTTACAGCAACTTGCAGTTGGGGGCCTCCGCGAGCGTTGCCTATCATCAGGCAGTCGTTGCGCTCGCTAACAGGGAGGAATTTTCTCCGGTCAATCGGTCGGGATTGTACTACCAGTTTGGGAGGTAAAGCAGGTACGTTTGCAGTGCTTCGAAAATCCTTCTCGCGAGGGCTTCATGATACCGGTCCGGCGAGTTACTCTCTCCTTATTTTCACTGTCCCGAGTCCCGCTTGAATGTGCATGTTAAGCCGTCCCGAGGCCGTCCGAAAATTCTGGCTGTAGTAAACATTTTCCTCGCGTTCCGAGAAATCCGCTTTGTCAACATCAAAATGGGACAGCCAGTTTTTCTCGTAGTAAATCTTTGTTCCGAACTCCTCAGGAATGGTGACTGTGAGGGTTCCAAGCCCAAGCTCAATGTCGACATCGACTTCCTTGTCGAGCTTGCCGCCAAAGTCGAGCGAATAGGTTCCAACGCCCCCTGAGAACTTCATGTGGTTGAAGTTCGCGTTGCACAATCCTTCAGCGTGAAACTTGCTCAGCCCCGCCTCAAGATTAAGATTTTGAATAACCTTCTTGTTCGGGCGGTCGAACCGAAATTTCACGGAGCTTGCTCCGGTCGAGAGTGTGAGGTCCTTCACCAGCAGGTCGGAGAAGTCAAGGTCGGCTTTCCCCAGTCCCATCTCGATGTCGAAAGCCATCGGGACGGCGTCGGTAAACTGAAGTCGCCATGTGCTGGATTCCAGATGTCCGATGTGAATCCCCGACCTGTCCCGTTTCCGGTCATGCTTTCCTTCTGTGTTGCCTCCGGTATTGATGTCGAGGTATCCGACGTCGTCCTTCACAGAATAAGAAATGCAGTCGCTCAGGTCCGTCACGTTCTCGCGTTCGACGTCGGCGTCAAGGATGCTGGAAGAACTGCCCTTCGAGAGGTAAATCGTTCCGAGGCCGGCATCCAAACTGACCTTCACTTCGCGTTCTGTCGTGGCTGGAATCGTCTTTGTGAGGTGGTTGGATTCAAAATAGCGAAATCCGACCGCGATGAGAACAAAAAGGGCTGGAATGACGACAAGCAATGGGAATATGTTATGACGCTCGCGCATGTCTTCTCTCTATAATACCCCTACGAGAAAGGAGAGAGGAAGTTTCAATAATGTGGTATCTTGTCCCTGAGGAACTTGTACATTATCTCGCGCGCCCGGAAAATGTGCGCTTTCACCGTGCCAATTGGCAATTTCAGGATTCTTGCTATATCGGCGTAATCCCGTTCCTCCGTGTGGCGCAAGATAATGACACGCTTGTACTTTTCGGGCAGAAGAGCGATGGCTTCTTCCATTAAGGCCTTTCGCTGCTGCTGGATGATGCTCTTGTCTGGCTGATAGGTCGTGTCGGGGAGCTCAAAAGAATAGTCGCTCTCGTCGGAAGCGATCGGTTTGTCGATCGAAAATGTCTCAAGCTTGTGCTTTCGAATGTAGTCGATCGTGTTGTTCGTCGCGATTTTGTAGAGCCACGTCGAGAATGCGAATTCCTCGTTGAAATTCTTCAGCGAGGCAAACGCTTTCACGAATGCTTCCTGGGTAAGGTCCTCGACATCCTCCTTGCGGCGAATGAGACGGTAAATCAGATTAGAGAGTGATGCGCGGTATTTCTTCATCAGCCGTTTGTAAGCCGCCTGGTTGCCGCGGAGGGCAGCGTGAATTAACGCTCTGTCTTCGGCGCGAGTTTCGTTCTTCGCAAGCGACAAAGGCTGAGGGACCGGTTCCTCATGTGAATGTTTTTTTGTTTGGCGAGCTAACTTTTTCTTCTTACTGGGCATTTCGCGTTTTTTGCTTCACGACAACCATCGACAAAGTACGGAAAAAATGCGCGACGTGCAAAAGGTGGATTTGAATAATTGGGGGATTTTGGTTACCTTAAAAATAATTCTATCACCATTGACTTCTCATGTTCATTACCTTCGAAGGCCTCGATTACTCGGGAAAGACCACGCAGGCGGCACTTCTCGTCAGGCGCCTGCAGCAGCTCGGCCGGGAGGTTCTCTTGCTGCGCGAGCCCGGCGGTACGGAAATTTCGGAGAAGATTCGCACCGTCCTCCTCGACAATCGGAACCGCGAAATGAGCTTGAAGGCGGAATTGTTCCTCTTCTCCGCCGCGCGGACGCAGCTCGTCAGCCAGGTCATTCGCCCGGCACTCCAACGCGGCACGATCGTCATTTGTGACCGGTTTCATGATTCAACGACAGCCTATCAGGGATACGGACGCGGCCTGAACCTGGATGATGTTCACAGGATCAATGCCATCGCGACGGATGGAACGATACCGGACGTCACGCTGTTTATTGATATTGTACCCGACGAGATTTTTCGCCGGCGTTCGCTGGCCGGGCAATCTGCCGACAGAATGGAATCATCGGGACGACAGTTCTATGAAAGAGCCCGGCAGGGCTTTCTGTCGCTCGCCCAGATGGAATCCGGACGCTTTGTCGTTATCAACGGAATGGAATCGGTGGAAATAATCCACGGCCAGATTTGGAATGCTATACAACAACGCTTGCATTAATGAGGAATTTGAAATGAAGAAAGGTTTTATGACCGGAAAAAAGTGGTTCCCGATCGTTTTGCTCGTCGGAGTCATCGGGCTGAGCGGATTCATTATTGGGTTCAAATTCTCCGACTCCGACTATTTGTTCAGAATCAGTAAAGGGATCGATATTTTCGGCCATGTCTACAAGGAAGTCACGGTGAACTATGTCGATGAAATTGACCCGGAAAAATTCATGGAAGGCGGGATCGACGGAATGCTCGGTGCGCTCGACCCCTACACAAATTTCATCGGGGAAAACGAGGGCGACGAGGTTGAGTTGATTACCTCTGGAAAGTACGGCGGCATCGGTGTTACGATTGGCTTGCGCGACGGCTACATTACGATTCTATCTCTCCTTGAAGGATATTCGGCTCAGCGCCAGGGACTAGAACCCGGCGACCGTATTCTCGAAATCGACGGGAAGCCTGTGATCGGCGTTAAGCCGGATGCCATTCGCTCGATGACCCGCGGCGAGCCCGGGACGGAAGTGCGTATGAAGATCGACCGCGAAGGGGAAAAAGCACCCCTGAACTTTGTGTGCGTCCGGGAGGAGATTCTGTTGAAGAATATTACTTATGCGGACTTCATCGACAGCGGCATCGCGTATGTCAGGCTGGAACGATTTTCCCGCGGCGCCGGCGACGAACTGCGCCTCGCGATAAAAGACCTGAAAATGAAAGGTACGATCAAAGGTTTAATCCTCGATCTGCGAGACAACCCCGGCGGATTACTCGATGTCGCGGTAGACGTTGTCGAGAAATTCGTCCCGAAAGGAAGTCTGATCGTCAGCACACACGGACGCCAGCCTGAGTCGGAGAAAAAATATATCTCCGCCGAGGAGCCCATGCTTCCCGATGTTCCGTTCGTCGTTCTGGTGAATCACAACAGTGCGAGCGCGAGCGAGATTGTGGCCGGCGCGATTCAAGACCTGGACCGGGGCCTCATCTTCGGAACCCGGACCTTCGGCAAGGGATTGGTGCAGACGATCCTCCCGCTCGTGTACGGAACACAACTGAAAATAACTACCGCGAAGTATTATACGCCAAGCGGCCGCTGCATCCAGGAGATCGATTACATGCATAAGAGCAAGGATGGTATCTTCACGGTCACACCCGATAGTTTGCGGCGTGAATTCAAGACCTTGAAGGGCCGTTCGGTGTTCGAATCGGGCGGAGTGACACCCGACTCCGTCGCCGGCGAGAAGGAAACCAGCGCGATGTACAAAGAGCTGCTGCGGAAGTCAATGTTCTTCAAATTTGCCACGAAGTACGTTTCGCAGCACAAGGATTCGACCAGACCGATGCCTCCACAGGAAGAAGTGCTCGGTGAATTCCAGAAGTTTCTCGATGAACAGCAGTTCACGTACCAGGATGAGGGCGAAAAGAAAGTTTCCGAGCTTTCCGAAATCGCCGAGAAATCGAAATACAGTCCGACCATCAGGGAAGAAATTGAACGCCTCAGAAAAGACCTCGGACAGGAAAAGAAGTACAGCCTTGACCGGGACAAGGCGAATGTCATCCACGGATTGATGACGGAGCTTGTGTCGCGTTACAAGGGAGACGTCGGGAGAATCGCCGCATCGCTCGAAAATGACGAGCAGGCCAAAGCCGCGGCGAGCTTATTGTCGAACGGAAAGGAATACTCCCGGCTTCTATCGGTGAAGAAGGCGAAGTAGGACATCTCACATGGTTGTGGGAGGCGTGAGGAGCCCGGGTTGCTATCTCCCTTCGACTACCACCTTCGACGCACCTCCCATTGCTTTCTGCTGGTATCCAAGCTCCATCAGCTTCCCCTGAATGAGCATCAGCATCCTGTTGAAGTCGCCGCGCTCGTGGACAAAATCGACCTCATCGGATGGAACGACCAACAACGGTCCCAGCTTATAGCCTTTGATCCAATCCTTGTAATGGCCCGCCAATTGTTCGAGATATGAACGGGGAATGCTCTGCTCAAAGTCCCTTCCGCGCTTTGCGATCTGTGTCAGCAATGTCTCGATCCGCGCGTCGAGATAAATGAGGAGGTCGGGCGGCTGGAGGTATTGCGTCATCACGCGATACAACTCGACGTAATTCTCGTAGTCGCGTTTATCCATCTTGCCGATCATGTGCAGGTTCCGCGCGAAGATTTCCGCGTCTTCGTAGATCGATCGGTCCTCGATGACACTTTCCGTTCCGTCAACAATACGCTTATGGTCGTTAAACCGCTTTGAGAGAAAATAAACCTGGAGGTTGAACGACCAACGACCCATATCGGCGTAGAAGTCGGAAAGGTATGGATTATTGTCAACCGATTCGAAGAATGCTTTCCAGCCGTAGTGCTGGCTCAACAGACGGGTAAGAGAGGACTTCCCCGCGCCGATGTTTCCGGCGACTGCGACGAATATCTTAGTCTTCATACGTGGAAAGAATATAGAAGAATATTGCATGAATCGCAAGCAGAAAATACAGCAGATCCCCGTGTGGTACAGCCTGATTCCCCGGGTTATCGCTGTACGTACTTTCGTACTGTCTTTTCAGGGTTTTTGCTTTTCTTTTGAATGATTATTAGATTGCGGACGAACTCACAATTAATATTTGACCTTCACATGAGGTGTGTTATGAAACGAGTAGTTTTCTTGACCGCCGCTTGTATGCTCATTTTATTCTCTTGTAACAGAGGACCGGTGGGACCGGTAGAAAATCTTCCCCCGCGTGCGCTCACAACCGCAGAAAAGGCAATCATCTCGTCCGGAAACTCGTTTGGCTTTAAGCTCTTCCAGACTGTCGCTGCCTCCGACAAAGACTCGAATGTGTTTATCTCTCCGCTAAGCGTTTCAATGGCTCTCGGCATGACGCTCAACGGTGCAAACGGAACGACGTACGACTCGATAAGGAATACGCTCGGATTCAACGGGCTGACGCAGAAAGAGATTAACGAGAATTTCAAAAGCCTGATGAGCCTGCTGGAAGGTCTTGACGATAAAGTAATTTTCCAGATTGCGAACTCTGTCTGGTGCCGCCAGAGCTTCCAGGTTGACCAGGATTTTATTACCACGAACAAATCATACTTCGATGCGCAGGTAATGGCATTAGATTTCTCACTCCCGACAGCTTCTCAGACAATCAATTTGTGGGTCGATCAGAAGACCAACGGCAAAATCCAGAAAATTGTTCCGGACCGTATCGACCCTCTCACGATGATGTACCTGATCAACGCGATCTACTTCAAAGGTGCATGGACGTATCAGTTTGATTCAACCAACACAAGAGATACTCTGTTTACGTTGCCCGGTGGAAAACAAACGACATGTAAGATGATGCACACTGATTTCGACTTCGACTACGCTGAGAATGACCAGTATCAAGCAGTCGATTTGCCCTACGGAATCGGTTCGTTTAGCATGACAATTTTGTTACCTAAGGCTGGTGTTGATCTTAACTCGTTCGTCAGTGGATTTACTGAAACCTCATGGCAGGCTTTGACGAGAGAAATGCAGAAAGAAAAAGGTGAGCTGTACTTCCCAAAATTCAAACTTGAATACGAGAAATCACTCAACGAAGTGCTTCAACTCATGGGGATGAGAATAGCATTTGATCCCAAGACTGCTGATTTCGCAAGAATCAACAAAGACCCAAGCCTACACCTGCACATCAGCAGCGTGACGCATAAGGCGTTTGTGAACGTGGATGAGGATGGAACAGAAGCGGCGGCGGCAACGTCGGTGGGAATAGGTACAACCGTTGTCCTACGGCCGACAAAACCACCATTCTTTATGCATGTTGACCATCCCTTTATGCTTGTCATCTGGGATCATTACACCGAGGATTTGCTGTTTGTGGGAAAGATTCTGCAGCCGAAGCTGTAGGGCGAAGCTGCTTCGCTCTCGTTAAATGGTTCCTTTTCCTCTGAGAGTTTTGATTTGCTTCTTGGAATATCCAAGCTCTTCGAGAATCTCATCCGTGTGCTCGCCCAGCAGTGGAGGGGGAAGCATCGTTGCGCGCGGTGAATCAGACAGTTTGATGGGATTTCCAACCATCTTTATCGTCCCGATGACCGGATGCCTCAATGATTCAATCATACCTCTTTCTTTGAGTGTTGTCATCGTCAGGGCTTCACTGAGAGAATTGATGGTACCGGCGGGTACGTCGACTTTCGACAGGATATTCATCCATTCCTTTGTTCGTTTGGTTTTCATGACGGGAATAAGGATCTGCTCCAACGATTCTCTGTGCTCGACTCTGTTCGCATTTGCCGAAAACCGTTGATCTTCAAGTAGATTCTCACGGCCGATGGCGCGGCAGAAACTCCGCCACGCCGGCTCGGTGGCTACGGCAATAATGATAAATCCATCCTTCGTCGCGTACATTTCATACGGAGTGATGGTCGGATGACGGTTTCCTTTACGGGTCACTTTGCGGGTCGATGAAAGCGCTATTTGCGATTGATAGGCAAACAGCGAGACCAATCCGTCCAGCAAACTAATGTCGACAAGCTGTCCTTTACCCGTTTTCTCACGTTGAACGAGAGCCAGCAAAATCCCTTCGAAGGCCAGATTGCCGGCGTTCACGTCGGCAAGGGATATGCCCACCTTGGTCGGAGGTCCATCCGGATACCCCGTCATGTCCATCAATCCTGATTCCCCCTGTACAATGACGTCGTAGCTCGGGTGATGGCTGCGGCCGCTGGTCTGTCCGTAGCCGGATATAGAACAGTAGATAATCCGTGGATTCAGTTTCTTCACCTTTGCGTAATCGAATCCCAGCTTTTCCATCACGCCGGCGCGGAAGTTTTCCACGAGAGCATCTGACTGCCCGATAAGTTTTGCAAGGATCTCTTTGCCTTTGTCCGCTTTCAAATCCAGTGTGACACTCTTCTTGTTTCGGTTGACGCTCAGGAAGTAAGCGCTTTCCCCCTTGATGAACGGCGGTCCCCATGTGCGCGTGTCGTCCCCCTTCCCGGGCTGCTCGATCTTGATGACTTCCGCGCCCGAGTCACCCAGCTTCATCGTACAGAACGGGCCGGAGAGAATGCGGGTGAGGTCGAGGACGCGGATGCCGGATAAAGGCAGGGGGGGGTTGCGGTTCGAGGTTTGAGGTTTGGGTTTCATTGATTCATTTTCCTTTTGTCCTAAGGGTTGCATACACCACAAACGCTACCGCAAAGCCCACGAACCAGGCATGGAGAGCATTCACTTGGGATTATTGGAATTATCGGGATGGTTGGTATTGCGTTGTCGAAACTCTAACATCTTTCTTGTTGGGAGAACACGCTTGTACTCTAGTTTCGTTTTTCCGAAGTTCACAAGTAAACCAATATCGAGACCCGTATAGCCAAGGTATTTAAGTACTTGAAACATGTGGACATTGGTCAAGAGATTGGCAGATTTAATTTCAAGGATGATTTTCTCGTAAATCAGAAAGTCCAAATAGTTGATTCCGATTTGAATATCTTTGTAAAGCATTGGTATCGGTGATTGTGGAACAAATGGAATATTGCCATCGGCGAATTCTATTTCTAGCGCCTTCTGGTAGTACTGCTCTGGAAACCCGGGACCAACTTCTGTGTGGACGCTCATACAGAACCCAATAATCTTGTAACACAGTTCCTCTATTTCTTTTGTGATTGTAATAAGTTCCATAAGCATGCCCTCCCAATAATCCGTTTAATTCCAAGTGAGTCCTTTTTTCTTCATCAGCATTCCATACACCGTAAACGCGACCCCGAATCCGACGAACCATGCGTAATTGTAAACCTGCATCAGGAATGTACCTACGGTCGCAGGATCGATCACCTTCACAGTGCCGAGAAATCCAGGCACATTTGGTACAACTCCAAGAATAAGTGCGATGATCGCCGCCGGGTTGAAGCCCCTGCCATAAGAATACTCGCCGTGGTGCAAGTACAGGTGGACGGGATTCAGCTTCGTCTTTCGCAGTACTATGTAGTCGCAGATCAAAATCCCGCCGATCGGTCCAAGCAGAGCCGAATAACCGACGAGCCATGTGAAAATGTACCCGCTCGGGTCTGCCACGAGTTTCCAGGGCTGGATCAGAATGCCGATAATGCCCGTGATCAGTCCGCCGATACGGAACGTGATTTTTGACGGCCAGAGATTGGAAAAATCGTTCGCGGGGCTGACAACATTTGCGGCCAAGTTAGTGGCAAGTGTGGCGAGACAGAGTGCGAACAAGGATACTGCGAGCACGATGGGATTTGTGAAACGGGTGATCAGAACGACCGGATCCCAAATCGGAGCGCCGTAGATCACGATCGTCGCGGAGGTTACCGCCACGCCGATAAAGGAATACAATGCCATGGTCATGGGCAGACCGATCGCCTGACCAAGAACCTGGTCACCCTGGGAACGCGCGTAGCGGGTGAAGTCGGGGATGTTAAGCGACAGCGTTGCCCAAAACCCGATCATCCCGGTCAGGGAGGGGAAGAAGACTGTCCAGAACTGTCCTTCTTTTGGCCCGCCGGGGACGAACTGCGACGGCTGCGAGAGTATCGGTCCGAATCCGCCTGCCTGTTTGTACGCCCATGCCAGCAGCACCAAACCCAGCAATATAAGGAGCGGCGCTTTGATGTCGAGGAGGATGCGGATTGAATTAATGCCCTTGTAAATCACAAACATGTTAATGCCCCAGAAGAACAGGAAGCACCCGAGTTGTGCAATATTGATCCCGAAGAACCAACTCGGTAGCGATTCCCACGAGGGTACATAAATGGTAATGATCTTGTAGATCGCCCAACCGCCGATCCACGACTGGATGCCGAACCAGCCGCAGGCCACGAATGCGCGAAGCAAAGCGGGAATGTTCGCGCCGCGCACCCCGAACGCCGCGCGGCAATACACGGGAAATGGTATACCGTATTTCGTTCCGGCGTGGGCGTTCAGGATCATCGGAATGAGCACGATCGCGTTTCCGAAGAAAATCGTCAGTACCGCCTGATACCAATTCATGCCCTCCGAGATGAGCGACGAGGCCAGCATGTACGTGGGGATGCACGCCGACATCGATATCCACAGCGCGGCGATATTATACGTCCCCCACTTTCGCTGTGAGATAGTCGTCGGGGCGATGTCGTCATTGATGAGAGGGCTCTGGCCGACTTGTGAAATATCAAATTCGACCAAGCCGCTGCCGCCGTACATCCCCCGTGAAAGCGATCCCTTTCCCATTCGATTTTCTATAAGGTTTCGGGCGAGTTAGAGGTTTTCTTTTCCCAATATAGCTGAATATTCGAATTCTCCAAGACGACGGAACGAAACGACTTCGGCAGGAACAATCACTTCATCATTCTGAAAAGTGCGACTCGGTGTACCAAAAATCCGGCAGACTTGTCAGATTCCAAATGGATTATTGTTGGGCGCAACCGTCTTGCTGCCGGGGCTCTTGGGCTCCATCTCCTCCTTCTCAATCACCTCGTCGAGTGAGAGCTGCAGTTTTCCATCCGCTACGACCTTGGGGTTGAAGAACGAACGATAGGCGAGATAGAATCCTGCCAGAATGGATCCGAGGCAGACAATAAATCCAAGGTAGTACGTGATGTCGGCGATCGTCTCGGCAGAATCGAGCACACCCCATTGGGTGAACAGGTTGAACCAATCGTGCCGTGATTTATCGCCGCCGAGGAGCGCCAGTTGGCGGAGGGGGGCATCGCGCATGTAGAGGCTGACACCCATCAGGTTGAAACCCGTCAGGAACAAAGGGAATGGCGCGATGCGGTCGGAGCTGCGCAATGCCAACAGGAACGAGAGGAATGGAAACATCACTTGCCAGAAAGAGCCGCCGAGAATGTGCAGAGTGCGTCCGAAGAGGCTGAACAGGAAATGTCCGCCTTCGTGAATGAACAAGAATATCGAATGGAAAACGAATATGATCATCGACGGCTGACGAAAACTCATGGCGTCGGCGTAGCGGTCGGCGGCGAGACAGAACACGTAAATGAGAAAACAATAGAAGATCAGCTCCATGGTAAACGTGCCCGGCGTCGTGCGGTTCGATTTCGGATGCATGGATACCATGCTGGAGCGAGGGTCGGTTGTAACGGAATCAAGCGGCGGGGTCATTGTGCTATGGGTTTCGTTGTAAATTCAACGCGGCAGAATCCCGGCTCTTTCCATGATCCGTCGAATGTCGGTTTCCCCCTCGCGGTCGAGAGGAAGAAGCGGACTTCTGACAGATCCGCCTTCGTATCCCATGAGCGCTGACGCATACTTCAATCCCGCGATGCCATACGTATCGCTTATTGCTTTATTGACGGGAAGCATTCTCGCTTGCAGGTCTTTCGCTTTCTCGCGCTCACCTTTGTCATAAAGCTTTTGAATCTCCGTGCACTGCACCGGAGCACAATTTGCCAGAGCGAGAATCCCTGCCTTGACTCCAAGTGCAAGAGCGGGATACAGGATTGGGGCGCTCCCGACGATAAGGTTGAATTCTCTTGGTGCGGCGTTCTGAAACGCTTCAAGCTGCGGGATATCGCCGCGGCTGTCCTTCATTCCGATAATGTTGGGATGCCGGCTGAGTTCTCTGACCGCTTCCGCAGATATGTTAAGATGCGTGAATTTTGGAACGTTGTAGATGAGAATCGGAATATCGGCAGCGTCGGCGACTTCGGTAAAATGGCGGATGAGAGCGTTGTCGGTCATCTGGCCGCCATAGTAACAGGGCGTAAGGATGAGCGCTGCCTGTGCGCCCAATCCAGCGGCTTTGTTCGTGAGCCGTATCGTTTCGCGAGTCGATTCGAGACCTGTGCCGGCGAGAACAGACCTGCCTTTCCTGGCGGTCTCGAGGGTCAAGTGGATGAGTTTCAGTTTCTCTTTTTCGGTCAGGTACGCGGCTTCGCTGTTTGAACCGAGGACGAGATAGCCGCCGAGCGGAGTTTTGTTCCACTTTTCGATGTTGCGGACAAAAGCGTCATAATCCACATGACCGTTCTTACGGAACGGCGTGATCATGGGAGGGAGGATGCCGGAAATTCGTGTCATTACTCGATGCGGTTTTGAGATGTTCGATTTGAGATGTGGAAATTCACTTGCGCCCGGTAATGTCTATGTTGTCCAGCTAAGAGGCAGCGCCCTTGCCTCGCTTGGTATTATTGGCACGATTAAGTCGAAGAGAAGAATTCCAATAATCCCAATTATTCCTAGTGAATTCTTGTCCACGATTCGCCTATTTCCCTCCCGCTGGCGGACTTGAATTTCCAATATCGAGAATGAATTTCCACGAGCCGTCAGCCTGTTTTCTCCATACCGTTACATACTTGCCGTAGTGGATTGCCAGCCTTCCGTCTTTGCCCGTGGACCTGTATGCAGACGTTCCATAGGTGTATCCCAGATCGATTGAGCTTGCTACCTCGGCTTTGAGCGGCTTCCAGGTGAGAACGTCGCCGGCAGAACCTTCCGAAAGATGTTTTCTGATGTTCTCTCTTCCGGAAATCGGATTTGAACCGTTCGGGAATAGAATGGCGGAGTCGGCCATGTAAGCAAGGAATGCTTCAACAAACCCCTTTTCAACCGAAAGCTTGTTGAAAGCGGAGTCTGTTTTCAAGAGCGCGGCCTCCGCCGAATCAATGCCCGCTGTCGCCGAAGTACCGTGCTGGGAATAGGCTGTCACTCGACAGATGGCTATCACAAGAATAATGCCAAGAGGAAATTGTGGTTTCATTTTACACATCCCTTTCTTCTGCCCTCACGCGAAAAAAGAATCACCTGGGATTAAACGGATTATTGGAATTATTGAGATGATTGCAGGGGACAATTCCAACAATCCCAATTATACCAAGTGGATGCTACTTCCACGCCCCCGCGAACACATCTCTCTTTACAAACTGACCACGACCGGCTTTGCCGAACCATTTTCCCTTGTCGGCGATTATTTCGCCCCGCGAGAAAACAGTTTCCGCGTTTCCCTTGATCTTGAACCCTTCAAACATCGAGTAATCGACCCGCATGTGGTGCGTTTTGGCAGAGATGACATGTTCCTGATTGGGGTCCCAGATAACCACATCGGCGTCACTGCCGGCGGCGATTGTTCCCTTGCGGGGATACATTCCGAACATCTTCGCCGGTGAGGTCGACGTAACTTCCACCCAACGATTGAGCGAAATCCGTTTCTGGTTCACACCGCCCTCAAACAGTAGCTGCATTCTGTTTTCAATTGCCGGACCGCCATTGGGAATCTTGGTGAAATCGTCTTTGCCCATATCCTTTTGTCCTTTGAAGTTGAACGGACAATGATCCGTGGAGACTATTTGGAGTGCATCATTTTTCAATCCCTGCCACAGTTTTTCCTGATGCCATTTCTCTCGGAGCGGCGGACTGAAAACAAACTTTGCGCCTTCAAAATTTGGACGGCTCAAATCGTCAATTGAAAGGAAAAGATACTGGACGCAGGTCTCGGCAAAAGCCGGAAGCCCTCTCTCTTGGGCGCGCCGGACCACCTCGAGTGCGTTGTTGCAAGTAAGGTGGACGATGTACACCGGCACTCCTGCCATTTCAGCTAGCGCGATTGTTCGATTGACGGCTTCGGCTTCGGCAGCCGTGGGTCTGGTCAAACCGTGATATTTCGGAGCTTTCTTTCCTTCCGCGACGGCTTGCTTCGTGAGGATGTCGATGACGCTGCCGTTCTCCGCGTGCATGCAGATGAGAGCGCCGTTGTCGGCGGTTTTTTTCATCGCCTTGAATATTGTCGCGTCATCCGACATCAACGAGCCGGGGTATGCCATAAACAATTTGAAGCTCGACACACCTTCCCGCACCATGTCGTCCATGTGCGGAATGTACGCATCGGGCAGATCGGTGACGATCATGTGGAATCCAAAATCGATGCAGGCTTTCCCGTCGGCTTTCTTGTGCCAGGTGTCAAGAGCCTGGCGCATCGTCATGCCCTTGCTCTGCACGGCAAAGTCGATAACGGCCGTTGTGCCTCCGAAAGCCGCCGCTCTGGTCCCCGTCTCAAAATCGTCGTTTGAAACAGTCCCGCCGAAAGGCATGTCGAGATGTGTGTGGACGTCGATGCCGCCGGGAATGACATACTTGCCATCCGCGTTAATGACGGTGTCCGCCTGCATTGGAAGATTTGTTCCAAGGGCGGTTATCTTATCGCGCTCGATAAAGACATCGGCCTTGTAATCTTGCTCTGCAGTAATGATTCGGCCATTCTTAATCATCGTAGACATGAGTTTACTCCTTTATGTGGATGAACTGGACTGCTCATAGAATGATAGGTGTTTTCCCCAAAAGTATCAAGTTTCACGCCCCGGGGCAACTGTAAATACCCGAAACGTGAAACTTGGAGTAACGGTGGAGGACAGGAAGTATCCTACATCCAGGGTTCGTCAGCAGAAGGACCGTAAATGGATGTCACTCTCGTTCTATTTCGGCGTTATCCGTTTCTGAATTTCCAGAAGCGAGCGGCTTGCCGAATCGAGCATTGCGCGGTTGGCCGCAAGAAGGTCTTCAGGAGGCAACGGTAGATTGTTCGGAGGCAGAATCGCAGCTTCGGCTTTCTTCAGAAGATGATCGGGAACGGGGCGTTTGCCCAGAACCAGTCTGCTCTTCGCTTTCTCGTACAATTCCTTTGTCAACGACCACGAGGGGCATCCGCCTAGTTCATGAGGTATGTGAAATTTCTTTTCGAGATTATACTCGGTCATCCATCTCCTGAACCCGATCGGCGACTCGGCGACGACGAGAACTTCTTTCTGCTTCAAAACGTCAAGATGATACTCCATCTTGGTTGCAAACGCATGCGCGCCGATCCTCAATCCACCTCTCAAGGATAATGTGTGATACGACATTCCCACGTCGGGACTGACGATTCTGCCGTTCACAATAGCGACAAGCTCCCCTTCGACTTGTCCGACGATAACGTACTCGTCCTGAACTCTATACGTGGAGTATGAAAGCAATTCCGCGTAGACCCGTGCCCCTACGATATTATAGAAATCCTTTGCGACATGCATAAGCGGTTCGACAAATGGGAGGAGAAGTGGAACTGCTTCCCGTCCGACTTGCCGCATCACCATCTCCTGACCGTTTTTCAGCGTTATGCACTTTGCCGGAAATTTTGGCAGTGGAGTGTCGACCGGTCGTAGTATTTGTTCTAAATCTTCTGGCATAAAAGCTCCTTATTCGTGGGAATTAGAAAAATGTTGATGGAATATGTTTAGTTGGGACCTGGGTGATTGACAAAATGAACCTCAACATAACATTTTTTTTGCTTTACTGCAACTCATGAACAAATTGAGTGTTGTACACTTGTGAAAAAACGGAAATGGGGGTTGAATATGCGACTCCTAGAGCGGAATGGGATCGGAACTTCGGCAGGATAAACGGAACACTCCAGGAAGGGGCGATGATATCTGCCAGACAATTATTGAAAGTGCAGCAAGATCGACAATTCCGTTCTTATCAGAAAGCTAAAAAAACAGCCCGCTCCTTCTCTAACGGGTCAACTCGAACCATGTTCTTTTTTCAGCGCGAGTGCAATTTTCTCAGCCGTGATGGGCATGGACTTGATTCTTATTCCAAGGGCATCGTCAACAGCGTTGGCGATCATCGGGGCAGCCGGGATCATGGTGTGCTCTCCCACTCCTCTGGCACCCGAAGGGCCATCGGCCTGAGGGACTTCAATGATTATCGATTCTATAACTTCCGGGATATCTAGAGACGTCGGAATCTTGTAATCGGTGAAATTGGCATTGATGAGCTTGCCTTTTTCATCAAACCGCATGTCTTCGTACAGCACTGTGGCGATCCCCTGAACCAAGCCGCCCGTAATTTGGCCTTTAACCAGATCCGGATTTATGGCTTTCCCGACATCGACGGCGAGGACTGCTTTGGGTATTCTGACCTTGCCGGTTTGTCTGTCGATTTCAATCTTTACAGCGCTGGCGCCTACAGTATAGTGTACGTTGGGATGGCCGCCTTGACTCGTTTCCGGATCACTGAGTGCCGATGTAAATTCCGGCATGAACATTCCTCGTCCGATGATCGGGCCTCCTCTATAAGACCCGTCTTCCTTCTGAACTCCCATAATGATAAAATCCTTCAGGGGCAAAGAAAAACTTCTGTCTGTTCTGGACTTTACACACTCATTTTCAAGATAGAGAGACTTTCTCTCCTTCCCGAGTGCTCTCTCAATGAGGTCAAATATCTGTTCGCGTGCGTCGACAGCGGCGCTTTCAACCGCTCTGCCGCATCCCCAGGTCACGTGCGATCCGACCGTTTGCCATTCATATGGATTTCTATCTGTGTCGGGCGTCTCAACCCGGATTTTGTCCAGAGGAACCGTCAGAATCTCCGCGGCGATTTGTGCAAGAACGGTTAACAGACCCTGACCGATTTCCATTCCGGAGACGAGGATGTTGATGCTGCCGTCCTCATTGAATTTCAGAAAAGCCGAGGATGAAGCGTTGGGCGGCATCGCAGGAGCTTTCCAGAATATCGCGAATCCTTTTCCGATCGCTTTGTTGCTATCGCCGGACGTCTCTTTGTTTCCCCAATCGATGGCCCGGGCGGCCTTATCGATTGCCTCGATCAATCCGTTGGCATTCATCTTGCCGCCATAATTCAGAGTATCGCCTTCGCGGATCGCATTCTTGCGCCTGAGTTCGACCGGGTCGATATGGATTCTTTTCGCGATTTCATTCATGTGCGATTCGAGTCCGAAGAGGAATTCCGAGTATCCAAATCCGCGATACGGGCCGCCGGGTGGAAGATTTGTGTAAACACAAACTGAATCTATGCTGACATTAGGAACATTGTATGGTCCTGACGCAGATAGTCCGGCAGCATTGACCACATTTGCGCCGTACTCAACGTATGCGCCCGCATCCCAATTCAAAATGTTGCGCATCGCAATAATAGTCCCGTCTTTCTTGAGTCCGACTTTTATTCGAGCGCTCAATCCCTGACGCTGGTACGTGTTGTAAAACTCCTGCGCCCGCGACCAGAGGACTTTTACCGGTCTTCCTTTGACGGCGGTTGCCAACGCCGCTCCCATGATTTCCATGGAGACGCCTGCTTTGCCGCCAAAGCCGCCGCCGATGAACGGAGTAATAACCCGAACGTCTTTGTGCGACAAACCAAGAGGCGCGAGCGCTTCAGCAAACAAATTCCTTTGCGTGTAAGGAGACTGGGAGGCAGTCCAGACAGTCAACCTGTCTGAATTGTCGTACAAACCGATCGCGCCGTGGATCTCGATTGCACAATGGGCGTAGCGGGGGACGGTGTAGGTATCCTCAAGCACGAAATCTGCTTCCTTGAAGGCCTTTTCGACGTCACCTTTTCTCACTTTTCTCAGATGGGCTATATTCGTGTCGGCCTGAGGAAAAAACCACGGTACGTGCGTGTAATGTCTCAATTCGGGATGAATGAGGTAGGCATTTCTTGACAGGGCTTGTTCAACACTGAGAATTGCGGGAAGCTCGGTATACTCGACTTTGATGAGCCTGGCGGCTTTCAGTGCCGTGGCTGCGTCCCTCGCGATAACGGCGGCAATCTGTTCTCCTACAAATCGGACTCTATCCTGAGCAAAAATAAAACGGTCGTGCATGTAAAGTCCGAACCTAAAGGGAAAATCCTTTCCCGTCACGATTCTTACAACACCAGGAACTTTACTCGCTTCGGCCGTATCAATCCTGTTGATGACTGCATGTGCCACCGTGCTTTCAACGATTGCAGCGTAGAGAAGATCTGGTCCGAAATCGAGGTCATCAATGAATTGAGCGGCACCGGAAACTTTCACTTTGCCGTCAATGCGCACTTCCGATTTGCCGATAAACTTGTATCCGTCCATAAGGTTCTCAGGCATTATTCAGATTTATTCCGTAACCTCGGTAATCGCGTCGATGATCGGAAGGTAGCCGGTGCATCGACAAAGGTTTCCGGACAAGGCTTCCTGGATGTCTTTCTTCTCGGGGCTGGAATTCCTGGCCAATAATTCCGTTGCCGAAAGAATAACGCCGGGTGCACAGAATCCGCATTGAAAAGAATTGTGTCGAATGAACGATTCTTGAATTGGAGTCAGCCCGCCGTGCATCAACCCCTCGAGCGTTACAACTTCCTGGCCGTCTATTTCGACTGCAAGGATGAGACAACTGCGGACAGTCCTTCCATTGATCATGACGGTACATGTTCCGCAATCGCCCTTGTCACACCCGCACTTCGGACTCTTGACGCCAAGTCTATCTCTCAACACTTCAAGAAGGATCTCGTTCGGCGCAAGTTCCAGTGCTATTTTTTCACCGTTCAATATGAAAGTGGTACTGTATTTCATTAAGTATTCTCCTCGAGACATCGACTCTAGATTACACTGGTCCCATATGCGGGGCCGCTGCTATTCAATCGGCTTAGCGCAGCCTTCAATCCTCTTTCGAGCATCACCTTAGCCATGTGCATTCTATACTCCTTTGAAGCCCGGATGTCGGTAATCGGTTTGATCTCTTCTTCAATCAATTGAGAAGCTTTTTCAATCAAGGAAGGAACAATGTTCTGTCCGTTCAAGAGCCGCTCGATCTTTCTGGCGCGAATGGGAACCGGCGCTACGGCTCCGTACGAAATCCTGAAGGTTCCGTCGGCTAACGCAAGAATGAGCACACTCACCTGGGCGAGGTCTTGACCGGCATATCGACCGAGCTTAACCCAGCATCCCGCATGTTTTTTCCTGGGCAGAGGGAGAATAACCTCGGTGACGATTTCTCTTTTTCGTAGTCCGGTTTTCCGGGGAGCGACAAACCACTCCTCGACGGGAATTCTTCTTTTCCCTCTCGGTCCGACCGTCTGGACACTTGCATCGTACGCCAACAACAATGGTCCGCTATCCATGCAGGGAACTGCCGAACAAATATTTCCGACCACTGTCGCGCGGTTACGGATGCCCACGGATGCGACAGTTTTGGCCAGTTCGACGATGACGGGAAATTTTTGATGAATAATCCGCGATTCTATCAGGTCGGAAAACGTGACGCCGGCACCTATGTGGAGCTTGTTGTTTTCAATCCTGATCTTCCTGAAGGAGGGGATGCCCTTGATATCGACCACGATGTCCGGCTGAGCGGCATTTGACTTGATCATATCGATCAGGTCGGTGCCGCCGGCAAGGATTGCAGAGTTAGGGTGGCGTGCGAGGAGAGCTAAGGCCTCGCGGAGACTCTTGGGTCTTGTATAATCGAACTGATGTGTGATGGCCACGGTCGTTGGTTCTTGAATGTTCTACTTGGGTGGCAAGAGTGCAACTATCCTGCAGAATGCCGATTCCATTTCTATGCCATTTACCGGAAAGCAGCCAATCCAGCATCTTTTGTTGCTCAGTTTGTTGATGTCGCCGCCGAGGTTTTCGGCGTGAACAATTCTCTTCGGGAAAAGCTTTATGTGCATCACTTGGTAGTACTCCTCCTGGGGAAACATTTCATCCCACGAGCCCACCCTGTATTTTGATTTCAATTTCTTTTCTGCTTCGGCGAATCGCGCGGGGTGCCATTGCCGGATAATGGTGTTCATCGGATGGTCCGCGCTTCCGCAGTCGACGCCGATCCATTTGATCTTCATATCCATGACCCACGTATGAAATCCCGGCCCCGGGCCAGGATGCTTGACAAAATATCGCACTTCGTCGGAGTCCTTCTGATCCCAAGCGTAGCGATTGTACCCGGTGTTGATGATAAGGATGTCTCCTTTCTTGATGTCGACTCTTTTCGTGAGCATCTCGGGACTATACAGATCGTAATCGCCAACGGCATCAGAAATATCGACGACAACGCCCTGACCGATCCATTCATTCATCGGCACCTGGCCGATCGACCGGCCGGAAGCGTGAAAATGAATTTCGCCGTCCATGTGTGTTCCCACGTGGTTGCTCGTTGTTATAATTTGTCCGTTTGCACCCTGGCCCATGTGCGCGCCCGCGATTCTCTTGAAATACTGAATTCCCAGCGGCATGTAGCTGGGCCACGGCGGAGTGTGAACGCTCAGTCGTTGTGTTAAGTCGTAGACTTTAACGCTGTCCATGAAATCAAGAAATTCTTGAGTCTTCATATTACTTCTCCTTCAATGATTCAATCTGATGTGCGAAGCCAACGATGGCCTTCTTAAACGGCTCCGGGGGTGCACTTAAGACTCCGGCGCCAATTTGCCCTATTCCTGCATTCCTGTGGGCAACTCCGGTATCAATAAACGGAAGAACATTCTTTTCTGCAACTTTTCGCACGTCGATCCCGGTCGGTGTGCCGCGGAAATTAAGATAGGGAATTTTGTAGGTATTGTTCTCTGCCGCGGTTATTTCATACATTTTCAGCGTGTAGTTGATTGCGTCTCTTGTCGAGCCGCCGACAAATTGGACAATGGCCGGCGAAGCGGCGATTGCGAATCCACCCAAACCGTTCGTCTCCGTTATGGAGCTGTCCCCAATATCCGGGTTTGCATCGTCTTTTGTAAAGCCCGGAAAGAAAAGCGCGTCGGGAACCGGGGAAATTCCGGTGAACCACGTGCCGCCGGTTCCGGAAAGTTGGATGCCGAATTCCGTTCCGTTTCTTGCCATGACGACCACAATGCTCGAATAATCGATGTTCCGTGCCGCATCCAACGATACTTTCGATGCACCCATGGAGAGATTAAGGAAAAAATGGTCGTTGCGGTTGATGAAGTCGAGCACGTCCGCCACAATCGACTTGTCCTCGGTCGTCTGGACAATCGCGGGAGCCAGTATTCTGTAGAGGAGAGATGTCGCCGCTCTGTTTCTGTTATGAACCTCATCTCCCATCTGAAGCGCCTGCGCGATGATATTTTTCAGATCGATTTTGCCGATTTTGTCAATCGCGTTCTTCAGAGAGGGATAGAGAACCGTTTCCATCCATTTCAACCGCTTGATGACGTCGTCGCTAAACGCGCCGTAACGAAGAACTTTTCCGAGTCCTTCGTTCATTGTACAATACGCCTTGTTGCCGTATTGTTCATTTTCCAGAATGAACACCGGCATCGAAGGAGAGACAACTCCCGCCATGGGACCGACTGCCGAATGCTCATGGCAGGGGGAGAATTCGATTTTTCCTGAAGCGGCTGTCTGCTCGGCTTTTTCAGGCGTATCGGCCATGCCTTCATAGATCAGCGCGCCGACAACCGCGCCTCGCATCGGACCGCACATCTTGTCCCAGCCAATGGGTGGACCTGCATGGAGGAGCAGATTCTTCTTCATGCCGGGGATAACGTCGAGTGCCCTTCCCATCCCGACGATGCACGGCTTGCTGTTGAGGATTCTTCCTACTGCTTCCTTGTTTGCAGTTTCTATTTTGTCGCAATTCCCCTGAAGAATCGCCGAGACCTCGGCGTCCGCGATAAGCGGAGGTTTCCAATCAACCTGCACTACTTTCACATTACTTTTTTCGAGGGTATCTTTAAAGGACTTGAGTCCAATGTTGATAACCGCAAGTTCGCTTTCAAAGAGTCGGTTCATCATAGCTTGTTCTTATGCTGGATGATGGAGATTGCCAGCCTGCTGGCAGAAGAATTTGATCCCATTACTACGAGGCCGGCCTGCGACAACGTCGAGACCACCGCAGACCTGTTTTGAGGGTCCTTATCGGTTCCCGTGACTGAACAAATCATCGGCAAGTGTCTTTTTTGGTGAGAAGCAATTTCCCTTGCCTTTTTGATGACAGGGATTAATTCCGCAAGAGGATTCATGTTTGAGCCGTATCCGAGAACGATGTCCAGGAGAATGACTGCCGTTTCGGGGTTTTCTGCCTCCGTAAGAATGCGCTTATTTCTCGTTGAGTAGTCAATCATGGGATGAGGCTTGCCCACGGTGAATTCATCGTCGCCCAAGTCCAGAATTGTGTGCTTCTCACTTTTCCAAGAATCTCGTAGCTTATGACTGCTTCCGAAGGGAATGTTGGAATAAACATCCTCCAGCACATTCTGACAAAGTAATTGCGCTTCATCGCAGAACGTCCCGCCGCTGAACAAAGCACGCAAATACTTTTGGCCTGGAGATAGTTTTGCCGCTCCTTCTTTTGCCATCTTGATCATTTCGGGCTCACGTTCTTTCAATGTGTCGGATACAGCAGAGGCATCTTCTCCTTTTGAAAGTGCGACCGACAGCAAGGCAGCTTCTTCAAGGGTCAGAGCCTGACGGATATTGCTGCCTTTGAGAAGTTCCGACGGTGATCCAAGAAACACGCCAACGATCGGCTTGCGAATTCCCTTTGCCGTGTGTATGATTTTTTCCATCACTTCCTTTGCCGGTGGCTTGGAAACCAAAAGAAGAACCTTCGTACGATCATCCGCGGCAAGGGCCTTGATTCCTTCAATGAACATGATGCCGCCGACTTCTTTCTTAACATCCCGCCCACCGGTTCCGATTGCCTGAGAAACCCCACACCCTTGGTTTGAAATGATGCAGCTCACTTCCTGAAGACCGGTTCCGGAAGCAGAGACGATACCGATGTTCCCCCGGTTGACGACATTCGCAAAAGCGAGCGGCACGCCATTAATGATTGCCGTTCCGCAGTCCGGCCCCATGACAAACAAGTTTCTTCTCTGGGCGTATGTTTTGAGATCAATTTCTTGTTCAAGCGGAACATTGTCCGAGAACAACATCACGTGCAAACCATGCTGAAGCGATTTCATTGCGACGTCACCGGCATATCTTCCTGCCACGGAAACCAGGGCAAGATTCGCTTCGGGCAGAAGAGTCAACGCCCCTTCGATGCTTTGCGGGTCTAAACGGTCATCACCTTCTGATTTCTCGTTTGCCTTGAAAATGTTTTCTATTCTGGAAACGATACCGGCTGCGTCTGCCGCATCCTGTGTTTTGACTGCGACGATGAGATCCATTTCCTCGGCAGACTTCAACTCCTGAGTCAGCAGGCCGGAGGATTCCAGGACGGATTTATTCTCTTTTGTGCCCATTACGACAGCCGAGTCCAGAACGTCTTTCATTTCCGCAATCTGCTTTGCGATCAGCATGACGGAGATGGAGTCGTAGTATTCGCCTTTTTTAACTATGCCGATGGTTTTCATGCTAAAACCTTTTTAAACCGATCAGGAAGCCCACTGCCTGGTCCGCACCGGAAGTTGCACCCACAATCAGGAGCCGTTGAGTACTCTCGATGATTTCTTTCCGCTCTGAATGAAAAAGGGATCCAATCAACCGTTTGAATTTTTCGGAAACCTCGCCACGTGCGGCGCAGCGCAAAAATGCATTCGTAAACGGATTTGTGCCTTGTGCTATTTGATAGATCGAATGTATCGTTTGAGAGAGGTCGATTCTGAAGGCAGCTTGGCGAACATTCAATGCTATAAGCAGGCCGGAGATGAAATCGTCTCCGCTTGGCGTAAGTCCCGGCCCCAATCCTTTGACCATTTCTATTCCCCGGAGATAAGTATTGGGGAAAAATGTCCGGTACGCCGATTCGAATCTCCTCACATACTCGATATCAAAAGAAGACGTGAAATTTCCTTTCCTGGTTTCGTCAAGCAGAAAAGCCAGGCTTGCCGGCTGAGAGAATGCTACAAGAGCCTGCTCAAAAGTTTTCAAGTTGCGTTTGAAGTTGTCTTGGTCATACCCATAGATTTCGATGCGGGGATCGAATAGCGTCGAACTGCTGAACGCGAACCGGATTCCATTCAGGCAAATACTGTCGTTGTCGATTTCGAGCGAGTTCAAGGAATCCAGCCTCATTCCCTGAAGAACGATGTTCAATGGTCCGGCTCCGGTGTTCATCGCTACGACGAACGCGAAATCGTTGCCGCAAGAGAAATTTACTGCGGAAGCAAACTTCGAGTGGAGGCTATAAGCTCCTCGGCGGAGTTGCTTTCCGTGGCTGACCACTCTTATCATAAATAGTGTGTGAGGGATTGTTAATCATGAGGCAGACCATTTCATGGCCCGATGCGGAGTTTCACGGGCTGAAGTTCCTCAAATGGATCAGTGTATTTCTATCCCGTGCTTTGCCTGAAACGCCCTCAGCGATTCCCACGTGAGCGGCTGCGGCAGCTGTTTCATGAGATTGTTCCACGTCATTGCTTCTTTCCCGTCATCTCTTCGGACCATGGTAATACATCGGTCGACGGGGCAAACAAGGAAGCAGAGAGCACAGCCCACACAATCTTCCTGTCTGACTCTGGGCTGATTCTTGCCGTTGAGCTGAATCATATCGATACACTGGTGCGCGGCGTCGTCGCATGCGATGTGACACAGATTGCAGTGTATGCATTTTGCCTCGTCGATCCGGGCAGTAGTTTTGCACAGGAGATTCAGGTTACCGAAATCGGTAATGGCCGTGAGTGATTTGCCTCGAAAGTCTTCGATCGTCCTGAATCTTTTTTCTTCCATCCAGTTCGTCAAGCCATCGACGAGGTCGTCGATGATGCGGAACCCGTAATGCATCACTGCCGTACAGATTTGGAGACTCGTCGCGCCAAGGAGAATGAACTCGGCGGCATCGCGCCACGTTGCGATTCCACCGATGCCTGAAATCGGGAGGTTGACTTCCGGATCGGCTGCAACGTGCGAGATCGCGTAGAGTGCCATGGGTTTGATGGCAGGACCGGCGAGACCGCCATGGCTTCCTTTTCCGTCGACCGAGGGCTGCACCTCGAACGTATCGAGATCAACGCCCATGATGCTGTTCACCGTGTTGATGAGTGAGAGGCCGTGTGCACCGCCTTTTCTTGCTGCGCGCGCGGGCAGGCGAATATCTGCAATGTTCGGGGTCAGCTTGACGAGCACCGGCACGGACGATACTTCCGAGACCCATTCCGTAATCATTGAACAGTATTCGGGAACCTGTCCGACAGCGGCGCCCATGCCGCGCTCGCTCATGCCGTGCGGGCAGCCGTAGTTCAGCTCGATGCCGTCACAACCGGTATCGATAGTACGCTTTACCATCTCGTGCCAGGATTCTCTCTTGGACTCAGCCATCAACGAGACAATCACGGCGCGGTCGGCCCAGCGTTTTTTTATTTCGGCAATCTCTCTGAAATTGACATCGAGAGGGCGATCCGTCGTAAGCTCGATGTTGTTCAACCCCAGAATTTTTTGACCGTTATAATCAATTGCACCATAGCGATTGAAAACATTCATGATTGGCTCGCTGAGGGTTTTCCATACGGCGCCGCCCCAGCCGCGTTCGAAAGCTTTGTTTACCTGGTATGCAGAGTTTGTCGGCGGCGCGGAAGCGAGCCAGAAAGGGTTTGGCGAACTTATTCCGGCACAGTTAATTGATAAATCTACCATGTATCACCTTTCGAGATTGTTTTCCAGAGGTCAACAGAGTCTGAGGTTCACCGTCACAGTCCGTAAACAATGACGATCAATTACTTGTTCGAAGGAAATTGTTGATCCCATGCGCAGCACGTTTGCCGTCAGCCGCCGCGTTAACGACCTCCTTGCCGCCATTGATGCAATCTCCGCCGGCAAAGTATTTGGGATTTGATGTTTGCATCGTTTCCTCGTTGACCCAGACTTTGCCGCGCTGGACTTTGAGATTCGGGATCTTCTTGAAAAAGTCCTCGCTTGTTCTTTGACCGATGGACTTGATGACCATGTCGACCGGAATTTGGAATTCCGAACCGGGAATCGCTGCGGGTGTCCTCCGGCCTTCTGCGTCGCGCGGCCCGAGCTGCATTTTCAGACATTCGAGTTTTTCCACCATTCTATTCTTCCCGATAATTCTCTTTGGCGCCGTCAGAAAGTGGAAAGTCACACCGTCATTTCTTGCAAGCTCATACTCGAAATCGTACGCCGGCATTTCCGCCCTGCTGCGGCGATAGATGATCATCACCTCTTCAGCGCCGAGCCGTTTTGCTTCCGTGACAGCGTCGATGGCGGTATTCCCTCCGCCGATGACTGCAACCCGTTTACCGACGTCGACGGATCTCCATTTGCGCGTTGTCACTTTTCCTATGAACTCCAGCGCGTCACAGACTCCGTCCATATCCTCGCCGGGAATGCGAAGGTCGGAGGAACTGCCCAAACCCACGCCGAGGAATACAGCGTCGTGCTTTTTCTCGAGTTCGGCGATCGAGACTTGTTTCCCGATCAGCTTTCCCGTCTTGATCTTCACGCCGAAGCTCTCGACGAGTTTCACCTCGTTCAAACTATCTTTGTACGACATCTTGTATGGTGCAATTCCCCAAGTGTCCAATCCGCCCGCTGATTTTTTCCCTTCATATACGGTGACATCGTATCCCATGAGAGCAAGTTCTGCCGCGCAGGCGAGTCCAGCAGGGCCCGCGCCGACAACGCCTACCGACTTTCCATTGTTCCCCACAGGTTTGAACAAGGGCGGCATGCCGTGCTCAAAATACCAATCGATAGCGTAGCGCTGGAGTAGTCCGATCTTGATCGGTTTTTCTCCCCGTTCATTGTAGACACATGCACCTTCGCAGAGCACGTCCACCGGACATGCCTTCGCGCAGGTTAATGCTATCCAGTTGGATTCCAGAATTGTTTTCGCCGCCCCTTTGATGTTCTCCGTTGCAATTTTCTTGATGAATGTCGGAATATCGATGTGCGTCGGACAGGCCTTCGTACAGGGAGAATCATAGCAATAGAGGCATCGGTTTGCCTCCGCGGCAGCCTGATTCGGCGTGAACGGTGTGTGGATCTCGGCGAAGTTTTGTTCGTACTGTTCAGAGGTTAGTTTGGGAGCAATGTTGTTCACAAGGAGTTTAGAGTTTGGGGTTTCGGATTTCAAGTTTCAGGTCTTAAGTCGCGGGTCTCAAGTTTCAGGTTTCAAGATTCAAGTCGGTGAGTTTTGGCTCTTCCGCAAAATATACCTCATCGGGTTCTCTGAGGTAATTGGGAGTTTGATAATTTCGTTCGATCGACTGAAGAAGGTTGAAAAGCTTTCCGCACAAATTACAGTAGTCAGTTTGAAGAGATTCAAATGTGGTCGCATCAGCTAAGGAACCTGAGTCGAAAATTTCTTGTAAATGAAAAACCGTTTCCTCACAGGAAGCATAAGCCCTATAAAGATAATGTAAGTACTCATTCTTATATTTTCTTAACGCATAACCTTCGACTATGTTTGCACAGACGGACTTTGCCGATCGGCGAATTTGACTACCTTCTTCGTAGGTTTCGAATTTCGGTAGTGTTAATGATATCTTATGAACTTTCAGGGATAGTTCATAGGCCAAATTGTATACGTGAAGTTTCTTATATCCTGCGGCCATAGAACATTGTCTCAAGTTTTACGTTTGAGGTTTCAGGTTATCATTGTCACTTGAAACTTTCGACATCAAACCTGAAACATTCGCTTTGAACCTGCACCCTGAAACTTGTGGCTTGAAACTGTCAGTAGATGCTCGTCTCTCGTTTTTTCCCGGTGTAATCTATATAGACCGCTTTCGTTTCCGTATAGAATTCGAATACTTCGGTGCCGCATTCGCGCGGTCCTATCCCCGTGGCTTTGATCCCGCCGAACGGCGCCTGTGCTTCGCCGCCGATTGTCGGCGAATTGATGTGCACTTTGCCGACTTCGGAAAGCTCGGCGAATCGCATGATCTTGGCGATATCTTGTGAGTAGAGAGACGCCGAAAGACCGAATCGCACTCCGTTGGCAACCTCAAGCGCCTTGTCGAAATCCTTCACGCGCATGATGCTGACGACCGGTCCGAAAATTTCTTCTTGCGCTATTCGCATCGCCGGCGTCACGTTATCAAAGATAGTTGGCTCGACGAAGAATCCTTTTGCAAACGGTCCGCCGGTAAGTCGTTTCCCGCCTTTCAGCAACCGGGCTCCTTCGGATTTGCCGATTTCTATGTACTTGAGAACAGTATTCATCTGGCTCTCATCGACCGAAGGTCCCATGTCGGTTCCGGCATCCATACCGTCGCCAACACGAAAATTCTCAAGACGTTTGAGCAACAAATCGACGAACTCGTTGGCGATGGATTCTTCGACTATCGCACGACTCGCGGCGGTGCACCGTTGTCCGGTCGAGCCAAGCCCGCCCTGAACGGTTCCTTCGACGGCAAGGTTCAAATCGGCATCATGCAAGATGACGAGTGGATTCTTGCCACCCATTTCGCATTGCACGCGAATGCCGCGCCGGGAGGCCTGTGAATAGATTTCATTGCCTACTTCGCATGACCCGGTGAACGACACTCCGTGGATTTCGGTATGATTCACGATTTCGTCCCCGACGGTTCCACCGCTACCCGTCACCATATTGAGGACGCCCGGGGGAAATCCCGCTTCTTCAAAGATCTCCACGATCTTAACAGCCGTCAGTGGAGTAAACGTTGCCGGCTTGAACACCACCGTGTTTCCCGCGACCAGGGCCGGTGCGATTTTCCAGACTGGAATGGCAATCGGAAAATTCCACGGGGTGATAAGTCCGACAACGCCGATTGGCTGATGGATTGTATAGATAAACGTGTTCGGCAGCTCGGAGGGGATCGTTGAACCGCGGAGCCTTCGACCCTCGCCGGCGGTAAATTCCATGATGTTGATTGCGCGCTGGATCTCGCCGCGGGATTCTCGCAGAATTTTTCCCTCTTCCTTCGTGAGGGCAATCGCAACCTCCTCCATCCGCTCCTGCATCAATCCCATCGCCTTGAAGAGAAGCCGCCCGCGCACCGGGGCGGGAGTCGCCTTCCACTTCGGCGATGCTTCTTTCGCAGCGGCAATGGCTGCCTGCGTTTCTTCGCGCGTTGATAGAGGAGTATGGCAAAGAATTTCATCCGTATTGGCCGGGTTGAGGTTGGGAACTGTTCTTCCACTCCCGGAGCCAACCCATTTCCCACCGATGTAGTTCTTTGCGGTCGGGATCGATGGCTTTGTTGGGTTCTTCTTTCCAGCTTCTGAAACGTCGGGTTGCATGGTGAGTTCCTTTGGAATCGAGGTTGAGAACTGAGGTTCGGGGTTGGGGTTCATTCCCGAACCCCAAACCCCGTACCAGAGAACTATTACTATTTCATCAGTATCATTTTCTTCACGCTGGAAAAATTCCCCGCGCTCAGTCGGTAGAAATATACACCGCTCGGGAATGTGTTTGATTGCCACTCGACGCTGTATTCGCCGGCCGTTCTTTCGCCGTTCACGAGTGTTGCAATTTCCTGGCCCAGCATATTGTAGACCTTGAGAGTTACATAACTCGACTTTGGTAGCGAGAAATGGATGGTAGTTGTGGGGTTGAACGGGTTCGGATAGTTTTGCAGCAATGCAAACCCGGAAGGGAGCGTCGATAGTTTGTTTTCCCGCACCGAGAGTATGATTCCGCTGGTATCGTGCAGAATAACGTTGCCACCAACTGCCCATCCTGTCTTCGCATCGACAAACTGAACGGCATGAAGATCTGTGTTTGCATTGGAGATTTGAGACATCCATGTGGATCCGCCGTCCGATGTTGC
Organism: Bacteroidota bacterium; assembly: GCA_049515655.1. Classification (GTDB taxonomy): domain Bacteria; phylum Bacteroidota; class Ignavibacteria; order UBA10030; family SZUA-254; genus JBEKTW01. The sequence continues at coordinate 152,875 of JBEKTW010000011.1, forward strand.
GAAAATGTTCCCGCCGCAGCTTCCCACTGTCCAGCCGGTTGTGCTATTTACGAAGTGCACTGAGTAAAGGTCGCAACCTCCGGACATCTGCGGTGTCCAGTCCGATCCGCCGTTTGTGGTAGCAAAAATATAGCCGCAGCCTCCGACTGCCCATCCGGTTGTGCTATTAACGAAGGAGACCGAATAAAGGTCGCAGCCTCCAGGTGATTGAGATGACCAGCTCGATCCTCCGTCGGTTGTTGCCAGAATTGTACCGCCGCCGCCGACCGCCCACCCGGTGTTAGCATTAATAAAGGATATTGAGAACAGGCAGCTTCCGGTGCCCGGGTTTGAAGAAGACCAGGCTGTCCCGCCGTTGGTTGTCTTCAAAATGGTTCCCTGTCCCGAACACCCGCCGGCAACCCAGCCAGTGTTCGCATCGATGAATTGAACCCCATGCAGGTCGACTGCCGTCGTAGAGTTTTGTGAAGTCCATGTGTTCCCGCCGTCGGTGGTTTTCTTGATGACGCCGCCATTGCCGACAATCCATCCGGTTGTTGTGTTCACGAAGTAAATTCCGTTGATGTTTGCCGTCGTATTCGTCGTTTGGCCCGTCCAGGCTGCTCCAGCGTCCGTTGTTTTCAACACCGTTCCGTATGAGCCGGCCACCCACCCTGTGGTTGGATTGACAAACGAGATCGCGTTCAATTGGTTATTGGTGTTACTGGTTTGACTAAACCAGGCGACTTTCACAATGCTAATCACAATATTCTTGTCGCCGGCGTGTGCATTATTATTGTTGTTATTGTACCCGTAACCGTTTGGAATGGAGCTATTATTAATTCCCACGTAGTAATTGTAAATTTTCTTGGTTACATGAAATGTGAAATTGCCCGTCGTTGGGTCGGAATTAACGTTCATGTAGCCGCTATCAGAAGTACCTGCGTATAGACTAAACGACAAACTGTTAGGAGCATGACCATCAATTGTGACCCTGCCCGTGATGGAGTCGTTTGCTACATAGGCAATGAGGTCGACGCGCGAACTATCACCCTGGTGGATGGCAATGGGACCGCTCTGTGGAGGAAAATATGCCGGGGAGAAATCACTGCTGTTGTCTGCTTGCGTTTCCCAGATCAGAGAAGAACTGATATCGTTCGCCGTATAACCAAATTGGTAAAAACCATTCGCGTCTGTGGTTGCGTTCTTGCCATTGCCTCCGTACTGGGGATAGGAGTTGAGGCTAACGTTCGCAAATACATGGCCGTCTTCTCCCTTAACGTAGCCGACCACTTTTGCTGCGGGTTGGGCGAATGTGAAGTTGAGGCCGCTGTGGCTCCCGGTGAGCGTGATCGTAGTGTCTGACGGTTGGACGCTATACGGTGGGAACTGATCTTGCACCTGGATATACCATTGTACGCCGCCGGCAGCTGCATTGAAGTTGATAGTGTAATTGCCGCTCGCGTCAGTTAGAGCCCACCATCCTATCCCTCCTCCATTGTTCTCTTGCGCACCCACAAGGATATTGTGTGCGCTGGCGCTCGCTGGCGGCGTCACTTTACCGGAAATAGTGTATGTCGGCGACGGCAGGGCAGTCATTGTCCCGGAAATAGATTGTCCAACACCATTGTTTGTAAACTTGAGGATATACTTTGCCGGTGCCAGCCCGTCATTTGCCGTAACCAGGAGGCATTTCCCATTCACCAGACTGTCCATATCACCAGGCCCCTTCTGCTCAGAGCCGTATTGTCCGTCGGTTTGAGTGAAATTGCCGAACATCAGTTTATCCGTTGCTGTATCGATGACCCCATTTCCGTTGAGGTCAATCCAAATCTGGCCGATTGCAGTTCCTCCAACCGGCAGACTGTATTCCCATCTAAGGCTATCACCCTGCACTATGGTGAAATTAGAGCTGAAACCGTTCACCTTCAGATTGGTTACCTGTGCATTCGCGTGGAAACCCACGCCGACCACCAGTAAAGCAAGCAGCAACAATTGATAGTTTTTCATTGGTATTTCTCCTTGGTTGTTGAGTTTTGTTAATTAGTTACCGTTTCATCTGCAATTCCGAGTGCGTTATCTAATGCGCGTATCCCGAGGTCGATTTCTTCTTTTGTGATTATTAACGGCGGTGCGACGACAAAATGGCTCACCCAGGCCTGAATGTAGACGCCATTTTTCATCATCTCCGCGGCAATCTTGTCGACGAGCAGCGGCGTTCCGCCGACTTTGTCTTTGTACGTATTGAACGGCTCTTTTGTCCGCCGATTCTTAACCAGCTCAACCGCCCAGAACAATCCGATGCCGCGGATATCTCCAACGGACCTGTGTTTCTCCTTGAGCTCGTTGAGTTTCTTCCCTATGTACACGCCCATCTCGTTCGCGCGGTCGATGAGATTAAGCCGCTTGTATTCATTAATGGCGGCGATTGCCGGCGCCAACGTCAGCGGATGAGCTTCGTATGTGTGTCCATGAGAGAAATAATGATCTTCGAAGTAATCGGCAATGGTCTTTGTCGTTGCGCAGAGTCCGAGAGGCATGTAGGCGGATGTAATTCCTTTTGCGGTCGTGAGAATATCAGGCTTAACATCCCAGTGGTCGACGGCGAACCATCTGCCGGTGCGGCCCCAACCGCTCATGACTTCATCGGCGATTAAGAGAACGCGATGCTTATCGCAGATTTGTCGGAGGCGAGGCATATATTCTTTCGGGGGGATCAGGACGCCGTTTGTTCCGACAACCGGCTCGACGAGGACGGCTGCGACGTCGCTTTCGTTTTCGATCATATGGTCGATATATTCGACGCAGGCGATTTCGCACTCCGGGTAATGGTGGTGAAGAGGGCAGGAATAGCAGTTCACTTCCGGTGCAAAGATGACCCCGGGGATTTTGCCCGCCGGTTCCATTGCCCAGCGCCTTGGATCGCTCGTTGCCGCGATGGAACCCATCGTGGAGCCGTGATATGAGCGGTACCGTGCAATGATCTTTGTCTTCCCGGTGTACATGCGTGCGATTTTGAATGCAGCTTCGTTCGCCTCGGTGCCCGACGTCGCGAAGAAGAATTTTTCCAGGCCTTTCGGAAGAACTTCAAGCAAAAGCTTGCTCAGCTCCGCCCGCACGTCTGTCGCGAACCCCGGCGCGATATACGCAAGCTTTCTTGCCTGTTCTTCAATCGCTTTGATGACGGCGGGATTTTTATGTCCGAGCGTTACGCACATGAGCTGTGATGAGAAATCGAGATATTTTTTACCGCTTGCATCGGTAAAGTAACATCCTTCGGCATCGACAATTTGCAGAGGTTTCCAGCTTTTCTGAAATCCCCATGTGCGGTAGGTGAGTTGTGCAGTAACTTCAGAAACGGATGAGGTATTGAGACTTGATCTATTCATAGAGTGAACTCTTCTTTTCGAGTGCTTTGAGCGGTGAGGTTCGGGTTTTGAGTTGCAAGCACATCTTATATACCATTGCTTTCATTCAGGATATTCATCGTCGGACTCCTTTTGTGTTTTCGCAGCACAATAGTCGAATCTCAAATCTCAATACCCAAGACTCGAACCTCTCCTCACGGCAACATCTCCGTTATCTCCTTGTACATTTCCGGTCTTCGGTCGCGGAAGAATTGCCATACGTTTCGCACTTCCAGAATCTCATCCAGATTCAGTTCGGCGACGACGACTTCGTCCTTATCCCGCGATGCTTGCGCGATGATCTTGCCGCGCGGGTTGCAGAAGTAGCTCTTGCCGTAGAACTCACCGATGTTCCATGGGGCTTCAAACCCGACACGGTTAATTGCTCCCACGAAGTAACCGTTTGCCACTGCATGTGCCGGTTGTTCCAGTTCCCACAGATACTCCGAGAGCCCGGCAACAGTCGCCGAAGGATTGAAGAGAATCTCGGCGCCTTTCAAGCCCAGAATGCGGGCGCCTTCAGGAAAATGACGGTCGTAGCAAATGTACACTCCGATGGTTCCATAGGCGGTTCTGAACACTGGATAGCCGAGATTTCCCGGTTTGAAATAGAATTTTTCCCAAAACCCCGGATCGCAGTGGGGAATATGCGTCTTTCGGTATTTTCCAAGATACTTTCCGTCCGCATCGATCACCGCGGCGCTGTTGTAATAAACTCCCGTAATTTCTTCCTCGTAAATCGGGATGACCATTACCATCGAGTACTTCTTTGCAAGTTCCTGCATGAGTTTTACGGTCGGTCCGTCGGGGATTCGTTCGACAAGTTTATACCATTTTGTTTTCTGTTCGGCGCAGAAATAGGGACCGTAGAACAACTCTTGCAAACAGATCATCTGAACGCCTTTCTTGCCGGCTTCTTCGATAAGGCGAACATGCTTATCGACCATGGCTTTCTTGATTGCCTCGATGGGCTGCTCGGTTGAGCCTGCAAGCGTTGATTGGATAAGTCCGGCGCGCACAGTTCGGGGCATATGATTTCTCCTATGGCAATTCGTGTATTACAACACCTAATTAAGCGATTTTTGTAGAGAGAGTCAAGCTCTTCCTTGACAGGGGTATGGGTGTGCGAGATTCCTTGCCCCGCACCTATTCATTGCTTTTAGGGCGAGTTTCGAGTATATTCCGATCCAGTACAAAGGGAAATCGTATGGATAAATTCATCATGACTGGCGGCAGCAGGCTGAAGGGGACGGTCACTATCGGCGGCTCGAAAAACGCGACCCTTGCGCTGATGTCCGCCACGCTTCTTGCCAGCGGGAAGTACCGCTTTGAGAATACGCCCGAGCTTCGCGATGTTGTGACGATGAGCAAGCTTCTTCAGACCATGGGCGTCGAAATTGAGCGGAGGGAACATGCACTCCAGTTCAATACATTTCGCGTGAACAAGTTTGAAGCGCCGTACGAACATGTGAAAAAGATGCGAGCGTCAATCTATGTCCTCGGTCCTCTCGTCGCCCGTTACGGCCATGCCAAAGTTTCGCTTCCGGGAGGGTGCGCCTGGGGCCCGAGGCCGGTCAATTTTCATATCGAAGGAATTCGAAAGCTGGGGGCGCAGGTTGAGATCGATCAAGGGTACATCATCGCAAAGGCAAAACGGCTCCGTGCGGCCAAGATCGCCTTCAATGTGTCGAGCGTGGGAGCGACGGGGAACCTCCTGATGGCCGCCGTGCTGGCGAAGGGGACGACCGTGATCGAAAATGCGGCAATGGAACCCGAGATTGTCGCGCTCGCGGAATTTCTGGTCAAAATGGGTGCGAAGATTGGTGGCATTGGAACAACCCGGCTGGAAATTGAAGGTGTGGACGCGTTGCACCCTTGCGATGAGTCGATGATACCCGACCGCATTGAGACCGGAACGTTTCTGCTTGCCGCAGCAATGACCGGAGGAACTGTGAGAGTTGAACGATGCGAGCCACGCCATGTCAGCTCTATTCTGGCGAAGCTCGAAGAAGCGGGCGCCCGCCTCGAAATCGGAAATGACTACATCAAGGTGAAAGCTCCGAGAGTCATGAAAGCCGTCGATGTGACAACCGCAGTATATCCCGGCTTTCCGACGGATATGCAAGCGCAGTGGATTGCTCTGATGTCGATTGCGAAAGGGTCGTCTGTTGTAACCGATACCATCTATTTTGACCGTTTCAAACATGTTCCCGAGCTCCTGCGCCTGGGGGCTGCGATCGAGGTGCAAAAGAATGTCGCGATCGTGAAGGGTGTCAGGAGACTGACCGGAGCGAAGGTGATGTCGACTGACCTGAGAGCGTCGGCGTCGCTTGTTCTTGCAGGACTTGTCGCCGAGGGAAAAACGGAAGTCCTGCGTGTCTACCATCTCGATAGAGGATACGAGCGAATTGAATGGAAGCTCGGGTCGCTTGGGGCAAACATACGAAGGGTGTCCGGGGCTGAGTATTAATACTTCTGCGAAAATCCAGCGCCCCATCCAGTTATCGAACAGAGAATGGGTCTCGGAACTCCGGCGAAGGAGATCGGCAACGCGCTTCCTTTGCTCTATGCCGCACGCGGTCGGGCCGAACCAGCGAAACAACTGGCTGCCCGTATTGGATTGAGTTACGGATAATGACCGTGGACGGTTCAACGAATGTGAGTCCGGCTACATGAAAACCCTGGAGTCCTCGAAGCGCACCATGCTCTCCGGGTCTGTTTTCTTGGTCGTCTCGGTTTGGCTGTGTTGCCTTCCATTGTTTAATTATCTCGGGTACGAGTTCTCTGCCGCCATCGCGCTCGTGATCCCATGGCTTGTCGGTTTCATGTTCATCGGAGCAAAAGGGTGGTGGAGCTCCCCGGGAAAGGAGATCGGCGGTCGGGATTTTCGCGCGATGATCCTCAAAATGCTTCGCGTCAGCTTGATGCTTCTTGCCATTCCGTGGGGTGTTGCGACCCTGAATCTCTTTTTTGTGAAGAACTGTTCCTATTTCGAAGGGCTTCTCTTCTTTCTCCTGATTCCGGTTGTCAGCAGCATTTTCTCCGTGTCGCTGGCAGGTTTCTCTCTGGCAATAGCCCGGCGGCCATTCGTTATGTACATTGCGTGCCTCGCATTGATACTCATACATCCATTGTACCTCGGATATTTTTCGTCGCAAATCTACTCGTACAATCCCGTCTATGGGTATTTCCCGGGTTTCTCGTACGACGAAGTGCTCACGATATCTTCGCCTCTGGTAATCTCCCGGGCATTGACGCTCGGTCTCAGTCTTTTGTTGATGCTGATGACGATGGTGATCATGGACGCGGCATCAATTCATGACGACGCATTCACAAAAATCATGTTGATTGCAAAACAGTTTCGACTTGACGCCCGGAACGTAACGATGGCACTTCTTCTCATCTTGCTGGCGGGGGCGTTTATCTTGAGGGGCCGGTTGGATTTCGAAACTTCGACTGCCCGCCTGCAGCAGGCACTGTCGGGCCGGTGCACAACCGAGCATTTTCGGATTTTCTACGCGCCGGGATCTTTTTCCGATGACGAAATTCGATGGGTGTCCGAAGAGCACGAATTCCGTTTTCATCAGGTGGAAGAGGCTCTTCAGACACATTTTTCGGAAACGATTGATTCGTACATCTATCCCGATCCGGACACAAAGCGTCTGCTCATTGGCACCGGCACGACCAACATTGCTAAGCCGTGGCGCAAGGAGGTCCATCTTAACAAACAATCATGGGAATCCACACTGAAGCATGAACTTGTCCATGTGGTGGCCGGCCAATTCGGGATGCCGGTCATCAAGGCGCACTATAACATCGGGTTGGTAGAAGGTCTTGCGACCGCGGTCGATGGCGATTTCGGCAATCGTACTCTGCATGAGTACGCCGCGGCCGTTTCAAGATTCGGGTTAATGACGAAACCAAACGAGCTGATTTCTCCAGCCGGATTTATGCTTCATTCTTCTTCCCTCAGCTACGTGCTCATGGGGTCGTTTTGTAGGTATCTGATCGACCATTATGGCATGGTCCGATTCAAGGAACTCTATGGAGGAAAATCCACTGCGAGAGTATATGGAGAATCGTACGACCAGCTCGTGGAATCATGGCAGCATTTTCTGTTGCGCGTCGCAACGCCCGCCGGTTGGCGAAAGCATGTTGAGTTTTATTTCAAACGACCGTCGATATTCGCAAAGGAATGCGTGCGGGCAGTTGCCAAGCTCAACCAGGAAGGCTTTCGCCGCCTCGCTGAACGGAATTCTTCGGCGGCGATGGAGCTGTTCTCAAGATCGCTCGGAAAAAGCTGGAACTCCGAAGCTTTCTCAGGACTCGTCCGCTCGGCATATCAAGCGGGACGCTACGATACCGTTATCAAGTTGATAAACTCTCAGGCGGTCGATTCGACGGGCTTCGGAGCGGTTAGGAGCCTGTTGCTTTTCTACGGCGATGCCCTGTGGCATGAGGGCAAGATCGATTCCGCAAAGGAGGCCTACGAGGAGGTACTCGCGCTCGACTTTTCAGAATCGTATGATGAGGCCGTGACGCTCCGTCTCGAGGGGATCACCAACCGGGAGCTTCAGAACGTTGCTCGTGATTATTTCCTCGATGCCTCTGAGGATTCTGCCGAAGTGCGCATTCTCGATGAAACTCAAAAACATTCTCCCGGTTCGATGTTGTCCTACCTCAGGGCAAGACTATTCTTTCGTCTCAAAGAATACCCAAAAGTCATCGATGCGCTGGAAACGAGCCACGCGTCGTATGGTATTCCGACTCTCGACGCCGGGAAGGCGCAGTTGCTCGGTCAATCGTACTTTCATCTGAGGAAATTCCAGCGTGCAAAAATGGAATTTTGGCGATCACTGAATTTCATTACAAATCAAGCGTCGGTCCAGCGAATAGACGATTGGCTGGAGAGATGCGACTGGTATGATCGGCATGCACCCGGTTTCTGACTCGCTCGCAGCAAAAAAAACCCTTCCTGGTGTTTCCAAGAAGGGTTTGTACGATGATGATGCTTTCGGTTATTCTTATTTCAGCAGGAGCATCTTATTTTGGAGGACCGTTGAGCCGGCGTGCAACCGATAGTAGTAAATGCCGCTAGCTGCGACATGCCCCGTTGTCGTCGTTCCGTCCCAGAACGCCTGATGGAAGCCTCCAGCTTGGATTTGATGCACCAGAGTTCTGACTTCCCGTCCGAGGTTATCGAATATCTTCAGCTCGATGAATTGCGTTTCCGGAAGGCCATACTTGATGATCGTGCCGCCGTTGAAGGGATTGGGGAAATTCTGACTGAGCTCAAAAGAATGCGGCATCTCTTGCTTGGATTCCGATTGAATGGATGGGTCGTAGATGATCCGGAACTCTCCAAGTTGTTCCACCTGAGCAAACAGAACCCTATGCTCTACATCGACCTGCGTGGGCAGGTATATCCATCCTTTGGAGGTTTGTTCATAGATACCCAAATGCGTGCTGTTTTTTGCTCCGTCAAGTTTTGGATATGTCATGCTCACGACGCCGGCAGTGTTGAGACTGACTGAGATTGGGCTGAAGCGGTAAGCGGGACCGATTGCTTCGCCAACGCCGGCTGTTGTTGCTTCTTCGTCGACATCGGCTGTCACGAAGAGGTCCTTGTTTGCGGAGTTCTGTTTGAGTTCGAGTAGGGCGCATAGGTCAACGCTTGCAATGATGGCGGGGGAATTCGCAGGAACATGCTGGACGCTCAATTGTCGGCTGACGGAAGCCCGGTTTCCCACTGAATCAGATGCCATGAGGATTGCGGTCAGGGTTCCACCCTGCGTAAGCTTGAAATTTGAATTGTAGACAAAATTAGCGGAGTCAAGCAGCTGCAGGGGCACTTGGCTTGTATCCTTTCCCAGCCCCACTTTCAGGATAGGGGTAAAGAGGGTCTCATGAGAAACGGAGATGATGTTCAGATATTCCGGAAACGCTTCATTCTGGAAGAAACGAATGGATACGCGGGGCGGCGTCATATCTTTGATCGTCAGGTTCACCGGCAGAAGGGTGATAAGATTTTCAGGGTCGTCTGATGCCACTTGCACACTCAACGTGTAATTCCCCTGCCGAGCGTTCTGCGTTGTAACGATGATCTGGATCGGCTGGGTAGTGCCGGTGGAAACGGAACCGGAATCGGGGGAGAATGAAACATTGATTTTGCCACCTGCACCTGCCGCGTAGATCAGCGCATTTGCCATGAGTTTGGCACCGTTGGTGTTTGACAGCCAGAATTCCGAGTTCACGTCGGACGAGGGGGGGTAAAAGCCCAAATCGACTCTGTTGTTCCCTTTGACACTTTTCACGGCCACCAACGGTGACCCGTCGCTCCATGAAGCAATGAGCTCCGCATCCGGAGCAATGGTTCCCCCCATTAACCGAATACTATAATATCCACCATCGAACGTCGAAACACCGTGCATGATCGGATGGGTGGGGACAGAAACAGTTCCCAGAGTTGCTTCCGAACCTTCTGTCACATTGCCGGGTTCTATCGCCCAATAGTTCTCGTCGTCGAACCTGCCCTTGATCCTGTAGACATCAGAATACGTTGACCGTTCCATGGCGAAGAGTGCCGTCACAACACCCCCGCCCCCGTCGACGTAATCTGCCAGCACGTTGCCCAGGGTGACCGGGTCATAAAACGGGTAACTGCTCCACACAAGTACGACGTTGTAGCGCTGTAACTGAGCAAGCGTTGGCGTCGAGTAATATACATTCATTGTGTCGACGGTGGAGAAGCTTCCAGCATTACTGATTTTAGTTCTCACATCCGCCGGGTAAAGAGAAGCATTGTATGTGTCATATGCATACAGCAAGAGAGCTTTCGGCCCCAAGGCCGCTGTTGACCGTGATGAAGCCTCTCTACCATTTCCCTGATCGCTGAGCTTCATTGAGCAAAGACCGTCCGCCTGTTTCGAGATGCTTCCCACTGACACCGTGTAGTCGAGATTTCCACCGCCGGTATTCTGGACTGTAAATGAAAGAGATACGGAGTCGTTGTCCGAAATAGTCCGCGACAGTGAATCCGGCTGAAGAGCAATATGCGGCGGCGCGGGCAATGTGACACTGTCTGTAACGAGCGAAGAAAGATTAAGCACCTCGTCACCAACTTTGATGCCAAAATAGTATTTCGTCGAGCCGCGCAAGCCGGTAATATCGACCGTGTCTGTCTGCCCTGAGAGCTTTGGCCGGGGAGAGTGCAACAACTTTGTCGCTTGACTGAAATGAGCGTCCGTGATCGGAACCGTATCATATCTGACCGCATAGAACGTCGCCCTTCCGGAGAGACTGTCATCACCGGAAGTCGTGAACGTCAGGCGAGCATGACTGTAAGAAACTACCGTGGCATGAATGCTTGATATTGGTGCCGGACGTATGTTGTCAGAGGGCGGCGGCATCGCAACAGCCGTCGGATACGTTCCGGCAGTCAGCATATTCACCGTCGTATTCGTATTAATATTGAAAACGCTGATGTCATTATAGTATGTATTGTGGACCACGTACAGAAGTGAATCTGATGGCGCTAGTGCTAGACCTTGCCCCGGATCCAGGAGTGTCTGGTCAGTGTACTCGCCCGACGGCAAGCTGAACACTCTCAATGTGGTCGAGGAACCATCTACGACGAACAGTTTCTTCCCATCCCTGCTGAGCGCCATGTCTGTAGCATTGCCGGTGATCGTTAAGCTTCCTTTTATCGTGAATGAGGAGATATCGATGACCAGGACATAGTCATAGCTGGGTGCCAGTGCGTACAATGTTGTGCCGTCGGGACTCATCCTGAGACGGGTAGAATAGTAGTTCAGCATAAGTTCCCGCGATGTCTGGCCGTTATAGGCATCCACCTCATACAGGAGGTCGTCGTTGTCGGTGAAGTACATCTTGTTTCCATCTAACGAAAGCACGGGTGGTGATGTCCAGTAACCGCTCCCCGTGACGGCAAATGAATCGACACGTGCGTAGCTCGCAGTATCATAGACAATGATGCTTGACGGAGATGAACCACGGAGCATGTACACTCTCGATCCGTCGAGGGAGATTGCTGCCTGCGAGCTGTTATAATAATTATACGGAGAGGCATAGGCCACCGACCTGGTCATCGTATTGATGACAAGAAACTGGCCAGATGATTGTATCCACAACTTGGTGCCTCGTTGGTTCAATGTCGGCGCACCCGTATAGTATCCCGCATTGATAGTGGTGACGTAGGCCTGCGTGCTGACGTCAATGATCGGAACTGTATAGTTATATCCAGTTGTGAGGTAAGCATAATGCCCTTGTGCATGGGTCGCCCGCGGCATGAAGAAGAGCACACCGACAGCGCAAACGACAAAAGTCGTGAGGATGAACTTTATTGATTTTTCCATGGCGTGTCCCTTCCTATGACTGCTGCCAAAGGTTTTCAATCTCAAGAGCCAGATCCTCGATGTAACTCGACTTTGCCGGGTCAAGCGAGTTGGATGGATCGAGCTGATTGATGATGGATTGTGCGGCATCGTAGTCCGTCAACATGAAGCAACTTTGCGCCTTCACGAGGAGCAGGAGGTTCAACGATACCTTGGGGTCGTGTCGGAACGCGTAGAAGCCTGGCTCCAATGACTGCACGATGCCCACGGCGGTGATCGCATCGTGGTATTTGCCGAGGGCAAGGCTGACAAAGGATCTTCCGGCGAGAACATCGACGAATTGTGGCTGCAAACCGAGCGCAATATCAAACGACTGCAAGGCATTCGTCATCGAATCGAGCCGGGCGTACGTCCAGCCAAGGCCGTTGTACGCGTCTGCATAGAGATCATTACTGCTGATTGCTTGCCTAAACAGACTCTTGGCCGTCGCATAGTCCTTCTGCTCAAAGGCGGCCCAGCCTTTTGAAGTGTACTGGATTGCTTCCGCTGTCGGGTCTGCCACATTCACGACTGTACTTCCTACGTCAGCCGTAGGCTTGCAGGCGAAGAACCACAATGTCAGAGAAAGCATGATTCCTGAAACGAGGAGCAACTTGAGGCTTCTCATAGCACTCTCCTGTGATATTGGATAAATGTAAATAGTAAGTGAGCTGACTACAAATGTACAGCAGAGTCCTGAAAAAGTCAAACGCTACGTTTGCATGGAATAACTTGTACGTGAGGCAACGTGTACCTGCGAACGAGACTTTCAGAGCCCCGGCGAATTTCTCGGAATTGAGAGGTCTTGGGGTGCCTTTTGCCCTTGGCGGCAAATCCGTTTGATGTGTGCACGCCCGGTGCGTGCGCATGGATAGAGGTCGTCGCTCTGCTTCTTGCAAGTCGCTGAGAAGTTTTCTAATTTGTTCATGCATGACAACTATGGCACCGGAAAACATTCGTCGCATTCTTCTCACGCGGATGAAATACATCGGCGACGTGGTTCTCACCACTCCGATCATTCGCGCGACAAGGCAAACATTCCCCCGAGCGTACATTGCGTATATGGGAGACAAGAAAGCGGTTTCGTTGCTGGAACATAATCCCTTCCTCGACGAAATTATCCCGTACGATTTTTCAAGCCCATCCATTTTCGAACAGCCGAGGGTCGCATTGGAACTTCGCCGCAGAAAGTTCGACGTTGTCGTCGACCTCTTCTCAAACCCCCGGAGCGCGCTGCTCACATGGGCGAGCGGGGCTCCCGTTCGCATCGGAAAAGAGGTCAGAGGCCGGGGGAAATTGTATACGCAGACGATTGGGGACGTCGGTTCCTTAACCTCGGCAATTGAATTCCATTACGCATACGTCAAGCCTCTCGGCGTTCAACCGACATGCTGGAAAACGGAAGTATTTCTGACGGAGGACGAGAAACGTGGTGCGCGAACCTATCTGCAATTGAACGGGGTGAACACTACACGACCCATCGTCGCTGTACATCCGGGGGCAACCTGGCCGAACAAACTGTGGTTGAAGGAAAATTTCGTCGGGTTGATTGACCGCCTGCGTGCGAAACTCGGTGTTGAGATTGTCATGACCCCCGGTCCGGAGGACATAGAGCTTGTGAAGGCAATTTCAAGTTCATGTATCGCGCCGGTTATCGCTCTTCCAGTTCTTCCCGTGCGGCAGCTCGCGGCAGTTTTCTCGGTATGCAACGTTCTTGTCTCGAACGATTGCGGCCCCATGCACATCGGCGTTGCCGTCGGCACCAAAACGATCGGCATCTTCGGGCCCGAGCCGCCCGAAGTCTGGTTCCGATATTCCCCGGAGGATGGCCACCTTGCGCTGTTCAAGAAAATCGAGTGCTCTCCTTGCCGCCAAACGAGCTGTCACCGTGCCGGAGCGGGTTATCTTGAATGCATGAAACTCATTTCCGTGGACGAAGTTTTTGAGGAGGTGAAAAAAAGGCTGTAAGGTTGTCGCTGCATTCCCGGGATGGTGGGAACCGGCTTATTAAACAACCGGTAATAGTCCTCAACCAAATGGTGGTGCATCAATTTGAATCGTGTCGCTCACGCCAGACCCCCTCTTGTATTCTCCCCCTTGAAAAAGGGGGAGAAGTTTCCTCCCCTTACCAAGGGGAGGACGGAAGGTGGGGTGGGCACAGCACTCGAGCATTAAAATGATGCACTACTGACCGAATTGCCTCGTTGCATTTCTTCGTTTTTTTTTCGATATTCAAAGACATTTCAATAACATTTCTAAGGAGAATTCGATGACTACCATTACTGATGTATACGCGCGGGAAATTCTTGACTCGCGCGGCAATCCAACGATTGAAGTCGATGTTGAGCTGGAATGCGGTGTCCGGGGCAGGGCCGCTGTTCCGAGCGGCGCCTCAACGGGGGAACGTGAAGCGATTGAGCTGCGCGACGGTGACCTGCCCGCCAATGTTGTTCCGGGAGGGCAGGCGGGTAAATCGCGCTACGGCGGCAAGGGTGTCCAAAAAGCCGTTGAGAACGTGGACGAGAAGATTGCCGAGGAGGTTATCGGTTTTGACGCTCTCGACCAGGTTGGCGTCGACAAGTTGATGATTCAACTTGACGGCACTCCCAACAAGAACAAATTGGGCGCGAATGCGATTCTCGGGGTTTCGCTTGCCGTAGCGAAGGCAGCCGCTGCCGCACTCGAGATTCCTCTCTACCGGTATCTCGGCGGGACGAACGCCAAGGTTTTGCCGGTACCCATGATGAACATCCTCAACGGGGGAAAACATGCGGACAATAATGTTGACCTTCAGGAATTCATGATCGTTCCCGTGGAAGCGGAAAATTTTGCGGAAGCTCTGCGGATGGGTGCAGAGGTGTTTCATTCGCTCAAGTCCGTGCTTCGCAAGAAGGGGTATAATACTGCCGTTGGTGACGAGGGCGGATTTGCACCGAGCTTGAAGTCGAACGAGGAAGCGATTGAAGTCATCCTCGAAGCGATCCTGAACGCCAAGTACAAACCGGGGAAGGACATCTACCTGGCTCTCGACCCGGCGTCGAGCGAGTTCTTCGAGAAAGGAAAGTACGTTTTCAAAAAATCGGACAAGTCGGCAAAGACTCCGGAACAACTGGTGAAGTTTTATGAAAAGCTGGTGAAGAATTATCCGATCATCTCCATTGAGGACGGCATGGCCGAAAATGATTGGGATGGGTGGAAAACGATGACTGAAGCGCTCGGTGAGAAAATCCAGATTGTTGGCGACGATATTTTCGTCACGAATCCCGAGATTCTTTCGGAAGGCATTGAAAAAGGTATTGCAAACTCCATTCTCATCAAGGTCAACCAAATCGGGACATTGACGGAAACGCTCGACTGCATTGAGATGGCGAAGAGGGCGGGATACACGACGGTCATCAGTCACCGCTCGGGGGAAACCGAAGACACAACGATTGCAGACATCGCTGTTGCTACGAATGCCGGACAGATCAAGACCGGCTCTGCCAGCCGGACCGACCGTGTCGCAAAGTACAACCAGCTCATCCGCATTGAGGAAGAGCTGGGCTCGAACGCGATCTATCCGGGGCTGGGAGCGTTTTGATATTGCAAATTGTGACATCAAACAGAACGAGGGATATCCGGTCACAATTTGTGACCGGATAAGTAAATCCGTATCAAGCTATAGTGGAGGTGTTCTCTGGCCAAAAACGAATTGAGTTTTCCGATTCAGAGTATTGAAAGTCTCATTAGAGTTATCCGAGGTCATCGAATAATCTTAGGATCGGATTTGGCAAGTCTCTATGGCGTTGTGACGTGGCGACTGAACGAACAGGTGAAACGAAACAAAGATCGTTTTCCCGGGGACTTTGTTTTCCAGCTGACGCCTGAAGAGGAGCGCATTTTGACCTCGCAAATTGCGAGGTCAAACAGAGGAAGAGGCGGTCGAAGGACTCTGCCATACGCATTTACTGAGCATGGAGCCATTATGGCCGCCAACGTGCTAAATAGTCCGCGTGCTCTGCAGGTGAGTGTCTTCGTCGTGCGGGCGTTTGTCAAGATGCGGGAAACATTGATGATGAGCAAGGAGTTTGCTGAAAGGCTGAGCGAATTAGAGAAGAAGCTGACCAGTCGTCTCGATGTTCATGAAAAAGCGATTGTCCCTATTATAGATGAGATAAGGAAACTGATGACTCCACGGCTCTTGCCGGTACCGAAGAGGCGACCGATTGGATTTGAGAGGGAAGAATAATCTTTTGATCATATTTTATCTATTGAAGACGAATTGGATACGAATGCGGTCTATCTGGGGATGGGAGCGTTCTAACATTCTTTGGGAGGGTTAATATATGGAACATCTCAATCGACAAATACCACCGAAAGCCCATACTGCCATGTACAGCTGGCACAAGTTCTGGGGAAGGAAAACCTGGAACGTCGTAGCTGAGTTTGTACGAACATATAGTCCCGAAGGTGGGATTGTGATGGACCCATTCTCAGGTAGCGGTGTAACTGCCCTTGAAGCATTGAAGATTGGAAGGCGTGTGATCGCTGTCGATCTTAACCCCGTTGCTACTGAGATACTGCGTCTCACAATCCTTCCTGTT
Organism: Bacteroidota bacterium; assembly: GCA_049515655.1. Lineage (GTDB taxonomy): Bacteria > Bacteroidota > Ignavibacteria > UBA10030 > SZUA-254 > JBEKTW01. The sequence goes on from JBEKTW010000011.1 coordinate 169,237, forward strand.
GATCCTCTGGGATTGAATGAAGCATTCCAACGAGTCGAACAGGATATTAAGAAGGCGCTCAACCGCCTGTATCTCGCTGAGTGCCGCAAGTGTAAAGAACAGATTTCAGTGGAGTGCGCGGTGTGGAAACGGGATGAGAAAAAGAACCTGGCATTGAAAGAGCTTCGCTATAAATGCCCTGAGTGTGGTGAAGTTCTTGAAAAAGGTGGTAAGCCAACATCAAAAGATCTCAATCATATCAAGGGTGTTGTTGAAGAATTCAAAAAGAGCAGACTATGGTATCCGAACAATCCACTCTACTACTCTGATGGTTCAGCCTTCAAAGAAAAACAGCAGTATGATTCCCTGGATGAGATGTTCACTCCCCGCAATCTGTATGCTTTAGCGATCTTGATGAACAGCATTGAGAAGGAAAAAGACGGAAACCTCAGAGAATTTTTGAAGATTGCTTTCACCTCGATGGTTCATTTGTGCTCAACGATGGTTCCAGCCTTGAGTCCCGCCGAAACAAACCATCAGACCGCGTTTAGTTCGGTTTGGACGCAGCACAGTTACTGGTTTGCTCGCGAGTTCATGGAGCAAAATGTCTGGAAGAAATTCGAAAGCTCTATGATTGGTCACCAAGGACTGATAAAAGCGAAGATTGAATCAAATAAGTATTTTAAGGACGTGAAGATCACACACAGCCTTAATTCATTTCTGGATGACTCGGCTGACATCTGCATCATCACTGGGTCGTGCCTCGATGTGTTCGATAAGATGCCGGCACGGTCGGTCGACTATATCTTTACTGACCCACCGTACGATGCGTCGATCCAATACGGCGAGCTTTCGTATCTCTGGGCAGCTTGGTTGAAAAAAGATAAAGGGTATGTAGAGAGAATTTCTTCGGAAGAAATCGTTCGTAACGAGCGCCAGCATAAGAACTTCGATGTGTACCATACTCTTTTGAAACGCAGCTTCGATGGGATCTACAAAGTGCTGAGACTCAATAAGTATCTCACATTGACGTTTCATAATCCGACGTTTAAGGTTCGTAATGCGACGATTCGGGCGGGTACGCACGCTGGCTTCGATTTTGAGAAGATTCATCATCAACCAACGGCACAGAAATCCGGCAAATCGTTGCTTCAGCCCTTTGGTTCGGCAATGGGTGATTTCTATCTGAGATTTCACAAACCCGTTTCCGCAAAGGTAAAACTGGAAGCGCCGGATGAAATCGACGAAAAGCGATTTGACAAGATTGTCGTTGATACGACCATTGACCTTCTGGCAGAACGTGCAGAGCCAACACCGTACACGATCATCATCAATTACATCGATCCTGTTCTGGCAAAGAGCGGTTATTTCTCGAGTCTTCACACGGGACTCGATGTGAAAACAGTCCTGAAAAATCATTTGCGCAAAGAGTTCACTCTCATCGAAGAACGAATTGGGGGGGCGAAAGGGCAGCTCTGGTGGTTCCACGATTCGACAGTCGTATATCGTCTGAAGGAGATTCCATTGTCTGAACGAGTTGAACAAACCGTTCTTCGAGTTCTCCAAAAGAAGGGGCGCGTTACTTTCACCGATGCGTGGGAAGCTGTGAGCATAGAATTTCCAAACTCATTGACATCCGACAGCACAAGCATAAAAGAAGCCCTGGAACATTACGCTCGCCAAATTACTGGCGGATATTGGTTGTTGAAGCCTCTTGTCAAGCAACGTGTGAGTCAGCACAACGAGATCATCGGAGTCTTGGCAGAAGCCGGTGATGCCCTTGGCTACAAGATTTGGGTGGGGGAAAAAGAACAATCAGAAACTGCCGGCGGGGTCCTTGGCGGAATGAATCACTTGAAATCATATGTGAATGCAGATCCCTCAAAACTGACCGGCATCAAGGATATTGATGCTGTGGAAATGATTGATTTGCTATGGATAAAAGGGAAAGAGGTTGTGTCCGTGTTCGAAGTTGAATCGACTACGACAATGACGAGTGGTCTTGTCCGGGGATCGAACGTTCCCCAAGAAGTTCCGAAGTATCTTGTGATTCCTGAGGAGCGTGAAGATCAACTCAAACGAAAGATGAAATCGCCTATGTTCGCAGATCACTTCAAAATAGACAATTGGAAAATTCTCTTCTTCGATACACTTAGAACGCATTACAAGAAGCTCAAGAATCAGTCGGTTGCAGTGGAAGAACTTGTGAATAAGAAAATAAGGTCGGGGGGCGTAAGAGAAACTGAAGCAAATTACAGCCTTTTCTCAGACAAAGAGCCTCTTTGAGGAGTTTAAGGGTTTCCGCATTGCTTGCATTTCACGGCAATATTACGCATATTGCGTAACGCATGGTGCGTAATCAGGTGAAAAACCCGTTCGAATATTGGCACGTGGTCGGCGAGGAGTCCTTCTGCAATCGCCGGAAAGAGGTAGCCGAACTCTTGCGTGTCATGGAAAATGCCGGCAGGGCATTCATTTATGGAGAACGCCGGCTCGGGAAAACGTCCTTCGTGAAGCTAGCGCTCGGGAAACTCCCGGTCAAAAAGTTCATTCCTGTGTACATAGACTTATGGCCCACCGACAGTGATGCATCGTTCATCACCACAGTAGCGAAAGCCATCACGGCGTCACTCAGTACCTCTCTTGACAAAGCTCTCGAAACGGCGAAGCAATTCTTCTCTCACCTGAGGCCATCCCTTACGCTTGATGAGGACGGGAAGCCCATGCTCAGCTTTGGAATTGTTAAATCGACACGACTTGAGCCCGAGTTAGAAGAGGTATTGACAGCACCGGAAAGGATTGGCGGGAAAGGGAAGACCGTTGTGATCGTTTTTGATGAGTTCCAGCAAATCCTTATGTACGGACGGGACGATATTGAGCGAAAACTCAGAAGCATCATTCAGCATCAGAAAAACGTTGCCTATGTTTTCATGGGCAGCCGGAAGCATATGATTCGTGAGATTTTTTTGAAAGGTTCAAAACCTCTCTATCGATCCGCGACGCAGTTCCCCATCGGACCAGTAAACGAACAAGATTGGCTTCCATTTATCCAGGAACGATTTCATCGGGGCAAGGGAACGATTTCACCCGAACAGATCCACACGATCATAGAACTTACCCAGGGACATCCATTCTACACACAGCATTTGTGCTATCACCTTTGGGAACTTTGCATAGCGAATCAGGATGTCACACAGGGGCTGATCCACGAAGCTCTGAACACTCTCCTTGAAAAGGAAAATTCAACCTTTACAGTACAATGGGAGTCGCTGACTCTGAATCAGCAGCACTTCTTGAAAGCGTTGGCAACAGAAGAACGAGGTGCGAAGCCTTTTTCTGCTGATTTTTTGCAGCGATATCGTCTCGGTTCAGCGTCGAGTGCACAACGCGCGATTCGTTCACTCGTTGATAAGGATATTGTTGATCAAGATAACGGTTCATTCATTATTTTGGATCGTTTTTTTCGACTATGGATTCGAAGGTTAAATGCAGGCATGTAAATTACCCACTGTGCGTAACGCATGACGCGTAATCTGCACAGGTTCTTGCGGTAAGTATAGGTTATTCTATATCACACAGGTTTTGTAATGTCAAATAAACTTCTGAACGCAAGTTGTGGTAAGTAAGATCGTATTCGGCACCGACGGCTGGCGCGGCAAAATCGCGGACGATTATACATTCGATAACGTCCGGCGATGCGCACAGGGATTTGCCGGCTACCTGAAGACAATTCACAAGCCGGACCAGCTCCACCGCGGTGTCGTGGTTGGCGGCGACAGGCGCTTTGGCTCCGAGCGTTTCGCCGAAGCTTCCGCGGAAGTCCTCGCGGCCAACGGAATCCCCGTCCATTTCTGCGGGGGCGGAGTTCCCACGCCCGTCATCTCGTTCAGCGTGAAAGCACGGAAAGCAATTGCTGCAATTAATATTACGGCGAGCCACAATCCGCCGACCGACAACGGTTTCAAGGTCCGCGACGAAAACGGGGGAGCAGTCGATCCCGATGGTTTGAAGAACATTGAGTGGCTCATCCCGGAGGACATCGCCTCTGTCAGACGTATAGCCTTTGCAGATGCACTTGCATCGGGGGAGATTATGAGATTCAGTGCCGATGAGGATTACATCCGGCAAGTAAAAGCGTTGATTGACCTGGAACCGGTCAAACAGGCAGGATTTCACGTTCTCGTTGACCCGATGTGGGGCAACGGAGCCGGATGGTTTTCGCGCTTGCTCGCCGGCGGGAAAACGAGAATTACCGAAATTCACAGCGAGCGCAATCCGGCATTCCCGGAGATGAACAGACCGGAACCGATTCCGCCAAATGTGGATGCGGGTTTGAAGCGAGGGAAAGAGCTTGGCGCCGATGTCATTCTCATCACCGACGGCGACGCCGACCGCTGCGGCATCGGGGACGAACATGGTGAATTCATCGACCAGTTGCGGGTGTATGGACTGCTGGCGTTGTATCTGCTCGACGTTCGCAAGCAGCGCGGCGCCATCGTGAAAACACTCTCAACGACCTCGATGCTTGAAGCGCTCGGAAAAATGTACGATGTTCCGGTGTATGAAACCGGCGTCGGGTTCAAGTATGTTGCGCCGAAGATGCTGGAAACCGATGCGATGATCGGCGGCGAAGAGAGCGGCGGCTATGCATTCCGGGGCCACGTGCCCGAGCGCGATGGGATTCTCGCCGGGCTGTTCTTCCTGGATTTCATGGTCAGGGCGAAGCTCAAACCGTCCCAGCTTCTCGAGAAACTATTTGACAAGGTCGGTCCGCATTTCTATGACCGGATCGACACGATTATTGACGTGAACGAGAAGGATTCAATTCTCAAGAAACTTCAGTCCAATCTTCCTAAGTCCGTCGCTGGTTTGGATGTCGTGAGCACAAATCTCTCCGATGGATTCAAATTCATGTTGAGTGACGGAAGCTGGCTTCTCATACGGTTCTCCGGGACCGAACCGCTTGTCCGGATTTATTCGGAGGCGCGAAGCAAAAAGCTGGTAGGCGCTATTCTCGAAGATGGGAAAAAGCTGCTGAAATAGATCGCGGGGCTGTCAGGCAGGCATGAAGAACGAATTGGTCTCCCGGCTTATTTGCCGTCCTCGTCGATGATCTCGCGGATCTTTTTCAGGATGTCATTGGGTTCGTAGGGCTTCTGAACAAAATCTCTTGCCCCTGCTTTCAAAATCTCCGCTTTCAGACCCGGGTCCAGATACCCGCTGGCAAGAACGGCCTTGACGTTAGGATTCGCTTTCTTCATCTCCAGAAATGCCTCAAACCCGCCGAGTTTGGGTAAGCCCATGTCTGTAATGACGAGGGCAATTGTATCCTTGTGAAGAGTGTAGATGCTTACTGCCTCCATTCCATCGGTTGCCGTAAGGATCGTGTATCCTTTGGCACCGAGAATGTTCTTGACGAGGTCCAAGAGCGTTTCCTCATCTTCGACGAGCAGGATGGTCTCATTACCGCCCCTGATGGTTTCGAGATCCTTATGTTTTTTCTCAAGGGATTCGAGGCTCTGGAGCGGGACCGGGAAATAAAGATGGCACTTCGTGCCTTGACCCAATGCGCTTTCAACATCGATGAAGCCGCGGTGGCTTTTCACCACGCCATACACGACTGCCAGGCCTAAGCCCGTGCCTCTGCCGCGTTCCTTTGTTGTGAAGAACGGCTCGAAGATGCGGCTGCGTGTGTTCTCGTCCATCCCAACTCCGGTGTCTTCCACGGCAATATGAATGTAGTGCTCTTCAATGGCGTCGGGATATTGTTCGAGGAGCCTGGCGGAGGGGACGAGCTCGGTGCTGATCGTCAATTTTCCGCCGTTCGGCATGGCATCCCGGGCGTTGACGCAGAGGTTGAGCAATGTCTGCTGTAACTGGGTGCGATCTCCAATGATGGACGGCAAGCGTTCCTGCAGTTGAAGTAGGAATATAACGGTCTTAGGAAACGTCTCGTTCAGCATCTTCGCGAGGTCTTTTATCGTCTCATTCACGTTCACAGATTCCAAAGTCACGTCACCTTTTCGAGCAAACGTCAAAATCTGCTGGACGAGATCCGCGCCGCGTCGGACTGCTTTCTTGATGACATCAACACCCTGCGAAAGACTCTGCGGGTCGGCTCTTCCTTGTTCAATAAGGGTTGTGTACCCAAGGATGATGTTGAGGATGTTATTAAAATCGTGCGCTACTCCTCCGGCAAGCGTGCCAATACTCTCCAGTTTTTGTGTCTGGCGGAGCTGTTCTTCGAGTTTCTTGTACTCGGTAATGTCCTTCATGATGCCCCGGTAGCCGACGGTATTTCCCGTGTCGTCCCGGACGGCAGTCGTTGTCTCCAGGACAATTCTCTCCTCTCCATCTTTTCTTTTGAGCACCAGCTCGTAGTCTTTGACGTATCCCTGTCGGGTGAGTAGTCGGTTCAGCTCCGACTTATGTTCAGCATTTGCATACTCGTGCAGGCCGATATTGGCCCGCAAGAATTCATCTTTTGAATTGTATCCGAACAATTCCACACCAGAGGGATTAATGTCAAGGTACCGGCCTTCAGGAGATGCGATGAAGATGACATCTTTTGATTCTTCAAACAACGTGCGATATTTTTCTTCTGATTCACGGAGTGCCTCTGCAGCCCGTATGTGCTCGGTGATGTCATACGCTGTGCCAAGTCCTGCCGGTTTTCCCTCGTATTCAATCAGTGTCGATGAAAAGTCCACCCATCGATCTTCGCCGATCTTTGTTGCAATCATAAACTCATAACGCGGGGGCATCGGTTTGCCAAGCTGGCGTCCCAGACCCCGGTCTTTGACCAGTTCGCGAAAATCAGGGTGAACGATATCCCAGAAATTCATTTTCAGCAGTTCTTCTTCCCTGTAGCCGGTGATAGTTTCCATCGCGGGATTAACATAGCGGAACCCGGTATCCTGGTAGATGAAGATGGCGGCCGTCGCTGTCTCTGCAAGCCTCCGGAACATTTCTTCGCTTTCACGGATGGCATCCTCACTCCGCTTGGCCTCTATCGCAGTCGCAATCTGCTGGGAGACAAATGTCAGTATCTCTTTTTCCTTCTCCCCGTACCGGATGTTCTCTTCGTACGTTTGTAGTGCCAGAACACCAAACGTGATGTCCCCTTTCTTCAACGGTACGCCCATCCAATCCAGCGACGGAGACCCGTGACGGATGACCTCCCCGAGCTCGACGAGTTCCTGCAGCCTTTCGGGAGTCGCGAGCAGCGGCTTTCCCGTCCGAAGGATATATTCCGTCAGTGCCTTTCCCAACTTGCGGGGGGCCGGAGTCGTATCTTTCTCATTGACCCAGTAAGGAAAACTTACCGTCTCGTTCAATGGATCATGGAGTGCAACATAGCAGTTCTTGGCATACATCAGCTCACCGAGAATTGCGTGAATTGAGGCATAGAGCTCATGCAAGTCCACTGATGAATGGGCTCTTTCCGCAATCCGGTAAAGAGCCGATTGCAGTTGCTCCGACCGCTTACGCTCGGTGATGTCTTGCGCGACACCGAGGTAGCCGATGACTTTTCCCCCAGTCTCCTTGATAATGGACGTGTTCAAGGAAATCTGAAAATCCGTGCCGTCTTTTCTCCGGTTGAAGAGTTCTCCCGTCCATCCCCCCCGCCGCGTTTTCTCCAATATCTGTCGATCGATGTCTGGGGGATTCTTCGGTGAGCCCAGGATATGCGACTGCTTCCCCAGGATTTCTTCTACCGTGTACCCATAGCTCTCCAGAAAGCTTCTGTTGACAAAGGTGAATCGATTGTCGAGGTCGGTAATGGAGATTAACTCTGCTGCGCTTTCGAAAGCATGACCAAACAGACGAATCTGCTGTTCGGCGCGTTTTCGGTCAACTGCCCGTGCGACCTCCGACGAGACAAACTCAAGAACCTGCTTCTCCTGCTCGCCGTAGGCATGGGGGTCGGAATAGTGTTGAACCGCCATGACCCCAATCGTTTTGTCCTCGACGATCAACGGAACACCCAGCCATATAGGACAAGGCGCGCCAACAAGGTCCGCCGCGCCTATACGCGCCAATTCCTCGGATCGTTTCTCATCACACAGCAACGATTCGCCGGTGCGAAGCACGTAGGCGGTCAGTCCTTTGCCGACCGAACCCTTCGGAGGAGTGATGTCCACTTCGTCCACGAAGTACGGGAAGGTGAGAATGTCCTCCTTTTCATCATACAGTGAGATATAGAAATTGTTTGCCGGCATGACCTCACTGATGATTTGATGAACCGCGCGGAAGAGGTCATCAAGAGCCGGGGAGACATCCGCTGCCTTCGCGATCCGATAGATTGCTGATTGAACTTGTTCCGCCCGCGTCCGCTCCGAGACGTCGCGCGAATTGATAACTACCCCCTCGATGCTGGGGTTGTTGATGAGATTCGTTCCGGTGGAATCAAGCACGTGCCATGAGCCATTCTTGTGGCGAACGCGATACAGCATTCTCAGTGTGCTGCCGGGAGCGGAAATCAATTGGTTCAACTTTTCCTGAACGCCGGGAAGGTCCTCGGGATGAACGAGGTCGAAACCGGGCTCCCCGAGAAGCTCGTCATCCATATACCCGAGGATCCACTTTGAGGAAGGACTCCCGTAGCGGATGATGCCTTGTGCGTCGAGAATCGTAATGAGATCGGAGGAGTTCTGTACCAACGATTGAAAGCGTTTTCCGATTTCCTCGACTGCCTCTTGAGCGCGCTTGCGTTCAATCGCGTGGGCAATTTGACTTCCTACCGAGGTCAGAACCTCGACGTCGCGATTTGAATATGCGTTTGCGTTCTCATAGTCCTGAACGACCAGCGCGCCAATCGTTTCACCGGCAGTCTTCAGGGGCACGCCGACCCATGAAGGTGAATTTGTTCCGACCAATTCGACTTCACCTTGTTCAACCATGCGGTCAAAGAGTTCCTGCGTCAACAGCAAGGGTCGACCGGTTCGGAAGACGTAGGCAGTACAGCTCTTATCTATCTTCTGCGGGGGAAATGGCTGGTCGAATTGGTCTACAAAGAACGCGCTCTCAACCATTCCGGTGGACTTGTTGTAGAGAGCAATGAAGCAATTCTCTGCATAGACTACCTTCTTGAGGGAGCGATGAGTTAATTGCAGCAGTTCATCGAGATTTGCGGTTGTATTCACTCCCTCGATAATTTCGAGAATTGCCTGGCGTTCAACCTCAGTCCGTTTGAGCTCGGTGATATCTCTAATCGTGCCGATTACTCCAATGATCTGGCCGTTCGCGTTGAGGTGGGGTCCATAGGTTCCGACTACCCATCCCGACCTTCCAGTCTGCGGGATAGTGAAGTGTGTATCTTCTGAGTTGACCGTTTCACCATTGAGCGCCTTCTTCAATACATCGTCGGCATAGAGTCCGTTGACGGTCGGAAATATTTCGAGAGCGGGTTTTCCCGTGACCTCCTTCGCCGTCAGCCCCGTGAGTTCCTCCATGAATGAATTCCAGACGACGTAACGGAGGTCACGATCGTAAACAACGATCCCGACGCCGGCGTTGAAAACGATCTCTTTGTTGAATTGGTCTGATTCTCGAAGTGTTTCCTGCGCCCGTTTGTGCTCCGTAATATCCATGCCGAACCCGAAGCATCCTGAGATCTTTCCGTCTGATTCGTAAAGTGGCTCTACACGCGATTGGTAGATCCGTTCGTCCCAATCAATTTCAAAGTCGGAAGGTGTGCCTTTCAGTGCACGCCGGTGCGCGGCGATGGCAGGAAATTCTGGGTCATCCGTTTTGAAGTACTCGAAGAGGGTCATGCCGACAACCTGGTTTGGTTGCAGGCCGAGGGATGGAAGTGCACCCCCGATCAACATCGTAAACTGAAGGTTGAGGTCGGTCGACCAGAAAATGACCGGCATCTGGTCAACGAGTACCTGGAGTCCGGCTTCCCGTTCATGAAGGGACTTCCTTAATTGCTCACGCTCTAAACGTAGAGTCTTAAGTTCGGCCGCTTGCCTCCGTGGAACCTTCGGGCCTCTCGCAAGCTTTTTCCCGGTCTTGCGTTCACCCTTCATGGTATGTCCGACGAGGGTACTATTTCAAGGTCTTGGCGATTCGTTCCAGAGCCGTCTCAATGTTCGGGATGGAGTTTGCGTACGAGAACCGCAGGTAGCCTTCACCCATCCGACCGAATGCCGTTCCGGAAAGACAAGCTACGCCGGCTTCGTTCAGGAAAATGGTCTCGAGTTCGCGCGAGGTTTTACCCGTGCCGGTGATATTCGGAAAGACATAGAAAGCTCCGAGAGGCTTCTTGCAACGAATACCCTTGATTGAATTGAGTCCGTTGACAATCACATCGCGGCGGCGTTTGAATTCCTCCACCATTCTCTCAGCGTCGCGCTGAGGGCCTGTCAGTGCTTCGATGGCCGCAATTTGGGAGAAACTCGCCGTGCAGGAATTCACGTTGATTTGTAATTTTGTCACATATGCAGCAAGTTCCTCCGGCATGACTCCATAGCCAAGGCGCCATCCGGTCATTGCGTACGTCTTGGAGAAACCATCGAGGATGACCGTCCGTTCCTGCATTCCGGGCACTGAGGCGATGCTGAATTGTCGGTGGCCGTCATACAGGATGTGTCCGTAGATTTCGTCCGAGAGTACGAGCAGGTTGTGTTCAATGGCCAGTTTCGCAATCTCACGGATGTCGTTTTCGGTGAGAACTCCGCCCGTAGGATTTTGCGGCGAGTTGATGATCAACAGTCGGGTCTTCTTCGTGATGAGTCGCTTCAGATCGTCGATCGAGAAACGGAAATCACGATCTTCCTTCAACTGCAATGGAATCGCTTTCCCGCCGACGAACTGGATCACCGATTCGTAAATTGGGAAACCAGGGTTGGGGTAAATCACCTCATCGCCTTCATCAACACACGCTGTGATGACGAAGTACATGATGGGTTTTCCCCCCGGCGTGAAAACTACGTGCTCGGGTTTGACTTCTATCCCTCGTGTCTCTGATATGTGCTTTGCTATTGTCGCGCGTGCCTGCGGAAGGCCGGCTGCGGGACCGTAATGTGTAAACCCGTCATCGAGAGCTTTCTTCGCAGCATTCTTGATATTTGACGGTGTGTCAAAATCCGGTTCTCCGATTTCCAGGTGAATAATGTTCTTTCCTTGTGCCTCAAGGGCGCGTGCCTTGGCCAATACTTCAAAGGCCGTCTCAGTTCCCAATCGGCTCATTCGCTTTGCAACGTGAATCATAGAAACTCCTCTATTGTTATTGGGAGAATATAAGGGGAAATTGTGAGAATCTCAACATTTCTCGAATGAAGTGCATCGTCAGTTTCGTCCTGACATCTCTAGATGATCATGGTCGGCCTCTTGACCGGTTGGAGCAATAATGAAATGGGCATATAATTGCCTAAAGAGTGCACAAAAGCATGACCAGAATGTGAGAGCTTATTGGAGTGAGTTGTCCGAAATGAACATCTGTACCATCGGGAACACCGGGAAAATCACTGCCGTGCAGTACTTGTAAATATCATCCTGTGAGCCCGCTTCCCGTGGGTTACCCAGAATGCCTAATCCGAGATTCAGCCTCGCCTCGACGCCCGAGAATTCTTTCGAACAGAGGACATGGCGCTCGTTGAGATTGAAATCCACATTGTCTGCGACGCCAACATGTGTCGTCAGAATGAACAGTCGCAATTCCGATGATGGAAGGTCGGCGGGTGCCCGTGGCCCGTGATTCCTTCAGGCCTTGGGTTTCAGGATTTTATACATGACCGGCAAGAGATAAAGATTCGTGAGTGCCGCCAGCAGGAGACCGCTGACGATGACGACTGCAAGGGGTTTTTGAGTTTCGCTTCCAATCCCGGTTGAGAATGCCGCGGGCAACAAACCGATCATTGCCAGCAAAGCGACCATGACAATGGGCCGCACCTGCTTGCCGCACGCGTATTTCAAGAGGCCTGTGATGTCCTCAAATTCATCGCGGTGTTTCTTGACGTAGCTGAGGAGCACCACGCCATTTTGCACGCTGACCCCGAAGAGAGCGATGAACCCAATGCCCGCAGACACGGAGAAATGGAAGTGCATGAGTAAGAGCCCGAATATTCCACCAATTGTCACGAAGGGAACGTTCGCCAGGCTTATGAGCGCATACGACCATGAATCAAATGTCGAATAGAGCAAGATCAGGATAAGCAAGATGCTCAGTGGTACGACGAGAGCGAGGCGGCGCATCGCGCGCTGCTGGTTTTCAAATTCTCCGCCCCAGACAGTGTAGTATCCGCTCTGAAGTTTCACCTGCTGGGCAACTTTCAACTGGGCTTCACTCACGGCGCCGCCCAGGTCTCTGCCGCGCACACTGAATTTTACGGCAATGTACCTGGAATTCTGCTCCCGGTAGATGAAGGCGGCGCCGGGGACGTAGGAAATCTGCGAGAGAAGAGAGAGCGGGACTTTCTGCCCGTTGCTAGCCGAGACGAGAAGCGACGAAATTTTCTCGGCTGAATTTCTGAAGGGCTCCTGCATGCGAACAACGACGTCGAAATGTTTTTCACCTTCATAAAACTGCGTCGCAACTTTGCCGCCGATGCTGGTCTCGATCAGCTCCTGAACGTCGCTGACGTTGATACCATATCGCGCCGCCTTCATCCTGTCAATCTCCACTTGCAGAACCGGTTGACCCATCTCCCGAAAAATTCCGACATCCCTTATTCCATTAACAGTCCGGAGTACATCATAAATATTCCGGGCCGCATCTTCAAGCCTGGTGATGTCGTCGCCGAAGACCTTCACGGCCAGTTCGCCTTTGACCCCGAGTACCGCCTCCTCAACGTTGTCCGAAATCGGTTGCGAGAAGTTGATGTCAATGCCGGGCAGTGCGTCGAGTTTTGTGGTCATGTCTTCAATCAGCAGCGACTTGTCATGATGTTGCTTCCACTCATCTTGCGGCTTCAAATCCACAAAAAACTCGGCATTAAAAAAGCCCGTGGCATCTGTTCCGTCATCGGGTCTTCCAAGCTGAGAAACAACTGTCTTGACTTCGTCATACGAATGGAGCATCCTCCGAATCCGGGATGTTGTCGAGTCTGCCTCCGTCGGGCTGATACTCATGGGGAGGGTGGCTCGGACCCAGAGCGCGCCTTCGTTCAGGTGTGGGAGAAATTCCGTTCCGAGGAATTGTGCGCAATACAGGCTTAGGAGGAGCAACAGTATTGCGCCTCCGAACACCTTCTTGTCGTGACGAAGCACATATTCCAGAGACCGGTCGTAGAACTTGTGAAGGTAGTGGAGGATCGGACTTTTTTCTTTAAGGCGTCCCTTGAGAAGGTCGGCAGCGAGCGCCGGAACGAGGGTGAGACTGAGTGCCATCGCGCCGAGAAGGGCGAAGCCGAGAGTGAATGCCAGTGGCGAAAACATGCGTCCTTCGATCTTCTCGAACGAGAAGATGGGGAGCATCGCCGCAATAATGATGATGATAGAAAAGAAAACCGGTTTGCTCACTCCGACCGCCGTGTCCTGGATCAGGGCCATGCGTTCAGTATCCTCCGTCACGCGCTGGAGCGCAAGCCGGGCGAATATCCCCTCGATCATGATGACGGCTCCGTCGATGATTACGCCAAAATCAATCGCTCCGAGTGAGAGCAGGTTCGCCGACATCCCCCGCAGCCACATGAGTATGAATGCAATAAGCAGGGCCAGGGGAACGACCATCGCCGCGATAACGGCGCTCCGGACGTTTCCAAGGAAGATGAAAAGCGTCGCTATCACCAGGAACATCCCCAGCAGCAAATTATGCATGACCGTGTGAGTCGTGACCCCGATGAGGTGTGACCGGTCGTAGTACGGCACGACCCTTACATTCTTCGGAAGGATGCGGGAGTTTAACTCTTCAACCTTGGCCTCAATGAGCTTGATGACCTCCGACGCGTTTTCGCCCCGCCGCATCAGAACGAATCCCTCGACGACATCGTCATCTTCGTTCCACCCGACCTGCCCCAGGCGGACCGCATGACTGATTCTCACGTCCGCGAGTTGTCCTACCTTAATCGGAGTGCCCTGATTCGTCGTGAGGACGATGTTCTTTATGTCGTTCAGCTCTCTCAGTAATCCTACGCCGCGGAAAACAAAACCCTGTTTGCCTTGCTCAACGATACTGCCCCCGGCGTTGGCATTGTTCGAAGAGACGGCGTCAAGGACTTGATGGAGCGAAATCCCGTAGTAAGCGAGTTTTTGCGGACTGATAGCAATTTCGTATTGCTTTGTCGGACCACCGAAACTGACGACATCGACGACTCCCGGCACGCTTTTGAACTGTCGCTCAAGGACCCAATCCTCAATCGTCTTCAAATCCATGGTGCTGATATCCTTCCCGACGAGAATGTAGCGGTAGAGCTCGCCCGTGGGTCCACTTTCGGCAGCGAGCTGAGGGGTGACGCCATCGGGGAGTGAAGGATTCTGGAGGTTTTCGGTGACTTTCGTTCTCGCGTAGAAATCGTCCGTGTTGTCATCGAACGTCAGGGTGACGGCCGATAGTCCGAAGAGCGACACAGACCGCAAACTGATGAGATGGGGGATGCCGTTCATTCCGGTTTCGAGGGGCACGGTGACGAACTTTTCGAGCTCTTCCGCGCTGCGCCCCGGCCATTGGGAGATTATTTGGACTTTTGTGTTCACCAGATCCGGGTATGCCTCGATGGGAAGTTGGGTGAATGCGAAGATCCCGGCGGCCGCAATGAGAAGGACTGTGAAATACACAACCAGCCGTTCACGCAGAGAAAGAGCGATCAGTTTTTCAAGCATAGGGTCTTCATGTAAGAAAGTTGAACACTCAGGGCAAAAAGTCGTAGTGTACAAGTCCGGAAAGGCTCAGACCGATCATGCGATCGATTCCGGTGTTGGGAGTTCCACGGAATTCTCCTCCAAGGATGAGGTCACGGTACTCTCTGTACGTGTAAATCACGTTTATCGCAAACGACATATTCCGTGATACGTAGTACTCGCCACCTGCTTGAATGCTGAGTCCCCGCCCATTGTATCCACCACCGGTCGTGTTTTGTCCTGAACTGTTTCCCGGCTTCAATACTGTTGCGAGCTCAAGGGCGACGCCCGCCGTGGGACGAAAGATAGAATTGCCGGAAAAACGATGCGTGATTTCAATTTCTCCGCCCCCGAGCGCCAATGTGCCGGCAACCGGTGTCGCGTTGGCTGCACCGATACGCTCAGTTCCCGTGAAGATCTTCAGGCCCACGAGGAAACCGGGTGAGATATTGTATCCCATGCCGATCTCGTACTCGTCAATGGAGAGCGAATAATCGGAGAGCGAAGAGTAGTACTTGGTGACTCCAATGGAAGTGGACAAACCACTCGGATAAACGCCGTCGAGCCCGGACGAGGGCGGCCCGGCGTGTTGCGCCGAATCCGACCCAGCTTCAGTGATTGAGGGGTGGTTCGTTTTCGCCGCGGCATGAACGGGGCACGAGGAGAGCACGAAGGCCAGCAAGAGCGTGGTCCGGCGGTTCATAACGTGACCTTCACATGGTACGTATAAAATATTCCCACCTTGAATTTGCCGTCCTCCAGTGCAAGTCCCGGCGCGGGGAAATGGAAAAAGTCAAGTGCGCCGAAGAAGGTATGGAGAAACGAGCTTTCTGTTCTTATCCTGGAGAACTGGTAATCAATCGTCAGGTAGTACAGTCGATTGCCCTGGCCATTCTCGTCAAGGTTATGAGCTGCCAATCCGAATGATACCCCCAGCCAATCGGGTACATTTCTGGATACTTCATTACTCAGCAGGAAGTGCGGGTCCATCGTAACCCAAAAAATCGTCCCTTCGTAATCATCGATAAACACTCTATCAATTTGTGTCTTGAGGTCGTTAAGGTATTGCCGGCTCGGGTAGTAGCTATACTTCATGGAAAAATTCTTGAGGACCGGGTAAGTTTCCTGCAAGAGCGGAAAGGATGCGCCGACAATGTTTGATATTCCATCTCCCGGGCTGAAACCATAATCCTTGTGAAAACCATCTTGCACCTCTATGTACATCTGGTAGGAAAGCCCGCAGATCGAACCGAAGAAAAGACTTGCCTTGTCGCTCAGTCCGCTCCAGAGGAAAATGGCCCGCGCGATCTTCGATTCGGAATAAGCGCCATAGATGTGGCCCATCTTGTCGATGTTCAGGGCATATTCCCAGTCGTTTTCAAACCTGAAGGGTTGACGCTCGCCTTGCCACCAGGCATTGCGCTGATAGATGGTCACGCCGACAACAGTGCCGGCAGTCACGGCGCCAATGACGGAAAGCCTCATGGGATCGACATGAGTTGAGTCTTGAGCAATTGCAGCGGTTTGGAGCCCGCACCCGACAATCAACAAACCGGCGACGAGGGCAAATGCCAAGAACCGCATAGGGATGGTTGGGCGAGTAGGTACGGTTGTCTTCTCGATCACCGGAGTTTTATTGATTATTTGAATGCGAGCTGCAATTCTTCATTAAGAAAAATCGCCTGATTCGTGACTATGTTGTCGGCAGGAGACACCCCACGCAGAACTTCAACTTTATCGGGGAACTTCTTCCCAACCTGGACCTCCCGCTTCTGATATTTGCCGGTATCGAGCTTCGCGAAGACGTAGGTTTTTCCATCACCGTCATAAAATGTGGAAGCCGCCGATATAAACAGACCCTTCCCTTTCGCGTGGAACACCTTCGCGGAACAAAACATGGCCGGCTTAATCCTGCCGGAGAAGTTGTCAACCTCGCACCGGGCCTTTCCTGTCATCGTTGTTTGGTCGATGACGGGAGAGATATACTTGATTGTCGACACGACAGCTGAATCTTCCAATCCCTCGAAGGTGAGAGCGACCTTGTCGCCGACACTGATTTTCTGAAATTGATTCTGGTAGACATCAAGGATAACCCATACGTTCTTGACCAGACCGATCGTGAAGAGATTCTGGGAATTGTCGGACCTGACCTGCGAGCCGATTTGAGCAAACCGCTCAAGAATGTAGCCGTCGATGGGGGCCTTGATTTTAAACAGTGAAGAGGAGGAATCCCGTGAGCCGTTGAGGAGGTCCAGAACCTTCGACGAGCGGTCAAATTCTGCTCTCGCCTGCGCGGAATCGCTTGCGGCTTGCTGCAGCTCTCGCTGCGAAGTGATCTTGGCTTCGGCGAGTTCCCTTGCCCGGAGATAGTTCTTCTCCGCGACCTTCAACTGCGCATTCGCCTTCTGGAAATCGGACACGGCCGCGGCGAAGTCGCTGCTGTAAATCTCTGCGAGGATGTCACCCCGATGCACAAAATCCCCCTGGCCGACCTTGACGCCCATGACCGTGCCGTTCACGAGCGAATACACTTTGGTGACCAGGTTTGGGTTGAAGTCGACCTTTCCGGCAAGGTCGACTTCGTCTTTTGATTCTTCGAGAAACGGATGTTCTACATCGACATGGACGTCGGTATCGGCCGACAACCTGAGTACGGTGGCGTCGACTTTTTCTTTGGAGTCCGATTGGTCATTGTGTGATGAACATCCGATGATGAAACACGAACAAATCGAGAATAGTAAGGTTTTCATTGTTGTTGCTCCTTGAAAATTTCTTTTCCAACGGCCCGTTCGAGTTCAGTTTGATTGCTAAGAAGTCTCTTGAGCGCGTTGTAGTAGCTTTGAACAGCGTCATTACAAATTCGCTGCGTCTCCAGAAAATCAATGAGCCCGATGTTTCCCGTGTTGTAGCTTCTGACGGCCATGGCACGCACCCCGTTCGCATTATCCAGGGTGGATGTTGAGATTGCTTCCAGGATATTCCATGATTCCTTGTACTTCTCAAATGCAGCGTCGACATCGTTCACAATGGAGTTCTCAAGCCTCTTTTGCTCAACTGTCGATGCCTGGGATTCCGCTTCGGCGCGCTGAATCTCATCCTGATTCCGGTTGAAGATCGGAAGTGCAATCCCGACCCCGCCTCCGAACGTGTTTCTAAAGTCGGGACCCTGACGGTCGATCTCCACGCCGAGAGTGAGGTCGGGGATGGCATTCGCATGCGCAAGGTCGATCCTGCTTTGCTGCATAAGCGTCTTCTCGCGTTGAGAGGTTAAGTCCGCTCTGGAGTTCAGCGCGACGGTAGTGAGGGTGTCCTTGTCGGGCAGTTTGAGCGACGGTCGGAAATTGTAAACGAAATTCAGCTGCACAGAGGGCGGCAGATTGATCATGCGACGAAATTGTGATTGAGCTTCAGTCAGGTTTTGTCTTGCGTCGCTGAAATTTTGGATGACGTCGAGTTGAGCGAGTGTAAGTTTCTGCAGCTCCGCCTCGCCGATGTCACCCGTCTTGTATCGCGTGCGGGCGATCTCCACCGATTGTTTGAAAATCCGGTAGTTCGTGTCGGCCAGCTCAAGGAGTTTCTGTGTAAACACGACCTCGAAGAAGTTCTCTTTCACGTCGCCGACGAGTTGAAGAAGCGTATTCTGGAAATCGGATTTTGCGCTTTCTACGGAATGCGTCGCGACGTCGATCCGTTTGCCGCGTTTTCCGCCGAGCTCGATGAGCTGATCTATGCGGTAGGAAGTCTGCGTGCTGGCATAATCGACGGGTTTTGATTTCAGGTCGATGTAGGAAGCGTTTACCGAGAGCTGTGGATTTGGGAATAACCGTGCCGCCACGAGGTCGGCCTCGCTGGCGCTCAGATGGTAACGAGCAGCAAGCAACGTTAAGTTCTCTCTGAGAAAGACTTCCTGCGCAGTCCGGGCCGTCATGACGACTGTGTCGGAGGAGGCAATATCTCCGCCCTGGGACAATGCCGTCAGGATATCCGAGGATGCGATAGTTTCGCAATCCTGCGCCCCGGATGGGGATGGCGGCAGGTCTGCAATACCGGCCGCAGAAAATGAATGCAAAACGATGACCGATGCAATCATCAATCGGTAAGACATGGTGGTCCTTTCTACTGTTCACAAAGCTCGATCCATCGATGCTCACACTGAATCACATGAGAAGGCTGTGAGCCGATGGTAAAAGTGAAGCCAGCTAATTGGGAGAAATCCCAACTAAACTGTCATCGGAATCAGAACAACGTCAGAAAGGATCTACAACAGGAAGGAATGATTTTCGAGATAAAGTAGTTCGGTGCTGAGAACGGGCTGGCAGTGGGCGTCTTCCTTCTGGGGGCAAAGAGCGGAAATTTCAGTTGCGATAATTGATGTCGCCGCCAGTGAAGGGCTATCCTGGTCGAGGATGACGCGCTTGAACGAGGTCGGCTGCTGCTTTGAAACCTCGGATTTTTGAACCACCCTTGCAAAGGAAAATGCCAGAATCGGAGGATTCGTTGTTGCCACAAACAGGTCATAGTCCTGAGATCCATCGACCTCATCAAAATGGATAGTCGTAGTTCCTGGGAAGAGATCCGTGAGGTTTGCGCCATCAGAGAAAAGTGCAAGGATGAAGATCCACGAAAGGACCAAAAAAGGCGTTGACCTGTTTTTTACGTACCTGTTCATGACAAGAGTAAATATAGCCCCAATTAGATTAAAACACAAAATCCGCTATCCCGGTTCCCGGACCGATATCTCCTTAACCTCCGCTCACGGTTGGTAATTGGGCTCCTTTGAAGATAGCATTTTAGAACAGACGAAACAATGCCCCCCGTCTTTCTCTCGTATTTGCCCACGGAGGTTGAATTTTCAGGGGAAAAGGGTAGTTGTTGCCTCCGGAGGGATAATTCACTATATTTACACCCGTTCGTCGTATGAATCGAGACGGGTTTATCGAGAAATTGGTGGGCCTCCCGTGTTTGGAAAGGAGAAAATCTTGAACGATCTCAAGGCTGAAGCGCGATAGCGCTTCGTTCACGTAGCACCCATCACACAATCTCTCAACAGGGCTTTTCTCATCCTTTCCAGCGATCACGCTATTTGGTTTGTTCGCACCGACGGATAGGACTTATCCGACATTGCACTCGACAAAACGTACATACAAAAATCTCAACCCGGTCTGGGCGAAAGCCGCGTTGCTCGGCAGCGTGTGGGGCTCGATCGAGATTATCGTCGGGAGTTTCCTCCACAATCTCCGGGTGCCATTCACGGGCACAATCCTTTCTGCCATCGGCGTAGCGTTGCTCGTCGGTGGACATTCTCTGTGGCAGGAGAAAGGGCTGATCTGGCGCGCCGGAGTTGTCTGTGCGCTGATGAAATCGATTTCGCCCAGTGCCGTCATCATCGGTCCGATGATCGGGATTCTGGCCGAAGCCATCGCGCTCGAAGTGTTCGTACGAATTTCAAGAGGTGCATCGATCGGTGTCGTGATCGGAAGCGGAATCGCGGTGTGCCTGCCGTTCGTTCAAACCATCGTCAGCCTCCTCCTCGCGTACGGATTGAATATTGCTGCTCTCTATGTTGAAGCGTATACGATTGCCATCCGCAGCATCGGCATCCAGAGTCTGAATGCGTACGAGGCCCTCGGATTGTTTCTGGTGCTGAACGCACTCTTAGGGTTCTGCGCTGCGTTTCTGGGCATCGCTATCGGAAAGAATGCAGCCGCGAATACGCTTGTGCTTTCCCCGTTGACGGTTCAGCCTGCGGCGTTTTCGCTGCCGCCGGTCAGCGCCACACAGCGGTTCTCGTTCCCGATGCTGATTGCAAACGTCGTTGTCATTCCACTCATGCTTCTTGCCATCGGCAATCTCTCGCTGCCGTGGTCGTTGAGCCTTGTGGGGACATACACCGTCTTCATGATGGCACGGTACCCGACTTCCTGGAAGCGGTTTTCGAGACCAAGGATCTGGATCGGACTAGTCGTGGTGACCGTTCTCGCCGGTCTGCTGCTCGGTGAAATCACGAGCAAACAATCCGGTTGGACATGGAGCGGAATCCTCATCGGTCTGCAGATGAGTTTGAGAGCGATCTTCATGGTCGTTGCATTTAACGTCGTCAGCATCGAGCTGCGCAACCCGAGGATCATTGGCTGGATTCTCCGGCGGGGATTCGGACAGCTTGCCACGGCGATGGAAGTCGCCTTCGACGCTTTTCCGACATTGATCGCTTCGCTCGGCGAACAGCGCAACGTGTTGCGTCATCCGGTCACTTCGCTGTCCAGACTCCTTCTTGTCGCGAAGCATCGATTGACGCAGCTCGATTCACGAGAATCTTCCTTGCACAACATCTTCATCGTCACCGGTGATCGTGCCTCTGGAAAAACGACTTTGCTCGCTGCGCTTGCCGAAGAATTTCGACAACGGCAACGTAGCGTCGGTGGAATTCTTTCGCCGGTCGTGAGAAAGGACTCGATGCGAATCGGCTACGACGTCATGAACATCAGAACGGGGGAACGTGTCCCCCTCTGTCGGAATGAACCGGATGGTGTCGGTGTCACGATCGGTGAGTGGATATTTCGGGATGACGGAATACGATTCGGCTGTGCCGCGCTCGATCCGTTTTCATTGATCGCTTGCGACCTTGTTATCGTCGACGAAGTGGGGCCGCTCGAGCTTGAAAACAAAGTCTGGGCAACTTCACTCGACCGGCTAGCCGGTTCATCCCCGTGCCCGATCATCTTGGCCGTGCGGGAACACCTTATTGAAAGAGTACAAGATCGTTGGTCGTTCATTGCGGAATGTGTTTGGAAAATCGAAGGAGGTAACTCGGTAGAACTCCTGAGAGAGATCGTGGGAGTGCTGATCAACTCAACCAGCACGCTAGAAAAATAGGAAAACTCCATGAAGCAAGTGTCCGCTCTTATTGTAAGTGGGTCATTTCTTTGTCTCGTCGTACAGACTTCGGCGCTCTGCAAATCTGAAGAGCTGAAGGACAGTTCAAGGGTTTTCTAAGTCGGTAAGATCGTGGTTATGAGCATGCAGGAAGGCGTATCGTCGCCATCCCGACAAAAAGACGGCTGTTGCCTTTGTTCAAAGACATGCGTATATTGTCGTCTATAAAGAATGCCCTTGTATTCGAGTGGTATTCCCTTGGGGTGGTACACGCGCGGCGACGAAGTGTTTTCCCCCCTCCGAAGTGACGGGCAATAGTTACGATCTGATTTTTTGAGGAGAGAATCCGGGATGCTGTATTTCTACGTTGCGGTGGCCTACACTTTTACGAACCTCCTGCTCGCTGTTGTTATCTTCCTGAAATCGCGGCGCGACATTGTTTCCCAATTCTATGTCTTTCTTACCGCCGTTCTCACATGCTTCGGATTGGTTGGTTACATTCTTTCCTGCCCCCTCGATGAGACAGTTCGCCTGAAGGTGCTGGAACCGATCGCCGTATTTGTCTATTCGCTGTTCCCCTTTTTCTTTATGCACTTCATCGTCGCCTTCCTCCGCCGGTATGAGATCCTGAAGTCGAAAGTGGTAGTTGCCGCTATCTACGGCGTCGGACTATTGATTTACACGACTGTGTTGTTTGGCTATATCCCGCGGACGATCTTTTTGGACCAGGGTTTCGGCAAAGCCGGATACATTTTCTATTTGACATGGATGTCGATTCTCTTCAGCATAGGGATCGCATTGCTCTACTCGCATGTCGAGTACTTTGCAAGTAAACGGACAAAATCAAAACTTCTGTTCACCGCCTTTGCGGTCTTGCTGTTGGTGCTGCCGGGGCCTTTTACCGAATCGGTCTTTTTGACGATTTTCCATGAGAGCGTTGAGACGTATTTCTTCTCCTCCAGTATTGCGCTGGGAGTGGTCGTGTATTTTGTCTTTCGCCATAAAGTGCTGGTCGATACCCCCTACGATGCGCTCAAGTCGGCGCTGACCGCCGTGAACGACGTCCTCCTGAAAATGAACGACAAGTTCCAGATTGAAATGGCCAAAGGGGCTTTACAGCATCTCATTGGATACGGTGAACAGGACCTACTCCAACGGTCCTTCCTGGACATCATCGAGCAGAAATTCGATATCGAGATGTATGAATACTACGTCCGGCAAGGAAAGATGAAAGAGGCCTACATCGACCTCGACGTGCTCTGCAAGAGCGGTGACAAGCTGGCCATGAATTTTTCATTTTCCCCGCTGTTTGAGAGTGATGATGTCGTTGGCTTTGTGGCCGTGGGCCGCGACGTGACGGAGCGTAACCGCGTGGACCAGGTCCATTCAGCGGTGTATCGCATTGCGCAGGCAGCAGACTCGGCTTCGACACTCGGCGAATTGTTCTCCGGCGTGCATGCCATCATCCAGGATGTGATGCCAGCCGGGAATTTTTGTATTGCTTTGCATAATGAGAAAGAGAATAAGCTGGAGTTTCCGTACTTCGTCGATGAGGCAAATGCACATCCTGCTCCGGATGCGGCGGGGAAGGGCCTAACGGCCTATGTCCTGCGGACTGGTAAAGCACTCCTGTGTGATGAGAAAGTCACCGCCGAGCTGGGACGGCGAGGAGAGGCTGAAATTGTTGGGACTCCGTCATCGATCTGGCTCGGGGTTCCTCTGATCGTCGACCAGAAGACCATAGGGGTCATGGCAGTACAGCATTACACCAATCCCTCCGCTTATGGTGAGCAGGAAAAACAAATCCTTGAATTCGTTTCTTCTGAGGTGGCGCGGGTCATCGACCGGAAACGGGCGGAAGAACGGATTCGACTTCTCGCCCATGCCGTAGAAAGTGCGACGGAGCTCATTTCGATTACCGACTTGCAAGACCGCTTCATTTTCGTCAATAAGGTCTTTCTCGACACGTACGGTTATCCTGCGGAGGAAATTCTCGGTTGCGATTTTACTCTCCTGGATTCTCCAGCGAATCCTCCGGGACTATGCCGGGAAATTTCAGAAAGAACTCATCGCGGGGGATGGGAGGGAGAGCTCGTCAACCGCGGGAAAGATGGATCCGAGTTCCCGGTGTATCTGAGCACTTCGGAAATTAAGGACAGCGCCGGCAAAGTGATAGGGTATGTCGGAGTTGCTCGAGATCTCACGGAACGTAAAAAGTTTGAAGATCAACTGCGCCAGGCACAAAAAATGGAAAGCATCGGGACATTGGCCGGCGGAGTGGCGCACGATTTCAACAACATCTTGAGCATTATTCTGAGTTATACGTCTCTGCTCGAACAGGAGAAATCCCAGCCTGAAAAGCTGGAACATACGCTTGAAGTAATTAAGAAAGCCGTTCATCGTGGCGCGAGCATCGTACGACAAATTCTGACCTTCGCACGGAAGACCGATGTCACGCTGGAATCACTCGGCGCCAACGAGGTCATCACCGACATTGCAAGAATGCTGGCGGAAACGTTTCCGGAATCCATCACATTCTCTCTCCGCCTTGACCCTTCACTTCCCGCCATCGTCGCGGACCGCACGCAATTGCAACAGGCTCTGCTCAACCTCTCCGTGAACGCGAGAGACGCCATGCCGGATGGCGGAACCCTGACGGTGACCACGACCACGGTCTCGCAAGCCGCTTTGCAGGAACGATTTCCCAACGCACACGAGGAATCGTATGTGTGCCTCAAGGTTGCAGATACCGGACATGGCATAGACGAATCCACGCGCGGGCACATTTTTGAACCTTTCTTTACTACGAAGGAACCCGGGAAAGGGACCGGATTGGGTCTTGCTGTTGTGTACGGTGTGGTGGAAAATCATCATGGATTCATCGACGTCGAGAGCTCGCCGGGTCGGGGAACGACATTCTCCTTGTTCTTCCCCGTACGGACCGCTGACGCAAGGGTTTCAACAGCAGCACCGGCGGAAAAGAAGGAACCTGTCGGCGGTAACGAGACAATTCTCTTCGTTGAAGATGAAGCGACACTCATGAATTTGGTGAAATCATATCTTGAGTCACGAGGATACAGCGTGCATGCTGCAGGCGACGGTGCAGATGCCGTCGAACTCTATGAGAAACACAAAGATGATATTGCGGTGGTCGTAACCGATATGGGCCTTCCCAGAATGGGTGGGATTGATGTGTTTCACCGCTTGAGAGAAATCAATCCTGCCGTTAAGGTCATTCTCGTAAGCGGCTACCTGGACCCGGCATTAAAGAATGACATGCTAACCGCTGGGGCAAAGGGGTTTGTCCAAAAGCCCTATGCCCTGGGGGATATGCTCCGAAAACTGCGCGATGTGATTGACCTCCAAGAGAATTGACATGCGCTCCAAGGCACGTTTCATCTCTCTTCCCGCCTCATCAGATTCTCGATTTCATCTATTCCGCGCGGAGCTCCGGCTGATAAATTGATGAAGCCGTCGTTAGTGACTGCAACATCGTCCTCGATACGCACCCCGATGTTCACATAGGGCTGGAGGATGGGCCGAAGCATCTCCAGATCGTAGTCAGTGTACCCCTTTCCTTTCAACCTGTCGAAAATATCAGAGCGGATGTAAATCCCCGGTTCAATAGCGAACACCATGCCGGGTTCAAGTACCCGCGATTCGCCGTTCGTCGTGTACTCACCCACATCATGAACGTCCAAACCGAGCCAGTGGGTGTAGCGGTGCAGCGTGAACATCGAAAGGTCCCTCTTCTGTTTCAAAAACCCGAGTTCCGCGAGACGGTTGCTCAGGACAGAATCGATGACGTCGCTGAGAGCCCTGAATTGTACCCCGGGTCTCACGGTTTTCATTGCGGCGTCCTGAGCGTCGAGCGCGATCTGGTAGATGGTTCGCTCTTCTTTTGAAAATGTTCCATTGACTGGAACCGTACGCGTGATGTCCGCCGCGTAGTACCCGTATTCGGCAGCGCAATCCATCAGCACGAGTTCGCCATCGTTCATTCGTCTGGTGTTCTTGCTGTAGTGAAGGGTGCAGCTGTTGGGCCCCGAAGCGATAATGCACGGATAGGCGTTGCGCGGCGACCCGTTCTTTCTGTAAATGTGTTCGAAAATTCCCTGGATCTCGTATTCATACATTCCCGGCCGGATGGATTTGATGGCTTCGACGTGGGCCTTGACGGAGATATCGATCGCTTGTCGGAACCCCATCCTCCAATCTGCATCCTGTTTGATCAATCTCATCTCGCTGAGCATGGGAAACGGGTTGGTAGTATGCCAGTAGTCGTTCGTAAACCTCTTTTGAACTTTTTCGTCAATTTCAGGATTGATGCCGAAGGGGTAGTAAAACACTCCCTCGCGTTTGATGAATTGGTAGACTGAAATTTCGAAATCATCATAGTAGAGCGCCGTATCGGCCCTGAATGTGCCCATTGCACCTTCAACGCCCGTCCGGGGACCTTCGACTATGTCACGCTGGGGGTCCGGTTTTCCTATGAACATCACGAATTTGTACTTGTCATTTGAGGGTGCGAGGAGAAGGATGGCATCGGGTTCCTCGAATCCGCTCAGGTAGTAGAAGTTGCTCTCCTGCCGGTATCCATATGTGATATCGCCGTTTCTGACATAGACGGGTTTGGATGGAAAAATGGCGATCCCGGAAGGGTCCATTTTATCCATGAAGGCCGCCCGCCGTGCGGCGAACACATCCATGTCGAGCTGGAGCGGCTGAGCGTGCGCATTGATGCCGCTAACCACGAGCAGAGCGAAGAAGCTTCTCAATAACAATCTTTTCAACGATCGACGATGATGTGTGTGATTGTTCTTCGGGGCGATCGACAGAGTCATCGGCATATCAGAAACGCACCTTGATCGTCGTGACCGCGTTCTTCCCGGTTTTCACGTTTACTTTGTTGCCGGAGAACTGAATGGGAGTGCCGTTCTCCTCCAGGAAATTTGACGTGAAGACGTTCTTTGGGATTAAAGGCAGTGTGACAACAGCTTCCGTATCTTCTCCTTTCGCATCATACCACTGGATGATCCATGCGTCAGAGTTTTCCGATTTCTTCATCGTGGTGAGGACAAGATTTGCCGGCTCCAGTTTCATGAAGGAATGATTTTCGGCTAACGAGCCCTTGTGCTTGTCAGCGATTACCGCGATGAGCGGGTTGTTGTACTCGTACGCACGGTGGACGGTACTCGCATTCTTCCACGATTTTGCGTGCGGGTACAGCGCGTATTCGATGGAATGCTTGCCGCGGTCTGCCGTCGGGTCGGGCCATTTCGGCGAACGAAGGAGCGAAAGCCGTATGACACTTTGCTTGATGTCGTATCCATACTTGGAGGTGTTTAGCAAACTCACGCCGTAATCGTTTTGCGAAAGGTCGGCCCATCGTCCGGTGGGGACTTCCACTTTTGCACTGTCCCAGCTGTCGCGCCATTGCGTCGATCGCTGAATTGAGCCGTAAGGAATCTCGTACGTTGCCGCAGTGTCGGCAACTGTCACCGGGAATGCGACTTTGACCATCGTCTTTTCTTCCCACCAGTCGACATCGGTCTTAAAGTCGATGCGGTCGATGCCGTCATACAAGATGATATCCTGAGTGAAAAATGTCGACGGGAAATCTTCCGTGGGAAAATCTTTCTGCACGCCGGGTTTGAGGTAATCGCGTGTGACCCTGAGAACGGTGCGAACAGGGCCGGTTTCCACGATTTCGATTTTTTTCAGCTTCGACGGATACCTGACGCCGGTGAGCCCGATGTTCCATGCGTCGTACTCGGCCGGCAAATCCTGCAGCAGTTGCAGCTCGTTTCCATATCCTCTGAGAATCTCTTTGCCATTGCGTTTGTCGACAATGCTGCTGACCCATCCCGAGTCGGGGTCGACCTTCACTTTGAAGAATTTACTTTCAAGTGTTGTCGGTGCTGCTCGAAGTGAGCCCGGGATATTCGTCGCCTTCTGCTTGCGAAGTTCATAGATACTGTAACCAAGGGACGGAACGTTGGTTGCCATAAACATGACTTCGCGATGGTATCTGTCTCTCTGGAAAAACTGGGTGGCAAGTTCCTTCCCGGTCGCGTCAAAAACGGCGTAAACGCCGCCGCCCTCGGGCAACCCTAGTGTGACGATATCGTTCCTTTCCCACGACAGCGGATTAAACACGACGACCGGAGTTCCATGTTTGAACCGTGAGGTGTTAACCCGGTCCGCAATTATTTGGCAGGCAGCGTTCAGTTCGTGCTCACCGATTGCCGTCGCGTCGAGGTATTTTTCCGTGGCATCGATGTAATTCTCCCGTATGCCGGAACCGGGCAGGACGTCGTGAAATTGATTGAAGAGGACCTTGCGCCAGGCTTCTTCGAGGTCCGCTCCGTTGTACTTGCCGCCCAGCGTTGTCGCCACCGTGGAAAACTTTTCGGCATTGGACAGGAGAATTTCGTCCTTTCTGTTGAACTCCTTCGTCTTCGCCTGGGTCGTGTATGTCCCTTGGTGGTATTCGAGGTAGAGCTCATCCTTCCATGTTGGTATCCTGGAAAGATCCTGTTTCTTGAGCCAATCGAGATACTGGCCGGCGGTTCCGTATTCGATCGCGGGGAAGACGTCGAGTGTTTTCAGGTGCTCGATGCGGTCAATCATTTCAAGGGAAGGACCGCCGCCATGGTCACCGACTCCGAAGAGCATCATCATCTTTGTAAAGCCGGTGTTGGCTTCGAATTGCCTCAGCCAGTCGGTGAGGCGGTACGGGTCGTCGATGGTGTTGACGTAATCGAACGGGAAGTAGGTAAGGATGCGCGAGGCGTCCGGGGATTCCCACCAGAAAACGCGGTAGGGGAAAACGTTGCGCTCGTTCCAGCCTATCTTTTGAGTGATAAATGCGTCGATACCGGCGTTGGCATAGAATTCCGGCATATTCCAGTTGTAACCGAATGAGTCGGGATTCCAGCCAATTTTTACCGTTGCCCCGAGCTTCTTCTGGAAATACTTCTTGGCGTAGAGGAGGTGGTGCATCCACGATTCACCGCTCGGAAGGTTGCAATCGGGCTCGACCCACATGCCGCCGACGACTTCCCAGCGGCCGTCGTTGATCCGCTTCTGAATTCCTTTGAAAATATCCGGGTAGAATTGTTCCATCCAGTCGTAGTAGGCGGCGGAGCTTTGCGTGTAAGTAAATTCGGGGCTGACGTCCATCATGTGGAGAACCGAGGCAAATGTGTTCTTGCACACCTCGATGGTCTCTTTGTCACGCCACAGCCAGGCTGCGTCGATGTGAGCGTTGGCATCAAAGTACAAGGTAAATCGCTTGGCGAACTCGCCGATGGGCTTGAGTTGTGACCGGACATCAGCGAGGGAATGTTGGAATTTTTCGAGCTGGCCGCTTCGCAGCGCCTCGATGTCGACTCGCGAAGCGAGATCCTGGAGCAAATTGCCCAGACGGGTTTTTTCCGCTTTGTCCATCGTCGATTTATCGGTGCCCGGGTCGACTTTCTTGTTCGAGCTGGTCTGGTATGTGTCGAAGCTCAGGAGCTTCTGGCCGACGCGCAGGCTCAGCGAGAAGTCATGGATCATCTCTCTGAGAGGTTTGATGGATTCATTTTCGATCGAGGCGCGCAGGAGTCGCAGCGGCCCTCCGGTGTTGATGGCTTTGATCGCGATCAGAAATTTCTCTCCAGGATGTGCATTCTTTGTCAGTTCAAATTCACCGTCCCAGGGGAAATACCCCTTGCTGTCGCCGTTGACCCAG
Source organism: Bacteroidota bacterium (assembly GCA_049515655.1). Classification (GTDB taxonomy): domain Bacteria; phylum Bacteroidota; class Ignavibacteria; order UBA10030; family SZUA-254; genus JBEKTW01. The sequence continues at coordinate 198,611 of JBEKTW010000011.1, forward strand.
AGGTAACCGTAATCGTCCACGGTGACGACAAACCTCACCGATCCGCTGACCGGCTGACCGAGAATATTCTCCGGAAGGGCAATTTCCTTCCTGAGCCAGCATGAGTCCGGATAGATCCATTGTCCGATTCTCAAGGTATCCCACTTCGAGTCGTCGTAGCCGTACTTCGTCGGGTCTCCCTTGACCTTGCGACCGCCTTTGAGGTCTGGACTTACCCGCCAGTTGTCAAAGGTAACAGTGGCCAAGGAGTCGATTGCTTTGACAAGCCCATCGACGCGTGTTTGGGCCACTGACAGTGATGAAAGAAAGGAAAGGATGAGTATGGTTTTCACGATGTTCATTTGAGGTCTCCTGACTTAATGAGTTAATCCGAGGATTTGGCGGACTTCGTTAGTATGCTCGCCGTGGGGTACACGTTCAAGATATTTTTGCCAATAGAATTTCACCTGCTCCGGTCTTTTCATTGTCCTGTAACAGACACCAACATCAAAGTACGCTTTGGTAAGATTGGAATCAAGCTTGATCGCCTGTAGAAAGAACATCAACGCCGTTTGGTAATCGCCCTTGCTGAGGTAAAGCGCGGTTCCCATGAGCTCGTTCGAGGTCGCTGAAGAGGGGTCCAAAGACAGTGATTTTTCGAGCATGAAAATTGCATCGTCATAGTGTCCATCCCGTCCCCATTGGTCTCCAAGAGTTCGATAAACCCATGCGTCTGGCGTACCATGATTCACCGCTTCCTGGTAACACATCATCGCGTTTCGTATGTCACCACGTCTGTGGTAGATTAGTCCGAGGCTTTCCCAAATTCTGTAGTTGGTTGAATCCGCTTCCAGAGAATTCTGGTAATACTTTATTGCCGCTGTCGAATCCTTGCGATCGCGGAAAAAGATAGCCAGTTCTTCGTTTGAATATGCCAATGCGCGCCTTCCCCATAAACCGTCATGTTGCAGTTGTTCAAACTGTGCGACAGAAGTTTTTTCGTATGTGTTTACCAATATCCAAGGCAAAGTGTGGAGCAACGTAATCGATGTCATGAGGACCAGGAGACGATGTCGACAGCCTGCGTCGTCGACGAAGTGGATTATGCCGAAAGCAGCAGCCATTATTATCCCGACACTAAATGATGCGAGCATATCCCAATCCCGGCTCACACCAATATCGCAATTCACCACGAAGGTAAACCCCAACCCGCAGACCGTTGTGAGAAGGAAAAAGAGCCACTCGGGCTCGCGAAAAGAAATTCTCCTGAAATAGAGAATGGAAATTGTTGCAACGGCCAGGAGCGAAAACGGCGAAAGAAGAAGCTGAAGATTTGCAACGTCCAGGAAATGAGTGAAACTGAAAAGGGCGTAAGATTGCGCGTCCTGTGCACCTGCTGAGATGGGAACGAGGTGCGCGTTACTCGCCTGCAACACCTTAAGAAATGTTCGGACCGAGTAGCCGCACAGCCACAGGAGGAGGACGACCGTCAAAGTCATGGCGATGAAGGATATCGCGATGTTTGCGGTCTTCTTTCGTGTGGCCTCCCTGTAGACGAGAAACAGAACAGATGGAAAGAACGCCAGCATCCCGAAGTGCAAAGAGAATAGAACCCCGAAGATCACACATGGGACGGCCAAATGCACTCCCCCACGAAGGTATTCAATGGAAAGCAGCAGAAAAAGTAAAATGCAAAAGTAGGTTGGAGCGTAATTCTCAACATAACCGAAGAGCAATTGAGTCCCGCCCGAAACCAATACAAGACCGTAAACCAACAGCCGGTCAAGGGGGATGAGTGCTATGCGGCGAGACACTGAGAAAATAAGAACGAGACAACTGCAGCCGAAAACGATGCTGACAAATCGAACCGCAAGCTCACCAGCAGGGTTTAGGTTGAGCCACGTCAGCAGCTTGTACGCTTTCCAAATTATGAAACCGGCGAAGGGCTCGTTCACAAAGGCCTTTGGAATTCGCTCGCTGCTGCTGACTCCGGGGAGATTCCTTAATATCAGGTTGCCATCCCCCAGAAAGAATGTGCTCTCTCGTCCAAGCCAAAACAACACCGTCATTGCAAGAACAATCCCGGCGAGAGCCATTCTGCGATGTCCATGTGAAAGCTTATTGAAACGACCCACAATCTTATTCAATATGCTGAGAATTGAGTCCTGAACGGAAGGGAACGCCATCAGCAGCATGAGCGATGCCACACCGATTCCCAAAGGAATAGGAAAGAAACTCAGATGATGAACCCCCCACATTCCGGAAGGGAAGAAAGCGGCGTACAAATGCAGCAATGCGATTCCGCAAGCGATTGCTGTCACGACATAAACAATTGGCCTGTGTTCACCTTCCCTTGGCATGAAGGTACTTGTCTTGCTCATCAACCCCTAATTTGATTCTTGCATGTGGCAATATGAAACCGTAACGCTCTTGCAGAGATACTGAAGCTTCCTGTCCTGGAGACCGGTTACCCGCGCGATCTCTGCGAGTCTAGCGAATTCAGTGCGAATGCGTATGCGCCCAGAGAAATAGCCTTACTTGTTCCTATTCGGGATATGCCCACCCCGATCCGCATTTCAGAATCATACTGTATTCTTCGGTCAGTCCCGTACACAGATATTTCTCTTGTGGACCCGCGAACAAATTTCTCTAACTGAAGCGGTTCTTCGAGGTTATACACGTTAGCAATCAGTCTGCGGAAATGCGTTCCGTCGGGTTTCGTGAACGAGCCGTTCATTTCCTGGACGACATGCGGCAGGAATACTTCTGCAGCACCGGAGAGTCCTCCTCCGATGACAACGATTCCGTCGATCAGGGTAATTGCATTTGCAATTGCATCGCCGATAGCTTCGGCCATCTCCCGAAATGCTTTCACGGCCGCTGCCTTATCGCCCTTTTTCTTCCCGGCGACGATTTCATAAATCTCTTTTGGTGATGGAGCATCATTGAAGCTTATCCTTGCTTCTCTCGCATAGAGCCCTCTCAGCCCTCGAATACTCGCATGTTCTTCAACATTTGTCGTGGGATTCAATTTGTTTCTCAGGAGCCATATCTCGGCTCCAATGGAATTATCGCCAAGGAATAAATTCCCATCGTAAGCAATTCCTGCTCCAAATCCAGTCCCAAGTGTCAATCCCAGAAGGTTCTTATATCGTTTTGGGCTACCGGCATTCTCAAGCATGGCGTTGATGTACGGCAGGTACCCTGCGATCGCTTCACCAAAGGCGTAGAGGTCTCCATCATTATTAATAAAAACCGGCAGCCCAAATTTATCCTGCAGTAGCGGACCCAGAGCGACCCCGCCCCTGAAGGCGGGCAGGTTCGGCAGGTCTGCGATGATGCCGTGAGGATAATCCGCGGGTCCGGGGAATGCAAAACTGATTGCAACGGGCGCATCCGGCAATTTCTCTTTCACCCTGGTAAATCCGTCGACGATGGTGGAAAGACATTTGCCCAGGTTGTCTGCGTGCGGGGGTAAGATAATTTCATCAAGAAGTTGTGTGTTCCCTTGAATGGCGGTAAAGACAAAGTTCGTTCCGCCCGCATCGAGTGTCAAGACTATCCGATTGTCCTCGCTGTTTTTCATTCTACGCTTCCTTCTTCGCCGGTACCGGGCTGACAGATTGTTTTCGGATGGAGACAAATGAAGTGATTGTTATGTACAAGAGACAAAGGAGGGGCACCGCGAAGCCCGCTAAAACACTCGCGGTTGTGTCTGCGACTTTTCCCATAATGAGAGGGACGATTGCGCCACCGGCTATCGCAGTCACCATGAGGCCGGAAAGCTCATTCGAGCGTCCCGGCATGTGGTCGATCGTAATGGAAAAAACGAGAGGGAAAATATTCGCAAATCCTAAACCGACAAGAACAATTCCCGCGTAAGTCATAATCGGATCCGAAGTGAAGATCGCCAGCATGCCGACGAGTGCGACGAACACCGTTATCACAAAAAACTTCCTCGCGGACATCCGGCCCAAAATGACCGAGCCCGCAAAACGTCCCAGCAAAATGGGGAGAAAGAACAGCGCCCAGCTTACCCACAGCCCCAGACTTTCAATTTTGAAGTTCTCTTTCATGAGTATCGGCACACCGGAGCTCATGGATACTTCAGCGCCGACATAAAGAAAAATCGCCATCACCATTAGGAAGACGTAGCCGTTCTTCAATAACGATACACAGGAGCGTATGGAAGCAGATTGTGCGTTTGGATCTCGCTGCTCCGATATCTGAAGGGAACCCACCAGAAACAGGGTCAATACGATCAAGACGGAATAAATGGGAAACAATATGCTCCATTCCAGCCCAAGAGCAAGCGCCACAAATGGTGGAAGCAGGAATCCAAGAGATGAGCCCACGGCTTTGATCGATTGAGCCAGTGAAAGATTCCTGGAGTACGCGCCTTCCGGTGAAACATCTCGCATGATGGGATTACCGACCACCTGCAGTATCGTCGCCCCGGCACATAGGAGAAGGATCGACAGGAGAAGCACATAGAAACTGAAGTATTCTCCCGGACTGAATTGAACTTTTGCTCCGTACATGCCATTCAACATGGGAAGGAGTAATCCGACCAGTGCAACAATGAGGCCGAGCACGAGAATGAACTTTTTTCCCTTCCTGTCCTGGTAGATTCCCATGGGAACGGAGAGCACGCCAAACATGATGAATCCGACGAACGGGACAAGCTGGGCCATCGTATAAGACAGGTTAAACGTGTCTTTAGCGAGCCCGACGAGCGGACCCACGACATCTCCAAATCCCATGCAGAGGAACACAAGAAAGATCGGGAATGTTTTTGTTTTCATGACTCACTCCAATCGATTGTCGGAAAACTCTCTGTTAGCAAAAATGGATACGGCGTCGTTCCGGCAGAGAGCCGTTGAGTTAGCATCATCGTGCTACAATAATTTTTTCCAACTCCTCGAGCGATTTCCCTTTGGTCTCCGGCATCATTTTCCACACGAAGAAGAAGAAGGGAATCATCATCACGGCGAAGAACATGAATGCATTTCCGCCGCCGAGTTGTGTCAGGACAGTCGGAAATGTCCAGGCAATGATCGCGTTCATGATCCAGTGGGTAAACGAGCCCAGGGCTTGCCCCTTTGCCCTCACCTTGTTGGGGAAGATCTCCGACAGGAACACCCAGATAACCGCTCCCTGTGAGAAGGCGAAGGAAGCGATAAAGCCTATGATGCACACCAGGATTCCAACCCCACCCGAGGCGTTGCTGTAGAAATTCCAGGCGGCACCCGCCAGCGACAGGCACATGCCGACGGCTCCTATGAGAAGCAGGGTCTTGCGCCCGAACCTGTCAATAAAAAACATCGCCACGACGGTCAGCAGCAAATTCGTTACCCCCACGGCGACAGTATTTAACATGGCGACGTCGGTGGCAAGGCCGGTCTTCATGAAAATCATCGGCGCGTAGTACATGATGACGTTAATCCCGGACAACTGGTTGAAGACTGCCAGGAGCACCGCACAGAGAATTGCAAACCGATATTTTTTCTGGAAGAGCTTCGTGACGCCCTGTCCGACTTCCTCCTTGAGAGAATCGATGATGTCCGCGAGCTCGGATTCCACATTGGGCGCGCCCACTTTTTGCAGGACCGAACGAGCTTGGTCGACTCGATTCTTCTTCACGAGCCAACGCGGACTTTCGGGCACAAAAAAAAGCAGGAGGAAAAAGAGTCCTGAGGGGATCGCCATCACGCCGAACATCCAGCGCCAGTTGTCGTCTCCGGTATGGACCAGCATATAATTGGAAAAGAAGGCGACGAGGATGCCGGCGACGATATTAAACTGTGTAACAGCGACCAATCTCCCTCTCAGGCGGCCCGGTGAAATCTCGGCAATGTACATGGGGGCCATCACTGACGCGGCCCCGATGCCCACGCCGCCGATGAAGCGGGAGAAGAGCAGCATGTACCAGCTTCCAGCCAATCCGCAACCGATGGCTGAAATGGAATAGAGAAGGCCGCAGAAGAACAGCATCGCCCGTCGCCCGTAAACATCTCCCGGTTTGCCGACTGCGATCGAGCCGATCACAGTTCCGATCAAGGCGATCGACACGGTAAATCCCAATGTCGCGTCCGTAAGACCAAAAAACGGTTTGATAAACTCGGTCGTGCCTGAGATGACGGCAGTGTCAAAACCGAACAGAAATCCGCCAAGAGCAGACACGACCGTAGCAAACAACAGATTCTTATTCATGGTGTTCTCCGCGATGATGGTTAAGAAGAAGAAAGATGAAGAGTGATGGTCGTGGGCATCCTGAGATGCTGTGCAGCCGAAAAATAAACCTGATGTCGCCTCTGGTTCCCGGTTCCATGTGTCGTCGGGTTTCAGCGGCCAATGAGGACCTCCTCTTTGCCGCCCGTTGCAAGGGTCATGATTTTCTCCTGCGTCGCATCCTGCCGCGAAACAATCCCTGTGATCCTTCCTTCGTACATGACGGCGATGCGGTCGCACAGGCCCAGGAGCTCGGGAAGGTCGGATGAAATCACGATGACGCCGACGCCGTCCTGCGCAAGCTGGTTGATAAGATTGTAGATCTCGAGTTTGACGCCGACATCGATGCCGACTGTCGGCTCATCGAAAATCAGGACCTTCGATTTCGTGTACAGCCATCGCGCAAGCACAACCTTCTGCCTGTTTCCGCCGCTGAGGTTTTCGACTTCCTGTTCAACACTCGGGGTCTTGATGCGCAGGCTGCCGACGTATTTCTGGGCCGCTCGAGTCTCCTCCCGCTTGTTGATAAACGGACCTCTAAGCAGCTCAAGCAGGTTCGCGAGAGAGATATTCTCCCGGACGTTCATTTGCATTACCAGGCCGAATTTATTGCGGTCTTCGGTGAGCAATCCGATACCCGCGTCGATGGCTTCCCGCGGTGAGCGGGGATTGATCTCTTTGCCTTCAAGGAATATCCTCCCTGAATCTTTCGCGTTGGCCCCGAAAATGACATGTGCGAGCTCGGTTCGACCGGCTCCGACCAGTCCGGCCAGTCCGAGAATCTCTCCTTTGTACAACGTGAGTGCGACATCTTTAACCACCCCGCCGCTGATATTTTCCAATCTGAGTATTTCGCTGCCGCGCTCCAGATGTATCTTTGGAAATTCATTTTCCAGTTCTCGGCCGACCATCCACCGGATCAAGCTCCGTCGATCCGCGTTCTTGATAGGGCAGGTCGTAACCATGTTACCGTCGCGGAGGACGGTCACCCGGTCGCCGATCTCGAAGATTTCTTCCAGACGGTGGGAGATGTAGATAATGCCCACGCCTTCCGATTTCAACCGCCGGATGATGGCGAAGAGAGTCGTGAGTTCGTTCTCCGTGAGTGGGGCGGACGGCTCGTCCATGGCCAGTATGCGGATTTTTCTTGAAAGCGCTTTCGCTATTTCGACGATTTGCCGTTGCGCAATACTGAGCGAAGCAATCAACGCATGAGTATCAATGTTCTCACCGAGAAGCGCGACAGCTTCGCGCGCCGCGCCGTGCATTTGGTCGTAATCGATAAATGGCGTCTTGCCGCGCCTGGGTTCATTCCCGAGCAGGATATTCTCAGCAACGGACAGGTCGGGCACGAGCTTAAAGTCCTGGTAGATGATTCCAATCCCGAGGCGTTGTGCGTCCGCCGGGGATCGAATGTCGGCGTGTTTGTCGTCAACCAGAATTTCCCCTGAATCTCTTGAGATCGCGCCCGAGAGAATTTTCATGAGTGTTGATTTTCCCGCGCCGTTCTCACCGACGAGGCAATGCACTTCGCCCGGCTGCAGCTCGAAGCTGACATCGTCGAGTGCGAGGACGCCGGGGTACTGCTTACGGATATTTCGTAGTTCAAGGAGTGATGACATTGGATTTATTTGCACCTCATGGATGCCATGGAACCCTCTCCCTGTCACTTCGTGACATCCCTCTCCCATCCTTCGACTTCGCTCAGGACAGGCTTGGGAGAGGGACCGAGGGAGAGGGTTGAAATCCTGTTCAATACGTCTTCGATGTTTTCAAAGACTTCTTCATCTTTAATAATTAGCATGTTAGGCCAGCGAATCTCACAATCGTCATACGTCTTTGTGTCGAAGATTCGATGCAGACTTCTTTGTTCGGCGTCTCCATGTTCGATCTCAATTTGGTTCATTCTGACTTCTGCTTTTCAGAATTTCCCCGTCTTCCACTTCATCGCATACTCTTCGACATTCTCTTTCGTTACAATATCGACGCCTGAGTCGATGACGCCGGGCAATTTTTGTCCTTCCTTGATTTCTTTCAACATTTTGATGCTCTCATATCCCCACGCCCATAGCTTCTGACCGATTAATACATGAATATATCCCTGACGAACGTAATCAAGCTGCTCGGGCAGCGTATCAAATGAAATCACAATGAGGCTGCCGGGCTTTTTTGAAGCGAACGCACCGGGAGGCGGTGTCCACGTTGGCCAGCCGCCGATCAAGACCCAGCCGTTCAACTCCCTGTGCGCTTGCATCACTGCTTCCATCACACTGACACCCTTGTTGACGTCGTCGTAGCAGTATTCTGTTGCGACTACTTTGATACCGGGATAATCTTTGAGAAATTCTAGCAAGCCGTTCTTGCGTTCTTCGAGGTTGGGTGCACCCGGCGTTCCCATCACCAATGCGATGTTCCCTTGCTTGCCCATGTACTTGACAAGATTCGCACCCATAATCTTTCCACTTCCGTAATTGTTCGTGCCGTAGAAAGAAATTCGTTTGCTCTTCGGTGCGTCGGAATCGAATGTCACAACGGGGATGCCCGCGTCGACCGCTTTATCGATGGTTTCTTTGAGTGCGTCGGCATCATTCACCGACATGGCAATGCCGTCCACCTTGCGCTCGATAAGACTCTCGATAATCTGGGCTTGCTCGGCAGCATCCGACTTCACCGGAGCGAAGCGTTCAACATCGATAGTCCCGCTGTCAAGATCTCGCGCTGCCTGTTGTGCGCCTTGCCAGGCGACCTGAAAGACCGGGTTGTCGAGCAGCTTCGGCACGAATGCAAAGACGAGCTTCTTTTGTTCCTGCTTCCTTGCACAGCCGGAGACAAGGGCAATGAGGCAAAGGAAAACGATGAGTCGTTTCATAGGATGATCTCTATTAGTTGGCTAACATTACGAAAAACCATGTCCGATATCCTAAATCTGAACCATAAAACTCGAGGACCATATTGATCCCGTCACACCCATCCGTCATCCCGACATGTTTCTGGTCGGGATCTGGACTTTGCCTGCTCGGTTTAGATGCTGACCAGAAGAATGTCAGCATGACGGTGTACGATTCCTGTTGTTGCCCCAACCGGCAGACATTCAAATTTCGAACTTGTGTACGAGGGTCACGTTCGTGCTTTTCGATCCAGCACCACAGCCAATATTATTACTAAGCCAATCGCGACTTGCTGCCAGTATGCTGAGACGTTCAGGAGCACAAGACCGTTGCGCAAGATGCCCATCAGCACCGAACCGATGACGGCGCCGAGAATCGTCCCGCGCCCGCCCGAGAGACTGACGCCCCCGATGACTGCCGCGGCAATAACATCGAGCTCATAGCCAAGTCCGGCCGTCGACTGCCCGACGCCAAAACGAGACGTGAACAAAACTCCGGCGAGTGCAGCCGAAAAACCGCAGAGAGAATATACTAAAATCTTCACTAATTGAACATTCACGCCGCTGTAAACAGCTGCCTCCTCGTTTCCGCCGATGGCGTACGCATAGCGTCCCCATTTTGTCGATTTCAGCGCGTAACCGATGATGAGGGCGAACGCAGCCATCACATAAATAGGAATCGGGATACTCAGAATTTCTCCTTGTCCGAGCTCAAGAAATCGTGCGGGAAGGTTGCGAATCGTCTCACCGCCCGTGATAGCAAAGGCCAGCCCTCGTGCGATACTCATCATCGCGAGCGTTGCGATGAACGGCGGAAGTTTTGCCCTTGTGATAAGAAGCCCGCTGACAAGGCCGCTTGCAATCCCGACGAGCAATGCAACAAGAACGGCGGAGGTGACGTCGAAGCTGTCGTTCAGCAATACAGCCGCTACAACGCCGCACAGCCCCAGCACGGACCCGACGCCAAGGTCGATTCCCGCTGTGATGATAACGACGGCTTGGCCGACGGTCATAATTGCGATGAACGACACCGCCCGGATGACCTGTGAAATGTTGGACCAATTGAGGAAGGTGGATTCAAACACATGCTCACCGCCAAACGTCGACGTGAAAAAAGTGAGAAGCAGAACTTCGACGAGAAGTGCGATCCAGATTCCAAGACGAGCCGATTTGAAGGATTTCATCAGACTGTACGTTGCCAATCAATCAGAGACGCCACATCTTACAAAGAAAAGAGCGAAAAATCAATTTGTGACCGCTGATGCCGCACCTGAACCTCATGATCATCCCGATCGTGGTCTTCGTTGACTTTTCGAGTCAATGTTCGTATTATCAGTATCCGTTCTATGGTTGAGACAATCCTCAATATTGTTGGGCGTTCGGTAGCCGTATACCTTTTTGTCGTTCTTGCCATCCGCTTGTTCGGGAAGAGAGAGCTAGCGCAACTTTCAATTGTCGATTTGGTGCTCATACTTCTCATCAGCAACTCGGTGCAGAATGCAATGGTCGGCGATAATACATCGCTGCTTGGCGGATTGGTCGCGGCGGCTTCACTCTTCGGTGTGAATTATGTCCTCAAGACTTTGCTCTTCCGGTCGAAGAAACTAAGCGAAACAATCCAGGGCCATCCGCTCGTTCTCGTGTATAATGGAAACGTCCTGCAGAAGAATCTTGAAGAAGCCAAGCTCACGCAGGAGGAGGTGGATGCAGCCGTGCGGGAGCACGGAGTTGCAGGAATCGCGGAAGTGAATCTGGCAGTCCTGGAAGTCGACGGAAACATCAGCGTGTTGTCGGATAACTTCCGCCGCAAAACGGTGAGGAAGCGACAGGTTCATAAAGTCGCGACAAAGCAGAATTAGATATTCGCGTCTTTCATTTACCGACGAACTGAACGATCACTTCGCGTTGGCGCGGCCGATTATCGAAATCTACGAGAACGATTTGCTGCCAGGTGCCGAGCTGAAGTTTTTTCTTCACGACGGGGATTGACAGGGAAGGACCTAAGAGAGCAGCGCGGACGTGCGCGAATCCGTTCCCGTCGCCCCAGTGTGCATCATGGTCGTAGTGAATTCCCTGAGGGGCCATCCGCTCAACGGCCTTCCTGAGGTCTTCGACCGCACCGCTCTCGAATTCTATTGTCGTGATTCCTGCCGTTGAACCGGGAACAAAAATGGTGACAATTCCGTCGGATAATTCTGAATCTTCGAGAAGGGTTTGTACTTCTTGGGTGACGTTCTGGACATCGGTGAAACCTGAGGACCTGAGGTGGAACGAGAATGATTGGACGCCCATGTGCTTTCGATCTCCAAATGATTTCCGGGTAACCTTGTCATCTTACATAGAAAACCTCGCAATTGCAACTCAACGGGTCGACTTGCACCTCACTCTAAATTCCTTTATCATAACAGGTGCATTCTAAGATCTGGCAAAAATTTTCCTCAGCAAGCGGTTTGCGCCGGGATTTCCTCACAGGGTTTGCGTGGAACCATGCAGCCAAAATAGCCGAATACCTGCTGCTGTATATCCTTTCGGTGGTCGTTGCGCGTGCCCTCGGCCCTGCCGCCAACGGCACCTACGCCACGCTCGTTTCCATCTCGCAGTTGCTGCTGACGTTTTCTTCGGTTACGCTCGACCTCGCGCTCAACAGATTCCTGCCGCAATTCTCTGAATCGAACGGCAAGACTGCTTACGTCGTTCGCCGATTGATTTCTGCCAAGATCGCTTTATTGGTTTTGCTGTGTGCTGCATTAGCGTTTGGCTGGAGCGTTGTTCAGCGATGGTTTGATTTGCATTCATCTGCGGATATCTACCTTGCGTTCATCATTGCGCTCGGATTCTTTCGGGCGGTCTCATCGACATTCGCTGCAATCTGGGTGTCCAGACTGCAATCGAAGGCAATTCTCATCATCAATTCAAGTACACTGCTCTTCCAGATCGTGGCCGTCGAGCTGGTTGTCTCGGGCGACTCTGGGATAGCGCCGCTTCTCATGATTGTACTCCTCGGTGCGCTTGCTTCAGCCGTCGCCTACTTGATTGCCGGAAGGGCTCACCTTTTCGTGCCGGCCGAAAAGGTTTCCATGAAACCGATTGTTTCGTTTAGCGGCTGGTTATGGGTGAACGCCTTCATCGCGTACGTGTATGGCAAGCAAGGGGATATTGCTATGCTTTCGTTCTTCTCTGTGAAAAAAGGGTTGATCGGTTTATACGATGTGGCTTCCACCTTATCCTTCTTGCCGGGTTTCATAATTGCTGCCGGACTTGGTGGAATATCTATCTCAATGTTTTCACGACTGTCCAATGAAGACCCTTCGCAAGTCAAACCGTTTTGGGTGAGGCTTTCTTCATTTCTTACTCAATTAACAATCCCTCTTTATTGTTTTCTTGCGGTGTTTGCCGGAAATATTATTTCAGTGTTGTACTCCGGCGAATACTCTCAAAGTGCTTTGATGGTTCAGGTGTTTGTCATCTCCCGTGTCGTTGCACGTTTGTTTGGTGGAGGTGAAAGTTTTGATGCGCTTTTGTCGCTCCATGCAGAACGTCGAGCGGTTGCCATTGGAATTGCTGGCGGTATCATCAACATTGTGCTGAATATTGTCTTCATACCGGTTCTGCAAGTGATGGGAGCTGTGCTGGCGACGAGTATAACGACGCTGGTTATCGATGGGTCGATGTGGTTGTTGCTGAAACGGCGGTTGGGAGTGCCGCTGCTGGCTGGAAACTGGCTTCGGTCGCTGCTGATCGGTGGCGTCCCGGTGATCTTCATGAAAATATTGTTTCCCGATCCGGGTCTCGGTCGATTGATGCTGATTGGGCTCTTTTGTATATTCGTATGGGGTTTTAGCATGGTACTGGTCAAAAAACACAACGACCTTCTTGTAGATTCGTCTGGAATCGGACGATGAAAATTGGTATCGCATATCTAGAGTATAGCCGTCGGAAAGGTATCGAGAGGATTTCAGCTGAACTCGCCGACCGAGCAGCTCAGCAGGGGAATGAAGTTCACTATCACTGTGCTCGCTGGTCGGATGAATCAACGTCAAAAGTCCATTTTCACAAAGTTCCAACGCTGGATGTGTTTTTTCCCTCCAAGCTCATTTCCTTCGCCGTAGCTGGCAAACTGAGCTTGCATCGCGGTCATTACGATGTGACGCATTCCTACGGCACGGTTATCGGATGTGATGTGATTACGGCACAAAGCTGCCATCGTGCCGGGATGGATATTGCGGCCGCGTTCATGAAGGATAGTGTCGGATCAACTGTGAACTTTGGCGTCGCCGATCGCTTGAGACTTTATCTTGAGCGGCAAAATTTTGGCAAACGGAAGTACAAGAAGGTTGTTGCGTGCTCGAGTCTTGTGAAACGAGAATTGATGAAGTATTACGGGGTACCCGAACACGATATTGTCGTTATCCCAAACGGGGTTGATGTGAAAGAATTTCATCCCGGGAATCGTGAACGGTTTCGTGACGAAATTCGACAAGTGTACGGCATCAAGAGAGAGGACATCGTTCTCTTGTTTATCGGTCACGAATTCGCTCGAAAGGGTTTGGAAACGATTGTTCGCAGTCTTCCGATTTTGAATGACAACAGAATTAAGCTGCTTGTGTGTGGCGGAGATCGAGCCGAACAATTTCGCCGGCTTGCTGTATCACTGAAAGTAGAACAGCAGGTCATCTTTGCGGGTTCTCAAGCGGACGTGAAGAAGTTCTATGCTGCCTCCGACCTCTTCGTGCTTCCCACTGTCCACGAAGCTTTCGGTCTTGTGATCGTTGAAGCGATGGCGAGCGGTTTGCCGGTTGTGGTGTCGAAGAATGCCGGGGCTGCGGAAGATATTATTGACGATGGGAAAGACGGAATTCTGCTTACAGATCCGATGAGTGCGAAGGAAGTGGCAGAGAAGATAGAAAGCATTCTTCGGAATGATATTCTGCGAAAGAATATTGGAATACAGGCCCGCAAGAAAGTGCAATCACTTGATTGGGACCGGATAGGGGAGCGTGTAATTCGTGTGTATGAGGAGATAGCATGACCGATAGTGCCGATCGGCAGAGTGCAGTCGACTACTATAGGAGTATCACAGGTTACCATCAGTTGGCGGAAAAGTCTCATGAAGACCTGATGGTGGGACCCGAATTGCTCTTACGGCATATCCGGACTGATGGAGTCGTTTTGGACATCGCAGGAGGAACGGGATATAACGCTCAACTCCTTGGTATACGTCCTTCTGAGTATTTCTGTGTTGACCTTTCGCTGCATGGTCTCACAATGGTGCGGGAAAAGAAAAGAGGGTCGGCAATTCAAGCAGACGTTACTCGATTGCCAATTCGCAATGATGCTGTCCACGCGGTGCTGTGCAGTTGGTCTTTGGAACATTTTGTAAATCCGCAGGGAATTCTCGAGGAGATGATTAGGATTGTGCGTCCCGGTGGTCAAATTGCTATCTGGGGTCCGAGTTGGGATAACATTTTTCGGAAGGATTTTCCGCAGTTTGTTCACAAATCAAAATGGTATGCTGAAAAAATCCGCTGGAAGATCTTTTTCAAAATGTTAAGAAATGAATTCCTGCCATTTCGCTACAACCCCTTCGTGACGACCGATATCGCAGCGTTCGCCGAGCCCGAGAGGTACATGTCACTCGATACTGATGCTGCGCATTGCGTTCTCTGTCAGGAGACCGTGAAATTCTTCAGGCAAAAAGGGCTTGTGGTTGTTCATGTTTCAGATTTCTCTGAGATGCTGAGGCACGTGAAAAACGATACCTTGATACGCGCCGTCCGGAAGATTCTCCGTCCCTTTTTACCGGTGCTGCGGAAACTCCCACTGCTCCGATGGTTTGTGATGCGATTTCCAGTTATAGTACAGAAGGCTCATCGAATGTCGTGAGAAGGCCGCAGGCCATTATGAAGCTCAGATCAAGAGATTTCTCGATTCCTATTGCGATTGTGCTTTCCATGATCAATGTCGCGATGATATGGGAATTTCGGTTTTTACCATTGCATGACTTTCCAATATGGATTTTTGAAACGAAAATTCTATCGGGGTTCTCGAATGGGTTCTTTCCGTACAGTACATACTATGATATCATCAAGCTTCCTGTTCCCAATCTTGGGCTAACAGCGCTCACCTGGTTCTTCAGCCGTTTTGTGTCATTCGAAGCCGCAGGCAAGGTGTTTCTCAGTTTGTGTCTAATCGGATTTCCATGGAGTTGGTTCTATGCTGTGCGTTCTCTGGTCAGCGGGAGGCAGACTGGCGCTGCCTTCCTCGGATTTCCCTTTTCGTACAATCTTTTCATGTTCGGCGGCCAAGGATATGTTCTCGGGCTGAGCGTACTCTTACTGCTGACCGGACTTCTTGTACCGAGGTTTGAGAGGTTTTCACTCAAGCATTGGCTTTTCTTGTCATGTTCTTTTCTTGTGCTGTATTTTCTGCACGCCATTCCCTTTGGACTTTCTATTATACTATTTATAACCCTTGCTTTGGTTTCCACGAAGGAGCCCATGAAGAATCTAGCAAAGGTTTTGGCAGCATGCGTGCCTTCGTCTGTTCTTGCGGTCTGGTATATCCGCTGTCTGCCTGGGGCACCCTCTGAATGGCAATGGGGGATAGTAGCGTTGGGGCGAAATGTCCTAAAACCAATGTTGCTTTTCATAAAATCATATGGGATTAGTTCCCCCGTCCCAATTACTGTTCTTAATGCGCTATGGTTGGGAATTCTATTCCTCCTGGCTCTCAGGTTGGTCGCCGATTGTCGGTCGAGAATGTCCTGGGATAAGCGCTTTGTTGCCCCGATGGCAATTTGCGGCCTTATGATGCTTTTTTTGCCTTATTCATTCCTGAATGTAGTGTCGCCTGGTGGCCGGCTTGCTTTGCCATTCCTGTTTTTCTTCGTCTGTTTGACTTCCAGCGTTCCCCTTTCTCCTAGATGGGTGAAGACCATGTTGATCACTACCGCAGTGGTGGTGTTGTACAACGCACATTATTTCAGCAAAGTGAACAGACAGGTGGGAGCATTCTACGAAGATATTATCCCGGTTATCCAATCGAAGGAAAATTTCTACGTTATTGGCCTGGACTGGCCGGCTGGCACTTCAGTGTGGGATCAGGGCTCGGCTTCAATCAATCCGTTAATACTTACGCCTTACTACGCGTATCTTCAATATGACAGGGTAGCATGGATTTTTCAGACAGGATTGCTGCGACTGAAGGACGCCTATAGTGCATATCAACCTCCCTTCAACGGAGACAACATTCAGGAATTCGAGTCTAGTGTTTTTGGGAACATACAAAACCTTAAGTTCTTTCATGCGTTGGCAGTGGCTGGAAACAGTGAAAGCGCAAAAAAGGTAATTGAGGTCCTCGAAAAGGAAGGCTACAGGGCAATGTGTGCGCGTGAGCTATGGACCGTCATGGAACGACCATAGATCTCCAGGTTTGCGAGAAATGAAGACATGAAATATCTGAGACGGTTTGCCGACGACCAGAAGAATAACTCGCTTGCTAACAGATTCCGGCGAGAACGGTTTGCGTGGTTCAGGTCAATGCTTGGAACGGTCGCAAGACCCTGCCGGATTCTTGATGTCGGAGGAACAGAGTTGTTTTGGGAGCAAATGGGTTTCATCGACGAAACTGATGTTGAGGTGGTGCTGTTGAATCTCAGCAGTGTCCGCGTCTCACGCGCCAACTTCACCAGCGTTGCCGGTGACGCAAGGGACATGCGGCAATTCCGTGAGCAGGAGTTCGATGTCGTGTTTTCAAACTCTGTGATCGAGCACGTGGGCGACTTCGACCGGCAACTCAAAATGGCGGGGGAAATCATGCGGGTTGGAAAACGGTATTTTGTGCAGACGCCGAACAAGCATTTTCCCATTGAGCCGCATTTCCTGTTCCCCTATTTCCAGTTCCTGCCTGTTCGCGTAAGGGTCTTTCTCGTGCGCCATTTTTCCCTCGGCTGGGTTGACCGAACGCCCGACCGCGAAGCCGCCGGGGTGCTTGTCCGATCAGTGAGGTTGCCTTCGGCATCGGAAATGAAGAAACTCTTCCCCCAATCGACACTCTATCGGGAGAAAGTTCTTGGCTTGACAAAGTCCTTTGTGGCATACGGAGGTTGGTACACTCCGTGAGAATAGTCTTCGATGTAAGCTATGTACAAAGGCGTCGTGCCGGCTATGGCCGGGCCGCACTCGAGCTCCTCAAGTCGCTCCTGGCGCTTGATAACGAGAATCGATACACGCTGTACGGATGGTCACATTCACTCGACCGGGAGGAACTTCTCAAGCTCCGCAGCAAGAATGTGAGGATGTCGTTGGCGAAAATCCCCGGACCCATCAAAAGATTTTACTGGAACCGGCTGAGAACTCCTCCCATCAAATGGTTTGTCAAAGAATTTGATATTTTTCATAGCATGGAGCCACTCTTGCCTCCGGTGGGGAAGAGAAAGTCCATCGCCACGCTGTACGACCTGTCATACAAGAGGTTCCCGGAGTTCTTCGAGGACAATATCTTGAGGTGGGACAACTCCATAGCCCGCTCCCTGCGCAACGCCAGCGCCATCGTTGTCCCGTCGCAGCATACCAAAGTCGACCTGCTTGAATTTTTCAGGGTGCCCGAAGACAAAGTGCATGTCATTCATCTTTCGATAAGCGAGATATTTCACGTCCAGACGGACCCGAAGCATGATGAGACAGCTGTGTCGAAGTTCGGGTTGGAATTTCCGTTTGCCCTTTTTGTGGGGACGCTGGAGCCGCGGAAAAACATCGTTTGCCTGATGAAAGCGTTTGAGCTGGCGCATCGCGAAAAGAGTATGAAGCTTCATCTTGTGCTCGTGGGGAAACGTGGATGGTTGAGCAGGGGGATTTTTGATGCGCTCGGCAGCTCCCCCGTTCGCGATAAGATCCACTACCTCGAATATGTCGCCGACGAGGACATTGCGTCACTCTATCGACTCGCACAGTTTCTCGTCTATCCTTCGATGTATGAGGGCTATGGACTTCCGGTCCTGGAAGCGATGGCATCGGGCCTGCCCGTGCTGACGACACGTTCTTCATCCCTGAAGGAAATAGCGGAGGGAGCGGCAATGCTGGTCGACCCGGAGAATGTAGACGAACTGGCACATGCCATCGGCGAGCTCATAGGGAAGGAAATATTGAGAGGAGAGCTTTCAAAGCGTGGTTTGGAGCGGGTGAAGAGATTTTCGGCCGAGTCCGCGGGGAAGAAAGTGCTCGACCTTTACGAATCACTGATGTCACGATGAAGATTCTAATCGTCGATCACAACGCGGTTGACCCTTCCCACCGGTCGGTGTATGATCGCTTGAGTCGTTACCAGAATGTTAAACTCCGCCTTCTTGTCCCCTCACGGTGGTTCGATAACTATCGCATGCTCGAATTGGAAAGAACCGGGGCTCCGGCAAATTATGAGATGTACGCGAGCCATGTTCTCTTCCCGGGACATACACATCGGTTGATTTACGTATCGCTTGCAAAGCATCTGAAAGAGTTTCAACCCGACATTCTCTACATGAACGCCGAACCGGAGAATTTCCAGACCTTTCAGGCGGCGATGCTTCATCGGTGGAAAAAGCGCGGCAGGTTTGTGTTCTCCTCCTGGCGCAACGTCGATTATACGGACATTGGTTTTCCTTATAAGTTCGCTTTCCTGAATTCACACATTGAGCGATTTGTATTAAAGAATGCCGACCACTGCATTTCATTCAATGAATCGGCAAAACAGATCTTCGGGCAAAAAGGCTTTTCCAGCGTCACCGTAATTCCGCCATACGTGGATGCGTCGTTCTTTCACAAGATCCGGAGAGAAAATCTGCGCATCAAGATGAAGAGGAATGGCTTCGTCGTGGGATATCTCGGACGATTCATCCCGGAAAAAGGAATCGACGTCCTTATGAAAGCTCTCGCAGCGGCCTCGTTTGATTTTACTTTGATGTTGGTGGGAGACGGTCCTGCAAAGCATGACTGGCAAAAACTTGCAGCCTTGCTGGGGATATCGGGGAAAATTATGTGGCTGCCGTCGGTCGCTCGTTCGGAGATCCCGCAGTGCCTCAATTGCATGGACGTGGTGGTTTTGCCATCCTTCACGGGAACCTATTGGAGAGAGCAGTTCGGCCGTATTCTCATAGAGGCGATGGCGTGCGAGGTTCCCGTAGTCGGTTCCGGCTCTGGTGAGATTCCCAATGTCATCGGTGATGCGGGTCTGATTTTCCCTGAGCGAGACCCTCATGCATTGCATGAACGACTCCAGCGGCTTCATGACGATACCCGGCTGCGCAACGATCTCATTCAGAAAGGAGCTGAGCGGGTCAGGAAGAATTTTTCTGTGGAGACTGTGGCGGAGCAGCATTACGAGCTTTTGCAAAGGCTCATGGCGACAGCTGATGCTGCGGTCTAACTCTCGCTTTTCGGGACATCGATGAGCGGGCAGGCACTGACGCCCAAAGGGACTAGTTCAAGACAAAAATAAACCGCAGAGAGCGCAAAGGACACGCAAAGTGTTTTGCCACGCAATATACCCTTTGCGACCTTTGCGAATTTTCTCTTTGCGTACCTTTGCGTTAAAGCTCCTAACCGCAGAGACTGCAGAGTGTACGCAAAGACCGCAAAGAGTTCGTTCACGCTAACACCCGCCTGCGTTCCACGTTAGAGAGCAGGCGGTGACGGACACTGAATGGGGACATCGATCTCCCCCTGTTCTTCGTCTCTTGATTCTTGCGGCAGAGTTGGCTACATTTATCTGTGTATCATCTTGCTGCTAAAATACTCACGAGGTGGCTGTTGTTTCTTCAACAGAAAAGGCCATCCGGTCCATTCGACCCGTCTCAAATTACCTCGATCCTTTTAGTAGAATTCAGCCGCCTCGGCGATGTGGTGACAATGTTCCCGGTGATTGAATCATTCCGGTCTTCTTTCCCGCAAGCAAAAATTGCCGTTGCCGTCGATCGACGATATCAAGAGCTTTTCAACATGTTGCCTGCGGTCAACAGCGTATATTCTTTTGACCGGACAAATTCACTATCCGGTTTCTTCGAAGCGCGCCGTGCTTTGCGAGCCGGGCATTTCGACCTCGTTTGCAGCATGAGCCCTTCTGCACGCAACAGCCTTCTTACGTTAGGGACGCGCTCCTCCGCGAAAGTCGGTTATTTTGATGTTCATGATTCCATGACGCCGTTTCTCAATCACTCCAAAGTCCATGGAATCGGCGTGGAATTAGCTGTGAGCGAGCAGTACCACTTGGAGAATATTGGAGATCGGGCGGCGAAGGTCTGTCGTGCACTCGGAATTCCATTCGCGGGAACAGTTCGTTTTGAAATTCCCCCGGAAACCCGGACGAAGGTGCGCGACTTTCTCGCTCGCTTTGGCTACGGGGAGACTCAACTGCTCGTCGTCGTTCACGCGTTTGCAGGATGGGAATACAGGCAATGGCAGCTATCGCAATATGCGGTCGTGGCGCAAGAAATGGTCGAACGACATTCAGCATGCGTTGTGTTTATCGGAACCCAGAAGGAATCCTGCAAAATGCAGGAATATCGGAAAGCGTTTCCACAGATTGGTGCTATACCTTTTTTTGATTCCTCTGATACGGGAGCGTTAACAGCGCTGCTTGCACGAGCGGGTTTATTCATTGGTAATGATTCAGGCCCGCTCCATCTGGCATCCGCAATGGGAGTTCCTACGGTGGGACTTTTTGGCCCTGCTTCACCATCCCTGACGGGACCCCAAACACATCAAGACATCGGTCTTTTTCATCGGGTCGAATGCAGTCCGTGCAATCAAATTAAATGTGTCCGACCGGATGATCCATGCATCAACCTGATCGCGGCGGAGGAAGTCCTCGGCGCGGTTGAGACAATCCTCGCTGGGCTTGCACCAATCGGAC
The DNA here is from genome assembly GCA_049515655.1 of Bacteroidota bacterium. Taxonomy (GTDB): domain Bacteria; phylum Bacteroidota; class Ignavibacteria; order UBA10030; family SZUA-254; genus JBEKTW01. The sequence goes on from JBEKTW010000011.1 coordinate 219,594, forward strand.
GGCCATAATGCATTCCTATGTCAATATCTTAGGGGTTCGTGTTCATCGAATCTCTGCCGATGAACTGCTCGTCCAAATCGAACGTGCTGTCCGTCATGGTGAAAAGAGAATTTTTGCGTATCTTACAGTACACGGCATCAATCTCGCGAGGAAATTCGCCTGGTTCCGGGAGTTCCTGAATAAGGCCGATGTCGTGTATCCTGACGGCGAGGGGGTACGATTCGGTGCACGGATCCTGGGAGAGCGTCTCCCGGCCAGAATTCCGTTGACGAGATGGATTTGGCAATTGGCAGATTTCTGTGACAAGAAGGAATTAAGCGTGTACCTGCTCGGAAGCACAGAAGAAGCCGTTACAACAGCGGCCGCCAGATTGAAAGAGCGGTTTTCGAACTTGAAACTTCTCGGTTGTCATCATGGTTATTTTGAGAAGCAGGGCACGGAATCTGATTCGGTGATTGAATCGATCAATGCACTGTCGCCGCATGTGCTGGTGGTCGGTTTTGGAATGCCGGCACAAGAGGAATGGATCATGTCGAACAAAGACCGGCTGCGAGTTAATGCGATTCTCACAGCGGGGTCGTGTTTTGATTTTGTTGCGAGTGTGAAACGGGCAAGTCCGGTTTGGATGCAGGGCGTGGGACTTGAATGGTTTTTCCGATTGCTTCAGGAACCACGAAGATTGTTTGCACGATACATAATTGGTAATCCGGTATTTGTTGTTCGAGTTCTTCTTCAAAGAATAGAAAATGGAAAGATGCATTCGCAAAGTGATACCGATTTGACGCCGCGATGAATCTGCGTGGAGACAAAATAATTTTGAGGTTTTTCTCCGCTGTTTCGATAACGCTCGCACTGTTAACGGCGGGCACATCGACGGAGAAGAATCCGGCTCCCAAGGATAATGTCCTCATTGAACGATCGAATTCGGACGAGATCCTCCTCGAAGTTATTCCAAAGGCGTACGGCGAAGTCGAGCTGAAGGTCGATGGGAAGAACATGCAGCAACTCAGCGCTCTTCTCTCGGGGTCCACGTCGGAAGCTGGAAGGCCGGATTTGCCGGTGGAAGGTCATCTGTTTGCCGTCCCGCCGGGGCGGCGGCCTGCGGTTGAGATTGTCGAGTCGAAATTCGTCATCGAGGAAGGTAAGGTCGTGGCGCCGGCGCCCTATCACACCTTCACGGCGGAAGGCGAAGCTGTTCCGGGCTATCGCGTCGACCGGGAATTTTACGAAACGCATAATCAATTTTACCCGTTCACGACCGTAGAAATTACCGACGTCACACAACTCCGGAATTTCCGTGTCGCGAGGCTTGTCGTGCACCCCGTTCAATACAATCCCGTCACGAAACAACTTAAGAAGTTTGTCCACTTGAAGCTGCGGATTCGGTTTCAACAAGATGCGGGAACAGGCGGGCAGTCATGGACCCCAAATTCAGACCCCGACCCGTACTTCGAGGATGTTTACAAGAATCTCATCTTGAATTATCAGGACGCTCAATCCTGGGGTGGAAGGTACGTTAAGGCGGTGAGTTCGACGCTCGTCGATTCGACGGCGGGATGGTTCCAGACGGGACGATCGTATTATCGAATCCCCGTCGGCGCAGATGGTCTCTATCGCCTGAGTTACAATACATTGCTCAATAATGGCATCGACCTCACCCGACTAAACAATGCTACCGCGGCTCTTTATTCTCAGGGTCAGCCCGTTCCGCTGGTTGTCCAGACACAGGATAGCCTGCCGCAGAACTGGTATATGGAGTTTTATGCCAGGCGGCGGTACGGCACGAGCTCGTACTATAATAGATATTCCGATACGAGCATGTACTGGCTCACGTGGAATGACGCGAACCACCAGCGGTATGTTGACGGGCCTGCAAATGCGATAGCGACACCCGATACGACGAGATGGTACATGGAAACTTCCCACCAGGAGAAAGACCTCAACTACTTTTTTGGCGTCACGCAGGATGATATCGAAAACACCGACGATGTTCCGGGCGAAGGCTGGTACTGGCAGGCGTTCGTCAGCGGGCAAACATTTAACTTTCCTTTTACGCTCGACACCCTCCAGCGATCGACGGGCGTGCCGGTACAACTGAAAGCACGGTTTTACGGCATGACGATTTGCCAGAGCAGCTCATGCAAATCACCCTCGCGGCAAAGCGCACTGCTCTACGTCAACAAGAGGTTCGTCGGAGAGTTGGACTGGACAGACAACAATGAGGGCATTTTCATAGGCACATTTCCGGATTCAATTCTCAGAGCGGGGTTGGATACGGTGCAGGTCAGCTCAAAGACGTGGAGCCCCGCGGACTCGAATATTTCCGAGTTTTATCTTGACTGGTTTGAGGTGACTTATCCGCGTCCGATCAAGACACTCAACGGCTCGGTGTTATTCACCGTTCCCGCGCCGGGAAAGGACACGATTGCGTATGTCGTAAAGGGCAGTCCCCGCGATAGCGCGAGCGTCTACGATCTCACGGGCGGCAGGAGAATTCTCAACCTCCTTCCGTACGGCTCGCAGGCATTTGTCTTTTCCGACACCGCGAGTGTCCAGAAGACTTATTATGTCGTTAAGCAAAGCAGCAAACTCACACCAACGTACGCGGTCGGTAAGACGTTCAGTAACCTCCGCATGAATACGCGCGGCGCGGACTACATCGTCATCACCCATTCGTTATTCCGGTCGGAGGCAAACCGCCTTGCCCAGTACCGTGCAAGTGCCAACAAGCTTCGGACGAGCGTAGTTGATGTTCAGGATATCTACGATGAGTTCAATTACGGCCTTATCGACCCGGTTGCCATCCGGTCGTTCCTGAAAAATGCGTATTATTTTTGGAAACACCCGTCGCCGTCAACCGTCGTGATGTTCGGCGACGCGAGCTGGGACTATAAAATGTTGATGCCGACAAGCGTCAAGATTAATTATGTGCCGTCGTACGGCAATCCCCCGAGCGATAATGCGCTCGTCTGTTTTGATTCGGTGAAGAATTACATTCCCTTCATGCTCATTGGGAGGATTCCGGTTGAGAATACGACCGAAGCGGACCAGGTGGTCTCGAAAATCATTAACTATGAAGCGACCCCTCCCGGAGATTGGACCAAGTCATACCTCTTTCTCACCGCGGGGAACGATCCCTCCGAGAAAGCCACGTTCAATTACTGGTCTGATGACCTGGTCAACCGCTACGTCACGGCGTATCCTTTTGGGGGGTTGACGTACAAGGTGTACAAGTCGACGGATGCGATCATTGATGGAGAAAACAAACAGTACATGCAAGACCGGATCAACAACGGAGTGGTGTTTGTGAACTACATCGGGCACTCGGGCGGTAGAATCTGGGGTCTGGATATCGGCAAACCATCTGACCTTCTAAACACTAACGGACAACTGCCGTTCGTCTCGAGCGTAAGCTGCAATGTGGGCTTTTTTTCCGACCCGACCCAAAACGTCCTGTCAGAAGATTTCCTGATGGCCGACAATCGGGGCGCAATCGCGGTGTGGGCGGCATCGAGCATCGGTTATGGTTCGGTGGGGAGGACACTCGAAGACAAGTTCCTCTCTGCCGCGACGGTCAATGCTGCCCGCAACCTCGGCCTGTTAACAACCATATCGCGCCTAAATTTCTGGATTATTAACAGCGTGACAACTCCCCTCGTGATTCAGACCGAGCATCTCCATCCCTTGATTGGCGACCCGTATTCGCCCTTCGGCGTTCCGCTGCGGCCCGATTTTGCCATAACCTCCGACGATGTCGTGCTCCGGACACAGCCGGCAACGGCGGACAGTACGATCACGCTGAGCGTAGCCATCGGGAACAGCGGATTGATGGCCGGTGTCCCGATACTTGTCTCAATCCAGGATAGCTATGTTAACGAGAAAGGCCAGTACAAAGGCACGAGTGACGCCGTTCCTCAATTTTATATTCCGGATTTTGTGTGGCAGGATAGTTTCAAAGTGTCGTTCAATGTGCAAGGGAAACCGGGATTCCACGCGGTCACCATTAACATTGACCCGAAAGACAGCATTATAGAGTTGCGAAAGGACAATAACATCGTCCAGAAATCGTTTTATGTTTACCGGAACCGGATCTCCGCAGTCAAACCGCCTCCGATGGGTGTTATCTCGAGTTCGACTCCGACGTTCGTGGCAACGGTTCCTGCGGGGAGCGACACGACGCCGCTCTCCTTTACGTTTACCATCGACACCGTCCCTGACTTTTCGAGTCCTGCAAAGATAGTTTCACCGACAATTATCCCGGGCAAGGTTGCCGCATCCTGGCAGGCCCCGGCGCTGCAGTCCAACCAAATCTATTACTGGAGCGGCCAGAGCACCGGAGCGTCGACGCAGGGTGTTCCCATTACTTCTTCCTTCACTGTGGCTTCTCCGGGACCGGGAGCGGACACGGTGGTCTGGAGACAGTCAAGGTCTGGCCAGTTTCAGGTGAACCCGAATTCACTGGTTTCCGTGGCGGACACAGGCGTCACGATGCTGCGAACGGACAGCGTGGAACTTTACGCCCGGTCACTGGGGTACAGGGCCAGTATGGATCATGATTACTATGGTATCCTTCAGATCGGAAATGTAAAAGCAACTGGCATGTGGTGGGCCGACGCCTACAGCTACCTCGTCGGACGATATGATGCGACGAATGGAGCCTACCGGCTGAAGGGATACAATCTCCTGACCCCGGGGGAGATTGATAGTATGACCGCTTTTCTCAATCAGACGCCGGTCGGGAATTACGTCATGCTCTCCGCCGTGGAAGACGCGAAACAGAACGTCACCGATTCATTGTATAAACTCCTCCAGGCATTGGGGAGCGCATCCATCCGCTCGGTTCAGCCGGGTCAAAGCTGGCTCATGATCAGCAGGAAGGGAGATGGGACGGCAATCATTGAGGATTATAAGCCGAGCGGTACTGCGATTGATTCGCTCATCATTCCGAATGTCTTCAGCAGCGGCAGTGGACAGGTGCTCTCTCAGCCCATCGGTCCGGCATCGAAATGGATCAAGGTGACATGGAATGCCGTTACCCCGAACGGCAAGGCAATTGCAACACTTCGTGTCCTTGGACTGAAAAACAATGGCTTGTCGGATACTCTGACAACCGTTTCCAATGGGGTTTCCCAGGTTGACCTTACCGGTGTCAGCCCCCTGACGTATCCGAAGCTGCAATTAGTGGCGATGCTATCGAATCTTGACGGGTGCACGACCCCCACTCTGAAGCGTTGGGACGTGACCTATCTTCCAACCCCCGACCTTGCCGTCAGCGCCTGGTCGTTTAACGTAACTCCCGCCTCAATCTCCTCGGGCGGGTTGATCAATTTGTCACTCGACGTTTATAATATCGGCTACGAGCGCGCTGACAGTGCCCGCGCTTCGTTCTATGTTGCCGAGGATACCACCCAGCGCGTGAGCGTCGTGCTGGATTCCATCGCGGTCGGCTCCCAGCGACATGTCCAGACCCAAATGAGTGTGACCGGCTCCGGTCGTCGAACAATCATCGCACGGGTAGACCCAAAACAGGGAGTGAACGACCTCCTCCCGGAAAATAATCTCGCGGGGTACGCTATTCTTGTCGGGGTTTCTCAGCCGGGTGTCCATCAGTTGAGAATCTTGTTCGACAACGTGGAGGTTCACGACGGAGAATTTGTCTCCCCCATGCCCACGATCACCGTCGCTCCCTCTTCGCAGGACAGCGTTCAACAATTCGACGTTCGGGCTCTCACTTTGTTCATCGACAAAAAGCAGTTGCTGGCAACAACTCTGTCGGACGGAAGTGCCAGAGAGCCTACCAACGAAAATGTGCAGAAAATTCCGATGACCGAACCTCTTGCGGATGGAGAACATACGCTCGAAGTGTACGAACCCCGCCCCAACGGCCAGCCGCAGGCCGCACACGGCAGCAATCTTGTCCGGTCGTTGAAGTTCCAGACGACCTCGCTGGCGCAACTCCTCAATGTGTATAATTATCCAAATCCTTTTGCATCTCAGACCGTCTTTACGTTTAAGGTGACGGGAAGTCAGGTTCCCGACGAGATTCGCATCAAAGTTTACACCGTGGCCGGGAGATTGATCCGCGATGTTCATGTCGATCAAAGCCAGCTTCACCTTGACATCAACAATATATCCTGGGACGGTCGCGATCAGGATGGCGATGAGGTGGCAAACGGGGTGTACCTCTACAGGGTCACGATGAAATCCGGAGACAAGACCGCAACAGTTACCGAGAAACTGGCAAGAGTGAGATGATTGTCTGAACCTTGATTTGCATGATTTAAGGATTGCCATGATTATCTCTCATTCCGGTCATCCTTGAATCTTTCTCTCCAAACCCAGCCACTTCCATCTCTCAACATCTCATTATCTCCAAATCTCTCATTATTCCATTTCTCGATCACTCCAATTCTCCATTCTCTCACCATCTTATCGTCTTCATCTTTCATCCCGGTAATCCCTTAATCCTGAAAATCGTGGTTCAGACCGCATTGTCTGAACCGGGATTCGCATGATTTAAGGATTGCCATGATTATCTCTCATTCCGGTCATCCTTGAATCTTTCTCTCCAAACCCAGCCACTTCCATCTCTCAACATCTCATTATCTCAAAATCTCTCATTATTCCATTTCTCGATCACTCCAATTCTCCATTCTCTCACCATCTTATCGTCTTCATCTTTCATCCCGGTAATCCCTTAATCCTATAAATCGTGGTTCAGACATCCCCGGCCACAAATAAAAAACCCGTCCTCCCGAGTTATCGGGAGGACGGGTGTCATATCTTAAGTACTTTGTACTTAACTACTCAAATACTTAGGAACTTACTTCAGCAACATTCCCACGCTGACGTTCGAGCCGCTCTGCAGGCGATAGAAGTACACGCCGCTTGGTGAAGCGTTCGCATACCATGTCGCTACATAACGACCGGGCTGCATCATGCCGTTCACCAGGCTCGCGACTTCCTGTCCGAGCGAGTTGTACACTTTCAACGTTGTGAAGGCCGCGTCCTTTATCCAGAACTTGATGTCCGTTGTCGGGTTGAACGGATTCGGATAGTTCTGCTGCAGCTTGAACACCGTTGGAACGCCTTCCTCCTCACCAACGCTAAGCACGCTTGTGACGGTGACTGTGATAACGTTCGAGTATGTACCTTTGCCGTCCTTGTCGACCTGATGGAGGCGATAGTAGTACGTGCCGGAGCCTACGCTGTTATCTGCATAGGAGTAGTTGTGCTGCGCGGTCGATGTACCGGCGCCGGCGATGAGAGAGCTGACCGCGGTGAACGATCCCGTCTTGTTGCTGCGCTCGACGTAGAATCCCAGCGTGTTCGTCTCACTTACAGTCGACCATTCCAGATTGACATTATTGGCGACAGCTTTCGCAGTAAATGAGGCAATCTCAACGGGAAGTGCGCCAGCTTCGCCGGCCGTCCAGTCCGAGAATGTGGATATGCCTGTAATCGGGATCTTGTGGTTGACGGGGTCGTCAACGCCACCCAGCTCAATCCAGATCCCTGCATCTTTGCGGGCAACTCCGTAGTTGGATTCAGTACCGTTGACATCTCCGGCGAGGTAATAGAAGGTTAGGTCAGCCGTTGAAACGTCACCGTTGGTTAACGTCCATGAACGCGCCAGCGTCTTGGTCGGATCTCCGACACCGGCGGGAACCCCTTGAGTCGCGTACACGGTGAATGGGGTCGTGGTCGGGAAAGTCCCTGCAGTTGCATTGATATCCACAGGAGAATAGCCATTGGCTGTACCGATGTCAAATGTCAACGTGCCTGCCGAACCGTAATGGCGGGCAAGGTTTCCCTGAACGTACTTGCCTGCGCCGGCACCCGTGACGGATACACCCGAGCTCACCGTTAACGTGTTGGCCCCGGTGATGATTATACCGTTCGTGAAAGTCAGGTCAGCGTTCAATGTAGTACTGGCGTTGAGATTTACACCGTTTGAGTTATTAATCGTAACCGGACGCCCCATTGTTGTCAGCAATTCAACGCCTGTTGTCTGCAAAGCGCTGCCTGCATAGACGAGCGAGGCAGAACCGGTATAGATCGGCGCGGCCGAAGCCGTCGCCGTGCCCGCCATAGTGAGTACTCCGCCGACCGTAATGCCGGTCGTTGTCTTTGCACCTGAACCCGCGAGTGTAAGGTTATCGTAGGTGATCGCCTTGACTGTTTGTATACCGCCATATCCATACTTAACTATGCTGCCGGCAGTAGTAGCAAGATTTGTCAATCCCATGGCGCCTGTAAAGTTGACATTCAAGGTGCCGGTGGCTCCGACGCTCACAGTGCCTGCACCCGCGAGTGCCGTTGAGGCAGTTACTGTTCCGTTCACCGTAACCGTGCCGCTGACTGTGATGCTTGCAATTGCAGTGGTCGTTGAGCCACTAATCGTTTTGTTAGAACCGCTAAACGTATGCACGCCGGTACTTGGGGTGAAGGTAGTAGCGTTATTGGTAAAATTACCGGCGATGGTGTAAGTATGGGTACCCGCAGTCGCAGTCCACGTGCTTCCACTATTGAGAGTGACATCACCAGTAAGAGTGTAAGCCCGAGTTGTTGTGCTGCCGAAAGTCAAGGTGCCAGAAACGGTAGTGGCCTGAGATACGGTAAGCGGACGGTTCATATTAAGTGTAGCACCGCTGTTGATCGTCAAGCCGCCGCCGCTAAAATTGTAAGTTGTGCCCCCGGTGCTTACTGTAATGGCGCCTGTACCGGCGATAATTACACCCCCAGTGCCAGCAAAGGTGGCTGGCAATTCAGTGGTGGGCGCTGTGTATGGAGCAGTTTTGCTATACTCTATCGTAGCACCTGCGCCATAAGTTGGGAGCGCAGAGGGGACGACCGTAGCATCTCCTCCAATATTGTAAACACCATTGACCGTAACAGTTGCCGTGGTCTTTGCACCAGTACCCGAAAGGCCAAGATTCACATATGTTCCTGTCTTAACGGTCTGCGCGCCGCCAGTATAATTAACCGTATTGCCGGCGGCTGTTGAGGTCAGGGTTGTGATGGTTGCAGTGCCGCCAAGGTTCAAAACACCGGTTGCACTGTTGACCAAAGTGCCTGCACCTGAGAGCGCAGCTGCCACGGTGAGCGTACTATTGTTGGTGACCGTTGCACCTGTATTAACGGTAAGGTTATTACAATTGGCTGTTGCATCAACGGAAGGTTGATTGCCTCCGCTATTGACTACCGCATCATCTGATGAAGTCGGTACCGCTGCGGCGTCCCAGTTAGATGCCGTATTCCAATCGGTGCTTGTACCGCCCGTCCACGTATCCACCAAGCCGGCGATGTTCACAATGCCGGTTGACGCTGCAAAGTAAGTATCATTTTGATGCGTTGCGCTGGAAGAACTGCTTCCCCATGAACCGCTGGTCTGGTTTGTTCCGCCAAGAGTCAGCATCCCCGCGGAGGAAGTAAAGGTGCCAAGATCAGCTACTACTCCGCCAGCTATTGACAGAGTCCCGTTAGCAGTGACTGCTGCTGCAAAGGTTTTCGTTCCACTTCCGGATAATGTAAGGTTGTCAAACGTTATTGTACCACTTCCACCAATTGACTGTGCGCCTGCGGCGTTGAATGTAACCGTGCTTGTGGCACAAGTGAAAGTCGAATTGTTGGTGAAGTTTCCGGTAATACTGACAGCCGCGGCTCCGCTCAGGGTTAATGTACCGCCGATAGTCACATCGGAACTAAATGCGAGCGTGGCAGCCGCCGTCTCTGTGAAAGAACCGCCGGCACCGATCGTTACAGCACCTGTAAATGTCTTTGTGCCCGTGGCATTGGTGATGCTCAATATGCCGCTTGTTCCGGTGCCAATTGTTGTAGTTCCTGAGACAGTCCATGCAAAAGCTCCGGCAACGCTCAATGTCGTACCATTACCAACGTCGAGATTGCCTGACATAACCCTGCCTGCCGTCTCAGTCCATGTCTTTGTGCCCGAACCGGAGGTACCTAAGTTACTATATGCGACATCTTTTATTGTTTGGTTTCCAGCAGCAGTGTAATTGACGGTATTGCCGGAAGCGCTTACAGTTAGCGTTGTAAATGTAGCTACGGTCGTTGCGCTGAGATTAAGTACACCAGTGGCAGCGTTGGTAAAAGCAGTGACTGTTCCCGTACCACTCATATTAAATGTGAGATTATTGGTAACAGTCGTTGAAGTAGTTGTTCCCGTACCAGAGCGGTTAACAATTCCATTGTTGGTAAGAGTGGTAACTGAACAAGTTCCACCGAGGTTTAGTGTGCCTGATGAACTGTTGCTCAATGTTCCAGTGCCTGCGAGAGCAGTATTAGCAGTCAATGTCCCATTGTTTGTCAATACAATGGTCGTAACTGTAACGCTCGGAATCGTAGTAGTAGTACTTCCGCCAACCGCCTGTGCGTTAGTTGAAAATGTATGCACTCCAGTGCTGGCAGTGAATGTTGTGGCGTTGTTCGTTATGCCATTGGCAAAGGTCATTGCCGCAGCGGCAGTTTCGTTCCACACAGCGCCGCTATTCAGCGTAACAGCGCCAGTGAACGTCTTGGCTCCTGTTGCACTGTTGAAGGTTATGGTGCCGGTTATGTTGGTAGTGCCTGAGACAGCAAGAGTGAAGCCTCCAACAGTCAGAGCCGATCCGGTCGCGATACTTAGGTTTGTACAGGCTGCCGCAGCGGTTACTGTAACAGTCCATCCGCCTTCAATAATAGCATTATCAGCAGCAACAGGAGCAGAAGCCCCTGGTGCACCGCCTGAAGTGGCAGACCAAGTAGAGGTCGCATTCCAGTTGCCAGATGCAACAGAATAGCGATCCGCCGCCATTGCCGTCGTCCCCAGCGCGACAATCAGCACCGCGGTAAACAAAAATAGAATTGATTTTTTCATGAAATTCCCCATGAAATTGTTAGTGAATATAGTGATTTGGTTATTTAGTGAAATTCGTTTTTGGTTGAAAGAATGAATAGAATCGAGCAGAGCAGAACTGGTTGCAGGCAAACCCCAAAACTCAAACCCCGAAACTCCAAACTCGTATTGAGCCTTGATCCCCTTACTCGTTCCCCTTTTCGTTCATTCAATATATGACAATGAGAAAAGAAAGTCAAGGGAAAAAGGTAAAAATCGCACAAAGAGCCAATTTTTGACACGGTAGATTTAACGAAAGTGACGCACTTTTAACGATCTACTCCATAAATGCCCCCGATTGAGGAACTACAGCCATCCCATCCCGGATAGTGTCTGAACCGGGATTCGCATGATTTAAGGATTGCCATGATTATCTTTCATCCCGGTCATCCTTGAATCTTTCTCTCCAAACCCAGCCACTTCCATCTCTCAACATCTCATTATCTCAAAAT
>JBEKTW010000012.1:0-103632 GCA_049515655.1 Bacteroidota bacterium
TTGTACATACTTTCATGTCGTTTTCCCTTGCAAATATCGTTGTGATCGATCCTCAATCCCGCATCCCGGCTCTCCCGGAATGCGGGATTCGTCTTGTCTTTACTTCATTAAGATCATCTTATGCGTCTGCACGAAGCTCTTCGTGTCGCTGTTCGCCGTCAGACGGTACGTGTAGATGCCGCTGGCCACCGATGACCCGGCGTTATTCCGGCCGTCCCACACCACCTGGTAGTAGCCCGCGCCCTGTGTCTCCGTCACCAGCGTGCGTACTTCAGCGCCCAACAGGTTGTAGATCTTCAGCGTCACGCTCGCCGATTTCGGCAGCTCGTAGGTGATTGAGGTCGTCGGGTTGAACGGGTTCGGGTAGTTCTGGTGCAGCGCGAACTCCTTCGGCAATTCACTGCCGAACGTAACGTTCGTCACCGTCAGGTTACCCTCCAGTTGCGGCGTGTCGCCGAATTCCGTCCACTTCACCCGCTGCGATATCAGCTTGTTCCCGATGTAGATGCTGACCATCTCGCCCGGCGATGCTCCTTCATCTTTCGCCGTCTTCGGGTCGTCGCCGTAGATCGCCATCCCGAACACACCGTCGGCGGCAAACTTCCCCTTTCCGCAGACCACGCCGTCTTTATCCACGGCTTTGATCTCCGTCCCGGCAGGCACCGGCTTGCCGTCTACCTGCACATGCAGTCCGTACGCGAAAACCGCGCTCGGGACGCTGCTGACTGTGCCGGAAGTATGGCGTGGTTTCACGCTGGCTGTCTTCATCCGCGACGGCAGCGCTTTCGTCGGCGGGCCCGGATAGACCAGCACATCGGCTGAGTCTACCTTCACGAAGTATCCTTCTCCCGGCATCATCACGCTGAAATCGCCGTCCGGGTAGACGTGGAAAGCCTCATTTCCCGCACCGTCATTTGTGTAACGTAGCGCAATCCCGAGGTTGCCCGGGATCAGTGACCCTAACGCATGGCCGACGCTGTCGGGCTGTCCTTCGAGATAGGAGACAAAGTTGTATCCGCTGTTCAGAGGGACAGGGATACTTGGACACACCGGCATCCCACAGACCGAGAACGTGTCTAACTGTGCCTCGCCGAGTATTTTCACAAAATACCCCTGTGTGAAATCTGTCCACAGTAAGGGATTGTACTGACCCAACTCTGGAATGTAAAAATCAAACTTCGTATTTCCGCTACCGTCGTTAACAAAACCCAGAATGATTTTCACGATGCCTTTGCCAAGCGGATCGGCAAAGATGGTAGCGACCTGAGCATCTTGAGGCAAGACATTCCATGATATGGCGTTGTAGCCCGGTACGAGCTGAAGCGTGAGACTTTGGCCGCTTACAGCATCGACGTCGTGTCTGATATAACCTTGCGGCGGTGGGAATGCGGGGTGGAACACGACCTGAGGCGGGCAATAACGCTCCGCTAACTGGTCGCACCAGAGCGACGACACCTTAAACACGATCGTATCGCCATCGCTGACTCCCGCCTGCCCTACAAGGATACTCAAAGCGTAATTGATTCTGTCCTGGACACTGTCGGGAGGTACCTTCACGACAGTGGCTTTGATCAGTTCTCCCGTCGTCCGGTAGGCGCCGACAACGGTGTATTGAGGCGCGAGCTCGCCGCCGAGCGTGACGAGTCCGGAGAATATTTCCTGAGCATCGCCGCCCGAAGTCAGCTCGCCCTGTCCGCTGAGCGAAACAAAGTACGCGTTCTCACCGACGTAGAGAGAGAGCGTTCCAGAGTAATCTCCCTGTCCTACGGGTGTGAACCCGACCGGAATGTCGAAGGAACTCAGGGGATTGATGGCAAAGTTGCCGGCCGACAGAACAGCAAATGCAGGGTTGTCGCAACCAATACTGTCGACGACAAGAGAGTCGTAACCGTAGTTGAGCAGCGTCAGGGGCAGCGTCAACGAATCTCCAAGCTTCACCGTCCCGAAGTTCACGCAGCCGCGGTCTGTGGCGAACGGATTCGTCACGATTTTCCGATTGCCAAAGTCGGTATTCGAGACCGTGTCACCGAAGACGTTCAGGGAGTAAGAGCCACCTTCCGTAGTAGGACAGGTTTGATTCCAGCCGTTTTGCTGAACTTCCGAAACCTGATACTGGCCGGGCGGCAGATTTGTGAAAGAGTACATACCGAGCGTATCCGTCATGGTAGTATCGCTTTCCTCGGTGAGGAACCTGAACAAGACGATTTTCCACGCGGCAAGTCCGGGATCCGTGGTGTCTTTGCTGCCGTCCCCATTGAGGTCGGAGAATTTCATTCCGAAGATTCCGCTCGGAGGAGCGAGATAATTTCCGAAGTCACGGTTCATGAGCGAGTCGCCGCGCACGCTTTCATCGTATGCATATCCGAGAGGATACGTCTGCAACCAACCCGTTTGTTGCACCTCAGAAATGGCGTAGTCGCCCGCCATTACGTTTGTGAAAGAATAGTGGCCGGATGAATCGGTGTACGCCGTATCAGTCTCCCCGGTCGAATTGCTATAGAGGAGGATTGTCCATCCCGGTAACCCCGGTTCCGTCGAATCCTTCACCCCGTCGCCATTGAGGTCGTTGAATTTCATTCCGGAAATCACTCCCGGCGGCGGATTCCAGTTACCGAAGTCTTTTCCCACAATCACCGATCCGGGAGTATCGATCTCAACGGACCAGTGGCTCTCAGGGGTCGTCTGTATCCATCCGGGTTTCGATGCCTCATCAACAAAATATAACCCCGGCAGAAGATTTGCGAAAATGTAGTTCCCCACAGAATCCGTCGTTGTTTGCAGGCTGACCGGTCCATCGAGGGTGATCGTCCATCCCGCAATACCCGTTTCCAGCGAATCGTGGATACCGTTGCCGTTCATATCGTTGAATTTCATGCCCTGGATTGAACTCGGAGGAGCGTAGTTTCCGAAATCTTTTCCCAGCGCGATCTCGCCGCTGTCGACAGTGACGGTATACGTTCCCGGCTGAGCGGGATATGTTTGAACCCATCCTGTTTTGTTCATTTCAGACACGAGGTACGTCCCCGGAAGAATATCCGTGAGCTCGTATTGTCCCAGAGGGTTCGTATACGTGGTTTCAATGGGTGTACCCGAGAGTGAATCCAGGACGATGGGCCAACCGGTCAGTCCCGTGTCACTTGAATCCTTGACACCGTTGTTGTTGGAGTCGGCGAATTTCATGCCTTCGATCTTCGCGGTTCCAAACGCCGTCGGCGCAGAACCGGCGGGCAGGTCAATGATTGCGACAATGAGGGAGAGGCAATCTCCCGCATCGCCGGTGGTGAGCGTCAAATTGTTCAAGCCCTGGCCAAGAAAACTTGTAATGTCAAATGAAAGAATGTCCCACAAACCTCCGTTCAGCTCTGCCGCGGCGGCTCCGTTCGGGACACTCGTGCCGTTGAAGAGATCGGGTCCAGCAGCGAGCACGCTGCCGTTGAGGTACAAATTGTCGTCATTCCATGAAGGTCCATGTTGACCGTCGGAAACGTGGAGCGTAATTTGAGCCGAACCCGAATCGTAATTGATGCCCGGGAGGACAACGTCCCACCCGGTTTCGTCGTATGGATTGCCGATGTTCGAGTCGTTTCCGTCGAAGATGACGAAATCGCGATTCGTGGTGCTCACACTATCATTGTAAAAGACAATCAAAGAGACGCCGTTGATGTTCGCGTCGTTCTGAATGAACCTTGAGAGGGAATAATCCCCGTTCCCCGTCACGAGGGAGGTCACGTCCGCTCTATACGCTTGACTGTTCAGAAATCCCCAGCAATTATCGCTGGAGAACCCGATATTCTCACCCATGATCGTTGTGCCGCCGAACTCCACGGTATCATTCGCGCTCGGGTCAACGGTATTCGTCGGGCCGTGCCAGTACAAATACGCTTTCGTTATCGTGCCGCCGACACCGCTGAGCGTGATCGTCCCGGTTCCGATATTCCTCATCCCACCGTATCCGGCGGAAGCCATCTTCGAGTTCCGGACGATCTGAAAATGAGAAAGATGGTTCAGAGGGGACTTGTTTCCCCCCTTGTTCGAAAGCTGTGTCCGTTCTTTTGAAGATACGCCGGATGATTTCTCCTCGTATCCGTCGTGCCTGTCGGGCCGGGCATACTTCGAGGAATTCACGGTTTTCTTCGCTGGAAGAGCGGTCGTTCGATTTTTTGCGGTCTTCAGGTTCTTCTGCCGCTCCTGAGCAAACTGCTGAAGTTGTTTTTTCATTTCCGCCTTCGTAAGGGGATGCACCGCATGAATACTCGATTTGGTGACCTTAGAATGGTGAGTCCATTTTAATCCGCCGTTGTTTGCCGTGGTCTTCCCGTGCGACCGGCTCTTCACCTTCAGATTTTTCCCCGACTTCGCGGAAGACATTGCGGATTTGTGAGAAAGGGTGGCGCTTCCCGTTGTTGATGGAAGTTTCCCTTTAGACAAGGGTTTCCCCTGCCCGGCGAACCCGCAGAAAGAAAGAAAGAGCAAACAGACCAGACCGACGATACAGTGGCCTGCTCGTACTGCAGACTCAGACCTATAAACATGAAGATGAAAGAACGATGTAGCGCTCCGCATGATGTGTTCTCCTTACGATATGAGTTTTATGGTGATTGTGAATTGATTTCTGAATAATCGTTACCGCAATACCTTACCTCGTCGACTGATTCTCCCCCGCATTCCGCGCGGAGAACACCGACGAGGGCACCTGCACAACGATTGCCGGAACAACTTCTGGCGACCTGCGTTTCAAAAAGGGAATAATGATCGGTAAACCATTCCCGGCCTTGAACGGATGATTCGCTCAACGACCGATACCAAAGCAATTTACGCTTTTAAGCATCATGTGCTGTATCCTGCATCACAGGCCCGGCACGCCGGATTATCCAGCACTTTTCGCAGACCCGCGCTCCGGGACGGTACAGTGGAGCGGGGACCCGTAACGCCCCTAAACTATCTCAAGAGCAACATCTTTCTCACGCTCTGGAACGACTGCTGGGAACCAGACCGGTCGACTCCCTCCGCGTGCAATCGATAAAAGTACACACCGCTCGCGAAATTTGGTGCGAAAAACGTCGCATCATAGACGCCCGCACTCTGGCGGCCGTCGACAACCGTCGCAACTTCCCTTCCGAGAACATCATACACTACGAGTTTCACGAGCGCATCCTTCGGCAATTCGTAGTGTATCTTCGTCGTGGGGTTGAAGGGATTAGGATAATTCTGTCCCAGGGCAAACTGCGTCGGCAGGACATTCCCCTCGACCCGCAATCGCAGATTCGACACTTCGTCGCCTGTCAATCTCATCGTCCCGTCCCCTCTCATTACCTGAGACATGGATTGGGAAGACTTCTGCTTCGTAAACATGATCGAGTACTTCAGTTGGAGGTCGTGTTCGATATGCCATTGCAGCGTCACCGGGAATGATGCGGCCTGAATCATAATCGGGATTTCGGATGCTTTTCCCGATTTATCGGTGTAGTACGCGGCAATCGTATTCGTCCCGAAGCGCGCGTCCAGCATACCCTTAGGCGCCGCCGGCGGGAGTTCGAAGCGATCAAGCGGGGGCGCCCCTTCTCCCACTGTTCCAAAATAGAGTGTCTGGGCAGTGCCATTGCCGTCGCGGATCGTCAACATGTTCATCGCTGTTAGTACTTCCAACGACTTCTCCAGAGGCGATTGCATCGGCAGGATCACGGATGGCGAAAAAATCAATTGACCATTGGTATCAACCTTCACCCAATAGCCTGCACCCGGCTGAAGGATACTTGCCGGGATATACCCGGTATCCTTTGAGTAGCGCAAAAAGTTTGAGACGATAATGTTCGGAGGTGTCGAGCTGATCTTGCTGACGGGAAGCGGGACGGAAAGCGAGCCCACCATATTCCATTTCTGCCGAACACCAATTGTGTCGAGTGTATCCAGAGCGAAACCTTCGTAATCAAAAGCTCTTGCCGAACCGACTTTCAGCCAATATCCGCGTCCTCTTGCCAGGGTATCCCGGGCGATATATCGACCTTCGTAGGCAAATACCGATGAGAGTGCGAAGGGGAAAAGATTCGGCCTGAGATAACTTTGGACGATGAGGGGTATAGAGATCAGATTCCAATTTGCCGCGAAATGGTAGGCGCTCGGGATAAACGCCGTCGAGGGATCCATTGCCAGGCAAACGACGGATGAATATCCAGTGGCCCCAAGTACTGTGCCGGTGCCGGTCAGTGTATCGATAGCAATCAATGAATTGTTACCCGACCCCGACTGAGAACCCGCGAGGCCGAAGAGACTACCGGTCGCGTCGAAAACAATATCCTGAGTCGCCTTATTAAGCCCTGTTCTGCCGACGAGAGTGGGAGTTCCCGTCGAGAGATTAACCTTGTAAATACCGTCGACAAAAGTACCGCCTCTAACGGAAGCCCAGAGGATTCCGGTGATGGGGTTGAAATCAAGTCCCGCGATATACAATCCCGTGGATGCCACCTGTGTCGGAGTTCCCGTATTCACATCAACCCGGTAGATCTTGCCAGTCATATCCGCCGCGTATAAAGTATCTCCGCGGAAGGCCATGGCCTTCGCCGTAATGGGAAACGGAACAGCCACAAGGAGGTGTGCGTCTCCGCCGTTGCTGTTGACGCGCACCAGTATCTGCCCGGCGCCTGAAGATGAGAGACCGATGATCAGATGATCGCTGGGCCTCACGCGCAGGCCGATGACTTCGGGGAAGCCTGAAGAACCCAGCGGCGTCGCAAGGCCCGACGAAGCGTTTAGCGTAAGAATTTCACCTGCTCCATCCGAGCCGGCTCCGGCATACAAGATCCCTTGTTGAGCCCTCACTACCGAGAAGCACGTGCCGATGAGGTTGATCGAGGTTACCGGATTTGTGCCATCATTGCTCGTAATGTTAAGAGAATCGTTGAAACTGCCCGCCAACTTGGGCAAGAATGCCACTTTGATACTATCAACTTCATTCGTCGCAACTTTGAGCGGGAGACTCGGCGGATTGACGAGGACAAAATTCGTGTCGGTCACGGAGATCGCCGATATCACGAGCGTATCGAGACCGCTGTTGGAGACCGCGAAGGAGGCGGTATCGCCACCGAGCCCAGCTTCAAATAACCCAAAATTATTCGAGAGAGGATCCGCATACAGGATTCTGCCGGGAAGCGGACTCAACTTCACTTTTCCGACCCACGTGCCCCACTGGTCTCTTCCTTCAGCATACTCTGTGTGCGCCCAGGCAGTTCCCGGTTCACTCGGATCGAGGGCAAAGCCCATGTAGTCACCCCACCGATTACGAGTGCCGCTCTGCAGCAACTCATAATGAGCGACTCCCCTTTTCAACGGCACGCTCGGCGATAACCCGGGCGGGTCGGTCGCTTTCCGGCCGGAAAGGAACGCACCGGCGTACTCGTTAATGCCTGTACGGGTGTAGGTAATATAAATGTTGTGGGCTGAATCTGCCGTCATTGCCGGGTAGAAATGCCAGAACCCCTCTTTGCCCATCGACATATCTTCGAGCGTGGTCCTGGTAAACGGATTGATGCGGATATACTCAACTGCGGAGTACGCACCACCCGTGCCGCTGGCGACCGAGTGCACCATGAACAGCGAACTGTCACGATAGATCGGTTTGTGCGCGATACCACCCGGCGCAATGTCCTCGAATGTCGTTCCACCTCCCGGCTGGCTCGGACCGGGGGCGCCCTCATACTGGTAAACCGAAATATTGTTCGCGGAAATTGAGGGAGAACCGAGAGGGTTGGTAATTCGCCACACCGTCAGATATGTTCCGATGGTAAACGGGGAGGCATTGACGAAGAACTCTCCCCCCGGACTGCCGTACGTGATCGCCGGTTTTACAAAGTCAGGGTGCACATCCAGGAATTCGGGATCTCTCATGTCCCAGAAGTCGGAGTACGTTACGGGTCCCGCAGTATTATTATAAAGTTGAGCTTTGCCGATGATCCGGATTCTTGAGTAAAAGCCCGCCGTGCCGAATTCGCGGGTCGTAATGTAGAGGGCCTGATCGTCAAACCCGATGTGCGGATGGTCCGTGAAGTTCGTCGTGACCGCCGAATCGCCAAGCTTCCAGCCGGGCAAACCCCACATGTACCAATTGCCGAGCGCGCTGCTGTCATGTGAGACGGCGAGCGCCAGGTAGCACGTGTTCGCCGAAGTGATCATCAGTCCAGCCATCACCCAGCGATGGGAGTAGTGGTCATAGACAACCGAGCAATCGCTGAATCCCGTGTTGGGCATTGCATGCTGGTACCACGTGTTCAGATCGATCGTCTTCAGCATATTTCCACTCTTGTCCCAAACCCTGAAACTTGAATTGACCTGCGCCATGACGTGCATGGGACCGGCGGCATCGATGGGGTCGGGCGGGAAAACGCCGTTGTTATCGAAACCGGAAAAACTCTCCACGACGACGGGATGGGAAATGGTCGACAGTGTACTCTGTACTTCCTGCTCTTCGAAATAATGTGAACCCTTTGGTTGAAGAGGAGGATGTGGATGCTTTGGCGGATGGAGAAGCCTCAGCGGCGGCATTTCATCCCTTTCTTCCGCTGCACGTCCGATGGCCTCACCTATCGACGGAGGCAGATTATTGGTGTTGACGATAACGCCGCTCGGGACAGAACCAGTCTTCGGACCCAGGGCAATAGGCGGCAGAACATGAGCGGGCGACACTTGCACATCCAACACCAGGTCGCCGCCGGTTGGATGCCCGCCGCTCCCTCCCCCTCCATTCCATTCCGCGACCAGTAGAGTATAGGTCGTTCCCTTTTGCACAAGATAATACATTACAGATTGCCGGATGGTCCCGCTTACCGAGTCATCATTACAGGCCACTTCTGTCAGGCTGCCACACGTGCCGGTGTACAGTCCTATCACGGTATCGAATGAATCCGGAGCGCTTCCAATTGTGCTGAAACGAATCCACGACGTGGTGTCCGCAGCCCATTTGAACCAAACTGCTTTTCCGTCCCCGCCCAGTCCGTTATTGCAGAGGATGATGGGGTCGGTGGAATCGGGCGTCGCAAGTCGCGTGTTCTCAGTGGTGTGATACGGCAGCGAAGGAATAACGGTTGCGCCCGCACATGAATCATTGGCAGGTTGAGCAAGACTCAAAGACGAAACGCCAACAATGGCGACAAGAATGCATGATAGCCGTCCGAAAAGGGGTAGCAGACTTTTCATAAGAATTCTCCTGAGAATGATTGAACAATGGCTTTTTTCCCGGAATCCAACAACGCGGGGAGGACTATTCACAAAGGGAAACTGACATGAAATTATATCGAATTTTACCCTTAGTGTCAAGCAAAATTTTAAAAAAACGGGAGGATTTGTGAAAATGCCACCCCGGTCTGCCAATGAGCCCAAACCGGATGACTTTTGCCGTCATTCTCCTACTACTTGATAAGGAGCATTTTCCTCGTATCTATGAGCCGTTTGCCCGAAAGGGAGCTGAGGTCGCGTGCCTCCACGGTATAGAAATACACCCCCGATGCAAGCTCGCCAGCGTCGAATGTCGGGTGGTACGAACCCGCTGGTAACTCGCCATCCACAAGTGTCGCAACCTCCCGTCCGGCGACATCAAACACCCTCAGCCGGACGTACGACCGCTGAGCAATGCTGAACGGAATGGTCGTCGTTGGGTTGAAGGGATTCGGATAGTTCTGCTGGAGAACGAACGCCGCAGGGATAGCGGGCGGATGTTCCTCCACCCCCATCGGAGCGGTTGTTTTGAACATCCCCCGACCGTGCGTTCCGGCAAAGAGATACCGGTCTGCACGCACAACAAGCTGCGCGACGGAAACATTGGCCAGACCATTGTTTTGCTGGGACCAGTTGGTGCCGTTGTTGGAGGACGCAAAAACACCGAGGTCGGTTCCCACAACGATGTGGTTCGAATTCGCCGGGTCGATCACGATAGTATTCACAGGAATGTCCGGCAAATCGCCGCCTGCATTCGTCCATGAATTCCCACCATTCGTCGTGAGGAAAAGATGTCCGGGTGTTGACGGAGTATTTGCATTATAGCCGGAGAATGCCGCCAAGGCCCGGGACGCGTTTGTCGGGTCGATAGCGAACGCCGTCACCTGCCGTTCTGGCAGCGGAGATTTCGTGGCGTCGGTCCACGTATGACCCGTCGTGGCGGTTGTCGTCACCTGGATCTTGGCGGTCGCAGTCACGCTGCCGCTCGTGCCAATGTAGATCGTGGCCGACGATGACGGCGCAACAGCGATCGCGGTAATCGTAGAGCCGGCCTGTCCGACCTGTCCCGTGCCGTCGCCGTCACCCGTGAGGTCACCACTGATGCTTGCCCACGAGTTGCCGCCGTTGGTCGTGCGATAAATCTTGAACGTGCCCGCGACCAGCGTCTGTGAATTCGAAGGATCCATGGTGAACGGAGCGATGAACGAACACCGGTCGGAAGTGCCGGTGGAGGACGCGGCAGGAATGCCGTTCATGATGGAGTTCCATGTATTCCCGCCGTCCGTCGATTTGTACATCTGGAGGTAGACGTAAGAGCTGTACACTGTTGTTGGCGTGGTTGGGTCGACGAAACTCGGTCCCCCATCCCCGTCGACAACCTGAGCCCAATTCGTTCCGTCAAATCGCATGGTCCCGTTATCCTGTGTGCCGCCGTAGTATATGTCAAGCGTGGGATGAACGGCGATGGAATAGAATTGGACGGTCACCAGACTATTGTTGAGGGTCGAGAAACTCATCCCACCATTCGTCGACTTGAACACACCGCCGTCATTTCCAAAGAAAACCACATTCGCGTTTCCCGGCTGGAACACAATCGCATGTTCGTCAACATGGACATAGGGAAGACCATTATACCCGTACCCGTCACTGATGGGATTCCAGTTGGTACCGCCGTCAAGCGATTTGAAAAGATTAATGCCGCCGGTATAGACGAAGTTCTCGTTAGTCGGATCCACCGCGATGACGTTGTCGTACCAACCCTGCCCGCCCAGGTGTGTCCCGGTGACCAGCGGGTCGTGGTCAAAGGGAGTGCCGACAGCAGACCACAAAGCCCCGCCGTTCGTCGACTTCTGAATGCTGTGCGTGTAGTCGTTGGAATCGGCAAGGCACGCGTAGATGACACTTGTGTTGCTCGCCGCCACGGCCAGGCTGATACGATGATAATTCTGCGACACCGGAGGAAAACCGGTCGCTTGTTTGCTCCACGTGGTTCCGCCATTCGTGGTTTTGTACACTCCATCGGGACTGTGAAGTCCGAACGCCGAGTACAGGATGCTGGCATTCGACGGATCCGCGACGAGATCCATGCAGGCGCGACTCGTGTACGGGACATTGAGTTTTCCCCAGCTCAAGCCTGCGTCCGTACTCTTCCAGATTCCGCCGATCATCCCGGCATAGAGAGTGCTGGAATTAGCGGAACTGATAACGAGTTTATTGATATAGTAGTACCCGAAATCCGGATCGGGAGTAGCGAAGTTCGTCAGCGTGGTCCATGTTGAACCGCCGTCGGTCGTTTTCAAAACGCCGATGCCGCGCAGCGCATCTATCGGGAAACAACCTTCGCCGGTGCCCGCGTAGAGTATGCTCGAATTCTTCGGATCCATCACGAGGGTATTGATAGCAAGGTTGGATGCGAAATCTGTCGCCGGAAACCAGGAGCTTCCCCCATTCGTCGTTTTCCAAACGCCGCCGCTCACCGAACCGCAGTACATGACGTTTGTATTTGTCGGGTCGACAACGATCGAGCGCGTACGACCGCTGATCGTGCCGGACCCCAGCGTTGTCCACGACAGGGTGTTCAGCACCGACGATTTCTGAAGATTATTCCGTTGGATGTGAGCAAGAGCTTTATCCCTCCAGTCCACGGGAATGGAACCCTTCGGATACGCTCGCTGGTCGTTGTACCATTTGAGCGCCTCGTAGGCGAATTTCTCTTCCTGCTGTTCGGAGATTCCCTCTCTCTCCCGCTCAAATGGGGAATGCGCATCGGGTTTCTTCACAATGATCAACCACACTGTGAGAACAAAAAGGATCACGGGGATCGACCATTGAACAGCGAGTCTCTTCATGGGGCTCTTCATTCAGTTAACGATTATTTGATTCGACATCTACGATGACCCAGTTTCCCTTCGCGGTCAGAGAGATTTTTCCGATGAACATATCGCCGGACCTGGCGGTTCGTATCCCCAGGAGTCTCTTGTTCCGCTCAACGGTCGTGTCGACGAACCCGCTTCCACTGAGAAAGAACTGCGGGGCAGCAACAATTTGCTGACCCGGCTCGGCGAAGTTCTCCATCGAGCCTTCCGGTAGCGAGCTGTTTACCTGAATCGATACCTTATAGCGTAACGAATCGACAAGTTCCAGAGCAGTGATGATTCCACTTACCGATGAGGTATTGGGTTTGATGGCCGTCTGTTGTTTCACCATCGGTCGCCGAGCAGCGCTCGTACTATCCGCACCGGCTTGCCTGGATGTCTCCATGTGCCGACAACCGGTCACGATGACGAGAACCTGGATGACAAAAAACAGGCGAATAGACTTCATATCCATCAATAATATGCGGAGAGTTTGAGTGAAAAGCAAGACTCTCTTGACTTTCCGAAGTGGATTCTTTAGATTTCTGGAAGAGAAACGCACCCCGGAGGTGACCCGGCGCACATTCCGGTCTTCTCCGGTGAAGCTACTGCGGGCACGATCCCGCGCTTGAGGGCAGGCGCACCGGCCTGCAGATGTTCTTTCCGTAGCCGTAGCATGTTATCGAACTAACGAACATGAAGGCACTGGACACATGAGGGCATTGGTTGTTTCTGCAACATTGGTCATCCTGATGTGCTTTGATATTCAGGCATGCCGCGAGACTCCCCCGGCGCCTCCGCAACCCGGAACGCAGTGGGTCACCTTCAACAAATCCAACAGCGGACTCCAGAACAATTACATCCATGCTATCCTCACAGACGCCGAAGGAATCATGTGGATTGCAACGGACAGCGGTGCGTATTCTTACAGCAGAAGGTCCTGGAACTGTATTTGGGATAGTCTGTCGTTCATGACGTACGGTACCGGCGGCGGCGGTCATCTGGTGAGTATCGTTACCTCGATCGCACTGGGCTCCGACCAAAGTCTCTGGTTCGGGTTGGCGGGAGGGGGAGTCGCCCGGTACAATCGACAGGGAGTCACAACAGTGTGGAAACGGTTCACCAGTGTCGACGGTCTCCCTTCAGACAATGTGCTCTCGATAACAGCCGACCGGAAGCTCGGGCAAATCTGGTGCTCTACCCTGGCCGGCGTAGGCCGATTCATACCGACGACAAATGAAGGAGGTGTGTGGGAAACGTTCACCAGTTCGAACAGCACGCTCTCTTCAAATATGGTCCGATGCGTGGCATACAACCCCATTGACTTTTCCATCTGGTTCGGGACACAATACAACGGCGTGACCTATATCAACGGCGCGAATGAGTGGCAGCAGCCGATGCCTTTCCCCGGTCCGGTAAATTATCCGGTCGTCGCAATCGCATTCGATGTGAACACCACGTGGTTTGCCACCTGGGATGGGATTCTGAGCTTTGTTCCGAAAACCTACGTATGGCGCCAGTACAACTCTGATAACACGCATGGCATTGTGCCGTTCGGGATTGTCAATGCGGTTACCACAGATTACCTGACGACGCGGTGGTTCGGGACGAATGCAGGAATGGTCAGACTGAGCGATGCGTCGTGGACGAAATTCAACCGTCAGAACACCCCGCAACTTCCGAGCGATACGGTTACGGCATTTGCATACGATATTCGGGGGAACCTGTGGATCGGGACGGTGAACGGCGTGGCTGTGTATAATGAAAACGGAACAAAATTTTGAGCTGTTAAAGCCATTGAGCACGTATCGACTGCTCTTGAAGCCGAGAAGATATCGAGTCTGGAACCGTGCAAGCACAAGTCAAACTCATAATCGTTGTGTTTGTTTTCTGCCTTGAGCTCCAGGGTTGCAAAGGCAATCCTCCATTGGGTCCGTCGACTCTGTTACTGCCGAAATGGGTTGTTTTTAAAACGTCGAACAGCGGATTAGTGAACAATCATGTGAATGCCGTGTTATCCGATTTTGAAGGAGGGATATGGGTAGGTACCGATGGCGGCGTGTCGACCTATTCCGGAGGTTCCTGGAACTCTTTTGTTGACGAGTTCTTTTTTATGACTGACAAAGGGGTCAGAAGCATCATTACCTCCATGACCGAGGATCCGAATCGCAACCTGTGGTTTGGCCTGGCTGGCGGCGGTGTTGTACGGTACAACGAACATGATACAACAGACGTGTGGTGGCGCTACACAATAGACGATGGCCTTCCTTACAACTATATCCTTTCTATCACAGCGGACTTGCAACACTCAGAAATCTGGTGTGCCACAATGCTTGGCGTGGCACGGTTCGTTCCCGAAGGGAATGAAGGCGGTGTATGGCACACGTACGGTTTGTCCAACAGCACACTCCCGTCAAATATGGTCCGATGCGTGGTCTACAACCCCATTGATTCTTCCATCTGGTTTGGAACACAGTACTCAGGCGTCACCTATATCAGTGGCGACAGAAGATGGCAGGCGCCGATCGTGTTTCCGCAGCCGGGGACGTATCCCATTGACGCCATTGCGTTCGATGAGAACAGTACGTGGTTCGGTACGGAGGCTGGCATCTTGCAGTACGCGACGAATATATCCGTTTGGCGTCAGTACGACTCCTCGACGACGAACGGACTCGTGCCGTTCGGTCCCGTGCACGCCGTAACAACGAACTATACGACGACCCGGTGGTTTGGGACAAACGGGGGTTTGCTGAAACTGACCGACACACTATGGACTGTAATGAATCGTTATAATACGCTGGAGCTTCCAAGCGACACTGTGACAGCATTGGCGTACGACATCCGGGGGAACCTGTGGATCGGGACAGTGAACGGTGTGGCTGTGTATAATGAGGAAGGAACGAAATTTTGAATTGTTAAAGCCATGTTGGGCTCAGATGTCAATATCTTGAAGAGAATCTTATGAAGCGTAGATATCGATTTCTCGTTATGGTGTTGGTCATGGCGACTGTCACGGCCGTGGAGTCACAGGCGCAATGGGTTCAGTCCGACTGCCCTTACGGTGGGGCTTTCGACAACCTCGCCGTGAATGAAAAGTATGTTCTCGCAAACGGGTTCTTTTATTCGAGCGATATGGGGTCAACGTGGCAGGCTACCGGGTTTGGAAGATGGTCAAGATGCCTGGCCGTCGCCGATTCAAACGTGTTCGCGGGCGACTTGTGGGGGTCAGTCTACGTCTCGACCGACTACGGGTTGACCTGGGCGACCGCCGGAACGGGGAAAAGTGGGTTACCGGCCAGTGTGATCTATTCGCTTGTCGCGATGCCCGGGTGGGCCGGGGGAAATGTGATCGCCGGTACCGACAGCGGGGCGTACCGGTCGACGGATAGGGGCGCATCATGGAGCGCCGTTAATAACGGCATCGCCGCCTATGATCAGGTCGCCTCTCTGATGCTCGACGCAACGTACATCTTTGCCGGTACGCAGACCGGGGTGTACCTTTCCACGGACTTTGGAACGACATGGAAACTCGTCACCTACGCGGGCAGCAAAGTCTGCGCGTTCGCATCCGTCGCGTCCTATGTCTACGCCGGCACTGTGAGCAGCGGCGTCCTACGCTCGACGAATTATGGAAAAGACTGGCAGCCGGTCAACGGAGGACTTACAAGCAACAGTGTTCTCTGCATTGCGATCGGCCCCGCCATAACAGGTGGCTATAACGTGTACGCCGGTACGCCTGACGGCGTATTCGTCTCGGGAACCACGGGGTCCTCGTGGCAGGCTCTGGGCCTTTCGGGGTATACTATTCAATCGCTCGTCACCCTCGGTGTTGAGCCCCTCGCGGCCACGAAGTTTGGCATATTTAGGTCCACTGACCTGGGGTTGACGTGGCAACCTTCAAGCAACGGCATACCTGCACGTGTGTGGGCTCTCGGCTCTTATGGTTACAAGACGCTCTCTCTCAGTTCGGCAGGTTTTTGCGTGTCCATGGATGGGGGGCAAAGTTGGTCGCAATCGAATACGGGGCTGCCCGACAATAGCTTCAGCTCTCTCGCCATTAATTCATCGATGATCTTCGTCGGAAGCTCTGTCAACGGAGTCTACCGGGCGAGCGTCAGTAGGATGGTATGGGAGGCGGATACGATCGGCATGGGGCCTCAGGCGCAGGTGGCGTCAATTGCGGCATCCGACGCCAGGATCTTTGCCGGGCTCAACTGGTGGGGCGGACTTTACGCGTCGTGCGATAATGGAGGCCGGTGGAGCGCTGTGCAGTCAAACTCCCTCTGGAATAACCACCGCTCCGTCTATTCGATCGTATTGAGGGACTCGCTCGTCGTCGCCAATACCGACGGCGGGGTGTACGTTTCTTCCGACAACGGCGTAACATGGTTGGTGCGGGCGCTTGAGAAATACAGGGTGAATGCACTGGCTTTCGGTGGGCAGGTACTGTATGCCGGAACATCCAGCGCGGGGGTATTCACGTCCACCGACAACGGCGTGAGCTGGTCCGGCGGCGGAACGGCAAGTGGTCTGACGAACACCCATGTGAATTGCTTCGCGACGAAAGGAACCAATGTTTTTGCGGGAACCAATCAGGGGATTTTCCTTTCGACCGATAGCGGGACGTCCTGGTCGTCAGTTACAGTAACGAACCCGGCTCTTGACTCCGGCGGCGTTTATTGCCTCGCAATTGTTAATTCCCAGCTTCTTGCGGTCGTGTCCGCCGGCGGGGTGTGGCGCAGGCCACTCTCGCAGATGATAACAGATGTTCCGCCCAGCCGGCGCAACATTCCCCTCACATACAATCTCGACCAGAATTATCCGAACCCGTTCAATCCCACGACAACAGTGTCATTTGTTATTGGTCATTCGTCATTGGTGACACTCACGGTGTACGACATACTGGGACGGCAAGTCGCGACGCTGGTGAACGAGGTAAAGCCACCGGGTGAGTATACGGTTCGGTGGAATGCAGACGGAGTGCCGAGCGGTGTTTACTTCTACCGTCTGACGGCCCGCCCAACAGACGGCGGGCAGGCCGGAAGGTTCAGTGATACAAAAAAACTATTGTTGATTAATTAGATCAGAAGGAGGGTCTGAACCGTGATTTTTGGGATCATAGGATTACCATGATCAGAACAATCGAGGTAATCACATGAATCGAGCGAATCGCGGTTCAGACGGTGAAGATTGAGCGGTTTGTGATTCGCTCAGGGAGATTCATCTCCCTTTTTTCGATTCAGCATAACCATTTATGGTTATGCGTGCATGACAGCATGAGCATCGCCATCAATGGCGACGCTCGTTTCGAATAAAGCACCATGAATGGTGCTACAAACCATTCATTGTTGTGCGTGCGCTAATTGACAATTAGACCCCCACAACAGCGCCTGTTTGCACAACTCCCAAATAAACCCTATCTTTTGAGTGATGAGATCTAAAATTGCCCATCGTTGTTTTTCCGTAATTCTCTTCCTACTGCTTTCAGCCTGCTGCCTCACTGCTTACTCACAGGACAACAAGGAGAATTCGGATTTCAAGCTCGCCGTCAATCTATACAACGACGGCATGTACGACCTTGCCGCCGAGCAGTTCAAGAATTTCATCTCTGCCTACGCGTCCACGGCCAACGGCATCGAAGCCAGGTTCTACCTCGGCCTCACGCAGATGAAACTCAAACGCTACGAAGACGCCCGGATGACGTTCCAGAACTTCGCCCTCGCCTACGTCGACCACCCCAAATCAGCAGAAGCCTGGACAAAGGTCGCGGAGGCGTTTCTCGCGCTGAAGAATGACCGCGAAGCCGCCTCGGCGTACGAGCGTGTGAAAGTCTTCCACCCCGGAAGCCCGCTGGCGCCCGACGCTCTCCTCAGCGCTGCACGAATCTATCTCCGTCTGGGCGAACGGGAGAACGCGATAAGAATCTACCGCTCCATCGTTTCGGATTATCCCTCGAGCCAGAGCACTCCTTCCGCCCGGCTCATCCTTGCGGAATTCAAGGCCGAAGATGGACAGACGGATCAGGCGGAACAGGAAGCGCAGCGTGTGAGCGAAAGCAACGCGCCGGCAGAAGTGCGTGCAGAGGCATTGTATCTCATAGGCACACTGAAAATGTCTGTCAGCTTGTTCGATGAAGCAGAAAACATTTTCCGCACTATCGCCGCACAGTATCAAGGCACAACGGGAGCAACCCGCGCCTCCCTCGCTCTCGGAGGGATTCTGAGAAGCGTCGGGAAAACCGGCGACGCACTTCGCCAGTTCCTGGACGCGCTCGCCTCAAATCCCGCCGATTCGCTCAGAGCACAGGCACTCTATCAGCTCGGTCTCACCTACGCGAAGGAGGAGAATTACGATTCGGCAAGAACTTGCTACGACCAGATCATCAAGTCCCTCTCGAATTCCCCGGTGTATGAGCGTACATTGTTCGAAGCCGGCAACGCCGCACTTCATCAGAAGGACTACAACGGCGCGGGGCAGTATTTCAGAACCATACTCTCGCTCCCATCGGATGGTCTCCGGAGTAAAGCCCTCGTCCGGTTGGCGGAATCCGCCGTCGCGGGCGGGCATTTCGAAGAGGCGGCAAAGTCGTATCAGGCGGACATTGATCAGTATCCGGACAACCCCTTCACTCCCCGGGTCGCCTACGCCCTTGGCTCCCTCTACGAACAGCCCATCAACAACTACAGAAAAGCGATCGAAATATTCAACCATGTTGTGGATAAATTCCCGCAGTCGCCGTACGCCGCCGACGCCCTCGTGGAAATCGGCCGCTGCTACGAAAAGTTGGAGAGTTTTGAAGAAGCGACGCAGTCCTACAACGACGTCCTTGTCCGCTACCCTTCACTCGCAGGAAATGAAGTCCTGCAGAAAAGGATAGAATTCCTCCGGAATCACCGCGTCAGGAACCGCGACGCGGGCATGGAGAAGCTCGCCCGGCTTGTCGGTGACATGCTGGTTCAGAAAGCAAAGGCGAATGTGGCGTTCCAGCTCGGCCAGGTCTATTTCTACGACCTCAAGGACTATCCGTCGGCAGCCCAGCAATTCACGTTCGCCATAGAGAACGGCCTTGATGAAGATAAGCTCATCGAGGCGAATTTCCTCCGCGCGCGATCGTACGATATGTGGAGCGAAATCGATTCGACCGTTGCCGAGAAGGCAATCATCTACTATGGCGCGTTCCTCAAACAGTATCCTGCGGACAAATGGAGCGGAGATGCGGCGTACTACAGTTTTCAGTTGAGAGCCAGGAAGAAATCTCCGGAAGAAATTCTTTCGCTGGCGAAGGGACTTCTCGCGGCTCACCTGCGGCCTGAGTTCCGGGAGGAGGTGTTGTTCACCATCGGCACGGCGAGTCTCGCGGCGGGTTTGGCTGCCGATACGCTCCAATTCTTCATGCAACTCGAACAGGAGTTCAGGAACTCATCGACCGCCCAGCACGGTCTCCTCGCTCTCGGATCGTGGTATGCCGGGCACAGCAAACCGGATAGCGCGATCATGTACTGGCAGCGCGCGATAACAAATGCGCCCAGCGGTTTCTCGAGCGCCGCGATTCTTCAACGGCTCGCGGTGCTCTACATCCAGCTCCATAATTACGGGGAAGCCATCTCCACGTACAAAAAAATCATCAGCGATTTCCCCTACACGCATGAAGCTGAGCAAACGCGCACAGTGCTGGCAAACGAGTATTTTGCCGGCGGGCAATATGAGCAGGCAATCACGGAACTCGAATCGTATTTGAAACAACTGGAGATATCTCCCTTCAGCGCGCCATATCCATGGGACATCACCCTTCAGCTCGCGATGGCATACGAGCGAAAAGGAAATGGCCAGAAGGCGATGTCTTTGTACGGCGAGTACCTGCTCAATAACCGCACGAGCAAGAACGCCGGGGAAGTCTACTATGCTCTGGGCATCCTTGCACGCAACCAGGGACGCACGGACGAGGCGACGTATTATTTCAAACAAGCGGCCACTCTCGGCTCTGCGGGCTCCGCTTCGCAAGAAATCGCCGATTTATTGTTCGAGAACGGAGAATATCAGGAAGCTGCGAAACAATACGGGCGATTGGCGCAGGCGGAAACGAGCACCGTCAGGAATCAGCAATTTCGTTCAAGAATCATCGTCGCGACACTGCGCATGGACAAGCTCTCCGAAGGCCAAAAGCTCATTACGGACTTCGAAAAATCCTTCGGCATTGTGAAAACGTCCCGTGCAGAGTTCGAATACGAGAAGGCCATGATTCTTTACCGGAAACAGGACTACCCGAAAGCATCGAAAGCGTTCGGGAAAGTTGTTGACGACTACGAGGGCACGGCGTTCGCCCCGTGGGCTCAATACTACGTCGGGAAAATTCTCGAGGTTTCAAACAAACTTGAAGACGCCACGAAAATCTATAACGACATTCTCAAGAACTCTCCGAACTCGGACGTCATCCCCCACATCCTGCTCTCTCTCGGAAATATTCAGTACAACGCCGAGCACTACGACGAGGCGATCCGTTTCTATCAGCGGATTCTCGACCAATCCGACAAGGCGGGCGATATTCTTCCCTACGCGATAAACAATCTCATCGAAGCGTACGAATCGACGAAGCTGTACGATGCCGCGCTCAAGCTGACGCGTGAATTCATCGAACGGTACCCCTACGATGAAACCATCATCGACAAGAAAATCAAAATCGGAACCCTGTACACGAAACTCGGCTACTTCGACCAGGCGGTATCGCATTTCCAGAACCTGCTGAATGAATCCGGCAGTCTTATGGAAGCCGAGCTCCATTACGACGTCGGCGAAGCGTACTTCTATAAGGGAGATTACCAGCAGGCAATCCTGGAATTCCTGAAAGTCCCCTACCTCGTTTCGCGCCAGGGCAAGGTGAACTGGACGGCAACGTCGCTCTACATGGCCGGCCAGGCGTACGAAAAAATGTCGAAGTTCGACGAAGCGATCGGCATGTACCAACAGATCGTGGACCGCTCGGGCATCGACGCGACGTTCAAGGCGGCGGCCCGGAAGGAAATCGACCGCGTGAAATCCATCATTAAAAAGGATTCGAAATGACTCTCTTCGAACATGAAACAGAGCAAATCGTCGCAACCGCGAAGCAGCGCACGATCGGCAATTCTCCCGGCATTGCAGTGAAGGATCTCCTGGCCGCAGATATCCCACATCCGCTCAAGACGTACTTCCGCACCTACGTCCAGTCGTTGCTCGAAGAGGAACTACAACAACATCATTCCTCCAGCCGGTTCAAGTTCGACCATCACGAGGTTCAGAGTCTCCAGAAGCAAATCAACTCCATCCTTATCATGCAGTATGTCTTCGAGGAGCAGGAGTTCCTTCAACAACTCGACGATGCGGTCCACCTCATCATCAATTATCTCGTCCGACCGCAGTGGACCCTCAGGAATTTCGCCTTCACGAAAGGGCAGGAAATCTCGTCTCTGACGCTCATTCCCATGCTCCGGTACTTCGGTCCTTTCGAATACCTCAAAGACCTGATTTATTCGTACGTACGGCAAAAGCACATTCCATCGTTCACCGACAAGGAATTTTCCCATACCGTGTGGAAGCTTGACGGCGAATATATTCGCCGTAAGACGGGAGACGAACTCGCCCTTCTCCTAAAACCGATGTACGACTTTATAAGCTTTCCCTCGAAAAACGAGGACTTCGCGCTGCCCGTCAAAAGCCTGGTGAAACATTATGAAGATAAGGGACTCAAAATGGTCGTGCGGCGGCTTGAGGAGGTGGAAGCCGGAAACAACCAGGACTTGACCTGGCCTGCGCTGGCAGAACTCCTGGAAAGTGTCCGCGCGGCCGCCGATGGCTTCAGCGTCGAGCCGACCTGGGTGGACGAACAACCGGTTCAACCCGACGTCGCACAGGAAGCGGCATCGCCCCAGCCGGAGCAGCAAACCGACGCTCAACCGAAACAGGAGGAATTCATCTCCATCGAAGCGTACATGGATGAAAGTGATAGGAAGCGCTTCATCAAGAAAATATTCAGACAAAGCGAGAACGCGTTTCTTGAGGCGGTCGATACACTCAACGGCATGCCCACCTGGAAACAGGCATCCGTCTACATCGATGAGATTTACATCCGGTACGGAGTCGACCCCTACTCAACCGAAGCCGAACGATTTCTTGAAGTTGTGCGACAGAGATTTTACTCGGATAAATAGATTTCTCCATTCGCGCGACGGCGGACTGACGACGGAATTCGTTCTCAACCGCAACACTATGGACCGCGGATACCACTCCAGAAAACATGTTCATTGACCAGGCGACAATAGTCGTGAAAGCAGGCAGAGGCGGCAACGGCATCGTCAGCTTCCGCAGAGAGAAATATGTCCCGAAGGGCGGGCCCGACGGCGGCACGGGCGGTGACGGTGGTGACGTCACCTTCCGAGCGGATGAGCAGATGACAACCCTGATGGATTTTCGCTACAAGCGGCATTACACGGCGCAGAACGGAGAACACGGTAAAGGCGCGAACAAGACGGGAAAAAACGGCTACGATGTCGTCGTCAGGGTACCCTGCGGTACCATCATCAAGGATGTGGAAACCGACGAAGTACTTGCCGACCTTGTGAATGATACGGATTCCGTCATCATCGCACGAGGAGGAAAAGGAGGCCGCGGCAATGCCGAATTCGCGACATCCACGAACCAGGCACCGCGCAAAGCCGAACAGGGACTGCCCGGAGAAGAAAAAACCATCCAGCTCGAGCTCAAACTCCTGGCGGACGTCGGACTGGTGGGCCTTCCAAACGCGGGGAAATCGACGCTGATCTCCGTCATCTCCGCTGCGAAACCGAAGATCGCAGATTACCCTTTCACAACGCTCATCCCGAACCTCGGAATCGTCCGTTTTGGAGAATATAAAAGTTTCGTTGTCGCCGACATGCCGGGACTCATCGAGGGCGCCCACCTTGGCAAAGGGCTCGGCATCCTGTTCCTTCGCCACATCGAGCGGACACGGGTGCTGGTCTTCCTGGTCGAGTGCACGGCGGATGACCCCACGGCTCACTACAGAACTCTCGTAAACGAGCTCAAGTCCTTCAAGAAGGAACTCCTCGACAGGCCCCACATCCTTGCGGTCACAAAGATGGACCTGGCCGATAGCGCGTTGAGGAAGGCGATCAAGAAAATTTCGCCGGGCAGATCCATTCCTGTGATTCCCATTTCCGCCGTTTCGGGCGAAGGACTGAAGGAGTTGATTAATGAGATGTGGAAAAAGCTGAAGGCAAAGAGCACCCTGTAGAACCAAGCCGCGCGTGATGCACATCATAGAAGGAAACATCACATTCAAAAAGGCTTGACTTTCCCTGAAACTTTAGTTATTATTAGACCGTAAAACGATTTGAGTCGAAAATGCCAGGACTGAGTAAAGACGATATTGTAAGAGCTGAAATCTTAAAAGCTGCAGAGCGCGTTTTCCAACGATGGGGAAGCAAAAAAACCACGATGGATGATATTGCGGGCGAAGCAGGTAAGGGAAAGAGCACACTCTATTACTATTTTCAGAGCAAAGAAGAAATATTTGATGCCGTAGTAATTGTTGAATTGGAAAGGATCTTTCGAAAGGCAAAAGAATTAGCACAAGAAACTGAAAATGCGAAAGAAAGACTGATCAAGTATATCGTTGAGTCAATCAATGAAATGAAAAGCAGGATCAGCACCTTTACTATTATGCGGGAAGAAATTAAGCAAAACCAAAAATTTATTAGAAAATTACGTGCTATGATTCAGCCAAAAGAAGAACAATACATCAAGGCAATCTTAAAATCTGGTTTGGAAAGAAAGGAATTCACGTTTATTAATGAACGCGAACTAACGACTGCGGCAAAAACAATTACAGGAATGATGCATGCGCTTGAGCTCTATTTATTAGTAGAAAATGATGATACCTCTCAGATTGATATAGCAGCGCGACTTATCGCAAACGGACTTTAAATTTTTTTATCAATAATTCGACCACAATACCATATTCGTCTAATGATCCAAAGGACTAAATTATGAAAAATAAAGAGAATGTACTTGTCATCTTCTTTATTGGAATCGCATTTTCAGTGTGGGGTTGTTCCGGTAATTCAGGCAATCAAAATAATGCGACTATTAATGTACAGATCGAAAAAGTAAAACCCACCGACGCAAGTCAAGAGCTTGCTTACAGCGGCACCATAGAAGAATCCGAAACGATTCCGCTTAGTTTTTCTTCGGCAGGAACTGTATCGAAAGTATATGTGTCCGAAGGAGTGTTTGTGAAGAAAGGGCAATTGCTTGCAACGCTGGATGATACAACGCACCAAAATGCCTATGCGATAGCGCAAGCGGCCGAGCAACAGGCAGAAGATGCCTACAAACGTTTAACACCGATGCATAAAAATGGCAATCTGCCGGATGTAAAATATGTAGAAGTGGAAACCGGTTTGCAGAAAGCAACGGCGGCGGCAGCAATAGCAAAAAAGAATTTGGACGCCTGCAATTTATGTGCAACAACTGAGGGCTATATCGGCAAACGATCAATAGAGCTCGGAATGACCGCTACGCCGAACCTTGCCGCGATCACGATTGTGAAAATCAACAAAGTGCTTGCGCGTGTATCGGTTTCAGAAAACGAAATTGCTCTTATTCACAAAGGACAAAAGGCAAATATCACAATTGGCGCATTGAGGTCCGCGCACTATGACGGTGTGGTGGAAGAAATCGGTGTGGTTGCGGACCCAATAGTGCATACCTATAAGATTAAGATCGGAATAACAAACAAGGATTTGTCCATAAAGCCGGGAATGATCTGTTCTGCAACCATTGAGAGCCCAAGCACAGTGCATGGTATGGTTGTTCCGAGCAGATCCGTTATGGTAGATGAGTTAGGAAAGAATTTTGTGTATGTCGTTTCATCACAGAATAAAGCAATGCGTAAATATGTTGTAACCGGTCAGTTGCTGAACGACGGTATTGAAGTGCTGGAAGGATTACAAATAAACGATGCGGTCGTTGTGGCAGGCCAGCATAAACTGATAGATAATGCATCTGTACAAATTGAAAATTAATGGCAAGCAGAGAGTACATAAGTATGAGAAAGAATGTGACATTGCTCGGAATGCTTCTGCGATACAAGCAGGTGATCTATATTTTCACTGTCATTGCTATTCTTGTAGGAGTAGTGGCTCTCTTCCAGATGCCGCGCGATGAATATCCGACATTTACAGTACCAACAGGTCTTATCGTTGGTGTGTTCCCTGGCGCCTCTTCTCATCAGGTGGAAGAACAATTGACAACGAAAGCGGAGAATTATCTGTTCCAGTATAAGTCGGTTGACCGCGCCAAGACCTATTCCGTCTCCAAAGAGAACGTCATGCTCATCTACGTTCAGGTCTCAGATGCTGAAAAGGATAAGGATGGATTTTGGTTGAAATTGCGTCATGGCTTAAATGATTTGAAACCAGAACTGCCCGCCGGAGTGACTTCTTTGACAGCGGATAACGATTTCGGCAGTACATCCGCCATGCTGCTCGCCGTTCAATCTGAAACGAAGACATATAAAGAGCTTGAGAATTATATCAAGTCATTCGAGGATGATGTTCGTAAAGTGCCGTCCGTCTCCAAAGTGAAACATTACGGTTTGCAGAAAGAACAAATCAGCATTTACATGGATGATGCCAGGCTTGCTAATTATGGCATAAAACCAATCCAGGTTCTTGCCGCTCTTAAGCCGCAAAGCACGGTGAACTATGTGGGGGAGATAAATGATGGCAAATCTGTTCATCCGATCCATATTTCCTCAAACCTTAAAACCGAACAGGATGTAGCCAGCCAAATTGTTTATTCCGATCCGCCTGGCAATGTTGTACGCGTTAAAGATATAGCAAAAGTTGTGCGCGAATACGACGATATGGATTCTTATATCCGGGTTAATGGAAAGAAGTGCCTGCTTGTCTCGCTGGAAATGAAATCAGGGGAGAATGTTGTCCATTTTGGCGATGCAGTACAAAAGGCCATCGACAAGTTCTCTGTCATGCTCCCGCCTGATGTAAAGATCATCACTATTTCCAATATCCCCGATGTAGTGAAGAAAGCTATTGCAAATTTTCTCAAAGAATTTGCCGTTGCAATGATAGCGGTAATAATGGTTACTATCCTTCTGCTTCCGGTGAGAGTTGCTCGAATTGCAGCAATGGCAATTCCAACTTCAATTTTAACGGCTATCGGAATCATGTGGGCAAGCGGAATGGAGCTGCAGACTGTTTCGCTTGCAGGTTTAATTATTGTCCTTGGTATAACTGTGGATGATGCTATCGTTATAGTCGATAATTATGTAGAGAAGCTGGATCAGGATATGACCCCGTTTGATGCAGGAACAAAAAGCGTGACTCAACTATTCAGCTCAGTGCTTTCCGCTACGCTTATCATCATAGCGTGTTTTATGCCGATGCCGTTATTTATGACCGGTCAAGGTGCCGAGTTTCTCCAGTCACTTCCGATGACCATTACGTATGCACTGCTCGTTTCATTGCTGCTTTCAGTCTCTGTAATACCGTTATTAAGCTACACATTCATTAAAACAGGTTTAAAAGACAATTCATCAAAAAAGGGGAAAACGACATTCCTCGATAAACTTCAAAAATTCTATAACGGAGTCCTGGAGGAAGCATTCAGATGGAAAAAAACGGTTGTCCTTGTAGGTTGTCTTTCGTTCATCGCAGGAATTGTATTGATTGCGATTACTCCGCAGCAGTCATTCCCAAAACTTGAAAGGAACCAGTTTGCAGTGGAAGTATTTCTGCCCACCGGAAGTTCCCTGCAGAAAACGGATTCGGTAATGACAGATCTTGAAGCAATACTCCAAAAAGACCCCCGCGTTCGGGATGTGACGTCATTTATTGGAACGAGCTCGCCTCGTTTTAATGCTCTCTATGCGCCCAATTTTCCTGCAAAGAATTATGGCCAAATGGTTGTAGTAACGGAATCAAACAAGGCTACTGTTGAGATTCTTGACGAGTACAGCAAGAAATTGGAAGGCAAGTATCCCCTCGCCAATATAAAATGGAAGCAATTGGCGTTCGAAATATTCAAGGCTCCGATCGAGATCCGTATTTCGGGAGATAGCATCCAGACCATCAAACAGACGGCAAATCGTGTCTCTGATATTTTACGCCAATTCAAGGATGTCGAATTCATACGCACCGATTATGAACAGCCGCTGCAATTCGCCGATCTGGTCGTAAAGAGAGATGAAGCAGCCCGGCTTGGTTATTCGAATACGCTTTTGGCTTATTCGTTGATGGTTGGGACCAAAGGATTCCCGGTCTCGACCGTATGGGAAGGAGATTATCCCGTTGATGTGAAGTTGAAGATCAATAAAAAGACCAAATCCAGTCCCAGCGATATCATGAATCAATACGTGACTTCTCCGTTCATGGTTTCTTCTGTTCCGGTTCGTCAGTTGGCAACGATAAAGCCAGGTTGGACAGAAGGAGAAATCGTGCGGCGCAACGGGATACGCACCGTAACTGTTTTTGCAGAAATAAAAAGAGGATTACTTCCTGCACCGATATTCAATAGAATCAGACCTCTTGTCGATAAAATGGATCTGCCTTCCAGCGTCTTCATAGAATACGGCGGCGACTATCAAATGAGCGATGAGAATATTACACCGTTCTACTATTCACTGCTTGTTTCCGTTACTATAATTTTCCTCATTTTGATGTTTCAGTACAAAAACATCAAAACGTCGCTTTTGATCATGGTGACGCTTCCGTTAAGTGTGTTCGGCGCCGCGTTTGGAGTGTTTGTAACAGGATATCCATTCGGAACAACGGCCTTCATCGGATTGATTGGTTTATTTGGAATCGTCGTCCGTAATGGTGTAATATTTGTCTCGTATGCAGAGGAACTTCGTCATGAACACGGACTCACGCCGGGAAAAGCAGCAATCTTGGCAGGTAGGAGAAGAATGCGTCCCATATTTCTTACGTCAGCCGCTGCCGCAGTTGGCGTTATCCCAATGATTGCAAGCCGTTCATCACTTTGGGGACCGCTTGGTACGGTCCTTTGTTTCGGTCTGCTCTTCGCACTTGTGTTGTCACTGCTGGTTCTCCCGGTGCTCTATTATTACTTCCATCGAAATGATTTTGACAAAGTTGAAGAAGGTGAGACATTATGAAAAAGTACATTGTAATTTGTTTTCTCTTGGTTGTCACACTTCCTGTCTGTGCACAGCAGGTGCTGACATTGGATGAAAGTAAACAACTTGCGCTGCAAAATAACGCCAGGATAAAAAATTCTTCTTTGGAAATTGAAGCATCCCGGCAAACGCGGAAAGCGGCGGTGACAAAATATTTTCCGTCGATTAGCGCAAGCGGGGCCATGTTTGAATCGCAGAAGGACCTGATGGAAATATCTACAAATGGTGGTAATCTTCCTGTTTATGACGGGAATCCGGCGCACCTCTCAGCTGCGACAGAGTATGCGTATATGCCTGCATCAACAATGGGTTTGTTGAAATCCGGCACATTCGGCATGCTCACTGCCGTGCAGCCGATCTTTGCCGGAGGCAGGATATGGAACGGCAATCGCCTGGCGTCGCTGGGCGAAGATGTGAGCGAATACAAGAATCGGCTTTCTCAGAACGATGTACTTCTGAAAACTGAAGAGCAATACTGGTTGGTTGTTTCTCTGAATGAAAAATTCAAGACCATCCAGCGGTACGAAGAGCTACTCAACAGTTTGCTGGCGCAGGTGGAAGATGCCTACCGGTCAGGCATAGTGATGAAGAACGATGTGCTCAAAGTAAGAGTGAAGCGAAGCGAGGTTTTGCTCAACAAATCAAAATTAGAAAACGGGCGAAAGCTGGCTACGATGGCATTTTGCCAGTATATCGGAATACCATACGATTCGACGCTGGCGCTCAGAGATTCCTTGTCGCTCGAAGGTTCTCCGGAATCGTATTATGTGGAACATACTGAAGCGCTGAAGAACAGATCGGAGTATCAATTGCTCCAGGCATCTGTAACATCAGAAGAATTGCAGAGCAAGATGAAGCTCGGAGAATATCTTCCCCAGATCGGCGTAGGTGTCACAGGACTGTACATGAAATTGGATGAAAGCCAGGACAGAACGCTGGGAATGGTCTTTGGAACGGTTTCCATTCCGATATCCGGCTGGTGGGAAGCCTCGCATGTACTGGAAGAACGAAGTATAAAAGAACAGATTGCGGAAAACAACATGAAGGACAACTCCGAACTGCTCTTGCTTCAAATGCAAAAAGCGTGGCAGGATTTCACTGATGCATACAAACAGGTACTGCTAAGTGAAGAAGCACAAACACAGGCAGAGGAAAATCTGAAAGTCAATCGAGACGGTTATGATAACGGCATGATCTCGGTTGCCGATTTGTTGGAAGCGCAGGCGCTGGAACAACAATCACAAGATGGGTTAATCGATGCGAAAGCAAATTACGTTACGAAAAAGACAACGTATCTGCAGGTCACGGGCAGATGACTGATAATCGGCATCGAACCGACAAAATGAAGAAACATGAAAGAAAGACTCGAGAAAAAGCGGAGACAAGTATGAGACCGCTGTTTCTGAGTATTTGCAGCCTGATCATTCTATGTGTGCAAACTGCGGGCTCTTCTGTCATTCTTACCGATGTGCAAACCATAACGGGGGATTCCGATGACTGTCAGCGCACAATGATATGCCCGGGCGAAGAACTGATATACGAGGTAAGTTGGTTTGGGGTCGGATTGGGGCAGATCCGGCTTCAGACCCGGGAACCAACGTGGAATGATGGAGAACGGCGCCACCATGCCACAGCGGTCATAGATTCTTACAAGGGTCTGCCGTTTGTCAGTGTGCATGCCCGGGATTACACGGAGATGGATTCGAACTTTAGTTCCCGTCGGTGTCGGTCGTTTGAAAAAAATGATGGATACTGGCTTGGTGAGAATTATTACTACCTCATCCCTGAAAAGATCCTCGTTGTCGAAAAAACCAAACATGAAACTCTCTCTTCTCCTCCTGCAGAACGAGCGACATATGATACGTTGCGAATCACCGACTCGTGGTTTGAGGATGGGCTTTCGCTTGTCTACTTCGCCCGTGCGAATGTCCATCGTCGAGATACTCTCCGTGCACCGACG
The DNA here is from genome assembly GCA_049515655.1 of Bacteroidota bacterium. Lineage (GTDB taxonomy): Bacteria > Bacteroidota > Ignavibacteria > UBA10030 > SZUA-254 > JBEKTW01. The sequence continues at coordinate 30,212 of JBEKTW010000012.1, forward strand.
ATCGTCTACGGGAAAGTGGGCGCGACAAACTTCTACTTCACTGCTCAGAACACAACCGAAGAGATTGGCGCTCTCAAGAATCCCGTAAGAGTTATCGAGTTTGCCGGTAAAGCGGAGTTTGCCGGGATCTTCGGTCTCACCGGTGATTTCAAGGGTTGGTTCAGCGACGATGAAGCAGCGGCGCCAATCAAAGCAGAGATGAAAGTGCTCATTGGAAACATAACAATCGAGTTGATACAGTGGAAACGTCATAACTGGAATCCACCTACAGTGCTCGAACGGTAACTGCAGTCTCCTCATGAGACGAAGTATCTGTGTATGTCAGCGATAGAATCAACGCTTAAATCTCGCGAAACGGAAGAGACGCTCGATATCTATTTTTATCGTCCGTGCGGCTACGTTGTTGCTCTCGCAGCCCGATGGATTGGCTTGACTCCGAACATGCTGACCGTACTTGGTGCGCTGATCGGGATAACTGCCGGACACCTTTTCTTCTATAACGATCTGACTATCAATCTTGTCGGAATTGGTCTGTTGCTCTTTGCGGAGACGATAGACAGTGCGGATGGACAGCTGGCAAGAATGACACAGAACTTGTCGAAGCAGGGACGAATTCTTGATGGTCTCGCCGACAGTCTAAAATTCATCAGCATCTATTTACACATCTGTGCGCGTATTGTTGTGGCAACACAATGGTGGTGGATTATTCTGATTGCTGTCCTTGCCGGAGTGAGCCATTCATTTCAAAGCGCGATTGCAGATTATTATCGAACGGCATATCTCTATTTCGTTGTGAATCCAGCGCATAACGATCACGAAAGCTCTCACAGCATTCTACAAATGTACAATACTCTTTCATGGAAAAAAGAACTCTGGACGAAGCTCTGCACGCGCTTGTATCTCAACTATACGGTTCAACAGGAATCGCTGACCCGGAGTTTTCGTGCATTGGAAGAAAAAACTGCACAACAGTTCGGCAACGATATTCCGGCGTGGTTTCGAGAAGCATTCCGGAGGAAAAATAGACCGATGATCAAATATTACAACATCTTGACGACGAATACCCGGATGATAGTGTTGATTCTCGGCATATTTATCGATCTGCCGTGGATCTATTTTGCATTTGAATTGATCGTGCTGAATTTGCTGTTGGCTGCCGTGCTGTTCTATCAAAATATCATCAACATGTCGTTGCTAACGCTGGTGCAGACGGAACATGGAGAAACCGAATGAAGCATCAGGATAATAACATGTCGAGTCACACTGCTGGCATTTAGGAACTGATGGGACCCAGCCTAGGGAACACCTGATGCTGGTGGGCAGCGGTTCCGCCAAAGGAGAATTCACTGCTCTGAGGCAAAGGAGAAATTCTACGTGAACATAGATCGTAGGGCAAATACCTCGGCAGCATCGATTCCTATTGCCATGGTTGATGCCCGGAACGAAGGCAGACTCAAGAACGGGGATATAGTTGTACTGGCAGGTTTTGGCGCTGGATTAACATGGGGCGGTGTCGCAATGAAGTTTTGACTAATGTTCAGATCCCATTGATAACGAAGCCAACCTTTGCCTCGTATATTAGGCCATCCCGTCTTTGAGACCCTCGTGCGTGCGCTTGTCCCCTCCCAAGTGCAAGCATAACTCAGACCCCTGTTAGCGGCATAAGTTGGACGGTTTGTTCGTTTGGATCAGATTAGCATCGAAACCGGCTGCATCACCCCTCCGGCGCCCCTACCACCTACGACCTATCACCTGTAACCTACTACCCACACCCTATCACCCACAACCTACCTCCTGCCACCACTTCGCCGGGAACATTCCCTCCTTTCGAAGAGTAAAAGGAGTAAGCAAGTGACATTATGCAAAGGATGTTCGATGTCCAAAATCCGAAGCACAAAATTCGAAATCATAAACAAAACCTAAGCTCGAAACCCTAAATTCAAAAAAGGCGGAATTGGGTATTTGGACATTCGGATTTAGGATTTGTTTAGAGTTTAGTTATTCGGATTTCGGATTTACTTAAGTTTCACGTATTCGTATGTGGAATTTTTCACTAAAAACTATACCTCTGCGTAAGATCACTAAATGACTTTCATTCACTCTATCGAAAGGGTCCCGCGATGAAATACTACCCGTTGTACGTACTGGTTGCAGCGTGCCTGTTTCTTTTCAACGAAACGGGCAGGGCAATGTCGTTTCCCCCAGGCGGTGTCATCACGCTCAACGGAACATTGAATACGGGCTGCATTCCCCATAACGGCGGAACAGTCTACCTGCAGATTGAGCTCGATGCCCGAAACTTTCCGATGACTGCCGTTTGCCGCCACCCGATGAATATTGCCGTCGTTCTTGACCGCAGCGGTTCCATGGCGGATGCGCGGAAGATCGACTATGCGAAAAAAGCGATCAATTCCCTTGTCGACGGTCTCTCGAGTGAAGATTACCTCTCGATCGTCATTTATGACGACCGGATCGATGTTCTTCTGCCGGCGCAGAGAGTTGTGAACAAGGAACGGATTAAGCGCATGGTCCGGGAAATCTATCCCCGCGGCTCGACGAATCTGGGCGGAGGAATGGTGGAAGGATTCCAACAGATCGAAAGGAACTTCAGGAATGATTTCGTCAACCGGGTCATCCTGCTTTCTGACGGCCTCGCCAACACCGGCATCACCGACCCGCGGGAGCTCGACCGCATCGCCAGGACGTATCGCGATAGATCAATATCCCTGACCACGATGGGTGTCGGGTTGGAGTACAACGAAAATCTCATGCTCGGTCTCGCCGAGAACGGGGGCGGCAACTACTACTTCCTCGAGAGCCCGCACCAGATGGCGTCGATCTTCGAGCGCGAGCTCAACGGCATCGCCCTCGTCGTCGCGCAGAACGCGCACATCGAGCTCACTCTCGCCGACCGTGTGACGTTGAATGATGCGGTCGGATGTGAATGGACCCATGAAGGGAATTCATGGATTCTTCCGGTCGGAGATCTCTACGCGAACGCCCGCCGCGAGTTCACCGTCGAGTTGAGCTTACCTGAAGGAAGCGGGACGCGCCGTATCACAACCGGTGTCCTGAGGTACAGGGAGAAGAACGGGTGGTTTGAGAACTATCCCCGGTTCTCCGTGGATATCCGTTACACTGACAACGCAGCGGAGCTCGAGAAGGGCAAGAACTGGGACACTCAGGCAAAGGTTGATGTGGCTCTTTCGACGCGCACGGTTGAGCGGGCGATGCAGGCACTCGACACGGGCCGCCGTGACGAGGCCTGCAAACAGTTGGAGGATGCGAAGGCGAAGCTGCTCTCCTCCCCCGCCATGCTGAACAGCGCCGCGGGTGCGCCGGCGATGAACGATCAAATCAAGCAGCTCGAGGAATATTCCCGGGATATCACAAGCGCCGCAGGCGACCTTCGCCGGGCCAAGAAGTCCATCCAGTACAACAACCACAAAATGCAGAAAAGCAAGTGATTCTCGACGGATGCCGCGCGCGACGGACTGCGCGCGGCATCTTTTTCTTGCCTTCCGTTCAAATTTTCTGTACATTCATACCCATGTGTCAATAACAGCGAAGTTCTTTAAGAGCATTCTACCACAGCCAGGAAGTTGACAATCAGAACACCTATGCCTCTCGTGAGCAAAACCCGGCTGCAGGAAACCACCCGACCACTCAGTACGTCTCCCCCAATTGCCGACCTTTTCATCAAGAAATGAAAACCACCAGTGGCAGCACGGTAGTGTATCGGCGGAGGTTAATCCGGGAAAAAGTCCTCCAGGTGCTGTATGCCTACGAGATTTCCAAGGAACCCCTTATCTTTGTCGAGGAACAACAACTCGACGAACTGAAAACGCACCGGAGCGAATTCGAGTTCGCGAAAGATCTAATCAGCCATGTCGTCCAGCACGAAGCGGAATTAGATGCGATCATCAAATCGAAAGCCTTCCACTGGGAATTCGACCGCATCGCGGTCATCGACAAGATCCTCCTTCGCATGGGAATCTGTGAGCTGATCCATTTCCCCGATATTCCACCCAAGGTGACGATCAACGAAGCAATTGAGATAGCCAAAGAATACAGCACCACAAAGAGCGGCCCATTCGTCAACGGCATCCTCGATGCCATTCACAACGAACTGAAAAACAGCAGTTCCCTGCACAAGACGGGCCGCGGGCTTCTCACAAAGAGCCTCTCACCCGGACCGCCACGCGCCGTTCATCAGCCGGCGCCAGCGGCCAGGAGAGCCACCGTATCAAGGAAACCCAGCTTGAAGAAAAAACATCTGCGCGTCAAGTTTCGAAAAGGCATCTGATGACGGCGGGGGCGACGGGAACAGGCAAGCTTCAGATTTTCTCCTGGACTCTCTTCGATTTCGCTCGAACTGCGTTCTCCGTTATGATCAAGACCGTCGGGTACGCGCTGTACTTCCGCGCGATTGTAACGTTGAACTCGCCAAACGGAGACCTCTACTGGGGAATCTCCGACAGCATATCCATGTTTGCCGCAGCAGTCCTCTCACCGGTTCTTGGAGCTGCCAGCGATTATGCACAGGGAAGAAAGCGGTTCCTGCTCGGCTTCACGCTTCTGTGCGTCGTCTTCACTGCGCTTCTCGTGACCGTCCGTCCCGGAATGATCTTCCTGGGGATGCTTTTCTTTATTTTCGCCAACATCGGATTCGAAGGCGGATACGCATTCTATGACGCGTTCCTTCCCCGAATTACCACCGAAAAAAATTACGGCAGAGTTTCCGGGTACGGATTCGCAATGGGATATCTCGGCGCATTGACAATCCTCGCTCTTTCATTTCCACTCATCAAAGGTGGATTTGAGCCGTCCAATATATTCAACTTCAGGCTGAGCTTTGGTTTTGCCGCTGTTTTCTTCCTCGTCTTCTCGCTCCCGCTCTTCTTCATTCTCAAGGAACAACGCGTCCGTCTGGCGGGAAAGATACCCTACATCAGGCTCGGTTTTCGCCGGGCCCTCAAGACGCTCAAACACATCCGTTCCTATCGCAACATCGCCTGGTTCCTGCTGGCGTTCTTTCTCTACATCGACGCCGTGAATACCGTCATCTTTTTCGCGGCCATCTTCGCGCAGGTGACCCTGCACTTCACCGAAGTCGAGGTCATCATGTTCTTTCTCGTGACGCAGACGACCGCGATCCTGGGAGCAGTATTATTCGGCATCCTCGCCGACTATATCGGTCCGAAGAAAACGATCAGCATCACGCTCATCATGTGGATTTGCGTGGTCATCGGTGCGTTCTTCGTTGAGTCAAAAATCGCCTTCTACGGCGTCGGATTACTCGCCGGTTTGTCAATAGGGTCGTCCCAATCTTCAAGCAGGAGTCTTATGGCGAAGCTGACGCCACCCGAGCACGCGGGGGAATTCTTCGGCTTCTATGACGGGATCTGCGGAAATGCTTCCGCAATTCTCGGTCCCTCGATCTTCGGATTGATCTCTGCGGCCACCGGCAGTCAGCGACTCGCAGTTCTCTCCATCGGCTTCTTCTTTATTACCGGGCTCTCTCTTCTGCAAAAGGTGAGGGAAGAACCCCCGGGCGCCGTGCTCCCTACGTGATGAAGAAACGTTCAGCCGCGGAATTTTGTTTAGTGAAGGAAACCCGGGGGTGGTGTCTCAGTTTGAAGTCGCTATGTCCACGTTCGACCCCCTCTTGTATTGAGGCTGTCCAGAAAGTCCCGGCGTCATGCTGAAGTGCTTTTGTTCAGCATCCATTCTGCGCGTGCCGAGTTCAGATTCCGAACAGAAGCATTTCGGAATGACGGATTGGCCTATTTCTTGGACAGCCTCGACGGAAGGTGGGGTGTGGGCGCAGCTCTGCGAAATAGGAATGATACACTACCAGCGGGGCCTGTGGTTTGCCTTTTTCTTGATTTCTTCGTAATTATGACCCTGAAGGATACTTTATGAAATGCATTTTAGCTCTGTTTGCCTCCCTTGCCCTGTTGACCGGCAGCGCTTCTGCGTTCGGCGAGAAGCCGGACGAAAACGCCTCGGTCAGGTGCGAGGTCAGCATGAAACAAAAATCGATCAAAGCCGGGGCAACGGGTCAGATCCTTGTTTCGTTGCAGCCGAAGAAAGGAATCCACATCAATCTCGACCAGCCGATCCAGATAAGAATGGATAGCGCGGAAGTCATCGCTTCCGTCGGCAAACCGGAGATCCCCGTGATCGATACATCGTATGACGCATCCAAACCCATCCGGCTGCGCGTCACCATCTCCAAAAACGCAAAACCGGGGAAATTCAGTCTCCGCGGGACGGTGATTTATTTCTATTGCTCGGACACGGAGGGCTGGTGCAGCAGATTCAAGCAGCCGATTGACGTTCAATGCACGGTAACTAAGTAGCCGTTCATGTCCAAGGTATATTTCATTTCCGATGCTCATCTGGGCCTCGGCCCGGAGGAAGAAGAACGGGGAAAAGAACGCCGCATCATAGCTTTTTTGGATTCCATCGCGAACGATGCAAACCAGCTCTTCATCGTCGGCGACCTCTTCGACGCCTGGTTTGAGTACCGGACGGTCATGCCAAAGGGGTATCACCGCCTGCTCACAAAACTCGAAGATCTGGTCCTCCGAGACATCAAGGTGCACTACCTCGTCGGCAATCACGATTTCTGGATCCGGAATTACTTTCATGACAGGCTGGGTATGACAGTCTACCGGCATGCATTCGAGACAACAATCGACGGCAAGAGATTTTTCATCCATCACGGCGATGGCCTGGCCAACAACGACACGGGATACAAGATACTCAAGAAGATTTTACGGAACCCTCTCGCCATGTGGCTGTACTCGTGGGTTCACCCCGACATCGGTGTCGCACTTGCCGGGTTCTCGTCAAAGAAGAGCCGGCAGTACACCGCCGAGAAGCACTACGGGGAGGAGGACGGCATGGTGAAATTCGCCGCTGAAAAAATCAGACAGGGAATCGACGTCGTCATCATGGGCCATCGGCATCAGCCGGTAGTAAAAGAGATGGGGAAAGGACTGTACGTCAATCTCGGCGATTGGATTGAGCATAACACGTATGCTGAGGCAGCCAACGGCGTGGTGAGTCTCAAAACCTGGAAGCCATGAAGGCATTTACTTCAAAACCTAATTCCCTGAGGAATCGACGCAACGCGTATATTGCCGGAAGCATTATCGGAGCTCTCCTGCTGGTCGCGTATGGCATTTACATCATGTCGGGCCTGCCTTCGCTCGAGCAGCTTGAGAATCCAAAATCGGAGCTTGCCACAAAAATTTATTCGACCGACGGAGAAGTTCTCGATCAGTTTTTCATCAAGAACCGGACACAGGTAACCCTCTCCGAACTGCCGCCCTATCTCGTCAACGCACTTATAGCGACGGAAGACAAGGATTTCTATCAGCACTGGGGTGTGGACCTGCCGCGCATCGCCAGGGCGATGGTCAAAAATATCTTTACGCTCCGGCTGCGCGAAGGTGCAAGCACGATCACACAGCAACTTGCGCGCAATCTCTACGGCTTCAAAGGGGTCCACGAGTTGTTGCCGGCAAAGATCACGCGAAAAATCCGTGAGTTTATCACCGCGGTGCAGATCGAGCGCAACTATACAAAAGAAGAGATTCTTGAGATGTACTTGAACGTCGCGTACTTCGGCAGGAGCGCCTACGGAATCGCCGCGGCTTCGCAAATCTATTTTGGCAAGAATCCTTCAAACTTGACTCTGGGTGAAACAGCCATTCTCATTGCGATGTTAAAAGGCCCGGGAATCTACGACCCGTTCAAGCATCGTGAGGCCGCGCTCAACCGGCGCAACACCGTCCTGAGCCAGATGACAAAATACGGTTACATTACGGAGGCAGAAGAAAAGGCCGCCAGACAGGAGCACTTGAGCCTCCGGCCGATCAACGAACAACAGGCTGGCGGGATAGCGCCGCATTTCGTGGAGTGGATACGGCAGCAGCTTATCCAGAAAGCGGAAAAATATGGTTTCGATATCTATCGTGACGGCCTGTCAGTGTACACGACGCTCGATAGTCGAATGCAGCGCTACGCGAACCGTGCCGCCAGAGAACACCTTGCCGACTACCAGAAGTCATTCAACGAAACGTGGCAGTGGAAAGACCATCCCTCCGAATTAAGCAGAGCCGTGTCTCAGGCAATCTGGACATCCGATGCGTATCGCCAGGCGGAACCTCAGAAGCGCGACAGCATCTACCGGGCACTTAGAAAGAACAGGGCTTTCGTCGATTCCGTGAGCAAGGACGCGAAGCATATCGAGGTCGGTTTCGTTGCGGTCGACCATCGAACCGGGTACATTCTCGCCATGGTGGGCGGATCTCCGTTCGAGAATTTCAAGTACGGATTGAATCACACGACGCAGATTCGCCGACAGCCCGGTTCCGCGTTCAAGCCGTTCGTGTACACCGTGGCCATCGACAACGGCTATCCCCCCTGCTACGAATTGCTGAACCAGCCTGTGACCATTATAATGGCAAATGGGCAACGCTGGGCCCCGTCGAATTTTGACGGAAGGTTCGGGGGCAAGTTCACTCTCCGTGAAGGGATCAAACATTCCATCAACCTCATCGCCATCAGGGCAATCATGGAAATCGCGCCCGTTGGCCAGGTCGTCAGCTATGCGCATCGCATGGGGATAAAATCCGACATTCCTCCGTATGAGTCGATCGCGATAGGAACTGCTGAAGTGCAGCCCCTGGAGATCACGGCCGCCTACGGCGTGTTCGCGAACGACGGCGTCTACGTTGAACCCATTTCTATTGTGAGAATTGAAGACAAGAATGGGAATGTGATCGAAGATACCAAAGCGGATAAGCGTGAGGTGTTGAGCCCGGAAACGGCCTACCTGCTTACCAGCATGATGGAAGACAATGTCAACGGAGGAACAGGCGGCCGCGTGAGGCTGTACTTTCACCTGCCAGCCGCAGGCAAAACCGGAACGACGCAGGAATTCGCCGACGCGTGGTTTATCGGGTTCACGCCGCACATCACTGCCGGCGTATGGGTGGGGTTCGACAACAAAACTGTACATTTTACAAACATCGACGGACAAGGCGGACACGCAGCTGCGCCCATCTGGGCCCGTTTCATGCAGTACGTCTATGATGACCCGGAAATCGGAATGCCCCTGGATTATTTCAATCAACCGGAAGGGGTCGAGCGGGACACGATTTGCTCCGAGACAAAAAAATTAGCAACTCCGTTCTGTCCCGAGCGGATGGAGGAAGTCTTCAACAAGAAATACCGGCCGCCTGCGTGCGACAAGCACACGAGCGCGCATTGGAAGGAAGAAGAGACTAAACCAACGACACGATTTTAAGAGATTGGAAAACCAGCGGCAGAAAAGCTCTACAGCAGCAACCACAATTTACTGCAATAATTCTTCTGCGAAAATGTTTGAACTGTCGTCTTCCGTGGTTTCCACCTGATGGGCTCTCAGCTTGTTGAGGATGAACAGAAGCGGGACGGCCGCGAGCGCGGCGATTCCAATCCACTTTAGCAACTTCGTTATACTTTTCGATTCGTCCATGACAAAGGGTTCCAGTAATCTAATATACGTTCTATCATAATATACGATTTTTTCTGATAAGATACTTGACGAAGATCACATAGAACCTTTTTCCCAACGGGAAACCGGCAGCGGGAGAAGTGCTCTATACGGATTGTTTTGCCCATAATAATAAATCATATTACGCAGAGCTATAATTCTAAATGAAAAATAGTAAATCCGAATACCGAAACCGTAAACAAATCCTAAATCCGAATATCTAAACTCTAAATTCCGCTTTTCAGAATCCCGCTCCCCAGCGGAATCCAGAAGCGGGACAATTCCTAAATCTTAATATCCAAATTCTAAACAAGCACCAAGTCCCAGCATCTAAACCAAGACATCCAAAGAATCAAAAAAGGTTGTCGTTCTGATCGGTGTTTCGATTTTTGCATTTAGAACTTAGATTTTATTTAGGATTTCGGATTTCGTGCTTCGAATTTATCTATGATTTTGGACATCGAACGTTGCTTTACGTAACGTCACTTAATAATTTCATAGAGATTTGCCTGTGAATCAAACACATCCTGTGACGGAAAAAATATCCATCGTTCTTTCAATCTTACTGTGCGGCGCATTCCTGTGCTACGGCAAACCGCTCCGGACAACGCCGGCAGGTTCTTCACACCCCTCACTCGTTCTTATGTGCCTCTCCGCCCATCCCGACGATGAAGACGGCGCCGCGCTCGCATTCAACGGAATAGTACGCGGCCTCAAAACGTACAGTGTCCTTTTCACACGAGGTGAGGGCGGACAGAATGAAACCGGTTCCGAACTCTACGAGGACCTCGGTGAACTACGAACAAATGAAACGCTCGAAGCGGCCAAGATTCTCGGCACCGAGGCCTATTTCCTCGGCTTCCCTGATTTTGGATTTTCAAAAACGGCGAAGGAGACTTTCATTAAGTGGGGCGGCAAAGACAGCGTCCTCGCGCGGCTCGTGTACTTCATCCGGGCGCTCAAACCTGATGTTATCATCACAAATCATGACACCGTCACGGTCAAACCGAATCGCCAGCACGGCAACCATCAAGCAGTAGGTATTACGGCCTATGAAGCGTTCTCGAAAGCAGCCGACCCGCTGTACCATCCGGGACAATTGAACGACAGGGTCACGACGTGGCAGGTAAAAAAACTTTTCTTCCGCTCGTTCAGGGCGGACTCCACGGCAAAGAACAGGCAGTTCGTCGAGCTGGATACGCGCCAGCGTGACAGTACCGGCACACCCATCGAGCAAATCGCCATTGCCGCTCTCCACAAGCACCGTTCGCAGGGCCTGGAACGAATCACGCTCGAAGGTATCCCGGATTTCTTCCGGCGCCATAGATATTACCTCGTTGAGAGTGACCGTCAATATCCGTTCGATAACCATGATCTCTTTTCGGGGATCACACCGTCAATAAGAACTCAGGGCTCCGTCACAAGCGCGGCTCTCCAGGCCGCTGCACCCGTGAAAATCGTGGTGTCGCCGGGGTTCGTACCGCTAAATCTATCGGGAGAATCGGGCAGTAGGGACATCAGCCGGACATTCGTTGTCAATCTCATCAAGAACACTTCCGGGAAGGTCGATGCGAGGCTGAGCATTCACGCTGGAAAGGAAGGCCGGAGCCTCTTCTCAAAAAGGATTTCCCTGGACTCGCAGAAATATGCTGACACCGTGCGACTTACACTGGGCAGGGATGAAATCATGGCCGCAAAAGTCCTACATTTTAATGTGGAAGAAGCAAATATCGCTCACGCGATTCCGGCCAGCACAATTGTAACATTCCAGCCTGTTACCGCGAATTTCGAATCCGATGCGCTGGTGGGTATTGTCGCCACGTATGACAATTCATTGGAAGAAGTGCTGCACTCATTCCACGTCAACTATCGCCCCATCGACTCGAGCGCGTTAGCCACGGAGGATTTAGGGAAATACACGACGATCCTTCTCGACCTTCGGACGTTTGAATTCCGGAACGACGCCGTCAAGTACGCAAACCGGTTGATCGACTACTCCTATGGCGGCGGCAATCTGGTCTGTTTCTACCACAAATTGAATGACTGGAACGGGAAAGGATTCTCGCCGTACCCCATCACGATCACGAATGAACGTGTAACGGAAGAGGACGCTGCCGTCGTTCCGCTCGTGCCCGACCACCCTCTGCTAACAACACCAAACATGATCTTGCCCCAAGATTGGAACGGGTGGGTGCAGGAACGAAGCATTTACCTGCCGAGCGACGACACGCTGAAGACCTCTGCAAGATATGTCCGTATACTGGCGATGAGCGACGAGAATGAACATCAACCGCCGACGTCCCTCCTCTGGACCCGATACGGCAAAGGGACATACACTTACGCATCGCTCGTTCTCTACCGGCAGCTGCGCATCCTCAACGACGGAGCCGTCAAGCTGTTGTTTAATCTCATTTCCCGGAAGAACCGCTGAGTGTCGTCCCCGGCACCACACGACCGCCCGGAGCTCATACGAGGGGTCGGCCTCACGGCCGCTACCTCTCTGAACATGATCGACATGATCGGTGTCGGTCCGTTCATCACCATCCCGCTGATCGTCGCCGCCATGGGAGGTCCACAGGCAATCCTCGGATGGATCTTCGGCGCCGTGCTCGTCGCGTGTGACGGACTTGTGTGGGCAGAGCTCGGCGCGGCATTGCCGGGTTCGGGCGGGTCGTACCGGTATCTCAAGGAAATCTATAACCCCGCCGGGCTCGGGAAGTTGATGGCTTTCCTGTACGTCTGGCAACTCTCGTTCAGCGCCCCCCTTTCGATTGCATCGGGTTGTATCGGCCTCTCGCAGTACGCCGGCTATTTACTGCCGTCCCTCGGGAAAACGCTGCTGCACCAGGATCTTCATTTTGCGATCCCGTTCCTCGGCACGGTGGAGGCAAGCTCGCTCCTGACTGCCGGCACATTTGTCGCAATGGCGGCGTGCCTGGCGGCAGTGTTCCTGCTCTATCGAAACATTACCGTCATCGCACGGATTTCCCGCTACCTGTGGGTGGGAGTAATGCTGACGATCGGCTGGATCATCATTGCAGGAATCACACATTTCAACAGCGCGCGGGCTTTCAGTTTCCCACCCAACGCATTCTCCCTCTCGACGAATTTCTTCAACGGGATGGGCGCCGGAATGATTGTCGCGATTTATGATTACTGGGGATACTATAATGTGTGTTTCATCGGCGGCGAGGTGAAAAACCCCGGTCGCGTCATCCCGCGCGCCATTCTTTTTTCGATTCTGTTTGTGGCGATCATTTATCTCACAATGAACGTCAGTATTCTCGGCGTGATCCCCTGGCAGGAGCTGAGTGAGACCGCAGCTTCCGACGCCCGGCAGTACATAGTTTCGGTGTTCATGCAAAGGATCTACGGAAATTGGGCAGGGCTACTTGCGACAGTTCTCATCATGTGGACGGCCTTTGCATCGATCTTCTCGCTTCTCCTCGGCTATTCACGGGTGCCGTATGCAGCCGCGCTGGAGAGGGATTATTTCAGGGTATTTTCGAACATCCACCCCAAACATCGCTTCCCGAATGTCTCATTACTCGCGCTGGGGTTCGTGGCAATCCTGTTTTGCTCCCTGCGGCTCTCGGACGTCATCGCGGCGCTGGTCGTCATTCGCATCATCGTACAATTTCTAGCGCAGACGGTCGGGATCGTCGTCCTGCGTATTCGCCGGCCGGAGATGCCCCGTCCTTTCCGCATGTGGCTGTATCCTCTCCCGGCAATGGTGGCCTTCGTCGGGTTTCTTTACGTTCTGATTATGCGGGAGAACTTCCTGAAGGAAATCCGTTACGCCGCCGTCATTATTGTCGTCGGACTTGTTCTTTACGTACTTCGTGCGGTCCGAAACGGCGATTGGCCATTCTCCGTGGCGCGTACGAATGAGTAATCGGTTGGCAGATGGGATTGGGGAACGACATGAAACCTTTGCGCTCTCGCGATTTGAAAAGCTTTACCACAAAGACACAAAGGACACAAGGAGAAAACTTCATAGCCATCTTCAACCTCTGGGTTCTATGCGAATCCTTTACGGTCTCTGCGTTCAAAAAAACTTTAAACGCAGAGGACGCAGAGAAAAGATACGCAGAGATCGCAAAGGGGATTGGTTGCTACAGGGATGCATTCCAACTTCCGAGCTAGTGTTGCAATGCACAATACGTGCGTCATCCGCGCCGTATCAGTGAAAATCAGCTGTAAGTTGATAACTTTGAGTAGATCGGTCAACTTAGGGAAGTTGAACAAATGCCGGTGTTGTACCCTCGAAGCTTATTTGAATTGCACGCCGCCAGACGGCCGATGATCTTACTTGCCGATATCCTCATTCCATAGCGCGGGATGTTCTTTGATGAAATGCTCCATCATCTTCACGCATTCATCCAAATCAAGGTCGATGACTTCCACCCCGTGTTCACGCATGAAGTCGCGCGAGCCGGAAAAGGTTCTCGATTCGCCGACGACAACTTTTCGGATATTGAATTGAACCACCGCCCCGCCGCACAGGTAACAGGGCATCAAGGTCGAATAAAGGGTTGTGTTTCGGTAGTCTCCTACCCGGCCGGCGTTGACGAGGCAATCGATTTCCGCGTGCAACATCGTATTTTTTTCCTGCACTCGTTTGTTGTGCCCGCGTCCGATGATTGTCCCATCCCGAACAAGCACAGAGCCGATAGGAATCCCACCTTCGGAGAGTCCCTTTTTTGCCTCCTTTATCGCTTCAGACATGACCTTATCCATCATAGATCTCTCTTGACTCCCTCAAGAATTATCAATTGCTAACAACCAATTGACAATTGTCGATTAGCAGTTGGCCATTCACCATTACCTTGAGATGATCAAGCTCGTCTCAGGTGAATTTCAGCCGCCTGACTGCCTCGAGCGTCGGCTCGATCACCGTGCCTGCACCCGCAACTTTCATCGCGCTTGCGATATCTTTCAAGCCGTTGCCGGTCAGCACGCACACGACTGTCTCATCCGATTTGACGAGACCGCCTTTGACTGCCTTTTTTAATCCCGCGTACGCGGCCGAGGCCGCAGGTTCGGAGAAAATCGCTTCGCCGCGCGCGAGTTCCGGAATCGCCGCGAGAATCTCATCGTCGCTCACTGTAAGGTATGCCCCCCCGGTTTCGCGCACGGCACGCACAGCACGCACACCGTCGCGCGGCATATCCGCGCTGATAGAATCCGCAACGGTTTGCGCATTGACGGCAGTGATCTTTTCTGTTCCGGCTTTCCACGCGTTGTAACAGGCGGCCGAGCCTTCCGCTTGAATGCCCATGAGTTTCGGCATCCTGTCAATCCAGCCCAGGGCGAGCAAATCACGCAAGCCCTTCCACAAACCGCTGATGATATTACCGTCGCCGACCGAAACGAAAATGGAGTCGGGCGTTTTCCAGCCTAGTTGTTCACACATCTCAATGGACGCGGTCTTCTTTCCTTCCACCGTATACGGGTTGAATGCAGTATTGCGGCAATACCAGCCGAATTCTTTCGAGACCTCCAGGCACAGGTCAAAGGCCTGGTCGTACGTACCTTTGACAAGGATGATGCGCGCACCGAAAATCAGCAGTTGGGCAATTTTCGCCTTCGGGGCCGTCTGGGGGACAAAAATCACCGCGGGCATTTTCGCAGCAGCGGCGAGACCTGCGAGCGCGGCGCCCGCATTACCGGTGCTTGCGGTTGTGATGACTTCAACACCCAGCTCACGCGCCTTTGCTACAACGACTGCGCTCGCACGGTCCTTAAACGACGCGGTCGGATTGCGACCGTCGTCCTTGAGATACAGATGGCGCAATCCCAATCGTGGACCAAGAGTCGTCGAACGATAGAGCGGCGTCCAACCGACGTGAATCGGCGGCGCGGATGTGCGTGCATCGTCGAGCGGCAGAAGCGCCGAGTATCGCCAGATGGAGTAGTCGCGCGAATCGGAGATCGCACGCGGAGAAGTTGATTCGTTGATTCGTTTGTAATTGAAAATCGTATCGAGGATACCATCAGACCCATGGTTGGGACAAACATAACGCGTGGTCCGGGGGTCGTACTCCGAGCCACATAGGGTACATTTGAAATGATAGTTCATATGGAGACAACCACCTTCGAGATCATTACCGTGTGATGTGCGTTCCGGTTTCACCGCGCAAGGCGCGCCCGATGTTTTCGGGATTCGTGATTATCGCGTGCTTGCCGCCGGCTTCGAGGAACCAGATGATCGCTTCAATCTTGGGAGCCATAGAACCTCTGGCAAAATGCGTGCCTTCCGCAAGATACCGTTTCGCCTCTGCTAGCGTTATCTTATCGAGCCATTGCTGATTCGGTTTGCCAAAATTAATTGCCACTTTCTCGACCGCCGTCGCAATCAGAAATAAATCGGCTTTGACTTTACTCGCGAGAAGACTGCTTGCAAAGTCCTTGTCGATAACTGCCGCGGTGCCCCGATACTCGCCATCGCCGACATCAATAACCGGTATCCCGCCGCCGCCAACCGTGATGACAATGATGCCCTGGTTCAGAACGGCTTCGATGGTTGACAGCTCGACGATTTCTGCGGGCATAGGTGACGGAACCACGCGCCGCCAGCCGCGACCCGCATCTTCGACGACGCTCCAGTCCATTTCAGTTTTACGCCGCATCGCTTCAGCTTGATCCATGAATCCGCCGATGGGCTTCGATGGATGCTGGAAAGCCGGGTCCTTTTGATCTACCAGCACCTGCGTGATAATCGTCGCACATTGTTTCTTAATACCGCGATGATACAACTCGTTCTGCAGCGCTTGCTGCAATTCGTACCCGATCGCGCCCTGCGTATCCGCGCCGCATACATCAAGAGGAACTTCGTGCATTCCTTCGACTTTGGCGGCTATTTCGGAGCGGCGCAGGATGAAACCGACCTGCGGTCCATTGCCATGCCCGATTGCAACATCCCAACGTTGCTCGATCATATCGGCGACATGATGTGCAGTTTCGCGTAATGCGCTTTCCTGATCTTCGACCGACTGGTGCTTTGTATCTTTGATGAGCGAGTTGCCGCCAATGGCGATCACCGCGAGTTTGCGTTTGGGAACGCCGGGCCTTCTCCTGACAATTTTCCTCACCCTCTTCATTGTCTTCTTTTTCTTTGCCATGATTATTGTCCTTTTTTTGCCTTCGATAACCAGGTAACTACTCAACCAATCAACGATCCAACTACCCAACTATTCAACTACTCAACGATCCAACCACTCAACTATTCAACTATCGCACTATTTAACCCATCGTCAATGCCATCGCCGCTTTCTGGGCGTGCATCCGATTTTCAGCTTCATCGTACACAACCGAGTTGGGTCCATCCATTACGCCGTCGGTCACTTCGATGTTGCGGTCGGCGGGAAGCGGATGCATGTAAATTGCATCGGGTTTTGCCAGCTTTAGCCGTCGCTCGTCCATAATCCACGACGAGTATTTGCCGATGATTTTTGCGCCTTCTTTTTCGTCCGCCGTGTGGACCATCGCGCCCCACGACTTAGCGTAGACGACGTCGGCGCCCTTCATCGCGGCATCCATATCGTTAACCACCTCGAAGCCTGCGCCAAATTTCTTCGCTTGCTCACGCGCTTGATCCATGATCTCCGGCATCAGTTTAAATTCCGGAGGATGCGCAAGGACGACATCCATTCCAAAGCGCGGCATTTGCAGGATGAGTGATTGCGGTACCGACATCGGTTTCTGGTACGAGGAGGCGTATGCCCATGACACGACGATCTTCTTGCGGCGCAGATCGCGTCCCTTCTTTTCGACAATCGTCATCAGGTCGGCGAGTATCTGGTACGGGTGATAGACGTCGCACTGCATATTCAGGACCGGCACCCGCGAGTGTTTTGCAACTTCATTGATGTATTTGTTGCCGACGCCCCAGTCCACATGGCGGATGGCGATGCCGTCGAAATACCGGCCAAAAATTTCTCCGATTTCCTTCGGCGTGTCGCCGTGCGCAATCTGCGTCGACCGCGACTCGATGAATGCCGCGTGCCCGCCGAGTTGTGCCATCCCTGCTTCAAAGGAACCGCGCGTACGCGTGCTGGAGAAAAAGAATAGCATGGCGAGGACTTTATCGCGCAGCACTGCCTGCGATTCATTCAACGCGCGTTTGCGTTTTAAATCAAAAGCAACGTCGAGGACAGTTTCAACTTCTTCTTTGCTGAAATCGAGATCGCCGATTAAATCACGGCCATGTAGGTATGTTTGCATGGGTTCTTCTTTCGTTTGATAGTTCGATAGTTAAATAGTTCAATAGTTAGATAGTTGGATAGTTCAATAGTTCGATAGTTGGATCGTTCAGTCGTTTGGTGGTTTCTTCGTTGGATCGTCGGAGCGTTGTTTGTTCGATGCTGAGCCGTGTTCGCGAAGATACGCGATGAATGCATTCATGAGTTGTTTCGCTTCAGTTGCCAAATTGTAAACGGCATCCATTTGTTCTTGCGTGACGTACTTGCGATCAAGCGCGAGGTTCAATTCAGACTGTACTTCGCTGGCTGAGCGGCGCGCAATCTTTAGAAACCGGATGAATTCCGGATTATAGCCAGAATCGAAGCCCTCTGCTATATTGTGCATCACTGATCCTGCCGCCGCCTGAATCTGATCCCGTAGCCTAAAGTCTTTCGCAAATCGTGTTCCTTCAGTGAGATCATAGATCGCGTTTGCCAATTTCCGCGCCTTATGCCAACACTCTAGATCTTCAAAGTGTCTGATTGTCCCCATAAAAATCCTCCCCAACTGTCGAACAATTGAACGACCAAACGATCCAACGATTCAACAACCGAACAATCCAACTACCCAACTACTTAACTACGCAACCACACAACTGTACGTTATTCAACGCCCGAACGATCTAACGACCCAACTATTTAACTACTCAACTACGTAACTGTAAGTTATTCAACAGCACCCAAAACGAGCGAGATCAACCCCATTTTCAGGACGACGCCGTAGAATGCTTCCTGCCAGTAGCGCGCCCAGCGGGTAATGTCGACGTCCGGAGGAATCTCATCCATGCGTGGAAGCGAGTGGAGTAATATCATATCACTCTTTGCCTTGCTCATCAATAGCTCGCGCGTGATCTTGAAATTCGCCGGCGTGAGCGGTCGATCCTTCGTGGCTTCCTGTCGCGACTGCGAATAATCGGCCTGGATCACCGGCTCGACCAGAATCACATCGGCGTTCGCGATCGCCTGCTCGACGTGCTCCGCTTCGCTAAAGTTAAGTCCGTACTTCTTGAAATCCGCCTTGTATTCTTCCGGCATTCGCATGTCGGGCGAGTTTGGGAAAAGCGCATTCGGGGCCGGGCCGACGAAAGTGATGGGACAATCGAATTGTGTAAGCGCATATCCGAGCGAGTGCATCGTGCGCATTCGCATGTCCCCAACGGCAAGCCAGCGCAGACCGTCAATGCGTCCGCGTTCGCGGAGGACCGTATAGAGGTCGGTGAGAATCTGGGTCGGGTGTTCGCCCCAGCCGTCACCGCCGTTGATGATCGGTACAGACGACCATTTCGCGGCCTCGTGCGGCGCCCCTTTCTGAAAATGGCGCATTGCAATCACGTCACCGTAGAACTCGAGCATCTTCACGGTGTCTTTGATGCTCTCCTGATAGTAATCGCCGGCGCGCGTCATTTTGGCGTCGGCAAAACCAGTAACGTGTCCGCCGAGGCGGTGCATGGCGGCTTCGTGGGAAAGACGCGTGCGCGTGCTGGGCTGATAGAACGCAGTCACGAGCGTCTTACCCTTGAGCATATCACTGTTCTGGCGATTGCGGGCGATCGGCTCCAGACGTTCCGCAATTTCAAACACGCGGAGGAACTCGCTTCGTTCAAATTCTTTAAGCGACAGAATGTCGCGACCGATGAAACTACGCATTGTGAAATTCTCCTTTTGTTTTGATGATTACCATTTTCAAACACTCTACTCAGGCTCTTGGCTGTTAGCCCTTGGATTACTTACACAATTTCCGACAACAATTCCTTCCTTGGCTGCGGGATAACGACCTTATTGACGAGAAGTCCTTTCTCCGCAACGATCGCCGCACCCGCGTCGACTGCCGATTGGACGGCGGCGACTTCGCCCGTCAGCGTGAGAAAGGCCTTTCCCCCCAGCGCCATGGCAAGCCGGATTTCGATCAATTGCACGCGCGCGGCCTTGACGGCGGCGTCGGCGGCTTCGATGAGCGCTGCCACGGAAAATGACTCCACAATCCCCAATGCTTCGAGCAGGTCGACTTTACTCGTGCCGCCGATTGCGGGAAAAACCGCGGCGTGCACATTCGGGATGACGAACGTGTCAATCACCGAACCCTGTGCAGCGACGCATCCCGCTTCGACACTCGAGGTCACTGCGGCGACATCTCCCCCGACAAGCACCATGTACTTGCCCGAGCAGATTGTCCGCGAAAGGATGATTTCCACTTCCGCTGCTTTGAGCATTGCATCGGCGGCCTGGTAACCCGCCGCAATGCTCGTGAGTTCGATGAGGCCGATGGAGGTCTTAGTCATAAAAACGTTCCATGATTGACGATGGATGATTGATGTCGGCCTTTAGCCCTTGGCTTCTGGCCTTTGGCATTTAACTCTTAGAGATTTTCGATATCAGGGCGTTCGTCATCTTTTGCTCTGACGTCAGTAATCCTGCAACTTTTTCCACTTTCTCGGCTGGGACAAGACAGAGCTCTTGAAGAATCTGTATTTGAGTCTCAAGTTCAAACGCAGAGCCCATTGATAGCTCCAAGAATCTTTTGAATTCAATCTCACTATTTCTGCTACAGCCTTCTGCGATATTGGACGGAATTGAAACTGCGGCCCTGCACATTTGAGCCTTCAATCCGTACTGTTCTTCTTTCGGAAGTAATTTCGCAAGATCATACACTTGCTTCACAATCTCAATTCCATCCCTCCAAATAGTCAATTTTCTGAAGTCTCTCATCTTGCCTCCCAAAAGCCAAGAGCCAATGGCTAATAGCTTTCTATTGTCACACTCTTCCCCACACTCTTCACCACTCCGTCAATACTCGCATGCACTCTCGCCCCGAGTTTTCCTTCGGGAATTTCTCCGATGCACTGGCCTTTCACGACCATGTCGCCGGGGCGGACGATCGCGAGCGCCGGAAATCCCATGTGCTGGGAGAGCGGAATCTCGACCTTCGACACCGTGATGTGCTTTTTGATGAACTCCGAGGGATGGTCGTAGTCGGTCACACCGAGACGTTTCACGAGTTGCCTCAGCGGCGTTCGCCTCCCCTCATACATGGGATGAGGTTGAACGTCCATATTCCCCGACCATTTGATTCCCTGTTCCTTCAAATCGTGTTTTGCCTTGTCGCAAGCTTCTTTGGGAAACAGGCTTTCAGGACACGCGTACAACGTGCAGAGCCCGCACGAGCAGCAGAGCTCTGCGTACTGATTCCAGATATTCTCTCCGGTCGTTGTAAACGAGAGACTCCGCATCACTTTGTGCGGCTGGATGTCGTAGCCGAGGAGGTAGCGCGGACACAATTCCGTGCAGTACGTGCACTGGTCACATGCTGATTTCCCTATCCGGTGCATCGATTTTTCCGGTTGACGCTTCCGCTGCACAAGAGTATGCTCAATCGGAAGAACCACCAAACCCGCCACCGTCTTTGTGATGGGAAGGTCAAGATTAAACTCCAATCTCCCCATCATGACACCGCCGACGAAGACCGCGAATCCCTTCGAGCCGTCGTAGGAGAACCCGCCCGCCGCTTCAATCGCTTTCGCGAAACTCATACCGATCGGTGCGAGAAAGGAACCCGGGTTCCTGACGGCGCCTGCGACGGTGAGGAATTTTTCCGTGACCGGGTGACCTTCCGCCGCACGGACGATATTGTAGAGAGTCTCGACATTGTTGACCACGACGCCGACGTCGAGCGGAATTCCTTTCGGAGGGATCAGGCGCTTCGTCGCCTCATACACGAGGATGTATTCATCGCCGGATGGATAGAAATCTCCCAACAGATGGAACTTGGGATTATGCTTGGGATTATTGGCATGATTGGGATTATTGGAACTTAAGGCCGTGGAGAGTGCGTCGATAGCGAGCTTGTTCTTCTGCTTGATTCCAATGATCCCGGAACCCGCTCCCGTCGATTCCATGAGGAGTTGCAATCCCCGGACGACTTCCCCCGGATAATGGAGCATCAGTTCATAGTCCTTATGAATCAACGGCTCGCATTCGGCTCCGTTGGCGATGACGCACCCGACCTTCGCGGAGGCCTTGACGTGTGCCGGGAATCCGGCTCCGCCCGCGCCGACAACCCCGGCGTTGCGTATTTTCTCTGAAATGCTCACAGATGAAGATTCAATTCAGAGGTTAAAATAAGAAACAATGCCGGAAGTTCCAAGAATCAGCCCGCCCTGCCGACTTCGCCGTTGAACTCCTCAATCAGCTTGTCAAAATAGGCGACTTCGTCCTCAAAGATTGCCCGCCAGTACCCGGGATCCCATTGTGCGTCCAGTTCTTCGGAAGACTTCCCCTGCTGTTCCACCCACGTGAAGTACTTGAGATGGTGAATCGCCTTTCTTTCGTAGTACGTGAGCTCCTTGAAGAAATCGATGCCCTGGTGCAGAAGCGGTCCGGCATGGTCCTTTGCCGCATCGACGAGGGAATAGCTCCCACGTTCCTCACGAAGTTCTTTCAGCCGGGACCGGTACAATTCAACAGAGTCCGTGAAAATCGTGAAAACCACATCATTGCTCTTCAACTCGAAGTGCTTTGCCGTTTTTATTGCAGCAAGAAGATTTGAAATGCTCGAAATGCCCAACAGCGGCAGTCGTTCCAACTCGGCAGCCGATACTCCATTACCCCGAAGGTACTTCTTCCCGGCATCATCATTAAAGAGCCGCAGCACTCTCATGCAATCTTCATCGTCGATGGCAGCCACGGCGTCGGTATTCAGGACGTTATGAACCCACGGCACATGTTTATCGCCGATCCCTTCGATCCGGTGCGCACCGTATCCGTTCATGAACAGCGTGGGGCACTGCAATGCCTCTGAAGCAACGACCTTCAGATGCGGAAATTGTTTCTTGAGGTAATCTCCCGCGGCGATCGTTCCTGCTGAACCGGTCGCCGAGATGTACGCGGCAGCGTTTGCATTTTTCATATTGAGGGAATGGAACGCTTCTTCTATTGCCGGTCCCGTAACGCTGTAGTGCCAGATCGGGTTGCCAAATTCTTCAAACTGATTGAAAATCATGTTGACGGGATCGTTCTTCAGCTCCCAGCATTTGTCGTAAATTTCCTTCACGTTGGATTCGGTCCCGGGTGTCGCAATGACTTCAGCGCCGATCTCTTCCAGCCATTCGAATCGCTCCTTCGACATTCCCTCGGGCAGGATCGCGACGGCGGTGCAATCCAGCAGCGCGCAATCGAAAGCCCCACCCCGACAGAAATTACCGGTCGACGGCCAGACGGCTTTGTGCTCTTCGGGGTCGAACTCACCGCTCACCAGTCGAGGCACGAGGCAGCCGAACGCCGCACCGACTTTGTGCGCTCCGGTCGGAAAGTATTTCCCGACCATTCCGATGATGCGCGCATCCACCCCCGTTATCGATTTCGGTATTTCGACATAGTTCACAGGTCCGAATGAACCGGTGCGAATATCATTCTTCCATGATATCCGGAAAAGGTTGAGAGGATTGACGTCCCACAGTCCGACCTTGGAGAGTTTCTTTTTAATCGACGCCGGAATTTTCGCCGGGTCTCTCATTTGCGCGAAGGTCGGAATCACGATTCCCCGCTTCTTGCATCGACGGGCAGTTTTCTTGATAACTTCCGGGGAAATGTTCTTTATAATCTTCGATTTCTTCATTTTGATGTCCTCATTTACTATGGTTAATTGATATCAAGCTCTAAGGGGTTCTTCGTTCTTTGTCATTGGTTCTTAGTCATTGGTCATTGCTCTCAGCTTTTGGCTCTTAGCTATTGGCTACCAGCTTCTGAATTCTGTCTTCTGTCTACTTGGTTCCTTGTTCTTTGTTATTGGTTCTTCGTTCTTTGTCATTCGTCACTGGTCATTAGTGCGTTGTTCCTGCTTCCGTCATCCATCTTCCATCATCCATCGTGTCAAATTCTCCCAAACATCCTCATAAGGAATCGATGGAAACCGTGCGCTCCTTTCGGATCGACGAACATAAATAGACATCTGCCGGTTATTACCTCTGCGCCGGTGTCCTTTGCAATTTGAATGGATTTCTGGGTTTCCGACATCTGTTGAAACCAGATAATCTCGAAACGCCTGTTTGCCACTTGTTCCATCAAAGCGTCGGTGGCACGACGGGGAGTCGCCACAAAGAGATTCCTTACAGTTTGTGGAATACCTGCAATACTGGGATTGCATGCCACGCCGTCGATTTGAGTCGCTTCGGGGTGAACCGGATGCACCGAATAGCCATGAGTTCGAAGATGTTCGAAAAGCTTGTATCCAAATTTCTTCTTATCTCTTGATACTCCTGCAATGGCAATGTCTCTGGCCGAGAGGAATTTTTGAATCAGCTCCGAAGAGGTCATCCGGTCAATCATGTTCTTTGTCATTGGTCATTGGTTCTTGCTTTTGGCTTTTGGCTTTTGGCTATTAGCCATTGGCCTTGGGCTGCCGGCTTCTGAATTCTGTATTCTGACTACTGGGCTTCTAATTGACTTACAGTCTCTTCCATAACTCCGCCGCACACTCGCGCGCCCGAGCGTTGATACGTTCTTCGTCGATATTGAGCATCAACCGGCGGCCTTCCATCAATACATTTCCGCTCACAATCGTCGTGTCTACGGCAAACTGCGACGCTCCGAACAACAGATGACCGAAGACGTTTGTGCCGTCGATCGGCGTCGTGGCATCATAATCGATGATGGCAATATCGGCAGCACACCCTTCACGCAGCTCTCCCAGCGGGACACCGAAGATTTGCCCGCCAATCGCCGGATTGTTCACGAAGAGCGCGTTCGTCACCTCGGACCATCCAATCGACGGGTTGCTTCCGCGGAGGTGCTGCATCCAGAGCGCAACGCGCAATTCTTCAAGCATGTTCGTCGTCATCGCATCCGTTCCGAGCCCGACGCGTATGCCGCGTTTCTGCATGGCAATAATGTCGGCGATTCCCACGGCATTGTTCCCGTTCGATTGCGGGTTGTGAACGACCGTTGTACCCGTGCTTGAAAGAATATCCATCTCTTTCTCATCACAGTGCACACAGTGCGCAGCGATCGTCTGCTGCCCCAGTACATCAAATTTCTTCAACCTTTCAACGACCCGCATGCCGAAATGCTGCTCGGCGTACTCTTCGTCGCTCGCCGCTTCGGCGACGTGGACGTGAAAACCGGTCTTGAGGTCGCGTCCCAGCCTCGAAGCCGCCTCCAGGGTGTTGTCCGACAAGGTAAACGACGCGTGAAGTCCGAACAGAGCAGACACCGTGTGATCATTTCGACCCGTGCACTCGCGAATAAACTCTGCATTTTCATCCAATCCCTCTCTCGCAATTCGATCACCATCTCTGTCCGAAAGTTCATAGCAGAGACAGGCTCGGAGCCCGGTTTCGCGGACCGCCCCCTCGATCGCCTTCAACGAACCGCGGACTGCCCCGGGGCTCGCATGATGGTCGATAAGCGTCGTGGTGCCGTGCCGGATAGACTCAATCAGGGCGACGAGCGCGCTGTAGTAGCAGTCTTCGGTTGTGAGCGCGGAATCCAGGCGCCACCAGAGATTTTTCAGAACACCGACAAAATCGCCGGCAGGTTTTGCCTTCGTCAGACCTCGTGCAAACGAGCTGTACAAATGCGTATGGGCATTGATGAAACCCGGCACAACGAGCTTCCGGCGTGCATCGATTCGCTCGGCCCCCTTTCCAATCTTGTCACCTTCCGGGACAATCCTGCTGATCCGTCCATCCTCGACGAGAACGGAATGACCGTGAAGAACCTCGGGCGACTTCCCGAGCGTAACCAACGTTCCATTTTCAATGATAAGTGACATCGATTCATCCTTCTTGTAAAAGTGAGAGTTCACGCCTGGACCTGTCCCGCATGGAGATTGCACCGGAGAAGCATTTCTGGGCACATAATGAGCAGCCGACGCATCGGGCAGGATCGAACTGCGGAATCCTATTCTTATCCAGTTCGATGGCCTCGTATGCGCACCGCGTGCAATTGCCGCAGTGCTGACACAATTCGTGCACAACCGTCGGGATCTTCTTTGTCGCAGTAAGCTCACCGAATCCTGTGATGGGATCGGGCAGCGCAGAACCGATCAGCGCTTCCACGGACCGGATTCCGCGTTCTTCCATCAGATAGCTCAGTCCGGAGTGCAGTTCGTCGACGATGCCGTAGCCGTACTTCATGGCGATCGTGCAGAACTGAACTGTCCGAACGCCGAGCGCGAGAAAATTAGCTGCCGACTTGTAGTCCATTGGCCCACCGTTGCCGGAGACCGTGATCCCCATGCCCGAGACCTTGGCCAGCGTCAGATTGCTGATCGGCAGAACACCTTCACCCGACATACCAACGACAACTCCTTCGTCCCACGTTCGCTTCTTCCCACGGCGGAATGCAAGCGATGGAAAACTGTTCGCCAGCGTGACACCCGCCTTCTTGCGTGGATACCGGGAAAAAACCTCCTTGATAGCGCTCACAATCGGATAAATGGCGGTGACGGCCGCCGTCAGTTTGAAGAGCTTCGGGACATCGGCGCTTCCGGCCTGCATCACCCAGTCGACGATCTTGGCAGTCAGTTCTGCGTCCTGGGAGACGATGTCGCCCTTGGTGCCGTCTCCGCCCTGCGGGCATGAAAGACTGTATTCGATCCCCATGACACCGGCGGATTCAAGTTTCCGGGTGTTCGACTGCCATGCTGCGCTATCCTTCTCGTCATCACCTGTTACCGGCCCGCCGGTCGAGGCGGCAGTCAACCGGTCGGGGAACTCACGTCGCAGACGTTCGACTTCACGCCGAACGCGGTCGAGCGCATGGCCCGATACATTGTCGCAATTCGCATATGTCGACCTTGAGAATGCAAACATATACTCGGACGGAATGTGAATCGGAACATTATCGAAAGCGGTCTTCATGATACCACCAGCCCAGCCCGACTCGTACGCTCTTTTCATTTGATTGTACCCGTCAGTGGGCGGGCCCGCAGAAAGCAGAAAAGGAGAAAGAATTTTACGACCGAAGAAATCAGCTGTCAGCGGAACCGGAATCATCAACCGACCCGGCATGACGGTGCGGTTCTTGGTTGCCTTTTCAATCCGTTTGGCGGAGTGGCCGGACACGAAAGCGTCGAGTTCCAGAGCGGCGTTCTTGCCGGCAGCTACTGCTTCGACGACCGTCGTCGGACCGTTGACCATGTCGCCCGCATAAAAAACGCCTTTCGTATGCGACATCTGAAGGGAAGACCGTGCACCGGCGGCAATAATCACGAAGTCGACATCCGGGCGCGTTTGCTCGGTTCCTTTGAGATCGACGACGTTGCTCGGATGGAATTTCTTTCCCTTCGGCAGGGTAACCTTCTGCGTCCGCAAACCGGTGATGCGCCTTCCGCTCCTCAGGATTTCCAGCACCCTCACTCGTCCGCTGACCGCAATACCCGTTTCTGCAATTGCATGACGCTCCTTGGCCGTGAGGGGCATCTCAGACCATGTCTCGAGCGCAAACATCTCCACGAATGTTGCACCTCGTGCAAGCGCCTCCTCAGCGCAGTCGAGCGCCACTGCTCCGCCTCCGATGACTGCCACGCGCTTTCCCTTCACCGTGAATCGGGACGGGTCGCGGAGATAGTCCATCCATTCGACGGCCACGCTGCTGTTCTCCATCTTCGGAGTAAAGGACTCATCGAGGCCCGTCGCTACCAGAATGGCATCGTATCCGTTTCTTGATGCAGGAGACCATTTGCCCTTCTTGAACGTAATATCACCAAGCAACTTCAGGAAATCGATATCGGTTTTGAGAACTTCCGGCGACAATCTAGATTCCGGGATGAGACGACACATGCCGCCGGGCTGCTTTGTCGTGTCCATAACGTCGACAGCGTACCCCTTCTGTGCGAGCAATGACGCAGCGCCGAGACCCGCCGGACCGGCGCCGTAGACTCCGACCTTGTTTCCATTTGAATCCGCCTTTTCAAACTCAGGCATGACGCCAAGCTGTTTTGCTTTTTCAATGATTGTTGCCTGGACGGCCGGAATATTCACCGCGGAGTCGAACGTCCGGTGAACGCAGGCCTTCATGCAATGCCGGTCGGGACAAACTGCGCCGCAAACACCGCCGAGAGGATTACTTCCCATGATGAGCGCGGCGGAGCGTTTGAAATCGGAATGACTGCCTGCCTTCACGGCCATAATAAAGTCCGCGGGCGAACAATCGACAGGGCATGCCTCCTTGCACGGCTTCTCTTCGCAATACTCGCATTTCTCGACCTCGGCGCGGAGTTGAGCGTCAGTGAGAAATCCTGTAACGCAATTCGTTTTTTTTACCTTGGTCATCTGATCACCCTCTTTCTTTTGATCACGTGGAGTCTTCAATTACTCGACCTGAATTTCGATCTGCCGCTGGGAGTCATCGAGAGTTTGAATGGCTCTTGCGATCTGATCGTGTCCTGTCCAACGGCACAGATTACTGCTAATTGCGGTGTGCATATCGTTTCCCGTGTTTGTGAAGTGCGAGCGTAAGCGAACATTTGGGCGAGGGGATCAAACCACAAACACCGTGTTAGGCGAGGTCATTTGCTCTGCTCAATGTCATCTAAAAAATCCAAAAGATGATCCCGCACAACAACAAATGAAGGACCCCCTCCAAATTCAACCCCTATCGCCGCTGCCTCCAACACCTCATCCCTTGTAGCCCCAGCCAAAATCGCATTGTTTGCATGGTTGGCAAGGCAAGGGATACATCTTGTAGCTACCGCAGCCGTGACGGCCATTAGCTCTTTTTGTTTTCTATCTAAAGCACCATGCTTGTAGTAGTGTTTTACCAATTCATTGAAACCATTGTAAAGGTTGGGTGCCTCCTTTTCCAAACGCTCTCTGTTGGCTTTTCTCTTTTTCAAAATATCTTTCACATTATGCATGGATTTACCTTCTATTTTATCATTCTGGGCCATTACTGCCTTACACTTTACCATTCAATGTCGCGACGAACGCTGCGTAAAACGCGGCTGCTCGGCTGAGCTGCTCGATTTGACACGCTTCGTTCGGGGCGTGCGCATACAGTTCATTCCCCGGACCGAGCAGGAAACACGGGATACCGTGCATTCCGGCAATCGCAGTTGCGTTGCTGCTAAACGTCCACATGTCGACGTGAGGATCTTTACCGAACACTCCAGCGTACACTTCGACGGCGCTCTTGAGAAACGGAGAGTTTGCGTCCAGCGACCACGTCGGATAGTATTTTTCGGTTGGATACACCTTCCCGGTATATGCAGCGTCCTCGAAAATGAGCACGCTAACCTTCGCATCCTCGTAACCTGCGCGTCTGGCTGCTTCGTACACTTCAGCCACGGTGGTTTCTTTCGATTCGTCCTGGGTCAACCGCCGGTCGAGACGGATGCTCGCGCCGTCCGGCACGGCGCAGATTGATGGAGACATGGAGCCGGCTTCAGTGACTGTGATCGACCCCTTTCCCAAGAACGGATCGCTCCGCAGCCGCTCATTAAGCCTTTCGATTTCCAGCGCAATGCGCGCGATTTTATAGATGGCATTATCGCCGCGCTCGGGCGCGGAGCTGTGGCAGCTTCGTCCTTTCACTTCAACGCGCATCTCCATCCGGCCGCGATGACCGCGGTAGATGTTCATGTTCGTCGGCTCCGTAATCACCACGAGCTCGGGCCGAAGGTGATCTTCCCTGATGAGGTGCTGCCAGCAGAGTCCATCGCAATCTTCTTCCATCACCGTGCCGGTGAAGTAAAGAGTGAACGCGTCATTCAGATTCAGTTCTTTGATGAGCCTGGCCGCGGACAGCATCGCCGCCAGCCCGCCTTTCTGGTCGACAGTTCCGCGTCCCCACACCTTGCCGTCTGCCACCTTCGGGTCGAATGGGTCGAAGCTCCACTGCCCCCGGTCGCCTGCCTTCACGGTATCAACGTGTCCATCGAAGGCAATAGTTCTTGTTCCACTGCCGATGCGTCCGATGATGCTCCCGAGTCCGTCAATCCTGATTTCGTCAAAGCCCACCTTTTCCATCTCTCGTCGGACAACCTGGACCGCCTCTTTCTCTTTCGACGAGAAGGATGGTGTACGAACGAGATCCATCAGAATCCGGACGGTGTCGTTTTCGATTTCCTTCGCTCGATCGTAAATGGCCTGGTATAAATTCATTCTTCCCGGGTTACTCTTCCCTCTCACTTTGCCGCATCCTTGATCGCTTCGACAATCTGAACGTAACCGGTGCACCGGCAGAGATTGCCCGAGATAGCGATTCGAATGTCCTCTTCGGAAGGATGGCCGTTCTTATCCAGCAATGCTTTCGCACTCATTAACATTCCCGGTGTACAGAAGCCGCAATGTGCTGCATCGTGGTCCATGAAAGATTCTTGAAGCGGGTCGAGTCTACCGTCCGAGATCAAACCCTCCACCGTCAGGATTTTTTTGCCGTCAATCTGAGGCGCGAGCACAAGACACGAATTCACGGCTGCTCCGTCGAGCAGAACCGTGCAGGCGCCGCATTCCCCCACTTCGCAACCGCATTTCGTTCCGGTAAATCCGAGTTCATCCCGCAGAATCTCAAGCAGCGTTCTGTCGGGGAAAATCGAGAGCACATATTCCCGACCGTTGATGGTTGTATGGATTGGGACTTGGGGCATCAACTTGAAGAATTGGAATGATTGGAATGATTCCAGAGATTATTCCTTCCCTTTTCAAATTTGCGAAGGTATTTCATATTGTACTCAAATCCTTCGGCGATATTGCTGGAAATCGACATCGCCGTGTATATGTCGACCGCAACCTGCATCGCTTTCCGCCAAACTTCTAAGTCTTCAATCTTTCCAATCTTCCTAATCACAATCTACACCCCTCCAGCGCCCGCCTGACCAAAACACCAATGACCGGTTCTTTGTATTCGGTTGACCAGCGTCTGCCGGTTTCCGAAATCATCAACTCCGAGACCTTCTGCCCCGCGGCTGCGAACAGTTTTTCCGAAGGTTTTTCCCCTATCAGCATTTTTTCCGCCTCATCGGCTCTTCTCCACTTCGAAAATGCAGCTCCGGGAGCAATACGGGCGTCGACGATTTTCCCCTGTTCATTCTGTTCAATCACGGCGGCCACGCTCAATCGCGCGATGGAGAGCGCGTTCCGACGACCGAGCTTAATGAAGGCACTCCGGGCTTTTTCAGAAAGTTTCTGGAATCGGATTTCCGTCAGGAGTTCGTCTGGCCGGGCGTTTGTTACATACGGCCTCACAATCAATTCATCAATTCCCATTTGCCGGCTCCCGCGCTTCGATTTCAGCGTGACACGGGCGCCAAGGGCAATAAGCGGGGGTACGGTATCGGCACAGACGGCGGCGTTCATGATGTTGCCGCCGATCGTGCCGCGATTTCTGATCTGCGGGGAACCGATGAGGGAAGCGGCAGCTGCAAGTAATGGCGCGTACTGATGGAGGATGGAGGATTGGAGCAACAGCGTGTGTGTCGCGAGGGGTTTGATGCGGACAGACCCGTTCTCCAGATTGATCGTGCCAAACTCATCAAGGAATGAGATATCAATGACCGCTTTCGGCGGCTTGCCATCGGGCCGACGGAGCTCCAGGAGCACGTCCGTGCCGCCGGCAAGGATACGCGCATCAGGACCATATTCAGCGAGCACTGAACACGTTTCGTCGATTGAACCGGTCCGTATGTAATCGAATGCCCTCATCTTTTCTTTGAGCTTCGTTTCCTACCCGGTGGCTTCTTTCTTGGCCGCAACGGACGCTGAGGTTTCTGTCTTGTTTTACTGCTGTCAAGATTGAACTCGTCCTTCTTCACCGACCCGCGTTCACCCTTCCTCGTGAGCTTATGACCGAGGAGGACTCTCTCAAGGTTCGCGGGTAACTCGTCTATCCGTTTGCCCGTTGCGTTGTAGATTGCATTGACGATCGCCGGCGCGGCAAGTTCGTTCGCCGGTTCACCGATCGATTTCGCGCCAAACGGTCCCGCCGCATCCTCATTCTCTATGACGATCGGCGTTATCTTTGGAACGTCCATCGACGTAGGAATCAGGTACTCATCGAAGTTCAGTTGCTTGGGAATTCCACCTTCAATCTCGAATTCTTCCAGCAGTCCGTAACCGAGTCCCATGGCAACCCCGCCGTAGAACTGGCCGAGCACTGTCGACCGATTGATCGCTTTGCCGACGTCATGAGCGGAAACAACATTGAGAACATCCACTTTACCAGTCTCCGTATCGACCTCGACTTCCGCAACGTTTGTCCCGTAGACGAAGGTGAAGTACGCTTCCCCGTGTCCGTCTTCTTCATGCCAGGTTGTTCGCGGCGACTTGTACCATCCGAAGCCGTACATCGGCTTGCCCTGGTTGAAACATGCAGCGGCAAGCTCGGAAAATGATGCGAGTCTCTGCGAGCTCTTTTTGTCGATGAGATAATTCCCGGCGAGGTCCAGATCCTGCGCATTGCGGCCGGTCATTTCCGCCCCGGCGCTTAGAAGAGTCGCGCGGACTATCTCCGCCGCATGCTTTGCTGCCGAACCGCCCATGATGGTTCCGCGGGATGCCACTGTCGGACCGGAATCCGGAACCCTGCTTGTGTTCGTGTTGAGGAACAGAATACGCTCCATCGAAATGCCGAGAACCTCAGCCGCGATCTGCGACATTTGCGTTTGCGCGCCCTGTCCCATGTCCGTTATGCCGGAAGAAACAATGACACTGCCGTCGGTCTGCACGGATACGATTGTCCCGGCGGCATCCGCTCCTTCCGCTCCGAGTGAAACACCGCGGTAGCTGCAGGCAAGACCGATTCCCCTGCGTTTCGGGGCTCTTGGAGCAGTCCGGTACTCCTTCCACTTCTTCAGGAAATCCGACGCCTCCGCCGCTTTGGTCAGAGCTTCCTTAAGACTCACAATATGGTCCAGCTTTTGACCCGTGGCCGTCACGGCCCCGCGCTCAAATCCATTCTGAAGACGGATCTCGAGCGGATTCTTGCCGACCCGCTCCCCGAGTTCATCCATCATCGATTCAATCGCGAAGTTCACCTGCGGTGAGCCGAAGCCGCGCATGGCGCCGGTGTAATTGTTGTTCGTGTAGACCGCGTACACATCGGTCTTGACATTCTCGCAGTAGTACGGCCCGGTTGCCTGAACAACGGACCGCCACGTCACGAACGGACTCATGGAGGCGTACGCACCGCCGTCAGCGATGACGCGGGCTTCCATCGCCGTGATCGAGCCGCCGTTCTTCGCTCCCCACTTGTAGTACATCGTGTAGGGGTGGCGTTTATAACTTTCAAGCATCGACTCTTCACGGGAATTTACCATTTTCACCGGCTTCCCGGTCTTCAGGCACAGCAACGCCGCCCGGCAGCACATCGACGTCATCACCTCATCCTTGCCGCCGAAGGAGCCGCCGAGAGTCGCCTGGATGATCTGAACTCTATTCAGGTCGAGATTCAACGCGGCGGCGACCGACCTCCGGCTCGAGAAGAGATTCTGCACCGAGCCGACAATTCTCACGCCGCCATGCTCGGCGGGTTCGGCCAGAACCGCCTCCGGCTCGATGTAGGAATGTTCGACGAATTGTGTCTTGAATTTCTTCTCGATAACGAAATCCGCTTCGGCGAATCCCTTTCCGGTGTCGCCCTTGCGAACCTTGTGATGAACAAAAGTATTATCTTCCCCGTGGATCCTGGGAGCATCCGCGGTCATCGCAAGCTCCGGGTCGGAAACGACGGGCAGTTCTTCGTATTTCACTTCAATGAGAGTCAGCGCGCGGGCCGCGATCTTTTCACTTTTCGCCGCAACCAACGCAATGCCGTCGCCTAAATAACGAACTTTCTCCCGGGCGAGTATCGCCTGGTTCTTCACGACGATTCCAAACGCTCTTTCGCCCGGAATGTCCTTTGCGGTGAGAATGGCCTCCACGCCCTCGAGCTTCTCGGCCTTCGAAACATCGACAGACAGGATCTTCGCGTGCGGATGCTTTGCACGAAGGACTTTCCCATACAGTTGGTGCCCGGCATTATAGT
The DNA here is from genome assembly GCA_049515655.1 of Bacteroidota bacterium. Classification (GTDB taxonomy): domain Bacteria; phylum Bacteroidota; class Ignavibacteria; order UBA10030; family SZUA-254; genus JBEKTW01. Next base: position 63,965 of record JBEKTW010000012.1, read on the forward strand.
CAGCGGCAAATTTTGCTTTGCCGGTGACCTTTCCGAGAGCGTCCACTCTGCGTTCAGGTTTTCCGATGATCCTGTTTGCCATACTTGTTATTCATTGATTTGCCGGGCGTCATGAATCAGATTCTTGCCCACAGTTTCTTGGCAGCATTCCGGGCCTTTTCATAGATAGACGGCACATCCTGCCCGACGATCTCGCGACCCTGTACAACCCACTTCCCGCCTACCATCACCGATTCAACCATCGACGACTGCATGCCGAAGAGGAAATGACCCGGAAGATTCGCCCCGTTCAGAGGACTAGGGGATTCATACTCCATCACAACCAGGTCTGCGACCGAACCCTTTTCCAGCGTTCCGAACTTCTGTGAAAAAATCTCCGACACCATTTCCTGATTGCTTTGAAGAAAAGAAGTGATTGGCTTAGCGGATTGAGAAATCCCGGATATTCTCCCGCCTCGTGCTTCTTTCTTCTTGTCTCTTTCTTCTTGATTCCAGAAAAAACCAACCCTGGCCTCTTCCAGCATGTCGGCCGGAAAACCGTCGGTACCCAGGCAGGCGCGATCACCGAAAAGACGCAGCGGGGCATGTCCGACACGGTTGTTCATGTTCGACCTCGGGTTGTGCACCAACCAGCATCGCGATTCCCGGAGTTTCAAGAAATCCCGTACTCCCACGTGAATGCAATGCGCAAGAATCGATTTGTCTCTCAAGATCCCGCACTCCGAGAGACGGCCGACGACACTGCACTCGTAGTTTTCCTCCGCGTCGACACTATCGCACGTGTCTTCAGCGACATGGATATGAACACCCATTTTATTTTCAGACGCCATATCGCCGCACAGGCGGAGAGAATCATTGCTCAAGGTGAACGAGGCATGAGCTCCGACCATGCCGCGGAACCGGGGATGTTTCCTGTTCGCCCGAATAAAGCGTTCGTTTTCTTTCAGTCCCTGGTCGCGCTCTTTCTTGCCGCCCCTGTCCGTCACTTCATAACAAAGAACGCCGCGAAGCCCGGCTTCTTCCACGGCCTGTTTAATAATGTCGAGTGAACCACCGATGGCACTGGGTGATGCATGGTGGTCCACGAGCGTCGTCGTGCCGCAGCGCGCAGCTTCAACGGCACCGACGAGCGCACTGTAATATATCGACTCGTCGTCGAGAGCCCGGTCGAGTTTCCACCATACCTTTTGGAGAATTTCGAGAAAGTTCGCTGGCTGAACCTTCGGCCCCGGCATGCCGCGGGAGAGTGCGGAGTAAAGATGCGTGTGCGCGTTCACCAAACCGGGGAGAACGATCCTGCCTCTGAGGTCAAGTCTCTCCTCATCATGGACCTGGGGCAGGTGCTTCCCCCGTTCCGTGATGATTCCATTCCGAATGCGAAGGTCGGTCGCTTCGATTGAGGGAGGATTCAGGACAGCGCTTCTGGCGTTCTTTATGAGAAGGTTCAAGTGGATTATCTAGTTGTCGATAAGGGCTTGCTTCCGAACAACTTTCGGTAGTCATGCGATGAACCGCAAACAAAATGAATCAGACCGGTGCCGTACGGGTCGGTGGAGCTCTCGATCTTCATAACCCATTGTACTGACAAGCTTTGTACCACCGATTTCCCGGCCCGATGAAGAGAAAATGCCTTTTCGACGAGGCAGACGGCGATTTTAGTCGCGCTGAAGGGATTCGATCACCGCCCGGAGCTATTGGCTATCAGTTTTGATATGGGACAAAAAAGACTTTTTCAGTTGTGATAACGCAGGATCAAGAGAATTGATGGGAGGTCCCTCTTCTCCTCTTGAAACTCCGAACGTGTTCCAAGTTCCGTCGTGCTCTCGCTCTTTGGTTCGTCGGTTCCCGACTGACCGACGTTCGCTGCTCTTATTGAACCGTAAAAGGAATCGATGCCTCTGTCTTTTCCCATTTGAGGCTGAGAGTTCCGTGGGAGCCATCGGCAGTTATGCTGATCGTGAACCGCTCTGTGAAATCGTCAACATGTTTTACGTCGAGCGGAAGTCGTGCAAGGTCCTTCGACTGGTCGTAATCTGTTCCCCACTGACCGTGCTGATGATTGATGATCAGTTTCCAGCCGTCCTGTGAGGGGAGCACGAACAACGAATAGGTTCCGGCAGGTACCACGGTTGTACCAAACGCCAGGTCTTTGCCGATGATGAGCTGGGTTGCGGCATTCGCACCGGTACGCCAGACGACATTCCACGGAACCACCTGACCGAAAATCGTACGTCCCCGCGCGGAAGGACGTCCGTAGTCGACAATAACGCTGGCTCCGTTGACCATAGCCCGCGTGGAATCTCTTGGAGAGAGAGGTCCGAGGGCACCTCCGGAACGCTCACGATCGGCGAAAGTCTTCGCGACCTCTTTGACATCAATATTGGCGGCACGCGTGGCAACGAATTTGTCCGTCGTTTCCGTCATATCGAATTTTTCAAGGAGGGCGTCCTTTCCGACGACGGCATGGAGCGGACCGAAGTCTCCGCCCGGGTTCAGAAGTTCCACCTTGCCCGGGAAACTTCCTTGAATGTCATAGTGCATAACCTGCCTGCCGCCGAGTATTCCGAATCCCTTTTTCTTATCCATCATCAATGCATGCTGGATGGCGGCCTGCCAGCCGCCGAAAATATCGCCAAAGAACGGAAAAGGACGGTCGGATGCAGCGACGGCGTATTTTGTCGTGACGGTGTCCTGTCTTGACACGATGTGAACGCTGTCATTTCCATACGTATAATCGCGTTCCGAAAAAATGGGATTGCCATAGCGTTGGGATGCCACATGAAAGCGCATGAGGCCGCCATCGGGTCCAAAAGTCCCCGAGTACTCGCGAATGGTGGTCTTCGGTGCGCGTACGACACTCGTCCCGTGCAACCCCCCACCATCCATAAAGAATTCTTCAACGGCGATCGTGTCCCGGCCAAGTGTGACCACGAAAAAACCGTGCTGTTTCGGCTGTCCGATTGCAGCAATGGTCGAGAAGCCGGCAACGACTGCGAACAAGATGAATAAACGATTCATACTATTACCTTTCTTAAGGATGCAAGAATGATTTAGGACATAATATATCGATAATTTGGTCAAAATGTAACACCTGGAGCGCTCGAAAAGATTCCGGCATTCCCCTCCCGGTTCCGGCAGGGTTTCGGAGGAATCTGGCCCTTCGGGGAAGAATGGCAAATTGATTCTTGCAGCATTTTCACCTTGTAAGGAAGGAGATTTTTTGTTACATTTGTATCGCATCGAGATCACCGATCGAGATCTCGATCTGCTGTAGTAATATGGAGGGCTTCTCGTGGGGGTTTTGCTACCCGGAGGTCCTCAAACCACGGAGAAGATAGCCCGGATGGCGGAATTGGCAGACGCGCTAGATTCAGGGATGAAACCTCCTCCGCGAAAACCTTTCAAGCTAACTCACCTTCCAAGAAGTTTCACGTTCGCATCTCCATCCGTTCCTAAAATGGGACTAGCGGACCTGGCATTCGTGTCATGGAATGTGTCCAAATTCGGGAATCCCACTCTAACATATTCGGAGCGACCCGAATTGTAAAACCAAAACTTGCATTTCACATGCGACATTTCGCGTCCGAGATGAATATTGACGTATTCTTTTACCATTCGTATCGAATCCGCCCTATCATGAGCAAATGGGTTTCCGCCTACGGTTCCCTTATAGGAATCATCTGCGAGACACCTGAATGAAACAATGAGAATTGAAAATAGAATTCTACTAGTCATTGCATCTCCTACAAGAAGTTTCCATCTCAATGATAAATACGAAACTATATTTTGTCTAAATGGATTGATCAGTACTGCTACTCCGGAGGTGTTGGTGGTTTCGGTTCGATGCTTGCACGTCAGGTTGGGCACCTGGTTAGGTGGCCATCTAAAAGCCATCGTTTGATTACCTACTGACTGATTCATATTCAGATCCGACCATTAGATCCATTGGATCCATCGAGACCTTGACGCAAAGGATTTGGAATATCGCCTTAGCATCCTCGAGGTAAATTTTCGCATTCCGGAAGTTTATCTCCTTTTCCCAATTGGTCATAGGCATTTGGGGGCACTCACCTTCTCGAAGAAACTGAGTACTCTCTGCTGTCATAGATTCCGTTTTGCCATGAGCAAGCGCATCGCGGAGTCGAAACATACGCTTAAAAGTTTGAAACGGTCTTTTACTAAAATCAATCTTTAGGCCAAATAGGTTGGCTAATAAGTCGAGCTTATCTGGAGGAGACAATTTACGTTCAACGGAAGACCAAAACGTAGTTCTATTGGCTCCGACGTGATTGAGAAAAGCCTCGACAGTAAATGCAGAGAAGACCATGGAAGCGGAGAGCATGAGAGTGCTACCCGCATCTGTCTCCTTAGCTCGTTCATAACATTCGTAACTGACGGTTCGTAAGCGCGCGAAAGTATATACCGTCCTACGTGCACTCGTATGAACGCGTCTTTTATTAGTTTTCATTATTGATACTTGATTACGTAAAATAATGGTTGTGGCCGCCGAACGAACCGGAGCTATGCTGCAACGAATTTGCCGACAGATATTTCCGTCTCGCTTGCGCCGCTGGTTTGGCAGCCCCATTATTTATATAATGAAATATTCCATGGTGATTTATAATCTGTTCGCGTTGCCTTCCACCCACGTTTTAATTGCCCAAGTTGGATTATACTACTATCGAAAGCAACAAGATCTCTCAAACTCGATTCGACCGCTAGATCGATCCCTAACATCTCATTGGATAGAAATTGCCAATCTCCTTCTTGATCATGAAGTACGAAAAGAATAGGTCTTTTTTTATCGATAACTGATTGTTGTGTCACAACTATTGTTGATGGCGGATCTTGGAATGACCATTCTGAAGTACTGGCACAACCAATGAGCAATGTTATCAAGAGTAACAGTCGTCGTTTCATTCGTTCTCCATTCTAAGCTTACTTAATGGACCGGAGCTAAGCTGCGATAACGGCCCATAGCGGTGACAACTGATTCGGCATCATAGATCGCTTGATGCATCGGGAGTTCTTTTTGCTCCTGACTTTTTCCTTTTTAAAGTGGTTAGGCAGCAGTGCCCGCGTCTTTCTCTAAGGTACAAGAAAACTGACGGTATTGCTCGGTATTGTTCCTATGTTTGGATAGATTGTTTTTCCCGTAGCTGGGTCGGAATAACCTGTATCGAGAAAGTTGGTTCCATCATCGAAGTAAGTGCTGTTCGCGGAAGCATAAGCTATCAAGTATACGGTCGACCCACTGGAAATTCCGGCGCGATTAAATGTGCTGGAAGTAATGCTCGTTGAAATCGCAGTGGTTGATGTACCGGAACTCAAATAGGAAAAAAGAAACGTCGTAGGGTTAGAGGAGACCGAACTGCTCGTTCCAATGAAGAAGCGCACGTAATGGACATAACCTGCAGAAGGAGCTGAAGAAATTGAGCCAGAGATTGTTACGCTGCTTGTTGTGGGAGTTGCGACGAGACTGGATACTGTGAACGCCGGAATTGCCATTAAGAATTGACTGCGCCCATAAAACAGATCCCCGCCGCCAGTAAATCCCAATCCGATTCGTTTGTAAACCCCAAAGCCAGTTTTTGAGAAAGTGAGTGTGTAAGATCCAGTTGCGAGTTCCGTGATTGTCCATTTCCCGCTAATGTCGCTCGTTGTTGCTTTGTCCGAGTTCTCCACGGTAATCGTAACAGTAGAATTGTCAGGTAACTTACGACCGTAATCGTCATACAGTGTAACATAGCCGATAAGATTGCCCGTCAACTTCGGACCAGCCGGACCCGTATCTCCCTTGAATTTGTCGCAAGAAGAAGAGCAAATAGAGAAAAACAATAATACTAGCGACATCGCCGCTGGTGTGCCGAGCAGTCGTTGAACTGTGTGTTTCATAGGAACCTTCCTTTCTTTGTGGAATGCGATGATCAAGGCACTGCTGCCTAACGGATGGCGGCTCAACTGCCCTACTGCGCATGCCCTATAGCATGTCGCTGTGTTGGGATGTGCTGCACTCACTTCAATAGCAACATTTTCTTAATGTCTGTGAACTTCCCTGCCTGCAATCTGTAGAAATATATCCCGGATGGAACATTCGATGCGTCCCAGGTTACTGATTTGAAACCGGGCTCTAGCACACCATTCACTAGCGTCGCAACTTGCTGACCAAGTAGATTGTAGATATTAAGAGTCACGGCACTCGTTGTCGACAACTGGTAACGAATCGTAGTCGAAGGGTTAAATGGCTCAGGATAGTTCTGTTCAAGCGAAAAGACTTTCGGCAGGTTGGCTGCCACCTTTTCATCGGGCGCAGGAGGCGGCATTTCGCTGGTAGACAATATCTTTATTCGATTCGTCTTCAGCATTAATGTGGATGACAAAGAGAGTATCAGTCTACCACTTTGATTAACTTTGACCCAATATCCTTTGCCTGGCTGGATCGTGTCAACAGAATGGTATCCAGAACTGTAACCGAAGAACTCTGACGTGATCAATCCACTAGGGCTGCTGGCGATATTTGCAACTCGCATAGGAGAACCGATTGAACCAACTAAATTCCATCCGGTAACCACGGAGATTGACTCGCTCTCGGCAGGTAACCCCGGCGGAAAGGTCACGGTTTGTGGTGCACCGAACTTCAACCAATATCCGATACCGCCAGATAACGTATCCTTCGCCGCATAGCCATTGCTATACTCGTAAGCCTTTCCGACCGATGAAGGGAAAACAATATTCGCGCGATAGTCTCGCAGCGACTCAGGAACAGACACAAGGTTCCAACGAGTTTGGTAGGATGTAGAAAGAGGTTTCTGACCATAAATATAAATACCTGACGCACTGCGGTCCGAATTTACACCGATGTACACTCTGTCGTACATCGTATCGATAACAATCGAAGTTACCATACCTGAATCCGGCAAGCCATTGCTGAAATCATCCCAATGGGCAGCACCATCAGTGGTGCGAAAGAGCATCTTGCTTCCAACGGTATAGTTCGAGGTGCCAAGAAACATCTCATCGGGATTTCTTGGATTCATTGCAAATGCCCAAACATCCAGATTTCCCGGCCCGAGACCGTTGTTCATCGAAACCCATGTTTCTCCACCATCAGTCGATCCTGTCACGCCGCAGCCGGCAGAAGCCATGTATACATGACCACTATTCCTTGGGTCCACAAAAATTGTGCCGCCCCATCCCTGACATTCTGAAGGTTGTCGAGTCCACGTCGTTCCCAAGTCTGTACTCTTGAAAATCAATCCATTTGAGTCCGCAATTCCAAAGAGGAAGCTCCCCTGTGCCGCATACAAAATACTATCATCACTCGGGAAAATGGTCATAGACATTATGCCGATATCAAAGGTTTGTGTCCAGTGGAGTCCTCGATCTATTGTCCGATATAGTAAAGGCCATACCTCCATGTAAACGACGCTCGTGTTTTTCGGATCTATTTCAATTGACACCCCGGATGCGTATCCTTCCCAGGAGAACAGGGTCTGCCAGCTTTGCCCTCCGTCTGTCGTCATCAACGATGTGTTACAGGGAGGGTCGCAAGTGGGGTCAGTTGTTTTTACGTATAGGATTTTGGAGTTCCCAGGATCAATCTTGAAATTCGTGACAAGGACGGATCCGAAGACTGACACATTGGACCAGCTTTCGCCCCAGTTCGTGCTCAAAAGAAACATCGATTGACCAGATTCGGCATCCTCGCAACTGGCGAACAGCGTATCAGGATGTTTGCGATATACATCCATTGGCCACGGCCAGACGCCTTCTGTCCCCCCTGCCCGTCTCCAAGACTGTTCCTGCGAGATAGCCATGCTGCAAACGAGCAATAAAGTCCAAAGTATTAGCAAGCGTTTCATTGCATCATCTATTCTCCGTGCTGTGGATGATCACTTCAGAAGCACCATCTTCTTAATATCCGTGAATCGGCGTCCTGAGCTTGCCGAAGGATTGCCTGCCTGCAATCTGTAGAAGTAAACTCCACTCGGTAGATCACTCGCGTCGACTATTCGAGAGTAATTTCCTGGTTCTTGCTCTCCGTTTACGAGAGTTCGCACTTCCCTTCCCAGCAGATCGCACAGCTTCAAGGTAACGAATGACTTTTGTGGAAGAGAGTATGAGATTGTGGATGTTGGATTAAATGGGTTGGGGTAGTTTTGAGCGATTGAAAACTTTTCAGGCATCATGAATCGATTTTGTTCAACACCAACTATCCCATAGCTCACGCCGTTGATCCTCGCTCCCCTCAGTTGATAGTTGAATGCCTCGAGTGAGCCATACCCAATCATTCCAATACTGTCTGCAAATGCTACGGTTGTGAACCAGTTGTGGATGTTTGTAAATGTGCAACAAATACGGCTTCTCGAATACAAGGTGTCCTCCATACACCCATCGTGTATCCATTCCCCGGCAGTATCTCCGGGCGAAGATGCAAAATCAAAAATAGCGTTCTCCATCCGGCTGGATGTATCATAACCCAGGAATTGTCCATGCTCTTCTCGAAAATACCCGCAGGAAAAGAACGGAAACACGTCAGCACAATTTGACGAGAACACAGAATAGGTCTTACCATTCGCCATCGTAGTATCCCGAAGGATTTCGACCTGGAGAATAATGTCCGGGCGCATGTATTCTACGTACTGCCAAAGATTCCCGGGTTGAAAAGGATATTCAAGAACCTGTGAATTCGAAGTTCCTTGACCAATGAGCCAGCAAGCGAGCACTCCGAAGATAAACCTCAGAACCCCTCCTCCCACACCAATTGGAATCGTCCCTGCAACTGCCCATTGCAGCGCAAGTATCATCAACCGCTTCATCTCTTTGCCAAGGTTGTGAACGCCCCGATCGAAAAAGCCATAAGACTACCGCGACCTCTAGTTGAACGACAAAACCCGCCGTGCCATATACTTCAGCACAAGCGGGTTCTTTTTCGAACTCACGGGTTTGCAATCAGGAAGATCTAATAACCTCATGATTCGCCTGAAATCAATGTCATTGCAAGATAACAAATCTGCGGCATTGAGTCAAGCAGCAAGCCGACCCGCGATGAGGACGAGTCGGCCTGCGAGTGTGGGCCGTTTTATTTATATGGGCGTAGCGCGTATCCTCCGTCAGAACCACACGTGCTCGCGGTATGCCCTGTAAGCGTCGCCGAATCTTTCTTCGAGAACACGGTTCTCCTGGCGGGCCTGCCATATCTGCACAACGAGGATTAACACCAAGAACACATAGAAGGGAAAGCTATGGAGGACCAATGCCAATCCCAGGAACAGCAACATCCCGAAGACATAGATAGGATGACGGAGCTTCGCATACAGCCCCGTTGTCACGAGTTCCTTTGCCTCCGGCACTATCGAGAATGAACGCCCCAGCTGGAAATAGGCGATGATCAGAAGTATGTATGAAGGAATGATGAGAGCAATACCGATGTACGTCATCAGATCATGCGGATGCTTTGACAGCAAACGCAGGATGAACCACGGTAGGACAACAAACGCGAGCAGTATAAAAATACCGACACGTTTTACTGTCTCTGACTTCATCCGATCATAACCCTCGCTTTCGCTGCCGTAAAGCCGACCCGCGATGAGGACAACAGCCGGTGGATTGGGTGCTTCTTTACATTACGCAAAGGAGGTCTTCAACATCAACTTGCCTAATCCTTGATGCAGCGCACACTAAACCCCATATCCTCACTGTAGGCGTAGAGGGCAATGCCGCCGACATCGTAGACCAAGCCCAGGTGGTCTGCGGACGTCGAATCGTACTCCGTGGAACTCCAAAAGCGTGTTTGGAGTCTGACATACCCGAAGAAACCTAGGATGTCGCGGGAGCCCGCGAACAACGCAGAAAAACCGCTCGTGTTTGTTCCGGCTCCACCGCCAGTCCCTTGTCCTATCGCTTTCAGCGCATTTCCATCTCTTCCTACTGTTGTCCTCAGAGTTTCGTAGTCTAGAAGGGTCGGTATGTGCCATCCGGGAGGACATATACCCCGTGTACCCGGGGTTGTATCATACTGCATCGCTTCGTTCCACTGGTATAAGCCCCCGTATATGTTACAATTTATCGTGTCGTTATCGTAACAGTACTTTTCAATCTCTTTGTTGTTTTTTGCTGTATCAGTTCCTCGAATCATGGTACCGACATTAAGATTTTCTTTTAGCCAACATTGACTGCCTATTTGTACAGTATGATATGTCGTGCCCGCATATGTTACAATTTCTGTGCTATTCGGCTGAACAGGAACATTGTCCTTCTTACAAGACCAATGGAACACAATGGAGAGTACGACGATAAGAAGAAATTTCGTTTTACTATTACGCTTTTTGGACGTCGGATGAAGACAATCGCCCTCGCCGAGTTTCTCAATTATGTTATAATGGGATATTGTTTGTCCTATCATGAGGGAGTCCCTTCCTCATCCGCCAAGACGGATTCGTTAGGGTCCGCAACATCACCAGCGCTCATGAAAAGCACTCGCGGGTGATTTTGGGACTTATCGAGCGATATGGTCTGGCCGATCATTTCAAGCCCCAATAAACAGTGATTACCACACAATCCTCATTTGATGTAAGGGTTCTCAATGATCAATATCTTTCCCTGGAATTCGTGTGTTGCAAAGATGACCTCTTTACCATCATCGCTTAGATTATACTCGGAGTGAGATATATTTTTTAGGGAATTGAACTCTTTTATGCGTCCATCGGTGAGTGAGATTGTCCGTAAAGGTTGTCCCGCTTCCCATTCTGTCCAGCACTGTTGCCGGAGAGAGATTTGGGAATTCGGTGGTTGCTCTAATTTTCTTTTCTGCCCGTTGCTGTTGATCCACCAACTACCGCCGAGGTCTTGCGTAAGAAATTCATTTCTTCCCCCAATAGGATATCGTAATAAAGCATCTTCCTTCATAGTGCTGTCTAAAGGTGAGACTGTGCTGAATTTATCCTTTGTCCGGATTGTAAGATGGGAAGAATCGACCCATGTAAGTCCTTTGAAATCATTGAATGTAGAAATCCTTTTCGGTTGCCCACCTTGAGTCATATCAAGAATAAATACCTCTCTGGCTCCCGGAATAGTAAAAAAGGGTCCAGAAGTAGCTGCTAACCACTTCCCGTTAGGAGACCAAGTTCGCCCACCAGTATTCTCCCATTCGCCAATTTTGACTCTTTGACGGTTAGTGCCATCACGATCCATGATAAAAAGATGAGACCTCACACCCGACCAGCCAAACCGAAGATCTCCTACATTTACTGCAATCCTGCGTCCATCCGGAGAAAGGTGTAGAGCATCGTCCCAAACGGTCTGTTCGCCGGCCGTGACAAGTTTCGGTTCTCCACCTGTGACCGGGACAAGCATAATCTGTCCAACCATTTTCACTTGTGGATAAATAATTCTACGTCCGTCTGAGGAGATCCTCGGAGATCCATCAGGACCGTCGCTGCTGGTCAGCTGTGTTGGATCTCCACCTTCGGAAGATATCATCCAAAGATTCAATGGGCCTGAAACAGTTGTCGAATATATTATTACATTATCCTGCGACCAGCATACGCCCTCAATATTCGCCTTGGCAAATGTAAGTTGTCTTTCCTTCCCCGTTTCGAGGTCATGAACGAAGAGTTCTTGATACCCGGATCCTTCTCGATAATCGCGTATCCAGACAATGGATTTCCCGTTCGGCGACCAGTCAAAACAAAAGTTTCTAAACAATTGACTACCGATGGTATCAACGAATTCTCTTCGAAGATCAGTGCCTTCGGGGGAGCTTGTCCAAAATTCAATATGCTTCTTCTCCCAAACGTTGAGTCCGAGACCCCATCCAATTCGTTTGCCATCAGGTCTCCAGTGCAAATCATCGGCACCATTCAAGCTGTCTGCATTTAACGGAATCCCTCCTGTGGAGGATATAATCCGGACCGAACCAGATGACTCCTCATAAAGAATGGTGCCACCATCCGGGGAGACTTCAGCACCCCATATCAATTCTCGATTCCCCTTAACAAGAATCCGTGGCATTTCTCCACTGGAAGAGTGTGAAAGATATACGTTCCAATTACCTTCAACGTCCCTGGCTGAGAACGCTATCCAGTTTCCATCCGCCGACATGCTTGGATACATTATCTCCTTGAATGGAAGATCCAGTGCCCGGGAAATCCTTTTGGGATTCGGATGAACACTTGAGCGAGTTGGCCAGAATATAATTCCTGATACAACCGATAGAAGAAAGACAGTGATAATACTCCATCGAAGGTATATTTTCCTTCTTTGTTTCACAACCTCTGCTGGAGCCGTTGTTGCCGGTGTCGATTTCTCCGCTGTCGCCTGATCGGTGACCAACGACACTTCAGATGTATCCCTTTTAACTCTCTTAAGATCGGTCAGGAGTTCATCGATATGCTGATACCGGTACGCTTTATCCTTTTCAAGACATTTATTTACAATGCGTTCTACCTCAAGAGGAATCCCGCTCCTTAATCCCGTGATCGCTTCCGGACGAACATTCAGAATCGAATACTGAATGGCATTCTCATATTCGCCTTTGAACGGTACTACTCCGGTTATCATTTCATACAACACAACTCCAAGCGACCATATATCAGAACGCCGGTCGATTTCATCACCCTTCACCTGCTCGGGCGACATATAGGTAACTGTTCCGAGTGTTGTTCCAGTCTTCGTGAGCACAGTGCGTCCGCGGAGTTTCGCCAGCCCGAAATCGAGGATCTTGGCGATGCCGTCGTCTGTGATCATAACATTGGCCGGCTTAATATCTCTATGGACAATGTTCTTCCCGTGTGCTTTTTCCAGTCCTTGGCCGATCTGGATTGCAAGATCGATCGCATTCTTGAACGGAAGAGGACCTCCTTCGATCTTATCCTTGAGTGTCTGGCCTTCGTAGCAGGCCATCACGATGAAAGACCGGCCGTCGTCGGTCTCGCCAATCTCATGAATATTGCAGATGTTTGGATGTTCAAGGGCCGATGCGGCTTGGGCTTCATGGGTGAAGCGCTCTTTGGCTTCTGGATCTCTAGTGAGTTCAGGCGGAAGAAATTTTAACGCGACAGTACGCTTGAGCTTGGTGTCTTCGGCTTTGTATACTACACCCATTCCTCCTTCTCCCAACTTTTCGAGGATCTTGTAATGCGAAACCGTGGTTCCGATCATACCATCCTGAAATACAAAGCCCGCTGCGATTTGTAATGCTGCGCTAGCGGGTTCTCTTTCAGACTCACGGGTTTACAATCAGGAATATCTAATAGCCTCATTATTCGCCCCAAATTGGTATTGCAAGAAGGTAATGAATATGAGGGATTTAGTCAAGAGAGCACCATAATTCCGAATTCGGCTAGGAATGCTAGCTTTTCGGGATATTGACACTTAAATTCGTTTTCTGTACCTTTGATCTATCATCGTACCAGGTTCACCGCAGGAGCGCGGTGCGTACTGGAATGTTCTTTCCTTTGGACTATACACCTATCAATTATTGCTCGGTATATTTCACCCTGCCCGGTCAGCTGTGGGCAGATTTCATCATCCATCCAATTCAGAGGAGAATAGAAGTCATGTTGAGACGATTGAAGGATACGGCGAGCACCCGCAACATCGCCTTGTACGCAGTCACAATTCTTTTCGCCGTGAGCATCGCGTTTGCTCAGCCGGGCAAAACCCCGCCCCTCCGCTTGGGCAATCTTGATTCGCGTGCCCATAGTGGGAGCGAACAGTTCCCGAATGGTTTATCGCAATCAGTTGACAAACACCGGCGCGGGATTGCTGCTCTCCCCAGTTTGTCCGTGTTTACATCTGACAGCACGTTCGCAACGAACGGCTCGCGGGAAGTCGGCGTACAAGGCGGCAGCGGCACGTTGGACGCAATCACGGGTCTTGCAGTTCAGTCCGACGGCAAGATCGTTGCAGCGGGCTATTCCAAAATCGTCAACTACTACGCATTCGCCGTGGCACGGTTCAACACCAATGGCACGCTTGATGCGACATTTGGATCCAGCGGCTCGAAGAGTGTGTATATCCCGGGCGGCAGCAGCACGAATGACCAGGCGAAGGCCGTCGCCATCCAACCATCCGACGGGAAGATCGTCGCTGCCGGATATTCCAAAAACGGTAGCTTATACACCTTTGCACTCGCGCGATTCAAGACGAATGGAACACTCGACAGCACATTCGGGACCAATGGCGGGGTACGAGTATACATCAGCGGAGGAGGAGGAAGCGACGACGAAGCCTACTGTATTGGCATTCAAAGCGATGGAAAAATCGTTGCAGCCGGCCTCACCTACGTATCCAGTTCAACATATATTGCCGTGGCGAGATTCAAGACGAATGGTGCGCCTGACAGCACGTTCGGAACGAACGGCTCGGCAAAGTTCGCCTACGGCCAGGTATTCGGTCTGGCCGTTCAATCCGACGGGAAGATAGTGCTCGGTGCACAGGGGTTCAACGCGGCTGTGATCGGGCGGCTCAAGACTAACGGCACGGCGGACAGCACCTTCGGAACAACCACCCCCGGGTGGACAAATACGACAAGCATTGGTCCGGTATCCGACTTCATTGGGCTCGGCGCGATCGCTCTTCAATCCGACGGCAAGATCGTGGCAGGGGGATATTCATCCGGTAGCGAGTTCGTCGTTGCACGATACAATGCCCTTGGTACGGTGGATGCCTCATTCGGTCAATCCGGTGCGGCCCAGACGTTCATTTCGGGCGGCAATCAATCCGACGATGAGGGATATGCAATGACGCTTCAATCGGATGGCAACATCGTCGTGGCAGGGTACTCGAGCGACGCGTCGGGGAATCATGCTTTCGCAGCGGCACGCTGGTCAACCGGCGGTGTGCTGCAAGGGAGTATCCGCACTTCTGTGAGCGGTGGAGACGGCGCCAACGATGCCGCCCAGGCGATTGCGGTCGATTCGAGCGGCAGGATTGTGCTCGGCGGCTTCAGTGAATACAACTCTTCAAACTACCACAAAGCCTTTGGAATTGCCCGGTATAATTGCCCCAACTCGAAGGTCCTCACGCTCTGTCCTGCGGCAGTCGCCGAGACGACGGCGACACTGAGCGGTGAAGTCCTGGCGGGGAGCCCGAACTCCGTGGTGCAGTTCCTGTATGGCAATACTTCCGGCGCCTATACGGACAGCGTGACCGCATCCACCAGCCCTGTGAACTCCAGCTCAACAGTTTACGAGTCGGGATCGCTCAATTCCTTGACGATGGGATCAACGTACTACTGCTGCATTGCCGCATCGAATGCGTACACATACTTGCGGGGAAAAGAAGTTTGCTTTGCGACCAGCGCTGCGGGGCCGGGCTACGCTTTATCCTTCAGCCCATCGTCCAGCACGTACACGGTGCATTCATCCGTCATCACCACCATCACAGACAATTTGACGATGGAAGCATGGGTAAAATGGAACGGTGGGACCGGTAGTTCCCAGGATATTCTCTATAACGGAGATCCGGCATCTTCCGGATACGGTCTCTATTTCGATTTGGCTTCGGGTTCGATGGGGATCTTATGCGGAGGCATCACGTTTATGCACTCCGATTCTGTCTTTGCAGTGGGCAGCTGGGTGCATCTTGCGGCGGTACGCCAATCGGGCACCTGGTCATGGTACATCAATGGGGTCTCCCAACCAATCAGTGGAGGGGGCACTGCACCCGCCACACCCGGCGTCGATTTCACGGTGGGGGGATATAAGACCCACGAATATTTCAATGGCGTGATCGATGAAGTTCGCATTTCCGATACTATCCGCTACTTCGAAAGCTTCTCCCCGGTGCATCAAGCTTTCGCCTCCGACCCCCACACCATTGCGCTCTACCATTTCGATGAAGGAGCGGGGACTACTGCCTACGATGCCTCCGGCAACGCCAATCATCTCACCCTGGTGAACAGTCCGGCCTGGGTTACCAGCGATGCGCCGCTGCCGATAACCCTGGCTTCGTTCACCGGCAGCGTTCAACCCGGCCCTTCGGTTCAGATCGTGTGGAGTACAGTGAGCGAGACCAACAGCTACAGTTTCACCATCCAGCGAAAAGCGGCATCAAGCACAATATGGACGACCGTGAGTCCATCGATTCAAGGCGCGGGCACGACCCTGGAGCAACACAACTACTCGTGGACAGATCTTAACGTCCCTGCCGGTACCTACCAGTATCGCCTGGAAGAACAAGATAGAACCGGACAGTTGACGTACTCCTCTACCATCACAATCATCGTTAGCGGCGTGACGGGAGTGAAGAACGATGCCGCGCCGAGGATATTTCAGCTCAATCAGAATTATCCGGATCCATTTAATCCGACCACCGCCATCAAGTTTAGTGTGGACCGACTCGAACACGCGACGGTGAGGGTCTACTCCATGCTGGGACAGGAAGTTGCGACACTCTTTGACGGGATGGCCGAACCCGGGCATTACTACAGATTCAATTTCGACGGCTCGCAGATCGGCAGCGGGATGTATTTCTACCGCATCATGACCGAGAGCCACTCGGCTGTGAAGAAGATGATTCTCATGAAATAGGCGTTAGCACACATTTAAAACACGAAGCCCCAGCGAATAACTGGGGCTCTTTTTTTAAAGGCCGACCCGCGATGGGGACGAGTCGGCCCTCAAGCACCGCTCATGAAACAGAAAAGCAGCCGTTGGAGTGGCTGCTTTTTTTAACTGATAGAATTGAAGCAACTTTGGCTATCTGAGCAATCGATCTTTTTAATATTTAAAGTTAATCAACGTACCTCAGTACAATTTTAGGGTATATTCATGCTCTGAGAAAGGCGAGCAAGTCAGCGTTGAGCGGCCAGCCGTGGCTGAAGACAACAGGTTGTCCCGATCCCCAGTCCTTGAGGTAGATTTCTGTGCCGTCTTTTGTGGTGATCGTGCTCACGCTAATATCTCCTTCGTTGATTGAGAAAGTAATCAAGCCGGAATTGCGTGAAAAGGTTGCCCGGTATTCATTTCGCTATGCCAATCACTCCACACCCAACTCTCGCTCCGGCATTTCCGGTTGGTTGTGTTTTAAAATCATCTTCTTTTTCATGTACGATTACTGCGTGACCGATGATTGAATGGTTACCGTTCAGTTTGATGACGGGATCGATATAGTCAAGATGGGCGTTACTTTTGGCATCAGCTTCGATGTTTCCCATATCGCCTGCATGACGTTTCTTGCTCATCGGCATGCCATGAGACATTCCCGCCGGATTGAAGTGTCCGCCCGCCGAACTCCCATCGTCTGAACTGATATCGCCGAACTCATGAATATGAAATCCATGCTTCCCCGGTTTTAAACCTGTCAGATTCGCAATAATGCGGACTCCTTTATCGACTTCCTCAAATGTCACGACACCCTGCACCGAATTCCCCTTCGTTGGTGTGATCACCGCAATCGCCCGCTTGATCGATGCTTCCGAATGTATCTTATGACCATTTTGAGCTAAAAGGATTTGAGCACTTATAAGTATTAATGTGAAGTTGAGAATAAAAAGAGTTTTTTTCATGCTACCTCCTTTTGTGAAACGATGAACATTTCAACGTGCACAGAATTCTGATACTTCATTTCTTTCTCTAACCTTTTTTTATTAGTGTTCGACGCAACAATTCCGACCACTATGATTGTTGAGACAATCTACTTATTAGAACGTGAAAAGTCAAGCGACTCGGTCAAACCTTGCCCAGTTCATTGGTAAGCCTGGCAAAACAAGCCCGGGCGTAAAAGCGGGGGGAAATGAAAAACGAAAAGCCGACCCGCGATGAGTTCGGCCTGCAAGTGTGGGCCGTTTTTCTTCCCATAACTCGGATCAAAACTTTCCAGTTGACACATTGTACGTGTAATATCCCGGATTATGAAAAGAAAGCGAATGTCCTTAAATTACAATGTATCAGTGGGCATTCCAGGACGGATAGTAGGACACGAATCCATTGCGGACAATTAGAGCATGGCAGGACTTATAACCCCCAAGAAATTCTCGGCCTCCACAAGGTGTTTCTTTGTATCGGACCTCCACGGACACACCGACCGATATGAAAAACTCTTTCGCGTCATGGATAATGAGCGCCCTTCCCTTGTGTTCCTCGGAGGAGACTTGCTTCCGTCGCATATCCTGCACCTGACATCATCGGAAGAAATCTGCGGAGATTTTGTCCACGATTTCTTGCGGGTTCATTTTGAAAGGCTACGGCAGACCATGGGCCGGAATTATCCCCAAGTATATTTGATCCTTGGAAACGACGATCTTCGTTCCGAGGAGACAACCTTCCTTGCTGATGGCAGCGACGGGTTGTGGCATTACATCCACCAGCGACGGGTGCAATTCGATGACTACACAATCTACGGTTATGCGTGCGTGCCCCCAACTCCATTCCGCCTAAAAGATTGGGAGAGGTACGACGTGTCGAGGTACGTCGATCCTGGCTGTACTCACCCGATGGAAGGAAGTCACTCGGTCCCTGTGGAAGAATCAGAACTGAAGAACACGACAATCAAAGATGACTTACAGAAGCTCGTGGGCGAAGATAGCATGACAAAGGCTGTGTTTCTCTTTCACACCCCACCCTACGATACGGTAATGGATCATGCCCCGCTCGACGGCATCATGATTGACCATGCACCCCTGGATGTTCATGTGGGAAGCATAGCGGTACGGCAGTTCATTGAGACGCGACAGCCCTATCTTACCCTCCACGGGCACGTCCATGAATCAGCTCGAATCACTGGTACCTGGAAGCAGAGAATCGGAAGGACTTACGCGTTGTCAGCGGCACACGATGGACCGGAGCTTTGCCTGGTCCGATTCTTGTTCGAAAACCTCGAGGATGGAACTCGGGAGCTGCTTTAACAAGCAGACTACTGACTGGATCTGCTGCCCAGCTGAAGCGGTCTTGGCGGGTCGGTCAGCGCACCGATTTTCACAGCAAAGCTTGTCCGGTTCTTGATGTCTTCGTCTGTTACAACATGCACATCGAGCAAATGCTCAGTCTTATAGCCGGTGCGAAGGTAGTTGACTTCGGCGAGGCAGAGACTCCAACCTTCGAGCCATGGCATCAGCTCTCTGCGCTGGGATTCCGAACCCTCGAAATGAACTAAGATATCGATATCGCTCTGGGGGCCGGCTGTTGCATTCTTTGTGCTGCCGAAAAGATAAACAGCCTTCACGCCGAACCGCTTAGGATCGAGTTGGAGAGCCATCCGCTCAACGCTCGTAAGCCGCCATCGCCAGTGAGCATCCTCTCTTCCTTCCGTCACATCCACTCCATCTGGCCTCATAAGTTCAACCGGCACACTTGCGGATGGTTCCGACAACAAGGCCAAGGCCTCTTCTCTTTCACCATCCATAAGAACCTGGAGAACCTTTCCGCCGGTTGTCTCCGCTACATCGATCACCCTGATTGTGCCAGCAAGATAGGCGTACTCCGGGACGAGATCGGATAATACATCCTTCGAGGTGGTGAGAAACTCTTCATTGAACACGACCCCTGCATCGTCCGGATAAAGTGGCAGGTATCGAATCGAAGATTCAATCAGGTCCTGAAAGAAATGAGTCCCGAAGGAAAGCTCAGGCACGTAGTCCTTCTGCTTCCTCGCAATTTCGATGAGCATGGCAGAATTGTTGATATCGGAATAGGTCACGCTGACGCCGAGCTTGATATCGCCACGACTTCCCCATCTGCCTGGTCCCAGCAGGATGAATTGTCGCTTCGGCAGAACCCGATTCAGCTTGCTTACTGCACGCCCCACTGAAAGCAGGTCGGACCGGTTAGTGAGTTGGTCATATTTCTGAGGGTCAACATAGACAATGTAGGTGATGTTGGACACCGTCCCGTTGGACACGTATCGGCTGGCGGAGAAGATAATCTGGTCCCGGGGTACATCCCGTGGAATGGGAGCGGGAGGGGACGTAGCCGCTCGACTCTGCGTCCGACATTGCAAGAGATAAAGATCTGTGCCATCGTGAGCGAACTCAATATCAACCGGCGTTCCTAACTCTCTCTGCAGTGTTCGAATCACGCCTCGAATCTGTTGAATGAATCCGGTGTTGTTGACCAATCCATCGAAGGAAACAATAAGATCGTCCTTTTCGAAATCGATATCCATGCGTCCTGGCTGTTCAATGCGATCATCCCGTATCCTCGATACCAGCTGATAAATCATCGGATAGTCGTTTCCGTGGTTTCTCAGAAGCTCCCCGATAGTGATCGTCTCAAACCTGTTCGTGCGCAGATTGATCACGTCGATCTTCTTCGGTGAATAGCGAATTTTTTCATCGACCGTTACGTTGACTGGCAGATTCGGCTGACCGGGTGAGACAAGGATCGGATAGTCGTCGCTCACGCGATCGACCGCACGAGTACCGAGACCGGGAACCATTCGAAGCAAGCCATCTTCTTTCCGGATTCGATGCGACCACCGAATCTCGTTGTGGGCAAACCCTACGCCGGCAAAAGCCGGAAGAAAATAATCTCCGATCTTTTTCCCTACGACTTCCTGGATCAGGACACCCATCTCTTCATGGAAATCGAGCAAGCCGCGTTCGATCCGATAGCCGATTGCATCCGGATTAAAGGTAGATGCATAGACTTCCGCAATTGCATCCATCAAGGCAACGAGCCGCTCTCTCTTCGTCCCCTGATTGGCAATGAAGAGGCTCTTGTACTTACCTGCAAACGACGTACCGGGCCGATCTTCGAGCAAGCTCGAACTCCGAACGATCAGCGGACACTCGCCCAAGTCATCGAGCGCAACGGAGAGAGCATTGACGATCTCCGGGGGAAGCGGCGAACTTTTGAAGACGTGAATAACGTACGGATATTCCTGGCGCACCTGCGAAATATCCTCGTACTTCTGCTCGACGATCTCTTCGAGGTCATTATGGTTGATAAAATTCAAGATCCCGTCAGAAGTAAGATACCAGGTTTTTGGAGTCTTAAGGTTTCGAAGCGATGTCTCCTCCCCGGCAACCTTTCGTAGAACATTCGAAGCCAGAAACAAGCCGGACCCTTTGCCCCCTAGCTTGCCGTGGCTTCCCGCAGGAAAGATGATCCGGTGGAGCAATTGGTAGAAGTCATCAACTTCCACATAACGCTTGGAAACGTTGATAAAGTTCGGTTCGTCGTTCAGCAGACGCTGGATCAAGGAAACTCGGAACGCTTTCGCTCTCGCCGGGGGAAGTTCCATGCCATGAGGAGCTAGATGGTGAAATCTCTCGATGGCATTTACGATTTCTGCCAGGGATGACCCGGAATCCTCGAGGACCTTGACAAGAAAGCTGGAACGTTCCTCCATAATCCATTTCTGGATAGTATTGACGATCTCCCGCTCGCCCAGAAATCTGCCGGCCACTGCAAAGATACTTTCCGTCATCGCCAGGACATCGCTCGGCAGCGTTGCCTGCAACGGTCGATTTTCATCCTGCTGTCCGTCCTGTTCGTTCTGCGATGCCGGGCTAAGGCGTTCCAGGAGTACGTTCGCTTCCTTGACGCCCGACCATGCAAGGTGGTTGAGCATTTTTCGGGTAATCCGGGCGAGAAGCTTCGCGTCCGTTCTCTTGAGCAGATCAAGAATCACTAACCACTGGCTTCCAGACTCGCTCTTTGATCGCTGGTCCTCAAAGACAGTTTTGAGTCTTTCGTGAAATAGGCGCCGCTCGAGACGGTCGGCAATTGTATTGATAAGCCTGCGTTCTTCCTTCAGGAATGGACCTTCATCTGAAATTGGACGCTCCTCGCCATAGAAGACACTGATCTTGCCGACGACCTCGTCTTGCACAACAAGATCCGCACTTTGCACCCACTGGGTTTCCCGGAGGTTCGGCGTTTGAAATACCGAATCCCCGTACGTGATTCGTGCGTGACACACATCCGGGTATTGCCAGCCGGCAGGAAGCGCGCGAACGATGCCTTCCAGAATCGACTCTAGCGTCGCATCGGCCTTACTAAAAAGCTCTTCAACTTCGTACAGACAATTGAGCTCTTTCGCCCTTTCCTTGAGAGCAACAAGCAAGCTCTCGACTGGTTTATCTGCGTTGCTCATTGTGCGGTATTTTCTGGAGACAGAGTTTTTATGATGCCACGCCCACTCCGGCCATCAACCATTATGTGCAACGGTGTTGATAGCCTTACGTGGCGTACAAGGTCGGTTTCAGTTACAATCTGTTGACCGTCGAACCACTTCCAGGCAATCGAGTACCCACCTGTATGAGAGACGCAGAAGTAGCTCACTTTGAAGCTAATGAGATTGTGGAAGAAATGTGACCCTTGACTCAGTTCGACATTCATCGTCGGTTGTGTGGCCTCGACAATCGCTCTCGCTCCGGACACTTGCCCCCAGTTCACCGGTATCCCGAGCCATGGATCCGAACTCCCCCATCGTCCGAAGCCCATCAAAAGGTACGGTCGTCCTTCTTCAAGCAATCTCCGGTTCACTTTTTCAAGCTCATCTGCGATTTTCGGCGTGAACTTTGGATCAAAACGCTCGGGTTTCACGTAAACAACATCCATGATACTTCTGTCGGTTCCATTCCCAAGTACCCGATCGGACGCAATCAGCACGCCGTCCCGGGAAAGCTCTTCCTCGGCAACGTTGACCTCCTCACCCGAAACAACCATCGGACGAACCTGAAGAAATCCGATCCGATCGGGATCAAACGTCACCGCAAACTCAATCTCAACAGGATATCCAATGGCTTCCTTGCAGGCTCCAAGAAGTCGCTTGATAGTGTCGTTAAGAGGAATTTCCTGCTGCGCCAGCAAGCCTGCAAAATTGAGCACCCGAGGACCGCGTGCGGCCAAACCAGAAACGATCCGGTCAGACTGAACGTCGTACGTCGATGCAAGTAAATTGAGAGTGCCATCCTGTTCCGCTTCAGGAAGACTCGGCCGAACGAGATATTCGGTCTCTCGAATGGGATCGTAGGCGGGGGGCTTCCCCATGTTGACAGACCAGAATTGCGTCTGAGTCTGTTCAACCAGTTCGCGAACGGAACCGAATGGTGGAGCGACATTGGGGCGCGCCGGTGAATAAGTCCAGCACGTGTCGCCATCGACAATTGTTTTCCCCAGGCCCAGCGCAAGACTGACGACGCCATCCTCTCGGCGCGTACGCCCGACCGGGTAGAAGTCGAACGATCGTGCGACGCCCGACACCTGCGGGTAGAAGCGATCTCCAAACCGTTTACCCACAACTTCTTGAATTACGACCGCCATCTTCTCTTCCTGAGGGCGACGGCCAGTTGATCGTATATAATCCCTTGCTGACTTGAAGAATGTCGAGGCGTACACGAGCTTGATGGCTTCCATGAGTTTCTGGAAGCGGACATCGGGGCTGGTTTGGTTATTCGGGATCATCTTGGTTGTGTAGATTCCTGCGAACGGCTGATCCAGAGAATCTTCCAGCATGCTCGACGAGCGGATTGCTAGGGGAGTCCGCACCTGCTCGACGAGTGCACGCAAGTCTCCCAGAACTTCTGCAGGGAGACTCGCCCTCTGAAATTCCTGGGCAACAACATCATCGGGCTGCTCCCCCTCGCTTAGTTCGCGAAGGCGGTTCCTCTCGATGAATGCGTCAAAGACATCGGTGCGGACCACTGTGAAAGTTGGAATGCTGATTTCGATCTGGACGGGCTTCTCGGCATTGAACTCAGCAGCAATGATGTCGTTGATGGAAACGAGTCCGCGCGCCTTGCCGCCAATCGATCCGGCACCGATCGATGTCCACCCGCGGTGAGCATCGAAAAACACCCGTTTGAAATCTCTGATCTCCTGCATACACCAATCTCAGATTGTGGGCTATACCCAACCCCGATCCTTGCATGCCTGCGCGACCCGGTTGATAGAAATGACATAGGCTGCATCGCGCATGTTGAGGTTCCGTTTCTTCGCAAGCTCTCGTACATCGATGTAGGCAGATGTCATTTTTGTGTCGAGTTTAGCGAGCACTTCGTCTTTGTCCCAGTAGTAGTTCATGTTGCTCTGCACCTGCTCGAAATAGCTGCAGGTTACACCGCCAGCATTTGCCAGAAAATCCGGGATGGTCAAGATCCCTCGCTCGGTGAGTACGGTATCGGCAGCAGGTGTCGTGGGACCGTTTGCACTTTCGGCAACAATCTTCACTCGCTTGCTGATCGTGCGTGCATTGTCGTTGGTGATCTGATTCTCAAGTGCGGCGGGGATCAGAATTTCTACATCTTGCTGAATCCATGCATCGCCCGGAAGCACCTCATAGCCAAGATCGGGAGCTTTCTTCTTGTCGATGCCACCAAAACGGTCGGTGATCTGGAGCAACTCACGGAGCTCGATTCCCCGGGTCTTCCGGTACGAATACGAGATTTTGTCATTCTGGTCCCAGCTCGATACACAAATCACCTTCCCACCTATCTGTTGATACAACTCAATCGCATACTGAGCGACGTTACCGAAACCCTGCACACTTGCAAGAGTGTTTTCTGGCTTCAGGTTCAGATCTTTCAGCGCCTCGCGAAGTGTGAACACAACCCCGTAGCCAGTAGCCTCCTTACGCCCCTGCGAACCTCCAATACTGACCGGCTTTCCTGTAATGAAGCCGGGATATTTCCCGCCGTGGATAGTTTCATATTCATCGAGCATCCAGAGCATACTCTGCGGACTTGTCATGATATCGGGAGCAGGTACATCAAGGTGAGGCCCGATGACGCGCGCAATTTGTCGTACCCATCCGCGGCAGATTTGTTCGTGCTCGCGTTCACTCAAATTGTGGGGGTCGCACACAACTCCGCCCTTGCTACCGCCGAGCGGGATGTCAACAACCGCGCATTTCCATGTCATCCACATTGCCAGTGCACGAACAGTGTCGATCGTCTCTAACGGATGAAACCGGATTCCGCCTTTTCCGGGACCGCGAGCATCGTTGTGCTGCACGCGGAAACCCCGAAAAATCTTAACCCGACCATCGTCCATCCTTATTGGGATGCTGAATTGATACTCCCTCATCGGGACGCGGAGAAGATCTCGCGTTGCCCTGTCGAGATCAAGGAGTTCAGCGACCTTGTCGAATTGCTGTTGTGCGACTTCAAATGGATTGTAGGATTTCGTTTGCATAATTTGTGTCTCTATCATGAAAATTAGTCAATTGGTTTGATCACTCCGTTGAAAGGTAACTGTGCCTTCTGGACCGTGCGAAAGGTTGAAACGCAAGTCATAAACGAATGCAACAAAAAAAGACTCTGACCTACCACGTATCCAAGCATGCTAACATCATGCGTTGCCCAGTTTCCTGTCTTATGCTCACAACTTTCATACCAGCACAAAACTAGCACATTTGAGCACTTTTGCCAGAAAGTATTGGGATATCTTTCTCAGATATGCACAGAATTCAATACCAAATACTCACAATTGAGATCGGATATCCTTGAACCTTACGCATTTTGTACACAGGAAAAAAAGCCAGTCGCACCGTTGCAAGAAATGGCAATTTCGTGTATTTTCACTTCTGCCAGAAATGCCTGGGTCTGGGTGCTATTCTGAATGTGGCCTAAGAAATCATTTGACTTTGACATGGAATTTTCGTAGATTAAAAAATCGAAGTACAGAAACATCGCTTTTACCCTCCAAACCTGTAAATCCCTAAATTTTAACCCCGTAAATCATAGGTATTGACATTTCGGTCAATATTTCATAAGATTTATTAGCTTCAACAAAAGAAACGGCTCCTTCCGTTTACAATCCCCGATAGCAATGCGCAGTTCTCTTAATCCATATGCGGCTATTGGCGATCATACCGACTAAGACAAATTCAAAACATTATGAAAATCCCACAATACGGCTCGTCCGAAGAGCCCGAACTAAGATTAGAATGCTTTCGATTCACTTTCCATCAGGTACTACAACTCGACTTTTCCTATGCAATACAAATCATCGACCAGGCCGCCGAGCTGAACCGGCCGGACATGACACGACAGTTCAACAACGCTTTCGAAGGTTATCAATTTCAATTGACACTCATGCGGGATCTTGAACACTCGCGCAGAAGAATGCGCCTTGACTGGCTCGACCAGAAATACTATAACCTAACGAGCGCCGATCTTTTCCACGAGCTCAAACCATCTACACAGCAATTGCTACTCAAACAAGGTCTACAACTATGAAGAACTATCAAACAAAAGACTTCTATCTTTCATCCTTCTTATTAGCGTCAGGTTTCAGGCTCGCAGGCCATTTGAAGCAAGCAGGACTGACGATATTTCAATTCGACGATTCATCTGAACTAAATAACCATATAGAAAAGTACTACGGATTCACAGCAAACGTCAATCCAATTACTTTTGGCAACGCAATGAGGACGTTGAAGTCTATTATACATGCAAACACAAATGAAAACGAACAATACCACTCACAATTACGAAAGGTCAATTGAACTTTCCATCGGCCCGAAGGACTATAGCGGAACGGCTACAGACTACAGGCCAACATTCATAAAGACGAGCTCGCTTGAGCACGTATTCAAAACATACAATTATACCCCAATAGTATTTTCAAATAACTACCGGCTGTCGGACAACTTCATCCGTGCGACGGGATTCTGCGTTGACAACGATGATGGTATACCGATTGCAGAAGCAAAGAAGAAACTATCCGATTTGAAGCTGAACTATGCGCTGATTACAACAAGGAGTCATATGCCGGATAAACATCGATACCGGATACTGATTCCGTTTAATAGGACGGTGCACAGTCTTAGCGATTATAGCCGAATCGTACATGAGATAGTACAAAAGCATTTTCCGAAGTCTGATCCGATGGTTATGGACGGAGCCAGGCAGTTGTATGGTTCCCCTGACAATGCTGAATATTATTGTTGCTGGAGTGGTAATGATTACGATGTAGATGCGTCACTTCCGCAAACAACACCGGTCAGAGTTGACAATGCCTGGACGGACAAGCTGGTTGTGAAGGACAAAGATGGCAAAGATGTCCTGGCGGCGACGATTACCTCCAAAACTGTCATCCTCTGCCCTTTCCACTCCGATGGCAATGCATCCGCATTCTTAGACTTCAGCAAACAGAGCAATAATTTCTTCATCAACTGCTCTGCTTGTGGAAAGACATATTGGAAAGAAAAGGTCGTTCTTCCGATTGATCAGAAATGCAAAAGATTCTATTCCTATAACTCTGACATCTGTGAAGTTGGCCTGGTAGGCGATGAGTTTTTCATTCACAAAGTAGGTCAAAAGAAGTTCTACGTCTGGACCGGTGCAATTGAACCAGCGGACAAAGAACATAACTTTTCCTATCTCGTGAGAGAAAAGCACATACAGCATTTGAAACGAATAGACCATGTTGGAGACATGGCAGCGGAAAAGTCTTATTACGAGTATCTGCCCACCGAGGGCATCTTCGAGGTCCATTACGCCCCGCTTGCGGTGAAGAAACAGGATAATACCTTTATTAACAATTGGCTAGATGAGATGTTCGGCGTATACGCCGACTTCATCAAACAATGGATGGCAGTGTACTGTTATACAAATTATGAGAAGCTCCCGACCTTGGTATTGCGCGGGGTGCGCGGAGCGGGTAAGAACAAGTTCGCAGAGTCTATAATGAATATTTTCCCATCGATATCGCAGGCATGGCACGGAGAGGACAGAAATTTCACGCCGGAAGTACAGAAGAAGCTCCTTGTAGCCGATGAAACGGTGGGGGCTAACGAAAAGCAGTATCGACAATTGAAAAGACGGTCGGGCCAGGCTGTGGCGACCGTGAATCAGAAGTTCCTGCCGGAATATCAGGTCAGGAACAATATGAATATCATCATCCTATCCAACGAGCAAACGCCTATCTGTGTGGAGAAAGAAGAGCTTCCCACAGACGCAAAGAACAACCAATTCTTCGTATATGAGATACCTGGACGGACGGGTCCTCTGGATAGTAAATTTGCAGACAAAGTTGAAGAACGCTTGGGGTATTACATTCGGACGGAACTGAAGGTGATTTACGACAAAGTAAAAGACTACACAGACTGTCGATACAGTATTCCAACGCCTATTACAGAAACCGAGAAAGCCCTATTCGATTTAAATACAACAGGGCTTGATGATGAAGCAGCGAAGTTCCTGCAAAAGGCAGTCGAGAACAAGGACGAATACTTTGAAAAGTTCTTTACGGCTGGATTATTCCCTTCGAAGTTCATCGACTCCTTCAATATAGGCAAAGGCTATACGAAGAGCGGCGTGATCCGCAAGTTGAAAGAGCTGGGATACCTCATACCCAGGGATCCAGTTCGGAAGATGGTGGGAGATATGCGAACGTACTGTTTCGAAATGACTGACAAGTTCAAAACGTGGCTAAAAGAACAACGGGCATAATTGCCCATCAGTGCCCATTTTTGAAACGTGAAAATGGGCACTGTTTTCCTTTAAAATGACTTGATTTACCAGAATTGGCCAGTTGCCCATAGTGACTACAGTGTGGGAAGAAAAAAATACAATACGACATATAAACTAATAGTGTTTGAATGCTATGGGCACATGGGCAATATGGCTAATCTGATATGAATTCAAAGAATTCGTTGCCCATAAGTGGCCAAAAAGCATCCTGAGCAAGTTACAATTGGCTGTTGTTGAGCTCGAATGAATCGTTACCGACTGTTACCGGGTTGTTACCGCCTCCCGGTAACCAAAAGTCAATGAAAATAAGATAGAATCAATGTTACCGTTGTTACCGATAATTTGATGTACCTTGGTATAATGTCGTATGTGTGTGTTTATGTATGCGTGTATGAAAATGGTAGGGTATGTAGAAAAACCGGTAACACCGGTAACACGGTAACAAGAAAGGACAACAACCATGAAAAAGAAGCTCCTAGACATAGACCTGCGTAAACTCAAAGCTCACCGGAACAAGATCCTACGCCAGGAACGCACGATCCCGCGGCGCTTTAATCCCTTCGAATGGGGTCAGAACATGACCCAGACGGGTGCCGAGGCAGAATTGTAACGTAGGTCGCCTGAAAAAATTTGGTCTCCCGGGTCCAATCAGTCTGCTAGATGCCCAAAATAGAGCCCTTTTGGCATGAAGAAATCAAGGTACGTCTAGTCTCAGGGGCTGGATTCATCAACTGGAGGCACAAAATGAATGTGTACGCATCATCCAAATACTTACACCTTTTTGACAGAATCTTGACAACTGCGAGGTCTGACTGCTCTATATTGCGATTGACAGGATAAGGAGCAGATATCATGAAACGCATTCTTATTGGAATTCTTTGTTTCGCTTGGCTCGCCGTTGGCTTCCGAGACCCCGGATGTCAAGACAGCCATGCAGGCAGCAGTGGTTGTGGCCCCACTGGACCAGGATACAATAGTGGAGATTTCGCTGGCGGAGGAGGGTCCCCTGCTACGGCGCCATTGACTGCCCATCCTGACACAGTAAGAATTAGGGTAGGAGAGAAACAAACCGTCTCTGTTGACGGTGGCACACCGCCATATTCATTTACGTTTGTAGGCGCTTCCACTGCAGCTACCTTTTACGGCTCAGGAACCTACAACTCAGTACGAGTGATGGGCCTCTGTACAGGAAATGCATATTTGCGAGTAACAGATAGTAATCCTGCCGACTTATGCCAAGTTCATATCATTGTTTCGAATTAGGGAGGAACGGTAAAAGAGAGAGTGCGATCTTAGGCACTCTCTACTTCTTACTTGTGACCAATCCCCATCGATCCCACCGCTCACGCCATTCCTTGATTGCTATGGCACACTTAAGGCTTGTGATCAAAGGATCCATTACAAACACGTGTGTATCCGAGTATCCGTAGACCACGCAGTAATGCGAGTCTTCACCGACTGATACGAGAACAGGATGGTTCTCATCAATTGCCCTGCGTATGTCTTTCAGTGTTGCTTTCTTCAGTTCTTTGAAAGCCACCTTGTTCTCCCGCAGCACCCGCTTGATATCATCGACTGTGGTTCCGTAGTAATCGGTTCTCAGAGCTTCTTCAACTGAGCCCAGATTGCATCGCTTCTTGAAGTACTTGAGAATGGCGTAAACCGATTTCGCTCCGCATGAATACAGATCTAACTGGACGCATCTCGGGAAGTTTGGCAGCATCGTAGCTTCGAGGTGAAATAGTTCTTCGATGCTTTTCACAGCTGTAAACAGGTCGTCTACGGCCGTCTGAATCCGGTAATTCATAGGTAACTCCTTGGTTGTACAACTTCTTATGCCAGGAAATTTGAAAATGGGACCCAACCTGAGACTCCCACGGTGGCCCCTGCTGGAAAATCGATATACCTCGGGAATCAATGTCGCGACAGGTAGCGGGAAAATTTTTCTCCACAGAAATATTTGGGTCCCCTGGCGATTTTTCGGGGCCGTAAACCGATTTCTCTATAATTTTTTCAGATTTGTGAATTGCTTCCTATAGGCCGATGTTTAGAAAAGACTTGCTGACGCGTGGATTACAGAAGAAGATATTGAAGGTGATAGAGGTGATGGTGGGGTGAATTGAAGAGAGCCGCCGCTCCAGTCAATATTTGTGAATTGTCTCGTAGGTTGCGTTTGGTGCATATATTGAGGCTAAGAATGCTGAATGGTGCCATTTTCAGAAGGAAATTCGATAGAAAATCATTTCGATTGACTTGACTCTCTGAAAACCGTTTTTTACCTTATCTTGTAGTTATCGGGAGTACAATGTAGGCTTGTAGTTATCGGGAGTACAATGTAGGCTGGGGTGATTGAAATGCTTATCAGTGTAGATTTAGACTCTCTTTGAAAACCTGCGCGTTCTGATGCATCAGGATAGTGCGGGTTTTTCTATTATAGTAAGGAGAAAAGTTGTGAGATTCGGTTGTTCGAGTGTGCTGGTATTAATAAGCCTTCTCTCCCTGGGGTGTCGAGACAAAGGAACAGAACCACTGCAGGGCTCTCCGCCCGGCAAACGAAACTACACTTGGACTGTCGACACTCTTGCCTACCCTGGGAGCTTCCAGACGCTCATGCACAATATCTGGGCAAACTCTCCAAAAAATGTTTACGTGGTTGGACATAACGACCAAAACAGGGGGCAAATGTACCATTATGATGGAAATCACTGGTCCCCTGTTCGTTTAGCCAGAAGTGACAGCGGCAACGTCATTGGTGCATTTGATTTATCGGCTATCTATGGGTTCAGTGCATCGGACATCTACGCTGTGGGAGAAGGGATATATCCAAATCCTATCCCACCCCCCAATTTCCTCGACTCAAGCCTCATCATCCACTTTGATGGAAACCAGTGGAATGAGGCATACATCAAGCGAAGAAGATACCTTGCTGATGTCTCGGGCTCGACAAATCATAATGTTTGGGCTGTCGGGTGGGGGACTAACTCCATTTACCATTATGATGGTATACAGTGGACAGGTGACTCGATCCAGATGAGTATTCCAATAGGCGGATTCTTTCAGATCTATTCAACATCCGTTTTCTCGGATTCTGAATTTTATGCATTAGCAGAAACTCACATTAATAACCTGGCAGAAGACATTTATTATTTGCTCCATCATTATCAGGGCGCGTGGTCGCTTATAGATAGTGCAATAATCGAGCCGGGCCATATTGAAACCAAGTGGGGCTATTCAAGGCTTTGGAAGAGTCCGTGGGGCAAGCTCTACTCGGTTGGTGAGGGCGTCTATGAATGGAATCAAAACCAATGGATCTCGATCTTCGATAGCAACATTTCGTTGATTGATATATTCGGTACCAGCGAGAACAACATTTTCGTTGTAGGGCAGTTTGGAAAAATCTATCATTATAACGGAACTGACTGGTTTCAGTTCACGCAGTTTCCTCCGGCATCAATATCTCTGACGACCGAATGGTTCTTTGGGGTTTGGACTGATGGTCAAGAAGTCTTCATTGTCGGTCAGGATGCAAACGGAAGAAACTCAATTGTCTTGCACGGGAAATAAGATTGGGGATGGTAGAAATAATATGACTGTAGGCTTTACATAACTACGGGCGACGTTGCAGCGCCGCCCGCAGTTTGAACGGCAAGTAAATCGGCACTACTCTGCAGAACCTCAGTATGAGGATCGTCATGCCTTTTCCCTTGCTATCTGTAATTTACTTGACAAAAACCTCAAATCAAAATCTTAGAGAAAAAAGCTCATGAAGCTCAGTACGGCTACGCAGATACCATGTATTCTTATCGTTGGTGTCCTCGTGAATCACTTTTCTCTATTCGCTCAAAATCAACAACATTCAACGATTAGTCCCTCAGCGACTGGAACGGCTGTGCGATACCGAGACGTGAACCGCCAGACACAATTCGCATCAGGAACCTGGAACATCGGGCAATTTGAGGGCATAGTAATAGGCAACTCAAAATCAAAACCATCATCCATAATCAATTAAATAGGAGGGTACTATCATGGTTATCAAGAATCTTCTACTGGCAGTCTTGCTAACGCTCGCTGCAACTTCAATACTCTATGCACAGCCTCAAATCACGACGTTACCGCCAAATGTGAGCACATTGGAACAGAATATAACAAAAAACGGTGGGCAGACATCTTATCAATGGGGTGGTGGCAGCCTTATGATTGGCCGTCTTGACGACAACGATTTTTTTAATCGCTTCCGTACAGTGTTGGCTTTTTCATGGGGGGTTATTCCCACAGATGCCCGGATCAATAGCGTCTCACTCACTGTTACTATCGGCATGTACTCTTCCGGGTCATCAAAGGCGAAGATTGTCAACCTCTCCGGGACCGTATCCATGGATACCGCGGGATGGGCGAAATTCGATAATTCGGGAACCATATATTTCAGTAATCTGCAATACGATCAGACCAACAACAGTTCTATGTCTAATGCCACACTAACTACCGATGTGACAAATGCTATTCATGCCGGCAAATTGCTCATGTTGGGTGTAATGAGCTTGAACGAGGGTACAGACCAAACAAATGCAAGCGTAGACGTGCAGATGGTTGTCAATTGGACTCCTAAGATTACCGTGACCATTCAAAATTCATTTAGCGGGGGTTCCGTTTGGGTCGACGCGGGGCCGAACAAGTCCTCCCCTTGGACATCTGGTCCACCAACCGCATGGTATTCCGGTGATTCTCACAGCATTCGTGCATGGTCACAATCTGTAAACGGTACGTCGTACACATTTCAGAAGCAGTGGCATAACCTTACAACCGGGGAGTGGAAGAATCAGACTGACGACAACACACCAATTCCAATTTCACCGACGGCCAATTGCACTTGGCAGGCCATTTTTGATCAGGGATCAGTTCAAATTACCGCACAAAATAGTTTTGGTGGTGGATATCTGCATGTTGACGGAACGGATGATCCGCACAAGTACAATAGCCCTGCGATATTCAGTTGGTCAGTTGGATCAGGCCATACGCTGCAAGCTGACAATCAATACTTCGTTGATCCCGCAAACGGTCAAAATTATTATCGTGTGTTCCAAGATTGGAGTGACCAACATGGTACTCATTATAGTACTAACCCCCTGACCATCACCGTCCCGGCAGGTGGGGCGATCTACACCGCCAACTTCAAGAAGCAGTACAATATTACAGTGTCAGCGGCATCGTACACTGAGCCGGGTACCGGTGGTACGTATAATGTCACAGCTGCAGATGGAACTCATTACAACGGTGTAGTTTCATGGAATGGAACGTTTATTCAGGATGGTTCCTCGCCTATCACTGTCGCTGCAGTTCCGCCAACAGGCTTTTTCCTTGCTTTTTGGAGCAATGGTGTAACTTCAAATCCGTACACATTTACACCAACGGATCACACTACCCTCTATGCTGTCTATAAAAAACATCTCGCCTCATCCAATTCCACTGCCACCGGGCCAAACAACCAGATCAAAATCATGAAGAATGCAAGTAAGTTTCACATGGTTTACGAAAGCGGCGGTGAAATCTGGTACACAAATTCTACTGACGGCGTGAACTGGTCAAGCGAAATTAGATTGAGTGATGGCGGTGGGAGTTATAAGAACCCTTCCCTTAGTTGTTACTCCGTGTCCGGCTATGATTACATACAGGTTATATGGGCATCCAGCGACTATCCAAGATTCCGCGAGAACAGAAATGACATTGGCTGGGAAAGCCAGGAGCTTCTATCAAACATACTTCTTTCTCCCACGGTAAATACCACGCCAGTAGTGAACTCTAACTGGGCTGCATTGAATTGTCCATCGGGGGGCGGCAGCAAAGTTTGGCTCTTAAGACGGTTAGGCTACAATAACTGGAAATATGACGTACCACCTGTGCCGAATGTAACAATACAATCCTACGCACCTGCAATACTCCTCAACGGGGGGATGTGCCACTTGGTCTTTCAAGAGTCCTCCGCCGGTAGCATATTGTACAACAAGATTGATGCGAGCTACAATTGGCAATATGCAACCTCGACGGTGGTTAGTAGTGGGTGCAGTCTCACGAGCAATGGATCGCCAAGCATTGCTACCGATGATGGCGGATACATTTACGTTGCATGGCATGGATTGAATTCTGCGAGGAATGAAAACGAGATCGTGGTGAGAGGAGTAACGGGCGGCACCTGGGATCCAACGTTCCAATACTTTTATTCGGGCTTACCATCTTCGCCGACACCTCCAAGTTATTATAACCCGGTGATTTTCGGAATGGGTGAGCAGTCCGCGTACAACATGGGAATGGTCTGGTGGGCAAGCGATAACACACTCCGAGCCGCACGGTATATCAGCAGCAATGGCTCGTGGGCAACGTATGAAATCAGCACCGGGTCTACTCAATATCCAACTGCGGCCTACCAAAAGGACGGCACTGGCGCTACGGTGGATATGATCTACCGAACCGGCACCTCCTCCCCTTATCAACTGCAACCCATGACTGAAGGTTCATCAAATCCCTATAGCCTTGCTTTGGGCAATCAGTCAAGCGTCAGTACCGCGACAGCGTACGACAACCAACGAAAACTTTACCGCGAGTCGTCAGGCACACTGCATGAAGTGTTTGAAAGTAGCGGAGAGATTTTCTATCGCAAATCGACCGATGGGGGCAGCACCTGGCAACTGACAAGGGAAGTGAGCAGCGGCTCAGGGGGAAATAGTGCGGCCTGCATAACAATGGCTGGTAGTACAATCATTGTAGCTTGGCAGCAGGCAACCGGCTCAAACTATAACATCGTTACGAAAAAAAGCACAGACGGTGGGTCGAGCTGGAGTTCCGAAACTTTTCCACAAACGAATTTCTCTTGTAGCAGCCCGGGACCGGTCCCGTCCGTTTGTGGATACTCGACCGGGAGAGTGTTCGTTTCCTACCGTACAAGCTCAAACTTGTCGTTCGTCATGTCAACAAATTACGGTGGCTCATGGACATCGCCCGCATCAATTCCCAACAGTACTGGTAACTATAACATGCCTTCAAGTGCAATCTATCAGACATACTGGAGCTCGGACCAGTTGAACATCGCATATGCAACGGATGTTTCGTCAGGTTCACCTCAAATAAATAGCACATATTACGAAAGCGGTAGCTGGGGAACGCTTTTCAACTTAACCAGCATTGTGCCCTCCAACTATGTGCAGCATGCTAACCCGTGCCTTGCAGTAAGCAGTGACTCGAAATCGCTCCACGTGGTCTGGGATGCGTATGACAATACGATGTATCAACGGGTTATCGTCCACCGACAAGGAGATTTCCGTTCCTTCTCCAGTGTATATTCGATCCTTCGATATCAATCACAGAACAAGCCATCAATAGCCGGTCTGTCAAGTGCGAATGCCTGGGCAACTTTCCAAAATGAATCCGGTTACGGTACCTGGAAAAGCAAGTATTCATACAACGGATCGGCTTGGACTTGGGGCTCACAGACGTACATTGCCGATGGATTCAATACCCAGATTTCAGTCGGCTCATCCTCAGCCAAGTACTTGTACACTAGCACACATGTATCACCGTACCAACTAACGGTTGGAACTGAAACTTTGACAAAGCTGTCGGACTTTACCGACTGGACATACTCTCGTGAGATGAATATTATTGATAATAAAAACGGCACAAGCCTCACATTCGAGCTTACCCAGCCGATTGTACTTGAGAATGATGGTTCAATCCTTGAAGCGGCATTTCGCCCGGCTTCTGGTGATTCGGTTAAATATACATTCTCAACCCTTCTGCAGGTTGGTGAGACGATGCCAATGTTCATTCCTGCGACTTCGGATAGTCTGTACATTACCTATAGTCTTATGGGTACTCATGTTCCACAGCTTTTTAGCGACGGCAACGGGTATGTGCAGTTCCAACTCGTCAATCAGCATAATGGAAATGTTCTTGCTACCTTGGGTAAACAACAACTCTCAAGCATTGCGGACAACAATCGGGACATCTACAGTCTGGTCATCCCCGTTAGCAATATTGCAAGCCAACTTTCCAAACTCCCGCTTATTATCCGTCCGATAATCATTGGTGTACGAACGGACAGCACATTGATCGCCAGTCTCGGGCACATCTATCGAGGCGAACCGCTCAAGGGAACTTCGAAAGTGACGGCACAACTCGATAACATCTCACAAACGCTTCTACGACCGTCGGATTACGCACTTGGCCAAAACTATCCAAACCCTTTCAACCCGACAACAAGCATAAATTATCAAGTGCCGGTGGACAATCATGTAACACTGAAAGTCTACAATGTGCTTGGCCAGGGAGTCAAGACGTTGGTGGATGAGGTACAGGACGCGGGATTTAAATCCGTAAAGTTTGACGCGACTAATCTGCCGAGCGGGATGTACTACGTGAGAATGACGGTTTCTGATTCGTATGGCAAGCAACTGTATATGTCGACGAAGAAGTTATTGCTAATGAAATAACTCTCCGCAGATCAATCAGAAACCAAAGCCCGGCTATTGCTAGTCGGGCTTTTTTGTTGCATCGTGAAAATCATCGAACCAGCAACAACGAAGCCCCGACAACGATTGCCGGGGCTCCGTGCCAATATAATAGAGTCGAAGTGGAAGGTCAACATAATCATAGCGTGACATTGAAAATGACCGAAAAATTTGGTACCATATTGTACCCAGAGAATCTACTAGTACTCACCACCAGATACAATTTGGTACCAATTTGTACCCATCGCTTCTCTAATTGGTAGGTTTTTCGGGTGAGCACCACGTAAAACATCTCATTTTTGACGCCCGGATGGCGGAATTGGCAGACGCGCTAGATTCAGGGTCTAGTGACCGCAAGGTCGTACAGGTTCAAGTCCTGCTCCGGGCACTCGGTTTGGGCAGTTTTTTCTTCTCGAAAGTCTCGATGTAAAAAATCTTACCAAAATCTTACCAATAAATTATAAAATCTTCAGCAAGCAGGTTCATCAAAGTATCTTTTCTGCTACAATGGCGAAAGATGCCGATAGCATCAAAGCAGGTATCCATATTCCTACTTGTGCAACTTCTTCTAAGTCCAACAATTCCAAGAACAAAATTTCGATACGAGAACACTTTACAACCGGTATCCACTGGAATAGTCGAACCGCCCACGATACCTTGAGAATAGAGATGGGCGGTTGGACAAAGCGAGAGCAAGCAAACACCTACAATGATGACAAGCTTATACGGGATGTTCGACTTCTTTTTTAATTCATGTTTGCGAAATGATGGAGCCGCATGGCTTGCCGCCTTTTTCATGCACAGAGCTATTGCTTATATTCAATGTTGAGCTTCACTTCTTCTGCCTTACTAGTCCTAACTGCAACCATATACTCACCGAACGCATTGCTTTGTTCAAACCATGCGGTGTCTGAAGAATGATACCAACCGACACCACTCTGGACCCCACCATGCATCAGATTAAACTCCAAGTTGATCACTGAAGGACAGATAGTTGACACTCTTACGAACGTAACCGGCACCCGACTAATGACCATCTTGAAAGTTGTTAAATAAAACGAATCTACTGCGGGGCGTCTTCCTTTAGAATTATGCAGGCTTAACAGAGAAATAGGCAGTGCCTTATTCTTGGTGAGAGGTTCAACATCAAATTGGGGCTTGGCTGATGTCTCATTGAGGGTAAGATTTTCAATCTTCCCAATGGCCGTTCCATGGTCAATTGAAGAAACGCGCCAATTGATGAGACCGAAGGGATGAAAAGGGACTACTCCCATGGAAGGAAAAACTACTCGTTTATCAGGGAAACGGTGTTGGCTTGATCCTGAAGGCTTTTTGAGGTGTGAACATACCCGGCAATCTGGACCCGGGTGTGCAGTGCAAGTTTTTCGAGGATGTTATGGACGTGACTCTTGACTGTGTAGGTCGAGAGGTGAAGCGATTGAGCAATCTCCTTATTGGTTAACCCGTCTGCAATCAAATCGATCACCTGCCGCTCACGTTTCGTCATGCGGACCGATTCAATCACTTTCGATGTTCCTCGTCCCTTGACGGCATGTTCGACGATCTGTGAAAACAGCGATTCGGTCAGGTGTGAGGGCAAGATCTTGTCACCGCCGGCCACGGAGCGGATGGTATGGAGAAAATCGGCGATCGAGGCATCCTTCAGGATAAATCCCGAAACTCCCGCAGTGACAAACTCCAGGACATCCGCTTGAGTTGGAACGAGGTCCATGACGATGATTCTAACCTCGCTGTATTTTTTCTTGATCGATTTTACTATCTCCAGGCTGCTTTGGCTCCGTAAACCAAGATCGAGAAGCACGATATCAGTTTTGAGAGCCTGTATTTTTTGCGTGACGGCTTCACCCGTTCCCGACGCGGCGACCACCATAATATCTGGCTGCTCCTTAAGCATGGCCGTGATACCATCGCGCAGAAGGCGATTGTCTTCAATGAGTAACAAGCGGATCTTTTTCAATATCTCAATTTGGCGCGTTTGATACTTCAGTAATCTCTGCTGCTGGCGTTTCAGTTATCAAGGTGTTCGGTTTAGGGTAAACCAGTACAAGGTATGGGCGATGGATATAAATTCGTTTCGATTCAACATAAAAAAACTCACTACGCAAACAGCGCAATGGGTTTTCAGAGAACTAACCGTCCAGTTCATATTTTCAAGCTAAAGGAATTCTGGGAAAGTGTCAACACTTTGCACAATAAAAGTCCATAATTCTTCGCTCGCTCGCGGTGTCCTGGTAAGAAAGGCGGAATTTTGTTGATTTACGCCATCAGCCAAACAAATGCATAATAACTCAATGCCTTCACTGCACGCTGTAACGGGATGGATTGTCTTGAACCGTACTGCTACTCCGGAGGTGTTGCTGTTTTCGATTCCTGAATATCGTTCGTATAGCCTGATTACCTGTTCCTTTCTATCTTCCTTGCGGCCTGCCTCAGAATATGTCTCTGCCTTGCCGGGCTAGATCCAGTTTCATTGGCTTTAGGTCCCTTAGGTAACCGGTCCACGAGTCCTGCAAAGAGCGCTCCCATTTCCGAGATCTGTGGCCGGCCTTGTTTGTATTCGACAGTGACCTTGGAGAAATGTAAAAAACAAAATGTTGAAAACAATGTCGAATATTTTTGCATCTGCCGGGCCTTTGCCTTATATTGGTGGGTCTTATGAATAAACAGCCGCTAATCATTGGAATTGCAGGAGGGAGTGCTTCCGGAAAGACTACCGTTACACAGAAAATTCTCGACCGTCTTGAGCTCGACAAGGTAGTCGTTCTTAAACACGATTATTATTA
>JBEKTW010000013.1:0-101526 GCA_049515655.1 Bacteroidota bacterium
GCGAGTTTTTAGCATGACTTTTCCGGGATCGTTGATGGTCGTCTCAGCCGCGGTTCACCTTTATTGTCTGAATCAGAATTTCCAGGATTGTAGAATTAACAGAATTGTTCGTGCTCTTATTCATTCAGAAAATTCTCTCATTTTGTGAATTCTGATCCAGAATTTCCAGGACTTCAGAATTAACAGAATTGTTCGTGCTCTTATTCATTCAGAAAATTCTCTCATTTTGTGAATTCTGATCCAGAATTTCCAGGACTTCAGAATTAACAGAATTGTTCGCGCTCTTTTTCATTCGGAAAATTCTCTAATTCTGTGAATTCTGATTCAGACTTTCCACTCATACACCGATCGCCGCGAGCAAAAATGTTGACCGAGGCTTTTTGTTCTTCTACCATACCAATGTCGTTGTTTTGGTGTTAGGCATTCGTTGTTTTGAGAGGACAATGAATTTCAATTACAACCGGATCCTAAGCTTAAACATTATTGTCCAGTGAATCGGAAAGGTACTGCAACCCAAAATCCGATTGTTGTATCATCGAAGCTTGTTTCAAATTCCCATTGCATTAAGGCCCGCAGGGCTGGCTTGTTTAGTATTAAATTATCGGACTTTAGGACAGTTGCCTTGACAACTTTTCCGCTAGAATTCACCAAAGCTTTTAATATTACTTTCATTGGCTTTTTTGTCTTCGGCAATCCAGCAGGACTTTTTGGAATAACCTGAAATATTGGTACAACACTCTCTTGGCCCTCGACAGGTAAAAGCTGCGTCAAGTACGTAGTATCGACCGCAGTATTGTCTGTCAATTTAATGGGTAACGGTTGGCCTTTGTCAGGAATTCTGAACTTATCCTTGTGTTGGGAAACAGATGTGAAGGAACAAAGAAACGTCAACAGCATTGATAAGAGGATTTTGTAATACATAATTCACTCCTTATGTCTATTCAACGTTGCGCGGGAAGGACGCAGTGCGTGAGCACGAATGCTGCTTCATGCGTTCGAGCGCAACGCACGCATTGCGTTCTTATTTCTCTTGATTGCCGAACCAGACGTGTCGAAACTGATGGTAAGTTTGCCAATTCCCACCTTGAATTTACTTCGAGAATCTAACACAATTTCTCTGCAAATGCAACTCAGGGGATCGCCTCAAAAAGAAATCTAAAAAAATTCCCAGAAATCACTTATTCTACCTGGATATTCGAAGACCCGCTCTGGCTTTACTGGGAAGTAGAAAGATGTTGGAGCCTCCATTGCTCAGCCCCGCATTGAGGCCGCCAGCTCGTTGTGTGCAGATATTTTTCATTCTATTCTGAAATAGCCACACCAACGTATGAATCTGCTGTTCCAAAGTAAAGAAACCATTTTGACTTAAAATAAACAAGCCCCTCAGCAAAAGTTGTACCCGCTTTATATTGTCCGGAAACTTCATGTGGGAGCGTGGGTTTTAGCAAACATGTATCAGAACGGTATACTATTTTTTCAGGATTATTAATGTCAAAAATAACTTTACCTACCGAATATGTGCCTTCGGACAGGAATTTATCAGCATCTTCTCCAGTAGAGTTTTCACCGTTATAAAACAGAACGATTCCTTCATCCATAATTAATGCCGGAGGGCCACATTCCACAAGTTTGCTATCAAATTTCCCCTTCCGTGGTCCAACTATCACTTTAACTTCTCCATTTGCATCTAATATTGGGTTCCAATCTATCAAGTTATCCGACCAAGCCAGGTTGATAAAATGTTCTCCCCAGTACATCCAAAATTTTCCATTGATTTTTGCTACAATCTGCCGTCCATTTTCCATTTTTGTAACAATAGAACCAGATTTTGACCATGTGTCCCGAAATTTTCCGTCATAGGCTTTTGAGAATGCAGGACCTTTCTTTTCCCAATTGATCAAATCTCTTGAAAAAGCTATACTTAAGCGGGCAACTTTGCGATTCCAGGAAGTATACGTCAATACAAACAAGGAATCATCTGTTTGAACAATTCTCGGATCTTCGCACCCACCCGGATAGTCGTACACCATGTAAGCGCCGGTGTCTGGATACAAAACAGGCGACGGGTGTTGGGTAAAATGTATTCCGTCCTCGCTGTACGCCAAGCCAATTCTGGAAGTCCGACCTCCTAACTGAGCGGATGGATTGTCCTCGCAACGTATGAGTAAGAATATTTTGTTGCCTTTGACAATTGCTGCAGGATTAAAAACATCTGCTTTTTGCCATTGTACAACTTCACGTTTTATCGGACAAAAAAAACTGAAGGATGAATCTGCTCGAATTATTGGATTTTCCTTGGGTTTATAAAATGATTTGAAATCCAATTTCTGCGAATAAATTGAATTACATCCTATAAGAATCAACAATATCGAATAAGTAATTCTATTCTTCATAATACCTCTAAATTTTACTTTTGAAGGTTACCTTGATAGGTACCGAGAATATACAACTCCCCATCCCGCAAGTCAACCCCTCTCGAAACAAACAAAATCTCTCTTCAAAACATCCAAACCTACCCCCTTTTCAGGATTGTCCTTCTTTTACCTAGTTGTATCTGCTATGATTCAAATGGGCAAGGAGATGGCCTACTTCTCTGTCCTTGCATTGTCGTGTTTTATTCGGTATTTTATCAATCATACGTTCGAGCACTTTCCCAATTTGGGGCTAACGTATCAATTTATCATAATGTAGAAGGAGATTCCGATGAAACATATCTTTAACCTGGCTGCTGCAATTGTCGCAGTGGCTGGCCTCACGATTGGTGTGCAGGCACAAACATTCAAGATCCAGAAGTTCAGCATTGGCGGTGATGGGGGAACCGATTATTTAACAGCGGAACCAGGAACCGGCAGGGTATTCGTATCGCGGGGATCTCACGTGATGGTTCTCGACGGAATCAAGGGAACCGTTCTTGGCGACATTCCTGAGATGCCCGGCAACCATGGCATAGCGTTAGCTCCTGAATCCAATCATGGTTTCATAACGTGTCGCGGCGACTCCACGGTCGCGATGTTCGACCTCAAGACGCTTGCGGTAGTAAAGAAGATCAAGATCCCGGTGGGAGGACAGGATGGTATTATGTACGATGATTTCACACATCGCATCATCTTGACCAATCATAGCAAGCCCGGAACAGCAACCGCTATTGATCCGAGCACGGGCGAGATCACCGGACAAGCGGAGTTGGAGGATAATTCACCGGAGGGTGCCGCGAGTGATGGTAAGGGGAGACTCTTTGTCAACAACGAGCGGAAGAACACGATCCAAGTGCTCGATGCCAAAGAGATGAAGGTGCTGGCATCATGGCCGCTTGACCCGTGCGAAGGACCAACCGGCATTGCCTACGACCGTGCGACAGACCGGATCTTTACCGGATGCGGCAAAACGTCGGCTGTGCTCAATGCGACCACGGGCAAAATCGTAGCAACGATTAAGAACGGCGACGGTGTGGATGCTCTGGGCTGGGATCCGACCGAGAAGCTAATCTATATTCCGGCAGGTAGGGACAGCAGCGCAACGATTGTGCACGAAGATTCGCCCGACACATACAGTGTAGTCGCCACCGTGACAACGGCAACTGGTGCGAAAACGATTTCGGTCGATCCGGTCAAGCACGTGGCATATCTGTTTCAACCGACTTATGGACCTCCGCCGCCCGATTCAAAGCCGGAACCTTCTGGCCGTCGCGCGCGAGGACCTGTAACTGGTGCATTTCTTTACGTCATCACTCATTGACATCTTCTAGTTGAGATCTGTAAACTGAAAGAGCCGGTGAAATGCCGGCTTTTTTGTTGCATGGTGAAAGATCATCGAACCAGCAACAACGGCCGGACGTGGCTGAAAGAAGTCCCGACGACTGCCGGGGCTCCTATATGATAGAGTGGAGTCACCAAATCGTTACCACACTCTATGCCACTGTTGACCACCCCATACTTCGAGTAACTAAATCGTACCCACTTCTTTCAAAATTCTTAGCGGTCTTCATGACAAGAACTTTGCCCGAGAGATTGTCAACTTCACGAAAAGACACCGGCGGCTCAAACTTACAGGGGGAATGCAGAAGAAGATTTTGCAGGTGGCCGCCCCATGAGGGACGACAGGAAGCCGATCGGAGTGACTTAGAAACCGGATGGCAAACTACAAGGAATGAAACCTTGCGAATCATTTTTCGCGTTGGGCATGTGCTGCCATGATGTCCCGATTCGTTTTCACATTCTGGAGATAACTTTTCCTCGTTGTAGTATCGCCGATCTCGCTTGCTCGGAATTGCACTTCGTTGTACGCTTTTTCGAGATACTCTTTTCCTTTTGGCTTATTGCCCAGCTCATCATAGACGAGAGATAGATTCCAGCAGATTTCGATGATGTCTCTTGGGTGCGGCAGGGATTTGAATAGTTCTTCCACTTTGAGAGTGTGTTCTTCTGCATCTCTGCGATTCCCTGATTTCATTTCTGTTCTTGCAAGCCACGAAGTTGCCCAGAG
This sequence comes from Bacteroidota bacterium, assembly GCA_049515655.1. Classification (GTDB taxonomy): domain Bacteria; phylum Bacteroidota; class Ignavibacteria; order UBA10030; family SZUA-254; genus JBEKTW01. Next base: position 4,483 of record JBEKTW010000013.1, read on the forward strand.
TACATTATTTATTTCAACAATTTTCTCGAAGATAGTGATGGCTTTTTTGAGGGAGTCACTTGCACGGCGGTATTTTTGCTCCTCATAGTATATTTGCCCACACAGTGTCAAATCATATCCCTCGGTGGAACGGAGACCGATTGACCGGGTTATATCGAGAGATTTCAGACAATATTCTAACGCTTTGGGGTAGTCACCTTGCCCGTCATAAACAATCCCGATGTTGCCGAGCGTTGTCCCTTCTACATAGCGGTCTCCTAAATCCCGACTAATTCTCAAACTCTTGAAATAATATTCTAATGCTTTTGGGTAATCACCCTCGTTGTTGTAGACAAGCCCGATATTGTTGAGTGTTCCACTTTCTCCCTGACGATATCCCAACTCCTGCATTATTTTCAGGTTCTTCAAATGGAATTCTAATGCTTTTGGGTAATCCCCTTGACTGTTATAAACATCCCCGATATTGCGGAGTGTCACTCCTTCTCCCTGACGGTCTCCTAAATCCTGGCTAATTTTCAAACTCTTGAAATAATATTCTAACGCCTTCGCGTAATCACCTTGATTGTTGTAGGCAAGCCCGATATTGTTGATCGTCCGGCCTTCTCCATCGTGGTCTCCCAATTCCTGCCTAATTCTCAAACTCCTGGAGTAACATCCCAGTGCTTTGGGATAATCACCTTGATTGTTGTAAACGAGTCCGATATTGTTGAGCGCTTTCCCTTCTCCCTCTCGGTCTCCCAATTCCTGCATTGTCGTCAAGCTCTGCAGATAGTACTCGATTGCCTTTGGGTAATTAGCCTGGTACCAGCAAACGGCACCCAGCCTCAACTGACTTTTCCCCTCTTCCAATTTATTGTCATCAGCTTGGGCGAGTGCAAGCGCCCTTTTATACAATGCAAGCGCCCGGTCGTAGTTGCCCTCAAGCTCATACGTACTACCCAATCCAAGCTGCGGCAGGATGAAGGAAGAATCTAAACTGCTTGCCTGTTCGTACAGTCCCCTGGCAACATTCATGTCGTCTTTCGTTTTCTTGTGGTCAAAGAGATATTTCGCCCGCAAGTAATACTCGTATGCTTCAGGGTTGGTTGTTTTTTGCCTGGTAAGTTCATCTTTTGCCACTGCAGATGATTTTACACTCAATTTCTTGAGGATAATATCAGCGAGTTTTCCCTGCAAAGCAGGCATGTTTTTAACCGGAACTTCAATTCGGCCAGCCCAAAGAGTTTTGTTTGTTGGTGCATCCACAATATGGGCGGCGATACGAAATACATCACTCTCGTGCTCGAAACTCCCTTCCATCACATAGCGAACACGAAGTTTCTTGGCAATGTCTTCTATTGATAAAGGTTCCTTCGGTAAACTCATAATATCCTGCATCGGGGCAACACGGATAAGTCCTGCTTTGGCGACATCAACAACCAAATCTTGTGTGATCCCATAACAATACGGCTCATCTTGTTCTGTTCCCAAATTCTTAAGATGAAGAAATGCGATGGAAGGGACTTCGGTGTTTTGCCGCTCGGGAGATAACAGAAGGTATGCCAGTAGAGCAACCAGCAAAAGTGTGCCAGTAAGAACTGAACGCCGAAAGATCTGACGCTGCGTAACACGCTGCTTGAACGATGGGGTGACGATATGCTCACCCGTGAGTGCATAAAGCGTGACAGGTGTTCGTACACCTTTCAGCCGCCGTGCACCAAGAGAAACCGAATGATAATTGGGATTATTGCTGATTTGTTTCCACACGTCTTCGGTTACAACAATACCGCCAGGCACTGCGATGGGTTGAATCCGTGAGGCGATATTTACAGCATCGCCAAGGATGTCCTTCGTCCCTTCTTTTTCCTCCACTACGACGTCACCGAGGTGAATGCCAATGCGAAGCTTGAGCCCGGGCACGGCAGAAACACCCTTTTGTAATTCAACAGAAGATTGCACGGCATCGAGTGCGTTATCGAACTGCATCAGGACCGCATCGCCAATTTCTTTTAGTACAATCCCATGATGCCGTGCGGCGAGAGGATAAACAATCTTGCGTAACTCTTCGATGCAATGCAATGCGGCTTGCTCATCTTTGCCCATCAAAGCCGTGTAGCCGACGATATCAGCAAAGACAATAGCTGAAAGCTTCTTCGTAGTCATTATCGCATGGTTTTGCTTGAAGTGTTTGACACGAAATGATTGGTTCCGATTTGTAGACTCATTGCGCCAGAGCGGCTTGGTAGGGAGCGAAAGGAGTCGTTCGACTATCCGGTCACAGAAGCGCATCCTGAATATCTGCTTCGGGAACCTATGTCAAAACTTGAGATAAAGTTACGGCAAAGAAGAGAGAAAGTCAACCAGAGCCCCGACGACGACTGCTGGGGCTCACTTTATTATAGAGGAGACCTGGAACGTCCACGTAACAATAGCGTCACCAAAGAATTTACCACTGGTTAACAGTGGATACTGCGCGTAACCAATACGTAACATGCCTTATGAAATTTTACGCTCCGAGTAACATAAAAGTGGCCAGAACAGTATCATAAGAAGCATGTTTGTTGTCTTTGGATCAGGGAAGTCTAGGTTCAAATCCTAGCCGGGCAGCAAAAAAAGGGCAACCTATCTCCAGGATTGCCCTTTAGTTTTGCATGCAAATCTCCCGCTGCAGCGGGATTCTCAATCCGACCTGTGACTTATCCGCTCCTGCATGACAAAGACGATAAGTCATGTCGGATTGGAACTAGCCGGGCAGCAAAATTTCAGCTGTTCTTCTACACCCCACCTGCAAGAAACGCCGGGGAGTTCTACCCTGGAGGCGAATCCCCTCAATTGATTTTTTCCGGCCTCGTGTACAAAGGGATGCCTGCCTCTTTCGCAACGGCGGCAGCCAGATGTTCTCCTCCACGACTGAATGCCCAAGAGAAGAGATATTGTATCGGATGGTCTTTTCGGATGGACCCGATTGCCTCGAGCGTCAAACTCTTGGCCAGTCCTTTTCCCCTATGCTCGGGCAATACGAGAGCCGAGCATAAGTACAGCGCATCGTATCTCCTCTGCAGAGGAGTTCCGTCCAGCAGTTCGCGCTCGCCGATTTTTTGCGCGATGAATTGTTCCATGATTTCCTTCGTGGTCGGAATCACCAACACCCAGGCGATGGGACCGTGCATATCCTGCTTCTCATTCATCGTGCTCGGATGAATCTGCCGGAGTTTGGTTATAATCTCTTCAGTGATGGAGATTTGTGAAGGATCTTTCTTCGTCTCGAAAAACTCATCGGCAAGTTTTATCATCCTTTCGAGATTTTCGTTCATCATGAATCTCTCAGTTTGGAAAGCTACAGTATGCGACTCCGCCTCAATTCTCAACGATCCTGCAAATCTCACTTCTTGAGCATTCGTTCGATCAATTCACTCCTGTCGACAATCGAATCCTTCCCAAACCAAATCGACCAGAGCGCTTGCGCGAAAAGACCATTCGTAATGATGGGCTTCTGTTCGCCCTGAACAATCGCGATGATCGAGCCGCCCGGAAGCCAGCGAAAGACGAACTGCTCGTTTTCCTTCACATCCTTCGCAAAATATCCGGTGAACTGGTCGATCAAAGACTGGATCTTCTGTAAATCTTCGGGTGAAGCGTGTTGCTTGAAACCGTCGGCGTATGCTTCCTTGATCTTTGCCGCGTCAACATCGCGGGCGAAATCAAGCGTGATTTGTTTCGCCTTCCCGTCGGTCAAGACGGCGTTGAAGGCATCCTCCTCGCTGCCCGCTCGCGTCGGTTCCTCCATGTAATGCACCATTCCGTAGACTTTGAAGATCACTTTCTTACGCACTGTGAGACCCGTGGCTGCAAGGACATACTCTTTCCCTTCATGGGTGAATTTCACCATTGCGGGGAAAACCTTGCCCGTGGAAGGTTCCTTCACTGTTTCCTGGCTGAGAACAACCAGTGGAAATAAGATTGTTAAAATAATTATATCGAGAGCATATTTCTTCATGGTATCCTCAAATTGACTTTAAGTCCATTTCCAAGTACTGACTCGACCCTGATTTCCCCCGTCCTTCTGGTAACAAGATAAGAAAATAAACCACAAAGGGCACGAAGGACCGCTGATATTCATGATACCTTCGGACGGAGTCAATGATCGGTACGGCCCGGGCTCACCCGAAGCACTGACCTCGGTCACATAAGGTCAATTCAGCTTCCCGGCCGTCAAAGCTCAATTCAGCGCCTGCCCTGAAATGCTTTCGTTCAGGGTCCTCGCTGAATTGCACAGAGCTTCCAAGCTGGGTGCCGACCGCGAGTCCGCCTACGTGCAGAGCACTTCGGCGGATATAGGACGCGGTCGGGAGCCGGGCAGATGAGAACTGCGCTTCGGTGTCGGGTATCCATCCCAGCCATTTCGTATTCTCCCCTTCCCCCGAAGTTGGGGGAAGGGGAGGCAGAGGGGATGAGGGTTATCTCGATCAGTCTTGCATCACTACCATTTTGTATTCAGCCAACTTTCAAAAATCGCCTTCTGCCCGGGAGTCGGGTTTTTTACTTTCGAGGTGGTATACGCCGGCACGGGAACAACGCCGGCCCTGACATGAATGTCGCGGAGTTTATCATTCCGGAAAACCGTTAGAGTGAACACACTACCAACCTTCATCTCGCTAATGCGTTCGCTGAAATCGGCCGCTCTGACACGACGGCCGTTTATCGCCAACACCTCATCCCCGACTTCGATCCCCGCTTCCTCGGCCGGAGACCCTGCAACGACATTTCTAATTCTGGTTCTCTCGCCCATATCGTTCATACCGATACCAGCCCAGGGTTTTTTGACGCTGTCTTTCGGACTGATCTCGATCCCGGCCGCCAGTAACGACTCCTCCCATGGCAGCTGCCGGGTGCCAAACACGTAATCATCGAAGAATTTCTGAAGAGTGACGCCCGCGAATTCTTCCGATACCGATTGGAGATCTTTCAGCGTGTACCCCTGCCCGGAAAGAGGGAACCGTTTGTACATTGCCCTCATCACATCGTCCAGCGAATATTTATTAGAAGAGAGTTTTCTGATCTGGAGGTCGAGCAAACCGCTGACGTTCGCGCCTTTCTGGTAGATATCGGATTCAACGTTGTAGGACTGTTCCGTGCCGCGGCTCCCTTTCACCCATGTGTCGAAGCTTGCCTCGCTCACCGGCTGGACAGAATTGCCGGGGCGCTGGCGGTCCCACTGGATAATGTCGCCGAGACCTTCAATATACTTGTCGGCTTTCGTAAAACCGATGCGCTCCATGAGGAGTCCGTCGTAGTACGATGTCGTCCCTTCCGCAACCCATAGCTCTCTCGTATAATTCTCCCGGGTAAAGTCGTAGGAATGGATGCCCTTCGGACGGAGCTGTTTCACATTCCACGTATGAAAATATTCATGGGAAACATTTCCAAGAAACCCTCTGTAATAATCCTGATTCTTAAAAATGAACGGTCGCGTTTCAATGATGGCCGAATTGATGTGCTCTGTCGCTCCCCCGGCATCCGACATGCAGTGGACGAGGAAAACATATTTCCTGTACGGAAACTCCCCCCAAAAGTCCTTCTGTCCCTTGACGATCTTCGCGATGTCTCTGACGAGCGTATCAGCCGTCCAGTTACCTTCACCGGCAATGCTCAGGACATGTGGAACTCCGTCAACTTCGAATGCGAAATCCTTTTGCATTCCAATTTCAAGGGGGCAGTCAATGAAATAGTCATAGGAAGGAGCTGAAAAGCGCCTGCCGCCTCCTTCCAGCCCTGTCGTGACATGCCAGTCGGCATAGGGATGCACTTCCAGTGCCAGCGGAACATTTCGGTACTCTTCAAGATACATGAAGACCGAGGTTCCATCGACGAAACCATGCTCGTCATCGAGACCGCGTGTGCGCTGGTAGAATTCATCCGCGTACACCCTGTACCGGACCCGGACCTCCGGAGCTCCATTTGTTTCGACACGCCACCTGGATTTTTCCACCTTTTCCCATCTCAGCGGCTTATTGTCGCCGTCGAACACATTGAAATCCTGAACACCGCTCGCGAAATCCAGGATCATGTACCTCCCCGGCCGCCAGACCGGAAGCAGGAAATCGAGCGATTGCCGCGGCGGGAGGGACTCCAGTTGAATCTCCACTTCGAACAAATGGGTCGAGGGTTTCGACATACCCAGCGTGTACAGTATCTTCGGTTGTTGTCCGAAAGATTCGGCAGGGAATATCGAAAGAACAAAAACAACCATGAAGAAAAGAACGATCGAAGGTGAACGATGAGGATACCTCATGTGGATATAATTCCTCTCAAAAATGCATAAGTGTGTCCACGGCCACGGCTGGAATCACGATGGTCGTCCGAGTGCCGTTGTTTCTTTTCACGTTAGACTTTGCCAAATCGAAATAAGTTGGGGACTGCTCAATGGTACGTTGAACAAGAATGGTTGTTGCGGCCCAACCTTGTCGAAAGAACCCTCCGCACGGCCAGAATAATGGGAAATGATCCCCGATTGGGCGTCAATACACACCGGGAATCAAGCGTTTCGTCGATGCAGAGTATTGTCCATATTCGTCTCCCAGATACGCCGCCAGAACTTTTTCTTCAACCCGGATTCTGTAGATAAACGCAACCAGAATGGGAAGGAAAACCACAAGTGTGGACACCCAGCACGAAAAGCATATTCCTAATCCAAGGAACGACAACAGACTGCCGGCATACGAAGGATGGCGTACCCACCGATAGAGACCATGTGTAACGATACGATGGTCGCTGACAATCGAAACATCAACCGTAAAGTATTTTCGCAACGTTAGAATGGCTATCCACCGCACAATCAATCCGATCACGATCAACGACAGGCCTGACACTGAAATGAAGTAGCTCCCCGTCGCGATAAAACCAATGCGACGGAGTCCCAGAAATACTCCGGAAGAGACACTGAGAGCTATGGTGGTCCACAAAATTCTCAGCGAGTATGCATCAAGCTTTGATTTTTTGGCATCAGAATGTTTCACTCTCGACAGCACGATCTCCGAAACGAGCCAGGCAAGGGAAACGGCATTAATGATTGGACCGAGGTTCATTGTATCTCCTTTCCGGGGGAAACCACAGGCGAGTATTTCGCCCGGGTGGATCGATAATTGACAATAAACAGGGTCATTATTCTAAGTGATAAATTCTAAATCGAGATATCAGCAAAACACCGATTGTCACACCGTCCCGAGGGTCACAAAGTTCAGACCTCACCTCTAATCCTCTCCTCAGAGGAGAGGATGTGATGGCTCCGGACGTTTATGCGCAAGCCAAAATACCCTCTCCTAATAATTTGAGACATCTGAAAAATACCAATCAAAGTATCAAGGACAAGCCGGTTTTGTTTAGTCCGCCGGAGGCGGATTTGAGATTGGTGCTTTGAATTTGTTTAGTGTTTCGAATTTAGTGTTTAGGATTTGTTTCTGATTTGGGACATCGAAATCAGTACTGCGTAACATCACTTCATAATTCTCTGGGAAGATCATCTTTTCCCCTGTTTGACAAATGTCCCGTTATTGTACTCCTCGATGGCGATCTTCAATTCCCCCTGTGTGTTCATCACGATGGGTCCGTACCACGCGACCGGTTCACCGATGGGTTTACCGGAGATGAGAAGAAAACGAACCGGCTCGTCCTCGGTGGACACGATTATCTGTTCTCCGTCGTCGAACAGAGCGAGATGCCCATTCGCAAGAAAGGGATTTCTTTGCATGTCGAAGTAGTTTGCTCCTTCGACCTCATAGTTGAACGGATTCTTTTCCTCACAGAAATATCCCTTCCCTTCAATCACGTACGCGAAGACCGTGTGTCCGGGTTTGGTTGGATAAATGAACTCCTTTTTTGCGGGAACGGTTACGTCGAGGTATTCCGGGTCGATTACGATGTCGCGTACAGGTCCTTTCGTCCCGTGCACCTCGCCGCAGACAATCCTGACCGTTGCGCCGCCCGCAGTTGCGACCACAGGAATCTGCCCGCTTTTTACATCACGATAGCGGGGAGCCATCATCTTGTGAGAGCGCGGGAGATTTGCCCACAACTGGAATCCCCAGTTGTATCCCTTTTCATCGCCCTTCGGCATTTCCTGATGAATAATACCGCTGCCGGCGGTCATCCACTGCACGTCCCCCGGACCGATCACGCCATTGTTCCCCATACTGTCGCCGTGCTCGACATTTCCACGAAGGATATACGTGATGGTTTCAATACCACGATGCGGATGCCACGGGAATCCCTTGATGTAATCCTGCGGATTGTCCGAACGAAAGTCGTCGAGGAGCAGGAACGGATCGAATGCAGGCACCTCATGAAAACCGAATGCACGATTGAGGTGAACGCCCGCCCCTTCGAGAGTGGGTTTACTTGCAATCACTTTTCGGATAGCTCTGTTCTTCTTCATTGTGATCCTCCTTCTTGTTCCTTCGTTATTCCGGAATGATCATGATTGCCATCGTATCGTGTCAATCAAGTTGTTTTAGTACGTCCCTGGATCGTTATGTCAGTCGCAACCCTCACCCCTTTCCCCTCTCCCGCTTGCGGGAGAGGGGAATTGAAGAGGAGAGGGTTACAAGGTGCAAGGCTTAATCAACCTTTGCCCGAAACCAGTCACAAGCGCTTTCACAGGTTCCGGCTCCAGAAGTCGAGCATGAGATGGTTCAGGTGCTTGCTTCCGGCCGTGTCGCCGACACCGTGCCCTCGCATGGGATACACCATCAACTCGAACAGCTTGTCCGCTTTGATGAGCTCATCAATGAAGCGCCAGATGTTCTGGATATGGACATTGTCGTCATGCGACCCGTGAATGAGAAGCAGCTTTCCGTGGAGATCCTTGGCATACTTCAAGAGCGAGTACTGCTCGTATCCTTCGTGGTTTTCCTTTTCCGTTTTCATGATCGCTTCACCCCATTTGGAGTCGTAAAAACGGAAATCCGTCACCGTCCCGCCGGCAATCCCCGCCTTAAACTCGGTAGACCGGGTCATTGCCATCACGGTGTTTGAGGCACCGCCACTCCATCCCCAGATGCCGATCCTGCCGGAGTCGACGAACGGTTGCTGCTTCATCCACCGCACCGCGTCGACGAGGTCGTTGAGCTCCACTTCGCCAAGTGTTCTCTTGAGAATGAGGTTTTCCAGTTTTTTGCTGATCGCGGTCGCGGCGCGATTGTCGATCGTCATGCAGATATAGCCGTTGTTCAGCAAAACATTATCCCAGATTGCGCCGTACTGGAATGAATTTGCGACCTGCGGCGCGGAAGGTCCGCCGTACACCGAAACGATGACCGGATATTTTTTCTTCGGGTCGAAATCTTTCGGCCTGGTGATCGAAACCGGGAGCTGAAATCCATCCCTGGCGGGGACGTGCGTCAGCTCGGCGTACTGAATGTCGAACGTTTTGAATCCTGCCGGGTTGGGTTCGGCTAGTTTTTGGATCTCCGACCCGTCCGATTTGTAGAGAGCGAGCGAGGGAGGCGTGGATATGTTGGAATACCGGTCAAAGTAGTACCGGGCATTGGGACTCATCGTGATTGCATGAGTTCCCTCTGCTTCGGTCAGCCGCTTCATGCCTCCGCCGTCCATCTTGATCCGATAGAGATGCTTTTCCAGAGAGGACTTTTCGAGGGCGGTAAAATAGATCCATCCATTTTTCTCATCGATTCCCGTGATTGCTTTCTGAACCCAGAAGGCCCCGCCGCCTGAAGAACGGATCGACCAATCGCCCTTCGTGATTTGATTGACCAGCGTGCCGTCCATCGTGAACCGGTACAGGTGATTGTACCCGTCCCGCTCCGATGAAATGATGAAATGTTTTCCATCCTGCAGGAAGTACAGATCGTCCGACTCGTTTATCCACCCCTCGTCTGTATCCTTCATGGCATATGTGGCCGTTCCTGTCGAGCGATCGACAAAGTAAAAATCGAGCTCGGTTTGCAAACGATTCATTGTGCGAACGCAGAGATTCCTGCTGTCCGGCAGCCAGTCGATCCGGATGATGTATTCGTATGTGCTTGTATCGATATGTACCCATGTCGTTTTATTCGAACCGACTTCGATCATGCCCACCCGAACCCTGGGATTTTTCTCTCCCACTTTTGGATAACGCTGTGTCGTCACAGTGGGTGTCCACGGGGATTCATCAACATAGTGCTGGATGCTCACGCCCGATTCATCGGTTTGCAGGTACGCTATTGATTTGGAATCCGGCGACCACCGGTACCCGGCATCCGAGCGGCCAAAAATTTCCTCCCAGTAGACCCACGAAAGTGTACCGTTCAACAGCGAATCGTTCCCGTCATTAGTGAGCCGCATCTCTTTTTTCTCCACGATATCGTATACGTACAGGTCATGGTCGCGAACAAATGCGAGCTTGCCTCCATCCGGGGAGAAATTGACGGACTGTTCTTCCTCCTTGGTGTCGGTGACTCGCGAGAAGGCAGCGTTCGGAATATCGAGAAGAAAAATGTCTCCCTTGATAAGATAGCATCCGTACCTTCCCGCGACCGAAATCTGGTTGGGAACGGGTGAGAAACGAGGGGCCTTCCCTTCGGGGAAGAGACTCACAAGGCTTTCCTTTGCTTTCTGTCTGTCGAGGAATTGCGTGCGATCCCCGCTGACCGGGTCCAGGCGCTCAAGAGTTCTCACCGAGTCGGGCTTGCGCGTATCATACATGATGGCGGTATTATCGGCCAGCCACCAGGTGCGGGGGGTGGAGAATGCCTGCATGAGCGTGGGATCGCTCATGTTGTCAAGAGTGAGCTTCTGCTTCTCCTGACAGATGACGGTGTCCGCGTTGAGCAGAAGAATGGCAGCAAGAAAGAGAAGAGAAAGGGAGAGAAATTTCTTTTTCATTGGATTCATTCCTTCAATGAATTGTAAGATGAAAACGATGTCTCGACGTTCCGCTGGATCGAGAAGCATCGTTTTTTTACTGCCGTGATTTAGCGGGCTGCCTGTGAACGGCTTTCGTGGAAGTTCATGTGCAAAATATATCACTCTTGTGGGTGATTATCAAGAATTCTCGATAGTGTATTATTTTTGTTCTTGAGGGCTGGCCGAAACTCCTCCTATTATGAGGCTGTCCAAAAAGTGCGCCAACCCGTCATCCTGACATGCTCTTGGTCAGGATCTGAACCGAGCATGTCGCTGCTGACGTTTAGATGCTGACCAGAAGAATGTCAGCATGACGCTGGGACTTTTAGGACACCTTCATGTGTACTCCAGTGGTGTCTCAGAAATGAGAATGACCGAAATTCAGGGAATCAATTTTGAAAGTAAGCCTTCGGACTGTCGAATTTTCCGGCTGTTTTGATGGTGACGGAAGGCATATTTATTGCATTTCTATTCAGGCCCCCATGCATCATGAGAGAACCTGTACTCCTTGCATGTTGTGGACAAGTGAACTCTGGCACGCCGGAAGAACAAAAACAATCATTACCATATTGGAAAGCAGCATGGATCGCCGAACGTTTTTCAGAAAAAGTGCCGCGGCATCAATTGCCGCCGGAGCGTACTTCGCTTTGGATAAATACTCCAACGTTTTCGCCTTTGCACAAACTCCGTACGACCTTGTAGCGATCAAAGGCGGTGAACCCGACCTCATGTTTGACAAGGGTATCGAGGCGCTGGGCGGAATGAAAGCCTTCGTTAAAGCGGGACAGAAGGTTGTCGTGAAGCCGAACATCGGCTGGGATGTTTCACCCGAGCGCGGCGGAAATACAAATCCAAAACTTGTCTCTAGAATTATCCAGCAGTGCCTCGGCGCGGGCGCCAAGGAAGTGTATGTGGTGGACCATCCATGCGACGAATGGCAGCGCTGCTACAGCAGCAGCGGAATCGAAAAAGCGGTCAAAGATGCCGGCGGCAAAACCGCCCCCGGTGCGAGTGAAAGCTACTACCACGATGTTGTCATTCCCAAAGGGAAATCCCTGACGGCGGCAAAGGAACATGATCTGATCCTTGGTGCCGATGTCTTCATCAATGTCCCGATTCTCAAATGCCACAGCGGTACCTCGTTGACGATTGCCATGAAGAACCTCATGGGCAATGTGTGGGACAGGAGATTCTGGCACAAAACCGATCTGCATCAGTGCATCGCAGATTTTGCAACGTACCGGAAACCCAATTTGAATGTCGTCGACGCGTACTACGTGATGAAATCGAACGGACCCCGCGGTGTTTCCGTGGAGGACGTCGTGACCATGAAGGCACAGCTGATATCAACCGATATCGTCGCCGTTGACGCAGCTGCGGCGAAGCTCTTCGGCATGAATCCGGACGATATTCGCCACATCAAAATCGCGGCCGAAATGAACGTGGGACGGATGGATCTGGATAAACTGAACATCAAGCGGATCTCCGTGTGAGCGGCGAGAAGCTGAAGAGAATCCGCGTCGCTGTCTCGCTGATCTTTCTTGCTTCGATAAGTGTACTGTTTCTCGATGCCAGACACAGCATCCCGCCGGCGGTAGGCAGTTTCTTTGTTTCGCTGCAATTCACCCCGTCTCTCCTGAGACTTTTCACGTATTTCGACCTCACCGCCGTGGGACTTTTCCTGGTCCTCGCCTTGACTGTTGCATTCGGCCGGGTTTACTGCTCCTTCCTCTGCCCGCTGGGCACTCTCCAGGATATTGTCATCCACATCGAAAAGAAGATCCATCGCCGAAAACGATTCGCGTACGGGAGACCGCCTTTCGCATTCCACTATTCCGTTTCGGTTCTGACAGGACTTTTCGTGTGTATGGGCAGTATGACCCTTCTGAATATGCTGGAACCGTTCAGCATCTACGGAAGAATAGTTACCGCTGCGGCCGAACCCCTCGTGACCCTGCTGAACAACGGTATCGCGAGCATTCTGGCGAAGTTTCAGATGTATTCTCTCTATAATATACCGCTGAGGGACGTTGGTATCAGCGTTCTGATATTTTCCCTCCTGCTCCTCGCTCTCATTGTGACCATGTCGTACAGGCACGGGCGACTTTTCTGCAATTCACTCTGTCCGGCGGGCGCACTTCTTGGCCTCATATCAAGAGTTTCCTTTATGAAGATTGTTATCGACCGGTCTGCCTGCAACGACTGCGGCGCTTGTGAAAAAGTCTGCAAGGCGAGCTGTATTGATAGCGAGGGGAAACATATCGATTTCGGGGCATGTGTCACTTGTTTCAATTGCATCAAATCTTGCCCGACGGACGCAGTGATTTATTCGCGCGAGCGGTTTGCGATCCCACAAAAATCTCCGCCGGAGTACAACCAGGACAGGCGAAACTTCTTCAAGGGAGTGCTTGCTCCCACCATCGGTCTCGCCCTGCCTGCCTTCATGTCCGGGGACAGCACTTCGGCATCGATAGACGGTTACCATGAGAACCGGAATCACCCAATTACACCTCCGGGCTCAAAAAGTATCCGGCATTTTTCAAGCCGCTGCACGGCATGTCACCTGTGCGTGAGCGCCTGCCCATCACAGGTTCTCACCCCGGCATTTCTCGACTACGGCTTCGCGGGTGTTTTCCAGCCAAGAATGAATTACGACGCCGCTTACTGCAATTATGAGTGTACCGTGTGCGGTGAGGTGTGTCCTACCGGCGCGATTCTTCCGGCGAGCGTGGAATCCAAAAAGTTGATCCAAATCGGCAGGTCGGTGTTTGTCAAAGATGACTGCATCGTAGTCTCAAAGAAGATGGACTGTGCCGCTTGTTCGGAGCACTGCCCGACCAAGGCAGTCAGCACGGTGCCTTACGAAGGAAAGCTATCCATCCCGGAACTTGATAATGATATCTGTGTCGGTTGCGGCGCCTGCGAGCACGCCTGTCCGACTACCCCCAGGAAAGCCATTTATGTCAGAGCAAACCCGGTTCATCTGGTGGCGAAGAGACCACCGGTAAAGAAGCAGGAGAATACTTTCGACAGCAAGAAAGACTTTCCCTTTTAGCACTCCACGCTTACACAGCCGGAGGGCCAGGCAGAACCGCCGAGAACAAAAAGGCCCGGACCATGTTCGATCCGGGCCTGGCACCTTTTCAACGAATTGAAAATTCCCTTGTGCTATTTGATCAGAAGCATCTTGCCGATTCGCGTAAACGATTTGTTCGAACCTGAGACACTCATCGCCTCGAGACGGTAGAAATATACACCGCTCGTAGCGTCGAGCCCATTCCATTCAACGGATTTATACCCGGCTTGTTGGACACCGTCGGCGAGCGTAGCAACGACCCGCCCCAGCATGTCGTATACTTTCAGACTGACTTTACTTTCCGCTGGCAACCGGTATTCGATCGTCGTCGACGGATTGAACGGATTAGGATAGTTCTGGCCCAGCGCAAACTCTCTGGGGATCCCATTCCGAGTTCCATTCACGGACGACGTTGACGTATCGACGTAGAATGCCCACGTCGATGACCAGTCGCTCACGCCCGCCTGATTCGAAGCATTTACCCTCCAGAAATATTTCATTCGATCTGTCGGTAAACCGATCTGCAATGACGTGCTGAGAATGGGGAAAGAATCAATGACTGTCGCTCCGAACAACGAATCGGTGGATACCTGTAACCGGTACGCCAAAGCTCCCGAGGATTGATACCAATTCAATGTCATTGCCAGAGGCTGTTTCGCGGAACCATCCGCCGGAGACGCAAGAACCGGTGCGGACGGCGGGCTGACGTAGACGGTTATAAGACCATCGAGCGGGTAACCCGCCGGCGTCCCCTCATTCAACAACAGCCCGACCATACTGATCCTGTACGTCCACCCCGGAGCGGAATCATGGATCACAAATCGTACTTTCAAAAGCACTCCCGGTCCACTCACTGCACCCGCACCCGCGGCCGCAATAGTGCAGTAACCGGCCGACGTTGAGATCGAAGTCGCCCATCCAGCCGAGAGTGTTCCTGCAGTGACGAGGTCGATTGCATTTAGGTTGTCTCCATCAAACCTCAACGTCAATTGCGCGGAAGAGATGCCGGATGCAGAGTGACCCATAGTAATAGCTACTTCGACCGTCTCGCGGGGCGCCCCCGACGTGTCACGGACTGCAACATACAGATCATAGAGATGGATGACATCGCTGGAACCGGTACTTCCGACCGAGTCCATTACCGAAACCCTCAACGACCCACTCCGAATTGCTCTGAGCACTCCGGTGTTTGAAATTGAAGCGATCGATGAATCGGTGATCGACCACGTGAGAGGCGCAATGGCAATGCCATACACAGTAAACTGAACCGAATCCCCTGCCACCACGTTGGCCGTTCCGGGACTGACGGTCAGGGAGCTTTTACTCACCGCCGTGAAGTAGCTGTTAAGAGTACTGCCCGACAAATTCTCATTAAACAGCAGGTCTGCAATTGTGAGATCTGATGTCCATGCGTTCACGTCAGAGACCTTGAACCGCACGTAGAGAAGAACCTGTACTCCTACGCCGTTGAGACGTGAATGACCCGCAAAGGAAACCATGATCTTCTCGGGCGTGATGTTTACCGTCGATGCGCCGAACGACTGGAGCAGCGTTCCGGTTTCATCGGTGCCCAAAGCCGTCAGAAGATTTTTCGAGTACGAGATCGAAAACTGACCGCTGAAGACATCGAGATGGCTCAGGTCTGTGACGTACACCGGGAGAAGAAAAGTCTTCCCCTGCAATACGCTGGTATCCCGGAGCGCCAATTTGAACGCTCGAATTTCGATCTGACCGGTGGTATCGACAACCCCCGCGTTGTCCTTCGCCGCCACACGACAGAATCCGGCCCCGATGCCCGTCAAAAGGCCGGTGGAATCAATCGAAGCGACCGAAGGATTTGTCGACGACCAGGTATAGGGAGCAGTTCCTCCCGAGACGGAGAACTGGTATGTCTCTCCCACTGTCACCTGGGCTTCGTTCGGCCAAATCGTGATGAACGGCGGACTGACAATCGAAATACTCCCATTGCGCGTCACCGTGGATGGAGTACCTTCATTTAAGAGAGCGCTTAAGAAACCAAGAGAACTATAGTCGATCGGCGCGTTCGGGAGCAACGATAGTCTGAGATAGACGAGCACCCCGGTGCCGTTGAGTGCACCCGTACCTGCCGCGGCGACTCTGATTTCACCCGCAGTGACATTTATCGTTGGACTTCCCCAACCCGCCGTCATCGTGCCGGCGGAGACTGCGCTGTCAATGTGGATACCATACGTCGAATACACAACGTCCAGTTGGTACGAGGTCACGTTCAAGCCTGTCAGACTGCTATCGACATAGACCGGAATGAGCACCGTCGTGCCGCGGGTGAGCGTGGTATCCCTGAACGACAGCAAAACCTGGCCCGCGGCAAATGGATGTGCCAAAACAAAAACCAGAACCAAGATCATGAAGTGCAATCGTTTCATGGCTGTATGCTCCTTAGTATGTTCTGTAGTAATTTCATATTGACGCTTTCTCTACTTCGTGTGGTCGTGAGCGTCATTTCATAAGAAGCATTTTCTTTACATTCGTGAAATTCTTGGTTCCTTGTGCTGCGATCCGGCAGAAATACATTCCGCTTCCGGCTTGAATGCCCGCTTCGGTCCGGCCATCCCAGGAAATCTCATAGACTCCGGCTGCCTGCACCTCGTCAACAAGCGTTTTCACAAGCTCTCCCAGCGTATTGAATACCGAAATCCGGATGAGCGTTGCATCATCGGGAATCGCATACCGTATGGTGGTTGTCGGGTTGAACGGATTAGGGTAATTCTGGTACAGCGCAAACTCGGTCGGCTTGCCGATGATCGTAATCTCCCCGGATTTCGCAGACGACCTGAAATCCTTTTCGTTCAGGAGAAGACGTGAAACGGAGACCACGGATTTCACCGTGCCGCGAACGTCCTTGGCGACATCGAAGGTCACGTACAGGAGGTCGCCATCCACATCGGAATACTTTGCGTCAGCCATGGCAATATTGACCGCACCTTTCAGAAGCTTCGTCGATAATGTCATTGTGGATACTCCCGAAGCGGTTTTGACGTCTTTCGGTGTCAACATTTTATCGTCAAACGTCAGGCGAATGTCTGCCGAGGCGAGATTGTGCAGATTGCCTGCATGAATGGGAATCACCACCGTTGACCCCCGGTTCGTCGTCTTGCTGCCAATTTCGATGGTAGAAGCCGACACTTTGGGGAAGACGTGTGGCGCGGCAGTATGGTTCACTTCGACGGGGAAATCCTGAATGTTACCGACCACGTACTGCAGAACGAGCGAGGCGTCGTACGCGGTAATTCCCAGTTCACCGCTGACATCGGCTACCAACTGCTGGGTGTCGCTCAATGGATTGCCCACAGGATCGACAACAAATTTCAGGATGAGTGAAGCGTCATACGCCTGGATGGTACCATTGAGGCTCACGTCGCCGGGAAGGGGAAGTCCGGCTCCCGTTGCGAGGAAGGGTACATAGTTTACGCTGTCACTCACAGCATCGCCGGTGCCGCCCGGGTTGCCGCTGTGCGTCGGTCCCGAATTATTTCCCCACCAGTTATTACGGGCATCGATATTGAACGATTCATTCGCGTTGTTGATCCCCTGTTGGCTGTTCTGGTAGATATCGCAGTAGTTGACCACCGGGTTCGAAGCCGCATTGGCAACAATGCCGAACTTGTTATTGCTGATCGTAGAATACGTAATCGTCGGACTGGCGCTATTCGTGGTGATTCCACCACCGTTGTAGTAGTAGTCGCCGGCGTACCGCACAACACAGTTTTTCAGTATGCACAGCGGGTCGAGGGACGCGTCTTCAAAAACTATTCCGTTCCAGTCGCCGGGGTAACAGTTCAAGCATGGTGCAGTGAGAGAGCTGTCGGCGTTCGTATCCCCGCCGTAGAAATCGTCTTTAATATCCGTAAAGACAATTGTGCTGTCGGGATGAGTCACTCCGCCGGATATATATCCTTTCACGCCTTCTGCCAGCAGGCCTTTCTGGATCGCAAGCTTTGCCTGGGGGAAGAACTTAAGGATGACTCCCGGCTGAAGCGTGAGCACGGCACCCGTCCCGACCGTGTAGTTGCCAAATACGTAAGGAATATTGTTGATCCCTCCAAAATTCCTTTGTACCAGCGTGACATCCTGTACCAGCGTCTCTTCAAGGATTCCGATACCACGGTAGGTGGTACCCGAAATGACGTTGCCCGTCGTTGAGCGGGGATAGGACACAAGGGAAGTATGGAGAGGAGCGTACGTGAGATTGTTGAACGTGCAACTGTCAACGATTGGATTGGAAACGCCGTTGAGTCCGATCCCCCAATTGACTTTGTCAAACGTACAATTGGAGATTTTGGGAGACGCCTGGAGAAAGTTGATGCCCACGTCCTGGTAGCGCAGGACTGCGAACCGCACCGAGCACACACTGTCATCGCTGATATCGGCAAACTCGATGCGTGGCACCATCGTTTGATCGAACGCGGGTTGAGAGGCGGAGCCGTCGCCATTTGTGTCGCCCGGATTCCCATAGCTGTCATCACGTGGATCAGTGAAAACAACTTTGTCGGCTGCCGTTCCCTCTATTTTCAGCCCGCCGTTCACAAGGATGCTGTTGAAGCCCTTGAATACCACTCCCGAAGGTACCGTGATGGTCGTGCCGGAATTGATGGTTTGTCTTGGCATCCAATAGTTCGGATAGTAGTCTGAGAACAACAGATACGTGATATTTGTGTAACCGCCGAAATCTCTCTTCGGCACCGTCGCGCTGACGGAGTACGTCTCGGGAACGATTCCCAGCGCCATGTATCCGACGTTGAGAGCCGAGTTGTTGGGGAATGTCGGCTGAGAGAACATACTCATCGCAATGGGGGTTGAAGAGATGTTATAGATCTGGCTATTCTGAATGGTGGGGGTCGCGCTTCCATAAATTCCGATCCCCGATGTGAGCGACTGCTGAACCACGCAGCTATCGATCAGAACCTTCGCGTCAAAGATCCGGACGGCGCCATAGTTCTTGTAGTCATGTGCACCGTAACATGCGGGGGAACCGCCATACCGTATCTCACAATTTCGAAGAGCATTGAGAGAGTCGGCCGCCGAGTTGTCAAATTCGATGCTCCACCAATCACCGCGTTGAGGAGAACTGTTGTTGCCGTCGTTGTTTGTGTCTCCT
Source organism: Bacteroidota bacterium (assembly GCA_049515655.1). GTDB lineage: Bacteria > Bacteroidota > Ignavibacteria > UBA10030 > SZUA-254 > JBEKTW01. The sequence goes on from JBEKTW010000013.1 coordinate 23,574, forward strand.
CCATTTGAATCATCTTGCAGGGATGTGAAAATTATCTTCTGGCCGCTTGTCGCCCTCGCGATGAGGGATCCCTGAACGACGATCCCGTTGTCGTTGCAGTAATCATAGTGAATGGGGAACTTGATGACTACCCCGGGGTCGATCGTGAGAACGGCGTTCGAGCTTATCGTCAGTTGGTCAACGATATAGGCAATGTTGATGATGCCGGCGACGTCACGCTTCGCGAGCGTGGCATTTGATGAGAGCGTTCCCTCGAGGATTCGTATTCCCTTGCTCCCGTTGGACGTGAAGGTGATATTCGTGAAACCCGGGTTGGATTTCAGCGACATCGCAATGGGGTCACGTCGACAGTTCCTGAATTCCACTCCATCCACGACCGGTACCGCGCCGCCTTCACAACGCACGCCAAAGTTGTAGGAATCCGTGATGAGGGAATGCAAGAGCCTCGCGTTTGCATCGGTAAACGTTACTCCGCCCCAACTTGCCCAATTATTCAAGGGATCATAAGCATCGGCACCGCCGAACTTGACCGTACAGCTGTCAATTAAGCAGAATACGTCGTCGCTTGTTCCCTGAAAGCGAATTGTCTTCCAGTCTCCGGGAGCGGCCGATGTTTGGTTGCCGTCGCCATTCGAGTCGTTGGGATGACCGTAGTTGTCGTCTTTGATCGAGGTGAAGATTGCCCCTCTTGCCTTAAATCCACCGCTGACGAAGATTCCGGCTCCATTGCTCTTTATGACAACTCCCGAGTCCACCGTCACATAGGTTCCCGAATTGATCGTCAGGTCCTCGAGGAGAATGTAGGTGATGTTGGAGTAGCCTGCCACATTTCTCTGCGCGATCTCTCCGTTATGTCCAAGATTTTCCCCGATGATGCCCAGTGCCGTCCACACTGTGTTGGTGAACGTGATGCCGGTGAGCGAAGGATTTGCAGAGACGGACATCGCAATCGGCGTGTACTGGGTGTTGATTATTGCAGTGTTCGATATTTTGGGATTTGAGGATTGGAAGGCATAGATTCCGTAGACAACGTCCTTAATTTCACAGTTGGAGACTACCGGGCTCGCGTTCACGGTAGTGATAGCCCCGCCTGAAATATAGCGCGTATTGTAGTAGGTGTATGGGAGACTCCCGTATTTGACACGGCAGTTGTTGAGAACGCAAGCGGTATCGCTTGTCCCCTCGAAGGTAATCCCTCCCCAGTCACCCGCCGCCGGGGATGTTTGGCTTCCGTCCCTGTTCGTATCGCCGGGATTGCCGAAGTTGTCGTCACGCGCCGACGTAAAAACGATCATACTGTCTGGTGTTGCGTTCGCCACGAGCTTGCCCTGGATTACGATGCAAGGAGGAAAACCGAAATATCGATTATCCTGCACCGCCTTGATAACGACTCCTTTGTTAATCGTGAACGTCGTGCCCTGGGGAACGGTGATCGTTTGCAGCAGAAGGTACGTTATGTTGGGAATCGACGTCACCGAGCGGATCGGGAGTACTCCGCTGGCGGGGGTAGTACTGCCGAGCAGGCCGATAGCATCATAATGGTTATCGGAAACAGAGAGAGAGTTATTGGTCAATACCGGACTCGCCGTGAACGACATCGCAATCGGAACGAGTTCACTCGACCCGATTATGTTATTGGAGAAGACCGGATTGGAAACATCCTGCATCAGCACCCCGTAAAAATTATTCGCCATAGAACAGCTGTCAATGGTCGGACCGGCATTGTACATCGAGATGGCGCCGGTATTCGCATACCCGGCGAATGTCACGTTGCAGCGCTTCATAACGCAGGCCGCATCTTTGCTAAAATCAGTGAAGACAACCCCGCCCCAGTAACTTGACGCGGGCACTGTCGCCGTGCCGTCGGCATTTGTGTCGCCTCCGACATTGTCATCCGTGTACGCCGTGAACGTGATCGTTTCCCCGACCGCTGCCCGGGCGATAAGAGTACCGTTGATGTAAAGATGGACGCCGTTTCCGAATTTGAGCATATCGGTGGATGGGATTGTCAGTGAACCGCTTGTATCGATTGAGAAATCTCCGAGGAAGACAAACGGAACGGCTGCGGTATCAAGCACGAGGGAGCCGGAGTAGGACGAAAATCTCATATAAATTCCGTCATGGGTGTTTCCGGTGAGATTGTTAGAGCCGTTGAAGACCAGCGAACCGCCGCCGCGGTATGCGATGGGCCAGTCGCATGCAAAGACATTGTCGTTGGTCATCGTAACATTCGCGGCCAGGGGACTGCCGGCAAACATCACCCCACAATTTTCCGAATTAGAAATATCGCATGATATAAGTGCCAATGTCCCCGAGTAGAGAAAAACGTTGGCGTAATCATTAGGAAAGGAAGTCGTCCCGCCGTAGCGAATACGGCATGTGTCGAACGTTGCCGATGCGCTTGTGCTCCAATCGCCGATTTGGATGAAGTTCCAATCCCCTTTCGCAGGACTGCCCCCTACGGTATCCTTATCCGATGTGAACAATGCATGGCGCGCATTCAAGCTTCCCTGCACATACAGCGCTTGGCCGCTTTGGAACCGGACAACGACCCCGGAATCAACCGTAAGAGTTTCGGCTTGAGTCACGGTCACGCTTCCGGTGACAATATACGGACTCCCGGCAAGGTTCCAGTCCACCGTGGAGGCTATCGTGCCCGAAACATTCGTCTGGCTGGCCGCCATCAGAGGGGCAAGGAGGAATAACAAGATTGTAGCTAATTGTTTCGTCATGGGAAGTTCTCCTTAATTATGTTCGCATCAGTTTTTTGAATCAGTATCTTGCTTACAAGTATATATACAATTGATGATAGAGCGAGAAGAAATCGGAGCCAGTCTTCACCGAGCCCTTTTCACTTCTGAGATATTTTCACGACATCCTTGAGGGCATCCTTGTGGACCATGAAGTCCAGCATCTTCAGTTTCACATAGTCTTCCTGATAGAAGTAGTAACCCGGGTGGTCGTTATTGCGCGACCCCGCGCCGGAATCTTTTATCAGGTACCAATCCTTTCCGTCTTTTTCCAGATAGCCGACCACGTGGATCCCGTGATCGTCACCCGTCGTGCGATTGCTGAAACGAAACTCGCGGGCATTTTCGTCGATATACTCCGGGGGAATGTCAAACGTCGGAACGACCGCAACCCCCGCGTGCCCTTCATACCCCGGTTCCGAAACGTCCCCACCCAGCGCAATCGTATATCCTCGCCGAATGGCACTCTTCAATGCTTTCATGAAATCATCCAACGGAACATTGTAATACGTTTTGCTGTGCCACCAGTTGTCGGGCACTTCATATTCAACGAATTGATTGTACGGTTTCTCCATCAGCGACAGCAGGGAAACATAATCGTCCAGGTTCAGCTTCACGACCTTATCGAGATATTCCTTCGGGGTCATATTTTTCCCGTTCACCTGGACGGTCTTCGGCGGTTCACCGAGGTAATGATTGAGAATCGATTTAATGATTGAAATCGCTCCCTCCTCATCCCATGCATTTGAATTCTTCAGAGAGGTCAGATAGTTGTTTATCTCACCGAACAACTTGCTATGGTCGTGAAATTTCTGTCCCGGCTGCAGCCCGGTGTAGGCATCCTCCGGTACAATACCGTACTTTTTCCAGATGCGCGGAACCGCATCCGATTCCGAGCCTTCAGCGAATGCGGAGTTGCCTCGTTCTTGTATAAATCTTCGCGCTTTTTCCACGTACTCCCAGTAAACAGTGTATATCTCCGAAAGCTTGATCTCTCGTTTTGTAAGACGATAGATTTCCGACTCAAGAAACGACGTCGTGGAGAAACACCAGCACGTGCCGGTCAGCGCTTGTGGAACGGGGGGATTGTGCCAGTACTTTGTGAATTCATCCGGGGATGTTGGTTTCTGGATGCCGGTGAAATCCAATCGAAACTGCTTGTTGGGTTTCTCTTCTTTCTTGTTGAAGCGTTCAACTTCTCTCTTGATCGAATCCATAAACTCGTTCTTTGGCTCAACAAAGACCCCTCGGTCTCTACGGGAAACCTGTCCATATCCACTTTGCACCATCAGAATGAGGACGGAAAGAAAACAAATGATTCTTGTCATAACGGAGCTCCTTGAATGATGAATTCACTGCATGCGATCCACTCGTCGAGTGTCCCAGTACGGCAAGCACACCGCACATCTTTATTCTCCGGCAAGATCACGCCGGGCAGCAGACGGTAAAAGGAAATTGTTAAAAGAACGGCAGAAAGGAACGACCTTCTTAATGTAGCAAGATCTTCTCCAAGAATCAAATCGAAGAGCTGTTCACCGGGGGTGAAATTGGACTTCTCGCTCCGAGAGAACCCCTTTTTCCGTCGTTTTCCAGCCGGAGGATTCACTGCCATGTGGAAATAGCATTCCGGAGTGACGGCTATCACGGAATTCCCTGACGCAGCGGGAAAGTTGGTAGAAAAGCCCGAATTGGTTACATTAGCGATAACGTATCTCAAAAAGTGGTGTTACGTTGAGTCATTAACCTCAATGACAAACTCTAAAATTGAGTATCCGAAACCAAGCAAATCTTAAATCCGAAGCTCTAAATCCTAAACAAATTCGAATATCCGGGGATGACACCACCCTTTGAATTTTGGATTTCGGGCTTACATTTTGTTTCGGATTTCAGATTTAGTGCTTAGGATATGGAATATGGTTTTCTTGAGCCAAGAATCTCATAGCTTTTCATCCGCGAAATGAATTTTCTCATTCCGAAAGCACGCAGGTGGTTTCGAAGAGAACCCGCAGTGGCTTTCTACAATCCTCTTGAAGAATTCCTCAAGTCATTGAACTCCATCGTAGGGCTTGACCAGCTCTTGGACAATTTTACCGCCAAGTTCAAGGAGCTTTTTGATGCGGCGGCGGTGTACATTGTTCTCTACGAGCCGATCACGAATCGTTATGTCGGAAAGATGGCAAAGGGGGCCAATCCCGAGTTGGTCACAAGTTTGAATTTTTCCCGTTCGGACAACCTGGTCAAATGGCTGACTGTCAACCGGTGCCCGCTTGACATCACAGGCAATGACGAGGTCATACGATTTCTTTCACTGCAGGAGCGGGAGCTCTTGCACTCGACGAACATCGTGCTCGCGGTTCCTCTCATCGTTCTGAACAGGTTGACGGGAACCATCTTTCTGGGTGCTCGCACGAACGGCAGCGGTTACACTCCTGCCGACCTCGAGATGCTTTCGACGCTTGCAAACCAGAGCGCCCTTGCCATCGAGCATGCGCTCATGTATCAGTTTCAGGAAGACAGGTTAAGAAAAATGTTTCACGCTGATAAGCTCGCAACGGTCGGCGAGCTGGCCGCTGGCGCCGCCCATGAAATCCGCAATCCGCTCACCTCGGTGCGGAGTACCATTCAATATCTTCAGAAAGATTTGCCCGAAGACAAGAAGCAGCTTGTTGACGGGATCATCGGAGAAGTTGACAGAATCGACCAGGTGATCCGGGGCCTTCTGTCATTCAGCAAAGCATCCGAGCTGCATATGGCGACCGTCGACATCCAGGACGTGCTTGAGCAGACCCTTCTTCTCCTCGATTCCGAGCTGCGTAACCGCGGGATCGAGGTCCGCGGAAATTACGCGACCCCTGATATGCACATCACCGGCGATGCCGCCAACCTCAAACAGTTGTTTCTGAACATTCTCCTCAACAGTATACAGGCAATGCCGGACGGCGGCATCATTACGATCTCGGTCTCCGACCATCCAGCGAGCGGCGACGCCGGTCGCGGGAAGAACGTTGTGTGCATAGAGATCGCCGACACCGGGCATGGGATCCCGGAACAGGATCTCCTAAAAGTGTTCGACCCTTTCTTCACGACAAAAGAATTGGGCACGGGGTTGGGCCTTTCGATTTCCTATGGAATTGTCAGCAGGCACGGCGGTGAGATTGAAATCCGGAGCAGAACCGAGGGAGACAACCGGGGAACAACTGTGACCATACGATTGCCGGAGGGTAGGTGATAGGTTGTAGGTTATAGGTAGTAGGCAAAAAAACGAATGGGGGAAGGGGGGAAAGGGAGAATCGGAGAAAAGGAGAAAGGGAGGCAAGAGGAATGGGAGAAAAGATAAATGGTTACAAGGATTTGCATGTGTATCAAAATGCGATGAACGCAGCCATGCAAATATTCGAATTAACCAAGAGACTGCCGGCTGAAGAAAGATATTCGCTTGTTGATCAAATTCGCCGCTCGTCCCGATCTGTTTGTGGGAATATCGGTGAAGCATGGAGAAAGCGACGCTACAAAGCGGCATTTATCGCAAAGCTAAGCGACGCAGAAACTGAGGCGGCTGAAACACAAGTTTGGCTTGAGATCGCGCACAGATGTTCTTATATTGATGCAGCTACGAAAGAAAATATGGAGACCGCATATGACCAGATCATCGGCCAAATAGTGAGAATGATAACCGAGGCGAACAAGTGGCTCATAATAACAAAATGATCTCCCATCCGCCCCCATCTTCGCTTCACGGCATCCCCCCTTCTCCGATTCGCCGGTTCCCCGTTTCTCGACCGGATAGATACATGAATTTGAATCAATAACGATACAGATAATGAAAGTACTACCCAAACAGGAGCGCATCCTCATCGTTGACGACGAAGAAAAAATCCGCGGCATTCTTGCCGTCATCCTGAAAGACGCAGGATATACGATTGAAACTGCAAAGGACGGGTTCGATGCCCTAGAAAAATCCGTATCATTCAAACCTCAAGTGCTCATCGTCGACCTTCAGATGCCCCGCTTGGACGGGATAGAAACCATCATGAGAATCAAGGAGCGCTCTCCGCAAGCAGTTGGCATCATCCTTACGGCCCACGGAACGATTCAATCCGCGGTTCAGGCAATCAAGGGCGGTGTCTACGACTATATCACGAAACCGTTTGACAACGAGCAGATTCTTCTTGTGGTAAAGCGCGCGCTTGACGTGTTCCGGCTGACGGAAGAAGTCGACGAGCTCAAGAAGGAGCTTCAGAAAAAATACGGGATTGAGAACATCCTCGGTGAAAGCAGCCTCCTGCAGGCAGTGAAACATCGCATTCTCCAGATGGCCCAAACCGATGCGACCGTTCTGATTGAAGGAGAGAGCGGAACGGGAAAGGAGCTTGCCGCGCGCGCGATCCACTTCGAAAGCAAGAGGAAGAATAATCCCCTGACGATCGTTGATTGCACGTCGATTCCTACAAATCTCATTGAGAGCGAGTTCTTCGGACATGAACGAGGAGCGTTTACAGACGCCCGCGAGCGGAAAATCGGGCGATTCGAAGAGGCCGATTCCGGGACCATCTTCCTCGACGAAATCGGAGAACTTCCCCTCGAAGCGCAAACGAAACTTCTGAGAGTACTTCAGGAAAAGGAATTCTCCCGGCTCGGTGGAACCGTTCCCATCAAGGTGGACGTGCGGGTCATTGCGGCGACGAACAAGAACCTGGAAAAGCAGGTCGAGCTGGGGAGGTTTCGCGAGGATTTGTACTATCGTCTTAACGTCCTTAAGCTTCGCATGCCGGCGCTCCGCGAACATCAGGATGATATTCCGTTGTACATCGATCAATTTCTCCGGAGATACGGAACCGCGTTCGGAAAAAGTACCGCCAGTATCACTCCGGAAGCATTGCAGCTCTTTAAGCACCGCGACTGGAAAGGCAACATCCGGGAGCTTGAAAACGCAATTCAGCGCGCGCTGCTTAACACGACGAGGACTTCAATTGGCATAGAAGACCTTGAGTTCCTGGCACTGGGGAGCGAAACCATTCCGCTGGCGCCCAGCCCGGCGCAAGGTCTCGAGCCGTTCATCAAGTCATTGACCGAGCGGTCTGAGCGGGAACTCATTATCAAAGCGCTCGAAGAAACTCACTGGAATCGGACCGAGGCAGCCGCAAAACTCAAAATCAGCCGGAAGACGCTGTTCAACAAGATGCAGCAGTACGGTCTGGGTGAGAGCTCAACACTGTAGATCCATCGAGGGCGACCTCACAGCTCACCGCGTGATGCCCTGCCTGCAGTTCACTATCGACCACGCGATCTCACGATCGGGTAACGGCTTTCCCATTCGCGGGTAACCCCTTACCACATTTCTCCGCTCATTCCTCTTATCCAGACAATTCAAGAGCGTTTTTCATCCGGCACAGGAGTTGAGGAATTTATGCTCGTCTCATCAATAATTATAGGACGGTTCACATGCTCTTAACTATCATCAAGAAGGAAATTCTCGAAAATATTCTGAGTTTCCGGTTTCCGCTCTTTCTCCTCATTTGCGTCACTCTGATCCCACTAGGAATCTACGTCAACAACCTCGATTACGCCAAGAGGGTGCGCGACTACAACGAGCAGGTCCGGCTGTCAAACGAAGCCCTCCACAAGCTGCAGATGGGGGATATCATGTCGGGCACGGTTTCTTTAAAGGGCTTCCGTCCGCCCTCGCTGCTTTCTGTTTTCGCACAAGGATTTGAGAACGCGCTGCCGCTGTTCTACGACTTCAAGTTCGACGGATATAAACAAGGCGAGACTTCGATCGGGGACGAATCCATCCTCTCGGTGCTCGGGAAGCTGGACTTCGCGTTCATCATACAGATGGTCGTTAGTCTGATCGTGCTGCTGTTTGCGTCGGACATGATCTCCGGAGAGAAGGAATCCGGCACTCTCCGGGGGATCTTCTCCAACCGCGTGCCGCGGGATTCCCTGCTGCTCGGGAAGATCGCCGGCGGTTACCTGACGATGTGGATCGTCTTTGTGATCGCCTTCCTGATCGGGCTGCTTGCCCTGATCGCCGCATCGTTTCCTTTCTTCCAGGGTGACATCCCGGCAAGAATTTTTTACGTGTTCCTCTGGACATCGGTATTCCTCCTTGCCTACTTCACCATCGGTATCATGGTCTCGACCAGCTCGGATAAGACACGGACCTCTCTGGTCATCATCCTGCTGATCTGGGCTTTCTTCCAGATGATCGTTCCCAAGGTCAGCGACATGATTGCGAGCGTCATTCACCCGGTGAGAACCGAAACGGAAGTTTCGCTTGAGAAATCGCTCATAACGAATTCACTCAACGAAGAACAGGCAAAGGAACTCGGCCGCCAATATGTGGCAACCTTCGGTCCGAACACGCCGCCCCCCGGCAGACCGGAACAATCTCCCGAGCAGGACAAATGGGAAAAGGTGAAAAAGGAGATCGAGCAAAGGTACGGCGAACAGAAAGCCGAACGTCTGAACCAGATCGACCAGGCATTCCAGCGGGAGAAAAAAACACAGCAGAGCATCGCGTTAAACCTGTCGCTCATCTCCCCGAGCGCCGCGTTCTCGCGGCTGATCACCGATCTCTGCCAAACGGGAGAGGTCGAAAAAACGAAGTACCTCGAATCAGTAAAAGCACATCAGCAGGCGCTGGACGCCAACCTTTTCAGCAAGGTCAAACGGGAATTGATGGAGCTCCCCAACGGACAGATGAGAATGACGTTCGGGATCGACCCGATAGATTTTAAATCGCTCCCGGAATTCTCGGTCAATCACGCCTCGATCACCGAGACGTTCAAAGCGAACTGGGCGAGCATCGTTTCGCTTCTCTTCTGGTTGATCACTCCCTTTGCGGTTGCGTACGTGCGTTTCCTGAAATATGACGTACGGTAGACGCCAGTTCGAGAGAAACGGGGAATGGGTGAAGCGGAGAATGGGAGAAAAAATGAGATTATGAGAAGTTGAGATGATGAGATATGTCACGACATTTTTCATTTTGAATTTTGAATTGACAGCCAATAGCCAAGGGCTAAAAGCCAATGGCCCCAGGCCAGAACAAAGAGCCAAGAACCAATAACAAAGAACTAATGACCAATGACGAATCACCAATAACCACGAACTGACAACAAAGAACCAATAACCAGGAACAAAGAACTAAGAACTGACAACCTATGATTTTCACAATCATCAAGAAAGAAATCCGCGAGGCGGTACTCAGCTTTCGGTTTCTCATTGCAACCCTTCTCTGCCTTTTCCTTATTCCTGTAGGGATGTATGTAAATCTGAAGGATTACGAAAAAAGGCTTGCAGATTATCAGGAATCGGTTCGGCTCTATGAGGGGCGGTCGAAGGGTAACATCGGCAGTGATTTTTCAGCCGAGGGTTACCGACCGCCTTCATTGCTAAGTGTATTTTCTGTAGGCCTCGAATATTTCCTGCCGAATAAAATGGTTACCGCACGGGATGGAAATATTCACACAAGCAACGAACAGGGCGTTGACAACCCTCAATCCCTCCTCTTTGGAAAAGTGGATCTGTTGTTCAACATCAGCTATGTTATCTCGCTCCTGGCGCTGATTTTCACATTCAGCACCATAACGGGCGAGAAAGAAGACGGCACGTTCCGGCTCGTAATGTCGAACCCGGTTCCACGCTCGCAAATACTGCTGGCAAAGATCATTGGGAACTACATTGTTCTTCTCGTTCCTCTTTTCCTCTCCATAGTAGTGTCTCTCGTTATTCTAAATGCCTCGGGTGCCATACCGGTATTTTCAGCTGAAGTACTGCCAGCCTTTTTCACAATCCTATTGATGACGCTGCTCTACGTTCTTGCCATGTTCAATTTAGGGATTTTGGTCTCAACGTTGACACACCGCTCAATAACTTCCATTGTCGCTCTTTTGTTCATCTGGGCAATACTCGTTCTTTCACTGCCAAAAATCAGTCCGATGATAGCAGAAATTATTTATCCGGTGAAATCCCAGCAGGTGTTCAACATGCAGAAAGCAATGGCGCGCGAAGATATCGGAAACGAATTATTCGATAAGGCAGGCCAACTCTATAACGATCTTGCCCCCCAGTATGGTGTAAGTCCCGGGACTCATTATACACTCGGGCGAACAGAATCCGAAAAGCAACTCCTGGTAGTTTATGATAGTCTGAAGGGCATATTGGACCGAGAATACGAACAAAAAATGAACTCTGAAATGAAAAAACTTGACGAGGAGTTTGAAAATCAGCGAAAGACCCAGGCATCGATAGCAATGAACTTGTCGAGATTATCACCGGCAAGCTGCTACGCATACATCGTCTCTGAGGTCTGCGCGACCGGGACTATCGAAGCATATAAGTTTACCGAAAATGCAGCGAGATATCAGGCGGAAGTAAAAGAAAATATTTACGATAAGTACATTGTTAAAATCTACGGAGACAAATACGGATCTGCCAGCTCGACGAACCGAGTCAAAGGCTTCGACGCATCTAAAGTTCAAGTACCCCACTTGAATTATCAACATGCAACGCTCGATGAAGCTCTCGGCGCGGAATGGGTGGATATTTTATTGATTCTTCTCTTTAATGTGTTCTTTTTCGCGGCAAGCTATGTGAGTTTTCTGAGATACGATGTACGGTAGAAGGAAGAAGTTAGAAGTCAGAACACAGAAGACCAAGTAGATGAGTAGTTGAGAGTATGAGATCATGAGATGATGAGAAAGGCGGGAAGTTGCGCGATTGAGATAGTGAGAAACAAGAGGCCAGAAGCGAGAAGCTAGAAACTAAGAGCCAAAAGCTAAAAGCTGGAAGCAAGAACCAATGACAAATGACAAAGAACTAATGACAAAGAACCACGAACTGACAACTAAGAACAATTCACAATAATCAAAGGAGTAATACTGCCATGATTCAAGCCATCGACCTCACCAAACGTTACGAAGACGGGCTGCTCGCCCTGGACCATCTCAACCTTGACATCCAGCCCGGGCAAATTTACGCGCTGCTCGGGGCCAACGGCGCGGGGAAAACCACGACCATCAACCTTTTCTTCAACTTCATCGAGCCGACGAGCGGCACGGCAAAAATCAACGGCATCGATTGCACGAAGAATCCACTCGACGCCAAGAAACACGCTGCGTACGTTTCGGAAAACGTCATGCTGTACGGCAATTTCACGGCGCGGCAAAATCTCGACTTCTTTACGAAACTCGCAGGCAGAAAAGACCTCAAGAAGGAAGATTACCACATGGTCATGCGGGAAGTCGGACTTCCGGAACGAGCGTTTGAACAGCGCGTGAAAACATTCTCGAAAGGCATGCGGCAGAAGCTCGGCATCGCTATTGCGATCTTGAAGCAGGCCTCCGCCCTCCTGCTGGACGAACCGACATCCGGCCTCGACCCGAAAGCGGCGGCCGATTTCATCGACCTTTTGCTGAAGCTGAAGGGCGAAGGCAAGGCGATGCTTATCTCAACGCACGACATCTTCCGCGCGAAGGAGATCGCCGACCGCGTGGGCATTATGAAGGAAGGCATCTTGATCAGCGAGAAAACCAAAGAAGACCTCGAGCAGGAAGACCTGGAAAAGCTGTACCTGAAGTATATGGAGGTGAGTTGAGAAGCCAGAAAGGGAAGGGATGAATCGGTGATTGGGAGAAGGGGTGAATGGGAGAAACGGTGAGGGGTGACATGATCAATGGAGAAATGGATTAATGGAGTGATGGAGTAGTCAAGATGATGAGAAAGAACATGCCAGAAACTAGAAGCAAGGGGCCAGAAACCAGAGGCCGAGCCTAAGGGCCAACAGCTAACAGCCAAAGGCCAAAAGCCCGAGGCCAGAACCAAGAACTAATGACCAATGACGAATGACCAATGACAAATGATAAAGAACCAACAACAAGGAACTAACAACCAAGAACTAACAACCAATGGTCTGGCATATCATACGCAAGGAGCTCCTGGTTAACATACTGAGCCTCCGGTTTCTCATCGGATTTCTCATTGTGGTGCTGATGATGGGGCTGGTCGGATTTGTCCTCGTAAAAGACTATACCGCCCGACGGGATACCTATCTCTCCGATGTGGAGCGCCACAGAGAAGGACTAAAACAGACAAAAGTGTACTCAACCATCGAGGTGGTGGCGGACTTCCCTCCTTCTCCCCTTTCCGTATTCAGCCGGGGAGTCAGGGACCTGCCGACCTCAATCCACGTCTCGCCCTACCATATCCCGTCACTGACCGAGGAAGGAGAGTCAGGCAGCAGGATTGAAATAGGAGAAACCAGCAATCGCCCTTACAACCCTCTCTTAAGGGTATTTGCCTCGATAGACCTGACGTTCGTGATTAGCACCATACTAAGCCTCTTCGCGATTCTTCTCGTCTTCGACAGCTTCAGCGGGGAGCGGGAACAGGGGACGTTGAAGCTATTGCTGAGTTCCCCAACCGGACGCCTTCAACTGCTGACCGGAAAATTCCTCGGAGCACTGCTGACTTTGGCCATACCGCTGACCGTGGGTTTTCTGGAAATAATGACGCTTTGGTTTTTATCCCCCGGAGTTACACTCGACGCCACTTACTGGGCCGGCTTCGGGCTCATCTATCTTTTTTCATTAGTCTTTTTAGCCGGCTTCCTTGCCCTGGGACTTTTGGTCTCCCTCTTTGCCAGGGAGTCTTCCTCTGGCCTGATGTACCTCCTTCTCGCATGGGTCCTTGTGGCAATCGTTATTCCGGCGGGAGTGGGGTATCTTGCCGAGTACGCCCGACCCCAAGAATCCGGCAAGAAACTCATGGAGGGACTGGAAAAGCAATTTTCCGAGACAACAGACAAAGTGAAGTACCAGCAAAAAGGCCCCTGGTGGTATGCAAGCACCGACCGGACGGGCAGTGAAAGCATTCTCAGCACAACGAAGGAAGAAATATACAACCGCATCGAATACAATAAGAACGTTTTCCCCCTGAAATTCCAATATGCCGCGGACCGGTACCGCCTGCTGGAAGACTATGCCATGCGCTTGTTGAGGTGGAAGCAAATGCGCGATGCTCTGACCCGACCGTCTCTCTGCGTCCTGTACAGGAACATTGTGGAAGCAATCTCTGCAACAGACATAGAAAGCTACGCAAACGCAGTGAAGAGTGCCAGGAATTACCGGGATGCCCTCATGAATTATTTAACGCCGAAGGTGCAAACTGCGGCATGGTTTACGCGGGTACTCGATTATCCGGAACTGGAACCGACCGAAGAAAACATGAAGTCCTGGAATAAGATAGCCGAGAAAGAAGGGCAGGATGTCTTTTATACGAAGATATTGACATGGGACAGGGTGGCCCCGCTTGACCTTAGAGACATGCCCCAGCCACAGATCGCGCTTCCCAGCCTCGCAGAACGCCTTTCGCAGCCCCTGATTGATGCACTGATTCTGATTGGACTTACGGCCCTGTTTTTTATCCTCTCGCTGTGGAAAGCCTTACGCTACAGAGTATTCTGAAAGGTTAATATAAATAGGATGAAGACACCATGTTCTGGACAATCGTAAATAGAGAGTTGATAGATCACATAATGAGTTTCCGTTTCTTCGCCGTTTTTGCTCTCACTATCCTGCTTATGTCCGCGGGCGTCATGGTTTTTTCCGGAAATTACGAGAAGGCAGTTAGAGAGTACCCACGCTGGGTATCACCGCTGGTTGATGAGAACGGAAAAACGAATCTATTCTGGGTTCCTTGTAACGGCGGAGCCCGGATTCGCCGCGCTCCGTCACCGTTAGCCTTTTGCTCGGGAACAGGAGACAAAGAATTGCCAAACCAGGCGGCCATAGCAGTTCACGGTCTTGCCGCAGTTGAGAGAACCTCCGAAATTGGAGAGATGCTTTACGGCTCTATCCCGATAGATTGGGCATTCGTGGTTTCTGTAGTATTGAGTTTTGCTGCGGGACTTCTGACCTACAAGGGAATATCGGGAGAGCGGCGCGACGGGACGCTGACACTGACACTGTCCAATCCTCTTTCGAAAGCAACACTGCTTTTGGCCAAATATTTCGCGGCAATCCTTGCACTTGCGATTGCATTTACGGCGGCGGCATGCTTCGGCATCATAACGTTAGAAGTGATGGGAAAAGTTCAGCTCACGGGGGATGACTGGCTGAAGATCGGTCTCTTCGGACTGGCAAGTCTTGTGTACCTTTCCATATTCGTTCTAATCGGCCTCTTATGTTCCGTATTCACCCAGAGCCCCGTAATCTCGGCAGTCGCTTTTCTCTTCAGCTGGGCAATGCTGGTATTCGTCATTCCGAACCTCGGCGGAATTGTGACGGGATTGGTCGAAAATGCCAAAACTCCCTACGAGATAACCAAGATGTCCGAGAGCATCCGGGATAAATATCCTCTCAATCCGGGGATCAGCTTCGAGCGGGAGGCAGCCGTCAAACTTGAACGCGAGAAAGCCCGCGAGGATTTGTTGATCGAATACGTTCAATCCCTCACCAGGCAGGTTACTCTTGGGCAGGATATAACCCGGATATCACCGGCATCAGCGTTTTCGTATGCGGCAGAGAACATATCCGGCGGGGGAACGCACCGATTGATGCGCTTCATAGATAACGTTGTACGCTACCGAGAGGGATTTCTGACAGCGATGATCGCGGCCGACAAAGAAGACACGGCAAGCCAGCATCGCTACGTTCCATGGGCCTGCGGAGGAAGCAACTTCTCCCACCGCACGGTTGATCTTGGACAGGCAAAGGAGTTTCGCGACGTTCCTCCGTCATCCACAGAGGGACTGAAAGCGGCATTTTGGGATTTGTTTTTGCTCATTCTCTACAATATGGTAGCATTTGCGATCGCCTTTTGGCGTTTTGCCCGCCAGGACGTTGCTCCGACGCCGGGGGTGTAAGGAGATAGGAAAAGTCAAGAAGCAAGAAGTCAGAAAAGCAAGTAGTTGAGATATGTCATGACATTTTTTAATTTTTCATTTTTCATTTTTCATTTTTCATTGATAGCTAATAGCCAAAGGCCAAAAGCCCGAGGCCAGAACCAAGAACTAATGACCAATGACCAATGACAAATGACAAATGACAAAGAACCAACAACAAGGAACTAACAACCAAGAATTAACAACCAATGATCTGGACAATCGCCAAAAGAGAGTTTCTTGAATACATAAAGTCGATGAAATTCCTGATCGGGTTTTTGACCACCCTCGCGCTAATCATCATCAGCACTTTCATAAATGCGGGTGACTACAGCCAACGAAAGCAGGATTACATCTCAGCGCAGGAGGAAATGAAATCGGATGTTTCCTATATCCGGGTTTACCGTCCGCCGGAAGTATTCAGCACGCTTGTCCAGGGGAAGGACCGGAAGCTGGGAAATCGCCTCGAAATGACGTTCCTCCATCTCCCGCCAAGAACCACGGGATACATGGGCGAAGGGGCAAGTCAGCATCACCGGTACGTTGCGGGTTTTTCGGCTATCGACTATGCGTTCGTGGTCAGGATCATCCTGAGCCTGATGGTGATCTTCCTGATCTATAATGCCGTCAACGGGGAAAAATCACAGGGCACATTACGGCTGATCTACGCGAATTCCATCCCCAGGCATGTGCTGCTGCTCGGTAAGTTTGTCGGCGGCTTGACGATCATCCTGCTCGTCCTGCTCATCGGCACGATCGTCTCGCTTCTCATCCTGATATTTAGTCCCGCAATCTCGCTGAGCAGTGCCGATTCGATCCGCTTCCTCTGTATTTTCAGCGTGTCAGCTCTCTACCTGACATGCTTCTGCACACTGAGTCTCTTTATCTCCGTGATCGTCGACCGTCCCTCGATAGCCCTGACGATCCTCCTGCAGGTCTGGATCTTCCTCAGCATTATTTATCCCAACCTTGCCACCGTCGCAGCCGAAAACTGGTACAAACTTCCGAGCGACCAGGAAATCATTCAGCAGAAACGAGCGGCATTCCAGAAATATGAAGATGAACTCGCCAGGAATGAAGCAGAATTCAACAAACAGATCATGAGCGGACAGTACGCTTCGGGCGACATTCTGCAGAAAAACGTCGAGCTGAAATCGAAAAAGGCCGAAGTCGAACACGGCGTCGATCTCGATTTCAGCAGGCAGTTGACCCGACAGCTTGAACTGGCGCAGACGCTTTCAATCCTTTCGCCGGCGGCACTCTACGACCAAGCAACGATCCGTTATGCACGAACCGGAATGGAGCAATTCGAGAAATTCATGGATGCGGTCTCCCGCCAGTGGCAGGAGCATGTAGCTCTCGAAAAACTCCAAGCCCAGAACCCTGAGGAGGGGTACAAGAAGACACTTTCGGCCTTCGGCTTCGAATCCGAATCGATCTCCCGGAGCTTCGTTGCAACAGTTCCACAGATCATCATTCTCTTACTGTTCAGCGTGATCTTCTTCATGCTGGCATACTTGAGTTTTCTTAGAAAAGATGTGAGGTGACGCCATGGCGACCATCATCAAAAGAGAGCTCCTCGATCATCTGCAGAGCATTCAATTCAACGTGCTGCTGGGGGTCACCATCATCCTCTTCGCCGCCAACGGCCTTATTTTTTCAAAACGATGCAACCAGCAAATGACCTGGTATTCACAAAACGTCACGACGGCGCAGCAGCATCCCAGCACTCAGTCAACCGAGCTTTACGTACGCCCTGGTTCGCTCATTTTTGTATCGGAAGGCGGAGACAAGTACAGTCCCTCCGCATACAAGCTCGAACCGAAAGGAGAATTAACCTCTTTACCCAATGAACCGCGTAATTACAAAATGCCCGAGTTCCCTGAACTGGATTGGTCGTTCATCATCAAGATCCTGTTCAGCCTCTACGTGCTGCTTCTCGGGTACGACACAATCTCAGGGGAGAAAGAATTGGGAACACTGCGTCAGGTTCTTTCCCAGCCGCTCGGACGCTTTAAACTGCTGATTGCAAAATACACTGCCATCATGCTGACGGTGATGGTTCCCTTTATCATCGGCATGCTGATCAGCCTCGTCATTGTCGGGATATCCATTCCGTCGATATTCACCATCGGCAACCTCACACGGATACTCATGGAGTTTTTCCTTGCGCTCATGTACCTATCGATCTTTGCTTTCTTAAGTCTGCTGGTCTCATCCCTCATCCACCAGTCTTCACTCGTGCTTCTGACGCTACTCGTGGTCTGGGCGCTTTTCGCAATCATCCTGCCCAATGTATCCGGCATCCTGGCGGAGAAATTCTCCGGCGTACCCAGCGAATACAACACGGCAAAGCAACTCGGGCCGATAATCAGGCAGCACGTGTGGGCAAAGATCGGGAAGATCGGGAAAAGAGTGGACAGCGGTGAGTTGAAAACCGAGGAGGAGGTCAGGCGTGAGACGGATCAGGCGTTCAATGAAGGACAGGAAGACCTGACCAGATACTATAATTCGTATTACCAAATCATGAAACAGCGTACAGCGCTCGCGCATGATTTGTCCCGGGTGTCCCCCACCGCTCTGTTCCAGTATGCCTCCGAAAACCTCGCCGAAACAGGCGTAAACCGCGAAGAACAATTCGTCGCAGATGCAAAGGAGTATTCCACGACGTACGATCAATATATTTTGAAGAAGGTCGGTAAACTAGTGCCGGTATCACGCTGGTCGTTCGGAACAAATATGACCATTAATGGCAAACCGACCATGATAAGGTCACCATACCCCGAA
This sequence comes from Bacteroidota bacterium, assembly GCA_049515655.1. Lineage (GTDB taxonomy): Bacteria > Bacteroidota > Ignavibacteria > UBA10030 > SZUA-254 > JBEKTW01. The sequence continues at coordinate 41,994 of JBEKTW010000013.1, forward strand.
GACTATAAGGGAGATAAATCCGATTTCCCACAATTCACGGAAAGTCAGCCCTCCATAACGACCAACCTGCAGAACGCGATGGTGGACTTGATCGGTTTGATACTCTGGAATTTTGTTCTGGCAGTGTTCGCATTCCGGGCGGTATTAAGGACGGACGTAAGATGAGATATCAGAACCCAGAATACAGAAGTCAGAAGACAGAAAGGAAGTAGTTGAGATGATGAGATTTTGAGTAGGTGAGATGGTAAGAACGGGAGAGGGTGAAACGGTGAATGGGTGAGATTTTGAGATGATGAGATAGACGGGTAATGACATTGCTGAGATTGTGAGACGAAGAAGCCAAAAGCCAATAGCTAAAAGCCAACAGCCCCAGGCCAAAACAAGGGACTAATGACCAATGACTAATGACCAGTTACCAATGACCAATGACAACGAACTGTCAACTAATAACCACGAACTAAGAACCAACAACCACGAACTGACAACTATGTATCGAATAATTGCAATCATACTGTTACTCTGGACCGGATTTGCCTCCAGCCAGATGCTGTACAATCCCAACGACGAGCGGTTCAAATCCCTCTACCTGGAGAAAGTTCTGACTGATTACAGATTCCAGAAGGGGGAATTCGAGCGTCAGAAAATGCTCCACGACAAAGGCCTTATATCGGAAAAGGAGTTCAGCGAGTCGGAGGCAAACTTCAAGAACGCCCAGGTCACGTACCAGCAGGCTGTCCTCTCGCTCGCGTTCGAGCAGCCGCATATCACGATTGAAAAAGCGATCAAATACCAGGCGAGAGACGGAAAGAAAAGAGTCAAACTGACACTCATCAACACAACCGGCGGCCTGATCGAAGGAAAGAAGGTCGAGCTGGAAGACATTCAGGGAATCCGCGTAGACCAGATATCGAACGTGTACGTCTCACTGCTGGATGCCCAGCATGCGATTATCAGTCAACCGTACGAGATTAAAATCGTTGCCATGCAGCAGAACGAGCCGATTGACGTCGACTTCTTTCTCCTCCAGGACCTCGACAACGTCACTGTGCGATGCGTCTACGGCGACAAGTCCGAGGAGAAGACAATTTTTCTGCAGAAAGACGTGAGCGCCAACCGGGTGCTTCTCACATCGGCAGAGTTCTCTCAGGAAGCGGACCTCGGCACGCGCGCGACTTACGACCTGACGCTGGAGCTTTTTTCGAGCATGGACAACGTCTACAAGTTCGCCGTGCTGAATCTTCCCCATCAGATCTCTTCCGATTTTCTCGATGCGACGACGAATGCGCGACTTTCGCAGGTGAAGTTTTCCCAGGATGTCAACACGCGCAAGGTTTCACTGGCCATCTATCTGCCCGACCGGTATGACAGCAGCACGGTTGTAATCGATCGGCCGATGAAGTTTTTTGCCGCCGTCGTCCCCCAGTCCGAAGCCGACAAGATATCCGAAAGGATGTACACCGCCGACGAGCTTGACCGGATGAACATCAGCTACCTCCGTCTCGAGCTGGTGCCGCGCGGCGTCGGACGCATCCAGGTCAGGGCGACAAATTTTTACCAGGAAATCAAGCCGGGCGAAAAAGTCCAGATGAATTTGACGATTTATAATGACGGCACCCGGCGGCTGGACAATATCAAGGTGACCGCGGATGTGCCGTTGAATTGGACCGCCGCCATTACCCCCGACCTGCTCTCGAGCCTGTCCCCCGGCAAGGAGGGAGCGGTCGCCGTTTCCATTGTTCCCCCGGCGGACGTCAACGTCGGCGACTACGAAGTGACTATCAAGACAGAATCATTCGCGAGCAACCGGAAGGTTGACAGCGAAGACAAAAAGATCCGCATTCACATCGCCTCCAGCACCAACATCCTCGGAACCGCAATACTCATTCTCTTGCTTGTCGGCGTATTGGTGGGAGTGGTCGTGTTTGGAGTGAAGTTGAGTCGGAAGTGAGTTGGGAAGGCAGAAGACAGAATTCAGAAGGCAGAAAAGGAAGTAGTTGAGATAATAAGACTATGAGAGGGAGAAACGGTGAGTGGGAGAGAGGGTGAAAGTATGAGATGATGAGATTGTGAGACGCAACAAGCCAAAAGCTAAAAGCCAATAGCTAAAGGCCAGAAGCCCGAGGCCAGAAGTAAGAACAAATGACAAAGAACCAATGACAAATGACTAATGATCAATGATTAATGACAAATGACGAAGAACCAATAACAAGGAACCAACAACCACGAACTGACAACAAAGAATAAATAACTCAGATGCCGGATTTGTGGATCAATCCTCCAGCAAGTCTTCCAACCCGTCGCTAAGCAAATACTCTCCCTTGTAAAACAGCTTGTTATTTCTGAGGTTTTGAGCGGCGGTTATATCGTGCGGATTTGAATCCCAGGATCGTGAGCGCAGTTACTGCAGCCAGGCCCGCACCCCAGTTCAGCGAGTGGCTGAGAAGGTCATTAACCGTATCTTGGTTCGGTAACAATTGGGGGGTTATACGCCAAAGCAAAGCTAACCATGTGCCAAGAGCAAGCAACGATATACCTATCACTATGAACAGCCAGGACTCAAGCATCCGAAGTTTAGGCTTCGGCTCCGGCATGGTTTTCCCCATCCGCTGGTATTCAAGGGACTCACAAAAGGTATGCCTTCGCTCCTGGCGCTCGAATACGAACAAAACAAGAACTGCAATGAGATAGAGAATGATCATGTGGTTGCTATAGTTTGTGGGTGGTTCGGTAAGTCTTAATGTCTCTTCTTACGATTAACATCACCAAGATCAGCAGCACGGTCAAAATCAGCAGTACGATAAGGGCCGCCGGCCAAATAAAAAATGGGTAACTGGGAATGCCTCGTTTGACACCGATGACTGTGAACAGGTAGATCATTCCCAGAAGCAGCATAGTTGGGATGCTGTATGTCATGATTCCCGCGAGCACAGATCCTTGAGCGCGCTCGGGTGGTTTAATATCTCGTTTCAGGAGATCCATTCTCTCTTTATGTGCTCGCTCCCGCCGGTGATATTCGAAGGCCGCGTATACGATAATGAGAGCCGGCAGCATGAAATCGTTGTAGTTCATGATTTTTTCCCTTCCTCTTTCTATGGAGTTAGACAAGGGTTGATCCGGTTTTCTTTCATTTGAAAGAAAGCGTGTCCGGACGATGTCTAAGAGAGTGGGATCCTTGCTTCAAATTGGTCAAATGGCTATTATGCACGGGAAAGGAACACGTCGTTGCAGCAGCCCGTATCCGGTTTTAATCAAATAATGAGGGAGTATGCAGCACGTGTCTATAACCACGCGCACCGCATGCTGGGCTCTCGCGAGGATGCCGAAGAAGCAGTGCAGGATGTTTTCCGGAAAGTACATGCCGGCCTGTCTGAATTTCGCGGTGACGCCAAACTTTCCACCTGGATATGGAGAATCACCACAAATGTTTGTCTCACCCGTCTGTCGAAGAAACGCATGGACGCTGTGCCTGTCGAGGATGGGTTGGTGGATGAAAGTCGCGCCGGGAATCCCGAACGTATCCTGATGGAGCAGGAGGAACATGAACGGCTCGCCGGATTGATCGCGGTTCTCGATCCGCATGAGGCGTCTGCGATAAATTTATTTTACTACGAAGAGATGAAATACGATGAGATATCAGAGATTCTCGGGATCCCGCCCGGTTCGGTGGCGACTGCGCTCCACCGCGGTAGAGAAAAACTGCGGATGTTGTGTCTGAAACAGAAAGAAAGATGACAATGAACTGTGAAAAATATCGCGAAGAGTTGAATCGTTACCTGGATACCGGCTTGGCCGGACGCTCTCATGATGCAATGCTGGAACACACACGTTCCTGCGAACAATGCCAGGAATATAGCTCGTCTCTGCTCGATCTGCACACAAAACTGTTGTCTCTACCCAGGGAACAACCCTCGGCGACATTTCTTCGGGAACTCAGCTCCATCGAGCAGATTCATGTAAAATCACAGCGTGCCGTTGACTGGAAATCGGAGATACGGCATGCGCTTGTGCTCCTTGCTCCGGTTCCGGTGGTTATTCTTTTTCACCTGTTCTTGGCCGGCCGGGCCGAAATTCTGGAATTCATTATTTTGACGGCCGGGCTCGCTTGGGTGTTCGCCGGTATCCTGAAACCCCTTTTCTTCAGCCGGATCGGGCAAGGGACATAGCCCGACCGGCGCGTGCGATATCACGGGCATCTCCGACCGCCATGTTTCAATATGCTGCGTAGAAAATCGCTGAGAGTGGCCCCCCGAGGGAGAAGAGATTTATTCAAGCTGCAAATTCGCAAGCTCATCTCAGCGAGACCTCAATTTCATTTCGGGCTGAGTGTTAATTCCTCTTCTCCATCCAGGAAACTCGGTTTTGTTATTGCCGAGAAGAACATCTGAAATATCATTGTGTCGGTCATTGTTTAGAGATTTAGAATGTTGAAGGGGGCAGCGTAGCTGTCACGGAACTTGCAAGATCAGGACATTCAAGTTTTCCTTGATTCCCTCTGGGATGGTTGTGTTCTTCGGGAGTGAAGAGTTATTACGTGAAGAGACTTTCGCAATGTCAACAGCTTGCAATTTACCCATCAAAGGGGTACCTTTCTAAGGAAGCATCCCTCAAGAAGTAATAGGAAGGGTTACGAAAATGAGGCAACTTCGCTTACACGTTGGCATCATTGCACTCACATTACTGTCTACGCTTTCTCTCGCCCAGAGTACGCGGACTTGGACGCAAACAAGTGTCGCGGACTTTGTTTCCGGAACATCCGAAAATACCGTCGTCACAAATAACTGGGGAGGTGAAGTCCAGTTGGCCCCTCCTCTGCTTACGAAACAAGCTGATACGGTTGACAATACATTTATCCGCTTTCGGGCCTACAATAAACACCGCCAGTTCATTCGCTATTGGGTGGCTGATCAGGATCTCTATGTGCAGCGGTATGATTCCCTGGAGCAGACCGTGGGTCCAACGGTGAAAGTAAACGATGGAGATAAACGACCCTATCCTGAAAGTCCTTCGGTAGGCCTGCTCAACAATGGTTGCTTCTATGTCGCATGGCAAGCCGTGGGAGTGGGGTTCCAGGGACAACTGTTTGACAGTTCAAGCAATAAAGTTGGGGCAAACCAGACGATTGACGACCGTGCATATGATAATCCATCGGTGCTGGCAAATGAGACCGATGCAACATTTTGGATCTTCGCGTCCATGCTGCTTGGAAGCACAGACTCGTCAGACTCGATGGCAATATTCTATTGGCGAATGAACTTGCAGGCGAGCGTCATCGACGGTCCCCTCAGAATTCATAGCGTCAACTACAGGATTTCAGAGCGGATGCCAAGGGCTATTTCAGACGCAAAGGGAAATACTGTCTTGGTTTATACCGGCTCTAATTCGAGAATGTATGGGGGAGATACAAGATTGATGTTGCAGCGGTTCGCAGGCGATGGATCACCATTGAGTTCCATCCTGGAGGTATCCGAAGTCAGAGACATCTCCTTCTATTATCAGCAGATTGCTTTTGATGGTGCAGGACGATTTCTGGTCGTCTGGGCGGATAGCCGGGATGTCGCCGGCCGTTTTGTCTATGGTCAGCTGTTTGATTCGATCGGTTCGAAGATTGGCAGGAACTTCCGAGTCGATATTCCGCGAAGTGGCTTTGGAGAGAATAGCCTCTTGGATCTTTTTTGTCAAGATGACTTCTACACGATTTCGTGGCTCAGCACCAACTCCGTAACCTATGAGCAACTCGTCGTTCGCAATCAATGGCAGTACAATAAGCGCACGGAGGGATGTCTCACTTCCTCCATCCACGATGCCGGTCCAATAATTCAATCCTATAACAGTCTTTCTTTTGTATGCCAAGCTCCAATCGGGACTTTGGTGAAGTTTCGATTGCGTGCAGGAAATACCTATTCTGAGCTTGACACTGCTCAATGGTACGGCCCCACCGATTCTATTGACGCCTACTACACCATATCCGGAGAACCTATCAATCCCCGACACGACCAGAAACGCTATATGCAATGGAAGGCATACTTTTCATCCAGACAGTGGGGCTCCACTGCTGTTCTGGAAGATGTGTCCGTTGCGTACACTCTTTCCGACGCCGCATCTCCGACCGCACCGTCTTCTGTATCAGCCCAGGGGGAACATGGCATGGTCACTCTGGCATGGCAACCTTCGCCGTCCCCCGCAGTTATGGGATATAAGATCTTTCGTGGTACATCACCTGCATTGTACGACCCCCAATGGACAAAAGAGGTTACCAACTCGACCTTTGTGTTTAATGACACGGCTGTAGCCAACGGAACAAGTTATTACTACGCCATTACAGTCTTCGACAGCAACTTCTTAGAGAGCAGTTATTCACCAGAAGTTGCGGCAACACCTTTTGGTATAACAATGTACGTCTCGGTGACCGCAGGGGCAGGGGGTGATGGAACTTCTGAGAATCCCTTCTCCACAATTCAGGATGCCATGGCACATGCTCTAGCATTCGATACGGTTCAAGTTCTTCCAGGTATATACAATGGCAGGGTAATAATCAAGCCGTACGTATCGCTCACAGGCAGCGGTCCCAGGGTAACGGTCATCCAGGCAGGAAACGATTCCGGTATAATAACTTGCAAGACACGATCATCGCTCACCGCATTCACCATTAAACAAATTGGCCCGTTGACAGCGCTATGTGCTGTCTGGGCTGGGGACGCAAGCCCAACCATTGTCGGGAATGTGATCATAGATGCTTCTTCCCCATCAAGAACCGCGGCTGCTCACAAATCGACTCACGGAAGATATCCCCTAGATGCCCAAGCGGATCTCATATTTGCAAACGGAGGGAGCCCCGTTGTGGAAAGAAACTACATCGTTGGATTTGCCGGCATTGGGATCGATGGATCTTCGACGACGTATGCCTCAATATCAAACAACATCATGGTGACAGCGGCAGGAGGCATACAAGTGTACAACGATGCTGCCGCTTTCATCACGAACAACACCATCATCGTAACGGGATATGACGCGTCACCACGATACGTATGCGGCGAGGGAATCTCACTTTTTAGTTATCCGCCGGGCGATATTCGAAATAATATAATCATTGGCTCCTCACCTTCAGGAGGTGCCGGACTCATTGCAGGCCCTGCAACCGACTATCAGAGGATGATCATTGCCTATAACAATGTGTGGAATTTCCAGTCCACGTACGAAGCTGTCAAAACCGGCCCGGGAAATATCTCAGCAGACCCATTATTTACTAATTCTGCCACAGGGGACTACCGACTGAAATCAGGCTCCCCGTGCCGCAACGCCGGCGATTCCCGGTCGTCGTACAATAATCTCGACGGTTCGCGGAACGACATGGGGGCATTCGGCGGACCGCATCCAATCGATCCGTCAATTTTCCCCGGATTTGCGGTCAGTTTTACCCTCGGCAGTACTTCAGGATTTCCCGGAGATACTGTCAGTATTGGCGCCAGCATCGACAACCCCGCCCATCTTTCCTCGCTGCATTTCTCCCTCGAGTATGATCCGGCCATGATCATTCTCAGTGCGGTCAACAAAACTCAATTGTCGGGTCTGTTTCAACTCGACGTTGACTCTAGCATTCACGGACGCACATCGATTGCCCTTAGCCAGGCAGGGGAACTAGGTGCGGGCAATGGTGAATTGCTAAAATTTCAGTTCCTCATTGTACCGACAGCCTCCGCCGATCAAGCTTCACCACTGACCGTCACCGGGTTGCTGGTTCAAGACAGCTCTGGCCAGCCGCTGGTTCTCAGTGGAATTCAACATGGAACGGTCGCCGTGAGTCCTGGAAGCAATGGGGGACGATATGTATTTGTGGATCAACGGAACACTTCAGGGATGCGAGACGGCACCCGGCACCGTCCTTTCGCGAGCATTCAGAGTGGTATTGGCCATGCTTCCCCCGGCGACACGGTGATCATTGCTGCCGGTCTTTACAAGGAAGCCATCGTAGTTCCTGATAGCCTCTCTATCCGGGGTAGCGGAGCTAACGGAACAATATTGCAGGTCGACAGTGCCGATGCACCCAATGCCGCAGTCACATTCTCTAATTCAAGAGGCTCCAGGATCAGTGGCCTGACAATCTCCAAGTCGACAAGTTTGGTTGAATGCAACACATCGAGTGTCGAAATATACAATTGCGCCTTGGTCGGTAACTCAAGCGGTGACTCCAAAGTACTATCTCTAAGAGGCAACTCGCAGGCATCCATTCACGATAACTACTTCGTTGGAGGTACAAGCGGCTTTCCGATCTCGACCACCGACAGCGTGACCGCCACGATTTTCAGAAACATCATTCGATGCAGCGGCCCTGGCTATGGTATTGGCATCACGGGGGGATGCGCTTCGATAAACAACAACCGCATTTACGCTGGCGGGGGAAACGGTTCTGCGATCACGATTTTCAACTCGCATCATTATGTACAGATCAACAATAACCTCTTCCGTTCAGTGATATCTGAAGGCGGAGGAATTTTGGCTTCCAATAGCGACAGCATTGAGATCATCAATAATACTTTTGATACCAAATGGACAGGCATCGAGTGCAGGAATTCTACCGCCATAATTATGAACAACATTGTCACCGGTAATCTGATTTTTGGAGTAGGAATGAGTCTGGGTTCGGTCACCTCGTATAATGACGTGTGGGGTAATACGACTGATTATCACAATGGCTCAACTGGGACCGGCGATATTTCTCACGACCCCTGGTTTGTGGACGTGGAACATGAAAACTACCGGCTCCTCCCCAACTCTCCATGCAAAAATGCTGGCAATCCTGATCCAGCTTATTACAACCCGGATTCATCTCGAAATGACATGGGATTGCTTGGCGGACGAGGATTAGACACAACCTTTTTCCAGCCGGGCGGAACGGTCCTACAAATACTAGGAACACAGATTGCGGTCAATGAAACTGTCGTTGTTCCAGTTTCTGGCTCGCTTCTACGGGGAACTGCGACGGCAGACCTGCAACTCGCCTATAATCCATCCCAACTTGACTTTGTTGGAGCCAAAACAACTCCACAAACGTCAATGTTTTCGCTCTCACAATCGCAGGATATACCCGGGAACGTAACCCTTACCCTTCGTAGCTTTCACGGTCTCTCGCACGATTCTCTCAGTATCGTTGAGGTTCACTTTGTGGCTCGCCAAACAAAAGGAAACAGTTCGGTAACATTTCGTTCTGCAAAACTGTACAATGAAACAACTGCAGAAATCCCGATTTCGAAACTCATCAGTGGAACTGTCGTCGTCACTTCCGTGGATGAGAAACAGACCGCACCACACTCATTTTCACTCAAACAGAATTATCCCAATCCCTTCAATCCTTCAACGACATTGCAGTACACTATCGCAAGGGCGACCCATGTCGAGCTGAAAGTCTATAATATCCTCGGTCAGCAAATCAAGACCCTCATTTCTGAAATGGAATTGCCTGGAAGTTACAAAATTGTTTGGGACGGCACCAACGCCGTTCGTGTTCCTTTGTCATCGGGCGTATATATTGGGGTGCTACAGGCGGGAGATTTTCGACAAGCTATCAAGATGCTCCTTCTTAGATAGCATCAAGTAGAAAAGCACGATGAACCTGCGCGGGGGTGTTCCCACTCGTTCACCGCAAAGAACAATCCTGGACCATATGCCGATAGCTCTCCCTCCGGCCCTTCGGAGAAGCGAAGCCTCTGTAGAGTAGGACAATAGTGTAACTTTCGTTATTTCTACTGAACCCTCATCAAACCGTACGTGAGGTTTTCCCTCATACGGCTTTCCTGAATGTTCATACTTTCCGGCTATAGCTGACAAACTTTGTAGTTGCAAAACAAGCCCAGTTTGCCATAGATGTAATCAGAGTCAACTCTATTCCAACCGTAGCCCCGCCGTCCTTTGCGTCGTTGCAGCGTATGCCGCACTCGTTTGTTCACAAAATCGGCGAGTCTGCCGAACGTCTCCGAGGCGTCCCCAATCCGGAAGTAGCCTACCCACCCGCGCAGAAAACGATTCGCCCTCTGCACCTGCTCCTTCATTCGCAACGGCAGTGAGTGGTGAAGAAGACTTCTCACCTTCTCTCGGAACCGTTGCTCACTTCGCTTGCTGGGTGACACCAAAATCAAATCCGTTCCTGTCTTCCTGTTCTGGACGTTCCGAAATTGAAAACCGAGGAAGTTCACGTGGTTATTCTTTTTCACCTGTTTCTGGCCGGTCGGGCGGAAATTCTGGAATTCATCATTCTGACGGCGGGGCTCGCCTGGGTGTTCGTCGGAATCCTGAAACCACTTTTTTTCAGCCGGATCGGGCAAGGGACATAGCCGAACTGGCGCGGACGATATCGTGAGGATCTCCGCCAGGCATGTTCGATATGTCGCGGAGGGTATCGCTGGTATTGGACCGCAGAGGGAGAAGAAATTCATTCAAGCTGCCAATTCGCAAGCTCATCTCGGCGGGACCTCAATCTCTTCTCGGGCTGAGTGTTGATTCCTCTTTTCTTCTCGTCTGACATCCCGGAGGAACCATTCCGCCTGACCTTTCTTGGGCTTCCTTGGCAATCAAAGGAGCCACTCTTCCACGAAAAGAAGGTTATACCCTAATTTCATTTTTGCATAAATAAGGATATATCCTTATATTAATTTGAATAAAATGAGGATATAACCTAATGATCAATCCGAACAGAAGGCTCCTAGTAGAACAACTTGACGAAAAGCTTGAAAAATTGCTGGTCTTGAGGCAAATGGGCGTCCCGTCAAAGGGGTGGATAAACGCTATTAGAACCGCCATGAATATGTCCTTGGTGCAGCTCGCAAAGCGACTCAAAATAACATCGGTCAGCGTCAGAGAGATTGAAGAGCGGGAAAAAAACAAGAATATCACCTTGAAGAAATTGACGCAGGTCGCCGAGGCATTGAGTCTTCAGCTCGTTTATGGGTTTATTCCGAGAGATTCTTCCATCGAAAAGATGATAGAACACCGCGCACTCCAAGTCGCGCGTGAAATTGTGATGAGAACTTCCCACACGATGGAACTCGAGGAACAAGAAAACAGAGAGACGCGATTGCAGAAAGCGATCAAGGATAGAGCAAAACAAATACAACAAGAAATGCCCAAGTATTTATGGGACTAGAACTCGATTACGCAAATGGCCAAACTCCTCTTGATGAAGACGAGAAAGAGGGCTTGCTCATTGATAGCATCACGACGCGAGGGGAGCTTGATGAGTTTGAACAACTCGGCGTGGAAAAAGCCATTGAATGGACAATGAAGAGAAAACTTCAAGTTGAACAGATCTTAGCCGAGGCTTTTGTGAGGGAATTGCACAAGAGGATGTTTGGTGATATCTGGAGATGGGCCGGCCAATTCAGAACATCGAACAAGAATCTTGGAGTAGACAAATCCCAGATTCCTATCGAGTTAAAGAAGCTGATGGATGACTGCCGATATTGGATTCATGAGGAGACTTTCGCCGCGGATGAAATTGCGGTGAGGTTCAGCCATCGGATTGTCACGATTCATCCCTTCGCGAACGGCAACGGGAGACATTCGCGATTGATTGCAGATATTCTGGTGAGCCACGGATTTGGTAAGCCCCATTTTTCATGGGGAAGCATTAATCTGACTGCAAAAGGCGAAGCAAGGTCAAGGTACATAGGAGCTCTCAAAGAAGCCGATCAAAACAACTACGAGCCGCTCATTCAATTCGCAAGGCTGTAAGAGCTCAGACTATGACTTATCTTGCGATTGTGATCCTACTGCTTGTCGCCGTGTTGGTGGGAGTAGTGGTATTTGGAGTCAAGCTGAGCAGGAAGTGAGTTCAAAAGGCAGAAAGGGTGAAACGGTGATTGGGAGAAGGGGCGAAACGGAGAAGCGGTGAGAAATGAATGGAGTAGTGGATTAATGGAGTGATGGAGTAGTTGAGATTGTGAGACGCAACAAGCCAAATAGCTAATAGCCAAAGGCCAAGAGCCAAAAGCAATGAGCAATGACGAATGACAAGGAACGAAGTACCAAGAACAAAGAACCAATAACAAGGAACCAACAACTAAGAACCAAGAACCATCCGGAAAATGACAACGAGCATCCCCGGAAGTCCTGTCAGGTTTTTTCTTCGCGTTCGAGCCAGCCGTCGAGGAGATGGACGATACGGTCACCGTAGGCCGCGTTCTTCTCAGAGTGGGTCACCTGGACGATCGTCGTGCCCTCTTTGTTCAGCTTTCCGAACATCTCCATAATTTCCTGGCCCTGCCTAGAGTTCAGGTTGCCGGTCGGCTCATCCGCCAGGATCAGCTTCGGGTTCATGATCACGGCACGCGCCACGGCGACCAGCTGCTGCTGTCCTCCGGATAACTGGTTCGGGAACAAATCCTTCTTCGCCACGATCTGGAACCGGTCAAGTGCTTCAGCCACAATGCTTTTCCGCTCATCGGCATTCACCTTCCTGTAGAGAAGGGGCGTTTCCAGGTTCTCGTAGACCGTCAGGTCATCGATGAGATGGTAGCTCTGAAATACGAACCCGATGTTCTGCTGGTGAAGCCAGGTCAGTTTCTTCTCGCTGAGACCGTGGACGGCCTGGTCAAAGAAATAATACTCGCCTTCCGACATGGTATCCAGCATGCCGATGATGTGCAGCAGCGTCGATTTGCCCGCGCCCGAGGGGCCCATGATGGTTAGGAACTCCCCTTCGGTCACATCAAGATCGATTTTCCTTAAAACGAAGGTCTTTATGAAACCATTCGTGTAATATTTCGTGAGGTTTTTCAGTCTTATCATCTAATGTGTCACCTCCTGCACGACATCCCTCTTCCTGAACATAATGGGGATGTGCGTTTCCCTCGGGGCGCCGATGGTCACGAGCTGCCAGTCCTTGTCGTGCTCCTTTATCACTCTCCGGAGAACGCCGACCTTCTCCTCCGTCGTCGGGTTGGTCGTTTCCCATCCAACGATCTCCACCCGGTACTTCAGCGTTTTCTTTCGGCCGTTGATCTTCACATCAATCTCGATGTTCTGTTCAGCGTCCACACTCGGTATTTGAAGGACTACTTCCTGCATAGGATACTCCAGCTTGTTATTGTTTGTGAATCAATTCATTCATACTTCAGACTGTTCACCGGGTTCGCGGTGGCAGACCGTACGGCCTGATAGCTGACGGTCAGCAATGCGACGGCCAGGGTCGCAGCGCCGGAAAGCGCGAAAACCCCGATCCCGATCCCGGTCCTGTACGCGAAATCCAGCAGCCACCTGTTCATCAGCCAGTACGCAAGAGGCCACGCGATCAGATCCGCCAACAGCACCCACTTCATGAACTCGCCAGCAAACAGCATGACGATGTCCGGCACCGTGGCGCCCAGCGTCTTCCGGATTCCGATCTCCTTCGTTCTTTGCTCGGCCATGAAGGCCGCCAGGCCGAACAAACCGAGGCACGCTATCAGCACTCCTAGCCCGGTGAAGATGCCGCACATCTGCGCCGCACGCTGCTCGGATCTGTACTGCCGGTCAAAACTTTCGTCAAGGAAAAAATATTCGAACGGTTTTCCGGGGAACAGCTCTTTCCATTTCCTTTCGACATATGCCATCTCCGAATTAAGATCCTTGATGTCCATGGAAAGACTGATCCTCTTATAGAACCGAGCCTCACCTGACAGGATCAGAGGCGCGATCTCGTGCTGCAGCCCCTGAAAATTAAAATTCCTGCACACCCCGATTATCATTCCCGGACGGCCCCAGCCGGACATCATTCTCTTGCCCACCGCATCACCGGGCGAACTCCACCCGAAAGATCTTAACGCGGATTCGTTGAAGATATAAACGTCCGGTCCCTCACCGGGCACAAATCCCCGTCCGGCGATGATACCGATATCGTACTGGCGAAGAAATTCGTGGTCAATGTGCGTATAGAGCACGGACTGGGTCTTTGCGTCGGCCTCGCCGATCAGGTTCGTCGCCCAGCTGTCGAACACCTCCCCCGGCACCTCGGAGGAAAACGACACATCGCGGATCCCGGAAGACCCGAGCAACTCACTCTTGATCGTCTCGTAATTGCCGGCGACGTTCACACGGCCCCGCAGCGGCAGGATCAGTTTCTGCTCCTTGCTAAAACCAAGGTCGTGGTTTTTCATGAATTCCAGCTGATCGTAGATCACGAATGAGCCGATGATCAGAACGACGGAGATCACGAACTGACCCACCAGCAGAGTTCTCTTGAACAGCAGACCCCGGCCGATCCGCCCAAAACCTTTCAACGTACCGGCGGGCTGAAGCCCCGAAAGATACACTGCGGGGTAACTGCCAGACAGGAGACCGACAACGAACCAGGCCGCAATCAGTAACACCGGTACCGGGTATTTCATCAGATTCGCACCCGTGAAGCTGCCGCCGGTCAGTGCCGAGACAAACGGAAGGGCCATCCCGACCATCACGATAGCCATCAACATCGCCAGGGCGGACATAAAGAAGGATTCACCCAGAAATTGCACTATCAACTGGGAGCGGTTCGCCCCCAGGACCTTCCGGGTGCCGATCTCTTTCGCCCTTTTCATGGAACGGGCTGTCGCCAGGTTCATGAAGTTGATGCACGCGATCAGCAAAACAAGCAGGCCTATCGCCGAGAAGATGTACAGTCTGGCAGGATCGCCCGGGGTCTCCAGCTCGTCCTGGGGACACGGATACAGATGGAGGTCCCTGACGGGCTGTAAGAAGAACGAATACGAGTAATGCTCACGGTCGAACTTGTCCTTCGCATACCTGTCGCCGATCTTATAGATCTTTTCCCCGAACTGTGCGGCATCGACACCCGGCTTCAGCTTCAGGTACGAATAGAACGCCTGGTACATCCACGCTGTATTCCAGACCGGTTTTTCAATGCTTTTCATCGACGCGATGATGCTGTACTTCAGATGAGTGTTCCCAGGCGGATCGGCCACCAATGCCGTCACCCTGAAATCCTTATCGTCCACCTGGACGGTCTTCCCGACGGGGGATTCCGTGCCAAAATATTTATTCGCTGTCTTTTCGGTCAGAACCAGCGTAAACGGATCCGTCAACGCATTCTCTTTCTTCCCTGCCGTGAACGGTATGGTCAGTATTTCGAACAGATCCTGGTCTGCGAACAGAAGTTTTTCCTCGTAGAACGTCTTCCCGTTGTATCTGACCACCTGTGAATTGCCCGCGTAGATCCTAGCCGCAGCTTCCACATCGGGATAATCCGCCTTGAGCGCCGGGACCAGGGGCGGGGCCGTCACGGGATCGATACTGACCGACTTATCCGCCGTTTCGATCTCGGCGACACGGTAGATACGGTCCTTGAACTCATGATACTTGTCAAAATCGAGCTCGTTCACGACGTAGAGCATGATAACGATGCAGCACGCCACGCCGGCCGACAGACCGAAAATATTGATGAATGAGAACACTTTGAACTTAAGGATGTTTCTCAGAGCAATTTTCAGATAATTTTTCAGCATACTCACCTCTTTTTCATAGCGCTCAGGTGTAATGCACTTACTCGAGATAATCTTGTAGGTGCGACGCCCCTTCTCTTGACGCACTGTCACGTATGTCTTCATTTATCATTTTGTTTCTCCTTATGTGGTTATTCATAACGTAAACTATCAACAGGGTTGCCTCGAGCGGCCCTGACGGATTGATAGCTTACCGTCAGCAGTGCGATTGCGATCGTGAGACAGAGCGCAAGCCCGAAGATCCACCACCCGATCGTGACCCGGTAGGCGAAATCCTGCAGCCAGCGGTTTGCGAGATAGTACGCGACGGGAGCCGCGATCAGATTCGCGACCACCACCCATTTCACGAACTCCCGGGAGAGCATGAGCGTGATGCCGGGGACGGAGGCGCCCAAGACCTTCCTCACCCCTATCTCCTTCGTCCGCTGCTCTACCATGAACGAGGCGAGCCCGAAGAGCCCCAGGCACGCTATCACGAGTGCGAGGATCGCCGCGTAGCGGATGACCGCCCCCATCTGCTCATGCCCCTGGTACATGACGGCAAAATCGTCGTCGAAGAACCTGTATTCGAACGGATAGAGGGGATTCACCTTCTGCCACGCCGTTCTCACGTAGTCCATCTCCGAGGGAATGTCGCCTTTCTGAAGGCGGACGATCGCGTTCTGGACGAAGCGGGGCGAGACCACGAGCGCGAGCGGAGGGATGACGCTTTCAACTGACAGGTAATTGTAATTTTTCATCACGCCCACGATCGTGCCTTCGATATCCATGAACTTGAACCGCTTCCCGACCGCCGATGTGACCCCCATGACCTTCACAAGCTCCTCATTGACCAGGAACGCCCTGGAGGTATCCGTCGAGAACGCCTTCGAGAACGTCCTCCCCTCAACCATGGGGATCTTCATGGTCTCCACATAGTCAAAGTCCACCGTCGCCTCGCTTATGAGGACATCCCTCGCCGGGTCCTTCCCGTCCCAGTCGGCTCCCCAGGAATTGCTGCCGAGCGAGACCGGATTGTCGTTGATCCCGCTGACGCCGAGTACCTGGGGATCCTTCAGGAGCTCTGTCTTGAGCATCTCGTAGGAGTTCCTTGTCTCTCCGCGCAGCGGGAGGTACAGGAGCTGTTCCCTGTCGTACCCGACGTTCTTCGTCCGCATATACTTCACCTGCTCGTACACCACAACCGTTCCGATGAGGAGGATGATGGAGAGCGAAAACTGCGTGACGACCAGGAACTTTCTGAAGAATCCGCCCTTCGAGCCGACCTGCAGCGTTCCCTTGAGCACGCGGATCGGCTGGAACGACGAGAGGAAGAGCGCAGGGTAGCTCCCGGAGACGAGCCCCGTGAGGAGGGTCACCCCGAGGAGGCCTGCGACCGTCTCCCAGCGCAGGAGCAAGGCCGCCGTGAGGTACTTGCCGGAGAGCGTGTTGAAGCCCGGAAGGAGGCAAAGAACGATGACGAGTGCGACAATGAGCGCGAGGAAGGACACCAGGATCGACTCGCCGAAGAACTGCCCGATCACGTGCCGGCGGGAGGCCCCGACGACCTTCCTCAAGCCGACCTCCTTAGCGCGGTTCGCGGAGCGGGCCGTGGAGAGGTTCATGAAGTTGATGCAGGCGATCAGGAGGACGAACAGGCCGAGGGCTATGAACAGGTACACTTCCTGGATCGCGCCGGCGTTCCGCGAGAACCCGAAGTGCGTGTACAGATGCATGTCCCTCAGCGGGGCGAGCATGAAGTCGGGTTTCCAGTTCGCGTTATCGGTCTCCTTGTTGTGCCGATAGATCATCTCTGTGATCTTCCCGTTGACGTCCTTCAGCCGGGCCGGATCACGCATTTCGGCGAATGTCAGGATGCTGTTCGAGCTCCAGCTGTCGTTGTACCTCCCGAACTCACGCGTAAAGTCGAACGGGATGAGCACTTCCGGGCCGATCGACGAATTCTTCGGCACGTTCTTCATGACGCCCGTGACGGAGAACGGGTATCTTGTGTTGACCACGAAGCTCTTCCCCAGGGGATCCTCGCTGCCGAAATACTTCTTTGCGATATCCTCGGAGATGACAATCGAATGCGGCTGGCCGAGGGCAGCCCGGGGATCACCCTTGATGAGGGGAAAGCTGAACATCTCCAGGAACGACGGGTCCACCGCCCTCAGGCCATTCTCGAAGAAGGCCTTGTCCCCGTACCTCAGGAGCATCGTTCCTAGGTTGACGTACCGCGCGGAGTTCACGATCTCCGGTATATCGCTCTTCAGCGCGGGTGCCACCGGACAGGGGGTCACGACGACGTGGAAGCTTCCCTCCGGCCCCTTCTGGTCCTGCTCCAGGCGGTAGAGACTGTCCGCCTTCGCGTGGAACCGGTCAAAGCTCAGCTCATCCTGAACCCAGAGGAGCAAAAAGATGCAGCAGGCCATTCCGACGGCAAGACCCGCGATGTTGATGAATGAATACCCTTTGTGCCGGAGGATATTCCGGAGGGCGATCTTCAGATAATTGCGGAACATGCAGAAACTCCTTTCGCGTTATTCATATCTCAGGCTGTCCACGGGGTTTGCGCGGGCGACCTTGACGGACTGGAAGCTCACGGTGACAAACGCAATCGCGAGCGTGACAACTCCCACCAGGGGAAACACCCAGAGGGGAAAAGCCATCCTGTAGGCAAAGCCCTCGAGCCACCTTTTCATCACATAGTATGCAAGAGGCCACGCGAGGAGATTCGCGAGGACGACCCATAGGGCGAACTCCTTCGAGAGCATCAGGGCAACTCCGGGGATCGAAGCTCCGAGGACCTTTCTGATCCCGATCTCCTTCGCACGCTGATCGACCATGAAGGCGGCCAGTCCGAATAACCCGAGACAGGCAATGAAGATCGCAAGACCGGAAAATATACCGGCGATGGCGCCGAGCCGCTCTTCGGAACGGTACTGCCTGTCGAAATCCTCATCGAGGAAAAAATACGCCGAAGGATAGCCGCCGAAGTGTTTCTTCCAGACGGATTGAGCGTGCGCCACAACTCCGGTGGCATCCCCGGCATTGAACCGGATCGCAAAATACGCATACGCGGGCAAGATCGCGAGCGCAATGGGTCCGATGCGCTCCTGCAGACCGTGCTGGTGGTAGTCCTTTACGACGCCCACCACTTCCCCCTCGACGCCGGATGTCGCAAGTTTTTTCCCAACCGCCGCCTGCGGCGTACCCCAGCCCATGATTTTCACCGCAGTCTCGTTCACAAGGAACGCATGCTGGGGATCGGTCGCGAACGACCGGGAGAAATCCCTCCCGGCGATGACGGTGAGACTCATGGTGCGCGCGTAATCATGGTCCACCGGAACGAACTCGATGGTGATCGAAGCGTCTTTCGCGCCGCCCTCCGGGAAGGCGATCTGACCGCGCCAGCCGTCATGCCCGGGGAATGCCCACGCCGCGGATGTCGACACAATTCCCGGATGGCTGAGCAGGTCATTTTTAAAAGTCTCATAGACCCGGGTCAGCAGATCCCACGGAGATTTCTTCGCGTCAAGAACGAGCACCTGCTCCTTCGCAAATCCGAGTTTCTCACTCTGCATGAACCGGAGCTGTTTCAGGACCATGAGCGTGGAGATCATCAGAAAACACGAGATGGCGAATTGTCCTATGACCAGAAACTGACGCAGCCGTTTGCCGCGGAGCGCAGGGGAGGTCCTCCCCTTCAGGACATCTATGGGCCGGAATCCCGAAAGGACGACCGCCGGATAGGATCCTGCCAGGAGACCGACCAGGACCACAAAAATCACACACACTCCTGTCCCCCCGATGCTCATCAAGGGCCCCGCCCCGATCTTCTTACCGACCAGCTCGTTGAACGGGGGGAGGAACAATCCGACTAGGACGAGCGCGATGATAAACGAGACCGCAGTAGTGCAGAACGACTCTGCGAGAAATTGCAGGACGAGAGACGCCCGTGCGGAACCGACAGCCTTCCGGATACCCACTTCCTTCCCGCGAAGCATCGAACGGGCGGTGGAGAGATTCATGAAATTGATCGCGGCAATGAGGAGGATGAAACAAGCAACAAGGAGAAGCACGTAAACTGTGGACGCGTTTCCGGTAGGACCGAGGCGGTTCGCGTAGCCGGCGTCCAGATAGACAGCGCCCAGGGGCTGGAATTTCACCGTGCACTGGTAGCCGGAGCTTTTAAAGACTTCAGCGGCATGGGTCATATAGATGCCGGCCACCTTCTTCTCCAGATCCGCCATATTCACACCCTCCCGGACCAGGGCATAGTTGTACATATTCCAGTTGAACCAGCCCTCATTCTTCTCGAAATTCGGATCCAGCCGGGAAAATGTGGCAAATGAAGCCAGGATATCGAATTCAAGGTGCGAGCGCGTTGGCACGTCGGCCATGACGCCAGTGACGGTCATGTGGAAGGTGTCGCCCAGAACGATGGATTCTCCCAGGGCGGGTGAGTCCCCGAAATATTTTTTCTTCATGGACTGCGAAATGACAACGGTGAAGGGGTCCCGCAGAGCCGTCTTCGGATCGCCTTCAAGAAAGGGGAACGTGAAGATATCGAAAAAGCCATCCTCAGCGAACATGGTGTTCTCGTAGAAATAATTGTCGCCCTGCCGGACAGGAACACCCCACGAACGGGCATAGATGACGCGTTCGAATTCCGGGAATTCCGAGCGGAGAACACGTCCCAGCGGCCAGCCGTTCGTGGAGACCTTCATCGGGGTTGGACTCTCCGGACCCACGGCATCCGTCACGACCCGGTAAATACGGTCCTTCTTTTCATGGAAGCTGTCGTAGGAAAGCTCGTTGTACACATAGAGCAGGATCAAGATACAGGCAGCCATGCCGATTGAAAGGCCGGAAATGTTGATTAAGGAATATCCTTTGTGCCGGAGGATGTTCCGGAGAGCGATTTTCACATAGTTCCTGAGCATTTATGGATTCCTTTCCAGGTGCAAGACACCTTCACTTGTTACCTTGCGGTTATTCATACCGCAAGCTATCGATCGGATTCGAACGCGCCGCCCTGATCGATTGATAGCCGACGGTCAACAGACCTATGATGAGCGTTAGTACCGCTGTGCCCACAAACATCCACCAACCGATGGATATCCGATAGGCATAATTCATTAGTAGTTCCTTCATAATGTAATAGGCAACAGGTGCGGCGATGATGTTTGCGATCACGATCCAGCGGATGAATTCCTTCGAGAGCATAGACGCGATAGCGGGGATCGAGGCACCGAGCGTTTTTCTGATGCCGATTTCCTTTGTGCGTAGGTCGATCATGAAGGATGCCAGTCCGAACAATCCGAGGCATGCAATGGCGATGGCAAACAGGGCGGCGTATTGAAACACGGCTGCCATCCGCCTGTCATCCTGGAACGTGTCGGCGAGATTCTGGTCAAAGAATGTATATTCGAACGGATAGAGAGGATTGACCCGTTGCCAGGCCGTCCGCACTCTGTCCAGAGACTCACTCATATCGCCGGCCTGGAGCCGGACAACTGCAAAATTGACCTGCCGGGGTTGTACGAATACCGCCAGAGGCTCGATGTTGAACTGGACCGGCTGATAGTGATAGTTCTTCATGACGCCGATGATAGTCCCGGGACTGCCCCACGCAAATCGTTTCCCAACCGCTGAGGTAACGCCCATGAGTTTCACGACCTCCTCGTTCACCAGCACCGCAGTAGATGTATCGGTGGCAAATGCTTTTGAGAACGACCTCCCTTCGGCTAGTTCGATCTTCATCGTTTCCACATAGTCGAAATCAACGACGCCATACCCGATCATCGGATTGAAATTCGGGTCCTTCCCGTCCCAGTCTACGCCACCACCGTTAGCGCTCATGAATGTCGGGGTCTGCAGAGTGCCGGTCACGCCCAAAATTCTTGGATCTTTCAGCAACTCGTCCTTGAGCGCCCCGTAGGTGTTCGGGGTGTCGCCCTGCAGCGGAAGATAGATCAAAAAGCTACTGTCATAGCCCAATTTCTTGTTCTGCATGTAGTGCAATTGACGGTAGAGGATGAACGTGCCCGCAATGAGAATGACGGAGAGGGAGAATTGAAAGACAACGAGGATTTTCCGGAAGAGCGAACCTTTTCCGGCGTATCTCGGCGTACCCCGGAGAACCTGGATAGGATGAAATTTCGACAAAAATAGCGCAGGGTATGTTCCCGATATGATTCCGGTAATGAATGCCACGGCGGCCATAACTGGAAGAAACCCCATTGTGAAAGGCGCCATGGTGGAGAGCTGTTTCCCCGACAAGGTGTTGAAGACGGGAAGAAGGAGCTCGACGAACATCACCGCGAAGAACAGCGCGATGGCGGTCGTGAGGATCGATTCGCCGTAAAACTGCGCGGCGATATTGCCGCGTGTAGCTCCGACCGTTTTCCGGAGGCCGACTTCCTTTGCCCGGTTCGCCGACCGTGCCGTGGCGAGGTTCATGAAATTGATACAGGCGATCAACAGGATGAACAACGCCATTACGAAAAAGATAATGACGGTCTGGTAGCCTCCCCCGCCCTGGCCGTACCCAAAACGCCTGTGCAGGCGAATATCGGACAGCTTCATCAGTGTGAACTGAACTGGATTCTGCTCACCGCGTTTGAGGTCGGATGGGTTTTGGATAAGTCCCTTGATGTTCTTCCAATAGACATCAAATATCTTTTTGCTAATGCTGGCGACATTTCTGTTGTCCTGGACCTGCACCCACGTGACAATCTGGTTCGACCCCCATGTATCGACATATCCGCCGATCCTCCTCATGATTTCCATGGGAACAAGCATCGACGGTCGGACGGTGGAGTTTAGCGGGATATTCCTGATAACACCGGTTACTGTGCAGGGATAGTTGTTGTTCACCGTTATTGTTCTACCGAGAGGATCTTCACTCCCAAAATATTTGGTCGCAATTTCCTCCGTTATCACCAGCGAGAACGGCTGGTCCAGGGCTGTTGAGACATTTCCCTCGACAAGCGGGAAGGAGAACATCTCCAAGAACGACGGATCCACGGCAGCGACGTTATTTTCAAAAAACACCTTGTCTCCGTATCGTAAAAGCAAAGTCCTCGGTTTGGCATAGCGAGAGACATTTTTGAATTCCGGAATCTCCGCTTTCAGAGCGGGACCCATCGGAAACGGACAGATATTGACATGGAACGGTCCCTGCGGAGTTGGCTGATCCTGTTCTACCCGGTAGAGATACCCGGCGTTTTGATGAAATTTATCGAAGCTCATTTCATCGGAAATCCAAAGCAGCATGAGCAGGCAGCATGTCATTCCGAGCGATAATCCGACGACATTTATGAACGAATATCCTTTTTGACGGAGAATATTTCTGAACGCGACTTTGAAGTAATTTCTTATCATAGGAAAATCCTTCTATAAAGGAGAGTAATTTTCAGATAGTTGCTGAACATTTATGGATTCCTTTTATACAGATCATTCATAACGCAAACTGTCCACAGGGTTTGCGCACGCGGCTCTGATGGTTTGATAACTGACAGCCAGCAGACCGACTGCCGCCGTGGCGAGCCCTGCCAGTACGAAGATCCACCAACTGGTCGGCGTACGATATGCGTAATTCTGCAGCCACCTCGTTATGGCATACCAGGCAATCGGCCAGGCGAGCAAGTTGGCAATGAACACCAATAAGACGAACTCCCCGGTCATCATTCCCACAATGGAGGAGGCTGTCGCACCGAGCACTTTGCGAACACCAATTTCCTTTGTCCGCTGCTCGGCCGCAAATGTCGCCAAACCGAACAAGCCCAAGCAGGCAATCAGGACGGCCAGCAAGGTGAAATATCCGGAAACTTCTCCAAGATTTTTTTCTGAACGATAGAACCGCTCAAAGCTGTCGTTCAGGAAAGTGAACGTGAAGGGATTGCCGGGATCGAATTCATGCCAGACATCCTTTATGCCGTCCAGAACAGCGGGAAAACGAGCGGCATCCACGCGTATCAAAACGTAATTCAGCCATGGCCACATATGGAGCACGAGCGGTTCGATCTTTCGATGCAGAGAAACGAAGTTGAAGTCCTTTACCACCCCGATTATTGTTCCCTCCTTACCACCCACCGTCTCAAACGATTTGCCGAGAGCGTTCATCGGGACGCTCCAACCGAGCTGTCTGACCGCCTCTTCATTAAGGATGAATGCCCCGGAAGCATCTGTCATAAAATCTTTTGAAAAATCCCGGCCGGCGACAATTTTTATCCCCAGGGTTTTGATAAAATCCCGGTCAACCCATAACATGGACATGGTTCCGATGTCCGGAGTTCCCTCTGCACGGAACCGCGTCTTTCCGACCGGCCCGCCGGGTAAAAGGGCGGCAGCTCCGACCTGCAGAACACCCGGCTGCTGCAAAATCCGGCTCTTCAAAGGCCCAGGATCCTGACGAAGGTTCTGATCCCGGATCGGAACGACCATTACCTGATCCTTGTCAAATCCCATCTGCTTGTTCTGCATGAAGTTAAGCTGATCGTAGACGATCCAAGTCCCAATAACTAATGTGATGGTCAGTGTGAATTGGACCACCACTAACACTTTCCTGAAGAGTACTCGCTTCGAGCCGGTTTTCAGGCTCTGAACAGGTTCATGAGAGGAAAGGACAAATGCAGGGTAGCTGCCGGACATAAGTCCGGCAAACAGCACGATGCCTATCGGAGCGAACCACGTCCAGGGGTTCTGAGCATAGTAACCAGCCGGGTCTTTTCCAATGAACGCGTTGAGATAGGGAATTCCGAGCCCGGCGAGCAGGACAGCCGCCAGTGATGCAACAACCGTCTGGAGCAACGCTTCCCCCAGGAACTGCTGTACCAGCTGTCTTTTTGTGGCTCCGATCACCTTTCTTACAGACACTTCCTTGGACCTGAGGGCCGACCGGGCGGTGGTCAGGTTTATGAAATTGATGCAGGCAATCAGAAGAATGAAAACGGCGATCCCGGAAAGCAGGTACACATAGTAAATATTTCCTGAAGACGGCAAGCCATAATCCTGATAAGAGAACAGGTGGATCCGGTTCAGCGGCTGAAGGCGGATCCGTTTCAGGGTACCGGTTTTGCCCAGATACTTTTCGATAAAACCGGGCAGTTGCCGTGCCAGAGCCTCAGCCGAAGAATTCTCTGAAAGGAGGATATAGGTTTGGCACATATTGTTCTGCCAGTCGTCGACAAAATCCCTTCCCAGCCAGCCGTAGAGGGTAGAGAAGGAAGCGAGAAAATCGAACTGCAGCGTCGAGTTGGACGGGGGACTTTGTATAACGCCGGTCACTTCAAGGTCAAAGGAGTTGTTAAAGGTGAGCTTTTCCCCTAGGGGATTCTTCTCCCCAAAATACTTACGGGCAGTCTCTTCCGTGATAATGACCGCATTGGGTTTCTGTAAGGCGATTTTGGGATCTCCCTGGACAAAGGGTATTGTGAACACAACGGACACGCTTGGATCTGTAAAATAGAAACGCTTTTCATAGAAACGTTTATCGCCGCGGCCCACCAGCGGTATGGGATTATCCACTGTGAGAAAGTGCACGGCGTGGGTGCATTGTGGAAAATCATTGACAAGGGCAGGCCCCAGCGGCGGCGGTGTGGCGATGTCCGGACTGGTTCCTTCGGGTGTCTTTCGCTCCAAAACCAGCCTGTAGATCCGATCGCTGTTCTTATGGTACCGGTCGAAGGACAACTCGTGCTGGACATACAGAAGGATCAGGATACAACAAGCCATGCCGATGGCCAGTCCAGAGATGTTGATGAAGGAATAACCTTTGTGCCGTAGGATGTTCCGGAGGGCGACTTTTAAATAGTTCCTGAACATTTACGGATTTCTGTTATATCTTATTAAAGATCACCTTGTAGGTGCGACGCACCTTTACTTATTATGTGGTTATTCATACCGTAAACTGTCCACAGGATTTGCCAGCGAGGCTTTTATTGAATGATAACCGACCGTCAGCAGCGCAACAGAGAGCGTCGTGAGCGCGGCAAAAACGAATACCCAAAAATCGATCCCTATCCTGTAAGCGAAATCATTCAACCAGTGGTTTATGAACAGGTACGCCGCCGGCCACGCCAGAACGTTCGCAACCAATACCCACCGTGCAAACCGGACTGCCATGAGCACCGTTATGCCCGGAACGGTCGCCCCGTGGATCTTTCGGATCGCGATCTCTTTTGTTTTCTGCTCCATTATAAAAGAAGCCAGGCCAAACAGTCCCAGAAGGGCTATCACTATAGCAAGCACCGAAAAATAGAGAAATAATTCCCGGAATCTTTGCTCTCCTTTGTACAGAAGATCAAATGCTTCGTCAAGAAAGTTATATTCAAACACCTGCTGCGGAGCGAATTTTTTCCAGACATTTTCTATCGCTCCCATTGTCCGGGAAAGATCCGGGGAGATCAGTTTCACGGACAGAACGCTGAATTGATTTCCCCAGGGAATGTTTGTGACAATCAAAGGCTTTATCTCTTCATGCAGCGATGCAAAGTGAAAATCCTTCACGACCCCGATGACTTCGTGCCTGCCGTCGCGCTGGATGAACTTGCCGAGCGGATCTTTCCAGCCCATGGTTTTTGCCAGCGTTTCATTTACCAGATAGGCATTTTTATCCGCTTGGCTGCCCTGACGGAAATTCCTTCCTCCGACCAGCGTCAGATTAAACGTGTTAAGAAAGTTATCATCCACGTCCACCACGTTGATCATCATGGGCGAATTCACCCCTTCGGGGAAGTAACCGTTGCTGGTGAAGCCGTAGCCCGGAACCTCCGAGGAAGCAGTGACATTTTTTACACCGGGGATCGAGTACAACTCATGTTTAAGCGCCTCGGCGCTGTTTCTCAACTGGTCGTTCGCGAGAGGCAGAATCAGAATATTTTCCTTGTCGAACCCGAGCTGCTTGTTCTTGATATAATTGATTTGTGTGTTTATCAATAGTGTGCTAATGATCAAACCGATGGATATCGCAAACTGAAAAATTACAAGCAAACCGCGCAGCGAGTATTTTCCATGCCAGTCCGATAACGACTTCCGGAGAACCTTTACGGGCTGGTAGGATGACAGGACGAAAGCGGGGTAGAACCCCGCCACCAGTCCGGTAAAAATGATGATCACCGCCAACCCTGCGAAAAGTTTATAATCCACCATGCTGAACAGGCTGAACTTCTCATTCACCAGGCGATCGAACACGGGTATCAATAGTTCAACGAGTAGGAGCGCCGCAATCATCGCAATAACGCTCAATAACATCGACTCGGCCAGAAATTGCTTGATCAGGCTTCCGCGATGAGCCCCCAGAACCTTCCGGATGCCGACCTCCATGCTTCGCCTGTTCGCTCTCGCAGTGCTCAGATTGATAAAATTAATGCATGCAAGAAGAAGAATAAACACCGCAACTGCAGAAAAAACATACACGTTCGTACGCGTGTTTTGAGAATCGCCTTCATAGTAAAGGTGAACATCCCTCAGGGGCTGCAGGTAAGGCTTGAAAACTATTCCGATCGCGGATAAATCCTTGTTTATATACTTCCACATGAAATCCGGGAATTTAGATTCAACGTTCTTTTTCAACGATCCATCGGATAACTCGACGTACGTTATGTACTGGTTTCCCCCGTTCCAGTCCATATAATTATGCGGATCCTGATAGAGCGACTCGAAGGAAATAAGAGCGCTGAATTGAATCTGAGAGTTCAGCGGAGGATCTTCAACAATTCCCGTAACGGTATATTGCCGGTTGTTATTGTCCGCAAGTGTACTGCCGACCGGATCCGCGTGACCGAATATTTTATCTGCAACGGTTCTTGTCAGAACAATCGAATAGGGAGCGACAAGAGCGGTCTTCGGATCTCCCTCAAGCAAACGAAACGAAAACAGATCAAAAAACGTCGAGTCGGCACAGGCAACCAAGTCAATTCTGACCGGGAGATCATCATGGAGGAAATATTCGGTGCGCGGCGTCCTTATCCGGGTATAGTTTTTAACCTCCGGAAAATCCCTGAGCATCGCGGGCCCGATGGGAGGAACGAACACGTGATCCTCCCCCTCCTGGATCCCCTTCCTCTCGAATACGACAGAGATCCTGAACAGGTTGTCCGATTTTTTTTGAAAATCATCGTAACTGAACTGAAATTTCAGATAAAGAAATATCAGGATGACGGCGGTAAGTCCGATCGCCAAACCTGTCAGGTTGATGAGGGTATAGCTCTTCGACCTCATTAAATTCCTGTAAGCGGACTTAATGTAATTCGAGATCACGGCTCAATTCCTGTTTATATTTTGAGAGCCCAACAGCTATTTCGGGGCATCGGGCACATCATTGCTTCCACTGCACGAAAAGCGTTTACTCATATTTCAAGCTTTCCACCGGGTTTGCCCGGGCGGCTTTCACGGACTGATAACTGACGGTGAGCAACGCGATACCGAGAGAGACGCTTCCTGTCAGGACAAACACCCATAACCCCACGGAGACCCGGTATGCAAAGTTTTGAAGCCACATGTTCATGAGGTAATACGCAACGGGCCATGCGATGACGTTCGCAATCAGTACCCATTTTGTGAATTGTTTCGAGAGCATCATAACGATGCTTGGTATCGAAGCGCCAAGCACTTTCCGGACGCCGATCTCCTTTGTCCGCTGCTCGGTTGTGAAGGAAGCCAGCCCGAACAGCCCCAGCGATGCGATGAATATCGCCAGCACGCTGAAATAGCCGAACATATCCATCATCCGCTCTTCGTTGCGGTAGAGAGCGTTCAGCCGTTCATTCATAAATTCAGGATCGAACGGAGACCCCGGAACCGCCCTTTCCCACACAGCGCGGATATGGCCGATCGCGTCCTTCGGATTCCCCGGTGCGAGGCGGATGGCAAGGGTGTTCGCTTCCCCGGGGGCGATGTAGGTGATCATCGGCACGATCTTATGGTGCATGGATTCGTAATTGAAGTCGGCGACCACGCCGACGACCTTCCCGGGGGGTCTGTCCGGGACCGTGAACGGTATTCCGATCGCATCCACGGGGCTGGAGAGCCCCAGTTGTTTAACCGCGGTCTCGTTCAGGATGAGCGCCTCGGTTGAGTCTGTCCGGTACTCCGTAGAAAAATCGCGCCCGGCGACGATCTTCATCCCGTAGGTCCTGAAAAAGTCAAAATCCACCCTGTTGTGCGGCATAGAGAAAGGATTCTCGAGTTTTCTTCCGTTCACAACCGCTGTGAATCCCGGAGCATCCATCAGCCGGCCTGCCGGGGCGCGCTTTGACAGCGTAACGGACACAACCGAGGGGCTGCCGAGGAGACTCTGTTTGACCGCGCTCCAGTGCTGCAGAAGCATATTATCTGCGGGAAGCAGCACAATGTTTTCCTTATCGAAACCGAGGTCTGCGTTCTGCAAAAAATGCATCTGGCGGCTCAGTACACCCACACTGATGATGAGGACGACCGAGATGGCAAACTGAATAACGACCAGAGCCGTCCGGAACCGGCTTCCCCCCGTTCCCCGGGTAAGCTCGCCGCGAAGAATGTAAGCCGGCTGGAAACGCGCAAGATACACCGCAGGATACAAGCCCGAGACAACGACCGTAAAAAAGAACACACCGGCGAGCATCGCGATGCCGGAAGGCTGCGCCAGGGCACCGATGGTCATTTCCCTGCCGGCGAACACGCTGAGATACGGCAGGACGGCGGCCGAACAAACGACCGCTGCCGCCAGCGCAGAGAGCGTGACAAGGACAGATTCGAGAAGAAACTGCGCCACCAGCATGGACCGGTTCGCACCGACAGTCTTTCTGAGGCCCACCTCGCGCGCGCGGCGGGCGGCCCGTGCGGTGGCGAGGTTCACAAAGTTGACACAGGCAATGATCAGGATAACAACGGCGACGAGCGAGAACAGGGTCACATATTTCATATCGCCGTTCGGCTCGAGCTCATTCCTCGTATTTGAGGTCAGGTGGATGTCGGTAACCTTGCGAAGAAAGAGCTTATTGTACCTGCTGGGGCGAACGACGCTGCCCGAATTATCCTTCTCGACTTCAAGATGCCTGTCGAGGAAACCGGGAAGACGGCCAGAGAGAGCGCCCGGGTCGGCGTCCTTCGCCAGACGGATGTATGTATAGGTGACGTTATCCGAAAAATTCCGTGTTCCGAAGAAGAAATCGTCTCCGTTGATGCTCTGCATTCCCTTGAGCGTGATGAGAGAGCCGAGAAAATCAAAGTGCAGGTGTGAATTCCTGGGCATGTCCTTGAAGACGCCCGTGACCTGATAAAAATCGGTGCCGTCGATCTTCAGTCTTTTACCCACCGGGTTTTCGCTGCCGAAATATTTTCCGGCCATGGACTCCGAAATGACGACCGTATTAGGATCCCTGATAGCGCTTCCCGGATCCCCCCGGAGGAACCGGATCGAGAGAATATCGAAGAGTTCATCCTCGGCGAAGCAGAAACGGTCCTCATAGAAGTTCTTATTCTCATAATTGACGAGCGTGCGCGACATTTCGGTGAAGCGGGCAATCTTTTCAATCTCGGGGAAATCCGCTTTCAGAAAAGGAGTGAAGGAGGGAGCCAGCGAGCAAAAAGCCCCCACAGTCGCGCCGTCGGACCCGAGAAAATGGCGTTCGATCCTGTAGATGCGATCGCTATATTCGTTCTGCCGGTCGAAACTGAGCTCGTCCTGCACCCACAGGAGAATGAGAATACAGCACGCAAGGCCGATTGCCAGACCTCCGATGTTTATGAAGGAATACTGTTTTTGTCTCCTGAGATTCCTGAATGCGATCTTTATATAGTTTCTGAACATGATCTGACTTCCAATCATTCGTACCGCAGGCTTTGAACGGGATTTAAGAGAGCAGCTTTCATGGTCCGGACGAGAACGGTCAGACAGGAAATAAACACCGAGATGAGAATCGTTTCAAGAAACAGCCAGAAGCCGATGTCGGTCCGGTATGCGAAATTGTCGAGCCACTTCAGCGAAAGATAATACGCGAAGGGCAGCGCGATTATGAACGAAAGGACGATCCAGACAACCAGCTGACGCGTCATCAGGAAAAGGATATTCCCGACCGTGGCACCGACCACTTTTCGGATCCCGATCTCTTTTGTTTTTCTATTCGCGAGATACGAGATGTACCCCAGTAGTCCGATGCACGACACGAAAATCGCCAGGAGGGCAAAAATCGACATAAGTGCACTTGTTTTTTCCTCCACCCTGTAGTTTTTTCCGGATGCTTCGCTCATGAACTGAAGGTTCAATTCGCTGTTCGGGAATACTTTTTTCCAGGTCTCCCGGATGTGGTTCAACGCAGGCCCCGCGGCGGCACCGTTGATCCTGATCATGTCCACGTTATAGAACCGGGGGCTGATGAAAAGCACACACGGGGCGATCTTTCGCTGGAGCGACTGAACGTTGAAATCTTCTATCACCCCTATAATGTTCGCTTCCGTCCTCCCCGGCATGAGCAGCTGCCTGCCGACCGGGTTCCCCCCACCCAGCAGACCGGCGGCGGTCTGATTGACGAGGACGCTGGAAGCGGAATCCGAAGGGAACTCTCTCGAAAGATTCCTTCCGAGTACGAGCTTCAGTCCCAGCAAATTCACGAAGTCATAATCCACCGGCAGGGCCTGCATCTGAATACTGTTCGCAGCGGCATCACCCTTTTGCCGGATGCCCATGTTGAACCGGCTGTTGACGCCGGGGACCGTGTAGGCGCCGCTGACGGAAACGATGTCCGGGCTCTTCAGGAGCTCGTTCCTGAACACTTCATAGAGAGCGATATCCTGCGGGCTCCCGGCCCTTACGATGACGACATCGTTCTTTCCCATGCCGATGTCCCGCTTTTTCATGTAATCAAACTGTTTTATCACGACCAGGGTGGCGAATATCAGAAAGCCGGATATCGCGAACTGAAGCACCATCGAAACCTGACGGAAGCTGAACGACCCTCCGGTCAGGAGAAATTTCTTCTTCACCGATTCTGCCGGAGTAAAGCGCGACAGGAACAGCGCCGGATAGCTTCCCGACAGCACGCCAACGACGATAAGCACCGCGGCCATCAGCATGACAAGGGGACCGACGACTGAAGACAGACCGAGATTCTTCACTTCCAGATAATCGTACAGCCGCGGAGCAAACAATTGAAGGAGCAGGAATCCGACGATCAGCGAGAGGAAGGTCACGACCAGCGACTCCAGGAGGAACTGCACGATCAACTGAGCCCGTGTAGCGCCGATGACCTTTCTGATCCCCACTTCTTTTACCCTGTCAAGGTAGCGCGAGGTGGAAAGGTTCATGAAGTTAAAACAGGCGATCAGGAGAACGAGCAGCGCCGCAAAAAGGAAGATGTGCGCATACATCCTGTTCCCTTTCGGGCCGATATCGCCTCGAAGGTCGTTATCCCAATGGATCCCCGATAAGGGACATAAAATGAATTTTATTCTGGAAGCAAACTGTTCACCCATGTTCTGCTTCAACAAAACGTTCAATTTTCCCTCAAGTCCTGCGGGAGAGGCATTCTCTTTCAGTAGAACGTATGTGAAGTCGTCCCCCCACTGCGTCCAGGGGCTCTCCGGGTATTTCCCCATCGCCGCAACCGTCGGGTAGGAAATGAGTATCCGCGGGCGGAAGTGCGTGTTCTGAGGGACGTCTTTTATAATGCCGGTTACGTTGAGCAGAACACCGTTGTACTTTAATGCACGGTTCAGCGGGTCGGCGCCGCCGAAGTATTTCCGGGCGCTCGTCTCGTCGAGGACCACAGCATACGGCTGGCTCAGGGCAGAGGCGGGGTTTCCGCGGAGGAAGTCAAATGAGAATATTTCAAAGAGGGATCCGTCGGCAAAGAACACATTCTCTTCATTGACGGGTTCGGCGCCGTTCACAGAGAACTTCGCGTCATAATCCATTTGGATCCTGGCAGTAGCGGCCACTTCCGCGAGGTTTTCGTTCAGCGCGGGGGCAAGTGCGGGCGGCACGAATACCATCCGGCCCCCTGTGTCTTTGCCTTCCAGCGATACTCTGTAGATGTTCTTTTTGTTTTTGTGGAAATCCTCGTAGCCGTATTCGTTGATGACATAGAGCAGCATCATCAGGCAGACGGCGATGCCGGCCCCGAGGCCCAGGATATTGATGAAAGAGAAAAATAGATTCCTGCGGATGATCCTCAGGGTGACCAGGAAATAATTCTTTACCATATCCCCATCCCCTTAAAAATAATCACTCCTTACTTCCCTCTTCACGCTCCGGTTTTCTTATCCTCAGCGTAAGAACGGTCGCGACAATACCCGACGCAAACCCGATTAAATACAATGCGCTCATGTCGATGAACCCGAGATCGGGGAGAAAATCCTTCAGCATGTTATGGGACTGACAGAACACGAGGGCTCCGGGGAACAACAACCCGGAGATTATCACGGCTGCGAGGACGTTTTTCATGGAAGCCAGACCCTTTGATATCACGCTATCATCGGTTACGATTTCAACACTTTTAAAATCAGAACTTCCGGGCATCCGACTGGTCAGACACGGAACGATTCCTTGATGTTCTCGGTTACAATATGCCCGTCGAACAGGTGCACGACCCGCTGGCCGTATTCGGCGTAGGTCGGCGAGTGTGTGACCATGACAATCGCCGTACCACCTTCATGGAGTTGTGCCAGGATCTTCATGACCTCGTCACCGTTCGCGGAATCAAGGTTTCCCGTCGGCTCGTCAGCGAGGATCAGCTTGGGCCGGGCGACCACCGCACGCGCCACCGCGACGCGCTGCTGCTGACCGCCGGACAACTGCTGCGGAAAGTGATTCCTGCGGTGCATAATCTGCATCTTTTCAAGCGCCTCCTCGACACGCGTCTTCCGGTCGGCCATGGAATACCCGAGGTACAGCAGCGGCAGCTCTACATTCTCGTAAACGGTCAGTTCGTCGATCAGGTTGAAACTCTGGAACACAAACCCGATATTCGCCTTCCGGAGGTTGGCCCGCTGGCGCTCGGTGTACTTTGATACTTCGTGATCGAGAAAATGATACTCCCCCCCGGTCGGATTATCGAGCATGCCGAGAATATTCAGGAGCGTCGATTTGCCGCAGCCGGAAGGCCCCATGATGGAGACGAACTCACCCTCGTTGACCTCAAAATTCACGTTATTGAGGGCGGTCGTTTCAACTTCCTCGGTTGTATAGATCTTTTTCAGGTTCCTTGTTTTTAGCATCACTGTACTCCTCGTATATGTGTAAGATTTTAAAAGGCAGAGCGTACTCTCCACAGCTTGCTGCGGGGAATCTTAAATATTCAAATCTAATTTTCCATCATTTCAGAATAAGCTTGTCTACGTCGCCGTAGTTATCGTAGGACGAGGTAACGACCTGCTCGCCTTCCTTAAGACCTTCGAGCACCTCGAACACCTGCGCGTTCTGCAGGCCGAGGCGGATCAGTCTTTTGACGGCGAAGGTGCCCGGGGGATCTACAACAAAGATCCACTGGCCGCCCGTCTTCTGATAGAAACCGCCGCGGTCCACTACAAGCGCTTGCTTCTGCTCGCTGAGGTTCAAGTTGATGTGGAGCGTCTGCCCGCGGCGTATGCCATCCGGCATCTTGCCCTGGAACAGCATGTCCACATAGAACTTCCCGCTGGTAACCTCCGGGTATACGGTCTTGATCCTGCATAGGTAATCCCTGTCGCTGAAGCTGAAACCGCCCATTTGCCTGGCATTCACACGGTCGATGTAATGTTCGTCGATTTCAACGCGGACCTTGAACGAATCGATGTCGTCAATCTGGCCCAGGTTCACCCCGCGGCTGACCGACTTGCCGACCTCCGCTTTTAGAGAGGTCAGCTGTCCCTTGATTGGAGCACGGACGGTGAGGCCTTCCAGCTGTTGCTGAGTGATCTTCAGGTTCGACTGGAGCTGCTCGACCGACCGTTCCAGCTGAGCTATTTCCTCTTTGCGGAAGATGGAATCCTGCTCGTACGATTTCATGGCCAGCTCTTTCATGCCGACCAACAGGTTGTACTGGTCCTCGCTCGCCTTGAAGTCGTTGTCCGGTATCAGTCCCTTGGCATACAGCGCCTTGTTCACCTCATGGACCCTCGTCTGGTTGAGAAGCTTGTACTCGGCATCCAGCAGCTGGCTCTGAAGAGCGAGCTTGCTTTGCTCGAACGACAATCGGGTCGAGCGCAGGGCGTTGATCTGCTGGAACACGTTCGCCTCGTTGTAGATGATGCTGAGGCGGAGCTCGGGGTTGTCGAACTTCACGATCGGATCACCGACCTTTACGAACGCGCCCTCTTCGAGGAACTTCTTCATGACATTCCCGCCTTCCGTAACGTCAAGAAAAAACGTACGTATCGGCTGTACCATGCCGATCACTGGGATGAATTCCTGGAAGGGGCCGTACCGCACCGTCGATATGGTAATACGCTCCTTCTCGACATTCAGTTTCGCGCTCTTGTCGGCGAAGAAGATCAGGTAGATCACGAAGATCGCGAACGCCGCCGTGGCCGCGGAGTACATAATCTTCTTCGGCGTCCATTTCTTCTTCTCGATCTTTCTGTCCATAGATTCCATCGTCAAACCCGTAAGTGATATTGCCCTTATTACTCCAAATGATATGCCACGGCCATTTTCGCCCTTTCTGGAGGAAAAACCCTGGGAACGGCATGGCAATGTCCGCCTGCGATACACACATTGTCCGGAAACGAACGGTCTGTCATTTTTGATATTGGGCGAAAAGAAGTTTATTTTTATCTATTACCAGTATTCGTGTATGGCATGGAAAATGTTTCCCTATGACGGGGAAATATCAGTATTCTCAGAAGCCATTCCAGTATGACAAACTTATGAAAAAGAACTCCGGTTACATCCTTGTCGTCGACGACGACGAGGACGTGCTGCAGGCCGCTCGTCTGTTCCTGAAGAAGCACGTCGCGGCGGTGCACACCGAGAAGAACCCCGCGATGATCCCGGCTCTGCTTCAGAACGGACTGTACGACGTCGTCCTGCTAGACATGAACTTCACCCGCGACGCCACAAGCGGACAGGAAGGATTCCAGTGGCTGAAAAGGATTCTGGAGATCGATCCTTCAGCGGTGGTTGTACTTATCACGGCTTACGGTGACGTCGGTATGGCAGTGAGGGCGATGAAGGAAGGAGCGATGGATTTTGTACTGAAACCGTGGCATAACGAGAAGCTTTTAGCCACGATTTCCGCCGCACTGAACCTCCGCCGGTCGCGGCTCGAGGCGGACAGCCTCCGCATGAAGCAGAAACAGCTGAGTGCCGACCTCGACCAGCCGTTCCAGAGATTTATCGGAAAGTGCCCAGCGATGCAGGCAGTTTTTGCATCCATTCAGAAAGTCGCCAGGACAGATGCGAACGTTCTCATACTCGGCGGGAATGGGACAGGTAAGGAACTGGTCGCGCGGGAACTGCACCGGCAGTCAAACCGTGCGGACGACGTTTTCATCTCCGTCGATATGGGTGCAATCAGCGAAACACTTTTCGAGGGCGAGCTGTTCGGCCACGTGAGGGGGGCGTTCACGGACGCGAAGGACGACCGTCCAGGCCGGTTCGAGATCGCCTCCGGCGGAACGCTCTTCCTGGACGAGATCTGCAACCTGCCGCTGACGCTTCAGGCGAAAATCCTTACAGCGCTGGAAGGCCGGGAGGTGACACGGCTCGGATCCAACAAACCTATATCCATCGACATCCGCCTGATCTGTGCGACGAACATGTCCATCCATGAGATGGTGGCCCAGAAACAATTCCGGCAAGACCTCCTCTACCGCATCAACACGATAGAGATCCATCTGCCGCCCCTGCGCGAACGGTCAGAGGACATCCCTCTGCTGGCAGATCATTTCCTGAAGATATTCTGTAAAAAGTACCAGGTGCAGCAGAAACAGATAAGCCAGGCGGCGCTCCGCAAACTGGAGCACTACCACTGGCCCGGGAACATCCGGGAACTGCAGCACACGATCGAGCGGGCCGTCATCCTGGGTGAATCGCCGGCACTGCAGCCTTCCGATTTCTCTCTCGGCTCGGCTGAAGCAGCGACCGGAGGCATCACTTTCGAGACCTATAACTTGGAAGAGGCCGAAAAACTGCTCATCGGGAAAGCCATCGAGAAACATCGCGGGAACGTTAGCAAAGCGGCCAAAGAACTGGGCCTGACCCGGACATCGCTTTACCGCCGAATGGAACGGTATGGGCTATAGGAACTTCAAAATCCAGTGCACAGTCAGGGTGCTTGTACTCGCCGCAACGAACCTGCTTCTCTTCTATCTGCTATTTCAGAATTCACCGATGCCTCTCGTAATCATCGCGGGGGCAGCCATTCTCTACGAAGTTTATTCCCTCATCGGATATGTAGGAAAGACGAACCGGGACCTAACACGGTTTTTGGAAGCGGTGAAACACGAGGACTTTTCACAGACATTCACGGGCGCCGGAATGGGCAAATCGTTCAGCCAGTTGAAAACCGCGTTCAACGCAGTGCTCAGCAAATTTCGCCAGACGAGGGCCGAAACGGAAGAGCACTACCGCTACCTCCAGACTGTCGTGCAGCATGTGGGGACCGGGCTGCTTTCCTTCCAGAAAAACGGAGAGGTCGAGCTGATCAATACCGCGGCAAAGCGCCTTCTCAGGGTCACCCACTTGAAGAACATCAGATCGCTGGAACCGTTCAGCAAGGAGCTGGTTGAAGCGCTGCTGCGGCTGCGGCCCGGCGAAAAGGTGCTCGTCAGGGTCAGGGACAACGAGGACCTGCTGCACTACGTCATCCAGGCGACCGAATTCATCATGAGGGAACACAAATACACACTCGTGTCGATCCAGAATATCCAGAGTGAACTCGAAGAAAAGGAAATGGAGGCGTGGCAGAGACTGATACGGGTGCTTACGCATGAAATAATGAACTCGATCACTCCGATCTCGTCCCTGGCTTCCACTGCGAACGAGATGCTCATGCCAAAGACAGGCATAGACGGAAGCCCGGAGAAAATCGATTCTGAAACCATCGGGGACGTCAGGAGCGCCGTTCAAACGATCGAAAACCGCAGCCAGGGGCTGCTGCATTTTGTCGAATCCTACCGCAAACTCACACGGATACCAAAACCGAACTTCCAGATATTCACAGCGGCATCTCTTTTTGAGAGGGTCAGCCGCCTCATGAGTCCGCAACTGGGCGAAAAGTCGATCAGCTTCGCATCAGCGGCCGAGCCGGAGACGCTCGAACTGACGGCCGACCCCGAGTTGATCGAGCAGGTGCTGATCAATTTGATCGTCAATTCCATGCAGGCGCTTGAGGGTCACATGAGTCCGAGAATCGAAATGCGGGCTTCCATGGATGCGCGGGGAAGGGTCGTTGTCCGGGTAATCGACAACGGGCCGGGGATACTCGATGAAGTTCAGGATAAGATATTCATACCATTCTTCACCACCAAGAAGAACGGGACGGGCATCGGCTTGAGCCTCTGCCAGCAGATCATGCGGCTCCACCGGGGCACCATCACCGTCCATTCAAAACCAAACGAGCAGACGGTACTGTCGCTGAAATTCTAATTTTACACTTCAAAAATCCGAAAACCCGGTTCAGGATATATCCTTCTACTTGGCGAACAAAAATAGGATCATAACCTTGCAGTCATTCTGAACAGAAAACTCTTGATCGAACCAATCGACCGAAAGTCTCCGACGCGTCGATTCCCCGGAACGCAGCCTCCATGGTCACTTGATCAGCAACATTTTCCGGACATGCGTAAACGTCGTTGCGGGGCTCTCAGTGCTCACCGCTTTCAGCTCATAAAAGTAGATGCCGCTCGCGAAATCGTCGGGATTCCATTGTGAGACATGCGGCCCCCGGAACTGCGTCCCGCTCTCCAGCACCGCGACCCTTTCACCAAGCACGTTGAAAATACTCAGCCGTACGTTTGCACGAAGTGGTAACGTATACCCGATGGTTGTCGATGAATTAAATGGATTCGGATAGTTCTGGGATAGTACAAATTCGGATGGTACGGGGACGGCTGGAACTTCAATGAGGGACTTGAGAATCCAATCACCGGGGTCAAACTGCACCGAATCGACCGGCTGGCGTGTAGCAAATGAGAAAACTTGCACCGGCAGACTATCGACCACCGTAACCGTCGAGTCCCAGGGACCACCGATGATCTTGAAGTCAATGGGCATGATGAAAGATGATGGATTCGTAGTGCCGGTCGACTGATTAACGGTGACCGTCACACGTTTCATCCCGGATGAGTCCTTTACATCCCATGAATATAAATAGTGCGGATAGCTTTCACCATAAATCCATTCGTCGAAGAAGTAACCTAGATCCTTTCCGCTTGTTTCTTCAAAGACAGCTTGAAGGTTAGCGGTGGTCGCCGACCGGAACCTCAGCGACGGTCGGTTCGCATACGCACGCATCGAGCGGAAGAAAACGCTGTCCCCCAACACATGCCGGAGCATGTGCAGGACGGAAGCCCCCTTCGAATATACGCGCGCACTGTTAAACAACTGGCGAACGTCGCTTGTATCCATCGCGAACACGGAGCCCACCGCCGTTTTTGCCAGGTCCATTTCCGGGTTTATGAAATTGAAATATGATCCTGGGCCATATTTCATTTCGTGGTACAGCGCGGTGCAATACGTCGCAAATCCCTCATTCAACCAGAGATGAGACCAGCTGGCACAGGTGATCATGTCGCCAAACCATTGATGCGCCAACTCATGGATAATGACGTCTTCGTTGAACGTCGATGTGGAGGTCATCGTTTGATGTTCCATTGCTCCGGTCCCGAATTCGGAATGCCCGTACTTTTCTTTGACAAACGGGTAGAGGCCAAACAACGCGGAGAAGATTCCCAGCCCGTCGACCACCCGTGGAAGCTGCATTTGGGCCGAAGACAGACTTTCGGGCAGCACATAATTCAGCACTTCGAGAGAATCCGTAGGAGAATAGTGAAACCAATTCGAAAACTGAGCGAAATTCGTAATCGCGACCGACACAAGGTATGTCGCGATAGGATAGAGTTCCTTCCAGTGAGTTGTTTTCGTCCCGTCCGGGTTCGTTACAATTGAGACAAGACTGCCGTTTGACCCAACTTTATATGAAGAATCGGCGGTCACGATAACGTCAACCGAATCGGCTTTGTCGCCGGGCTCGTCCCTGCAGGGCCACCAATCCCGTGCACCGTAGGGCTCGCTCAGCGACCAAATCCACGGTGTTCCAGAATGTGAATCCAGAACGAAACTGCCCAGCCCCGTCGCCTGAGGAATTCCTCCGTACAATACGCTCATGGTGATGACGTCTCCGGCATGGTAGCCGGAATCGAGTGAGACGGTGAAAGATGACGGCTGCTGATAAAATGTGGCCGGCCTGCCGTTGACTTCCACGGAATCAATATGCATGGTATTCGTGAGGTCAAGACTCAGGAGTTGGGGGCCATCCTGCAGGCACGTTCCCCGGATGGTGACAGTTCCCGACAAATAGAATGGCGACGTCGCAATGCGCAGGTTCAAACCATAGTAGGTCGCATCGAACCAGACGCTTGCCGAGCTTTTCACACTGTACGCACGATAAAGATTCTGGTATCCTTGGGTCTCAGCCTGTACAAGAGCGTTCTCGCGCTGTAAATTCCTCCCACCATGAAGCTGGGCAACCCCTGGAGAATAAGCGATGATGGAAACGATGAGAATCGGGAAAATGTGACGCACAGTTTTC
Organism: Bacteroidota bacterium; assembly: GCA_049515655.1. Lineage (GTDB taxonomy): Bacteria > Bacteroidota > Ignavibacteria > UBA10030 > SZUA-254 > JBEKTW01. Next base: position 82,156 of record JBEKTW010000013.1, read on the forward strand.
AACGACGCACTCCCCGGGGATGAGTCCCGGCACTCATCGTGAGCGCACGAACTCACCATGTTCGACACTCCAATCGAGTCCAAAGAAGCCGGTCATGAGAACACCTTCATCTCCTTTCATCAGGACTTCTGCGTTCAAAACAGTACAATCGGGCAGGCCGAACCCGGGGCTGAGATACGGCAGGCGATTGTTCATCCTCATTCCCACTATCCCGGTTCCCGCTATGACTCCGACGCTTGCCGTCTCACTTCCGGCTTTCGGCCGCACGAACAGACAGGTGATGTCGTCTCCGGAGAATTTCTGTTTATCGATTTTCACGAAGCCGTCTCCGACCTGCACCGGGCTCCCGGATAACAGATCATTCCATGCCGCGTTCGTATTTTTGTTGCCAAAGAGGATGACGTTCCGGTCCGGGTATTCGGAGGGATTGAAATCAACATCGGCGACAACATCAATGGAGCCGTTCCCCTGATACCAGAATTTTTCCGCATCGCAGCGTGCCTTGCTGAACGACCATGCATTTTCCTCCCTTGAACCCTTTGTACCGAAGACGAAGACCATGTTGTTGCGGAAGACGTCCTTGAAGGTTCCATAGCGGCGGGCATTCTTGAGGTCCGGCGATGGTTCCCGGCTCACCGACCATTTCCCATCGTCCAGCTCAATCCACAGCCGTTGTTGACCGGAGGTTAACCGTATGCCGCTCAATTTCTGACTATCCAGCATGACGGACACGGTATCACTGGAGCGGATGATATCGAGGTCGAGCGCCATTCGCGCGACATTCTTCGTCGTGCCGACAAACCGCTTCAATCCCGGGTCAAACCGAATGTCGACGGAGCTCATCTTGAGTTGTTCAACCTGGGCGTCGATGGTAACCCAGTTGTTCTTTGAAGAGACGCCGGGATTCGACGTGAGGAAATTGATTTCGCGGATTCGTTCTTTCCCCGGTCTCGCGTGGCGTGCAAAGAAATCAAACATCGGAGCCCAGTCAACACAATCGGCACCCGGCTCGTCGGACTTGTCCCACCAGTGCCCCATTCCTGGTTCTTCGTCATAGATGAAGTCCTTGTGCGATCCTTTCAGATGTTCCACAATCGAACGCGCTTCATCGGGCGGTACGTTGTCGTCCACCGAACCCTGCAGGACATAGACGCCGAGCTGTTTGTAATTGTCAATGTACTGGAACGTTTCGCTTGGCGTGGTCGACCTCCTGATCATCCTGCGAATCTCCGAGCTATCGACAATATTCTGACCGCGGAACCTATACGTCCAGAAACTTATCCAGCCTGCACTCGGTCCGATGGCGGCAAACTTGTCCGGAAACATTGCGCCGACATGCCACACTCCGTGCCCGCCCATGGAATGGCCGGTTAGATAGATTCTGTTCTCATCGATAGCATACCGGCTTCCGACAGCATCCATCGCCTCCAGAGCGTCGAGGCGCCCCCAGTCTTCCCAGTTGAATCCATACGGTCGTCTGTTCGTCGGCGCGACGATGTGTCCCCATGTCTTGGGATAGTACGAAGCCGATTGATTAATCGCCTCAACGGAAGCGCCGTGCAACGAGAGAAACAATGCCGCAGGCGACTCCTTGCTGTATCCTATGGCCGGATTGATCGCGTAATATTGGATGCTCCCATCTATCCCGCTGATGAATGTCTCTTTCCGGTTTTCCTCCCGACCGACGACACGAAACGGGATTGAAATCGTATCGACTGTACTCATCGCGCCCCGGATCTTTTGGAAGAGCGATACCTTCACACCTAACTTTGATTTCTCGTTGATCGCCGCGCTTAACAAATGAAACTTCACTTTTCTCACGCTTAGCGGCTGGATGAGAGGAACGGGAATCCAACCGCCTTCGGCATTTCCAATCGATGCGTTTATGAACACTTGCTTCAGCGGGTCATTTGTCGAGTTGACGACGACAATCGCCCCCCACGTATCGATCTTTTCACCGGCGACAAAGTCCGGAATGGTAATATCTCTTGGATTAAACATTATCGGCTGCCGGGGGGAACACAACTTCACTTTCAGCCTTCCGCGAGAGCATCGGAAAAGAAACTCATTCTTTCCCCGTTCGAGTTGGACTGGAAGCCAGGAATAATCGAAGCCCGGCTGCCAGGACTCCAGCACATCGCTTAACCCGTAAGGATTTCCCGAGCGGGGCACTTCATTGACATACACCATCTCGTCTCCCATTGCCTGCAGCAGCATGACGGTTTTCATTTTCATCTCAACGGAAAAATACACATAGCAGCCGCTCAGAACGGAATCCTCAAACCATCCTTTCTCATCAGCCTTGATGGATTGCCATTCTTTCTCCACCGCATCCCGGAACGTGACTTTTTCGTGTAGCTTCGGTGCCTTCCATTTTCCCAGAACCAGATTTGCCTCAACAGGATTGGAAACTACAAATGTCTCCAGGTAGCCTGTAGGCAACGGAAGCGCCAGACCTTCCCGCAGAAGAAGTGTGTCTCCGACCTGCGCGTTAAGGGCGCATTGAAGGAAAAAGAAAAGCGCTGCCGCTATCCACGGCAAGGATTGTTCTTTGATGTTAGTTTTCATGATCTTTTATCAATTATATTTTGAATCATACATGATCAACGGTCGGTTTCCAGAGCTTGAAGAAATTCATGTTTGAGGCTTGATGCGGAGAAAAATATGACCCCGTTTGCTTTCAAGCTTCTACTGATTACGACCTGCTGCAAAACACCCTCGGGCGTATTCTGATTGTGCGAAGTGCCGACGCCAACCCCGAGACACACCTGACAGCGTCCTTGCGCAATACTGACGGCATGCCGCCCATATTGCTCGAAGAATCCCGCATTGTTGGTATACAACATCGGACAGATCATATCGATCAAGCTATCCTTTGCCCACTGCTCCCAGTCCTGACCGATCAATACCTTTGCGTTGTCTGCGTCTGGAAAAACTGCGGCCGAAATTCTGACCGAACGGTTCTCTTTCTTTAATGCCTCCTTCAGCTCGTGTACAAACTGTTCAACCTGTCGTCCGTTCCATTTAATCCATTCGTTCCAGAGGATGTTTCCAGAGTCCATGGCCTTGATACTCAGCGGATCCTCCCCCGAATACTCTTTGAATCGCGCCCGTGTTTGAGGGTCGAAACTGTAATAGTTTTCCGTTGGCTCGCAGGGATAACGGATATAATCAAGATGTATCCAGTCGACCGGGTACAGGTGTGCCAGCTCGGTCATCAGGCTTATCTCGTACCGGCGAACTTCCGGGAGAGCCGGATTGACGACGCCCACGAGCTCGGATTTCCGGCTCCGGATGAGCCACTCCGGATGCTGCCGCACCTCTCCGTACATTCCGCTTTCCGTAAAAACGCAGAACCAGGGATGGACGACCATGTGCCGCTTTTGAGCTTCTTCCAGAATCGCCCCGAAGAAGTCCCAGTTCCAGGCTGTGTCTCTCGGAGCAATCCGGCTATTGTAGTAAACGAGTCCGGACGTTGATTTTACCATCACCATGAGGGTATTGATGCCGGCTTTCACATACTCATCCAACGTGATCTGCATCTGAGAAATCGCGTTGTTCCTGTCCGCACCAAAGTATCCCGGAGAAAGCCAGACACCGCGAATTTCATCTCGTGATCCACTTCCGCTTGTTTGGGAAAACAGATATGCGTGAACGGGGGAACACGTCATCAGCAGCAGTAGAAACACGAACGAAGAGACGGATGTTCGGGAATGCGACATGATTGATTCCTTATGATGTCATCGCAAAGTTCAGAGTATGGGTTGTCGTGGATGGAATACTCTTGTCACAATAGAGCCGATCCGCCGGTTGAACAGGGCTGATTATTTTCCAGTGGAAAGGCTACGGCTTGAAGTATTCGCCGTACATGAGAGGTTCACCCTTTTCCCATGGTTTATATTCATTCGCAAAATCAATCCGGTCTCCGAGAACGGGATGGTCCGCTCGCCACAGAGTGTACATCGTGCCCGGCCGGGGAACGCTGAGGTTCTCCATCTGGAGCTTCACGAACGCCGTCGCAGCATCGTGGCTGCTCCGGGTAATTTCAAGGCCGAACCGGTCAGCTTCGTGCTCGATGGAACGGGAATACCAGTTGGCAAACGGCGTGATGAGAAATCCGAAGAAATTAATAAGCAGGAGAATGAGCGGGAGCGACGCGATATCCGAAAGCCGGTCGAAACCGAATCGCTGTCTGAACCGCTTGACGAATGCACCGGCCGCCCGGTAGGCGAGGTAGAGTGTCAGAAGACTGATCAGCGAGATGAAGACAATGAGTTTCCAGACGTGGCCGAGCACGTAGTGCCCCATCTCGTGTGCCATAACGAAGAGGAGTTCCTTTTCGTTGAGCTTATTGATGGTATTATCCCAAAGGACAATCCGTTTCGACCCCATGAATCCGGTGACGTAGGCGTTCACTTTTTTCGTGTCGACACTCTTATTCACCTCAAACACGCGGCCCCCTTCAATCCCGGCACGGTCTGCCAGGGCGAGAATCTTTGCCTCGAGAGCTTTATTTTTCATCGGACCGAAGTCGTTGAACAGCGGCTCGATCCAGATGGGCGAGACGATCAGCGCGAGGATGGTAAACGGCATCATGAGGATCCCCACGTACAGCCACCAGCGTTTAGGACTCTTCTCCAGCAGCAGGTACGGAATCCACAGAAAGAGAAATCCAATGATGATCCCGACCATCAGTCCCTTGAGAGCGTCAACGAACCATTTACCGAATGTCTGGTTAGAAAGATCGTAGGCATGCTGTCTGACAAAGTCTTCGTAGTAGCTCAGAGGCAGGTTGATAACGAAAAAGATCGCTGAAAAAATAATGAAATAAATCCCAACCGTAAAGAACCAGCGCCTACCCAGCTTCTCGGCCCAGGTCCGTATCTTCGATGAGAAGCCCGTGAAGAGGAAGACCGCTGGAATCAACAATCCCCAGATCACATCGACCATCCAGAGTATGTTGCTACCGGCGTGATACTCAAGCGCCTTCTGGCTCGGTTCCGGGACAGGGACCGGAACATTCTGGAATTGTACGGTGTCCGGCTGGGATTGTGACGGAACGGCCTGCACCGAGGCAAGGACACCCATCGAAAGCAGAATTGCTGCAATAATGAAGTATCGCATCGATTCACTCCTCATTGGTATATAGTGCCGGGCGTCCGGTGAGCCCCGGCACGATGGTTCGTTCACTCGCTCTACGAATCAATATTTGATGTTACGGAAAAGTGGGCTGCGGATGAAATCAGCCATCCGAACTCACCCTGTGGTCCCTCTCTAACGTTAGAGAGGGACGTTGGCCGCGGAAGCGCTTCCCCTTCTCTACTTGTAGAGAAGGGGGCGGGGGATGAGTTCCGAAAATCGCATCATAAGAGTTCCTTTTCCCCTCCATGCGTAACATCACTCAATAATCAATCTGCGGGGAGCGGCGCCCGCTCTGATCAATTAACTGCTTCCGCAAGAAGCAATTCTATCTGCTGCGTCAGTTCCTCTTCCATTTCCGGACCGTCGAATCCGACAGTTTTAAACGCGATGTCGCTCTTCGAGTCAATGACGAATTTTGTGGGAATACCTTCCACGCCATATTTATCGATAACATTGTTGTCTGCGTCGATAAACACCGGAAAACTGTATTTGTTATCCACAACAAACTTCTTCGCATTCGCGACCGTCGCGTCATAATCCTTCTGGCGCTCCCATGTGTTGATCGCCAGAAAAACCACTTTTTGATTGGCTTTGTATTTGTCATACACTTTCTGTAGAAATGGGAACGACATCTTGCACGGCCCGCACCACGTCGCCCAGAAATCGAGGACGACAACTTTCCCTTTCAAGGCAGACAACATCACCGGTGTCCCCTCGAGGTTCTTGAGCGTGAAATCAATCGAAGGCTTGCTGATTCTGCTTTCGATGACTTTCTTTTTCATCGCAGCCACCATCTCGTTGTGGGCATCTGCCATGATTCCGTCAAACTCTTTCTGTTTATCGTTTGACAACTTCTCGAATCCTTCCTTCGCCCCTTCCCTACCCGCGAAAGCTTCCTTGAAGTAGTTCACCAGGTTATCGTTACTCTTTCCTTTGGCGATGCAGGTCCGACCAACCTCCATTGCCGTGTCGAACTTTTTGTTACTTACCAGACATCCGAGATAGCGTGCGTCCAGTTCGACGTCGTCGCCCTGAGATAGTTTGTACGCTTCCCCGAAACTTCCTTCTGCGCCCGTCAGATCACCGATTTTTAGAAGAGCCTGACCATATTTGTCATAGCTTGTTGCTTTTTCTTCCTGGACGCTTTCGTTCCATTCCTTCTGGGTTTTGTAGTAAGAACGGGCAGTACTATCGACGATATTGCTCAACTCCACAGCTTTCTTCGCAAAGGCCACTGCTTCACGCAGCCGGTCTTCCTTTGCCATGAGTTTTGTGACGATCTGGGAGTAGTTGTATGCCGCCGGCTTCGTCATTTGTGAAATAATTTTGATCGCCTTGTCGACATCATTCGCCTGGATACAGTAATAAAACACGGTGGAAAGTTTGTTTTGAGTATCCGTGCTGTCGAGATCCGGGAATTCTGCGAAGTATTTTTCTGCAAATTCCACTTTTTTCTGCGGAGTGGTTTCCTTTCTGATATCGCCCCATCGCACGGATCGCGCCAGAAGCCCCCTCGGATTGCGGGGGACTCCGGTTTCACGAATCTCCCGGGCTTTGCTCGAGTCGCCGAGGGCGTTGTACCAGGCTACGTATCTGGAGAGAAGCGAGTCGTTCATTTTATCTTTTTCATAGAACACATCCAGCTCCGCCTTCATCCGCGCTTTGGACGAATCGGACGGATCCTTTTGCAGGGTCATATCCCAGAGCGTGGAGGCGGCATCCCAACTATCAGGATACCGTTCCTTCTCAGCGAGAAATTCCGCCCTCGCGGCATTTTCATCATGCGTGCGTTTGAACGACCTGATCCCATAGCGGTAGAGCTGCGCCTGTCCGTAGTGTGCCCCCTTCACGGGCAGGCCGTCATTCGCATACACCATCGAGGCCCAGACATTATCGTCGTTGTCGTCGACCTTTTCACCCGACACAAACCGGAACAGTAATAGCTTTACCTTCGGGTCGTCCAAAACGAATGAAGATTCCCAGACCTTCCCGTCGCTCTTCATCGGAAGCTCTCTGAGGTAATCCTGCTTGAAATCCCCCATGTACATGAACACATCCAGAGTGATTTCCTTCGCGTCCCGGAAGACAGCTTTCGGACTTTCTGAGTTATACACAACGGAAACTGTCTCTCCGACTTTGGGATGGTCGGGAGAGAGAGAAAACACTTCACGCGAAACCTGAGCGCGGGAGATATTGATTGCCAGGAGAATAAGAAAACAGAGAGTGCATTTCATGATGTCGTTCCTTGTTCTTGGTTGTTAGTTCTTAGTTGTTAGTTCGTTGTCATTGTTCATTAATCATTGGTTATTTGTCATTGGTTCTGGCCATTGGTTGGTGGTTCTTTGGCGCTGGTCCGACGGCATTACGCTGAATGTTTTCATCAGTTACGGCGATTTCCAAATCATGTTTTAAATTGGGGATTTCGTGTTTGGATATTGTTTAGGATTTCAGATTTTGTGCTTCGGATTTTACACATCGCGTAACGTGAGTTATTGGTATTGAAACTCTGATTTCCCCGGATGCTTTCCCTTCACAAGCATGGGAAGAAAGTACGAAAAAATCACGATAGCGACAAACGCTGTAGAACTCAGCTGGCGTTTGTGAAATAACGGTCAGTGCGACTTCATTTGCGCGTATTTGGGCAGGTCCTCAGTTCGAAGTCGTGGCCTTGCTCCCAACCGCGTCTTGTACCCGCGGTCGGATGTACAACGACACGCAGTAGATTTCAGCGAGGACCCTGAATTGAAGCGTTTCAGGGCAGGCACATGAGTTAGGGAGGGCACAGGACTTAAAAGCAAAAATGATGTACCACCCGCACTTCTGTCCTTTGGAACTCATGGAGAGCTTCGTTACCTTAGAGCTACCTAACTCACCTTTGTTTCTAATTCTTATCCTACAATTATAGAAAGGACCTGCTATGATATTCATTTTCTTTTTGCTCGTCGCAATTGCCGCTTCCATGAGCTGGTGGGCGGCACGGAAGAAAGTCGTCGGCCAGCATAATCTTACGTACCGGACAGCGATGACCGCCAGCGGGGCTGTCGCAGTGCTCGCCATTGTCATAGCTCTATCGCAATGCCTGACGGTTATTCCGGCCGGTCACGTCGGCGTCATCGATGTATTCGGAACGGTGTCTGAAACCACACTGAAGGCGGGAATCAACGGCGTGAACCCACTTGCAGTCGTCACAAAAATGTCGATCAAGACGCAGGAGCTCAAGGAATTGATGGATGTCCCGTCGAAGGAAGGATTGACGGTGCAGATGGAAATCAGCGTGTTATATCACCTCGACCCCGAGCGCGCATCCCAGATTTACAAAACCGTCGGGGAGGATTATGTCGAGGTCATCCTTGAGCCGCAATTCCGCTCCGTTAGCCGCGGAGTGACGGCATCGTACGAAGCAAAAGCGCTCTACACTTCCGAGCGCGAAGTCCTTGCCCAGGTGATCATGAAAGATTTGATAGAGATCGTGGCGCCCCGCGGCGTGGTCATCGAATCAACTCCCCTGCGGAAAGTCGGACTTCCTTCCGGACTGACGGCGGCTATCGAGGAAAAACTGCGCGCCGAGCAGGAAAGCCAGCGGATGCAATTTATCCTCACGAAGGAGAGCCAGGAGGCCAGCCGGAAGCGTATCGAGGCTCAGGGCATCTCCGATTTCCAGAAGATCGTGGCGCAGAGTATCAGCGATAACCTCCTCCGCTGGAAGGGAATTGAAGCGACGATGAAGATCGCGGAATCCACCAATGCAAAGGTCGTCATCGTCGGAAGTGGAAAGGATGGTTTGCCGGTCATTCTCGACACCAAGTAGAACCTGAATGAATCCGACCGCAGAGAACACACAACGCGGGTCGGGCCAGCCGGAGCTCCGACGCGAACTCTCGCTGCTGGATTCGACGATGATCAACGTCGGAAGCATCATCGGCTCCGGTATTTTTCTGGTCCCGGCGACCATAGCGCTGTATCTCCACTCGTCATCCCTGGTCATTCTTGTATGGATCATCGGGGGCGGCGTAAGTCTCCTGGGTGCGCTTTCAGTTGCCGAGCTGGGAGCGATGTACCCGAAGGCGGGCGGGCAGTATGTGTACCTCTCAGACGCCTACGGGCAATTGTGGGGATTCCTCTACGGATGGACTGCGTTCGCGGTGATCATGGGTGCTTCGATTTCCGCAGTTGCTGTGGGATTCGCAACCTACCTTGGGTATTTTGTGCCGCTTTCGCCTGCGGGAATAAAGATCGTTGCGATTGGTTCCATCGCAGTGCTCACCTCGGTCAATTGTCTTGGCGTAAAGGCGGGCGCTCTTGTCCAGAATATCTTCACGTTCTCAAAAATGGCGGCGCTCCTTCTTCTTGTCATCCTCGGCTTTTTCCTCCATGCCGTGAATTCTGCCGGTTGGTCAACTCTCGCGAGTTTTCCAGCCTTATCAAGTATTGCGGGGCCGCTGGGTCTGGCACTGGTGGCTGTGCTCTGGGCGTATGACGGCTGGATCGAGATCACCTACGTCGCGGGAGAGGTCAAAAACCCTCAGAGGAACATTCCGCGGTCGGTTATTCTTTCGACCCTTCTTGTCATCGTCATCTACTCCCTGACCAATTTCACCTATATCTCGGTTCTCTCACTCGATGCAATCTCAAAATCAACGCTGGTTGCTGCGGATGCGGCGACAGCGATCATGGGACCCATTGGCGCGACAATGGCAGTCGTCGGTGTCATTATCGCCATGGTGGGATGCAACAACGGATTTATCCTGACGGGCGCGCGCATCTACTACGCGATGGCATCAGAGAAGGTTTTCTTTAGGTCGTTCGCCAGGATTCACCCGAAGTACCATACTCCCGTGCCGTCGTTAGTCGGCCAGGGTATATTGGCGAGTTTCCTTGTCATCACGAGCACATTCAATCAACTGTTCACCTATGCTATCTTTGCTTCATGGATATTCTACGCGATGGCGGCAGGAGCCGTGATTGTACTGCGGAAGAGGTCGCCGGAGCTTCCAAGGTCGTACAGGACATGGGGATATCCGTTCACCCCCGTTGTTTTCATTCTGTTTTCACTTTATCTCGTGATCGCGACCATCGTTGAAGACCCGAGAGATGCCGTTATCGGACTCGGGATCATCCTTCTTGGATTGCCCGCATATTTTTATTGGCGGAAGCGATGACCGGGAATTGATTCGCGCTCAATATTCTGATGCATTTTCTGGTTCAGTCTCTCTTTGTGTGACTGTATCAGTTATGTCACGCAAAAGTGGAGCTGCGGATGAAATCAGTTATCCGAACTCACCCTGTGGTCCCTCTCTAACGTTAGAGAGGGACGTTGGCCGCGGAAGCGTTTCCCCTTCTCTACTTGTAGAGAAGGGGGCAGGGGATGAGTTCCGAAAATCGCATCATAAGAGTTCTTTTTTCCCTTCCATGCGTAATATCACAGTATCATATGTTCTCTTGATTGAAAAAAACCACAAATATTCACATATTAAGAAGTTATGCGGCATTTGCGGTGAACGCTCATGCTAAATTAGCTTCGAAATGAACAAGGAAGAATTGAAAAAGGTCACTTATCTGCAGGTTGACCATCTGCAAGGCCGATCTGTCCCGCTTTTTGCCTGTTACCACGATGATGGAACCTGGGAGCTATGGCTGCCCAACAATGGCGGATTACAAAGGATGATGTCCACAGGAATGGTAGAGGGTATGTATTTCGGAAAAAGTCCAGCCCACAAAGGCGATGTGTATCTGGAATTCTTCGACTTTATGTGTAAACGAGCTTACTGGAAACAAGTTGTTCCCTTCATCCAAGGAATCTCTGATGATCTCCAGAACTTAAGCGCTTGTCTTGCCAAGCTTGATTTGTTCTACAAAGAGTCCAAGCAAGCCCATTTCGAATCAAGGAGGTTCGTAATAACCGAGCTTGAGTATCTGTTCTCCGTCTGTCGAAGTCTTTACGATTTGCTTCAAGAATGCAATTCCAAGATGTGGTCTACCTTCACATTCAACGATCCTAGCATCGGAAAGAAACCGCTTCCCGCGTCTTTTCGGGAAATGATTCTTGAGAACAATCAGCCAAGGACCAAGGAACAAATCGTCTCCCGCTATGCTGTGCCAGATATGTTGGCTCAATATTACACCCGACAAGCTGACTTTTTTACCTGGCTTCGTGAATATCGAGACTACATCTCCCACAGTGGAAAGAGTCTCAATCAGGTCTTCGTAACAAAAAGAGGTTTCGCTCTGTCCATAGACACGAAACCATTCTCATCAATGTCAATATGGTCGGATAAGAACACGGAACCGCACAAACTCGGTTCAGTCAGATCTTTCACTGCTCACTTGATAATCTCCACGTTCAAAGCCGTCGAAGAATTTGCGTTCGTCATGTCTCGCATAATTGTCTTTCCGCCTGACATTGCACCCGATTATCACGTTTTCATATGCGGCCCGCATATCCGCAACCTGCAGGATTTGGAAACGCAGATACAGGACAAACCATGGTATGAGTGACCAACACCGCAAACGCCGCATAACATGCAAAAACACGACGTTGGTACAGTCGAAGGATGAAAATCCTCAAATTACTTTTTTGAGGTAAAACATAGCATGAGGAAATTAAATGATTTGGTTTGGTATTACACTGAAGACTCAATGGATATTGTTTACAGGGTTGCTTCAGAGGCAATTCGCAAGAAGAGGTTTGGATTTGCTATAAACATTCTCGAAGAGAAAATAAAATCGGTAGATGAGAATACAGAAGATGGGAGGAAATGGAAGAAAAGACTTTCGTGGTCCCTAGGTGATGCTCTGATACATGCTGGGAAGTATGAAGAAGCTAAGACCTGGTTCTTGAAATCCGACAGTAGGTATTATGTTGCAAAATGTTGGGTATGTCTTGGGAATTACATTGAAGCATTTGATTCATTTTGTTCATACGCGAAAGACAAAGGTCTAATACAGGGATTACCACATCACTATGCTCTCTTGAGCTATTTGCAGGGACATTACCAAGATAGCTTAAAGTACTTCGAGCAAGAGCTTAACATTCATCCGAATCGAAAGCTCTCAAAACTAGATATTGATGTATTGAGTTACGTTTATGAGCAGCATAATTCATTTCCGCCAATTTTGATTAGTGCCCTTCTGGCAAGTTTTGAGACCAAAGAAGAAATCATAAACCATAAGGTATCTCTAAAACCTGACGAGATACGAAATCAAATTTTGAAAACCTTTGGGTGCTGTCCCCCTGATTCTCTCAGTGATGTCACAAAATACAGCAATGAAGAAATAGAAAAGGCGCTCACTCAAAAGAATTTCGTCCAGGATATTTTAAGTGACGACCCATTAATTGACGTGTTAATCGAATACAAGGAACGTTTCAAGAAATATGACCCATTGATAAAGGAAGAAAAGCTACTATTCATAGATTCTGTTGAAAGCAAACTCAAAGCGAGAAAGAAGTTGAAAGGTTTGTCAGATAGTTATATCTATTTTGTATACCTTTTCGAGACCGAGAAGTTTGAGTTGGCATTGGAATTATTCTATGGCAGTGAAAATATTCAAAGGTCTATGGCCCTGGAAGATTTCCTGGTTTTGAAAAACAAAATGAATCAGCGGGTTACTGGCAAAGACATTTTCTTAATTTACTACAAAAAATTGGTTAGATCGCCTTATGCATTTACCAAGGATTACCAAGAACAGGTATCAAAACTGCTTCAGAGGAATGTCGAGGTTTATGAAAACGCGGCGGGCGTTGAATTATTAAGGGTGTTAAGTAATAGGTCCCTTCATCCAGATACATACTCCAGCCTTGAACAAGTGTGCCAAGGAATTGAAAACGAAGCGAGGCAATTATTAGGACTCCCAAGAGTTGGGGAAGGATGGGTATCAGAAACACAAACCTTTAACATAGTGAAAAAAGTCTTTGAAGGGTACGATGTTGTCCGTGAAGCCTCACCAGTTTGGCTGAGTCCACAAAGGTATGACATCTTTATTCCTGAGTTACAGCTTGCTATTGAGTACCAAGGTGAACAGCACTTTAGGCCAATTGAGCATTTTGGAGGAGAAGAGGGATTCAAAAGTGCCAAGCGTAGAGATGAAAGAAAAGAAAAGATTTCTTTGCTGCATCGTGTTCAGGTAGAATATATCAAGTTCGATGAAAACATCGATGGGAGGATAAGAGACTTATATGAAGAATACGTTCTCAAGAAAAAGAACAATTCGAAGAACGGAAATAACATTCACAAATTCGAGATTACCACGGAATAGCAAATACAACTCTTCGACGCGGATATCAACAGGTACAACGATGAGTATAGGTTGATAAGTATCATAAATTAATGACGTTGTCCTATGAGTCGCAAGAATCGTTCATCAAGATTTGCAGCATTCTTGAATTCACAAACCTAGAGATGAATAAGATAGACCAGATTCTGAAATGCGTCGGCAACGGCAACAAATGATTAAGAAAAACCATACATCCTCTTCGGATACGGATTCTTGAGTTCAAATCTTCCATACCCAGAGATCGAGAAGTCTCTTTCAGGATGCTTTTCGAAGATCAAACAGATCAATTCCGAATGCTCGTATTCGATACGTGCTACCGGATTACTAGTCGATGGCCAGGATCTAAAGACACAATACGAAGATGGCAAGCTCTATTGTTATTTCGCGGCCCCTCGAATACTCAGTCAAGATGAACGCCATCTGCTGTATGAAGACAGAACCCCCATTTTACTTGTGGCCGAAAAGGAAAACCTCCTGATTGATTTTGGTTGTTTTGACTCAATCACGATATCGGGGTTTCAGAATTACAAATGCGCTCTTCGTAAGTATCGAAATGACCAGTTTGCCAACTCTGGCACCGCATTTCACAGACTTGTCATCCCAACCACCCGACAAATTAAGACAGCGACATTCATAGAATCAACACCGCTTAGAATTGGATCTACGGTCCACATGAATGGCATTGTGACAATTGAACTCGATCATCGCTTATTCCACCTCTTCCCTTATTCAGAAAAAGACAAGGATGAACACTTTCTCGTTATAGACTCCGTGCAGGAAATTCCCTCTGACAACTTTCTAAAGTGTGCAGAGGCCATTTTGATTGCATATGGTTTCATTTCAGGTCATTTTGCCAGAGAGAAGCGTTATTGCTTTTCATCTAACAACTGCGACTTTAACAACGTTCAAGGCATCTCTTTCGAGACACTCAAGCGCAACCTTTATTCTGGATATTCTCCCATTCCAGAAGTGATCCATCAGCAATTACTTGGTATAGCTCAAGCCCGACAGCTTTCAAAGTCTGTCTTTGACCAACTCTGTAAGGCGATTTTAACAGATGTCGGTTTTGCTAGGACGGTGTCTCTCATTATTGAAGGTAACACACTCAGCTTGGAATTACGTGCACCGATTTACTCGGTTGCTCTCGAAGCAATGACGACCATGCTCTCAGAAAAGTTTAGTGAGAAACTCACACCAATCAAGGATAAAAAGGTTGCAGGTGATTTGATAAACGACCTCATTGCAATTTTGGATAGATATTCTGATTGGTTGGATCCAGCAGCATTGGAAATTATGTCTAAGAAAATCCTTAATATCAACTCACCCACAAACAAGGACAAATTGTTGAACTCGTTTGAGATTCTCAGAGTTAACTTACCCGACAAGGATAAAGAGTGCATTGAAAAACGTAACGATTTTCTTCATGGCAGAATGCCACTAGACCCAGATAAAAAAGAAGTTGGCGGATTCACACTTGAACAAATTGTGCTAAGCCTACAATTCTGCATAAATTGTTTAGTGCTCAAGTCTGTTGGATATTCTGGATACGTAACATACTATCCAGCAATCAATGAACTCAATAAAAAGATTCCGGTGTCTGAGCATCCAATACGAATGATCTAGGATTTTCAGTACTTTTAAAATGTTTTCACAATTTCTCAGATGAAAGAGATCGATCAGGTTCTGAAATGAATTGGCAACGGCACACGTTTAATGGACTGATGAAAGGAACTGTAGATGCGACCGGTTGTTAGGTTCTTGAGCGATGACCTCATAGAGAGGATCGTCGGAGAAGGAAGAGATCTCCTGTGCAGCCTCGGCATGGAGATTCACAATGATGCCGTTCTCTCCTTGCTGTCGGACTCCGGTGCGCGAATCGACAAGAGCACCCGGCGTGTTTATTTCACACAGAGTTTGATCGATAAGGCATTGGCCGTGGCTCCCCATTCGTTCAAGCTCTTTGACGTTCTGGGCAACGAGGCCGTCGACCTCTCCGGTTTCACCGTTAACTTCACACCCGGCTCGGCGGCAATCAATGTCCTCGACGGCACGACGAACAAGATTCGAAAGCCGACCACCACTGACTACATCAGGTACGCAAAGTTGATGTCCGGTATGAACAACATCGCCTCACAATCTACGGCGATGATTCCGTCGGATGTTCATGAGCGGATATCCGACAGCTACCGGCTGTACCTCAGTTTGTCGTATTGTGAAAAACCCGTTGTGACGGGTGCGTTTACGATAGAAGCCTTCGAAATCATGAAAGAGCTGCAGCTTGCGGTACGGGGGTCGGAGGAAAATCTTGCATCACGGCCATTGACGATTTTTTCGTGCTGTCCGACTTCGCCGCTGAAGTGGAGCGATGTCACGTCGCAGAACCTTGTCGATTGCGCCCGCTACTCAATCCCCGTCGAGTACATCTCAATGCCCCTTTCGGGTTTCATGTCTCCGGTGACGCTCGTCGGCTCGCTCGTCCAGCACACGGCTGAAACCCTCAGCGGGCTCGTGATGAGCCAGATCACAAATCCCGGCACACCGGTTCTGTACGGCGGGTCGCCTGCCTTCTTCGATGTCCGGTATGAAACCACCCCTATGGGCGCCATCGGCACAATGATGATCGACTGCGCGTACAATGAAATCGGGAAATATCTCGGGTTGCCGACACAGGCATACATCGGGTTGAGCGACTCAAAGGCGCTCGACGCACAGGCCGGCCTTGAATCGGCGATGGGAGCAACCCTTGCGGTGCTTTCCGGGATCAACAACATCTCAGGGCCAGGGATGCTCGATTTTGAAAGTTGCTTTAGCCTTGAAAAGCTGGTCGTCGATAATGAGATTTGCGGCATGACTCTCCGGATGAGCAAAGGAATTGAGCCAAAGGAAGATTTCCCGGCACGACCGATCTTCGAGGAACTTCTTCGGGAAAAGCACCTTCTCATCGCCGACCATACACGCAAGTATCTGAAGCAGGAGGATTATTTCCCGGGGCCCGTCATCAACAGGGCCAACAGGGCGCGATGGGAAGAAGAAGGAAGCTCAGAACTACAGGAACGGGCCCGGCAGCAAATTGAGCGCTTGATCGGTTCCTATCGGCCCACTGCTCTTTCGAAGGACATCAAGAATGACCTTACGAGGCTCATGGAAACTGAAGCGCAGCGTTACGGAATGGCGAAATTGCCCGGGAATATATCATGAAACATGTGCTCAAGATACCGGTTGCCGATGTCGTTCCTGACGTGAGCGCCGTTCTTGAAGCCCAGGGTATTCCCGCCTGGCGCCGACCGAACGAGCAGATCCAACAACTCGCCCGGGACGCCATCTCCATCTACAGGCAGCATGCGCTGCCGGCGGGAATGTTCATTGAAATCCCCCTGGGAGAGTTTAGAAACGTCTTCGAAGGCGAAGGCCTGAACGATGACGCATCGCCCGTCAAACCCATCGCCGGGGCATCGGAGACTCTTGCCCTCTATGCGGTTACTCTCGGCAAGAACGTTTCAGATGAAATTTCGCGACTTTTCCGGGTGAATGATTTTGCCCTTGGTTCCATGCTTGACTCGACGGCTTCCGAAGGCGCTGAAATGGCGGCTCAGACCGTCCAGAACGCTTATCGTCAATTCCTGAACGAGTCACACAGATACGACCACGATACCGGGATACTCCGGTTCAGTCCTGGGTACTGCGGCTGGGACATCAGCGGACAAAAACGACTGTTCGCACATCTCTCCCCGGCCGATATCGGAATAACGCTCAACAATAGTTTTCTCATGCAGCCCCTGAAATCGATCAGCGGCGTGATTATCTCGGGCAAGAAAGAAATCTTTTCATTCGATGATACTTTCCCGTTCTGCAGGGATTGCACTACGCATACATGCCGGGAAAGAATGAAGACCGTCATGGAACAATAGACGAGGAAGAGAAGATGGAAATTCTTCAACAACTAGCCGACAGTCTCCGGAACGGCGACGTAAAACGAACAGCAGAGACCACCCAGCTCGCAATCGGCCAGGGGCTTCAGCCAAGAGAAATATTGGATGAAGGCCTTATCGCGGGGATGTCGATCGTGGGAGAGCAGTTCAAACACCACGAAATATTTCTGCCGGAGGTTCTCCTTGCCGCCAAAGCGATGTACGCAGGAATGGATTTGCTGAAACCGCTCCTGATCAGAGATGGAGTCAAAACGATCGGCAAGGTCGTGATCGGCACCGTCCAGGGCGACCTTCACGACATCGGCAAGAATCTCGTCGCCATCATGCTCAAGGGCGCGGGCTTCGAGGTGATCGACCTCGGTAATGACGTATCGCCGCAGAAATTCGTCGAGACTGCCGAGAAAGAAAATGCGGACATTATCGGGATGTCGGCGCTGCTAACAACGACGATGCCGGTCATGAAAAAGGTCGTCGAGCTGGCGAAGGAACGCCGGCTTTTTGGAAAAACCAGGATCATTGTCGGCGGCGCTCCATTGTCGGCGGAATATGCCCGGGAAATCGGAGCGGATTCATATTGTTTCGACGGTGTCAGCGCCGTTGATTGCGTAAAGAAATTCGTCAAGAGAACATAATGCGGCCATTCAGGGAACGACTGGGGATGCCCGGAGTCGTCATCGCTGACGGAGCGATGGGGACAATGCTTTTTCAGCGGGGATTGAACCCCGGTGAATGCCCGGAGAGGATGAATCTTGACCATCCCGAAGTGCTGGAGATCATCGCCGGTCTATACCTGAGTGCGGGGGCGGAAATCATTCAAACGAACACCTTTGGCGGTTCACCGTTGAAGCTCTCTTTCTATGGTTTGGAGGACAAAACCGAAGAAATCAACGCCCGGGCTGTTCATGCTGTCAGAAAAGCTGTTGGAGACCGCGCCTACGTATCTGCATCGTGCGGTCCGAGCGGCAGAATTCTTCAGCCGTACGGCGACACCAGCCCGGAGGAGGTGTACGACTCGTTCAGGAGACAGTTGAAGGTACTCATCGCCCGAGGCGTCGATGTCATTTGCGTTGAAACGATGACGGACTTGAACGAGGCAATACTTGCCGTCAAGGCCGCAAGGTCGATTTCATCGTCCATTCCGGTCTTCGCGACAATGACTTTCGATCATACTCCCCGGGGATTCTATACCGTGATGGGAACGACAGTGGTGCAGGCAGCGGAAGGGCTTGCCGCTGCCGGCGCCGACGTTGTCGGGTCGAATTGCGGAAACGGGATCTTGAATATGGTGAAGATAGCCGAAGAATTTGCGAAGCACACGGCACTGCCCATCATCATCCAATCAAATGCGGGCATACCGGTCTTGAAAGACGGGATGTCCGTTTTCCCGGATTCCCCTGAATTCATGGCGGAAAAAAGCCAGGATCTAAAAAAGATCGGAGTGAAAATTATCGGCGGCTGCTGCGGGACAACCCCCGAACATATTTTCGCGATAAAGAAAGCCGTAATCTAGTTTTCTGGATTTGACTCCGATCTTGCTTCCTTTTGCCCGGAGCGGTGAGCGAGCGTGGCTGTTCATCCTCTTTGAAGAAGTTCCAGACCTCGGGTCGAATCTCAAACGAAACAGCCCCAACCGTCTCTGGTTGGGGCTGCTCTATTACAAACCTCTCTGGTATAGACGCTACTTCAGCATCATAGCCTTGCGAACCGACGTGAACTGGTCGGCAGTCATCCGAACGAAGTACATCCCGCTCGGAACTACCAGCCCATGCGCGTCACGGCCGTCCCACTCCACCGTGTGGTAACCGGCCGACTGGATTCCGCTCAACAGTGTCGCGACCCTCTGACCCAGTATGTTGTACACGATCACGTCCACATTCGTCGTCTTCGGTACATCCACATTGAACCGCGTCGTCGGGTTGAACGGGTTCGGATAGTTCTGACTCAACGCGAACTCCTTCGGCATCGGCCGACCTTCCGCGAACCTCAACACCAACGACTTCACGCTCGGGTTCGTTATCTTCATCGAGCC
>JBEKTW010000014.1:0-94193 GCA_049515655.1 Bacteroidota bacterium
GCCGTGCCGACCCGGCTGTCATCGTTGAAGTACAGGTGGAATTCGCCCAATTGCCCGGCCGCATTCTTCACTTCCATGAACAGGCCGTCGCCTTCCCAGCTGTCGCCGAATTTGCCGACCGACTTATCATTCGATTGCACGCCAAGGTAAAGGTCCATCCCCTTGCGGAGCATCTTGACGGTTGCGTAGCTTTCATCCGAATACGTTCCGCGGACAAGGGCACCGCCGGTCACCGATTTTTCACCGGTGCTCACAGGCGGATTGTATCCGAATTTCAGTATGGGAGTGGCAAGCTGCCAATCGCTTTCATTGAGATTGCCGTCAACCGTAATATTATGAAGCGCCGCTTTTGCCGTCACGCTTGGCGGATCATCATAGGCACGCTCCGGCTGGAGATAAATCTTCCGTGTAACGTCGCCCCATTCGCTACCCCAGAACGATTTGAAGAATGTCCGTGAATCCGGTCCGACCCATTCGCCTGCGCCGGCAGGATATCCGTTCGGATCGAAAATATCGATGCTTACCCTCAGGGTGTCGACGCTTGTTGTAAAGCCGAGGGAATCGAGCTTGATCTGCATTTCGAGCGTATATCCGCTGTCGATCTGAGTGGTATCGTACGGCACCGTGCCCGGATTTGCCAGCCCGACGCCCAGTGCGAATGTCGGTACCTGCCCGCCGGCGGTTTCAAATACGGCGGTGTCCGCTTTCGGCGTCCCGTGGCGGGTATCGTCGTTGAAATACAGGTGCAGCTCTTTTTGCTGTCCGGCGGCATTGGTGATTTTCATGAAGAGGCCGTCGCCTTCCCAGCTCTGGCCGAATCGGCCGACCGAGTTGTCATTCGATTGTACGCCGAGGTACAGGTTCATCCCTTTGCGAAGCATTTTCATTGTGGCAATGCTCTGATCGGTATATGGGCCGCGGACGATCACGTCGCCTGTAACGGATACGCCATCGGGACCGACCGGCGGGTTGGCGCCGAATGTCAATATCGGTTTTGCATTTGCCCAATCGGGTTCATCCAATTTTCCATCCACAACAAGGTTTCCGACGGCAGATTTTGCGGTCAACACAGGCGGATCGTCGAATGGACGCTCCGGCTGGAGATAAATCTTCCGTGTAACGTTGCCCCATTCGCTACCCCAGAACGATTTGAAGAATGTCCGTGAATCCGGTCCGACCCATTCGCCTGCGCCGGCGGGATATCCGTTCGGATCGAAAATATCGATGCTCACGATCAACGTGTCGACGCTTGTTGTAAAGCCGAGAGAATCGAGCTTGATCTGCATTTCGAGCGTATATCCGCTGTCGACCTGAGTGGTATCGTACGGCACGGTGCCCGGATTTGCCAGTCCAACGCCCACTGCAAATGTGGGTACCTGTCCGCCGGCGGTTTCAAACACTGCGGTATCAGCTTTCGGCGTCCCGTATCGGGTATCGTCGTTGTAATAGAGATGTAGCTCTTTTTGTTGTCCGGCGGCATTGGTGATCTTCATGAAGAGACCATCGCCTTCCCAGCTCTGGCCGAATCGGCCGACCGACTTGTCATTCGATTGTATGCCAAGGTACAGGTTCATCCCCTTACGGAGCATTTTCATTGTGGCAATGCTCTGATCGGCATATGGGCCGCGGACGACCACGTCGCCCGTAACGGATACGCCATCGGGACCGACCGGCGGGTTGGCGCCGAAAGTCAATACCGGTTTTGCATTTGCCCAATCGGGTTCATCCAATTTCCCATCTACGACAAGGTTTCCAACGGCAGATTTTGCGGTCAACACAGGCGGATCGTCGAATGGGCGCTGCGGCTCGAGATAGATTTGCCTGGTCACGCTGCCCCATTCCGAACCCCACCATGACTTATAATACGTGCGCGTGTCGGGTCCGACCCATGCTCCGGTTCCGGCGGCATATCCGTCGGGGTCGAAGATAACTACGGAGACGGTCAATGTATCAACGGTCGGAGAGAACCCGAGCGAATCGAGCTTCACTTCGAGTTCGAGCTTATAGCCACTATCGACCTGGGTGGTGTCGTACGGTACCGTGCCACTGTTGGCCAGTCCGACTCCGAATCCCTGCGTTGCGCGAAATCCACCGCCAGTTTCATAGACGGCGCTATCGGCCTTGGGTGTGCCATACCGGGAATCGTCATTGAAATAGAGGTGGAACTCTCCCAAGTGGCCGGTATTGTCCTTGATTTCAAAGAACAATCCGTCACCTTCCCAGCTGTCGCCGAACTTGCCGACCGATTTGTCGTTCGATTCGACCGCAACAAAGAGACTCATCCCCTTGCGGAGAAATTTCACGGTGGCATAACTGGTATCCGAATAGACACCACGAACCAGCGTTCCGCCGGTAACCGAATCTTCGCCTGCCGCCAGGGTCGGATTTGGTCCGAATTTCAGATAAGGTACTGCGAGCTTCCAATCCATCTCATCCGGTTTTCCATCCACGGTGATATTCCCGACGGCGGCTTTTGCTGTCAGTACCATGGGATCGCCCGATTGAGATCGTGCAGCGGTATTGCCGGCAAGAAACGCTACCAGCAATAACATGCAAAGAGTAGCGATGTGTTTCATGACGCGCGCTCCTTCAGATAGTGAACATTGATGAATTAGTGAGTTTGAACGATTACCTGTGTTATTCTTGCTTATCAGAAAATGAGTGTTCCGCTCCGGTACAGCCGCACGATTCGCGTGCGATGACGGTCGTTGGCACGATGATACGCTGCTTCTCGTGCGTGTTCTTCTCCTTGATCGCATGAACGATCCGTTCGATGGCCATTCGTCCGAGCTCGCTGATGCGCACACGGACGGAGCTGAGGGCCGGCCTGATAAATTGTGCGATGGGGATATCATCGAAGCCGACCAGGGCAATGTCGGCAGGCACGTTCACGCTCTGCTGCCGCAGCGCACTCAGCGCTCCGATCGCCATCGAATCGTTCGCGGCAAAAATTGCGGTCGGCCGCGGCGAACATTTCATGATGATGCGCGCGGCGTCATACCCCGATTCCTCGGAAAAATTCCCTTTGACCTCATAGCACGAATAATGCTCCAACCCATACTCGTCCACCGCGGCGCGGTATCCGCGCAATCGTTCTTCCGCGTCGTAATTTTTTTCCGTCCCTTTGATGAAGGCGATCCGCTTATAGCCGTGCTGCGCGAGGTGGGCCATCATCCCGCAGGCGCCGTTAAAGTTATCGATGTTCAGCACATCGAAGGAGGTGCCTTCCACATAGCAGTTGAGAAGAACAACCGGAAGCGATTTCGGGAGATGGGAATCGAGCGTCTGCGCGTCGATATGAGGAGACATAATAATCAAACCATCAACCCTGCCGCGCATCATTTCGAGGGCGCGCCAGATTTCATGGCGGTCGTTATGGGAACTTGAGACGAGAATATGGAAATGATTTTTTTGCGCCGTCTGGTCGGTCCCGCGGATCACTTCGGAAAAGAATTCGCCGTAGAGATCGGGCATCAGAAGGCCGATGGCATCGGTGCGCTGCATGCTGAGACTGCGTCCGGTGGCATTGGGCACGTAGCGGAGCTCGCGAGCAACCGCAAGAACGATTTTCCGCGTCTCTTCGTCGACCGCCTCGCTTTTATTAAGGACGCGTGAGACGGTGGCGGTGGATACCTTCGCTTTTCTCGCGACTTCTTTGATCGTTGGTGTCACAATCGGAATGCGGTGTATAGCGAAAAAGAAATTGAGATCTTTTGAAAAATGTAAACGGTTACATCAGATTTCACGAAAACGCCCAAATTAGAGATATTTCAGGCATGTAAACGTTAACATTATACGAATATTTTAGCCACCTGTCAAGAAAAATCATTAGATTCTTTGCGGCTCTAACCTACCATCTTCTTGTCGAATCAACGGATAATAGCCTGAGACACACATTTGCCACAAGGCTGGTGATAGAATAGATAAGAGGGACATTTGTACCGTCAGCAAACCACTTGGGCATGCTGACATCCGGACTTCGATGATATACGCGAGACACGATGTGGAAAGCCTTTGCAGCGCGGTAGGAACTATTGAAGATGGTGCGATTTGGTTGCTCCGTAGTCAGTTCAGATATCGAAAATCATCCCAAGAACACAAATTTACTCCTCATTTATACCGGCAGATTTCTAGGTCGTGTCACATTTTAGTACCAGGTTGTAACCAGTTGTAACGAGTGGTAAATTTTGTGGTCACATAATGGTCACACGGAGGAAAGTTTGCCATAATGCCTCGGATAAATTTCCCCCCAAAATTACACAGGAACCACTTTACACTTCCGAAAAACAGGCCGAGGTGTCCAAATAATGCCGGGTAAAACCTTTTTCAGAACCACTTTCCCCGACAGATGCACCGGACTATGTCGAAGTAGAAAGATGTTAGGGGCTCCAGGTATGGCTTAAGAGATTGAGTCTCATTTTTGAGGAGGCCTAACTCCTCGAATTTCCCGGTATAAGAAGTTGTACAACAGAGGTATTCCACATGGAGGCTACGATCCTACCCAATTTCCCCCGTTGCGTCCAATTGGACTTCTACAGCTGCGGAGCTAAATCGGTTTACGCCATTCTGAAGTACTTCAAGAAGCGATGCTCAATTGGTTCGCTGCAGGAGTCATTACGAACCAATTATTACGGAACCACCATCGATAACATCAAGCGCGTTCTGCTCGATAACAAGCCATACCTTTTTACCGACAGAATTTTTGCTTTAGCAAGAAATGAGTGAGATTTTTCACTAATTGTGATGGGAGTGCAATTGTTCAAACCTACCCAAACAAATGACAAAAATCAAATTCAGCCACTACCGAATGTATTGAACAATTGCTTATCAGCCGTACTCTTTGTATCTTTTTGCATACTAAAGAGACCCCATGGAACTTGCACGAGTCGAGGGAACCATCGTTTCCACGGCGAAGGCTGACCGCCTGAAAAGCCTCAAATTGCTCCTTGTGAACCTCATCGGCCCGGACATGAAGCCGAGCAGCAACTACCTGGTAGCAGTGGACACCGTCGGGGCCGGGGAGGGCGAGGTGGTTATCGTCGTCCGGGGGAGCTCCGCCCGGCAGGTCGCCCAGCTCACCACCGTCCCCACGGACACGGCCATCGTAGCCATCGTGGACACCGTCGAGCACAAGGGCGCGATCAAGTACCAGAAGCATACCTCCTCGGACGTGCGGCCATGAAGCTCGGACGCATCACGGGCAAGGTGTGGGCAACGGTCAAGGACAAGAAGCTCGACACGGCCACGCTCTATCTGATGCAGCCCCTAGACGAGGAGCTCAACTCCTTAGGGCCTGAGCTCGTCGCCGTGGACACCGTCGCCTCCCGGGAGGGGGACCTGGTGTTCTGGGTGGGGGGAGCGGAGGCCATGTTCCCCTTCGAGGACAGGCAGATACCGAGCGACGTCACCATCGTGGGCCTCGTGGACAGACTCGACCTCATCGACAGGAAATAGCCTATGATCCTCGGAAAAGTCGTCGGGAGCATAGTCTCGACCATCAAGCACAGCTCGTACCAGAACAAAAAGATCATGCTTGTCCGGCCGATAGGGCCGGACGGAAGCCTAAAGTCGGGCACCATCGTGGCCGTCGACACCGTGAGCGCGGGGCCGGGGAACATCGTCCTTGTGGCGTCCGAGGGCCGCGGAGCCCAGGAGGTCCTGGGGTTCGAGAAGCGCCAGCCCCTCCGGAGCGTCATCGTGGGGATCGTCGACTACATCGAGATGGCCAAGTGACGGCGGAAGGCGGCCTCAGGGCCCAGGTTGAGCGGATAGTCAGAGAGGTGGTGGCGTCAATGATTGGCGGCCGCCGGATCCCCATCCACGTCTCGGCCAGGCACCTGCATATAACGATCGTCGACCTCGAGACGCTCTTCGGGGCCGGCACGAGGCTAACAAAGATGCGCGACCTCATGCAACCCGGCGAGTTCGCCTCCGATCAGACCGTGGCCGTGATCGGCCCGAACGGCAGGAGGTTCGATGCAGTCCGCATCCTCGGCCCCGAGCGGAAGGCCACGCAGGTGGAGCTCTCATATACGGACGGTCGGTTCCTGGGCCTCGATCTCCCGGCCAGGATCTCGGGTGACATCCGCCGCACGGCGTCCGTCGTGCTCGAGGGGCCCCGGGGGAAACTCGAGATGAGGGAGGGAGTTATCCGGGCGCTCCGCCACGTGCACATGCACACGGAGGACGCGAAGGCCTTTGGCATCGAGAACGGCCAGAGGATCAGGATACGAACGAACGGGGAGCTCGGCGTAGTGTTCGAGAACGTCATCGCCCGGGTAAGCGATGTTGCGCTCCTTGAGATGCACATCGATACCGATGAGGGGAACGCAGCGGGCCTTTCCAGGGAATCGTACGGCGAGATCTTGACGTGATGCCATCCCGCTATGAACATATGCTCAATGCGGTCGTCGAGGAGGTCCTCAGGCGGCTGAAAGCCTCCGGAACGGCGGCAAGGCAGGAGCCCATCTTCAGAAACGTCTCTGACGCCGTGGATGCTTCGGTGAGGGCGCAGGCAGAATGGGCGGAGACGCCGAAGGAAGTGAAAAAGACCGTCGTCGCGGCCCTCAGGAAAGTCATGCACGACCATGCGGAGGATCTTGCCCGTCGGGAACTGGATGAAACCGGCTTGGGGCATTACCAGGACAAGGTCACGAAAATCCACAACGCGGCGGAGCACACCCCCGGGTTCGAGGACCTGGAGATCCGCTCATGGACGGGGGACAAGGGCCTCGTGTACGACGGCTACGCCCCCTACGGCGTGGTGGCGGCCATCACCCCCTCGACGCACCCCGTGCCAGTGCTATTCAACAGCCTCCTCATCATCACGGTCCCCGGGAACAGCGTCGTCTTCAACGTACACCCGGCGGGGAAGGACGTCTCGGCCCACGCCGCCCGTATCTTCGACAGGGTCATCCAGGAGAACGGCGGCCCTGCGAACCTCCTCACGGTACTGGAGGAGCCAACGTTCGAGGGCGCATCAGAGCTGTTCCGTCATCCGGCGGTGTCCCTCATCGTGGCCACGGGTGGGCCTGCTCTCGTCAAGGCGGCCTTTGCATCCGGCAAGAAAGTCGTCGCCGCCGGCCCCGGCAATCCCCCCGTTCTCGTGGATGCGACCGCCTCCCTCCGGGATGCCGCCCGGTCAATCATCGATGGGGCATCGTTCGACAACAACATCCTCTGCATCGCCGAGAAGGAGGCATTCGTCGTGGAGAGCGTTTATGACCAGTTCATGGACGCCATGGCGGCCGAGGGAGCGGTGAGGCTCACGGAGGAGCAGATCAAGCTCCTCGCCTCCAAGGTATTTGTCACTGGGCCCGACGGCGCAGAATTTATCAACAAGGAGTATATGGGCAAGGACGCGAGCGTCCTTGCGCGGTTGGCAGGCATCCACGTCCAGGAGAACGTGCGGCTTCTCTATGGCGAGGCGCAGTTCACCTGCAAGTTCGTGCAGCACGAGCAGATGATGCCGTATCTGCCGGTGGTTCGGGTCGCGGACGCAATGGAGGGCATCCGGCTCGCCGCGGAGGCGGAGCACGGCTACCACCACACAGCGATGATCCACTCGAACGACCTGGACACCATCACGAGATTTGCCAGGGCCCTCGACACATCCATCGTGGTCGTGAACGGCTCGAGCCTTGCGGGGCTTGGCGGCATGACTGGCGAGGGCACATTCTCCCATACCATAGCGAGTCCGACGGGCGAGGGTGTGACGACACCGCGCAACTATGCCCGCGTGCGGCGCCTCGCCTTCGCCAAGACACTGCAGATCACATAAGAAAGGACCACCATGAACCTTTTCAATCTCAGGAAGGACATCGTCGAGGTCGGACGCCGGGTCTGGAACCGCGGCTACGTAGCCTCCAATGACGGCAACATCAGTGCGCGGCTGGACGAGAACCGTGTCCTCATCACCCCCACAGGCGTCAGCAAGGGGTTCATGAAGGAGGACGAACTGGTCATCGTGGACCTGAAGGGAAACGTGAAGTCGGGGAAGAAGCCCTCCTCCGAGATGTTCCTCCACCTGGAGGTCTACAAGCACCGCCCGGACGTCCACGGCATCGTCCACTCCCACCCCCCCTTCGCGACGGGGTTCGCGGTGGCGGGCATCCCGCTCGACAAGTGCATCCTGCCGGAGGTCGTCATCGCCCTGGGGGGCATCCCCCTGGTCGAGTACGGCACCCCCGGCACGGAAGAGTTCTTCCGCCCGGTGATACGGATCGTCGACAAGAACGACGCATTCCTCCTGGCCAATCATGGGACGCTCACCATCGGCAAGGACGTCTACAACGCGTACTACAAGACGGAGACGCTGGAACATTTCGCGCACATCGCCTTCGTGGCACAGCAGCTCGGGGCCATGAACGTGCTGAACAAGGAGCAGGTCCAGAAGTTGACCGATCTCAGGGAGAAGTTCGGGATCACGACGGGGGAGACCTGCGTCACAAGAGAGGACGCGGGGCCCTGCGACGCTCCGTCCGGGGACGCCGACCGTGAGCGGCTCATCAAGGAGGCCACAGACAAGGTCATGAAACGGCTCTCCTCGTCATGAAGATCATCGTCTGCAACATCGGCTCCAGCAGCTTCAAGTTCCAGCTCCTGGAGATGCCTTCCGAGCGGCAGATCGCCCGCGGCTACACGGAGCGCGTCGGATCCTCGGAAGCCGTTATCACCTACTGGTTCGGCCCTCAGCAGGCCCTCCAGGAGAAGATGCCTGTTCCCAGCCACCGCGAGGCGGTCAGGCATGCACTGGATTTTCTGGTCTCGAAGAAGGTCCTCGCATCCCTGAATGACATCGACGGCGTGGGGTTCAAGACCGTCCAGGCGGGGGAGAAGAGCGGCTCTCTCCTTCTGACAGACGACGTCCTCCAGGCCATGGAGGACTACCGCGACCTCGCCCCGGCCCACAATCCCCCCTATCTGACGGCCATCTACATGTTCCGGGAGATCCTGCCGAAGGTGCCCCTCGTGGGGGTCTTCGAGCCGGGGTTCCACGCCGGGATGCCGGAGTATGCCAGGGTGTACGGAGCGCCCTACGAGTGGTACGAGAAGTACAATGTCCGCCGCTACGGGTACCACGGCTCCTCCCACAGGTTCGTCGCCTGGGAGACTGTGAAGCTCCTAGGCCTTCCGGAGAACGCCCACCGCATCATCACCTGCCACCTCGGCGGGTCGTCCTCCCTGTGCGCGTTCAAAGACGGACGCTCGATCGACACCTCGATGGGATTCACGCCCCAGTCGGGTCTACTCCAAGGCACGAGGATAGGGGACATGGATCCGTTCGTCTTGCCCTACATCATGAAGCGCAAAGGGATCACGCTCGAGCAGGCCTTGGAGGAGTGCTCCAAGAAAGGGGGCCTGGCGGGGCTCTCAGGGATATCGGCCGACATGCGGGACGTCAAGCAGGCCGTCGCCAGGGGGGACGCAAGGGCGAAGCTCGCCCGCGACAAGTTCATCTACGACATCAAGCGCTACATCGGGGAGTACATCGTGCTTCTGGAGGGCCTTGACGGGGTCACGTTCACGGGGGGAATAGGCCAGCGGGACACGGAGCTGCGGCTTGAGGTGCTTAAGGGCCTCGGCTTCCTTGGCCTCAAGGTGGACGAGAAGCGGAACGCAGCATCCGAGACCGTCATCACGACCAGTGATTCGGCGATCAAGGCGCTTGTGATCGAGACGAACGAGGAGATTGAGGTCGCGAGGGAGACGCTGAAGGTTATTTCATGAGCCGTTGTGCCGTTTCCAAGTCAGTGAATTGTCTGACTGATAGGGCGTAACCCTTAAGGGTCACGCTGAGGCACGCGTTTGCAACAAAGCTTGTTACTGCTGGGCAGGATATTATGGTAGTGAAGGAGCTTCTTAGCCATGCGGACATAAGGACAAGTCTGGTCTATGCAAAAGCGGATACGGAAGCGCTACGGAAGGCTGTCAACAGTTTGAAAAACTGATATCACAGCGCGAAGGCACATATTGGGCACACAGGGACACAAGGTGGGGTTCGGAATCAAGAAGCAGCGAGAAGATGAGTACGCCAGGGGGGATTTGAACCCTCAACCCTCAGCTCCGTAGGCTGATGCTCTATCCAATTGAGCTACTGGCGCGTTGTTTTGGGCACTTTACTTACCGAAAACTACTACTTTTCAGGACCCTTGGTTACAATTTGGTAACAATTTGTCGGGAGTGGTATCCATTGACCCTGACAGGCCTGAAGTGTAGTAACAAAAAAGTAACAAAATTGGCCTTCATTTCCAAGCTAATCGCGGAGTCGACCATGACAGATGGATAGAGCCTTTACCCGTATTGGAACGACGGTTCTTTTGGTGAACAACCGTGCAAGTTTTGTGCGGTTTCTGTGCAGGGACAAGGATGCTTGTTTCCGCTTTTTGGCCGAATTATTTATCACTTTCGCAATGTGTGCAAGAGATCACTATTTTCTCCGGCAGCAAGTGAGAAATGGAGACCTTACTTACATAGTAATGGTCGGACGGGCATTTCACTTGCTGGATCCGTCTGGCCGGCTTACAGACGGATCCAGTGAGGTTGACCCCGATCTCGTCGGGAAAATGGTGCTGCCTGTTCGCGCAGATACCTTCAACCCTAGCTGTGACGATCTAAAGGCCCAGCGGTCGTTGTTTGAGCATTTACGGGCGGAGATGGGGAAGATTGTCCCCGAGGACGATCATTTCGATCCGACGCTAGCCGCTTGCTTCGTCTTGCTGACGTACGTTCATCAGTGTTTTCAGTCACCTCCGCATCTGTGGCTCTTCGCACGATCGCCCAATGAAAGCATTATTGCTGAGCGATTATTTCATCGGTATTGCTATAATGCACACACAGTACAAAGTGGCCATGATTTCCACGCTACACTCGCCCTTCTAATTGACTTTTCCCCGACCCTTATCTTTCGGCTTATAGGCGAGGATTCAATCAACCGGATGAACTACCTGATTTACTACCCCAACGAGAAAGAACGGCCATTTCCTGTCCGGGGTGGCTGGCTCCCTGACGCATTTTGCCCAAAGATAATAATCTCCGGGAAACCGCTTCCCGCGAATCTTTCCCCGTTTATTATCCCAGTCGATTTGGAGGTAACAGGACAGACATTCATCGGAATGGAGGAGCTACATCGAGTACGGGGAGGGATCGTACGGCTCATGCTCAACCTCATACCTCGTCTGCAGCAGCCACTCAAATCGACTGCTGAATTAATGAGGCGCGATGATATCGGCCTTCCCCTCCAAGCTTTACTGGAATCCTTGTCAGCCCATGGGGTGATCTCACCAGAAGACAGAAGCAAGAGTCAAACCCGGCTGCGTGCACTTGCCGATCTCGCTTCTCGACCGCGTCATCGTTCACGCGAGGAGGATATTCTCTTCGGTGTGAGCCAATTTATTGACGAGCAAATGCTAAACGACGAGCCCATCTTCCTTGATGCGATAATCGAATCCTTTCAAGTCTCAGGCTCACTGCGCAAAGTAACTCAGAACCAACTCTCGAGGGTGCTAAAAAGGCATAATCTCGAGCTCGACCGACTCCGTCATCGGCACGTCATCAAGATAAGAAATCCCAGCCGTCAAATTCAGAACGACAATGAGAAAGTCACGTTTCGAACCGAAGTCAAGATCGACCGAGAGAAATTACGCAAGCTCATAAGCCGCCAACATCAACAATACATAAAGGAATAAACTATGCCCGATACGGAAACTTCACCCCAACCGCTCTATGTCGCGCAAAGGCCAAACAAGTTCAGCGATTATGCCGGGCTTGACCACCTGCACGGCGATTTCGAGTATATGGTAACTCATCTTGAGCCAAGAATCCTGATTACCGGACCATATGGAAATGGCAAGACGTCTCTCGCACGGACACTTCTAATGGCGATGTATTGTCAAGATCGCAAAGGAATAGAACCTTGCCTAGCGTGTCACTGCTGTGAGGAGATCGGTAACTTTGTTTGGTGGGGAGGCGTAATCGTAGTAACTGGAATAGAGCTGGACACTAGGTTTTGGCGATCGACGAGGGACAGATTTCAATATGTCTCGCCGTACATAGGGGGCCCCTATGTATTATTCATTGACGACTTTGATCGCGCCGACCCGTCGCAACAAGATCGGTTCATCTCGCTCATGAATGGATACCCTTGCAATCCGATGATCATTACTGCCAGCTCCCCCGACCTGATCCAGATGCCTATCAAAGATCGGTGTTTTATCCTAGACATCTGTAAATATGATATTGAGGCGCTGAAAGAATTCGTGAGGCAGAAAAGCGACCTCCTCGGTATTGTGAAAAAGGAAGAAAGCGCGGTTGAATTATTGGTCAAGCTAGCCAACTTCAACCCCCGCACCATCCTCTTAGGTTTGGAGTACGTGAGCGCAAGAAAACTCGGGCTTACGTCCGATCTCTTACAGTCACCGTCCTTCCGTCGAAGAATGGCTCACCAGACGGGTAATTAGGAGTGGCGATGGAGAAGCACGTGAGGATATAGACTCCAATCAGGTCTCAATTCATTGCACGAACATAGTATTCGTATGTGTATTTCCATGGATTCACTGGACGAGAAGTGGAAGCATTGGATAGATCGATATTCCAATTACGCTGTTGACGAAAAACTCAAGAGGAGCATTCCATTCGATGTGCGACTAAACCGAATAGGGCTAACAGAACGGGAATTCAAGCTCTACTACAAGAGGTTTGTCAAGGCAGGGACTCGTTACTGGACGGATGAACGGCACGATGAACGGGAGCAAGCGCGTTGGCGACAGAAAAAACGATTGGGAAAGACTCCAGCGTTGGACATAAATATCCCGCTCAACGAATATGAGGTTGTAAAACACCTGGCAGGAGAATTCCATGTGGCAAAGCAAATGTCAGGCAAGAATGACTTCTTCGTCATTGACCTGGACTCTCACAAGGACAATGGTACGCCGATAGAGGAACGATATCGGGCCGTCATTCAGATCTTCGGACTTCCGATGGTATTCAGGTCTAGTGAGAGCGGCGGTTTGCACCTTTATTATTTCCTTGAGAAGCCGATGTGGCGACCATCGATTTGGGCTTCTATAGAAGAAATAATCCGTTACAATCCGAAATTACGTCCGAAGCCGGGCAACATTGAATATTTTCCGGGAACAATCGACCATCTTCGTCTCCCACTCGGAAAGGGCAGCATGCTACTGGACCCGAATAGTCTGTTTCCTATGGGGTTAAATCTCAAACAAAGCATTTGGTACGTAGCAAAGCATCGCCGTGAAGCTACGATAGATTTCAAAAAGAGAATTGCTGAACTGGCACTATCAGCCGGGCCCGTTCCCATTTCATCGCCGCCCCGTTCGCGGCCATCGACAAAGTATTCCATACTCCCACCATCCCAAACGAAAAGCCAGCTCGTCCATGAACCGATTGCAGAGTATGGCACGAGGAACCAAGTCCAGATGAAGCACATCAGGAAATGTATCGATGAACTCGGTTTGAGCGCAGAGGAGACATTTTCGGAAATCTGGGATTCTTATTACGACCCCATAATGAACCACAAGTCAAAAGACTTGACGAATCCAAAACAACTTCAGGTAGAGCTAAAGGCTGCAATTCAAAACTGGGTGGGCAAGCGATTGAAAGGGTCAAAAGGACGTTCCTCAATTCGTTCAGCGCCACTCTCAGTTGAAGATGTAAAGCACCTTCTTTTCCTGACTAACCCGCTTAAGTCAGCGGAAAAATACGGGAGGGAAAGCCACAACATGGTGAAATTCTTGTTTCGTCTCTTTGCTCATTTCAAAGCGAGTGGAGCGACAGTCCTTCCTATTTCTTTCAACATGCTGGCAAAAATGGGATCGAAAGTAACAGCGCGTCGGTACAAGGATTACTGTCTTCAAAATGGCATTCTCACCCTGGTTGAGGGCGGATCTTGGAGAATGCATCAGTGTTGCAAATACCAACTTAATTACATTTTCGTGGAAGGCACTACGGTTTCCAGTCTGGAGGAAGGGATATGCAAACTTTTCACAGGGTCTGAACTCTTCCGTTCCTATGAAAGGAGGATTTACGATGTTCTACGGCGGAGTTACAGGTAGTGTACAAAGTCGGAGATATTTAAAGAAAATAATAGAAATAAAGATAATGAAGGAATTCTGGAGAGAGAATGACAGAGAAATAGTATGATGCAAGACGCCCGACGGAAGAAACAGTCGGTTACTCCTAGCTGTTCCATCCCCCGGTCCAGCGCCGGAAAGTCTATCCTTTTAACCGGCGGACGAAGCGCATTTACTCAACTCCAGCGCACAGTACCGCGCCCACAGCGTCATTACCCATTCTCTTCTTTCCCAGGCTAACTCCATTTTCTGCAATACTGTAATGAAGTCCTGATATGTAATTATTCTAAAATTCTCTTTCCACCCGTTAATCATTCCCTGGAATTCCCTACCCATGTTCATGGCTCGTTCGTCACCGCCGTGACAGTAGAGCCCCGTAATCACGATACCTATCTTCTCGTATCACAATTCACAGCCGCAAATTGCCCCCGTTAATTACAAGGTTTCATGTCCTTAAACGCAATATGCTCAGAATCCACTTACCCGCTATTCATCTGATGCTGGGCGTCGATGGTGTGGCGTGTTAGCTGACGACGTGTGGTGAATTACCTTCTTCGCCTAGAATTCCCGTTGCCGCAAGTGTTCTGCGAACAAACGGATGTAGGTTGTCCAGTGAAACAGCCGCAAAACTTTCTTTCCAACTGATGCTATTAGGCCGGGTAGATGCTGAATCCCGAGTCAGGTAGTAATGGGTTACCTCCATCCCAAGCAGCTCTTTAAACATATATTCCTGCAATGATGTCTGAGACACGGACTTGATTTTCCGTTGGCTAAAGACCTCTTTGTCCTTAGGACTCGATGGATAGGTGCCTTCCTCAGATGAATATTTTGCCTCAATACAAATTGCATGATCAGGTTGAGTTTGAATGACCAGGTCTGGCTTGGCGTTGAACGACCACTTGAAGTTACACGCCCTGATGAACTCTTCATCATCTGGTAGATTTGCGGAGTACTTTGTTAATGCCCAGGTTGCCGGACACATGATTTCATTGGAAGAGGCGCTCACTCGTCCGGCGCCAAAAAAAGAATTGAAATCGATTACACTCATCTTCTGCAATCGCGGGCTATCGGATAGTCGGAGTGATTCCAATATCACCCTCCGCTTCAAATTGTTATCTGATCCGATGCTGCTCCATAAGTCTCGAAGATACGTGTACTCGAAATAGAGCTCGCAGGAATCCAAACTACTTGGAAGCAGGCTTCTACCGGTAGCAAGTTTGGACTGAAGAAGAATCAAGAAATTGGACAGATTTTCGCCACGTTGTAGCAGAGCAGAGTACAACAATGCCGCGAAGTAGCGCTCTTCACGGTTGATTTCGAAATATCGTTTCGGTTTAGGTATTAGCTGTCTGATGTTCATAATTCACTCTCCTTATTTGAAATCGTATTGCAGACGGTTTCCCGATCGTTAAGTGGATTTGGTCCCGGTTCTCCTCCCAAAACGAAGGCTCGCCACCACCGTTGATGTAGACGCATTCTGTGTTTGAAGGGATTGTCGTCGGATGGAACGTTTCCAATGAGTTGTTTCATGTCATCTACCAGCATATTATTTCTCCTTTTAGGAAGTGAAATAAAAAAGGGCGCAATCCAGGTCACGACCTAACCTGAGGCACTGGTTGCCTGACCGATAAGCCGTGATGGACGCGCCCATTGCTGGGCGCAGTCCTCATTGCGTTTTATCGGTTTGAAAATTACCAGTTTTCAGGTTAGAACGGGGATGAGACTACGCTAGTATTTTATCAATTACATGTTTGGAATATCAGTTGTTCCCTCTTTGTTTTACTGTAGTATGGCATTAACCGCTGGGCCAATCATATCGCTCTACTGAAAGCGCTGTTGAATCGTGCTGTCCAAGTCTATTCCTTTCAACATACTAAAAATGCTAGGCCTTCGCAATCGATTCAAGTTCTCTACCTAACATTTGGGGATCCTTGCACACATGAAAGCTCCAATTGCCCAACTTTCCCCAATTATTTACGGCCGAGACCCATCTCTTTGTCGCCTGGTGCTTTGCGCGGTCCTGATCCTCCTCGTATCCTTTGATCTCCAATATCAGAGTGACATCATTTGTCAGCCGGACAAGGAAATCCGGGATGTAACTGTGACTTACGCCGAGAAACTCGTAGGGAATACTGAATTCCAGATGATCGTTCCGGGCATAAAATGCGACGACCTTTGACTGTTCGAGTCTGAACGTCGCAGATTGCTCCCACGTTGCCGTGTCTGCAACGACAGCGTTGATGTGACTTTTCCTGGTAGGAAAGACGGGGCGTGTTGTTTTGAAGTCAACCTCACCCGTCGAGCCAATCGATTTGTACTTGTTAAGGACTGGCAGCAGTGGCGGTTCGCCTTTCAGATCGTTAGGCTCAATCGCATCTGTCAGTCTCTCGACTGTTCGCTTGACGTATGTTTCTAATCCGAGTTCGCTTGGATGACAACCGTGAAAATCAACCTTGCGGTCTATATATTCGTCAACGTATCTGACAACTTGCGGAAACAACTGATGGCGTGACTGGAGACGCAGCTTCGCCTTACCGTTTCCGACGCCCTCACATAGAATAGAAACTATCTGTCTAGCAATCTCGAATTTGATCGTTTGAATATGGACAGTGTCATAGTACTGTTGTCTATCCTGTTCGTCAAATTCCAAATTTCCAATGAGTGAGGGGGTTCCAATCTGGTAACCAACCTGCGGCTTTACAAACACTGCCGTCGGAGTCTGGAAAGGCTCAAGAATCAGGGGTTCCATCTTTGAGATGTCAGCTTTGATGAGATTCTTCTCCAACGCGAATACGTACCGCTCCACCACAGGAAACCTAATCTCAAACTGACCACGCTCCACCATCGCCCGAACGTGGTTTTTAGGCTTATCCTCCGGCGCAGGTTTGTTTGTGGGCCGACCTTTGAAGGGAATCACCGAGAACGGTATACCGTAAACGTCCACATACTCTTCAGTGAGTCTTCCTGTTTCGGGATCGGGCGTGTAATCCATCCGCCTCAGTCCACGACCGACAACCTGTTCGCATAAGAGCTGACTGTCAAATGCACGGAGACCCAGAATGTGTGTCACATTGTTTGCATCCCAACCCTCAGTGAGCATTTGCACAGATACAACAGCACGTATCTTTTCACCCGGCTTTCCGGTCTTGCCGATTGTGTCAACTATCTGCCTCAGGGCTTCTGCTGCTTCTTTTCTGGTTCCTTTCGGGTCATCACTCTCAGCCTCTCCCAGCAACTTGGAGTCTATGCGGAGTGTTGCACGGAATCCTTCCCGATTTGAGAACAAATCAGGGAACACCTTTCCGGCTCCGTAAGCCACTTTCACTTTTTGTTTTTTCCTTCGCTTGTGCGATCCGTTCTCCTCGTCTTCGTTATCATCGTCTACTTCATTCACAACCTCGACCGTTTCTTCACCAGAGATGTTCTTGTAGAAGAGTTCAGCAAGGTCGGTGTTGTCGCATACAATGATCATTACAGGAGGAGTGTGCTCTTTCTCGGGGCTAGCCGCTTGGATGTACTCGAAACGCTCCTTCCACTGACCTGCCAGAGTGAGCAAAGCATCTTCCGCCTCTCTCCAAATAACATCAGGTTTCGGCTTACCACCCGGCAGTTTTTCGCCTGGTTGCAAGTGTTCAACAATGTACCTATACAGGCGAAAGTACTTTGGCTCCGGTCTGCCTGTATTATCGCTCACCGGCAAGCGAGGAATCTTCACAATACCGGATTCAATAGCATCGACTAGTCCGAAATCGCTCACTACCCAAGGGAACGGAGAGCCTTCGATATAGCCGCTCCCTTGCAAATAGAACGGAGTAGCTGACAGGTCAACGCAGAACTTGATACCACATGCTGCGCTAATCTTATCCAATCCTGAGACCCACACAGTCGCTTCTTCTCGCTCTGCTTTTTCTGCGGCAGACAGTTGAGTATCATTGGGCACCAGCGCGGGCCTATAGGCATGATGCCCCTCGTCGTTTAACACCATGATTGGTGCGTGTTCATGCAGATCGCCCAACACCCTTCGTGCGAATGCATCAGGACCTTCTTCGCCCTTGTTGACCACGGCATAGCTCTTTCCGCCTTCTGCCTGGGGAGATTCAGGTGCGAAGAGATGCCAGTTTGTTATGAGTACCTTGCCCTTCTTCACTTCAGGTATCAACTGCGATGGGACAAGATCGAATGCACTGTAATAGTTATCGTCATTCTCAGGCCGGAGAACCTGAAGACGTTCCTTGATAGTCAAATTTGGGCAAACAATGAGGGCTGCCGTGGGGAAGCGTTCGTCGCCCGAGCGGCCGCGGTTGCAAAATGCCCAGGCAACAATCATTGCCATTACGATAGTCTTTCCACTACCCGTTGCCATTTTGCACCCATATCGGGTTAGGGGCTGGAGATCCCCTTCGTTGGGTATGTCGATTAGAGAAGGATAGACAGTGAGCTTCAGATCAGAAACAAATGATGGCCGCTCGCCTTTGGTAAGTCGTTGATAGTCGTCGATGCTTAGCTTTGGTGTCCAACGAGGTTTCTTTCCTGACGCGAGTATCTCATTCAGGTAAATCATTGTTTCGATTGCTTCGAGTTGGCAGAAGAACAGTTTTTTCCCTCTGTCTTTCCTTGACCAATGTGCCAGGAGCTGTTTCGTAATTGGAGTGGCACCTTCGTAATTCGAATTACGCCAACGACGCACATCATCACGGAGTGCATTCACAAGCGGTAGGTCGTCCCTTTCTTCCTCAGCGAAGAGTTGGGTCTGAGTGGTCCCCGTTCTTTGTGTCTTGTACCAGTAGCTTGCAGGTCGTCGACCAGGGGTCCTCGATGGCTCACCGGTTGAAGTATTGTATACCCAATGCTCTGTAGGTTCTCCGTATGGGCTACAGAGGATCGGTTTGTCAACCGGTTGAATCGGAATTTCTATTGTTCCACCGTTAGGCATCAAAATTACCTTGTTGTCTCAATATGAAGACTTACTAAATTTGTGCACCCGCATCACTTCGTTTCCTCTTGGGTCGATGACCTTCACTGCGACTCGTTTGTGTTTCCCAGGCACGAATGGAAGTGAAACAGTCCCGCTCAGCGCTTCAAAACGATCCTCATCAATTACTCCTTTGAGAGCACGGCTGATCTTATCCCAGGCGCTCTTGTCCGGGAAGAACGCCTGCGTAATACAGAATGTACGCCCGTCGTAGTCGGTGTCAAGAAACCACGCCGCTACTTTGTCTGCGTTGGTTGGAAGAATCGTATTATCGACGGGATTATAGACATCCACACCTTCCATCTCAATGGTGTACTCACCCTCCTCATTAGGGCCGAGGAGTTTCGTGCGAGGGCTTCCAAACACCGTGAAGAGTTGGCTACTCGACGTTTCTTTAAGCAGGTCGCCCATATTTACATCGGGCCGAATGTGAGCAAGATGACAGTGTACTTTTGGATTCGGGTCTTCCTGAATAATTGCCTGTGCAGCTCCGTCAAAGGAGAACCCAGCAAATATCACATCATCAAACCCACGACGATGAGCAGTTGGAAGAACTTGTTCCACTTGATATGCTGTGACGGGACCGAATTGAGGCCCGAAAGAAACTGCAACCTTCCTTGTTTTCCCATCATCAGTTTCCCATTCACCCTCAGCATGAATGTACTCGCCTTGGAAAGGCTCCAGTCGAGTGAAATTCAGAACTTTGTTGTTGGGGAAGCGAACCCCATCTGTTCGAATAAGGCGGAGCATCTTGTCGAGATACGCCTCTGCATTCGCTGGTTCATGTTCTGGTATAACCTTCGAATTCCCAGATTCTGAAAAAGTCTCCAGATCCTCAGGTTCTCCGCCAATCGGAGAGTCCAAAGTTTCTTCCGCGGGCATCACGGCTTCAACTGTGAATGGGCCAGCAACACGCACAACACCTTTCACCTCCTCCGGCTGATCGACCAATTCCGCCGGCTCGGCATTGGCGGCGATACATATGTTCACCTCATCCATCTTGGCACGCCAAGCCTTATGGTATGCAAGCAACGCAGATTGCAATTCTCCAGGCCAATCTTGATCAATATCAAATGGTACTTCCCATTCCTTCCAATCTTCTTTGGGGAGAATCCATCTCCGTCGATCTGCATCGGCAATGGATTTCTTTCCCTCTTGTTTTTCTTTTTCTCTCAATTTCAGGGCGAGACGCTGCTTAAGCTGTGGTGTGACGAACTTGAGCGCATTGTTCACTTCTTTCAACTTTTCATCCAGACCTGGCTGGTGTTTGGCAAAGATGCTATCAAGGCCGACATTCTGCGCGATACTCTTGAGCATGATATGCGGAACGGTTCTATAACAAAAACCGCTTCCTGGATTTGCCGACTCTAATTCGCCATTGCCATTACCATTTTTCACTTTGTAGTGAGAATAGGTTGATGTTAGAATGCGCTGGCGAGCGATTGCCGTTGATACACGGCTTGTATCTATAGTAATCCAGCGGCGTCCCCACATTTCTGAAACGTAGGCAGATGTACCGCTTCCGCAAGTTGGGTCTAACACCAAATCTCCGGGCTTGGTTGTCATTAAGATGCAACGAGCAATCACTTTGGTAGTGGTTTGCACTACATAGACCTTGTTTTGTTCTGCGGTTCCCATCGTGTCTGTCCACAGGTTGCCAATGGCGACGGCGGGGAAATCATCCAGATACATTTTGTAGTTTACAAATTCTCTCGTAGAAATAAGGCGGTGGGCGTTTATCAGCCGCCGCATTCCTTGTGAGTTCGTCTTCCATCCCCCCTTGCGAGGCCTCAACTCTCGACCCTCCAATGGGAAGGAAAAGAGAGTCGATTCACTTGGCGTTTGAGAGGTAAGCGGACCTCCTAAGAAGGGTCTTGCACCTGCAGGAAGGGTGTCGGGATTCTCAATCTCTTCATCTTTAATTGGCCTAATGGAACCATCAGGAAGCTCTACCCTTTGATACCGCTCTCCCGGTCCTTCACCGCTGACTTTAGTATCATAGAGGGGAAAGAATTGAATTTGATCCTTGTCCTTGGCATACCACAGAATGTAGTCAGCAATGTTGTCCATAAGTTGCTCTCCCATTCCTCCGGTCTTCTTGACTGTGATCAAAGAGACAAAGTTAGATGGTCCAAACACTTCGTCCATTGCGCTCCGCACTCGATGAACGTTTTCGTCCGATATCTGCACAAAGACGCTGCCGCTATCTCTCAAGAGTTCTTTGCAAAGCCAAAACCTGTCACGCAGATACGAAAGGTAGGAATGAACCCCCAGCGTCCATGTGTCCCTATACGCCTTCACCATTTCTGGTTCACGGGTGAGATCGCTTTCTTTGTCTTTTACGTCCCGTTTTCCAATTTCGGGCTGGAAGTTTGAGGCGAACCTAATTCCGTATGGAGGGTCCATGTAAATCATCTGTACGTGTCCAGCGAGATTCTCCCTCCGAGCAAGACTTGCCATCACCTGGAGCGAGTCGCCAAGAATCAAGCGATTCGTCCAGTCCATATCGTGCTGGTAAAATTGTACCGCCTTCTGGTACTCAAGTTTCGGGTCCGCAAACAAATCGCGTTGGACATCTTGCCTCGCCGCAATCTTGAGTATGGCTTGTGCAGACACCCTCTCGTGAATGTGTAACGCAACGGGGTCAACTTCAAACCACTTCTTCTCTTGTTTCCCTGCCCATTCCAACCATGGCTCATTGTTCCGAAGAGCCATACTTAGCAATTTCGCCTCTTCGGTAGTCAGTACACGTTGTCGTGCTGTTTCCAAAAGCGCCGGCAGTTTGTCGCTTCCCCCAGTCGAATCAAATCTGAGCACGGGAGGCAAGTGCGGATTGTATGCATAGGTGATCTTCGGGTGTTCCCGCACTTTGCCCTGCGCCGCCAGTCCTGCCGGAGGAATGTTCTTGCGCGTCGACTTGTTGTAGCGGTAGTCAACAACAGGTACCTCTCTCTGTTTAGTCTTTGCTCGTTTTCGCTTTGCCATGTGATTCCCAAATTATTACATGTTTGAAGATTCAATTTGTTGTATCATGAAAATATTGTGTTCTTGCACTAAGGTGTTGTTTCATGGGCGAAAATAGCTGTCCGAATGTTTTGTTGCGCGATGATGACCGGCCAATAGAATGGAATGCCTCGCCAGCCCTGTTCCTCTAGACCATTTTGCCTAATGAGGACCAGCATTGGTATGTCAATTGCGACTCTTCGTGCTACGGCCCCCTCCGTTCGCGTGGTATCCGGAGAATCAGAATACACGTGGTGACTTCCGACTGCGACCTGTCTACTGAGGTTTCGGTCGCGTCGAATCAAACACCAAATATGTCCACGGTTAGCTTCGTCAGTTGCAGAATTACTCATATAGCTCAGCGCTGCACGTGCAGCATCCCAGTCGAAATCGTAGCCTTGTTCGATTTCCATCACAAGCGCATTCTCGATGTGATTCAATATATCAATTCCAGCATCAAGTGATATTTCAAAGGGATCTTCAATTCCTGTGCCTTGTCGTAGCCTTTCAAGCATGCGGTCGAGTTCGTCCACGATGGGTCGTGATCTCACTGCAAAGTCTATTTGAAAACCTACGGGCAGGATACGCTTGAATGGTCGTAGTGTTGTTGTGTTGGAAACAAGTATCTTATTCGGACTACAGGGGATCACTTGACCATGATCATCCCTTCGAATAAAAACCACGGGCTGATCGGGATTTCTCTCAATCGTCTGTCGTAACGCCACATCGCTTTCATGCATTCTTCTCATTGCGTCATAAATCTGAGGCGCCGTGTAAAATCGGGTCACGGTGAGGTCTTCAGTCGGCCTGAACCCGAACATCCGAGAGTGTTGAAACACAGTGTCCTGTTGGTAGATCTGCGGACGTCGGCCATAAAAGAAGCCTATGAGATTCGAAATGGTCACTCCTCTGTCAAGGATTTGTCCGCCAATGAAGATGTTTATGGGGGTGCGAAGACGAAGCTGGCCTTGGTTATCGAGGAGTTCCTCCACTTGGCGCTCCGAGTTTACTTTTGTGATCATTAGCCAGCCATCCTCCAGCGCAGTGAAAGCAAGACGAAGAACTTCGTCTAGCTGTGGGAGATAATGGTTCATAACTCGAATCGAATCTGCAAGATCGACGTATGACGCACTGAGAAGTTGAGTCAGGAGGTTGCGCTGAGAATGGACCGCATCTGTGAGAGA
Organism: Bacteroidota bacterium; assembly: GCA_049515655.1. Lineage (GTDB taxonomy): Bacteria > Bacteroidota > Ignavibacteria > UBA10030 > SZUA-254 > JBEKTW01. Next base: position 23,250 of record JBEKTW010000014.1, read on the forward strand.
GCTGTTAAGCGTGATCACTACTCTTTCTTGCCATCTGTGCGCAGCCACCTGTGCCTCTGTATGAATAAGAAAGCTGAATTTCCTTGCCGGGATACCAGCATTCTGATCTTGAAGCCGGCGGATACACGCACCCACTATGAAATTGCAAATCGCGGACCGAAGTGACACAATTGCATTGCTTGTCAAACACTCCTCTAAACGGAAACGTCGGCGATCTTCCTGCCGGAGGACATCAAGTTCTCCCAAACTCACTTGGCGATAAATAAACGATGCAACAGTGTTCGATTCTAAACTCCTGTCGAAGTAGTAGTCGCTCCCGATGTAACCGGGATTAACCGGTACGAGCTCGGTAAAAGCTGGTCGCACCGGCTTGAATTCGACACCATTGACGATAAGATCTTCTGGCTGAAGATACAGTGAATATGGAGTTGCCGTCACCTGGAAAAAAGCAGATGAGTTTAGACTCTGGCGTAGCACATCAATTTGTTGCGTAGTTGTGTTAATCAATAAACCTTGCTGTCGAGTATTCCGAAAACCGATACTCGCATAGTCAGCCTCATCATCGATAATTAAGACTCGCTTTCGCAGGAGTTCTGGATAGTGATTGCGGAATAGCTCAGTTAGGCGATCGAGATTATCTGATTGTTTTTTCGAAACGAAAATTAGTTTTTGGTTGAGTTCATAAGGTGTAAGCACGACTGGAACGGTCATAATGTCAAATATCTGCGCTTGGTCATTATCGAAGAATCTCCCGAACTCACGTCGTACTCGTTGAATAGTCTGATGCGTTAAAGCCTTCGTGCCTTTTGTGAGAATAACTGCAACATCGAATCCATTATCAAACGCTAGCGCAATAATGCCGAGGAATATCTTGGTTTTACCCGATTGAATCTTACCCAATAACATCCCCGGACGTGCTGCACTCGTCTCAACGGTCTGCAGCCTTTCTATGGATTGCTCTATACACGCCTTATCAGCATCCGAGTAGAGCTGTGTGTTGCCTGTAAGATTCTCATAAAAGACTCCGTGCAAATTTAGAGGCATTAGTATCTCCCACAAATTGAAAGCGTTGAACTCATCCCCATAAGGACTCAATATGGCGTTTCTGTTTCCATTAGAATGGTTCTCATCAGATAGCCCCGAAAGCTCCAGCGGTATGCATCATCAAATATTTCCCTATTCTGCCATCGCCAATGATTGCCCTACTGCGAAAAGTTAGGAAGAATTTCCGAGGATGTCAAATGGTGTCTTGTTTAGATATTTACATGAGGCAACAGGATGGGACAAATCCTCCAAACATAAATCCTACTTCAAGCCATCAAGTTATGCAATGCTGGAGATGCTACATCATCGACAAATGGGTCTTGGAAAAGGCACTCGCTTCTGTACTTGAAATTAACAAGCATTCCAAAGCAAGTTGGCCGCTGAAAACCTAGGGGGTCAAATTCTGACCAGAAATGGACAGGGAGTCAGAAGGCAAGAAACTTGAATGTTTAGCTGGATAAGCATATATTAGTGCAAGATTTCAAGATGTGATTTCTTCAGGCATGGAAATAAATTGTCGAGCGGTTTATGCTCAAGGGAACTGACACCATTCCGATCACAACTGAAAAAATATTTCATTTCTCATAGACGGTTTCAAACTGACGAGATGACCGTTCCACTGAGATTGTTGCGAACAACATGGCAAGATAGTACCCTCGGGAGAGAGAGCACATTGCATCAGCTTGCTCCATACATTGGAAAGCTGAAAACGTCCATTGCCGGCACCCTGCTTTCCAACTTTTCTAAGCCTGGAGACATTGCCATTGATCCATTCTGTGGCTCAGGCGTTGTCCCATTGGAGGCACTGCTCGCTGGAAGAGGCGTAGTGGCAAATGATATAAGTCCTTACGCCGCTACACTTACAAGGGCGAAATTATTCCCGATAGAAGATAAACAAGTTGGAATCGATACCGCGACAGACTACGTGGTACGAGCAAAGAAGCTGGCCGAAGTGAAGCATTATCGGGTCGATTCGCCCAAATGGGTAAAACAGTTTTTCCACCCGCGCACATTTGCCGAGGTGAAGATTCTAGCCGACCTGCTACGGAAAGATGCCCAATGGTTTCTTTTGGCGAACCTTCTGGGGATTCTTCATCACCAAAGACCCGGCTTCCTATCATATCCTTCAAGCCACTTAGTTCCATACCTTAGAATCCGGAAGTTCCCTCGTCGGGAGTTTCCAGACCTTTATCATTATAGAGATGTGCAACCACGACTTATACGGAAACTGGAAAGGACGTACCGACGTTACTTGCCCTTCTCAACCAACCTTCCACGGTTCTTTACACAGACGGATATTCGACAATTTCGGTGTGCTATACAAGGGGACCTCGCGCTGACGAGTCCCCCCTACATGAACGCACTGGATTATGGAAGGGACAATCGACTTCGCCTATGGTTTCTGGGTTTTCCCGATAGTCTTGTACTGGACAAAATTGTCCCCCGGACACCGACTGAGTTCTTCTGTCTCATGAAGTCGACCGCAATTACGCTTAAGTCAGCTATAAGAAGGAATGGAGTCGCAATATTGGTTGTGGGGGAGGTTTGTCGGAAGAAGAATATATTGAAATCAAATCTGATTGCAAGATCGGCTTTCGAAAATGAAGTGAGCGGCTGGCGCCTAACTGAAATGTTAAGTGATCCAGTCCCAGATATTCGTCGCAGTCGACGAGGTTGTACCACTACGAAAGTCGAATGGATCATGATCTTTAAAAGGAGCTAAATACGATGAGTGGTTACAAGATGGAAGAGTTTGAAGGCGAGGTAGAGAAAATCCCTCTTAAATCGATCAAGCCTAGCAAGCACAATCCTCGTGGTCCTATCGAAAGGAATGAAACCTTTCTAAGACTTGTCTCATCAATTGATGATGTCGGCGTCATCGTGCCAATTGTGGTACGAGAACTCTCACAGAAGGAAGGGCAGATCAAATACGAACTTGTAGATGGAGAGCGTAGGTACTGGGCGGCCATCGAGTGTAGGAGAGAGGAAGTTCCTGCGCACATACTCAGCGGGTCTCATAGTCTGGGGAAACTCCGTAAACTCATGTTTCACACGCACATGACTAGGGAGCAATGGGGCGCGATTGCACAGTGCAGAGCTCTTGAGGAAGTTTATCCCAAACTTGTTGATGGGTTGACATTCTCAGAAAAGGCAGACTGGGTAAAAAAACTTGCGAAGGAAACAGTGATGTCAACAATGACGGCGAGAGACAGAATCAATGTGCTCTCTTGGCCGAGGGAACTTAAATCGCGAATCTATGACTTCGATGACAAACAAAACACGAAAGACATTTACTCGTATGTGTTGGCTATTGAAGTTAGCATTGTTGAGCCCGCACGTAGCGCTTTTCCTGATTTTTACAGCCACGGTCAAGCAGTAGAGCGCAATGCCAACAAAGTAAGAGCAGCTCTGCTGGAAAAAACTATCTCGGGCATTGAGACAGGATTGCTTAACAGTAGGGAACAGATCAGAAGCATTTCCCCGCTATTTAATTCTCAGGCGGACGCTGCGACGAAGAAATCCGCTTTGAACTTGTTTAAGGAATTCGTTGATCGTCGGGAGATCCAATTTGAAGATTTACGGGCAGAGATTGTCGCTAAACTCCCGGACACCTTAAAGCAAAAACCGCCCAAACCCCAGCGAGTAATTGCCTCACTCAGAGCTTTAGAGCTAGTACTCAGAGACTACGGTCCCAGCTATATCGATAATTCCGTACAACGAGAGAATTCGCGCGAAAAGATAAGGAGAGAATTCATTGCGGCATTGGAAGGAGTTATTTCAGCGAGTAAAGCTCTGAGGTCAAAACTTAGATGATTCGCAAAACGACTACCGAGGGAGCTATCCGGCAACTTGCTTGGCAACTCGATGCAAGCCACCCTCTGCGTTTCTTGCCATCGCGCGATTTGCCGAGAGCCATTCTGCCAGGAAAGGTGTTTCTACCTGATTACTGTTTTCAACAGGACAGTGATTACTTTCTTGTCTACCCTATTCCGACTCCTGAGATTCCAGAGTGGATAACGGGTGCCCGGCATGTCTTACAAGCAAGGCAGAACCTCAAGTTGATATTACTCGCATCGCAGTCAGAGGAATTTTCCGGGCCATCTATCGCTCACGCCATTGCCAACCAGGCCAGAGAATTGCAGTACGGTCTTGCAGTTCAAACCCGCGACGGCGTATTTCTAGTATTCCCCCCGAACTTTAGGGAACCGAGGCCCACTAGGTCAAAGGCCGAGTACGGCCATATACCTAGCTGGATCTTTCGGAGGGCCTCTGAAGGGACAAGCACAAGCAATCACATGCGAGACTGCATCACTCGCTTTCGTGACAATTACGAAAGGACAATTGACAACCGACAGATTGATTATCATAGGGAATGTCATTTGCTATACCAACTGGCAGAGGAGATAACTCATGGAGATCCCCGTTTGTTTTACCCGATGGACAGGTTGGAGGCCTTAAGAGGATTTGAGCGCACGCATGCTGATCCATCAGCTCGAGACCATTATTTCCATACGTTCAATATTTTTTTCTTGGGTATGATCGTGTTGGATGAATTATTTACTTCGCGAGCCGATTTGACCTTTCCAGACAGTCTAATAAAATTGAACCGACGGCGCTCATGTTCGAAACTTTGGGAAAGCCTTTGGTTCCTGACGTCGATGTTCCATGACCCTGGTTATATACCTCAAAACATCTGGTCCTTAATTTCATACGCATATGGCATTGAAAACACGGTGGCGCCTGAGACCCCAGTGCCTGAAGAAGTCATAGAGCGTATCGAAGACGTATGGGAAACCGAATTCCTGAATGCCAAGGAAAAGCTATTTGGGGTATATGACGTAATCAATAAGTCCGTACAACGGAGTCGGGCGAATTACCGTGAGGAGTTGAATAGGTTCAAACGGGGATTGCGAGCAGCTTACTTTGATGGATTGAGGGCCGGCCACAGTCTTATATCCGGCTTGACTCTTGTCAATCTCTGTCTCTCCGACACCACAGCTCCTCATCCGCATTTTAGCCGGCCAACCTCGGTTGTGGCTTGCACGTTGGCGTCCTTAAGCATGCTCTTTCATGATCAGCATTGCAGGGAGAAGTTGTTAAATCATGAAATCCCCAGGATACCATTTCGAGTTCTCCCATACGCCTCCTTGTTGATGTTTGTCGATGCGCTCCAGGATGACAGACGTGATGTGAGAACCTCAAGATTTTCCAAGGATGGCGTTCTAGAGTCATTAAAGATTGATGCAGCTAATGGCCTTGTGACGGCAAAAGTTAGACTTCGTAATATCCCTCTTGAACACTGGGCTGGCCGGATTGCCGAGTATGAGAGCGTCATGCGTTGGATTAATCCCGACTCGGAGGTAAAATTCCTGATAGATTATCATTCTGGCCTATGGGCGTGATACGCCGCCGTTTTGCGCACTATCAAATGACAAGTTCATTGTTTGCTGTGTTAAGTGAAGACGTGTGGCTACCGAAATTCATAACCCAACAACTCTACAGCATTGTCAGCCTTGTCGTTTCTCAGGGGCAATTCGGAATGAACCCAACCGAGCAACTCCTGAGCATTCGACGAGCCGAAATGTTTTAACTTATACTTAGGATTGACAAGAATTGCAGTGATCCTGACTGCAATATCATCTGAAGACCAAAGCAAGTAATTGAGAGAGTCCCTTAGCTTGTCGAGTGAGTTTTCCTGAGCAAACTTCCTATCAGCACGAAATCTCTGAGTACGCATTCCACCCGAATGAAGCGAGGCGTAGATTTCCATCGCCTGACCCTTTGTGAGTCGATGAATCCTTCCTGGCTTTAATATATCATAGAGTCGCTTTGCAGTGTGCTTCATATCCATTGTGTGATAGGTATTTGTCTTGTCCCATTCTGAATAACGTTTGAACAAATTCGGAAGAGCTGACTTCCTAAAGGCAGCATCTGATTGAATCCTCTTGAGATCGCTTCGATCCCAAACCTTGACGACCCAATGCCAGAAGTGGTCAACTGTAAGGTATGGTCTTACCGTTGGCCATTCTTTCGCGGAGACCGACCTGACTGCATCAATAACTTCGTCGACGCATTTCCAGAAGGTGAAGTAGTTGATTGCTTCCTTGATGGGCTTTGAACGTTGACCGTTCAACCTTGGACTTAGGTACCGGCTCTCAAAATTGCGGTGCTTAGCCGAGAGATTATCTCGCGCAGCTTTTGTTTTATTATAGAACGCTCGATAAGTATTGACATCCTGCGGAGATAACGAAGCAGCTATAGCCCACATTTCATTGAACTGAGTTTCGAGGGGCGATATGTGCTCACTGGCTGTCAGATAAACGTTTGTTTCCAGATTGGATGCGAGCCCGCCACCCGTGAAATTGGAGGAACCGACAAGAGCAGCAAACGGCTTAGATTCTTTATAGAAGAGGTAGAGCTTGGAGTGGAAATTCGAATGAAAAAACTTCACTTCGATTTTGGATAATGGAAGTGGGAGCAGCCGCTTTAGAATTTCAGGATTGGTCGGTGGTTGCAAGGCAACAAGCAATGCCATCTTGAGCCTTTGCTGAAGCCATTCATCGACCAGCTCATTATCAGAAAAGTATGCAACGGCGAGTCGAACTTCGTCGGCAGAGCGAGCAAGCTTTCTCAGCGTGTCCGCTACGGTTTGACTGTCTGTGTTATGTATAAGGAATTGGTCGTGAGGCATCATTACTCCTAATTGATTTACGTGCCAGAAGTTTTCGCCTAACGTCTCGCAAAAAACGCAACAGTTTTGCGAATTTATTCATAGGCCAATCGCCAGTGAGCGAAACTGTTGCGTGAGGATTTTCAATCAACGACACTACCAACGTCGTTGTTTTGCGTGTTAGCTACCGTTTGCGCATCCTATGAAGTTTCAAAAAAATCGAGTGATTCGTTGAGCCAGTTGTCGACAGCGGACAATGGTGTCAAAGAAGCCTCAACCCAAGCCTTGCCATATACCCTTCTCTCTGGAAACGAGTCGCCTAGATGGACAAGACTGACACCATTGGCCAATCGTAGTCGGGGCCGTCCGGACAGATAATCACACTTCTTTACTTGTATGGCGGCATTGTCATGGAAACAGACACCTGCCACTGAAACTTGGTTGCGCCCTCTGATGTTGAGATCAACATCTTTGAGCGTACCGCCACGGTAGGTTGAACAGAATATCCGGTGATGGTGGAAAATCAAGAAGACCAGAGTCTCAAACTGTAGCGGAGATAAGAAAAAGAGCCTCCGTTCTTTCGTGATGTGCATCTTTGCCTTATGGCCCGATTCCGTGAATAACCACTCCGCGACTTCCGCTTCTTCGTTCTCTAGTTTGACAATCGTCTTACGGTTATATTTCTGGAATGAATTAATCGAGGCAAACGCTTCAGGAAGTTGTGCCTTTTCGAAAATCTTAACGACAGTGGAATCTACAGCCTTTGGGCATGGAAACTCGGCATCCTTCATTCCACCATTGTAGACAGCAGTCTGTGGAACGAGGGCATAAATTAAATCGTCGAAAAGCCAGAAAACGCTGTTCGCTCGGTCGGTCTGGGCCGCGTGAAAGAACGGATCAATTTGATCCCTGTCCTTACCGTCGTTAACCGTTCGACCTTTCAGGTAGTCCTCAACCTTCCAATCGCCAAAATAGATAGCAAGCGGGAGTGAATCCTTCTTGGAGAGTGCTGCGTTCCTTTCGTTGATGCACTGCTTCAGAAAGCGATTCGCACCGCCAAACTTGAAATAATAGTGATTCATAGGTATGTACATTCTTCGTTGCGCAAATGGCAGCCAACGTTGTAATGACGCAATATAGCGTCATTATTTCCTTTGGACTGATTCTCATCGGAGAGTCCCGAGAGCCTACCGATATGTTGCGTTACATCCATCCCAATTCTCGCCATCGTCAATGATTGTGCTATCGCGAAAAGTTACAAAGAATCTTCGAGGATTTCAAATAGAGCGAAGCCCCCCAAGAGGCGTTTTCCCCCTCTGCGCAATGCCTTGTGATACTCACATATCGCTTCCGATTGGCCACAATTTTGCCACTAAGCGTTGACAAATGTTAAAAACAAGCTTACTAATATCTCATCGAAAATGGACAAATCGAAGCTTGATATGACCGTTTGGAGCCCGACAAGTTGGAACCTGTGGAAGACGTGTCCAGCGAAATACCGAATTAAAAAGGTCGAACGATGGCAACGGCCAGACTTGAAGGAAGACAGCGAGTTCGCCAAACTCGCCATCCCAGGACTCGTCGTAGACAGGATGCTTCAGTTTTGGCTGCACCGAAAACGGTTCGCAGACATGCGTTGGGTAAACGAAAACATTGGCATGGTTTGGTCGATGATTGAAAGCGAAATCCATCCTCAATGGTCAACTACGGAGGAAATAAGAAGTGTCAAGGAAGAAACCTGGCAGGGATTGAGAACTGCCATCAGAATGCTGGAAGAGTTACACATTGAAGAATATGATCTCCGCATTCAACCCACGTTCTTTGAAAAAATCACGGCTTCACTCTCCGTAGCGGGCTCGGCAGACCTGTTACTCGTCGGGAAGAATTCCGTTGATGCCGTCCTTATTGATTTCAAGAACGCTCATAGGCGTGAACGTATCACAAAAGACCAGTTGGTCATCTATCAAATTGGATTGAAGAAGAAGACCCCATACAACTTCACCCAATCCGGTTACTTGATGTTCAACCCCCGTCTCGAACAATGGAAATGGTTTAAGATCGGAACCCCACACGAAGAGAAGATGATCGAAAAACTCGCGCTTGCAACCGAGCAGGTTCTCCAACAGAAGTTTGATTACACCTGGAACCACTTTACTTGTCCCAGATTCTGTGATGTTCGATTTGCCTGTGAGATGTTCCAACGGATTGCGGGGAAGACGATCCCAGCGAAGGATTCGAAGTCGAAAATATTTTTACTAGCCCGATGAAATACTGTTTCCGCACAATAACCTGGAAGTTCAAGGAAACTGCTGAATCGCTTCCCGAGCTTCAAAATGTGTCGTCTGTCGTGGTCAGAGCCCCAGATGACCTGTTCAGAACCTATAGAGGTCTCTTCAACGACCAAGCCCGAGAGCGATTTATAGTATTCTGGTTGAACTCCGCTAATAAAGTGATGGGTTTTGAAGTGGTCTCGGAAGGAATCCTCGACAGCAGCGTCGTCCATCCAAGAGAAGTATTCAGAGGCGCTATTGTCGCCACAGCCGCAGCCATAATCATAGCTCATAATCACCCCTCCGGCAACCCAGAGCCGTCAGCAGAAGACATGAGTATCACGAAGCAGATCGTCGAGAGTGGCAAGATCGTTGGCATCCGCGTTCATGACCATCTCATTTTTGCCGGGAACGGCTATACGTCCTTTGCAGAACGAGGTATAATGTAAACTCTTCATTCACCATTAATAAAAGAAAGGAAATATTCTATGGACTTCATTGAAGAACTTCTGCTTGAATCGGAGAAAGCGGAGGAACAGCAACGGCTCGAGATGAGCAGACTCCGGGCGGACCAGCTTCTAATGGCGATCCAGGTGCTCGAAGGGAAGATCGAGGACGTTGACAAAATGACGACTGAGGAAATACAGTTGATCGAGCACTACCGGAAGAACGAGGAGGAGCGCCTGATGAAAAGAGTCAGGTGGTTCGCCTGGAATCTTGAGCAGTTCATGCGTTCTACCGACGAAAAGACCATCAACCTTCCGCACGGAACCATCAAACTGAGGCTGGGGAGGGATAAGGTGGAGATTGCCGACCTGCAGAAATTCCTGGCCGATAAATCCAACCAGCAATTCCTGCGGGTCGTTCCAGAAGCGTATGAGCCCGACTTGCAATCTCTCAATCAGCACATAAAACGAACCGGGCACTTGCCGGAAGGCGTAAATCTCATACCGGCAGAAGCCAAATTTCATTACACAACAATCAAAAGGAGCGAAAACAATGAACAAACCAACTAACGGCAACCGACCGAAGATCGAACTTCTTCTCAATCAGCCCATGAGGGTAAAACTTCTCAAGGAGAAGCCCTTTGAAGGCAGCAGCACATACGGCGCGTATTGGCTGTACTCGGTGGAACACGAGGGAGTCGAGCATGCCTTCTTTGCCACGCCCGAAGTAAACCAGGAAATATCACGGCTGGATGCGAAGTCCGGCGACGAGATCGTCCTCACGAAGGTGGCTCACCAAAACGGGAGACGCATCTCCCCACAGATTCACGTGGAAGTTGTGCCAAAGCCGAAACCCGAAACCAAGCCAGAGAACAAGCCAAAGGACTCGCTTGCAGACAGCTTGAAGGCGATCATGGAGACCTCAGTTCGTGAAGCTGTGGAAATCACCAGGGCCATCGACGGCGTGCCTTTTCAGAACGCCGACATTCAAAAAATAGCCAGCTGTTTGTTCATAGCGAGAACGCGGATGAACGGTTTTGCTTGACACTTGACGCAAAACGGTTTCTCACGGTAGCTGTCCGGGATCTGCAAAGTCGATTCTCCACAAAATAACTCTTTTCGACTTTGCTGGACATGAATTGTCATTTTATATTATATTGCTACCATGAGAAAAGACCTGAAGATAGAAACGGCTGATCTCTTATTTATCAGTTTACTGAACCTTGGAGACAGCCTGGATCCTAAAGATGCCAAGTCTCTGGATGACTGCCTTTATTTAGATGAAAAGAAGTATCAAAAAGAGCTTAAATCGATGTTCCATATCGAAGGCATTTATGACCGCGACTATGATACTATAGAGCAGCTCAAAACTTGTGCATCCAAAGAGGAAATTAGATCCTGGCTCTTTGAATTGTACTATGATCTGAGAAGTGAGATAAAGAAAGAAAGGCATCCCAAGGAATGGGCAAACGATTTGGCCGCATGGGTCAACGAGAAACTTGGTTTTGGGGTTGTCGCCCGCGATGAAAGTCTTAGACTCAAACCCATTATTGCGGAACCCATGCTAGATCCTCAGGAGCCACGAGATTTCTTGATAAAATCTGTAGCCTATGAGATACATCAGCGGTGCAAGAAATATGGCGTTAACTCAATCAAGGTTTGCACAGGTTGTGAGAAGTTTTTCGCGCCGTTTAACAAGAAAAGTGTTTGTTGCTCACTGGAATGCCTAAAAGGGCGGATAGATAAAAGAGAAAGACCTCTCCGACGACGTTACAATTCTCAGGCGACACGACGGAAAAAGGGCGGAATATATAAGCCCGAGAGTCGTTTTAAATGCAGCGATTGCGCGACATGGATTTCGGTTAAAGATGAAGAAGGGAAAATAATTACAGCCCCCTTCATCCGATGTCCGAGGTGCCGAAGGGATCAGGATAATCCACATGCTGCATCTAAAAAACAAGATACGAAGTCTGCGCGTCATAAATGACCATGACCGATAAAGATTACATGTCGATTGACGAGTTAGCCGAGCGTCTCGGACTTTCACCATCGTATATACGGAGGAAAGCTAGAAAGAAAGAGATTCCGCATAATCGCCATGGGTCACGCTACGTATTCTTCAAGCCCGTGATCGATGAATGGTCACGGGAAACAACAATTTATGTTAAGGGTGGCGACGATTCAGGCAAGTTTGTTCAATCAACAGTTGCAGAAGTTCATCGAAAGATTCAAAGCTAAAGGAAAACAATATGGCGGTCCTCAGAAAGCGCGGCAGAAAATATTACATCGACATGTATAATAAAGGGAAACGAATATCCATTCCCCTCAAAACGGGTGACAAGAACCTTGCTAATCGTGTACTCAAGCAGATCGAATCGGATATGTTCTTGGGGCATTTCGATCTCAAAAGCCTTGTCAAGGAGGATATTTCACTTGAGGACTTCTTCAAGAGATACTTCGCCGATGCTGAGACTTCTAAAAAGTCGAGCACGCTGCGCAATGAACGATTATACGCCCGGAAATTCGTCGAGTTTATGGGAAACAGAAACATCAGAGAAGTGAATGTTCAAATCCTGGATTCATGGAAAGCAGAGATGTTGAGGAGCTACTCCCCCGTTTCCTTCAATATTAGAAGGAGATTTCTACACGCCGCCTTCAATAAAGCGATCAGATGGGAATATCTGCAGAACAATCCTATCTCGAAGGTTTACGCAGAAAAGGTCCAACAGCGCAGAGTCTATCTGACCCCCATTGAGCTGGCGATGATCTTTCGGGCGGTAGAAGAAGATATTAACAACCCGAAAAAGAAGTGGGACCAAGCCCTTAATACGAAATTCAAACTCTTGCTTGAATTCTTGTTTTTGACTGGTATGCGAAGGGAGGAGGCGTTGTCGCTAAAATGGGAAAACGTTGATCTAGAGAGCGATGAAATCCGAATCGAAGAGGCCAAGTGCAAAAGACGCCGAGATCTGCCAATGCATCCTAGCGTCAAGGCGATTGTTCTTAAGCTTGGCGAGCGTCTCTTTCAAGACCTTCATGCATCGACTGTGTCGCACAAGTTCACTTCTATTCGCAAGCGTGCGAAGCTAAGCGATGATTTCAAACTTCACTCGTTACGGCATACATTTGCTACAATGCTCTTGGAGGGGGGTTCTGATATCGCGGCTGTACAGAATTTGCTCGGTCATGCTGACATTCGGACAACCCTGATTTATAGCAAACCGACATCCAAATTATTGAAGAAAGAAATCTACAAGCTCCAACTACCAGACAGTGGTTGTCATGAAGCGCGCCTTGGTTACAATTTGGTTACAGTGCCCAAGAAAAAGAGGAGGTTTTGGTCGAATGCTAATTGATAACGAAGGAAGGATTCGTTTCCGTAGGCTGATGCTCTATCCAGTTGAGCTACTGGCGCGTTGTTTTGGGCACTTATTGCCGCCGGAGTACCAATCTTTTACCCTGTAGAGTTACAGAATTGTAACAAATCTCCCTGACGGTTTTGCAGCGGGTATGAGTTGCGTCGACCGGCGTAACATAATTGTAATAAATTTTGTGGCCATTTACAATTGCGCCCTTAGACGGTGATCAGGCCGACTCGGGTTCTTACCGGGCCGGCTTTTTTTGTTCTATCGTCACGGGTGTCCAGCATCCGGGCGAGTCATTTCTTGAATTACTCACCATCTTTGATACGGGATAGGCCTTCATCTTGCTTGCAGGATACGGCACCAGCAATTTCTTGAGCTCGCCAGTGTCGTTGTTGTCCGGGTCGAGCCATTGCGCGTAGTCTTTGCCATGGAGTATCACCGGCATTCGATGATGAATATCCTTCAGTAATTCGTTCGGCTCGGTGGTAATGATGGTGAAGGTGGGGAATGCTTCTCCTTGCTTGTTCTTCCAGACGGAGAACAACCCGGCGAACATGAAGGGTTTCTCATCCCGCATGCGTACGCACATCGGCTGTTTCTCCTTGTCCGATATTCTCTTCCATTCATAAAACGCCTCCGCGGGGATAAGACATCGGCTGCCTTTGAAATACGGGCTGAAGAGTTTGCTCCGCTCGAGTGTTTCCGATTTCGCGTTGAATGTCGAGAAATTCACCTTTCCGTTCTTCGACCAGTGCGGTACAAGCCACCATTGCATCGGCTGCACAACCAGCTCACCTTCACGAATATAGATGACCGGCATCATTTGTGTCGGTGAAGCATTGTAGCGGGGAAGGAGTTTGAAGGGCTGTCCCAGCTCCCGCATCTTCATCATTCGACTGCCGGTCAGGAAGACCTCTTTCCCGTTGACAAGAGCGTATCGTCCGCACATATTTTCTACCGCGGTTTATTGAAGAAGCTTGCGCTTTTTGTGCCAGCGCTCGCGCAGTCTGACGGAATCAAATCCCAGGTAATTTCCCTTTGATAGCGAATTTTTTCCGATGCACTCCAGGCGTATTGTGTGTTTTCCCGCGGAAAGTTTGAAACTTCCGAGATAAATTTCTTTCACTGCAAGGTCCTTTGAATAGAAGTCAAAGTCCCTCATCTTCTGGCCGGCCATGTAATCCGGTGGCTGGCCGGCAATCTCTCCATCGAGGAATATCCGGTAGATGCCGTAATCATCCGCGTATGTGAAGCGCAAGATCAAACCGCGGTAATCTTCCTTTTCAACTTTGAACTGCAACTCAAGAAGCGGCTGTTCGCCAGCGGGCATGAAGAAAATCTGCCCGTCGCCGGTCCAGTCATACCCCTTCTGGAGCTCAAGCACACCCGGTGAATGTCTCGCGGAGTCTATCATCGTCTTTCCCTCGATGATGATATCGAGGTTGGGAAGAAGGCGCGTGGCCAGGGGCGGGATGGGCGCGAAGCGCTTCGGTTGTCCGAGCTGGTACCAGAAAGCGACGGTTGCCATGTCGTCTTCGCGCTCGACATGGCCTTCGACCTTTCCGCTTTCTGTTTCGTCTTCGCTTATCCAACCCTTGTGTTCTATCTCAAAGCGAAGCGATGTCGTAAACCGAACGGGGTCGGCGATGTGCCAGCGGTAAAGACAATACTCCACACCGAGGTCTTCAAAATCACTGCTCATGTAAGTGCATCCATAGTACGGAAAGAGAGCTTCGTTCAGTCCCCACGCCATCAGGAAATAATCCTCCGTTCCTGTGCCCTGGATTGTCGGTTTCTTCTCGCCGTCGACGTAGAATTTCGCATCCCCTTCGCCAAACCAGAACGGGCTCCGGGAACGAACGGACATCACGGTTCCGACGTAATGACCCTGGCCCTCGGCATCGAGGATGAGATAATCTGTGCCCGTTCTTTCCGGAAACTCGTTCCGGTACTGGGCGCAAAAGTAAGGAGTCTTGTCGGGAATGTCGCTGCCCTCCGTGTAGTCGATGTGGTAATAGAAACTCCGCACGTTTTTCTGACCCTCGTTCGTGACGGCGATGACGGCGTGTTTGTAGAAAGGCATCTGCCAGTAACAATTGTATCCGTCGCCTCCTTCAACCTGGACGGGAACAGAACGTATTTCGCTGCGGCGGCCGAACCCTGCGGCGAAGAAATCTCCGATGGGAGCTTCAACGGCTGGGTCTTTCCCGTCGTCCCAGTACATTCGCAGGACGATTTCGTCGGGACGCGCAGAGCCATTCGCTTCCAGCCAGTTTGGCCGTGCCTCGTTGAAGGTCAGCCAGATGTGCCGGATGATCCCGGGCCCTTTGATGTCGGCAAGAACTTTCGTCTCACCGGGAGTAATATACTTGATCCGGTCCGCGTTGCTGTTGGGATTCGGGTCGGCGGAGGTCACCGCCCTCGAACGGCCAGGCTGGATGTGCATTAAATCGGGAAGATCCTGGGCCAATAGTATGGATGTCGGGAACAATACTGCTATTAGAATCCAGCACGCTCGAGTTGTTGTGAGGGGAATGCACCTGAGACTGGCAGAGATTCTTTTCATGATTAGTCTTCCTTTTTCGTTTGCGGTATGTGGAGGATTCCCTGAATATTACGAGATAAATTTGTAAATGGCAAAGGCGTCTGGAGCAAGCCAGTCCGGATGCTGGCATATCGATCGTGGCCATTACGCATTCTCCCCTTCCACCATTTATGGGGGAAGGGGAGGCAGAGGGGATGAGGGTTACCCTGGCCATTTGTGGACGTCCGAGCCCTCATTGCTCATTTCAGCGCTTCCACCGAAACGCTTCAATTCGGGGTCCCCGCTGAAATATACAAAGCGTGCACGCTGGGTGCCGACCGCGAGCCCGCTACGTCCGGACTACCATGGGGACTACGGCGGGTTCAAGACGCGGTCGGGAGCGGAGATGGGAGCCGGCGAATTTTTTTCTTGACATTTTGATTTTATTTCGGTAATATAGAGAAATTTAGTGTTTTCTTGCCCTATTTCTGGACTGAACGCGGGCACAATCCCGATTATGTTCCTTCCAGGATATGTTCCAATTCTTTTTTGTCGGGTGGTAAAATCAGTATTTATCGTTGAAGGATAGGTTCCATGTTGGAAAAGCCAGTTTCCTTGCGGATTCTTTTTGCCGAAGATGACGACGCCCTCAGGTCGGCCCTGAGTGCCATTCTTATTGCTGATGCGGGCTACCGCGTCGAAGCGTGTGCATCGGGAGAAGAAGCGATTGAGCTCCTCAAGCAGCAGCAATTTGACATCGTGCTTCTCGATCATAAAATGCCCGGCCTTACCGGTCTCAATGTGTTGCAGTGGATGCATGAACAGAAAATGGAAACCCCCGTGGTGATGTTGACAGGTGCGGGGACAGAAGTGATTGCGGTTGAAGCGATGAAGCTCGGTGCCTACGACTACGTCAGAAAAGAACATGTCGAGATCGAACACCTTCCCATTGTTCTGAACGGTGTCTACGAACGGTATCTTTTCAAAAAAGAACGCGAGTATATCGCGCGTGCGGAGCAGAGGAACCTGGAACTGATGGATAGGTTCAGGGAAACGGTTTCATCGGTTACCGCTATCCTGGAAAGTGTCCTGGCGGCGATGTCGGCGAATCTGGAAACGTACGAACGGGAATTGGATCGCCACATTGAGACGGAAGGGCACCAGCAATTGGTAGATGCGTTCGCCAGAATAAAACAGGACCACAGTGTCATCGCGTTTGCAATGAGCTCCATCCTTCATTCGGCGACCGCATTGTATGAGACATTCAGAACTGAGAACGTGAGGTCCCGGCAGGAGGTTGCGGACGTCGTATCTTCCTAGAGGTGTGTAGCCCCAACGGGAATCGAACCCGTATTTCAGCCTTGAGAGGGCTGCGTCCTAAACCGTTAGACGATGGGGCCGTTAAACTTTCCCGCTCCCTTCAATAGTTCCATCCTAAAGATAAGAGAAAACTTCGAGATAATCAAAAATCGTTGGCCGGGTCTGCGTGTACCGTATGCGCGCCAGAAAGCACCTGCCCCATGACAACCTCTCCCGATGGTAGTAAATTCGAACCTGGCAACAAAACCCTTCCAATACCTGTGAAAGGGGTCTGGAGATTCCCGGAAGAAGTGAGTGGGTTGTGGAAGAAAGCGCGCCAATGCAATGCGCGCATTTCCGGATAGCTCCCGAGTTTGCTCTAGAAAAACAACAACCCGGCCCTCGGGAGAAAGGGCCGGGTTGCGTCTATGAGAGTGACACCTATGGAGGGGGAATAGGCATCACCCTCTTCGATTGCTATTTCATAAAGGAGTTCTCTGGTCTGCCCAACACCGGGCAGACCGAATCACATTGCTACACATTTCCAACAATTAGGATTTACCAATAGTTCCGGGCTTCGGATGTTTCCGGGAGGGAATCACCTGGAGCTCAAGACCATCCTAATCCCGAAAAATGTCGATCCATGCTCAATTTTATGGATCGACGCCGAAATAGTACAGTTCCAGTCGAGTTGAATCAGGGGCCGGAGAATACTATATTAGCATCATTCGTGAACCATCAGGAACAAGAATGAAAATTGGTATCTCCTTCGCGCTCATCGTAGTCATAAATCTGTGCGCCGGCCAAAACCAGGAATCCACGTTGGCCATTATCCCCGCTCCTTCGGTACTGAAAGTCACGAAGGGGACCTTTGAACTGACGCCGAAAACGCCCGTGGTTCTCCTCGACCCGCGATTACGGTCCGATGCCGACGTGTTCAATGAGTTTCTTCAAAGTGAATATGGATTTACACTACAGATCTCCACCGACCGGACATCGGGGGGAGTCATTCTCGAACGATCCTCACAGGAAAATGAGCATCTTTCAAGTGAAGGATACCGAATGTCGGTGACGGAAGATCGCGTGACGATTACCGGCGACGAGGCAGGAGTATTCTACGGTTTGCAAACTCTCAAGCAGCTTCTTCCGGTTGACCGGGGCCGGCCGCTTCATGTCCCAGGCGTGGAAATTGAAGACGCACCGCGTTATCGTTGGCGAGGGATGCATCTCGATGTTTGCCGTCATTTCTTCCCGAAAGAGTTTGTGAAGAAATACATCGATGAGATCGCAATGTACAAAATGAACACGTTTCACTGGCATCTGACGGAAGATCAGGGGTGGAGAATCGAGATCAAAAAATATCCGAAGCTGACGGAAATCGGCGCCTGGAGGAACGGCTCGATGGTCGGTCCCTACAACGATCAAAAGTTCGATTCGGTACGATATGGCGGATTCTACACGCAGGAGGATGTCATGGAAATAGTAGCGTACGCCGCAAAGCGCCACGTGACGATCGTCCCTGAGATTGAAATGCCCGGCCATTCGACGGCCGCGCTCGCTTCGTATCCCTGGCTCTCCTGCACTGGAGGTCCGTTTGAGGTTGGAAAAAGCTGGGGAGTGTACGACGATGTTTACTGTCCAAAGGATGAAACGTTCCAATTTCTGGAAGACGTGCTCTCGGAAGTGTGCGCCTTGTTCCCGGGCAAGTATATTCACATCGGAGGTGATGAATGCCCGAAGGAACGCTGGAAGGCGTGTCCCCACTGTCAGGCGCTCATCAGGAAAGAGGGATTGAAAGACGAGAACGAGCTGCAGAGCTACTTCATCCGTCACATTGAGAAATTCTTGAATTCAAAAGGAAAGCAGATCATCGGGTGGGATGAGATTCTGGAGGGCGGTCTGGCTCCTAATGCAGCAGTAATGAGCTGGCGGGGAACCGAAGGAGGCGTCGCTGCGGCAAAGCAAAAGCATAACGTCGTGATGACCCCGGGGGCGTATTGCTATTTTGATCATTACCAGGGAAACCCGCAGTACGAACCGCTTGCCATAGGCGGTTATACTCCGCTTGAGAAAGTCTATTCCTACGACCCCACACCGGCGGAGCTGTCGCCCGATGAACAGCAGTATATCCTGGGCGCGCAGGGGAATGTCTGGACGGAGTATATCACGTCGCCGCAGCTGGTCGAGTATATGGCTCTTCCCCGCATGGCCGCCCTCGCCGAGGTTGTCTGGAGCCCGAAAGATCACCGCGATTACAAAGATTTTCAGCAGCGCCTTGTGCGCAGCTTTCCGCTGCTGGATTCGATGGGAGTGAATTACTCGAAGGCGCTCTACGACATCAAAACAGCGGTGAAACCGTCCCCGGCTGGAAACGGCGTGCTCTTCGAACTCTCTACACCATTCGACCCGGCGGGAATCTGTTACACCGTCGATGGCTCGTTACCCACACCCGGGGGAACGCATTACCAGGCTCCGATCAATATTACGAAAAACGTCGGCGTTATAGCAGCATACTTTGACGGTAGGAAACAGAAAGGATATGCAATAGAGCAGCGGTTTTTCGTTACGAAATCGACGGGAAAGAAAATTATCCTGAAAACTCTTCCGAGTGAGAACTATTTTGGCGATGGAGCCATCACGCTCGTCGACGGAATCCGGGGCGACACGGCTCGCTATGGACAAAATTGGCTCGGATGGGAAGGGGCGAACATGGAAGCGGTGATCGACCTTGGTGCACGCGAGAATTTTTCCAGGGTGACGATCGATGTGTTCGACGCGGAAGCAAGCTGGATCCATTTTCCGAAGGCGATTGAAGTATTTGTTGCAGACGACACGGTGCATTTCAGAAGTGTCGCGAAACTTTACAGCGGAGAAATCCGGGAAAAGGGAAAGGTCATTGAAATGAACTTTGGCGAACATACGGCGCGCTATGTCAAAGTTGTGGCGGAAAATGCCGGCAAAATTCCCGCCGGCAAACCCGGGGCAGGGAACGACGCATGGCTGTTTGTCGATGAGATAATGGTTGAATAGTGAGTTTGGAAATAAGGGAATTCTTGGATACTTTGACCTGAATGCCTCGCTCAGTGCGAATCCGAATGTTTCGGAGTTATCGGATCAGCAGCAAGAAGATTTTTTCTCGTTTTTTATTACAAGCTCGGCTATGGATCTTTGTGTAAAGCATAACTGTCAAGCGACCTTTCTCATCAAAGCAAGCGGCAACGCTGGGTGGACCGGTGTTCCTCTCAAAGCGGCATGTTCATCGCATTGCGAACCGAGCCGATGAGCACTACCGTCAACGAGCATTGAAGATATGAACCGTCACGATTATATCGCTTGCGACCTGGGGGCGGAAAGCGGCAGAGTTATGCTCGGAACGCTTCTCGGTGGGAAGCTGTCGGTGGAAGAAATCCATAGATTCCCCAACGGTCCGACACAGGTCTGCGGCTCACTTCGATGGGATTTGCTGAGAATCTACGATGAGTTGAAGGCAGGTTTGAAGAAAGTTTCTGCCGGAGGCTTCTCCGTATCGGGCCTGAGCTGTGATTCATGGGGAGTCGACTATGTGCTGTTTTCTGCCGATGAACCGATGCTCGCACTTCCGTACCATTACCGTGATAGCAGGACGGATGGCGCTTTCGAGCGGGCATTCGCCGTCGTTCCGGCGGAGGAAATTTTTGCGGAAACGGGGATTCAATTCATGCCGATCAATACACTCTACCAGCTTCATGATGACCTCAAGCATCGCACTGCTGTTCTTGACACCGCGGATCGTTTTCTCAATATCGGTGATTACTTCAACTATTTGTTCTGTTCTATTCCCAAGGCGGATGAATCGCTTGCAAGCACAACGCAACTATACAATCCGCAAACAAGAAAATGGTCAAACGTGCTGATCAGGAAATTCGGATTTCCGGAGAGAATTTTTCCCGAGGTTGTCCCGTCCGGGACAATCCTCGGTCCGCTGCTACCGCCCCTCGACGTTGAAACAGGGCTTCGTGAAACAAAGGTCATCGCCGGTTGTTCTCACGACACCGGCGCGGCCGTTGCAGCTGTTCCCGCCGCCGGCAACGATTGGGCCTATCTCAGCTCGGGAACATGGTCACTTCTTGGAGTCGAGAACTCTTCCCCCATTATTAATGCGGAAAGCAGGAAATACAATTTCACCAATGAAATCGGTTACATCGGAAGCATTCGATTCCTGAGAAACATCACCGGTCTGTGGATTCTCCAGGAGTGCCGCCGCGCCTGGGCAAAAGCCGGACAGGATTATACCTACGATCAACTCACCCGGATGGCGGAGAAGTCTGCTGCATTGAAAACATTTTTCGACCCGCAGGATTCCACCTTTGCGAAGCCGGACAACATGCCGCAGAAGGTCGCCGATAATTGCCGGAAGAATGGTCAACCCGTGCCGGGAACTCCTGCCGAGATTACACGATGCATTCTCGAGAGCCTGGCTCTTTCGTATCGAAAAACACTCGAACAACTGCGAGAGCTCACCCGGCGGCCGATATCGACCCTCCACATTGTCGGCGGCGGCTGCAAGAATCAATTATTGAATCAGTTTGCTGCGAACGCAACCGGTTGTCTTGTCTTGGCTGGTCCTGTCGAATGCACCGCGATCGGCAACGTGCTGATTCAGGCAATCACACTCGGGCACATTCCATCCCTGCAATCGGGACGCGAAATTGTAGGCCGGTCATTTCCCCTTGTTCGCTACGAGCCGCAGGAACAGGCGCGCTGGGAAGATGCTTACTTGAAATTCAAGGAATTCAGGTGAGGGTTATGAGTTTGTTTCAAGTATTATCGCGCGACAGGCACGAAATCCAATCAGCATGAGAAGTCGGCTCGCATACGGTCCCGGAATGTTGGAACTTGACCTACAGGGTATTGATGCCGACATCATCGAGCCGCGACACAACGCAGGCCTGCCCGATGAAAAAGAAGCCGTCGTTGCTGCGCTTCACAACCCGGTCGGTACCCGGCCGTTAGAATCGTGGTTGAATCCGAGTTGCCGCATCTGTATCTCCTTCACCGACGGCACTCGTGCCACGCCTAATAATCGACTCATCCCCTGGTTGCTTGAATACCTTCACCGATACGGAGTGCAGCGTGAAAATATCAAACTGCTGAACCAGGTCGGAACGCACCGCGCGAATACGCGAGATGAGCTCAAAGAGATTCTCACCCCGGAAATTGTCGAAAAGTACCAAGTCATTAATCATGAGCCGAACAACCGGGAAGCCCTCGTGCAGTTGGGAGTGACCCGCTCAGGGGCTCCGGCACTGGTCAACCGCCATTTTGTGGAAGCGGATGTCCGGATCGCGACCGGCTTTATCGAGCCGCATTTGTTTGCAGGTTTCAGCGGAGGTGTGAAAAATATTATCCCCGGCCTTGCGGGACAAGAAACCGTCATGCACAATCATGGATACCGGAATCTTCTCGACCCCCACGCAACATTCGGCGTCACGGAAGGGAATCCGCTCTGGGAAGAATTGCGCGACATTGCTCTGCGGACAGGTCCGGTCTTCCTCCTGAATGTTGCACTGAATAATGACAGGCACATCACCGGAGTTTTCGCGGGAGATCTCCTGGAAAGCCACAAGGTCGGTTGTGAGTTTGTGCGTTCATCGGCAATGCAGCGCGTGGATGAGCAGTATGATGTCGTCATCACAACCAACAGCGGTTACCCCCTCGACCAGAATCTGTACCAGAGTGTCAAAGGGATGAGTGCTGCCGCCCGCATCGTTGCGCACGGCGGTACAATCATTCTCGCCGCAGAGTGCCGCGAGGGATTTCCTGCCGGGAGCGCATACGAACGCTTGCTGCGAAATTCGGCAGGACCGGCAGAACTGCTCCAGCATTTGCGGGATGCCGACCGGCCTTTCCCCGACCAATGGCAGGCGCAAATTCAGGCGCTCATTCTTCAACGGGCGGAGATACTTCTGTACAGTCAGATGAGCGACGAAGACGTGCGTGCAGCACATTTGAGTCCATGTCACGATATAGCGCGGGTAGTTCGGAGAATTTTTGAAAGTGGAAAACCCGATGCGCGGGTAGCCATTTTGCCCCAGGGTCCGCTTACTATTCCCTATTTAGCACAGGAAGTAATCACATGAATCAAAACGGAGCGAGCAATCGAAGATTATAATCCTGACAATCGATCGTTGTCTACGACAATCATCGCTTCATAAAAACTTGTTGACAAACATAGACCCCAATCGAAAAATATGAAATGGAATTCTCTGCATGTCTTGCCAATTCTCATTTTGTTTGCAATAGCGCAAAACAGCGCACTTGCCCAGGATTTGAAAATCGCGGTCATCCCGAAGGGAACGACGCATGTCTTCTGGAAAGCCGTTGAAGCGGGAGCTCGGGCGGCAGGAAAGGAATTGGGAGTCGAAGTTATCTGGAAAGGTCCTATGAAAGAAAACGACCGGGCACAGCAGATCGCTATCGTTGAGCAATTTGTCAGCGAAGGCGTATCGGGCATAGTGCTCGCGCCGTTGGACCACATGGCGCTCAAACGACCGGTCGCAGCAGCAATGCAAAAGAAAATCCCGGTGGTCATCTTCGACAGCGGGCTTGACGGTGAAGCAGGGAAGGATTTCGTGAGCTTCGTCGCGACGAACAATAGGAAAGGAGGCACCCTCGCCGGAGAGCAACTTTTCAAACTGCTGGGCGGCAAGGGAAAAGTGGTGCTTTTGCGCTATCAGGTGGGCTCGGCGAGCACCTCGGATCGGGAAGAAGGATTTCTCGATGTCATGCACCGGAGCAAGGAAATTGAAGTGCTGGTCGACAATCGTTACTCGGGCCCGACGGCGGGGGACGCGAAAACCGCGAGTATGAATCTCCTGGATAAACTGAAGGAGGCCGACGGCATCTTCTGTCCGAATGAGGGTTCAACGTTCGGCATGCTGCTCGCGCTCCGCCAGAGCAATCTCGCGGGCAAGAAGAAGTTCGTGGGATTCGATACGTCGCCGCCCCTTCTTGAAGCGCTCCAGCATGGTGAAATCGACGCGCTGATAGCGCAAGACCCTGCACGCATGGGGTTCGAGGCGCTGAAAACTCTCGCCGAGCACCTTCGTGGGAAAGATGTTCCCCTGACGATCGATACCGGCGTGCATCTCATTACGCAGGACAATCTCAACGACCCCGAGATCAAAAAACTTCTCGGAACAAAGTAAGTTCTCCCTTCATTCAAATGAAAAAAGGAGCTAACAATGAAATGGATCATTTTCGTCATGGCGGCGGTGTTAGTCATCGCTGAAAGTGCAGCGGCCCAGGATTCCACGGTCGCGCCCACATTCGGCGACGACCTCGCGTTCCTGAAAAAATACAAAGATGTTGTAGTTTTGTCCGATTCTTCCGGCGCGATGCAGGTCGCCATCGTCCCCGACTACCAGGGCCGCATCATGACCAGCACGGCCGACGGCACGAACGGGACCAGCTTCGGATGGGTCAATCGGGAGCTGATATCGTCCGGCAAGAAGCAGCAGCATATTAATGTCTTCGGCGGTGAAGATCGATTCTGGATAGGACCCGAAGGCGGACAGTTTTCGGTCTTCTTCGCGAAGGGGTCTGCGTTTGACCTGGACCACTGGTTCACCCCCCCTTCAGTTGATACAGAACCGTTCAAGATGGTGAGCAACCGGGCAGATCGGGTGACTTGCCGCCGCGAGATTCATCTGACGAATTACTCGGGCACGAAATTCAGGTTGGAGGTCAGCCGTGAGATTCGCCTTCTGGACCGGAAGGGAATCCAGCGCCATCTCGCGGGTCATCTGAGCCCGCGTCTCAAGATGGTCGGTTTTGAATCGGTGAATTCGATCAAGAATCTCGGCAAAGAACCATGGAAGAAGGAAAGCGGATTGCTCTCGATCTGGATCCTGGGCATGCTCAACGCGTCGCCGTCAACCACGATTGTCGTCCCGTTCAAAAAAGGTCCGGAGAGTGAGTTGGGACCGGTGGTCAATGACGCGTATTTCGGGAAAGTGCCCCCGGAGCGATTGGTGGTGAAAGATGGCTTGATGTTTTTCTCTGCAGATGCGAACTATCGAAGCAAAATTGGTTTGTCCCCTCTTCGCTGTAAAGCCGTGCTCGGAAGTTACGATGCGCAAAACCATGTCCTGACTGTTGTCCAGTATACGTTACCGGAAGGCGCAACGGATTATGTGAATTCAATGTGGAAGATACAGGAAAATCCATTCGGCGGTGACGTTGTCAATAGTTATAATGACGGACCGCCCGCGCCGGCCAAGCCGCAGTTGGGGAGATTTTATGAGCTTGAAACTTCTTCTCCGGCGCTTGCCCTCAAGCCCGGCGGAATTGCCAAGCACACGCATCGCACGATTCATATCCAAGGAAACGACGCCGACCTTGACCCCGTCGCGCGAGCTGTCTTCGGTGTGGGAATTGAAGATATCAAGAATGGATTGAAAAAGTGAACGACGGAATCTCACGAAGTCTTCATGCGTGATGAAAGCGACGCGATGAAACATTTGCTTTCGAAGCTTGCGTCTCTCGTGGGATTAGTGTTTGTCTTTGTTCTTTTTACGGTCCTGCAGCCGGCAAAGTTCCCGACAGCGGAGAACATGGAAATCATGCTGCTCCAGACTGCCGTCGTTGGCACGGCGGCGCTGGGGATGACGCTCGTCATCATGAGCGGTGGAATTGACCTCTCCGTGGGTTCGGTCATCGCGTTGAGCACGGTCGTCATCGCGCTGCTGCTGAACGTCGGCGCGGCACCCGCGTTCGCGGCAATGGGAGGAATCGGCGTAGGAGCGTTGTGCGGCTTGCTGATAGGATTTATTGTCACGCGAGCGAAGCTTCCTTCGTTCATCGTCACGCTCGGCATGTGGGGCGCGCTGCGGGGGGCGGCAAAAGGATTGGCGGGCGAACAGATGATCGCCGCTCCCAACACCTGGCTGAACAAGTTGCTCAATACGCTCACCGACAACCAGCGATGGATGCTGGTCCCGCCGGGCGTGTGGATGATGGCAGTGCTTGCATTGATCGTTGGCGGCATGCTTCACTTCACACGGCGCGGGCGCTACATTGTTGCCGTCGGATCGAACGAGGAAGCGGCCCGTCTGAGCGGAGTTTCCGTTGACCGGACGAAGCTCTCTGTATATATTCTCGGTTCCACTTTTGCCGCAATTGCGGGCGTCCTGCAGTTTTCCTATTTGACGGTCGGCGATCCGACGACGGCGACCGGCATGGAGCTGGATGTGATTGCCGCCGTTGTGATCGGCGGCGGAAGCCTCGCCGGCGGCAGAGGAAGCGTCTTTGGGAGTCTGGTCGGGGCGCTTATCATGACAATCGTCGGAAATGGCTGTACGAAGATGGAGCTTCCCAACTGGGTGCAGGAAATCGTCACGGGGCTCATCATCGTTGTCGCCGTTATGCTGGACCGCCTGCGGCACAGAAGAAGCGGATAGAATTTTCTTAAAGAAGCTAATTGGGTGAACTAAGTTACGAATGTTAACAAATTTCGTAGTGGGAAAAAAGCACTAAATTCTAAGCACTAATTCCTAAACAAATCTTAAATTCAAAACTCGCTCCGAAGAAATGCTATTGGCAAATGTTCAAAACGTGAAAAGTGAGACTTCTCATGACAGTTTTGAGTTTAGAGAATTCGAATTTGTCCCGCTTCTGGATTCCGCTGGGTGGCGGGATTCTGAGAGGCGGAATTTAGGATTTCGGATTTCGTGCTTGGGATTTGTCCATGATTTCATGCTCCGGATTTCGGGCATCCAACATTGTCTTAGGTAACGTCAGTTATACAGTTTCTTTTGTTTGTCGCTCAAAAAAAAATGCCTCGAAGGGGAGAAAAACCCCTGAACAGTGAATATACATTCGTAAAGGAAATGCTATGACACAATTCGATAAGCACTATGCAACCGCCAGGGATCGCTACGCGGAGATTGGCGTCGACACCGATGCTGCCCTGAAACAGCTACAAACTATCTCTCTTTCATTGCATTGCTGGCAGACGGATGACGTTGGCGGTTTTGAACGTCCCGGCGCTTCCCTCGAAGGAGGAGGGATCCAGGCGACGGGCAACTATCCCGGGAAAGCACGAACGATTGATGAGATGCGCAAGGACCTCGAGTTCGTTTACTCACTCCTGCCGGGGAAGCACCGGCTGAGCCTCCATGCAATCTACGGAGACTTCGGGCGCAAGTTTGTCGAGAGAGACAGCATCGGTCCTGTGCACTTCAGGAGCTGGGTTCACTGGGCGAAACAGCAGCACATCGGAATCGATTTCAACTCCACTTTTTTCTCGCATCCGAAAGCGGCCGACGGTTTCACACTTGCCCATACGGACAAATCCATAAGAGATTTTTGGATTGAACATGCGAAAAGATGCAGGGAGATAAGCGAGTACCTTGGCAAAGAACTGGGTACGCGGTGCATCCATAATCTCTGGATTCCGGATGGCTCGAAGGATACTACCGTCAATCGTTTCCGGCACAGGGAGTTGCTGACGGAATCCCTGGACAAAATCTTCAAGCGGAAAAACAATGCGAAGTTCATGCGGGATTCCGTTGAAAGTAAATTGTTCGGCATCGGCAGTGAAGCCTATGTCGTGGGCTCCCACGAATTCTACCTGGGTTATGCAATCAGGAAGAACATCATGCTGTGCGTCGATATCGGCCATTTTCACCCGACAGAATCGTGCGCAGACAAGGTATCGGCGCTCTTCCAGTATCTCGATGAGCTGCTTTTCCACATCACGCGCAGCGTGCGCTGGGACAGCGACCACGTTGTCACGCTGAACGACCCGGTGACGGAATTAATGCAGGAGATTGTGTGGGCCGGTAAATTGAACAGCGTCGCCCTTGGACTTGATTTCTTTGACGCAAGCATTAACAGAATCGGCGCGTATGTTATCGGAGCGCGGGCAACTCTGAAAGCGCTGCTGCTGGCTCTCCTCTCGCCCGTCAGGAAATTGCGGGAGTATGAAAGCAAGAATCAGAACTTTGAGCGGTTGGCCTTGCTCGAAGAATGCAAATCATTCCCATTCGCCGCCGTGTGGGACCATTACTGTGCGTCGAATGACGTTCCTGTCGGCCATTCGTACATTCCCATAATCCGAGAGTATGAAGCGAAGGTATTGACAAATCGAAAGTAATTACAAGGATATATAGACAATGGTAGCAATAGCGGGAATAGTGCTCGTGCTGCTGGGAGGTTTTTCCAGCGGCAGTTTCTACATGCCGTTCAAGAGAATCAAGACCTGGCCCTGGGAGGTTTTCTGGATCGTCGGCGGAATATTTTCATGGATTATCGCGCCATGGGTGTTCTCGCTGGCCACCGTTCCGGACCTCTTCAACGTCTTTGGAGAAGCCGGAGTTGCCGGGTTGGTGAAGCCTTTCATCTTTGGCATTCTCTGGGGGCTGGGCGGTTTGACGTTTGGATTGTCAATGCGATATCTCGGGATTTCGCTGGGCATGGCCATTGCCCTGGGGCTCACGCTCGTCTTCGGCGCTTTGATGCCGGCCGTCCTGGTCTCTGTATGGCCGGTCTTCTTTACAAGCTTGTTCCCCGGCTCTCTGTCCATAGCAGGATTATGTTCGACATCCTCAGGCATCACGACACTCGCCGGCGTCGGGGTGTGTCTCGTTGGAATAGTCATCAACGCGAAAGCCGGGCTCATGAAGGACCGCCAGCTCACGTCGGCCCAGAAGCAGGATGGTGTGAGTGAGTACAACGTAAGGAAAGGAATCTCCGTTGCAGTCTTCTCCGGGTTTATGAGTTCAGCGTTCGCGATGGGTGTCGCGGCTGGAAAACCGATCTCTGAAATCGCAAAGGCGAACGGTGTGAATCCTGTTTTTGAAAATAATCCGACATTTATCCTGATAATGTTCGGCGGGTTCATCGTGAATCTTGTCTGGTGTGCGTACCTGCAAGTCAGAAACAAGACCTTTACGGAAGTTGCCAAATCGCCTTTCGGTCGGAATCTCTTCCTCTGTTGTGCGGGCGGTACGTTGTGGTATCTCCAGATGTTCTTCTACGGAATGGGTGAATCGATCCTCAAAGGCGTTGCCGGCTGGAGTATCCTCATGTCTTCGAGCATCCTGTTCAGCACCATGTGGGGGCTCCTCACGAGGGAATGGAAAGGCGTGTCACGAAAAACGTATGTAGTTTTGGCCACCGGCATCGGCATATTGATTCTATCGACGATCGTGTTTGGATACGCGAAGTACTTATCATTATAGGATTATTGGAATAGCTTGCGGTATGTAGAGACATCACGATGAGACGTGTGAAAAACCTCCAATTCATATGTGCCATACTGTTCTCGTTTTGTTTCTGTTTCGGCCAGGATAGCGCGCCTCCCAATAGTCCGGCGCTGGTGTCGCTCGAGAACAATGATATCACTCTCAAGTACGAAGGGAAAGTGCTTTTCCGTGGATCGATACAGACAAAAGCTGAGCAATACACCTGGCATTCTGTCGTCGATGACCGGCATGGCGTTGTCAATCAGGTTGTCGTGTTCACCTCGAAAGACTGGAATGTTCCGTTTGCCATGAACGGTGAAATCGTCGGCAGCGGGGAGTCCTTCCCCTGTGAAGCCGACCGGCGGCCGCGAGGCATCGACATCGTCCGTCATAGCTACGGCATGAGCCACAGTTTGCTCAATCGTGCGGTGTATGACCGTAATCGTGACTGGGTCGTGTCGTTTGACTACTATGCGAATGTCACAATAGTACCCGACCCAGAAGAAGGAGGCCGATTTCAATTCACCGCGAAGGGAAATGAAGTCATCCTGCGTTTCAGGCCGCATTACTTTCAAAAGCACCGTGGGTTGGAGTATTTTCAGCCGTGGACGTACGCCGTCTGGCAGAAGCCCGTGGTAGGATGGTGCTCGTGGTTTGCCTATCACCAGGACATCACCGAAGAAAATATCAAGCACACCGCTGATGTCCTTTCGGCAACCCTGAAACCATACGGTTACGAGTATCTCCAGATCGATGACGGCTACCAGCGGGGACAGGGCCTGCCGGAGCTCTGGCTGCAGCCGAATGAAAAGTTTCCGGGTGGATTGAAAAATCTAGCCGGGTATATCCAGAGCAAAGGATTAAGCCCCGGCATCTGGACGAACGTTGCCTTTGACCAGCGCGATTTTGCCGAACAGCATAAAGACTGGTTCGTTCTGGACGACCGCGATTCGCTTGGAATAGGAAACTGGATCGACATTTCCATCGACGGCTCGAATGAGAAAGCGCTCGATGCCATAATCCGTCCCGTCTATTCCGGATTGCGACACATGGGGTGGAGCTACTTCAAAGTCGACGCGCTGCGGCATCTTCGCTATGAAGGATACAACGCTGACATGGAGTACTTTCAAAAGAAGAATCTGGACCGCGTTGAAACCTATCGTACGGTCGTCAAAACGATCCGGAATGAAATCAGCCGCGATACGTACATGCTTGGATGCTGGGGAATCCGGCCCGAGCTCGTTGGCATTATCGACGGTTGCAGGATCGGCGGTGACGGATTTTCGTACGCCGGTCTTGCGCAATACAACTCGTTCAATAATATTGTCTGGCGGAATGACCCCGATCATGTCGAGCTCACGGATAAGGATGCCTACCGGTCGACGATGGTGACATCGTTAACCGGTTCCGTGTTGATGCTGACGGATAAACCCGACAAATACACGACGTCTCTCGTCGAGCCGGCAAAGCGTGCCGCGCCCGTTCTCTTCACGGTTCCGGGTCAGATCTTCGATGTCGACCCGTCGCGTTCGCAGACGCTCGACCGGGTCAACTCTGAAGTCAGCGGTTCCGGGCCACGTCCGTTCGATGCCGGCGATACTCCGCGCTGCGAGCTCTACCTGTTGGAAGTGAACAAGCCGTATGAAAGCTGGGTCGTTCTTGGTCGAACGGGCGGGGCTTTCGAGAGAATCGCGTTCGCCGACCTCGGGTTATCGAAGGACCGGGAATACGTCGTCTTCGAGTTCTGGTCGAAAAGGGAACTCGGCAATTTTGTGAAGGAGTTTAATCCGGGCCCGATCAACCCGCAGTTCAATTGTCAGCTTTTTTGTATTCGCGAGAAGCAATCCCATCCGCAGCTGGTCGCTACAAACAGGCATATAAGCTGCGGCGGATTGGAAGTGGATGACATCAGGTGGAAGGACGATGTTCTATCGGGAGAAAGCCGGCTTGTTGCCGATGACCCGTATGACCTCTATATCAGCGAACCTGCCGGATATGATTTTGAAAAGGTTTCGTGTGAGGGTGCCGATGTGGTCTCGTCGGAAAAGACCGGAAGCCTCCTCGTTTGTCACATGCGTTCTGCAAAAGGTGGAAGGGTTTCCTGGCAAATCGTTTTCGAGCACAAAGAGAAATAGTAATCCCCCCTGCATCCCCGCTCATAAAAATCTCACGAGAAACCCGGAAATTCTCCCGCCATCTTCATTTCATTCAACAATCCGGCAGCGCAACAGTTGATTGTTGTGCCGAATTTTCTTTCATTGAAGGTAACTTGCGTTGCGCCGGAACAGCCGGCAAAGCTGCCGGCAGTTAAAGAATCCAACTTGGAATAGCATGAAATTCGGGGTCATTGTCGTTGTCTTTCTCACGTCCAACTGCTGCTTTTCTCAGGAGCAGGCAAAAGAAGACACCCTGAAATATGACCTGCAGGAATTCATTATCGTAGGTACCCGGACTACCGAAAAGATTCTGGACATTCCTTATTCGGTCTATAAGGTCGACAAGGAGGAATTATCCTATGGAAGGAAAGTGTCGGCCAGGGATGTGCTCGCGGATGTGCCGGGACTTTTCCTGCAATCAATGTACGGCAACCAGGATGTAAGAATTTCTGTCCGGGGTTTTGGTACAAGGTCCAACTCGGGAGTGAGAGGAGTAAGAATCCTGCAGGATGGAATTCCGGAATCCGAGCCCGACGGTGAAACAGTGTTGGACGCGATTGATTTCACCTCGCTGGGGGGCGTGGAGGTCGTCAAGAGCAACCTTTCTTCCTTATATGCGAATGCGCCGGGCGGGGTGGTCAACTTTGTGTCCGATCTGATGTTTCCCGAGAATTATACGACTGTTACGAATCAGGTGGGGCAGTTCGGGTTGAGAGTAAACGGTTTTAAGACCGGTTACAAGACGAACGACCAGCGCTTTCTTCTTTCGTACAACTACACAAATCTCGACGGGTACCGCGCGCATAGCAATGAATACAAACATCTCGTGAATGCCGTCTACGAGGCCCACGTCGGGGTACGGTCGACAATCTCGATTCTCGGAAACTATGTCAACGGCTTCATGAAGCTGCCCGGGGCGCTGACAGGACCGCAGTATGATGCGGGTCCCTTCCAGGCCGACCCCGTTGCCGTTTCACAGGATTTCCGGAAAGGGACACGCAAGGGAAGGCTCGCCGTCCGGTTCAAAACGATCTTCGGAGAGAACGACGATTTTGAAATGGAGGCGACGGGGTACGGGGGTTTGAAAGAGCTGGATCAAGCTGACATCGACTATGTTACGGACGAGACGAGATATTCGCTCGGTGCGCTGGTTCGTTTGACGAATAAGTCCAGGCTTTTCAGCCGGACGAATCTCCTGTCCTTTGGCCTGGAGTATGCTGATCAATCCGGGCCCATTACGGAATTTGACAATCTCTACGGCAACCGAGGGCCGTCGGTCGAAAATGAATACGACGGTAGCTTGAGCAACATCGGTTTCTACTGTCTCGACCATCTCAATCTGATAACCGAAAAATTCGACCTCTTCCTGTCCGGTCGCTTCGACAAAGACGTGTTCGAGCGGGATATTTACATCCCGTACGGTTTCACGGATACGACAAGGGTTTTTCAGAAATTCACTCCCAAAGTCGGACTGAATCTCAAACTTACGCCGTCAGTGGCTCTTTATACCTCGTACGGTTTGGGTTACGATCTTCCGGCGCTCAGCGAGCTTCCCAATACTCCGTTATCCTCCGACATCAAATACTCATTGAATCCCGACCTGAACGCGCAGCAATCCGATAATTTTGAATTCGGCATCAAGGGAGACATCGTCAACCCCGAATCTGATGTCATGAGAAAACTGTTCTTTGAAGTGACCTTCTTCAACTACATCATCAAAGATGAGATTGTTCCATTCATCATCAACCAGAAGACCTACTTCAGAAACGCTGCAAAGACGAACCGGACCGGAGTCGAAGCCGGCATAAAGATCAAACCGGTCGAAGGACTCGAATGCACGGCCAACTATACTTTTGCAAACTTCAAGTACGATTACTATACGGCGGTTTTGTACAGTCCGTCCGGTTCGACGGTCGAATCCTACGCGAATAACGCCGAGCCATCGGTCCCGAAACACGATCTAAATCTCATAGTGAATTATGAAATCGAGCTCTCCTCCAGCGTGTCGGGATTGCTGCAGTGGGATTGTGATTATGTGTCGTCCATGTTTGTGAATGACAGTAATTCAGTGAGTACTCCCTCCTATTTCTACGCGAACCCTATGGCAGGGATCGATCTTTCGTTCCATCACATCCATGCGACGGCGTACCTTGGAATGATGAACATGTTCGACAAACGTTTCGTAGGGTTCATCAATATCAACGATTATTACGGAAAGTACTTTCAAGCCGGTGAACCGAGGACCTTCTATTCGGGCCTTAACGTTGGTTATCAATTTTAGCATCCATCGTATGAAGCGTACCCTCGTCCTTCTCCTGTTTGTCGTCAACGCAATCGTGCTCGCCCAGCACAACACGGCACTCACGAACTTCAGGATATTTCCGAGCGCAGTGACGCAAACGGAACCTGTCGTCGCAGTGGATCCGGTAAACCCGCTTATCATGTTCGCAAGCGCCGTGACGATTAACACGAACAACGCTTTCAAGAGCGAGGGAGTGTATCTTTCAACGGACGGCGGATTGAACTGGTCGGGCAGCGACACGTGCAGGGGCGCTCTCATTGGAAATCATGGGGGCGACCCGGGAGTTGCCATCTGTCCGGACGGTTCGCTTCTTCTCACGCATATCGGTTCGGTGTTCCCCGGCGTCTACAGTCATTACTCGACGGATAAAGGAGCGAGCTGGTCGAGCGCATACACGATCAGCTCCGGCCAACCCGAAGACAAAGGAAGAACAACAATCGACGACGATCCGGCGAGCGGATTCTATGGGAGAATATACACCGCATGGGTCGACTTTATCTCACCGTTTCCCGTTCTCGTGTCGTATTCATCGGACGAGGGGCACAGTTGGACGGCTCCGGCGACAATGTATACCTCGTCGACTGCACCCGGCTCCGGCGGGTTTGTCAAGACGGGTACCGACGGAAGGGTGTATGTCTGCTGGGCTGTTCTGGCCAATACGTTTCCGTATCTCGAAGACTCCGTTGGCTTTGCGGTCTCGACAGATGGGGGGGCAAGCTGGCCCGCGCCCCGGATTGTGTTTGACGTCAATGGCATTGGCAGCACTCTCCCTTCCAAGCACACTATCCGCGTCAATGGCTTGCCGGAACTTGAAATCGACAGAAGTGGCGGTCCGCGCAACGGCTGGATCTATATTGTGACTACGGAGAAGGATCTTCCGCCTGCGGGAAGCGACCCTGATATCATTTTGCATCGTTCAACCGACGGCGGACAGAGCTGGTCTGGAGGCATCAGAGTCAACCAGGATTCCCTCGACAACGGCAAGATACAGTACTTCCCGGCGGTCAACGTCGATTCCTCCGGCGGCATCAATATCATCTACTACGATGATAGGAATACTTCTTCCGATTCGGCGGAGATCATGCTGGCCCGTTCGACCGACGGCGGGACAACATGGGTAGAGAGAGTGGTGAGCGACCACAGGTTTCAGCCTAAGCCCATTCTCGGCGGAAGCTCGACGTACCAGGGTGATTTTATCTCACTGACCTCGACGGGCAAGAAGCTCTACGCGTACTGGATGGACGATTTCTCCGGATTGTACCAGATCTGGACGGCAATTATAGACCTCGACGTGATGGCAGTCGAAAACATATCGGACAGGATCCCGGAGAGATTCGAGCTGTATCAGAATTATCCGAATCCGTTTAATCCAACGACAACGGTGTCATTTGTCATTGGTCATTCGTCATTTGTGAAGCTGACAGTGTATGACGTCCTTGGTAGGGAAGTGGCGACGCTGGTCGATGAGATGGAAGATGGAGGATGGAAATCGGTTGTGTGGGACGCATCGTCCGCCAAAGGCGGAACACCGAGCGGGATCTACTTGTATGAGCTGAAGGCGGTGAGCACTGAAAGCCCGGCAACGACGTTTGCGCAGGTGAGGAAAATGGTTCTTGTGAAATGATTCCTGATGCGGTTATCGGAACACGGAAAGCGCGGGTTGAAGAAGCTCGGTGCGATATATTTGTGGCACGTCGGGCTGCCCGGCTTTCGGCCTTTATGCTCTTTGTTCTCCTCTTTGTCCCAGCCCGCCAGCCAGAGCTTATTGCCCAGCAGATTTGGATACCGGTCCAAACACCGACGACGAGGAACCTTCAGAGAGTATGTTTCGTCGACAGCTTGAGGGGTTGGGTCGTCGGCGACTCGGGGACGATCGTGAGAACGACCAACGGTGGCAGGAACTGGACCGTGCAAAATTCCGGGATAACGACGCCGATCACGGAAATCTTCATGCTCAACAGGCGATTGGGGTGGGCGCTCTCCATCACGCCATGGACCGGATTTGATGCATGGTATGGTACGACGATGCTCACGACAACCGATGGCGGCGACGAATGGTCGAGTGTGCAATTTGACTCCCTGGTGTTTTACTCGATTTTCTTTCTCGACTCCTTGTATGGATGGATGGGCGGTGATAATGGCGACCTGGTGGAGACAACGGACGGAGGAACAACCTGGGTGAGCGCGAATGTGCCGCCGTCATTCAATGCGAGCCAGCCGATTCACCGCCTGAAGTTCTTCTCTCCCTCCGTCGGATATGCCGTTGGCGGCAGGGCGGAGCTCATCGGGGTGATCTGGAAGACGAACGATGCTGGGCAGCACTGGAGTACGACCGGCATACAGGATGAAATGCTCGGGGTCGACTATAGCGACTCACTCCATGTGGTGTGTGTGGGGGGCGGTCCCGATGATGGAGCGGAGCTTACCTACACGTCCGACGGAGGACAGCACTGGCAATTTCATTACCTCGGATTCCTGCGATCCTACGGACAGGCGAAAGCAATCTCCTTCAGGACAGCCGCTGAGGCATGGGTGCCTCTCGCGTTTGCCGGAACATGTGCAACGACACTCGACTCCGGGAGAACCTGGCAATTGACGACCATCAAGAAGGGCGTAAATCTCTCCGACGTGATGTTTACCGACAAATGGCACGGATGGATAGCCGGTGCCTCCGGAACGCTTCTGCGGTACAACACCCCGTATCTCATCCAGGTGGATCCGGGCTGGAATATGTCGTCGCTGCAGGTCCGTCCAAACGATTACCGGAAGACGGTTCTTTTCCCGACAGCGACGTCGAATGCGTTCATGTATACGCCGGCGGGATACCAGATCAAAGACACGCTCGCGAATCACATCGGGTACTGGTTGAAATTTCCGGACGCCGACCTTCTCCCCATCCCCGGTTCCCCCATTCTCAACGACACTTTCTTTGTGAACGCCGGATGGAACATTGTTGGCTCGATCTCAGGGCCGGTCCCGACATCTTCCATCATTACAGTCGGAACCAATCTGAAAACGCCGTTCTATGGCTATCACCGCGGATACGTGATCTCGGATACCATCAAGCCCGGGAAGGGATACTGGGTAAAGTGCGACTCTTCTGGGATGTTGATACTATCGTCCCCCGATTCAGGTGGGGTTGCACTGCCGAGGAAGTAGCGACGATGGTGGATGGGATGGAGATGGTGGGTTGTAGGGGTTAGAGGTTTGAGGTTTGGGGTTAGAGGATTGTAGATTGCGGATTGTGGATTTCGAATTCAAGATTCGGTTGGGATTTAGAGATTAGGATTTGGAATTTGTTTAGGATTTCGGGTTTAGGATTTGTGCGCACATCCGGAAGATAGTGCCTATCTTCACTGCAGAATTCTTCGGAAGCGTTCGGGATCGTACCTCTTATAGATGATGTAGTCGGCACCAAGCCGCAGCGGGCGGGTCATTTCGTTCGTGCTGAGTTTGCGAAGCTCGTCCCTGACGTGTTTCGGATACACGACGATGTCGACTCTTCCGAGGAACTTGCCAAGTTTGCCCGACGACCCCGTTGAGGAAAGCCCAGCGAGGCTGTCGAAATCAACTCCAGTTCTGAGCAGAGAGTACAATGAGTCCGCTTGCTCCTTGCTGGATGTGACAATCTCGCCGAGTGTCATTACGACTGGACTTTCTGCCTCCACGATGATCCTTTTCTGGATCCAGCGGCCGTTGGGTGAGCTATCGTGAAGAGCGGGAGTGAAGCGCCACTGTCTCATCGATTCGGATGCTAACGTGTCCCAGTGCGGGTCTCCGCTCGTCCCGCGGAGCCTGACATCCGCGACGGCTCCGTTGTCGAGGACGAGGAAGAGCACTTTCAATCTAAGTTCTCTCTGGGGGAGCGCCGGAAGAGATGCCATGCTGATGACTTCGGGCCAACCGTCCGGAGTGAGCGTCTCTTCGCTCGCGATGCATCCGATGAGAGAAACGAACACTACAACCGCGACATATTTCATACGTTGCCTTTTTTACAGTGCAAACGCAATACGTGTTGAACTCTCAAAGCACATCACACGCCGCTTTTCAAACCTAAGAAGAAGTTCGGCGAAATGCAAGAGCAGGCCGACAAAGCAGCTTTTTCCGCTTAATTCGAGGGCAAATGCCGGAGAAATGGATTTGCGGAAAACAGAAGTAGAGTTGGATTTTTGGGAAAACATTTGGTACATTTTCTTATAGCGTGTTTGGAGGTCGATCCAGGCACGAATTGAAGGTCGAAGTTCTTCAAAAACCGGCGTTTCCTGATTTGTCAGGATGGTGCAGGTTCTTGCGTTCATTTGACCATGATCATTCCATGAAGCCCTACATCTACGCTATATTCTTGATCGCGATTGTCACAAGCCACTGTCCTTCCCAGTGGTCCACTGACCCGACGCAGAATGTCATTGTCGGTTACGGACTTAATCCTGAGATTTGCAGTGACAGTGCAGGCGGTTGCTACATTACCTACGAGCAAAACTTGAGCTACCCTCGCAATCTGATGGTAAAACGATTGAATAGATACGGTTACAAGACTTGGAGTTCTCCTGTGCGCATTTATGGCCAGTTGCCTGAACAGGCGTTTGCCAAGATAACTGAAGACGGGCAAGGTGGAGTCCTTATTTCATATTCTGATGAAGAATTTTTTGATATAGGGGGACTGTCCCGCATCCGAGTACAGCGTGTGGATAGTTGCGGGAACTTACTCTGGGGATCAATAGGTGTGCGTGTCTCACTATCTGAGACAAACCAGGACGAACAGGCAATTGTCTCTGACGGTAAAGGAGAATGTATTGTTGCCTGGGTGGATACACTTGGTGACCTGAGAATGAATCGGATTAATGATGCTGGAACAAGGTCGTGGGGTGATAGTGGAAAATATGTTTGGAATTCTCCTGCCACACCCTTAATGGTGAGTGATGAACAAAAAGGGGTGATAATGATTTTCGGAGCATCAAGGATTCAAAGATTTGATAGCTTAGGAAATGGCTTATGGGGACCGATTGGAGTTCAACAAGATCAACTTGGAATTTACAGCGTTGCTTCGGATGGCTACGGCGGTCTTGTCATTGCGGGAATGAAGTATCTTGACTATAACAACGGTGATCCTTACTGGAAAGCAACGTGTCAACGAGTTGATTCAAATGGGTCGGTGCTGTGGGGTTCTGACGGAATGATTCTTGAAGACAGCTTGCAGAATCTCGTAACGAATCCGCCAGGTATTACTCTTGCAACGAATTTTGCGGGGGGTGCAACATTCGCATGGCAAAAGAAAGTGCGACCTAACACGCTGAGATCATTTAGTCAAAGAGTTAGAGAAAATGGGCAGTTTGTTTTTCAGGATGGACCGATGCCAGTAAGCGCGATAGATAGTCTTGGTAACGGCACGTGGAGTATTCTCACAAGTCTAAATGATTCAAAGATTTATGTTCTCGCTGATGGCAGACCGAACAAGCCGTTAGTTGCTCAACGGATAGACTCAACTGGTGTTAGATTATGGGATACAAGTGACGTAGTAATAAGCTCACGTTCTCTTGGTTATTTGAAAACGGCGACGGATGGGAAGGATGGGATAATCATCGTTGGCTTTGACCAATCAGACTTCTCTATCAGGGCACAACAATGCAGTAGAAATGGGGACATCGGAGAAATCATGACTGAGGTTGATGAGCATAAAGGATCTTATACGCCAAACAAGATTAAGCTATATCACAATTATCCAAATCCTTTCAACCCATCAACGGTGATCGAATTTGATCTCCCGACAAAAGATTTGGCCAGGCTCGATGTGTACAACATACTCGGTCAAAAAGTGAGGACCATAATCAGCGACATGCTTAAAGCAGGTCACCACAGTGTAAATTTCAATGCTACAGGTCTTCCGAGCGGTTCCTATTTCTACCGTCTCTCCACAGGATCCCCTTCGGGACAGGCAGGTAAATTCACCGACATGAAGAGAATGCTAATGATAAAATGACTTCGTCATTTTATCAGAAGTCCCGCCGGTGTTTTTCGGGACTGCTGTTGAAGTACCTCACGGGCTCCAGGAAAAAACAAAAGCGCCGCGCACCTTGGGAGCACGCGGCGCCGGTTATCGGTGGGTTTGAAGTTTGACTAGGGCACGTTTAACTATTATCCCCTAATAAGATCCTCATTCCAACAGTAATTTTAGTTTCATCCGCCGGTGGCGCATTCGCTAAAATTAGTTGGAATGGCATCAGCGCTTTATCTCCTGCACTACCTTACCTGTGCTGTCATGGATGCGCACAACGAGCGGCATCTGGCCCGGAAGATAATGCGTCGCGCATCCGAAGCACGGATCGTACGCCCGGAAAGCCATTTCAATCGTGTTGAGAATTCCGTCGGTGACCGCAGATCCCTTCTTGATCAACCCGCGCGCGGCCTTGTTGATCGACATGGAGATGGCCGCGTAATTGTTTGTCGTTCCGACGATAAGATTAACCTTTGTCAGAATTCCTTTCTCGTCGGTGGTGTAATGATGGGTCAGCGTTCCACGGGGCGCTTCCACAATTCCGACACCCTCCGTCGGTTTCTCCGTTGGGATGTTGCGAATGTGCGTTCCGGTTATTTCCGGGTCCCGGACCAGATCCAGCGCCATCTCCGCCGCACTGAGCAGCTCAATCACTCTGGCCCAGTGCGTTGCAAGTGTCGCATGCACCGGCTTGCCCCCAAGGGTCGAGTACATTTTTTCGTACTCGGCTTGCGCCAGCGGCGTCGGCATTCCGTCACATGCGTTAAGGCGTGACAGCGGTGTAGCGCGGTACACCCCGCTCTCCTTGCCATCGACCATCCCCTTCCAGCCAACCTTCTTAAGAAAGGGGAATTTCAAATACGTCCACGGCTCGACATGTTCGGAGATATTCTCAAGGTACTCGTTCGGAGAATACTTCACGAATTCCTTTCCATCGGGGTCGACGACGCGTACCTTTCCGTCATAAAAATTGACGCGGTTCTTCTCATCGACAAGTCCCATGTAGTATGTCTTATGCGCGAACATGTCCGAGAGAATCAAATCAACATACGCCTTGTTCTTCAGAACGATGTCGTTGAACACCTGGATCGTGAACTTTCCGAACTCAACGAACCACACGCAGTGCGCTTCAATCAACTTCCGTTCCTCCTCCGTGATGCCTTTGCTGACACCGCCCGGAAGCGATGTGACCTGGTGCGTTTGCTTCCCGCCGAGAATCTTGATGACTTCCTGCGTCCGTCTTCTCATTTCAATGACTTTTCCGCCGACCTCGAGTCCGACCTTCTTCACGACGCCGAGGATGTTCCGTTCGGCGGGAGGAGCATCGGGGCCGACGACAAAATCGGGACCGCCGAGCGCGTAGAAATGCGTCGTATGGTCACCGGCATAAAAGACATTGTACAGCAATTGGCGAAGCTTCTTTGCCGTAGGAGGGGGATCAACATGGAAAACAGCGTCGCAAGCTTTCGCCGAAGCCATGTGGTGCGCTTCGGGGCAGACACCGCAGATGCGCGTCGTTATCCGCGGCATCTCCTCTACCGGTCTGCCGACGCAGAACTGCTCGAAACCGCGAAGCTCGGGTATCTGAAAATACGTGTTCGCGACCTCGCCGCCGTCGTTCAGGAAAATGTCGATCTTGCCGTGACCTTCAAGCCGCGTTATCGGATCGATCTTGATGTGTTTCATTTCAACAGCTCCTTAAGAAATTATGCATTCCGCTGGCCGGGGATTCGAATCGTGCCAAATCATTAAGAATCGGGGCCAAATTCTTTCTTGAATGCTTCAGCGAGTTTCGCGCCCCAATTCTGAAGCGGTTTCAGCTTGCCGAAGAAAAATCTCAACACCGGCGGTTCTTCCACAAACTGCAACCCCTTTACTAAATTCCGGTGCTGATGCAGCCATTTCAACCGATCGACTGCATACTCGATTTGAGACATCGTGTACACTCTCCTTGGGACAGCAAGCCTTGCTAATTCAAGGTCGGAATACACTTCTTTCCCTTCTTTATCCCGGTCCATCGAGATAGTGCCCCGTTCCATACTTCTGATTCCCGACGAAAGATAAACGGCCGCCGCCAGAGCTCCCGCCGGATACTGGGATTGGGGGAGATGCGGCAGGAACAACTTTGCGTCGAGGTGACACGCCAAGCCGCCCGGGGGCGTCACAACCGGTATTTTGTTCTCGATGAGCCGCTCGGCAAAGTACTTAACGAATTCCGCTGCCGAACCCGCTACGTTGATCTCGGTCATCTCTCTGAGCCCAACTGCCATTGCTTCAATTTCTTTCGATGACATACCACCATACGTCAGGAATCCCTCGTACACTG
The DNA here is from genome assembly GCA_049515655.1 of Bacteroidota bacterium. Lineage (GTDB taxonomy): Bacteria > Bacteroidota > Ignavibacteria > UBA10030 > SZUA-254 > JBEKTW01. Next base: position 64,872 of record JBEKTW010000014.1, read on the forward strand.
GAAGCCACGGCTTCAATTCCTCAAAATACTTCTTATTGTTCGTCGCAATGAACCCGCCTCGCACACAGCTGCTTTTTCTTCCTGAGAGATAGAAGATGTCAACCTGGCTCATGAGCTCGGTGATTATTTCCTGGATCGATTTGTTCTCATATCCCTTCTCTCTCTTCTTGATGAAGTAAGCATTCTCCGAAATTAGGCTTCCGTCAAACACCAACGGAATATTGTGCTCCGAGGCGATCTTTTTTACTTCTTTCAGGTTTTCGAGGGAGAACGGTTGTCCGCCCAGCAGGTTGGTCGTTGCTTCCATTCTCACGAAAGGAATTTTACGTACTCCGTACTTCTTGATGACGGCTTTGAACTTGTTCAAATCCAGATTTCCCTTGAACAATTCCTTGCTTTGCGTGTTCAGCGCTTCATCTCGAAAGATTTCTAGAACCGTTCCACCGGCCAGCTCAATATGAGCCTTGGTAGTGGTGAAATGATAGTTCATCGGAATCACGTCGCCCGGCTTTACATACACCTTTGCCAGGAGATGCTCAGCCGCCCTCCCCTGATGCACCGGCAGAACATATTTGAATCCCAGGACATCTTTAATAGAGTCCGCCAGCTTGTAGAAGCTCTCACCTCCGGCATAGGCATCGTCCGATACCATCATCGCAGCGAGCTGGTTGTCGCTCATCGCATTTGTTCCACTGTCGGTAAGCATGTCGAGAAAAATATCGCGGGTTCGGAGGGCGAACGTATTGTACCCCCCTTCCTCGATAGCTTTGAGCCTTCGACTAACCGGCACGAGATAGGCTTTTTGCACCACCCTCACCTTGTGCGTCTCGACGGGGATTTCTTTTCCGTTGGAAAGTTTTATTATCATGACAAGCTCCTATTGTGATAAAAGGGAATGTTGATGTTATTTATTCACTCTTCTCAATATTGAATGTGCAAGACTAAACCGATAGAATGTGCCCATCGGGTCCGCGATTTGATCGAGAATCTTATCAATTTCTGCCGGCTCGGTCGCATCGATCACCGAGCTGAGGGCGCTGACCATCTTCGCGCCCTGGTCCGCCACATTCGGAGGCGGCCCGTAGCATCCGCGACACGGAACGTTTGCCTTCGGGCACAGTCCTCCGCACCCGTCGCGCGTCGCCGGTCCCATGCAGAGAATGCCCTGGTCGAGGAGACACTGGGCCGGGTCCGTCTCGATCTCGAATGGTCGGTAGAATTGCTTGATCTTCTTCTCCTTCCGTTCCCGCCCGCACTCGTCGCAGCAGGTTTTTGTGCCGGCACCGAGGACCGTCCCTTTAGGCGGCAACGGTTTGCCGCTCAGGATGTACTCGATGACGTTCCAGATTTGAGTTGGTTGTGGCGGGCAGCCGGGGATATAGTACTCAATATCGATCACCTGGTCGAGCGCCTTGACAGTTTCCCACATTTCCGGGATTTCAGTTTCACCCTCGGGCATGTTCGTGTGTGTTTGCGGGAAGATACCGCCGTTCTGGCTGATTGTGGAAGGGGATCCTTTGTAGACCCACTGGAGAGTCGCATCCTTGGTCGTCAGATTCGAAAGACCCGGGATGCCGCCTTCGAGCGCGCAGGAACCAAACGCTACGACCACTTTCGATTTCGCCCGAAGGAGATGCGCGATCTCTTCATTTTCGGAATTGCGGATCGAGCCGTTAAACAGGCAGAGGTCGATGCTCTTATCCGCCATCTTTCGGACGTCGTCGTACTTGAAATCCATTGCGCAGGGCCAGAAGACAATGTCGAACGCGTTCGCGACGTCAAGGATCTTCTCGTGGAGGTCGAGGACGGCGATCTCGCATCCGCCGCAGCTTGCAGCCCAGTAGAGTGCTAATTTCGGTTTTGCCATTGGTGTCTCCTTCTAATGAACTTCTGCTGTCACGGTTTCGCGGCCGTTCTTTTTCATCTCGGCGTGAACGGAGAGCTTGAGCGGTCCGAGCGCCCGGATTTCTTTCGTCATTTCATTCACGATCTCGGCGAAGCGATCGCCTTCGGATGCTGAAACCCACTCGAGGCGGAGGCGCCGCGGGTCGATTCCAAAATCCTTGATGAGCCGCTTCAAGAACGGGATGCGCCGGATGGTTTTATAGTTTCCTTCCTGGTAGTGGCAATCGCCCAGATGGCAGCCCATGACGACAACGCCGTCGGCGCCGAGTTGAAACGCCTTGAGAATGAATGACGGATCAACCCGTCCACTGCACATCGTTCGGATGATGCGCACGTTGGGCGCTGATTTGATGCGCGAAACACCGGCCAGGTCAGCCCCGGTGTATGAGCACCAGTTACACAGGAAGCCTATTATTTTGGGTTCAAATGACATAAGAGCTACCTTTCAGTCTTAATGCGTAATGTTGCACAGAACCATAATCAATTGTAAAAATCCTAAATCCGAATACCTAAATCTCAAACAAATCCAAAATCCTAAGTCCCAAACAAATCCAAAATCCGCAATCCCAAATCCTACCACCTGCCACTCCGGCGCCCTTACACCATCAACCCATTGATCTCGGCAATGATCTGCGCATCCGTGAAGCCCTGTCCCGTCATCGCCGACGACGGACAGGCGGCAACGCACGTGCCGCAGCCCTTGCACAGCGCTTCGTTCACATGGGAGACCTTCTTGTCTTCGAGGTATTCGATCGCCGTGTATGGGCAGAGGTTGTTGCAGATCCGGCATCCGCTGCAGAACTCTTCCTGAACCATCGCGCGGATGGGGTCAATTTCGACTTCTCCTTTCGAGATGAACGAGAGAATTCTTGCAGCAGCAGAGCTCGCCTGGGCGACCGTGTCCGGGATATCCTTCGGACCCTGCGCGCAGCCCGCGATGTACACTCCGTCCGTGGTTGTCGACGTCGGGTCGAGTTTCGGGTGTCGCTCGAGGAAGAATCCGTCCGGGCTCTTGCTGAGTGTGAACAACCGTTTCACCGCGTCGCTATCCTTGCGCGATTCAATCGCGTTGCAAAGAATGACCATGTCGACGGGAATCTCGCGGAACTTGCCGATGAGGGTATCTTCACAGCGCACCAGCAACGATTTCTCGTGATCATCCGACCACGTGCCTTCGACAACTTCCGCTGCTTTACCGCGAATCATCGTTATACCTTCGTCGAGGAGGCGGGAGTAGAATTCCTCGTATCCCTTCCCGAACGAGCGCATGTCAATGTAGAGCTGATAGATCGCGGCTTTCGTCCGGTCGTGAACGAGGTGCGCGAACTTAAGAGCGTACATGCAGCAGACGCGCGAGCAGTACGTGTGGTGATTTGTGTCTCTCGAACCGATGCAGTGGAGGATCGCAACGGATCGGGGCTCCTTTCCGTTCTTCATGATGACCTTGCCCCCGGTCGGTCCGGTGGAATTCAGTAACATTTCAAACTCGAGGGCGCTGTAGACGTTATCGAGCGTTCCGTACCCGTACTGTGACATTTTGCTTGCGTCGAACGTATCAAAACCGGTGGAGACAAGGATCTGCCCCACATCGAGTTCGACAATTTCATCTTTCATATCATAGTTAATGGCGTTCGGCTCGCACACTGTTGAGCAGATCGTGCATCCGTCGGTTTTGAAATGGATGCAAGAATTTGTATCGATCACCGGCACGCGGGGCACTGCCTGCAGCGACGGGACACTGATGGCGGTCTTCGGACCGAGCGTGAACTCCGGTTTCTTCCCCCGGTAGTCTTCGAGCACCATCTTGATGTGCCCGGTCGGGCAAACGCTGGCGCACGCGCCGCAGACAATGCACTTGTCGGATTGCTCCCCGAAGGGGAGAACAACCTCACGCTTGATGCCGGTATTGGAGAAGCCGAGGATGCTGGCTTTTACAACATCGCTGCACATGTTCACGCACATTCCGCACAGGATGCAGGCGTCCGCTGCTTCGTCCCGTTCCATGCTGACGAAGCGCGGCGTTCCGATGCCGAGCTTCTCGGCCATCTCGCGCACGACTTTCACGTTGGGCCAACGGGAGAGCATGAGTTCCATGATGACCTTGCGAATCCATTTCACCCGTTCCGAGTTTGTGAGGATCGTCAGCCCGCCGCGCACCGGGTAGTTGCATGCGGTGACGATACGGCTTCGCTTGCCGCGCACCACTTCCACGCTGCAGAGCCGGCACACACCGTACGGTTCGAAGTACTCGCAGTGGCACATCGTGGGAATCCAGATGCCGGCTTTCTCCGCGGCCTTCAGGATCGTCGTCTCTTCTATGACTTCAATGTGCGTTCCGTCGATATTTACTGTAACCATGGTATTCTCTCTTATTATTCAACGAAGATTGCATCAAATTTGCAGACGTCGTAGCAGATACCGCACCTGCCGCACTTCATAACGTCGATAGCGTGAACCTGCTTGGTTTCACCCGTGATGGCACCGTCGGGGCAGTTCTTCCGGCAGACGTCGCAGCCGTGTCCTTTATCGACACAGATTGTCGGGTCGATAGAGTACGTGATGAGCTTGCGGCAGCTGTGCGCAGGGCACTTCTTTTCCTTCACGTGCGCTTCGTATTCTTCACGGAAATACTTCAGCGTCGTCAGCACAGGGTTCGGGGCCGAACCGCCGAGGGCACAGAGCGACGACTCGACGACCATGTTCGAGAGTTCTTCGAGGAGAACGAGGTCTTCTTCCGTTCCCTCGCCGTTGGTGATTTTCTCGAGGATGTCGAGCATCCGCTTCGTTCCTTCGCGGCACGGAACGCACTTTCCGCACGATTCTGCCTGGGTGAAGGCGAGAAAATACTTTGCCATGTCGACCATGCAGTTGTTCTCGTCGGTCACGACCATACCGCCCGAGCCCATCATGGATCCGACTTTCGTCAGTTCCTCGTAGTCGACAGGCAGGTCGATCAGGCTCTCCGGAATGAATCCGCCCGAGGGACCGCCGGTCTGGACGGCCTTGAACTTCTTGCCGTCCTTGATTCCGCCGCCGATGTCGAAAATGATTTTCCGGAGCGTGATGCCCATCGGGACTTCGATGAGGCCGGTGTTGTTCACCTTTCCTGAGAGCGAGAATACCTTCGTGCCCTTGCTTCCGCCCCAGGCGTCCGAGGAAACATCACCAGTCCCGATACTGGAAAACCATTTCGCACCTCTCAGGATGATCTGGGAGACGTTCGCCCATGTCTCGACGTTGTTGAGGCAGGATGGCTTGTCCCATAGCCCGCGCTCGACCGTGTGGACATACTTCGCCCGCGGTTCCCCGGGCCGACCTTCGATAGATGCCATGAGAGCCGTCGACTCACCGCACACAAACGCACCCGCGCCGCGAACGATTCTGATGTCGAGATCGAATCCCTTGTCGAAAATATTCTTACCGAGTAAGCCGTATTCCCGCGCCTGCTTAATTGCGATCTTCAGCCGTTCCAGCGCGATGGGATATTCATTCCTGATGTACACGTAACCTTCCGATGACCCGATAGCGTACGCACCGATGCACATTCCCTCGATGACCGCGTGGGGGTCCGATTCGATGGTGCTGCGGTCCATGAACGCGCCGGGGTCGCCTTCGTCGGCGTTGCAGAGCACGTAGCGCTTATCGCCCGGGGCATTCTTACACGTTTCCCATTTGATGCCCGTCGGGAAGCCGCCGCCGCCGCGTCCACGCAAACCGGATGCCTTGATCTCCTGGATGACCTGGTCGGGAGTCATCGTCGTCAGCACTTTCGCCAGGGCTTCGTACGCCCCGCGCGCGATGGCCTCGTCGATGCTCTCGGGATCGATCAATCCGCGGTTGCGAAGGACGATGAGCGTCTGGTCGGCGAAAAACGGGATATCCGACATCCTGGGAATTGGTGTTTTCTCCTTTGGAGGAGTATACAGCAATTCCTTCACCGGCCGGCCCTTGATGAAGTGCTCTTCCACCAGATACGGAATGTCGGTTTCCTTCAACAACTGGTAAAATATTCCATCCGGCTGAACGACCATTAGCGGACCGACGGCGCAGAAGCCGTTGCAGCCCGTCGTGACGACAGCCACCTCGGAATCCAATCCGCGCTTCTTGATCTCCGCTTCGAGCTTATCTTTGATTTTCATTGATTGGTTGGCGACACATCCCGTGCCCGCGCATACCATCAAATACGTTCTATACGCCATGAGTAAATCTCCTTAATGAGTGCAAAACCGTTACCGTGTCCTCTCGCTGCCGACTGCTAGCGCGTACTCTTTTACTGGAATTCCCTTGACGATATGCGACTCGACGATCTTCTTCACCTTGTCGGGAGTCAGGGAAACGTACTTTACCGGTGCCGGTTCGTTTGCGACTTCGACCGTCATCATCGGCTCCTGGCTGCATAGTCCTGCGCACCCGGAGTTCGTCACGATGACGTCGAGAAGTTTCCGGTTCTCAATCTCGGTCATCACGGACGTGAGAATTTGCCGCGCGCCGGCGGCAATACCGCACGTTCCCATATGAACGTTGATTTTTACGCGTGCCGCGCCTTGCCGGAGCGTGGTCTGGTAGCGGGTTCTTTCTTTGATTTTTGCCAGGTCGTCAATTGTGATTTTTCCCATTGCTGATTCTCCTTACTGATACTGCTTTAACATTTTAGCAACTTTCGACGTGGGAACTTTGCCGTGGAGGTTTTTGCCGACCGTCACCACCGGGGCGAGCCCGCAGCAGCCGAGGCAGCGGACGCTCTCGAGGCTGAATTTCTTGTCGGCAGTCGTGTCGCCTTCCTTGATGTTGAGTTCCCGCTCGATCTGCTCCATGATTTTTATCGCGCCCTGAACGTGACACGCGGTTCCCGTACATACGGCGATCGGGTACTTGCCTTTCGGTTTGAGGCTGAATGCCTTATAAAAGGTGGCAAGGTGGTACGTCCGGCTGACCGGTACATCCAGATAGTGGGAAACGTAGTCCAGAACATCCCTCGGAACATAGTAGTACTCGTTCTGGACGTCCAGCAAGACCTGTATGATGGAACTCGGGTCTTGAGGGTGTCTCCGAAGAATCGTTTCTATAACTGGTGCGTCCATTGTTACTCCTTCAGTGTTAATGTGCTAGGTTATTCTCTTCCTGCGTCAGATACCGCTTGATGAAACTCAACGTCCCGGCAGAATTCACCGGCCCGTTGCCGATCAGACCCCGTACATCTTCGGTTCTGAACATGAACTTCGCGCCATTCCGTTCGTGGGTGTACGTGATCTCCGCTTCCGGTCGGCGCGCGATGACCGCGGTGATCGTCTCCGGTAATTGGCCGAGCGGCTTACAGTCGATGTGGCTGAGCTGAAACGTCGCCGTGACGGTTGTTCCTTTGTCGCGAATCGACCGAATTTCCAATTTCCCGTTCGCAGCCTTCGCGGCTTCGTCGAGCAGCGCCAGTCCAAGCCCGACTTTCCTGGTCGTCCGGGTGGTAGTGAACGGGCTGGTAACGCTTTTCACCATCTCTGGGTCCATTCCTTTACCGTCGTCGGTGATTTCGATCGTCAACGAATCGGTCAGAAAATCTTCCCGGACGGCGATCCTGATATTCTTCGCGCCCGCGTCGATCGAGTTCTCGGCAATATCCAGAATATGTAACGATAGATCTTCCATGTTCTTAAGTCCGGACCTCGAACCTCGAACCTCGAACGACGGCTTGCATCCAGCGTTCCATTGATTCTATTTCCAGTATGCCCCATCGAACGTCAGGCATGATAGCGTATGACCGCCCTTCCATTTTCATTCCTCAATGCCATTCTGACCTCGGTGAACGACGGACGCTCCATGAGGAGTTTGCTTGTGTTCTTTCCGATATCATCGAGGGAATGCGCATCCGAATTTCTAATAAATGTGTGACCGCGGTATTTCTTGAATCGTTCTTCCGCTTCCGTGTCGCTGATATTTGATGAAATTTCAAGGGCGTCAAACCGTGCTGTTTCCGGCAAAAATCCCAACTGTCCGATCACGCTGTAACTTTCTCTGTCGATATGTGATGCGATAACCATGCCGTTTAATCGATGGATGCTCTTCTCAAGTTCCTCGAGCGGGAGATCCACCGCACCGATAAAAAATTTCTTCTGAGATCCCTCAACCTCATCGTTCTCATTGGCGACGATCTGCTCGCCGAACACTTCGGGGTCGTTCTCGCCGGTCAGATGAGCGTAGACGATGTCCTGGAGCTCGAGAGCGGATTTCAAATTTTCAAAGATCGCCAGGACATGGATTTCTTCTCTCGTGCATACCTCCATGCCCGGAAGCACAACCACATTCATTCCCGCGGCGGCTTTCATCACCGCCTGCGCATTCTCGACCGAGTTATGGTCGGTGATAGCGATGATGTCAAGTGAACGTTCAAGAACACGCGCCGTGATCTTTTTCGGCGACATAAGCAGGTCACCGCACGGGGACAGGCACGTATGCATGTGCAAATCCGCGGTGAACGCTGTGAGCATTACGTTCTGCCGCCGATTCCTAACTCATACAGCGTGCCGGCAGTCTCAAATGCCGGCCTCTTGCTCGCAAGGATCGTCACGCCCTCATCCTTCGCCTTGCGCAACGTATCGTCTGACGGGCTCCGGCCATTCACAAGAATAACGGCCGCCAGCTCTTTCAACACGGCCACTGCCACGATATTCACATGCACCTGCATCGTGACCCAGACATTTCCGGCTTTGCTGTTGGCGATAACGTCACTCAATAAATCGCTCGCATACCCGCCGGTCACTTCCTGGTCGGGTTTCTGTCCGCCGCAGCACACCGTCAGGTCGAGCTTTTCAATGATTTGTTTGAGAGTCATGGCCGTAAAGTTTCCCGTGTGTCTGAAATTTTTTGACTATGCCGGTGGATAGTTTCAGCAAGGCTGCTGGAGAGCGCTTCAAAGTTCTTCACTGCGATAAACACGCATTCGTCGACGTCTGCGTTGCCCATGATGACATCTTCCGCGAACGTCAGGCACGTCGGGGAACCGCATGCGCCGCAGTCGATTTTGGGTAGCCGCTCATACATCTGTTGTTTCTGCTGCAATTTCTGGAGCGCCTTGGAAACGTCGGCGTCGAGCGGTTGAAGCGGAACCGGCGGAATTTTTCCCGGGAGCGAGAAGAAGTTCTTCCGGTACAGCCCGCGGATTTTCTCCCGGTCCTGACAGGGCTTCGAGCCGAATTCCCTGATCATTCGCAGCACCCGGCCGCGTGCGATGTAGGAATTCTCCACGTTCAGCGAGCCGCCGACGCAAGCCGTTGGGCACGAGTGCACTTCCACGTACTGTATGTCCTTTAACTTTCCGTTCTCGATGTCTTCGAAGATTCGAACCGCCTCGCTCAACCCGCCGATGGCAAGGCAATCTTCCGCTCTGAGCGACGCGACCTGTCCGCCGAGGATGGGCCAGCCCAATCCGAGTCCGCGGACTTCCGGCATGTCACCGTTCTGACTTACGCCGGGAAGAGCCTGAAGAACTGAGGGGTAAATCTCCGATATAGCGATCGTTCCGTCGACAAAAGAGTGTTTCTTGCGCGGCGGATGTTTGATTGCCAGCATCTTGGCCGGGCAGGGCGTTAGGTAGATGACGCCGATCTCGCTATCTTTCAAACCAAGCTCTTTCATCTTCTGGTGTTTAGCTTCGCGGGCCGCGATCTCCATCGGCGATTCGATGGGAATCAAATGGTCGAGGAGATTCGGATAACGGATCTGAATCAACCGGACAATCGCAGGGCAAAATGGAGAAATCAACGGTCGCGGGGTTCCGACGGAATCGAGATACTCCTGAATTCCGATGCTGACAGCTTCCGAAGCGCAAGCAACATCGTACGCATCGTCGAAACCGATCTTCTTCAATGCGCTCAAAATGGTTGACGGCAAAACACCTTTGCCGAACTGTGAGTAAAACACGGGCGACGGTATCGCGACGGTATATTTGAACTTCGAAAAATCGCTGAACGAGCTTGTCTGCGGGACAATCGCATTGTTGGGACAAACACGGACGCACTCACCGCAGTCGATGCATCGGTCTTTCAGGAGCGATGCCTTCGTGCCGCGAACGCGGATTGCCTGCGTCGGGCAGATGCGCATGCAGGCCATGCGTCCCTGACAACTTTCACGACGGATCTTTATAGACCGGAATTCTTCGCGCACGTCAGTTGATGTAGATTGTCATCTGCAATTTCGTTCCTTTTCCCACCGCCGACTCGATCTTCAATTCATCAGCATTTTTCTTGATATTCGGAAGTCCCATGCCGGCGCCAAACCCCATCTCTCTCATCTCCGCGGTTGCCGTCGAGTATCCTTCCTTCATTGCCAGGTCGATGTTGGGAATTCCGGGGCCTCTGTCGTCGACGACGATCCTGATTGCTTGCGGCGTCACTTCGAATGTGAGCACCGCCTGCTGCGCGTACATGACGACGTTCATTTCGGCCTCGTACGTCGCGATCGCTACTCTCCTGATGATCATCGCATCGATCCCCAATTGTTTGAGGAGCGATTTGATCTCGGTGGACGCTTTTCCCGCGTTGAAGAAGTTGCGTCCTTCGATCGTGAAGGACTGTGAAAAAGGCATGACCATAGTTCATTTGTTGCCATGTGTGGCCATGCTTTCTCCGTATTCCATGGTGGAAGTTAACCCCGACTTATAAAGGATTCCGCACGCTTCGTACATGGAGAACGCGGTTCCGAGCAAGGGAATCTTTTTCTGTTTCGCGAGGGCGACGATGTCCTGGTCGGGTTTCTTGCCGCGGACGAAGACAATGGCCTGAATTTCGGCGATGAAGGCCGTCTGAACCGTTTGAATGTTCACGAGTCCCGTCAGGAGCACGGCTCCGGAGCGCGAGAACGCCAAAACATCGCTCATCAGATCAGACGCGCAGCCGTATTCAATGCGGGCGTCTAGTTTCCCTTCTCCGGTGAAGACTTCACAGAGTAGCAGGTCGCTAATTTCCAGCAATGACATCATGGCTGACTTTATCGTCCTTCGGTTTTGTTGAGATTTCGTTTATGAGCTGGTCGCCGAAGTAAACCGCGCGACCCTCCGGAATGCGCGTCGAGGGACAGTTACTCCAGCATTGTCCGCATCCCGTACACTTCTCGGTATCGACGTAGCGGGCTTTCTTCCGGATCTTGACTTTGAAATTGCCGATGTATCCGGACACACTCTCGACTTCCGAGTAGGAGAGAAGTGTGATATCCTTCCGGTGTCCGACGGACACCATTTTCGGCGTGAGAATGCAGGCAGCGCAATCCAGGGTCGGGAACGTCTTGTCGAACGTGGCCATGCGCCCGCCGATGGAAGGTTCCCGCTCGACGAGATACACATGGTATCCCGCGTTCGCGATCTCCAGCGCCGCCTGGATGCCGGCGATACCGCCGCCGACGATGAGTGTTGCCCTGTTGAGCGGCTGTCGCGTAATTTGCAGGGGCTGGTGGAGCGCCACGCGCCGGACGGCCGCGTTCACGAGAGCGATCGCTTTCTTCGTTGCCGCATCCCGGTCGTCGTGGACCCACGAGCAGTGCTCCCGGATATTCGCGATCTGAACGAGATAGCGGTTCAACCCGGCGGTTTCGGCGGCGATCCGGAACGTAAGTTCGTGCATCAAGGGTGAACATGCGGCGACGACCACCCGGTTCACGCCAAGGTTCTTGATATCCTGTTTGATCAGATCCTGGCCGGGGTCCGAACACATGAACTTATAGTCGCGCGCCACCGCGACGTTGGGCTGTTGTGCAATAAAATTGCGCACTTCAGCAATATTGACCGTCGCAGCAATGTTCACGCCGCAATGGCAAATATACACACCGATGCGGACCTGTCCGTTTCCGTTGGTCGGTTTGAGATTCTCAGGCATAGTGGCTCTCCGTCAATGATGAAATTTTTTGTCCCATCGGGATAAACGACGAGTCCAGGCCGATGGTCTTCGAGGGTAACCCAAGAACAATTCCCAGGAGTTGCGTAAAGTACAGAATGGGGATGTTGAAATGGGTGTTGAACTTCTTGTTGATCTTGTCCTGGTACGCCTCCAGGTTGAAGTGACAGAGGGGGCATGTCGTCACGACCACGTCGGCACCGTTGTCCTGAGCGCATGCGAGGAGTTCCTTGTTGAGTTTCAATGCGGTCTCCTCGAACGTTGTCATGAGCATGCCGCCGCAGCAGCGCACTTTCATGGGGAAATACACCATTTCCCCGCCGCACTTCCTGAAAAGTCTGTCCATGAGGATCGGGTTTTCGTGGTCGTCAAACGTCTTGTCTGGACGGACGATCTGGCAACCGTAGTACGGTGCGATCTTCAATCCGTTAAGATTCTGTTTCTGCTTTTTGAGAATCGCGTCGATGCCGACATCGTTCATCAGAACATCGAGCGGATGGCGAACCTTGGTTTTCCCGCTGTAGCTAAGTCCCCCTTCCGCAAGCGCTTCGTTGACGTCCCGGTGCATTTCCGGAATCTCGCTCAAGACGCGGTTGGTCTTGGAAAGGACTGTGAAACAGGAACTGCAGGGTGCCATGATGTCCATCCCCATTTTCTCCGCCAGAGCGAGGTTTCTTGAGGAAACGGCCAACGAGACAGTTTCTTTGACGGACATGTACACGGTCGCGCCGCAGCAATTCCAGTCGTCGATCTCAATCAATTCCTGGCCAAGTGTCTTGAAGACTTCCCTGACCGATTCGTCGTACCCGCGCTGGGTTTTTTCGAGGCTGCAGCCGGGATAGTATGCGTACTTCACGACTATTCTCCTTTCCGCTGTTCAAGTTTCATATCGCCAAGCCCTTTATACCCCACAAACTCGGGGGCGTATTCGAGTTTCTCCTTCATGTGCCGCATCTCGATCTCCTGCGCTTTCTTGATAATGCGTGACAGTGAGGCATGGGCTTCAATTTTCTTCGGCATCAGCGCGATGCGCTTGGTCTTCCACATTTTCATGCCCAGCGGGATGAGGTCGAGAAACTTCCACACGCCGGTCTTCATGTAGTATTTTCTGATAAGCGTCCCTTCATGGAGACGGCCATAACTCATCAGATTGTCGATGAAGAGGCTTGCCAGGGTCTGGACCTGCGGCGCCGTCGTTTTAAGGTGTTTTTCCATTGCCGTGCGCTTCAGGGCGTAAATGGTATCGGTGATCTTGATTCCCGAAGGACATCGCGTGGTGCACGCATAGCATGAGGCGCAAATCCAGATGGTGCGGCTTTTCATGATGCGCTCCATCTCGCCGGCACGGAAGAGCGCGATCAACTCCCGCGGTGAAATATCCATTGCGTAACTCACGGGGCATGAGCCGGTACACGTCCCGCACTGGATGCACCGTTTGATGCGTTCCCCGGCCGGGACGGCCTTGACCTCATCCAGAAAGATGGCCCGCAGTTCGGTTTCCGTTTTACTCATGACGCCCGGTAGATAGTTACTTAGTTCTGCCATAAGAACTCCATTTGTTATGATTCAACAACTTCGTAATTCGTCATACGACGTATTCGCGGAGAACTGCGCCGTGGAAATTCCAGGGTATGGACGGGCCCGGAACGGAAACCGTCCGGCTGCATCGGCAAATCGTGCCAAACGACATCGACCAGTTGCGGCAGCGCTTTTTGGACTTCAGACGTACATCCGATGGAAAAGGTCGTTATGTCGCTTACCTCTACTCCATAGACATTAATTGTCGGAGGGACATTCACGTTGAGAAGCTTGGCGAGACCGAGAACCTCCGAGAGGTTAATCTGGTGAGAAGACGCGAGTTTGACCGGCTTTTTTTGTCGGCGCTGCACATAGCGATATATCGTACCGGGGGGGTGCGTGTCGGTCAGGACAGCGTCAATGATGAAACATCTCTCATAGCCTGTAATCGCGTCAAGTATCTGAAGCCCGCCGGAGGCAAGTTCCTCGATTACAATGTTCCCGAGGAAATGAGCCTCGCCTTCGCTCACGTTCCGGTCAAGCTGAGACATTCTTTCACGTAGTCGCCGGACAGCGAAGATCCCCACGCCGTCATCGCTGATGAATTCATTTCCGAGGCCGATGATGATGAGTCTGCCCCCCGGGGAAGAAACCGAGAGATCGCTGTTCTCACTACATGTTGCAGGATTTACCGCCGCGTTATTCACCTTCAACCCGATTGTTTGCATGCGAAGTGTTCCACAACTGCCAGGCAAAACGCAGCGCTGAATCTCCGTACAGGGACAATGCGTTGCCGATTTCGGTGTAAAGAGAGAGAATCTTCTCTGCCACCGTTTTGCCCTCGTCCGTGAGGGATATTTGTTCTTTACGATGGTCAGCGCTGTCGTGTGTACGTGTGACGGAACCACGCCGCTCCAATGACAGCAGGATCTTTGACGTACGGGTGGGGCTCAGGCCAAGGAACTCACTGAGGTTCTTTACGCAGGAAGGTCGTTCGAGAAAAAGCACGCCGAGGCAGTGCATTTCGTCTACCGTCAGCTCGGTCTTGTCGGACAGATGCTTGTCGATTTCCCGACACCGCAGCGTCTGTCTGAGTAAATCGACCCCAGTTTTCCAATAACTCAATTCCATAATATTAGGTGGACAGAGTAGGCCATTCTATATGCAAATATTGTGCAATGGAAACTATTGCCATAGTGCTCACTAAAAGGCAATTTCTGCATCGTGAGTAGGGAAAAAGTGTTGACAAAATCAACAATTTTGACATATTCAACACATTCCAAGGAATAAATGATATCTCGATTGCAGATATCCACCGAGAGCGACTCTTGCCGACTCCATCGGTTGACGGCACCTAATCTTGTCCGGATGACCTTTAGTTCGACCATGCAGACTCACCCCCGACTGGAAAGGAAACGGGAACGTCGTTGCGATGAAATCCGGGAGCGGCACATTGATCGCGAGGTGATGGCCGTCAAGGCCGCCGGGTGTTGGATTTTTTGTTTTCTTTTCTGCATCTTTACTGGAACTTTTGAGTTGAAATCGCCAGAGCGCAATGAAAAGACTATCTGCCAAGAGCATTCAGTCGCAGCTGATACTCTATTTTACGATTGCCATCCTTGTCCCGGCCATCATCACGAGTACCGTCGGGATGAAGTTGATTTATAATCAGATCATTTCGCGTGCCGAGACAAAATCTCTTTCCGACCTTAATTCTGCCCGGGAAATCTATCGGAACAAAATCACGCAGATCGAGAGTGTCACCCGGCTGACTGCCGCAAGAAGTTTGATTATCAGCGCGGTCAGTGAGCGCAACAATGACTTCTTACGGAAGGATTTGGAAAAAACTCTTCGTCGTGAAAAGCTCGACGTCCTGACGGTTGTTGACAAGAACGGCAATGTCATTTGCCGGGGCCGCAACCCCGGTTTGTCCGGTGACAATCTTATCGGAGACAAATTCATTGCACATGCGGTACGGTCGAGGCAAATCGTCTCGGGGACCGACATCGTATCAAAAGAGCGGCTCCTTCAGGAATCGCCCGACCTGGCTGCGCAGGCCTTGATGGACGTAACACCAACACCGAAGGCAAAGCCCCGGGAGAACCGACAGGAAACTTCCGGGATGATGCTCAAAACAGCAGTCCCGATCTTTGACGATGAGAACAACTTCCAGGGAGTCATGCTGGGCGGCATTCTTCTCAACCGCAACTTCGAGATTGTCGATAAAATCAAAGAGATTGTCCATGAGAAGGAAATTTACAAGGGACGTGAAATTGGAACCGCCACGATCTTTCAAAATGACCTGCGCATTTCAACGAATGTCAAGAATCAGGACGGAACGCGGGCGATCACGACGCTCGTGTCGGAGGAGGTTTACGATGCCGTTCTCAATCGGGGCGAGCGGTTTGTGGGGGATGCGTTCGTCGTCAACGCGTGGTACATTGCCGCCTACGAACCGATACGCGATGTCGATAACACGATCATCGGCATCCTGTATGTGGGAGTGCTCAAACAACCCTTCGATGACGTGCTGAGGAACACCCTCATCACATTCCTGGGGATCGCCCTGGGCGGAATCATCCTCATCGTCCTGGTGTCCATTCAGCTGGCGAAGAGAATATCGCGCCCGCTGAAGAAACTCGAGGAGACGGCGAAC
The DNA here is from genome assembly GCA_049515655.1 of Bacteroidota bacterium. Taxonomy (GTDB): domain Bacteria; phylum Bacteroidota; class Ignavibacteria; order UBA10030; family SZUA-254; genus JBEKTW01. The sequence continues at coordinate 80,826 of JBEKTW010000014.1, forward strand.
AAGATCGCCGACGGGGAATACCGGCATGATTTCACCGTGCACGCGCCGAGCGAGATCGAGCACCTTGCCTCATCCCTCAGCAAAATGGCAAAAGATCTGGAAGCGGAAAAACGCGAGCTGGAAGAATGGGGGAGCACACTTGAGAAGAAGGTGGAGCAGCGCACCGAAGAGATCAAGAAGATCCACTCGCAGATGTTCCGGTCGGAGAAACTCGCCTCGCTGGGGAAACTCGCGGCGGGAGTCGCCCATGAAATCAACAACCCTTTGACCGGAATTCTCACCAACAGCAGTCTCCTGCTGGAAGACCTTGCCGCGGACGACCCCCGCCGGGAAGATGTCGAAGTGATGGTCAAGGAGACCATTCGCTGCCGCGAAATCGTGAAACGCCTCCTTGATTTCGCGAAACAATCGAAGCCGCAGAAGAAACTGACCGACATTAATTCTCTCATTGAAAACATCGTCCTGCTGGTCCGGAATCAGACATCCTTCCGGAATATCAGGATCGATAAAGATCTTACCGCCGACATCCCCGGAATTCAGGCCGACGCCGACCAGGTCCAGCAGGTCTTCATCAATATCGTCCTGAATGCCGCCGAAGCAATGACCAAAGGAGGGATGCTGACGATCACTTCCCGGCTATCGCGAAGCAAGGATTTCATAGAAATCATTTTCAAAGACAATGGACCGGGAATTCCTGAATCAGTCAAGGAAAAAATCTTCGATCCTTTCTTCACGACCAAGGAACATGGCACAGGCCTGGGTCTTTCCATTAGCTATGGCATTATCGAACAGCACGGTGGAACAATAAGCGTTGAAAGCACGCCGGGCGAAGGCTCCGTGTTTACCATCGAGCTTCCCATCAAACCCACGGATTCGGAAGAAAAATAGTCATGACGGCGAATATCCTGATTGTTGACGACGAGCTGGTCATTTGTAAAAGTTGCGAGAAGATTTTTCGCAGGGCGGGCCATGAAGTTACCTACAGCATTTCCGGCAAACACGCGCTTGAACTTCTGGGTGCGGAGACGTATGACGTTGTGTTTACCGATTTGAAAATGATGGATATTGGTGGAATGGAGGTTCTTCAAACGATAAAACAGCAGTATCCTCAAACCGTTGTCGTCGTGATCACCGGCTACGCGACCATCGCCTCCGCCATCGAGACGATGCGGTCGGGCGCGTTCGATTACCTGCCGAAACCGTTTACTCCCGCAGAACTGTTAACAGTCCTGAACAGGGCGCTGGAACGACGCAAACTGATTCAGATCTCCATGGATGAGTATCAGTATTCCGACGATACGGGTTTTGAAGGCCTGATAGGAAAAAGTCCGGCCATCCAGGACGTCTACCAGTTGATTCGCAAAGTCGCCCCGACCGATTCCACAGTGCTGATCATCGGAGAGAGTGGAACGGGGAAAGACCTGACCGCAAAAGCGATTCACAATCGGAGCAAAAGGGCCGCCGAGAAATTCTTCGCCATCGACCTTACGACACTGCAGAGCACACTTCTCGAGAGCGAGCTCTTCGGACACGTCAAGGGATCGTTCACCGGTGCGACTGCCGACAAGCCCGGAGTCTTTGAAGTAGCCGACCGGGGAACTATTTTCCTCGATGAGATCGGCAACCTGCCCGCCGAGACCCAGGCCCGGCTTCTCAGGGTTTTGCAGGAAAAGGAAATCCTGCCCGTCGGGGGAACGTCGGTGAAGAAGGTCGACGTGCGGTTGATCTTCGCGACGAACAAAGATCTCAAACAACTGGTAAACGCGGACAAGTTCAGGGAGGATCTGTACTATCGTCTGAACGTTTTCCCCATCCGGCTTCCCTCACTCCGTGAACGCAGAGAAGATATTCCCGACCTTGCGCTTCATTTTTTGAAGAAATACTGTTCCCTCATGAAAAGGGACCTTCCGTCGATCAAAACGGAAGCTATGGAATTGTTGATGAACTACCACTGGCCCGGTAACGTACGGGAGCTCGAACATACCATCGAACGATTGATCATCATCGTCGAAGGCGATGAGATCGACCCGGCGCATGTTTCAGCAGCTCTGTTCCGCACGGAATCGAATATCCGCTCCATCATTCCCAAAACCAGCGATGAGCTCAAGAACCTGAAGAAACAAATCCGCGCTTCTGCAATTCATGAAATTGAAAAGCTCTTTATTGAGGAAGCATTACTCCGGAACGACTGGAATATTTCGAAGGCGGCAAGGGAAGTCAACATGCAGAGGTCAAATTTTCAATCCCTCATGAGAAAGTATCATATTGAAAAGCCGGTGCCCCCCGCATAAATAATTGTGCACCCGTATATCTTTCTTGTTCACCCCTTTCCCCGAGATCTCTCCATTTTCATCAGTTTTCTCCTTCTTTTCAATTCCCAGTAGTAACGCAATGGAAACGAAGGCGGAAATCATTAAAAGCATATCATCTCTATCTCCTTGACACGCCTGTGCTTACGAATATCGGACATAATAGTCTTTTCGATTGGCACATTCGTTGTGGCATTATCGGTAGAAGTGGTTCTGAAGTCTCAACTATCGAATGAAAGGAATTGAAAATGCTAACAAACAAAATACTGGTCGTGGACGACGAAGAGAATGTGTGTCAGAGCGTCAAGAAAATACTCTCCCGCAAAGGATATGCCGTCGAGGACGCAATCGACGTAGAAAAGGCTGTGAAGAAGATCAACGAAACGGCGTTCGATCTGGTCATTACCGACCTCATGATGCCGAATACGAACGGCATGGAATTACTGCACATCATCAGGGACAATTACCCGGAATTGGAAGTCATCATGATTACGGGGTACGCTTCCATTGAATCAGCGGTGGAGGCGACGAAGCTCGGAGCGGCGGGATACCTCCCGAAGCCGTTTACTCCTGCGGAACTTACGGAGCTGACCGAGAAAGCCCTGGCAAACAAGAGCGTTCGAACGGAGAACAGAAAAAAGAACGTCCCCGCGCAGGTTCCAACGGGTAAAAAGCCGGACGACATCATCGATGTCGATATGCCGTTCAGCGCAAGGGAAGTTGCCGAACACACGGGGAAAGAGTACGTTGAAGCTCTCACGCACTCCGACATCCCCATTGCGAAGAAGGCTCCGGACAAAGCGTATTGCAAGATGGGCAAACGCGAATGCCGCCGGCTGGTGCTCGAAGGAAGGGAATGTGTCGGTGAATGTCCGATCGAGAAGAAAGAGAAAGCACGGGCGAAATCGGTAAAGCGCGTAAGCGGCCCGACGGTGGAAATTATCGACGCGGACCTGCCGTTCAATATGGCCGAGGTGGAGCGGGTAACCGGCGCGGACTACATCAACTGCCTCGACCGCGATATACCGCGTGCCGCACTCTGGGGCAGAGACGCGACGGCGAAACATTCCGTTCTTGTCATCGATGATGAACCGATCGTGTGCCACAGCGTCCGGCGCATACTGTCGAAGAAGAGCTGTGCGGTTGAGGAAGTCTTTGATGTCGATGCCGCATTGCAAAAGATGAAACTCGGGAAGTATGACCTTGTCATCCTGGACATGAAGATGCCGAAGCGTTCCGGCATGGAAGTTCTCCGGGCAATCAGAACGGAATGGCCTGAAATCCCGGTGGTGATGGTGACCGGTTACGGTTCCATCGACACGGCTATCGAGGCAACGAAGCTCGGTGCCTTGAATTTTCTCTCAAAACCGTTTACACCGGCTGAACTGACAAAGGTAGCTGAAGAAGCTCTCGTTAGCTGAGGTCGCTGCCAGCGAGCGTTCTCCTCGTCTCAAAAGAAATCACGCCCCATCCCGATGACAACGGGATGGGGTTTTTTCTTGAAGTTTGCCGCTCGTCCAAGGATTGGAACGATTGACTCACAATTTGGGTGGTGTCTCAGTTTGAAGTCGTATTGTCCAGGCTCGACCCCCTCTTGTATTCTCCCCCTTGAAAAAGGGGGAGAAGTTTCCTCCCCTTACTAAGGGGAAGCCGGAAGATGGGGTGGGTGCAGACCGGGGAGATGAGAATGACATACCACCACGATTTGACATTTTATGTGTGAATGAGTACCTTTTTCAATGATATGCGTCTCTTCATAACTTTGAAAATGCAATTCCGAATGCGTAGTGTTGGAAAAGTGCCATGGGCCTAAAACAGCTCTTATTCATCATGCTCTCACTCATTCTGGTGGGTCTCGCCATTGCGCTCGGGATCCAGCACTTCAATTACCAACAAACCCTCTCAAACAAAGATGGGGTGGGTGCGAGCCTTGCGAATATTGCGGTCAATGCTTACCAATACAAGTCTCGCCCGGTCGCAATGAGCGGAGGGGGTGGCGTGTACGACAATTCAATGGGAGGGAAGAGCTACGCGATACCATTGGGGATGGTAGAAGACGGTTACGGGAAATACAGCCTGGTTTCGGTAAGTCCGGCCTCCTGCACGATCAAGGGAATTTCAGTGATGGAAACCGAATGGATAGCGACGTGCTCCGTCGATGAGAACGGCAGAACTACCTTTTCCTTTTCCGGGTGGTAGGAGCAGAGAGCTCCGGGGAGGGAGTGTTTTCTGAAATGTACCAGGTTCGCCGGAAGGTGAACGGGAAAAAAATCCCAAACTCTTTGAGTTTGGGATTTCTTCTTATTGTTACGGATAAGAAGTCGGGGGCTTGAAGCAAGCCTCTGAAAGAATATAGTGCGCACCGGGTCAAATGTCAAATCCGCCGGGGCACGATTTGGTGTCCTACATCGATGCTGATGCCTCGACCGGAGTGGCAAGAGGTCTGCAGACAATCCGTTCGCGTATTTAAGAATTTCGCATCCGAATTACTTCATTTTGGCCGGGAAACCTCCATAAAGACCATTCCCTGGATATACGAGCGCGAGCCTAGATTTGATCCCCGCAAGAGAAATCAAGAAACTCGTTTATTGTCCCAATTCCCTTGACTTTCTGTCCTCCGACCCGTAGATTGTTGGAGCAATCATAGTGGTCGGAATTGTGGGCCGGCAGAGAGTTTCGCGGTGTCAGCGTTCACCGATCAAGACCTGAGAACGTTTCCTATTGGTTGTTTCCTTTCCCAAACGCTCCCATCTCTTCTCTCAGCGAACAGCCTGTCGGTCCGGTGGTTGACCGGACACCCCGCCAGTGTTTCCCAGAACATATTGTCTGTAGGTCCGGTCGCCGACCGGACACAGCGCCTCCGTCGTCCACAACGGGCTGCGTAATGGTCCGATCAGTGATGGGACCCTACAATGGTGTTCGCACATGATCTTGGCAAAATCTGCAAACACTAACTCACAAAATCAATCACTATCCTCATGGAGGGTATATGAGATGTAATCTTTTGCTACAAACGTTAGTGATCGGTATGCTGGTGACGGTGCTGTATGCAACTCCCGCGCTCAGCCAGTGGTCCACCAATCCAAAGGTCAATAATGCCGTCAGCACGGCGGCAAATGATCAATATGATCCCACAATCGTTTCAGATGACTCGGGCGGCGCCATAATCACATGGCAGGACGATCGCGACGGCACCTGGGACATCTATGCACAGCGGGTGAACGCTTCCGGCGCTCCGCTGTGGGGGAATAACGGTGTTGCCGTCTGCACGGCGCCTGTCGATCAAATTAATCCCACCATCGTTTCGGACGGCACCGGCGGCGCTATCATTACATGGCAGGACCGGCGCGGCGGCAGCAACTATGACATCTATGCCCAACGAGTGAATGCTGCCGGCGTTGTCCAGTGGACAACCAATGGCATCGCCATCTGCGCGGCGACAGGCGATCAAGTTAATCCCACGATCGTTCCGGACAGCTCGGGCGGCGCCATTATTACCTGGGCAGACTATCGCAGTGGCAACTATGACATCTATGCTCAACGCGCGAACGCTTCCGGCGCTGTCCAGTGGACGGCCGACGGCGTTGCCATCTGCACGGCGGCAGGCAATCAAGAGTATCCCACTATCGTTTCTGACGGCTCGGGCGGCGCCGTCATTACATGGCAGGATTATCGCACCGGCAGCAACTGGGACGTCTATGCTCAGCGCGTGGATACTTCCGGCGCTGCGCAATGGACGGCCAATGGCGTCGCCATCTGCACGGCGACAGGTAATCAAGAGTATCCCACCATCGTTGCAGACGGCTGGGGTGGCGCCATCATTACATGGGAAGACTATCGCAGCGGCAGCAATTGGGACATCTATGCTCAGCGGGTGAATGCTTCCGGCGCTGTCCAGTGGACAGCCAACGGTGTTGCCATCTGCACGGCGGCAAACAGTCAATGCAATCCCGTTATTGTTTCTGACGGTTCGGGCGGCGCCATCATTACATGGTATGACTTGCGTGGCGGCAGTTACTATGACATCTATGCTCAGCGGGTGAACGTTTCCGGCGCGGTGCAGTGGACAGCCAATGGCGTCGCCATCTGCGCGGCGGCAGGCAATCAAGAGTATCCCACAATCGTTTCAGACGGCTTCGGCGGTGCCGTCATCACATGGTATGACCAGCGCAGCGGAGATTGGGACATCTATGCTCAGCGGGTGAATGCCGCCGGCGCTGTGCAGTGGATGACCGATGGTGTTGCGATCTGCACGGCGATGGGTGATCAAGATTATCCTATTATCGTTTCGGACGGCTCGGGCGGCGCGATCATTACGTGGAAAGACTACCGCAACGGCAGCGACTATGACCTCTATGCTCAAAAGATAGATCGCTTCGGTAATTTAGGGGACGCAGGACCTCACATAGCCGAAGTGAAAGATGTCATCAACGACCAGGGCGGCAAGGTGACCGTTTCATGGAGTCCATCATACCTTGATGTTTATCCGAACACGACCATCAAATCGTACTATCTCTTCCGGGGCGTCAATCAAGCTATGGGGATGGAGACGATGAAAGGCCCCGGGGATTTTTTGAAAGAGATTGCAAGTGGAAGGAATTTAAAAAATGTGCTGCTGAAAACGCCCCGCTCGGTTCAGGGCGTGGAGGCGTACTACTGGGAATATATCGACAGCGTGCGCGCGCTCCGGCTACCGGGATATTCCTACACAATGCCCACAGTTTCGGATTCCGGTCCGCAGGGCAATGCAATGAGTTATGCATTGGTGATGGCGCGGACGGCCGACGAACTGATGTACTGGTTCTCAGCCGCCGATAGCGGGTACTCAGTCGACAACCTGCCGCCGATTTCGCCTCAGAACCCGGCGCTCCTTCCGCTGGTGAGCGGCTACACTCAACTTCATTGGAACCCCGACAAAACCGATCCGGATGTCGGGCATTTCAGCATCTATCGATCGACAAGCAGCGGTTTTCCGCTGAACGACGGTACGCGGCTGCAAATCACGGTCGATACGACCGTCGTAGATTCTTCAGCCGAGGTTGGCCAGCAGTATTTCTACCGTATTACCACGGTAGATATTCACGGCAACGAAAGCCAGCCGACAGCCGAGCTTCATACGGCAGCGCTGTCGGTCCAGTTGGCGTCGATGACCGCCACAACACTCGCAACCGGCGTGCAACTAGACTGGACAACAGTGAGCGAAACGAACAACCTGGGCTTCTATGTCGAACGCCGGGTGCAAAACGCAGGAGCGTACGCGACGGTGAGCGATCTCATCCCCGGTGCCGGGACGTCGTTGGAGCAACACCACTACGAATGGACGGATACGAAGGTAACGGACGGGAAGTACAACTATCGACTGAGACTCGTCGATTTGAGCGGTACTACTACCTACTCGAACGCCATCGCGGTCACAGTGAGCGGGGTGACGGGAGTTAACGGGTCATTGCCGGCAGAATTTGCCCTTGAGCAAAACTATCCTAATCCGTTCAACCCGACAACGATTATCAGTTATCAGTTGCCGGCTGCCAGTTACGTCACGCTAAAGGTGTACGACATGCTCGGGCAGGAAGTGGCAACGCTCGTGAATGGAGCCCTGGATGCAGGTTACAAATCCGTGCAGTTCAGCGCGGCGAACCTACCGAGCGGCATTTACACCTACAGATTGACTGCGGGGACATTTGTGGAAGTGAAGAAGTCATTGCTACTCAAATGATCCCGCTCGATGTCAGATCGGGAATGGTGCTATTGGAATAACTTTCCCTCTCGCATCGTTATCCCGAAAGCCGGCTCAATCGAATGGGCCGGCTTTCGTGTTTCAGACCGCTGATGGTCAAACTTCACCATAATCGATTTCGACTCGTGATTCATATGATGAAGATGATAAGAAATTGCAACGCACAGACCGCCGATAGTCACTTTTGAGGATAGCGGATTCCGAACCGTGATTGGCATGATGAAGGTGATAGGGTTGTTTGGTCATTTCCCTTTGAAGGGGAGAAGGTTGTGTATGGATGCCCGGATGTCGGATTTCGCCGGGAGAAGATTATAGGTGCAGAATATAACATCTCACTTCAACGCTGATGCCTCGACCGGAGTGACAAAAGGTCTGCAGCCAATCTGTTCGCGCATTTAAGAATTTCGCATCTGAATTACCTTATTCTGACCGGGAAAACCCTCCAAAGACCATTCCCTGGATGTACGAGCGCGTACCTGGATTTGATCCCCGCAAAAAGAATCAAGAAACTCGTTTATTGTCCCAATTCCCTTGACTTTCTGTCCTCCGACCCGTAAATTGTTGGAGCAATCGTAGTGGTCGGAATTGTGGGCCGGCAGAGAGTTTCGCGGTGTCAGAGTTCACTGATCCAGACCTGAGATCGTTTCCTATTGGTTGTTTCCTTGCTCAAACGCTCCCATCTCTCCGTCAGCGAACAGGACAAAAGGAAATGCAGATGTAGCTCAATTCGGCGAGAACCGTGATGGTGCCCTCGTTCGACCTCAAGATGTCCTTATCATTTCTCAAAGCTCTTTTCCACACAAGACGCTCTTCCAAGCCGTTATCATCTTAAGGAAGAGAAAGATCCTTTAGTACGCGGGGGTAAACCCGTATTTTCCCGATTTACCTCCCGGCGTCGTCAAAAAACAATTTCAGGTGACGGATAGTTCTATCAGTATCCGGACACCATCTCGTAGTCAATATCTGATTGAACATTTTTCAGGAAGGGGAATCTTTCCTATGAACTACAAGACGATATGGTGGTTGCTTCCATTCGTGTTGGCAACCGTACTCGTACTGCCCCAGGTTGTCCCGGGACAGACACCGCAGTCAGCGACGCACCTCGAAAAAGTATACTCGATTGTTCTTCAGACGATCGAGAAGATGAAAAATGAGGGGGTCACGGCAGAAAATGCACACCTGAAAAACGTCCGGCAACAATACGGCAGCACCGTGAATCGATTTGATGGCCGGGGAAGAATCGGACTTCTGCTCGACGTGAAAGGGGTTTCGCAGAATCTTATCGCCAGACTCCAGGCATTAGGGGGCGCAATCGATCTCTCGTTGCCCCAGGCGAAACTGATCTCGGTGTATATGCCAATTGACAAGGTTGAAGACGTAGCCATGCTGGATGAAGTGAAAATCGTTCGCCCGATGGTGGGAGGAAGCACGAACACCGGATCGAAGACCACCGAGGGCGATAGCATTCACCACGCAATCAATGTCCGATCAGATCTGAACGTTCTGGGGGACAGCATAAACGTCGGCGTTATATCCGACGGCTGCGTCTCATGGCCGGCGTCGCAGAGTGGCGGCGACCTTCCCGCAGGATTCGGCCCGCCAAGCTATACGTATGGGGGTCTGAGCAGAGAAGGTTGGGGCGACGAAGGAACTGCAATGATGGAGATCGTTCATGACCTTGCCCCGAATGCGACGTTGTTTTTCTACGGAGCGCTATATGATACCACCGGAATTCATCTCAGCAGCGCGGCAATGATCGATGCTATTTATCGATTGGTGAGAGAGAAGCATTGCAAGATCATCGTTGACGACCTCACGTGGTACGACCAGCCAATGTTCGAAGACTGCGATGCTGCAACGGCCGGCTATGTCGCCGCCGCCGCCAAGTGGGCGATCGACACCGGCGTCGTGTATATCAGCTCAGCCGGCAACTTCGGCGGAGATGGCTCGTGGGGACATGCGCACTTCCAGCAGGTCTACAATGACCCAAACCCTCAAAACAATATCGTCAAACCTATCCCCCCGCCCTATTCTCAGATGGGCAACTCCCAGCCTCTTCCGATTATGCCGGGAGTAATGAATGCGCCTCCGTATGCAGATCTGCATTACTATAGCACAAGTCCAGTGGACGATCCGGCGCTGGCAGTGGTAGTACCGGGCCACGCGCCCGGTCAGGAAACCACAACACTGACGGTGATCCTGGAATGGAACGACCCTTGGGGAGCATCCACGAGCGACTACGACCTGTATCTTTATAGCGGAGATTTCATACGTCAATTGGCGAGGAGTATCTCGCCCCAAAACGGCGGCCAGAATCCTATTGAAACAGTTACCTGGGAAAATTACGGTGCCGTGGATTCAACGGTGCAGGTTGTTATCAACCTCGTAGAGGCTCCCCGGGTTCATTCGCCGAAACTGCTTGGTATGTATCTCTTCGGCGTTGACTCGGTGGAGTACCATACTCCCGAGAACAGTATCTGGGGCCAGCCGGGCGTCCCATTGGTTATCGCAACCGGGGCAGTTCCCTACAACAATATCAGCACCATCGAGGGATTCAGCTCTCACGGTAACTACGACGTCTATTTTCCCGCGCATGTCAGCAGACCGAAGCCCGATGTTGTCGCAATTGACAATGGCGTAATTACGGGAGTCGGTCCGTTCGGCAACTGGGATCCCGTGTCGCACAATTGGCGATTCCTCGGTACATCTGCCGCGGCGCCACAGGTTGCCGGCATGGCTGCTCTCCTGCTCTCAAAGTTTCCAAAGCTGACTCCCCCACAGGTGCATGCCAAATTTGAACGGACGGCAGTTGTCCTTGGCGATCAGACAATCTATGGCAGTGGACGTGCCGATATCGAGCGCGCCATGCTCGAAGTGGATACCTCCGTAATAGTGTCCGGGCCGTACACGATGGGCAGCACTCTCAACGTTCCGGCGTTCTTCGGAACCGACAGCGGGTTTGCCGTCAACAACGTTAAAATCACCGGCGGCACACCCCGTCCGACGCAGGTCTCGAGCAGCGTTACGGTAACGGCGGGAAGTCCTTACACAAGCGCCGGAGTAGTGGACCTTGGCTGCCCATCCGTCAAACGATGGTATCAATTGACTCAGACAGGAGGAACGAACGGGCAGTTCAATGCCCAGGTGACTGCCTACGTTGCTGAGAGCGAACGGGCAGCCAGCGGAGTCGCAGCAAATAACCTACGCCTCCTCCATTGGAACGGGTCGTACTTTGACATCCTGCCGCAAGCGATGGCACCTGTCCAGGTCGCAAATACGTGGAAAGTCGTTGCTTCGTTCAACAACGCGTCCTTTTCACCGTTCTTCGTCGGCTACCTGACGCGCGGCGTTGATGCCTCCACAGTTTCTAACAACACCGGATGTCACGATTCAACGGTGACGGTCGCTTTTTCGGTGGGAAATACCGGCAATGGCTGGGACACGCTGAGGTTTTCCGTGCATGACAATCTTGACTGGACGATCGCACCCGGTGATTCTGCGCTTTCGGTAGCGGCCGGCCAGCAAGCGACGATAACCGTCCACGTGACAATTCCGCATGGGGATCCGGTCGGAACAATTGATTCTCTTCGACTCACGTTGTGGTCGGTGTCCGACCCCACGTACAGGGACTCCTCGTACGCAACCGTAGAGATCACGACCTCTGTCGTCACGGTTGTCTCGACATTGAAGGACGGCTGGAACATGGTCTCTGTCCCGGCGACCGTCGCCGACTGTAGAAGGACCAGCGTCTTTCCAAAGTCGACGTCGAGTGCCTTTTCATATGTCCATGGATATGCCATTAAAGACACCCTTCAGTATGGTTCTGGATATTGGTTGAAGTTCCATGGTCCGCTGGATGACAGCATTACCGGGACTGTGCGGGTAAGGGACACGTTCACTCTTGCAGACAAGTGGAATATGATCGGGTCGATTTCCTCTCCCGTTGATATTGATAGCATCGTGCAATTGCCGGGCGGTATCGTCGCCTCGCACTATTTCGGATACAACAATGGATATTCCATAGCCGATACCATCCGACCCGGACTGGGATATTGGGTAAAGACAAACGGCGGCGGTCAACTGGTGCTGAAGAAATCCGGGGCGGTCCTTGCTCCCAGGAAGCTCTCTGAAGAAGGCCGGGTTTTGCAGGGTATCAATTCTGCGATGGTTTCCGACGCAGGAGGCGGAGCGAGCACGCTCTATTTCGGGAAAACGGAAACGGTCGGCTCGATGTTGTCCCGATGTGAATTGCCGCCGCTTCCGCCCCCGGCATCGTTTGATGCGCGCTTCGCGTCACAGCGATTCGTGGAAGGATACACAGCAGGGTCGACCCCTTCGAGACTGGACATCGATGTGCAATCCGAATCGTTTCCGCTCACGTTAACCTGGAAGGTAGCCGACAACGATGCGCGCTTCTGGCTAGTCGTTGGCGAGAATTCACGGCAACCGCTGACGGGCACCGGCGGCTCGACCGTCATTCAGTCTCCCGTGAAGCGGTTGGCGATAGAGGTTCAGTCTTCGCGGGAAGTTCTCATCCCGAAGGAGTTTGCACTCGGGCAGAACTATCCCAATCCATTCAATCCGACGACGGTTATCAGCTATCAGTTGCCGGTTGCCAGTTACGTCATGCTTAAGGTCTATAATATGCTTGGACAGGAGGTGGCAATGCTGATAAACGGTATGCAGGAAGCAGGATATAAATCGGTAGAATTGGACGCTTCGAACATGCCGAGTGGTCTGTATATCTACCGGTTGACCGCGGGGACATATACAGCCGTTCGAAAGATGTTGATGATCAAGTGATCGTATCACTTGATCAGAAATCCCGCGCTCTTCCGCGGGATTGATAGGAACGCGGCAAAATTGCTCGACCAGAAATCCCGCGTTCTTTCGCGGGAGTGACGATGAAATAGTATTCGATGCAGGCGAGGATAATTATCCTAGCCTGCGTGCTTTCGGCGGGCTCGCCTACATCGCGATTTTTTTGGGGGCATCGGCGAGCGGGCGGGCGTTTCTCAGAACGGATAGTCTGTAGGTCCGGTCGGGGACCGGACTCTACGCCGGCGTTCCTCAGAACGGACTGCCTGAGAGTCCGATCAGTGATCGGACCCTACACAGGTATGTGAAAATGGTTTCCGCAAAATCTTGCAATACTAAATCACTAAAATCACTCACTATCCTCATGGAGGGGTGTATGAATTTCAATCTTCTGCTACAAATTCTCACGGTCGGTCTGCTGGTGACGCTGCTGTGTGTAATTCCCGCGCTCGCCCAGTGGTCCACCAACCCAAACATCAACAACGCCATCTGCACGGCAACAAG
>JBEKTW010000015.1:0-90490 GCA_049515655.1 Bacteroidota bacterium
TATCTCGAATTATTTAATTGTGGTCTCTTTAAGGAGAGAACCACGGATAGCAGATTGGTTTGAATTCACAACTAACATCTTTTCTTTACCCTCAATTTGCTTTTGTACATAGCAGAGGGTAGTGAAAGACATAACGCTTGACATTGCAAAAGTTTCTCCCGTCACGATCTGTTCTGCCCAATCCTACCCGACTTGCATTTTTGTATACCAAAACCTATATTTGGGCGTGCCTAAAATAGATTAGATGCCTTGGAATGAATCAGTCAACGGAAGATTATCTCAAAAGCATTTACCATCTACAGATTCGCCTCGCCGCGGAACATGCTGCGAAGGCAGAGGAACAGGTCGTACCGACGTCAGTCCTGGCTAAACATCTGAAGATCGGTGACGGCTCGGTCACCGATATGGTCAAGAAACTCTCGGAAAAACAGCTCATCAATTATGAACCCTACCAGGGTGTAACGCTCACGGAAGCCGGACGCCGCGTGGCGCTCAAAATGGTCCGGCGTCACCGTCTGTGGGAAATGTTTCTCGTTAAATTTCTCGGCTACACGTGGGATGAAATTCATGACGAGGCCGAACTCCTCGAACATGTGACGTCGGATGAAATGGAAATTAGACTCGATAAAGCGCTCGGTTACCCCAAGGTCGACCCCCACGGAGACCCCATCCCGACCGCCGATGGAGTGCTCAAGAAAATCACGTATCGGCGGCTCTCGCAGTGCGACGCTCGCGATGCGGGCATTATCGTGCGCGTCAGCGATGAAAGCCAGGAAGCCCTGCAACTTCTCACGAAACTCGGTCTGGGGTTGAACAAGAAAGTGCAGGTCAAACAAAAAGTAAAATTCGACGGCTCCGTTATCGTTAACGTTGGGCGAAAGGAAATCCCGCTGAGCCCCCTGCTCGCAAAAAGTATTTTTGTGGAGATTCTCTAAGAGACTCTTGTACCGTGATAGGAAGATGGCGTCCGAAAAGAAGAACCCAGAATCGACAACGGATGGCACCCGAGTGAGTGAGTCCAAAGGCCATCCTTCGTTGGAGGGGATGCACAGCACGGTACAGGTACCTCATCCCCGCGCAGGGTTCTGGGAGAACTGGCGTGCGTTTGTGGGGCCGGCGCTGCTGGTCAGCGTGGGCTACATGGACCCCGGCAACTGGGGTACCGACCTGCAGGGAGGAGCTCAGTTCAAGTACGGGTTGTTGTGGGTCGTCGGTCTGGCCAGTCTTATGGCGATCTTCATCCAGATCATCGCTGCCCGCCTGGGAGTGGTGACCGGTAAGGATCTCGCTCAATGCTGTCGCGATTGGTATCCACGCTGGACTCGCTGGCCCAACTGGCTTTTCTCCGAGCTTGCCATCGGTGCCTGCGATCTGGCGGAGGTGCTCGGCAGCGCCGTCGCGCTCAACCTCTTGTTTCATATCCCGCTCCTGTGGGCGGTCATTATCACGGGCCTCGACGTCTTGCTGCTTCTGGGTCTGCAGCGGTTCGGCATGCGCACCATTGAAGCCGTTGTGCTGCTGTTGGTAACAACCATCGGAGCGTGCTACTTCATCGAGATTTTCGTGCTTCCACAGACACAGCCGAGCTTTCTGGAAATGGGGAACGCGCTGCTCTCCGCGAACATGCGGCAAGTGGGAATGATCTACGTGGCGATCGGCATCATCGGCGCGACAGTGATGCCGCACAACCTGTATCTGCATTCCGCGCTGGTCCAGAGTCGTAAGTTCCAGAGAGACGAAGCGTCAATGCGCCGCGCCGTCCAGTTCAATACGATCGATTCTGCCGCCGCCCTGACCATCGCATTCTTCGTGAATGCAGCCATTCTTGTGCTCGCTGCGATGGTGTTCTATGGAAAAGACAGCGTGACTTCAGCCAGCGGGCAGATTATAAGGTTCGCTGCCAACAGCGACTGGATCAGGGTCGCGTACCTGACGCTCGCACCGCTTTTGGGAACGGTCGTCGCTAGCACGCTCTTCGCTGTGGCGCTCCTGGCGAGTGGCCAGAGCAGCACGATCACCGGCACGCTCGCCGGTCAGGTGGTGATGGAGGGCTTCATGCACTGGCGGATCAAACCGTGGGTGCGCCGGCTCATCACCCGCACGGTGGCTATTCTGCCGGCGGTCTTCATTATCGGGTTGCGCGGCAACGGCAGCGTCACAGAACTCCTGACTCTTAGCCAGGTGGTTTTGGCTTTGCAACTCCCGTTCACGATGTTCCCGCTTCTCCAGTTCACGAGTTCGCGTAAGCGGATGGGAGCATGGAAGAATGGTTGGTTCTTGACAGTGACCGGTTGGGGGAGTGCTCTCTTGATAACAGCAATGGACATCTACGCTCTGCCGGATTCACTGAAAGCCGCATGGCACGTCATTACCGGCGGATGAAACTCAGAATGAGAAAAGGGGAAATGTATGTATAAAACAATTCTTGTAACACTGCACGGCACTTCAACTGACAGGGCAATCATCGAACACATCAAAGAGCTCGCACAAATTATGCGAAGCCGGGTGGTGTTGTTGCACGTCGCCGATGGTTGGGCAGCCCGTACGTTTGGTCCTGACGCTGTTAGCCCCGAGATCACTCAAGACAAAGCGTACCTGGAGAAAATTCAGACAGAATTCCAGTCCGCCGGTATCCCAGCCGAAGCGGAGTTAGCTTACGGTGAACCGGCCGCGGAAATTGTCAAATGGGTCCGGCAAAGGGGCTGCGACCTCGTGGCAATGAGTACGCATGGCCACCGATTCATCGCCGACCTGTTTCTGGGGACCACGGCCACGCGCGTCCGGCATAGCGTTAACGTGCCCGTACTTCTTCTCAAGGCGAGATAGAGCTTTCAAAAAGCTGGAAGTTCTTTGTAGTGGGATTTTTGCAGGTGTATTCAGATTTGTTTGCACCGGCACGGCATCGACGACAACGGGAACCACGGCAGGCCGGCTAGTACTGGAAGGATGTCCGGAGGTCCTCCGGAAATAGTAGAAGCTATTTCATAAAGGGCGGCTCGGTTTCATTGTAGCGTGCATATTGTCTCAGCGATATCCAGTTCTTCTTTTTGTTAAGATCGATATACTTATCCTCCGTCACCAAAGTTCCAGTACCCCCCGCAAGTACTCCTAACGCAACTCCTCCAACTGCGCAGCAAACTAACATCTTGGGACCTCCTCCCTGAGGGTCAAAATTGCTTTTGTATGCTTCTGCTCCTGTCGGCTCATAGGAAACCAGCATTCCGAGGCAGATACCTCCCGCTAATCCAATCGCGACCCCGTCCCAAAGGTGGGACTTTCCATGAATCATGAAACTCTGAATATCCTTCCTGCGAATAGTCAGCATTTCATCCGGATGTGTACTCAAGAATTCGTCAGGAGTACCGATACCCCTCGAAACAATGAGAACACTTTCTCTCACTGCCAGAAGTTCTGCTGTTATGCTATCACCGCTTTGGAACTGGATCGTCACCTTCTCGCCGGCGAGCATCAACGATTCGGTAAGCATCCCGAAAAGAGGGAAAAGTATCATATGCCTGAACATCGGCAGCATAATCAAATCCTCGGCTTAATCCGGCGTCTCCATGTCCTTACCCTCCTCCAGAGATTTCTCATATCCCTGCTTGTACCGCTTCACGGCATTGAAGATTGCCTCGGCGATATGCTGTTGCCCCTTTGCGCTCCTCAATGCCTGTTCCTCTCTCCGGTTTGAGAGATATCCGGTTTCGATGAGCACATTCGGCATCGAAGCGCCGACGAGCACATAGAACCCAGCTTGCTTTACACCGTTATTCTCCTGTTTGAGATACCTTCCCATTTCCTGCTGGAGGATTCCCGCAAATTGTTCGCTGTACTTGACGTACGCGCTCTGCGCCATTGTGATGAGGATGAAGCGCTCTTCGTTCAATTCCTGATAGCGCTGTTCATAGTTCTTCTCGAGCTTGATGACATCGTTTTCCCGCTCCGCGATACGAACAGCGTTCTCGGTTTTTCCCGGACGCAGAAGATAGATCTCAAACCCGTTGGCCGGGGCCGGTTTGCGCGGAGCGGAGTTGCAGTGGATGCTGATGAAGAGCTTTCCCTGGGCCTCGTTCGCGATCTGGCCGCGGCGGTACAACTCAATAAATTCATCGGTCTTTCGAGTGTAAACAACTTTCGTGTGCGGCAGGTTCTTCTCAATCAACTTCCCGAGTTTGAGTGCGATGGCGAGCGTTATATCTTTCTCTTTTGTTCGTGCGACGCCGATGGTTCCCGGGTCGTCCCCGCCGTGCCCCGCATCGATAACGATGCAATCGAGCTTCCACTTGCTTCGTTCGCGGTCCAACGATCGTTCAACATCGTCGTTTTTTTCCGGCGGCGGTGTCGGGAGCGCAATCAGGATGTCGTTGGAGCCTTCTGCCGGCGACGGCTCGGTGCCCGTGAACTTTCCTTTCAGCTTAATGGTGAACTGGACAGATGTCGGTGATTGAAACACCATGATTTGTTTCATGATGCCGGATGGCCTTATGGCAGCGATAGCGGTAGTATCCGCTTTTGCGTTGGCAATCGTTACGTAAAGCCATGTTTCATGAGCTTCCGGTTTCACCCAGCTTTCATAGTCTTTGAGAGTCTTCTTGCATCGAATATGCACGAGAGCGCCATTACTCTTTTGCTCGACGCTCAGCCCGGTAATGTCGTACGGCGATGCTGCCGGCAGGTCTTCCACGACGATCCGTTTTTCGTCGGCCTTGAATGTGATGTTCTTTCCGGTGACGGTGCTGAGAACGGGAACGAACGATTCGAGCGGAACGAATATCTGACTCGCTCCAAAGAGAACATCCTGCGGCAGTTGCACGGAGCTAATGGTGGAATCCTTGTCGGTGATTGCCACGTACGGACTGGTTGCGGTAACCATCACCACGCAGTTATTTGCTTTGAATTCCAATTGTCTGGTCCCGGAGTGAGCAGTACTCTGGATGTGAAAGCACGAAAGAAGGTCGTTCAGAGCACCGTAGAGCGTTCTTCCGCGAAGGAATGTCGCGACCTGCGAGTTGCGGGACGGCTGGTTCAGGAACTGGACGGGGAGGGAATTTTGACAATAAACCGCCGAAGCGATAAGGAGTTGAACAACGAGCAGGAATCGAATTCTCATTCTCAGCTTATCGATAGTTGATATATTGCATCGAGAAATTGAGATCCGCCTTGCGCAGCATTGCAATCACGGCTTGAAGGTCGTCCTTGTTCTTGCCGCTGACGCGTACCTGGTCGTCCATGATCTGTGCCTGCACCCGCAGCTTCGTGTCTTTGATCATTTTGACGATAAGCTTAGCGTTTTCCTTGTCGATGCCGTTCTGCAGTTTGATCGTCTCCCTGACGAGGCTGCCGGCGGCCGGTTCAACTTTGCTGTAGGTAAGTGCTTTCAGCGGAACCCCGCGTTTCACGAACTTCGTTTGAAGAAGGTCGACGGTAGCCTTCATGCGAAAATCGTCGTCAGAGAGGATAACGACTTCATGTTCCTTTTGTAGTAACTCGATGGAAGTTTTTGAGCCCTTGAAATCATACCGCTGCGCGATTTCCTTCCGCGCCTGGTTGATTGCGTTGTCGACTTCCTGCAGCTCGACCTTCGAAACAATGTCAAAAGAACTTGTGTCTGCCATGGTATGCTCTAAATATTCCTGGAGAAAAATGCTTTCAGAAAAATCGAAAGAAGTTTCAACCGCGGGAAACTAGTCTGCGCGTCGAAGCGGCTGTGAGTTTCCTGCTGGGTGGTGGGGTCTTTCGAAATAATTATGACGGATAGTGGACGCTTCATAGATTCATCCTACGAGTGATTCTTTCACAATGATATTTCTCTTTCGTAATTCAGCCAGGAATGGCTCCATTGGCACGCATTGCTCCGGCGGAAAAACGCCGTGTGCCGCTATAGTGCCGCTCACGACCATCTGTCCGATGATCGATGTAGGGAAGGCCGTCGTTCGCATCATGGACGTCATGTTCAAACTTGTATCATAGTAATCTGTCATCTCATACGCAAGTGTTCTTTTCCTGTCGTCCATGGTGCCCGAGACAGTGACGCGCATCAGCACGACGTCGGGGCCGTTTGAGGTGAGTTTCTTGCGCAACAGGTTCTCAAAGAACTCCCGCACGGTCGATGCGGAATTCCCGACTATGATGGGCTCCGCGCTTGCGAACCCGAGCTCAAGGAGCGTTTTGAACTTCTCGCAATGCCCCCGATACCGGATGGTTTTATAATCGATGTTTCTCGCCTTTCCATCGAACATTCTGGTCAATGTCGATATGCCGCCGGACGTGTGGAATGCCTCCAGTTTTCCGAACGGTGGCGGGAATTCAAGTTCTTCGCATTCCGTCATCGATTCGACGTTTTGAATCCTTCCGTCCCGGATCGCTTCCGCCGGCTCAAGATACTCGTTGATGAGCCCCTCCGCAGAGAAGACGAGCTGGTAGTTCAGCGGTGGCTGCGGGTGCTGGGGAAGCCCGCCGACACGAATGTGGATTTCGTCGACATGCTCGAACTTCTTCGCGGCTCCGGCAGCTATGACACATGCCATGCCGGGGGCAAGGCCGCAGTTTGGGATGACGCAAACGCCGGCCTCTTTCGCCCGCATACCGAGCAAAAGCTGGCGGTCGACGACATCCATGTTTCCCCCGAGGTCGCAAAAGTGAACCCCCGCTTCAATTGCAGCCCGTGCCAAAAGATGATTGTGCGTGTACGATGTCGCTCCGAATGCGACATCGACAGTGCTCATCACGTACACGACGTCGTCATAGTAGTGAACGTCCAGTTTGAGAGGATGGACTTTCTCCCCTAGCGACAGGGCGACAGCTTCCGCTCGCTCATAGCTTACGTCGGCGAGGAGTACTTCGGCGACGCCTTCCGAGTGGGCGAGGTCGTAAGCCATCGCGCTTCCCATCATTCCCGCACCGATAACAAGGGCTTTCATGCAATCCTCCGAGCCGTGAGCGTTGAGCACGGTGCGCCGGCCCAGCACCGAAATGACGGAATCTGTTCCGATAGATCCCACTGTTCGAACAATGTGTGATGTGAGAGGCATTTCATCATTTTAAGATCTCCCCGGTCTCCATGCACCAGAAAAGCAGATCGAGTTCATCCATTGGGATACGCACATCGTGAGAGAACTGCTGGAATTTATTCTCAATTGCCTTGTAACGTTTCGCGGAAAGCGTCGCCGGTAATTGACGCAGGACACGCATGCGAACGAGATTCTTGAGGATATGCCGGTCGAGGATCGCAAGATTGCGATGCCCAATGTTGCGTAAAAAATGCGAGGCTTCTTTCCAACCGATCCCCTTCACGTTCTTTACCAGCCACTGCCGCAGCTGCACGCTGGAGCTGCCGGTCGAAAGTTCCCTTCGGATGGATGGAAATTGTTCCTTGACTGCGAGAAGGTGCTTTGCTTTCGTTCTGTGAAACCGGATATAGAAATCATTCTGGTACAGCAGCGGTTCAGGGTCGATTTCGGAATGGCGGAGGTCGTGGTCACGGAGAAGCCGGACAGCTTTCGCGGCGTTGACGGCGCTCGACTGCGGCGTCAGGAGACAGTACACGAGCTCGTAGAAATACGCCGACGGCCGGACGGCCGTGAATTCCCCCAACCGTTGGCGAATTGCCTCCTTCCTTTCTTCATGCAGCTTGCGGAGTTCTTCGATCGTAAGTGGTTGCCGGGGTTTCTTCATTTGTGCGCCAGCATTACTCGTGCGTCGTTCCTGCGTCCTGTCGTGCTCACGATGTCGTCGCGGAGAAGCGCATCGATCAGACTGCTGAGCCAGGGGAGTTCCCGGTTTGTGAAATCCGGTTTGATGGATTTGCCCAGTTCGGGCATCGAGATTGATCCTCTACCATTCACACTGCGCAGTACTTCAACAATGCTCCCACGCCAGATTCGCCGGGGGACATCCAAGTACACCGGCTCAACGCGCATTGCGACTTTTTTCGGTGCACATCCGGAGTGTGACCGTCGCTTCTGATGCGGATTTAAATGGCGGGAACGACACGTCCTTGAAACCGGGCAGGCGAGACAGTGCGGCTTTTGTGCTTTGCAGGTCGTCGAGCCCAGATCCATGAGAGCCTGATTCCAGGATTGTGTATCGCGCGGGAGGATTTGTTCTGCAATCAGCGAGATATCTCGTTCGCCCTGAACGTCGGGACATGTTTTTCTCTTCCAGAAGATGCGCGAAAGGACCCGGCGTACATTCACATCCACCACGGACGTGTGTTTCCGGAAGGCGAAGCACGCGACGGCGCGGGCGGTGTAGAGCCCGATGCCCGGGAGTCGTTCAAGCGTGTTCACGTCGGCCGGAAGTTTACCGCCAAATTGTTCCACGACGATTCTTGCAAGATCCCAAAGGCGCGCGGCGCGATTGTTGTACCCCAATCCCTGCCAGGCACGGAGGATATCTGCTTTGGAGGCGCCGGCGAGGGCATCGAATGTTGGAAACTTCTTCAGAAACAACGGAAGTTTTTCTTCCACCCGGTCTGCCTGGGTTTGCTGAAGCATGATTTCCGAAAGGAGAATTGCGTAAGGATCCCGTAGTGTTCGCCAGATAAATGGCCGCTGATGAGTCCGGTACCAGGTGTGAATCAGTTTGCGGATGATCTTAACGCGCGCCGGGTTCATTGCCTTCATGTGCGCTCAACAATTTTTGAATGACAGCCCGGTTTCCTTCCAAAATGTCGAACTTCGGGAGATCCGCCACCGGCACCCACCGGATCGTCGTGAAGGCCCGGTTAACTAGCGCACCGCTGAAGGAGGGCACAAGGTGGTAATGAACGTCGAAGGTTCCGCTATCGGGATACGTGTAATGTTCGCGGTGATAAAGCCCACCGACTTCTGCAACGATGTCCAGTTCTTCTTTCAGTTCGCGAAGCAAGCATTCCTCAGCAGTCTCGCCGTTTTCAAACTTGCCGCCCGGAAATTCCCACTTGAGTGGATACGCCACTGTCGGCTTGCGCTGGCACATCAGCACCTGACGTACATCAGATGCTGCCAGTCCATTCTGAATAATGATGCCGACGGCAACTTTGACCATGGGAAAAAGATACGAAAAAACGCCTGGAATAACAATCTTCCGAGCTCCGGTTACAGAGAATTGCAGTTGTGGCAAGATTGGTGCGAAGGTCCGGAGAGAATTTTGAGATGGATTTTCTCTCTGCGATTCAGTACATTGAGCATGAAATCAAGGGGAAATTTTTTCAAGTACTGATTAGCATGGCTCATACTGTAAATCCGCAGGCAGACAAACTGCTCGATAAGGAATTCAAGTGCCTGAATGCCGGCTTCGTGCGCCTCATCGATTATATGGGCGGGGATGAATCGATTGTGCAGGCCGCACGCGTCTCGTACGGCAAGGGAACGAAAACGGTAAACGAAGACCGCGGGCTGATCCGCTATCTCATGCGGCATCAACACACGACACCGTTTGAGATGGTGGAGTTCAAATTTCACGTGAAGCTTCCCATCTTCGTCGCGCGGCAGTGGATACGTCACCGGACGGCAAACGTGAACGAGTATTCGGGACGCTACTCGGTGATGAAGGACGAATTTTACGTGCCCGAACATGATGCGATTCACTACCAGAGCAAGGGCAACAGGCAGGGACGCGCCAAGGACGAAGTGCCGGCAGCGCTACGACAAAGAGTTCTGGAAATACTCACAAAAGCCCAGGGCGAAACGTATGCCGAATATGAACAAATGCTCGAATCCGACATCGCCCGCGAGCTCGCGAGAGTACATCTCCCGCTATCGCTGTACACGGAGTGGTACTGGAAGATCGACCTGCACAACCTTTTTCATTTTCTCGCTCTGCGGATGGATCCCCACGCGCAGTACGAAATCCGTGTCTATGCCGAAGCGATGGCAGAAATCACGAGCAAAGTTGCTCCGATCGCCTGGGAAGCATTTGAAGACTACAGTCTCAAGGCGGAACATTTCTCGCGCTTAGAGATGTGCGTCTTGAGAGAGCATCTCAACACGACACCGATCACAAAAGAATATCTTGAGTCAAAAGGATTTGGCAAGCGCGAGGCAGACGAGTTCCTGGAGAAACTGAGCAAGCTTCTTCGGTAGCGCGACTCACCGAATGAATGTAGCGCGATTCGCTGAATCGCGAATAAGCATCTAAGCCGCAGAGATTGGGAAGGCCCGACAGAGGGAGGATTAGTAGTTCGATTCGCCGAATCGATTGGGAGCAACGGAGAGTTTGGTCATGGGAGACGAAATACTATATTACCGTCGTCGATTACCGCACTACCAGCCCAGACAGGGAACCTTCTTCGTAACGTTCCGCCTTGCAGGGTCACTTCCTGGTCAGGTCATACTACAATTGAAAAAGGAACACGAAAATCGGGAAAGAGAAATTGCTCGTATGAGTGATAATGATGTACGGAGGCTAAAGTTCGAGGAAGCACGCGAACAGTATTTCGGGAAATTCGACCAGTTCTTGGATACGTCAACTGAAGGCCACTTCTGGCTGCGAGATGACCGCATAGCCGGACATGTCGCCGACGCCATAATATACAGAGATCGGAAAGTGTATGATCTTCTCGCATATTGTATCATGCCCAATCATGTTCACATGGTCTTCAGCGTAGAGCGATTCGCTGAATCGCTACCCGCGCGAGACGGCGTCTCGCGCTACATTGTCACCGACATCATTGGATCCTTGAAGAAGTTCACCGCGCATGAAGCCAACAAAATACTGCATCGCTCCGGCATCTTCTGGCAGCACGAAAGTTATGACCATGTCGTCCGCAACGACCGGGATCTCGGACGGATTATTGAGTACGTTCTTAACAATCCGGTTAAAGCTGGAATGGTTCAAGATTGGACAAAATGGAAATGGAGTTACTGCAAATTCATCCCGTAACGCGATTCGCTGAATCGCGAGTTAGCAAGACGGGTTTTGGAAGGCATCGTAGCGCGATTCGCCAAATCGCGAAACAGCTATTTCCCCAAGGTTAGAGATCGTCGGCCACCCCGTGATTACGACACGATTAATTTAAGAGTGGAGAAGCGCATAGATCATATGTCGAAGCATGCATTCAAGAAAGTGTGGATTCGGAAGGTGAGAATGGAAAAACAAACCAAACCGGCTGGAGAAATCAAGGCTCTCGTAGCCAGAACCTGTATCGCAGCATGCGCCAGACGGAGATGTGTTGACCGCGATAAACCGCGGGCACGAATTTCCACTTGCTGGCCGATTTGAGTACGCCATTGTCAAGCTTGTAATTACTGCTCCTTGTGACGATTGCGGCGGAAACCTTTCCGTCCGTGTCTATGAGAATTCTCGCACAAACCTCCCCTTCCTCCCCACGACGGACAAATTTGGGATTGTATGCTACGGAGTCTATCGTCAAAACCAGCGGCTGGCGTTCCAGGACGAGTGGTTCCTCCAAACTTGTGTCGTTCGCAACATCTACACATGCTGCTTTGACCTCTGGAGTTGAAATCGAGTCGATGGAAAAGTGTTCCTCAACAATGGGAATACAGCGAGAATCAGGGGCCCTGCGGTCCTTTGACCATGGGGTCGTGAGTTTCGAATCTGAAAGGTCGTACAACGGAATTTGCTTGTCCAACGGTTCGAGCGCAAACCGAAACGATAGCAGTCTTGATACGCCAACGGGGGTTCCGGAGCGACGGGCGGGAGTGAACCTCCATGTTCGCGCCGCGGTTAGCGCGGGATCATTGAAAATCTCCGCGTCACTCCTCAGTATTCCGGCGTTGGTGACTCTTCCACTGTCATTGATGTGGATCCTCAGAAGTACCGTTCCTTGGACGCCGGCGCGCAGAGCGATCTCTGGGTACGGAGGTTGCACTTTAACGCTGGGGGTCGGTTGCTCATCCACGCCTTGCGAGTCTATGGAAGCGCTGTCTACAAGCATGCCTTCGACCGGCTTAGCCATTCCTGACGTAACCTGTCGAATGAATCTCGATCTGGGTTTTTCGTTCTGTCCCCAACTACAACAGACCAGTATTCCCACAAGAAGGCTGAGAACCCATGTGTTCCGCTGTTTCATTCCTCCCTCACTCTCCTGAGCCGTTTGACCTCGCTGCGCCGTTTCTTCGAGCGGAGCCGCCTCTCCTTCCCCCCCGCAGAAATTCTTGTCTTGATCCTCTTCTTTCGCGGCATCAATGCATGCCTCAACAGCTCCACGAATCTTTTAACGGCATCCTCACGGTTGCGCCACTGGCTGCGTGATTCCTGCGCGACGACCCGCAGTATGCCCGCCGTATCGATTTTCGATTTCAGATGCTTGAGAATTCTCTCGCGGTCGGAATCGGAAAGACTCGGCGACCGGGCCACGTCAAACAGTAATTCCACGCGGGTTTCCACTTTGTTGACGTTCTGCCCGCCGTGCCCCCCGCTCCGGGCGAAGCGGAATTGCAATTCCGAAATCGGAATCTTCACGTTGCTATTTATGGAAACCCCGGGCATGCGTATCATCTCAGCAACTGGAACATACAAAAAATTCTACAGAGTTTCTTCCTATGCAAAAAATTAGTATCTTTTTGTAGCGATTCTACTATTATGAGCATATTATCATGAGTACTTCAGCGACTGTCGACATCGAGACGCTCTCACGTATTCCCCTTTTTTCAACACTTCAACCGAATGACCTGAAAAGCCTTGCCGACCTCTGGAAATCGGTTTCGCGAGACGTTGGACAGGTTATTTTCAGAAAAGGGGAACCATCGGGTGCGATGTACGTCGTCCGTGAAGGTGAAGTCGCCATAACGACCTGGACGGAAGATAACGAAGAGGTAACACTGACCGTTCTCTCGGACGGCGATTTCTTCGGTGAGCTCGGGATGTTTGATGGTTCGCCCCGGACCGCAAGCGCAAAAGTTGTCACCAAGGCGAATCTCTTGGAGATGACGCGCGAAGATTTCGTGAGCTTCCTGCTCAGAAAACCCGAGGTGTGTCTCAATCTTGCGGGCGTGATCGCCCAGCGGCTGCGCGCGACAAATGAATTGGTTGAGCGTCGTACGGCGCGGAACGTCAACGAAGAAATTGAACAAAGCCTGAGTTTCGGTCAGCGAATCTCGGACAAGGTCGCGAAGTTTGGCGGCAGCTGGGGATTTGTCGGACTTTTCATCGGCATTCTTCTGCTGTGGGTTGCGCTCAACACGCTGGAAGCGTTCTATCATCCCATCGACCCGTTCCCGTACGCGTTTCTTAATCTTGTACTCGGAGCTATTTCAGCCCTGCAGGCGCCGTTCATCATGATGAGCCAGAATCGGCAGTCTGAAAAAGATCGATTGCGTGCAGAGCTCGATTACCAAATCAATCTCAAAGCAGAAATGCAGATACAAAGTCTCCACGTGAAGCTGGATGAGATTCGCGCGTACGAAATCCATGAGATGCGCGAAGTACAACGCGAGTTGATTGCCTTTCTCAAGAAGCAGGAAGAGCTTACGAGTAAGCTGCGAGTGGGAAAGTCGTAAATTGCTTGTTCGTCACCCGCGTGATCTGGCGTGGGTGAAGCTTGCAGCCTGAGTGTTGCATGGTCATGAACCCTTGCTGTGCCGATCTGGTCGGGACGGCGTGGGAAAGGTGTTTTTGAGACCGCAGGACGGATGTTGAATGTAAGTCGCGAATGAAGAAAATCAAGCAGAGAATATTTCGCTCGGATCGATTCGAGACTCTCGAGAAGAAAGTAAAGAACCTAGCAAGCAAGCAACCGCTTCTTCTTCAAGGCGTTGCCGGCTCGTTGCTCGCCTTCGTAACAGCGAGTGTGTTTGAACGCCATGACGCGCAAGTGGTGGCGGTCGCTCCGGACGACGACTCGGCGGAAAAGCTCCGCGACGATTGCACTCTCCTGCTCGGGGAAGAGAATGTCCGATTCTTTGGGACACTCCCGCACCATCAAGCGCAAATGCTTGATATGAGCACACCGATTGCCCGGACCGAAACACTGAGATCGCTCGCCGCGGGCGCGAGTGTTGTCGTGGTCGCATCGCCGGAGTCCGTGGCCGAAAGTGTTCCGCCCAGGGAGAGTTTCTGTCGGATGATCATTGAACTGAAAGCTGGCGAAGAAAAACCATTCCAGGACTTCATCCTGCGGTTAACTGAGAACGGTTTTGAGCAAAAGGATTTTGTGGAGGGGTACGGCGATGTCGCAGTCCGCGGTGGAATCATCGACGTGTTTCCGTTTATCGGAGAAAACCCGATCCGGATTGAATTCTTCGGCGACACGATAGAGTCGATCCGTGAATTTGACGTCCTTTCACAGCGGTCGATCCGGCAGCTGCCGTCGGCGAGCATCGTTCCGGCCATGTCCGCAGATGTGGTTGATGACGCGGAGTTACCACGGGGACCCGGTGTGGCAGATGAGGTGAAAAGAATTTCGGCGTCATTGTTCGACTACCTGTCTCCCGAAGCGATTATCATCCTCAACGACCCTGCGCTCATCGAGGCGGAGATTAACGAGCTTGTTCATGAAGGCGTTCAGGATCTTTTTGATTGGAAGTACATCGATGGGCAGTCCCGAGCTTTTCGCCGGATCGTCAATTCACCGTTCCATCGTCAGCAATCGACGGTTGAGGATGAAATATCGACATCGCTCATAGATTTTGCGTCGGCACCACAGCCGGCCTTTAATGGAAACATCCACGTGCTGGTGGATTCGCTAAAGAAACTTGCCTTGGATGGCTATACCATCCATCTTGCAAGCGATACGAAGGAAGAGGGCGCACGGCTCAAAGAGTTGGTGGAGGAAGTTCTGACGTCGCCGGAAGATTCTTATCCGGTATCAGGCGTCGGAACGCGGATTGCAGGCGTTCGGGAGGATGAGCACGAACTTCCTGTCCCGAACCTTCGCACCGACGTCGAGCAGGCCGAACCATCTGCGGTTACCTTTGAACTTCTTTCTGAAACGGTTCATGCTGGTTTCATTTTCCCTCCGGCCAGGCTTGCGGTCTTCACGGAACACGAAATATTCGGACGGTTGAAGCGGCGTGGAACCGGCAAGCGCCGGCGTTTCAAAGGATTCACGCAAAAGGAACTGCAGCAACTTCGGCCAGGCGATTGCGTTGTGCATGTCGACCACGGGATCGGGACCTTTGCGGGATTGGCAAAACTAAAGGTCGGGGGGATGGACCAGGAAGTTATGAAACTGCTGTTTCTTGAAAACGACGTCCTGTACGTCAATTTGAGTTTTGTTAACCGGGTCCAGAAATACTCGTCACAGGAAGGTCACATCCCGAAGCTCAGCAAGCTCGGGGGTGACGAGTGGGAGCGGATGAAAGCACGGGCGAAGCGACGCATCAAAGACATTGCGCGGGACCTCATCGCGCTCTACGCCCGGCGCAAACATGAACGGGGTTTTGCGTTCTCTCCCGACACACACTGGCAAAGAGAGCTAGAAGCATCGTTCATGTACGAAGACACTCCCGACCAGGCGCAAGCGACTTCGGACGCGAAGCGCGACATGGAAAGCGCGTCACCGATGGATCGCCTCATCTGCGGCGACGTGGGATTCGGCAAGACCGAAGTTGCCGTTCGCGCCGCCTTCAAAGCGGTCATGGACGGAAAGCAGGTTGCGGTGCTTGTGCCGACAACGATTCTCGCGATGCAGCATTACAATACCTTCCAGGACCGGCTGGCAAGATATACGGTGAGAATCGAGAGCATCATGCGATTCAAGTCCGCGAAAGAGCAAAAGAAGATTGTGCAGCAGCTTGAAGCCGGCGGCATCGATATCATCATCGGCACGCACCGTCTGCTCTCGAAGGATATTGCGTTGAAAGACCTGGGTTTGCTGATCATCGACGAGGAGCACCGCTTCGGGGTGGCTGCAAAAGAGAAATTGCGGAAGTTGAAGGCAAGCGTCGATACGCTGACATTAACGGCAACTCCGATCCCGCGCACACTGCACTTCTCGCTGGTCGGCGCGCGCGACCTCTCGCTCATTTCAACACCGCCGAGAAATCGCCTGCCGATTGCCACGGAAATCGTCTCGGCGGATTTTACCGACAAGCGCGGGCACTGGCAATTCATTCGTGAGGCAATTCTCAAGGAATTGCATCGTGGCGGACAGGCCTATTTCGTGCATGACCGGGTGAACAACATCGATGCGATTGCCCAACAGGTGCAATCGCATGTTCCGGAAGCCCGGGTTGATATCGCCCACGGTCAGATGCACGGGCACCAGCTCGAGAAAGTGATGTTCGATTTCCTTGAGAAAAAGCGGGACGTTCTTGTGTGCACGAAGATCATTGAATCGGGTATCGACATTCCGAGTGTCAATACCATCATCGTCAATCGTGCGGACCGGTTCGGGCTGGCGGAGTTGTACCAGCTGCGCGGGCGGGTCGGTCGGTCGAACGTCCAGGCGTATGCGTACCTGTTGACACCGCCGCTGGGCCTTCTGCCCAGGCCGGCATTGCGCCGCCTGCAAGCCATTGAGGAATTTACCGAGCTTGGTTCGGGTTTCAATTTAGCGATGCGCGACCTGGAGATTCGCGGCGCCGGCAATTTACTCGGCGCCGAACAGTCGGGCTTCATCATGGAAATGGGTTTTGAGATGTACGAGCGCGTCGTTCGTGAGGCCGTGGAGGAACTGAAGCAGGAGGAGTTCAAAGAAGTCTTTCAAAAGGACACCGTGAAATTTCCAATTCGCGATTTGAAATTTGCAGAGGCTGTCATCGAATCAGATATTGAGGCTCTCATCCCCGATTTCTACGTTGAATCCGATTCCGAGCGTCTCGATATCTACCGGCGTCTGTACAGAGCAGTGAGTGAGGAGGAACTCGTATCGATGCGGGGAGAGCTGCATGACCGTTTTGGTGAATACCCGGAAGAGGTGGAACATTTGTTCATTCTCGTCGAGTTGCGGATGTCGGCCTCTCGGGCAGGCTTTAAGAAAATCTCGCTCAAAGGGAAACAACTCTCCATTACGTTGCCCGATGCATCCGATGAACGGTTTTACGGCTTGCCCACCAGCAGTGAGACAACGGAAGATGGAGACAAAACCGCGCCATTCCAGCAAATGATGAAAGAAATAGGCAACGGAGAGATAAAAAACGTTCACCTCAAACAGGTCGGGAAGGAACTAACACTGCAATTTACGCATGTCTTGCCCGACGGCACAAAGGAACGGTTGGAAGATGCGAAAAAGAAGTTGCAGGAGGTCATGACTTGGAGCTTCCTTTCCGGCTAAACCCGGGCTCGACGCTCTATGCTTTTGGGTGAAAGACAAATGCCGGATCAGTGACCCGGCATTTGATGGTGCGACGTAGGTTGGTACCTTACTTCACGCGCTCGAAGTCGAACGTTTCGTGTTGCTTCTTCTTCCCGTTCATGCTCATGATCCACTGCTGCGAGAAGTGGTCGTCGTCCTTGAATCTCACGACGAGTCCGCTCATGTGGGGATCTTTCGGACTGGAGAGATTCGTGGCATCCACGTATGAGAAGGTGAGCGTGGATCCGTCCTTTGACGCCTTCTCCACGCGCATGCGCGGCTGGTTGCCCATCGAGCAATAGTGCGTCAGCATGAGCTTCGTGCCGTTGAGATGATACATTGTGATCATCGCGTCGGGATGTTCCTCCATCGTAAGCTCCTCCATGAGGGCGCTGCCGCTGGAGACGAGCTTGTAGGAAATGGTAATAGGTTTTCCTTCGCTATCTTTTCCTTTCCATGTGCCGGCGAGTGTCTTTAATTTGTCGAATTGAGGCGTGCTCTTGGTCCCCTCCCCCGGACTGCCGGCGCTCAGCACGGTTGCGACTGCCACCACTAGTACTACAACGATAAAGCATTTCATAAAACTCTTCCCAATAATGTTATCGGATCGTTAAGTGACCTAGTGTCGTGTCACTCAAATAGTATCGCAAAGAGTTGGAAGATATACAAATAAACGAGACATCAAAACCGGTGGGTTTGAGAATTTGCGAAGTTCCCCGGCGCATGGTACATTAAGCATAGTGCTAAACTCCCGTCAAACCATTGGAAGGAAATACCCCCATGTCTGCATCAAAAATTATCCTTGCTGCCGTTCTCGGCGGAATTGCCATGTTCCTGTGGGGAGCGGTTGACCACGACGTACTGCCTCTCTATAATAACACGCTCCAAAAGTTCACGAACGAAGAGGCAGTAACCCAGGCCATCGCTTCCGGTGCTCCGGCCTCGGGAACGTATTTCATCCCCTACATGGCGAATCTTCCACCGGGTGCGACTGAAACAGAAAAGAAAGCCGCCGAACAGACAATGGAAGAGCGCTCGCAAAAAGGACCCCAGATGTTTGCTTTCGTTCGTGTCGGGGATTTCGGGTCCTTTGGGGTCCATCTGCTGGGTGAACTCCTAAAAGACATCGTTGCCACGTTCATCTTTGTCTGGCTGCTGGTGGGCGCCGGTGTTTCGTCGACGCGGAATCGAATTGTGTTTGGCATTGCGCTCGGGCTCGTCGTCATCTTTTCTGAAACGATGTCGCACTGGATATGGTATGACGCGGGATTTCTCTACACGCTGACCGCAGCAATCAACCAGGTTGGCGGCTTTGTGGTGGCCAGTCTGGTGATTGCCAAAATTCTGCCCACGGCGCCTGCCGTAGGAAACAGTATGAACGCTTGATTCCTACGTGTGAAATTATTACGTTGCAAGGGCCAAACAACTGGATTTAAGGAGAATGCACAATGAAAAGAATCTTGGTAAGTACCATCGTCTTTGCGACTCTGGCATTTGCGCAGGAAGGGAATGACGTGTTTTCGCTTTCCCCCGCGCATCCCATGGTCGGAGATCTCATCACCATTACCTACAACTGCAATGCAACAGGCGCGGCGCTGAAAGATGCTGAGGCCATCCAGCTTTATGCTCTCGTCTGGCGGGGAGGATACGACAACATTGGGTTCCTCCAGCTTCCGATGACAAAATCCGGTGGAACATGGAAAACGACGATGGCGCTGAACGAACCAGCGGCGACATTGCTCTTATTCCGCTTCGTATCCGGGGAGAAGGTTGATGACCATGACGGCAATGTCTGGGACGCCATGATGTATGGCGCTGACGGAAAACCGGTCAGAGAAGCACATTGCGCGCGCGCATTGTTGATGCAGGGAGGGATAAATTCGTTTCGGCACTTGAAGGACATCGCTGCAGTGAGAGATGAACTTCGGAAAGAAAAAGAGCTCTATCCCAACAGCCCATCGGCCGTTCCTATGTTGGTGTGGAATTCTCTCTTAAAGGATGATCAGTCGGGAGAAATCATGTCGTCCATAAAGGGAGAACTTGGAAGATTGTACGAGGCAAAGAAGGACGACGAGGCATCGCTTCCGGCGATCATATCCTGGTATGAACGTGTCGGCGACAGCACGAAAGCCGGTCAGATACGTCAATCGGAAATCGTGCGAAATCCCAGAGGGTTGATCGCACATAGTACAGAATGGAGCGATATTTCCAAGATCGATGACCCGTTGAAACGAATTCCGGCGATGGAGAAGTTTTTTTCAGACTATCCAGATCTCAAAGACCGCGATCACGACAATTACATTTTCACTCTCTTTTCGACCTGCGTCGAAGCCAAGCAGTTTGAAAAGGCCAACCGGGTGCTCTCACAAATGCGGCATCCGCGCTGGGATTATTACAATGGCCCGGCATGGGACTTGATTGAAAAGGGCGAACAGTTGGAACTTGCTGTCGAATGGGCGAAGAGGGGTGTCGAGTTGAGCAGAATCCCCGACACGACCTCGAAGCTCTACTATGCTACGATAAAGGAATGGGAAGACGGGATGAAGTACGGGACCGGCATGGTTCTCGATACCTACGGATATGGACTGATGCAGCTCGGTAAATTAAAGGAAGCGGAGAGCAATTATGCCGAAGCGTACCAACTCATGAAAGCATCGGAGCCCGATGTCAATAAACGATACGTGGAGTGTCTCGTCAAAAACGGAAAGTATGACAAGGCGATTGAGATCGGAATCGACTGCGCGAACAAAGGGAAAGCCAGTCCCGAAGTGCTCGAGAAAGTGAAAGAGGCGATCGTGAAAGCAGAAGGCTCAACCAAGACATACGACGCGCTGACATCCGACCGGAAGACACGGTTCGAGCAAAAAATTGCCGAGGCACAGAAAGCAAAAATCGAGAAGATCAAGAAGCAAGTCCTTGAAAGCCGCATCAGCAAGCCTTCCATTGATTTCACGCTGAAAGACTTGAACGGCAAGCCCGTTATGCTATCGGCGCAGCACGGAAAAGTTGTCGTGATCGATTTCTGGGCGACATGGTGCGGGCCGTGCCAGGCAAGTTTTCCGTACCTCCAGCGTGTGTATGATAAATATAAGGACAATGGCAACGTTGTCATCCTTGCGCTTGACACCTGGGAACGGAAAGACTATGACGCGACTGTTGCCAACGCGAAGAAGTTCATCGAAGAACATAAGTATACATTTCCCGTTCTCATTGACGACAAATTCGTCGAAAAATACGGCGTCGACGGTATCCCCACGAAGTTTATCATCGATAAGAAGGGTGCGATCGCCTTCAAGAGCGTCGGCTTCATGGGTCCGGACATGGAAGAGGAATTGACGCAACAGATTGAGCTGCTGCTGGCCGAATCGGGAAGTCTCTAAAATACAATAGAGCGACGGTCAACGGACCCGCTCTCCCCACCGGCTGATGCCGGGACAATGGCGATGGCAAGTGACGGCCATCGCCTTTTTTATGACTAGGTTGTTCTCCTGAAGGCAAGTCTCCTGTTCGGCCTCTAAATGCAGAAGGCAGCCGATTGTTTTCAACGGCTGCCTTCAATTGAGAAAAGTGTGTCCGGGTTACTGCTGTTTGTCTGTTGAGCGATTATCTTGGGGCCGCGGTTTCGGTTTCGCCGGAGCTCGTTGACGCCCAGGGTTTCCCGGCTGTGCGCCTCTGCGGGTAGGAGGCTGGGACGTTCGTCGCTGCTGGAGGCGTTCTCTTGGGGGCGGTGGTACCACGCGCAGATGTTGCGGGACCTGACTGCCTTCGATCCTTTTGGGCGGTCGTGCTGGGGCGGGTGTGCGAATTGCATTGTCTCCTTCCCGACGCTCCACCTTAGGGCGATACACCTCTATGCGCTCACGGTCCGCTTCCCGGACGAAGCGTTCCCCCGATCCCCGTTCATTAATGACCACGCTGACGCGGTTCACATGAACATTACCTCTGCGTTCCACAAAACCGACCTCGATGCCGTGATTGATAATGCGGTCACCTTCCATTTGGATATTCAGCGCCGCGCGAGTGCTGCCGAAGATTCGCCGTGCCCGCTCTGTGGGCTGGATATAGTCGACTGCGCGAGCCGAAGCGAAATGTTCGCACGGTACAAAATTCCAATAGTGCAGCGGGGCTGCCCAATGGTTGGTATATCGAATGCCGATGTTTGCCTGGAATTCGGCGTAGGGAGGCAATGGCGCCCACCCGATGTAATCGTCGCTGTTCCGCCATTCGACCCACGCGGGCCCCCATGTTTCACCGGGAATCCAGACCCAGCCATAGAAATCATCAAAGTACCAGCGCCCGTAATGGAATGTTGCCCAACCAAACGGCTCCTCCGAAACCCAGTACCATCCGTAATCGGTCCATACCCATTTCCCGTACGAATATGGCCTCCAACCATGTGCAAGGTGCAGCGGCCGCCAGGCCTGACCGAATTGTACATTGACCCATTCGCCGTAGGGAGACAGCGAGGAGTGAAATACGCCGAAACCGGCTTCGAAGGATGTCTCTGCCTTGGTTTCTCCGGGCATGCTTAACGCAACACGCAGGAGTAGAAGTATGAAGATTTTTCTCATTGCTTGCTAATTCCTTAATCCTTTCACGATAGAGCTAAAGCAAGGACTGTGCCATCACTGTTTATTGGTTTTTGGGACGAAAAATGCAAGAGATTGGAGAAAATGTTTCAAATAGTGGTCAATTCCGTTGAGAATCGGAGACAGCAGCAAATTCAATCCCTCAAAGCACATAGAACTATCATTCCGTGAAATGGGTTTTTCCCTTTTGGGAAGAATTTAGTATATTCTCATCGCCGAGATGATCTATATAGACATTTGGAGTTTTTCATGACAACGAAACCGCCATCTTCAGTTCAAGAATTTCCAGCGACCTCCGTTGAGAGAATCGCCTATGAAAGCGTTGGGACCATCCCGACGGAAGAGCCCAACGACCGCAATCGCCTCGGATATCACGTCTGGCGATGGCTCACGAACAAGCAAGGAACGTTGGAGCAGGCAATTGCTGAATCCGGTTCTCAGTTGAAGATATCGCCGGCGGAAGCGCTGAAAATCATTTCTGAATCCTTGCAGAAGCACAGCATCGGCATCAAATAGAGCCCGCGTCCCAATTACCCACCAACCCATTTCATGACCATAGAGTTTGAAGGTGCTGCTCGCACGGTCACCGGATCGTTGCACATTGTCCATGTCAACGGCCGCCGCGTCTTGCTTGACTGTGGATTGTTTCAGGGACATCGGGAGGAAGCGACCCAGCGCAATGGTACATTTCCGTTCGAGCCTGCTTCGGTCGATACGGTTGTGCTTTCTCACGCGCACATTGACCACAGCGGAAATCTACCGAGACTTGTAAAACAAGGTTACAAGGGCCCGATCTATTGCACGCCCGCGACGCGTGACCTGTGCTCGGTCATGCTCCCCGACAGCGGCTTTATCCAGGAAAAAGATGCCGAGTTCGTCAACAAGAAACGCCAAAAACTTCATCAACCGCTCATCGAACCGTTGTACACATCGCATGATGCCGGAGCAGCGATGGGAAACTTTCTCGCCATACCCTACGACAAAGACTTTGATGTCGTTCCCGGTGTCACGGCGAACTTTGCGGATGCGGGACATATTCTTGGTTCCGGATCCGTGCGGCTCACCGTGAAGGAAAACGGTTCAACCAAGACCCTTGGGTTTACCGGCGACATCGGTCGATGGAACATGCCGATCATTCGCGACCCCGCCTTCATGGGCGACGTCGAAACGCTGATCAGCGAAAGTACGTACGGCGGGATTCTTCACGATCCTCCCGGAGACATGGACAAACAATTACTGGATGTCTTGAATCGTACATTTGCCCGCGGGGGAAAGGCGATCGTACCGGCGTTCAGCGTTGGCCGGACGCAGGACATTGTCTTTTCACTCCACAAAATGAAGGACACGGGTGAACTACCCGACGTGCCGATTTACGTCGACAGTCCGCTCGCAATCAACGCGACCGATATTTTCAAGAAACATCCGGAGTGCTTCGACGACGAAATGCGTCAACACATCCTTCAGCACCATGATCCGCTCGGCTTGAGCCGGCTGGTGTATGTCCGGACCGCAGAAGAGTCGAAGAAGCTGAACGACCGCAAGGAACCATGCATCATCATTGCCGCGTCGGGTATGTGCGAAGCCGGCCGCATCCTGCATCACCTTGCGAACAACATAGGAGATCCGCGCAATACGATCCTGATTGTCGGTTACCAGGCGGAAAACACGCTCGGCAAACGACTTGTCGACGGGTGGGAAGAGGTAAGAATTTTCGGGGACATCTACAAACGAAGAGCCGAGGTGGTCGCCCTTAATTCATTCAGCGCCCATGCCGACGGCGATGAGCTATTGAAGTACATCGGGCTGTTCAATCCGTCGCAGCTTAATAAGATATTTCTTGTTCATGGTGAGATCGAACGCCAACAGGCGTTGCTGGCAGGGCTCAGCGGGCGGGGCTATGGCCACGTGGAAATACCCGTGCGAGGCCAGAAATTTGAGATGTAGATAGAGGAACTTGACCGTACTGAAAACAAGAAACCCCATCCCGATGAGATCGGGACGGGGTTTTCAGTTCATTCGAAAATCAGCTAGATCTTCGTAACGTTTGCAGCCTGAAGTCCTTTGGGACCGCGCTCGACTTCAAACTCGACCTGATCGCCTTCGGCCAGGTTCTTATACCCGTCGCCGGCAATGGCTTTGAAATGTACGAAGACATCTTCTCCGCCTTGTCGTGTAATGAATCCGTAGCCCTTCGCTCCGTTGAACCACTTAACCGTTCCTTTTTCCATGGAACACATCCTTTCTTCCCGCCATAGGCGGGTGTTGTTGTTGCACCCCGAGATACCTTCGGGTAAGGTGTACGCCGACGAGCTGCCTTTAAAACACAAAATCGCTTTGAATGGCTTCCTATTGCACCATTCGTAGCGATTCTTGATTGCTGGTTGACGCTTACCTTGAAGGGTCTAACGATACCACAGCACGATCTTAAAAGCGCAAAAACGGTGTACTGTTGTTTGCTCTAATAATGTAAGCATATTCTCGCTTACTTGCAACAACTATTCATCAAATTTCAGGAAGATGTTGAATATTGACTAGAATTAATGTATTTTCTTGGGGGATATTCTGTATGAAAGTCGCTGTCGTTCAAACGGAGCCGATTTTTGGTGAAGTAGCATCAAACGTGAAAGAAGCACTCTTGCTCATGGGGAGCGCTGATGCCAACATCTTTGTCCTGCCCGAACTCTTCAATACGGGTTACAATTTTACGGACCTCCGGGAAGTACAGCTCCTCTCCGAGCGATCAAATGGAAACACCTTCCAGTCAATTGCCGGGTTTGCAAAGAAGAAGTCGTGCTTCGTCGTTTATGGTTTCGTAGAGCAGGTGGGAAAATTCTATAACTCTGCCGCGCTCGTCGGACCGGACGGTATCGTGGGATTATACCGAAAGGTTCATCTGTATAATAGAGAGAACCTCTTCTTCGCTTCCGGAGACTTTGGCTTTCCCGTTTTTGAATTGCCGTTCGGCAAAGTCGGCATCATGATTTGTTTCGATTGGATTTACCCTGAAAGCGCGCGGTCGCTTGCTCTTGGCGGGGCACAGTTGATTGCCCACCCCTCGAATCTCGTCATGCCGTACTGCCCCGAAGCGATGGTGACGCGCTGTTTGGAAAACCGTGTTTTCGCGGCAACGGCCGACCGGATAGGCGAAGAAGAACGCGGCGGAGTCAAGTTTTGTTATATTGGACAAAGTGAAGTGGTTTCCCCGAAGGGGGAGATTCTCACGAGACTCGGTGAAAACAAGGCCGGAATTTCTGTCGTCGACGTGGACCTCTCTCTGGCAAACAACAAGCGCGTGAATGAGTTCAATGACCTTCTCAGGGACAGAAAGGTTGAACAATACAAGCAATGAGGTTGGTATCCGACGCGTGCCGTCATGAAGCCGGATGGACAAACAAGCGGTAAAGCGGCAGCACCTTAATTCACATTCATCTATAACTTCTTCAGGAGTAGGTATGAACAAAAAACTATGGATAGGATTCATCGCAGTGTTCATAGGGATATCGGTCCTCGACTTCGTTATCCATGGGGTGATTCTCTCGTCGGCGTATAGATCCGACGCGATGATGAGGCTCATGAGACCGGAAAATGAGATGAACAGCCTGATGTGGGTGTACTATGTGGTGAATCTCATTGTTGCGTTCTTCTTCACCTTCGTGTTTTCGAAGGGATATGAAGGCAAGGGAATTGTGGAAGGTGTGCGTTATGGATTCTACATGGGAATGATCATGGCGACACCGATGGCATATTCGTCGTATGCAATGTACCCTATGCCCTATTCGCTTTGCTTGCAGTGGTTCCTCTATGGAATTGTCACGTACATCATTCTGGGCATCCTTGTTGCCCTTGTGTACGGTCGTAAGCCAAAAGAACCCGCGGCAGCAGCCTGATTCTTTCTGTTGAAGGTGTTGGCGTCCTCCCGACGATGCAGGAGGACGCTTTTTTATTTTGGCTTTCGCCGGCCCTTTGCTTACATTCTTTTCGTATGCCAGAATCACTTCGCATTCTCTTAACCGATTCCACGGATATCTATGGTGGCGGACAGTTTTATGTGCTCGAGCTTGCGAAAGCCCTGCGCGCCCGAGATCACGCCGTCTGGGTTTCCTGCAGACCCATGAACCTTCTACGCGAGAAATGCGAACAGGCAGGCGTGCCGTTGTTCCCGCTCGATTTCCCCCCGAAGGGACAATTGTTGAAATTCGTTTCCAGATTGCGGCGATTTATCGGAGAAGAGGATATTCATATCGTCCACACGAACAGCAACTATGACCGCACGGCGGGCGCCTTCGCGGCATGGCGTGGAAACGTTGCGCATGTCACCAACGTACATAGCCTTCATTCTATTCAGCATAACCTCACACATCGGCTTCGCAACAGGATGATGACCGACCATTTTCTCGCCGACGGCGTGCAGGCCAGGGACATGCTGGTGAACCAGGACCGCATCCCGGCATCGAGGGTTTCGGTTTTCTACCATGGGGTCAACGCTTCGGAAATGCAGCGGGATGAGCGGCAGCGCAGCATCGTCAGAGCTCAGCTTGGTTTTACTGATGAACACGTTGTGGTCGGCAATGTCGGCCGCCTGGTTCCCATGAAGGGGCAGAAGTATTTACTCAACGCGTTTGCCGAAGTTGTGATGAACAATCCAACCGCACGCCTTGTCCTGGTCGGCGATGGGGATTTGCGGGAGGAGCTGTCGTCGCTGGCGCAGACACTGGGAATTCACGGGCAGGTGACGTTCACCGGTTTTCGCGATGACCTCGGGGCATTGTACTCGTCATTTGATATTTATGTCCACTCTTCGGTCGAAGGGGGAGGCGAAACCATCTCGTTCGCGGTGCAGCAAGCGCTCGCGCAGGAACTGCCCGTCATTGTGACGAATGTGGCCGATGTCGTCGAAAATGTCCGGGAAGGCGTGAACGGATTTGTTGTTCCCGACCGGGACGCGAACGCGCTTGCCCAAAAGTTGATGATGCTTGCCGGGAATCGTTCACTGTGCATCACAATGGGGAAGGAGAGCCGGAAGTATCTCCTGGAACGGTTCACGACGGAGCACATGGTTTCAGCCGTGGAGAAGGTCTACCGGAATGTGTTAGAAGATCGGAATAAATAATATCAGGGTACGGACGTCAAACCAATCCTATGATCAATGTAACGAGAACATACTTGCCGCCTCTCAAACAGTACGTGGGATATCTGGAAACAATCTGGGCGGCCCATCGCGTGACCAACAATGGTCCACTGGTCGTGGAACTCGAAGAAAAGTTGAAGAAGTATCTCGGCGTAAAGCACCTTTTCTTCGTTTCCAACGGAACGATTGCGCTGCAGCTTGCCATCAGGGCGCTCGGCCTGAGAAAGGAGATCATCACAACTCCATTCTCATATGTCGCTTCGACGTCATCGATTGTCTGGGAGGGATGCCGTCCGAAATTTGTCGACATCAATCCCCGCACTCTCTGTATCGACGAGAAGAGAATTGAGCGGACGATCACAAGGGAAACGCGGGCGATCCTAGCAGTTCACGTGTACGGCAATCCCTGTGAGGTGACCGCGATTGAATCGATCGCGAGGAAACACGGCCTGAAAGTAATCTACGATGCGGCGCATGCCTTCGGTGTGAAGTACAAAGGAAGATCGGTTCTCAACCACGGTGATATTTCGACGATAAGCTTT
Source organism: Bacteroidota bacterium (assembly GCA_049515655.1). GTDB lineage: Bacteria > Bacteroidota > Ignavibacteria > UBA10030 > SZUA-254 > JBEKTW01. Next base: position 27,439 of record JBEKTW010000015.1, read on the forward strand.
CATGCGACAAAGGTGTTTCATACCGTTGAAGGTGGCGCCGTCATCACAAGTGATGATGATCTCGCACATCGATTGTCCTATATGAGAGATTTTGGACACGACGGCACAGAGCGATTCTTCGGATTGGGCGTGAACGGTAAGAACACGGAATTACATGCCGCGATGGGCCTATGTGTTCTCCCGAAGGTCGGAACATTTTTGAAAATGCGGGAGAACATCTCGGACACGTATTCGAGAATGCTCAAAAAGAGTTCTCTCAGAATGCCCGAGCGTAATCCGAAAGGAACGTCGAACTACGCATATTATCCTGTAATCTTTCCCTCAGAGGAAGTGATGTTACGGGTAAGGGAGTGTCTGGGGAAACACGAAATCTTTCCGCGCCGGTATTTTTATCCGTCATTGAATAAACTCAATTACGTGCAGCGGGAACATCTCCCCATCTCGGAGGATATTTCGAAACGAATTCTCTGCCTTCCATTGTATCCGGACCTGAAACTCAGTGAGGTCAGGAACATCGCACAGTTGATTCTCGAACAGATTGGCGAAGCTTGAAGTGCTAAGAACTCTTTTCTCTCGAGAGCCTCTTTTATCCCTCAAACCGCAAAGTTGTTAATCTTGCCGGCCCGGTAAGGCAAAAATTGAATTGAAGAAATTGAACGAGTGAGTCATTAGCCCATTGATTCATTTCTCCGTTGCTTCCAGCGCGTAAGTTTCGTGCGACAGTTATCGCACGGATTGTGCCTCAAACTGTCCCGATGACAGGTCAAACGGCAGGCGAACGACTTTTCCGAATCCATTGACGACAAGATCCATTTCCTGCGCCCCCTGAAGGAAATGTGTCGTTCCCCTCTGGAGATCGAACATCGCAAGCATGGATTCCGATTTCACCAGGAGGCCCCGTTTCCTCATCCAGACGTAACGTGGTTTAATGCGCTCGCCCTTGTCGTTTTGCAGGAATATTTTCTGTGCCAGGTCACCCATGTCCGCGGGGGTGTCGGCCGTCCAGTTGAGCGGATTTCCAAGAACTCCCTCGTGACTGGTCGTGGGTCCTCCCGGGAAGACAACGTTGATGTAGGGATTCTCTCGCGCCTTGGTGTCGAAGGTCACAAGAAACATGAGCGAATCCATTTGCATGGCGCTCTTGTATAAACCGCCTTTGGCATCCAGGTAGGAATTCGTCTGCCAATCGACGTGCATTCCTAAACACTCTTTTGCCTCCTGTTGGATGCTCATCTGATAGTCATCGTCGGACAACTGTTTCTTATTGCGCTGCTCCTGGTTAAGAGCCGTGATGATCAATGGGGTAAACGGAAGTGCGAACACTCGTATGCTTGCATCGTTGTCTTTAGCATTGTTCGCCATCGCCCTCCCGATGACCATCCGGCACTCATCATTGCTCCACTTCGACGGAGGCCTGTTCATGATACCGTTGTAAATCCAATCTGTCGTGATGGCACAGCTTGTCAACAACACCACGGCTGTGGCCACTAAGGTTTGCATCAGAAAATGTCTCATACAATCCTCGCACTAATCGATAAAGACAGAACAACCACAACTCTCAAAGAGTTTCTTGGAAATCCCCTGGCCGGGGATACCACAACACTCCTCCTGTGAAATGAATCGCTATCGCTATTTTGGCTTATCCTGGTTTCCGAATGGCCTCGACGTCATTTCGAGCACCTTCTGTTCCTCATACGCTTTGAGATCCCGAACGGTGCCGTGAATGCGGTGCAGAGCCGTCTCGATACGCTCGATGCCGCGGAGAAGTTCGGAATCGCCCCCCATCCTCTTTCGAATCTCCTGGGTCGTTAACGAAATAACCGCGAGTGGATTATTCACGTTGTCCTGCAGCAATGTCGTGATGTCGTTGATGATCTGCTGGGAAATTCGCTGCTGGTCGACGATGCGCTCCATCTCCCGCATTCGCTCTCTTTCGTCCTTGTATGATTTTTGAATCTTCTTGAATTGCGAAAAAGCAAATGCCGCAAGCCACATGAAGAACAATGAATCGAACTGGAGAATGTAGTCGAAGAAACTTCTTCTCTCCCCGATGTGCTTGAAAAAGTTAAATGAGGTAAAGAAGTAATACAAATAGATCGCCAGACCGATGAAGAGGATCGGATACCTGTCGATGATTTTCTTGGTTGTGTTCCAGAGTGTATTCACGTTGGTTTCCGGATTATTGATGGAAGAACGCACATGACCCATAGTTGTGCTACCGTTGCAATGCTCGCTCAAAGAATGATGCAATGCGTGCCCACGCATTCTGCCGCGAATCGTGGCAAACACTCAATCAAGGATACAAAAAGGAAAGGAGATAATCAAGATTTGCTTCTCCCACCTTTTTTGACGAAATTTTCTTCAAAGGATAGAAGCTCATACTCATGATCCATTAATCCATTACTCCATTAATTCAGTTCTCCAGTACTCATTGTCTCCATTGTACATTGACCTCGCCATTCCATTAGCGGTCGATAAATTGTTTACGTATACAGTGCCGCCGGAGCTTCACCATGCCGTACAACGTGGAGTGCGCGCGGTCGTGCCGTTCGGCAAACGAACCATGGTCGGTGTCGTCGTTAAAGTATCAACACGCGTCCCGCAGCTCGCATCTCCCCTCACGCACCTTAGGTCCGTCCAGGACATTCTTGACCTCGAGCCGATCATCTCCGACGAATTGTTTCATCTTGCCGAGTGGATGGCAGATTACTATTTCGTCTCTCTCGGTGAAGTTCTGAAAAGCCTTCTCGTTCAGGGAGCGCTGCGCGCCGGGAAGCGAAGCGTCAGATTAAACATGCCCGGCATTGAACAGGTAGTCGCCCGGGAATCATGGACAAAGAGACAACAGGATATTTTGAGGGCATTATCGAAATCGCCGTCGATGAGCGTTTCCAGTCTCCAGAAGAAGGTCGGGACGAAAAGCATCTATGCGACACTAAACGCGCTTGCGCGGGAGGGTTATCTTAGCATCACAGAAGAACAGCCCCGGTTAACAACCGCAGCGAAAACCGAAAAAGTGATTGAGGTTGATGAAAAAGCGAGGTCGCGTTGGCGTGAATGGCTTGAGAGGATTGAATCGGAAAAGAACCGGGGGCGAGCTTCTCGCCAGATTGAGGCGATACGGAAACTGTCGTCAGTGGAATTAGCGAACATTCCCGTGACTCAATTCCTTAAGGACACAAGGGTATCTCTCTCCACATTGCGGACGCTCGAACGCAAACAGCTCGTTACGGTCGTCGGTCGGGAAATATCCCGGACAACGGAGTATGATCTTTACCCCTCTTCACTGGGTGCCCAGGACATTGTTCTGAATTCTCATCAGAAACAAGCGCTGGCAATAGTTCAATCGGAATTAGAGCAGAATCGATTCCACACGTTTTTGCTCCACGGCGTCACCGGCAGCGGTAAGACGCAAGTGTACATCGAAGCCATCCGTGAAGCGTTGAGGCTTGGGAAAACAGCTATTGTACTTGTGCCTGAAATATCGCTTACGCCGCAGATTGTTCGGCGATTCAAATTTCATTTTGGCGACAGAGTCGTTGCGATTCACAGCAGGATGTCGCCCGGCGAGCGTTACGATGCATGGCGGCTGGCGCGGGAAGGCCGCCGTGAGATTGTCATAGGTCCGCGCTCGGCCGTCTTCGCGCCGCTGCGAAATCTCGGACTCATCGTCGTCGACGAAGAGCAGGAAGCTTCGTACAAACAGTTTGACCAAACACCGCGCTACCATGCGCGCGATGTGGCCATCATGCGGGCGAGCTACGCCAACGCCGTCGTCGTTCTCGGTTCGGCAACGCCGTCGTTCGAGTCGTATACGAATGCCGTGAACCGCAAGTACACGCTCATTGAGCTTCCGGAACGAGTTGACAATGCACGGCTTCCCCGGATTCAAATTGTGGATATGACCGCCGAGCGGCAGAAGAGGTTGTCTGTCTTTCGGGATGAGCGGAAGGCCGAATTCAAGGAAGATGCGGCGAAAGCCCGGGCATCGAAACGAAAATTTGAATTTGATTCCATCTCCGACCTGTTGAGTGAAAAAATCGGAGACAGGCTCCGGAAAAAAGAAGGAATCATCCTGCTGCAAAACCGTCGCGGGTTTGCTCCCTTCATTGAGTGTCCCGACTGCGGGTATGTCGAAATGTGCGACAATTGCAATATCACGCTTACGTACCATCTTGCCCAACATCACCTGCGCTGTCACTACTGTGGTTTTGTCAAGCCGGCCCCGGATGTGTGCCCGGAATGCCGGAGCATCGATATCCAGTACCGCGGGTTCGGTACGCAACGGGTTGAGGATGATCTCAAGCGGCTTTTTCCCGGTGCTTCGATGATTCGCATGGACCTCGACACGACTTCACGGAAAGGATCGCACGACACCATGCTGAAAAAGTTCTCCGAGGGTGACGTTGACATTTTGCTCGGAACGCAAATGGTGGCCAAAGGACTTGATTTCTCACGCGTAACGCTCGTGGGAGTGATTTCTGCCGATACCCAGATGCTTCTCCCGGATTTTCGCTCGGCAGAGAGAACGTTCCAGTTGTTGACGCAAGTCGCCGGCCGTGCGGGTCGCAGCACCCTTGCGGGCGAAGTCGTGATCCAGACATTCCAGCCGCAGCATTACAGTTTGAAACATGTTCTCACGCACGGTTTCAATTCCTTCTATGAGGAAGAACAAACATATCGCAAGGAACTCGATTATCCGCCGTACTCCCGTCTCGTGCTGATCGAATTCAAAGGCAAACAGGAGAATGAAGTGTTGCGTCATGCATCCCAATTCGCCGGGCTTTTAAAGCAGCAAGGCCCTCATTTCATCACGCTTGGTCCTGCGGAGGCCGTGATCGCCAGGCTGAGAGGATCCTTCCGCTGCCATATTGTCATCAAAGATTTAAAACGCGCGGACCCGTCCGGTACGCACCTTCACCAGGCTCTCAGGAGAGCGCTCGATTCTTATCGAGGCTCCGCCGCGGGCAAGAGCAAGTCCGTCCAACTCATCCTTGATGTTGACCCCGTCGGAATGATGTAAGCATCCAGGTGACTGGCTCGCCGGCTGCGGAACTTACCTTCAGCGCAGGCTGTTGGGAATTGGGATTCTGGCGACAAAGAAGTATATTTTCCTAAAGATGAAGCACTAAATCCAAATACCGAAATCCTAAACAAATCCTAAATCGAGACATCTGAAAAATAATAATCAGAGTGTCATTCTGAACGGAGCGAAGAATCTGACTATTCAATATGAGGGGAAAAGCGAGATTCTTCGTCGCTTCGCTCCTCAGAATGACAAGCCTCTTTGATTTTTCAGAAGTCTCAAATCGTAATTGCCGCTTTGCCCTTTTTAATTTTGAATTTTGATTTTTTAATTTCAAACCGATGCGCTCCCTGCTTCGTCTAAAGCCATACCTCTGGAAATACCGGACTACGCTCTTCTGGGGATTCCTTACCGTCGTTGCCAGTAACTTGCTGAATGTGGTTCAGCCGATGATTGTCGGCCGGGCCATCGATAAGCTGAAGGTCGGGCTTGCGTCCAAAGTACTTGACACAAACGCACTGTTGACGTACGCGGGTTTGGTCGTCGGCTTGTCGCTCTTCGCGGGATTCTTTACATTTCTGACCCGCCAGACGATCATCGTCGTCTCCCGGCACATAGAATTTGATTTGCGGAATGATTTTCTCAAGCACATCCAGAAACTTTCCCTTTCCTACTTCCAGAATACTCCGACCGGCGACCTCATGGCGCATGCAACGAACGACATCGGGGCCGTGCGCAATGCTGTCGGTCCGGGCATTATGTATCCCTCCGATACGCTGATGACTTTCACCATGACGCTCATCATGATGCTGTGGGCCGATTGGAAACTTACGCTCCTTGCGCTGATTCCGCTTCCCCTCGTTTCGTACGCCGTTTATCGATTGGGGAAGGTCATCCATGAAAAATTCGAGGAGCGGCAAGAGAAATTCTCAGAGCTGACGACGCGCGCACAGGAAAATCTTTCGGGCATCAGAATTGTGCAGGCGTATGTCCGTGAAGCGAACGAGATCGGGCTCTTTCATTCTTTAAGCTGGGATTATCTCAAGAAGAATCTGGTGCTTGCACGGGTTCAGTCGATCATGTGGCCGCTGATGTTTTTGCTCGTCGGAAGCTCGCTCGTTGTCACCGTGTACTTCGGCGGCCTGCAGGTCATCCACGGCGAGATAAGCATCGGTGTTCTCACGGCGTTCTTCGGATACTTGATTTTGTTGATCTGGCCGATGATCGCGTTCGGGTGGGTCACGAATATACTCCAGCAGGGCGCGGCATCCATGGCCCGACTAGGAAAGATCTTCGATACGGAACCCGAGATTCATGATACTCCTACGACGGATTATTCAAAGAGAGAAATCAAGGGAGAGATTGAATTCCGCGATGTATCCTTCAAGCACAAAGGTGCGGGGGCGATGACGCTGAGACATATCCGACTTCACATTCCCGCCGGGATGACGCTGGCGGTCGTCGGCTATACCGGGTCGGGGAAATCGACACTGGTAAATTTGATTTCACGAATGTATGACATCACCGAGGGTGAATTGTTTATAGACGGCGTGAACATCAAGAAGATCCCCCTGGAGATCCTGCGTTCGAATATCGGATATGTCCCGCAGGAAACCTTCTTGTTCTCGGACACTCTGGCCGAAAATATATCGTACGGTATAGATAACGGAACTATGGAACATATTCGAGATGCCGCGGAGATTTCGCAGATCGCGAAGGATGTGCAGGAATTTCCAAAACTCTACGATACGGAAATCGGCGAGCGCGGGATTACGCTGTCCGGCGGACAAAAGCAGCGCACGAGCATTGCCCGCGCCGTGATGCGCAACCCGAAGATTCTGATCCTTGATGACGCGCTTTCTGCGGTCGACACGTACACGGAAAACGAAATCTTGCAGCGTATGCGAAAGGTGACGGCGAACCGGACGAGCATCATCATCAGTCACCGCATATCGACTGTCAAGGACGCCGATATGATCGTTGTTCTTGACGACGGTGAAATTCGCGAGCGCGGCACGCATGAAGAGCTGGTCGCAGAAGGGGGAATCTATGCTGAGTTGTATGAGAAGCAGCTGTTGGAAGAAGAACTGGAACAACTGTAGTCAATTCAAAAGTCAAAATGGGGGAAAAGCAAGAATTAAAATTATAAATTAAAAAACGGGAGGTGGAAATGGATAGAGATATAAAGGAAAGGACGTTTAACTTCGGTTTGCGGATCATCTATATGAGTCAGCATCTACCCAATACGAGGGCGGGGGATGTTATTGGAAAGCAAGTGCTTCGTTCCGGGACGTCGGTTGGAGCAAATGTCGAAGAGGCAACAGCTGCCTGCAGTGCCAATGACTTTGCCTACAAAATGAACCTTGCTCTCAAAGAGGCAAGGGAAACACATTATTGGTTGCGGCTATTGGCGGGGTCAAGAGTTGTCAGGCAGGAACGATTGGCCGATGTCATCGAAGAGGCCGACCAGATCAAGAAAGTCCTCGGCTCCATCGTAACCAAGAAGCGAGCCAAATCAAAGGCATAGCTGGCGATTTTTTTTAATTTTCACATTTTTAATTTTTAATTGTTTCTTTAATTGATCCATGCAGGAAGAAGAAATACTCGGTAAAGCGTATGACAGTCGATTGATGAGTCGCCTGCTGACGTACCTCAAGCCGTATCGATGGTACGTCGTGCTCGGCATTCTATCGAGCATCGCCGTTTCATTCCTGGAAGCGATCCGTCCGTGGTTCACGCAACACGCCGTCGACGTCAACATCGCCCAGCACGATGAACACGGGCTGCTTTTGACCGCGGTCCTGTTCTTCGTCGTACTGATTGTTCGTGGAGTTATCCAGTATGGCAACGCATACCTCACGCAATGGATCGGCCAGCGCACCATTTTCGACCTGAGGATGCAATTGTACACACACTTACAGCGGCTCGGCCTGAAGTTCTTCGACCGCCATCCCATCGGAAGATTGATTACCCGCGTTACCAACGACATCGAAGTGCTCAACGAAATGTTTTCGTCGGGTATTGTCATGGTGTTCAGTGATGTGTTCACGATCATCGGGATTCTCTACTTCATGTTCTCGATGAACTGGCAACTGGCGGTTGTTTCGCTGAGTGTGTTACCGTTGTTATTCTACGGAACGTTCCTCTTCCGGAAGAAGGCACGAGAGGCCTATCGCGAAGTCCGCCTCCAGATCGCCCGCATCAATGCATTCATGCAAGAACACATCACGGGCGTGGCGGTCGATCAGATTTTCAACCGTGAAGAGAAGTCGTTTCAAAAGTTTTCCGCGATCAATGCCGCGCACCGCGATGCCAACATCAAATCGATTCTCTATTACGCGCTGTTCTATCCCGGCGTGGACCTCATCGGCGCACTCGCCGTCGGGTTGATTGTGTGGTATGCGGGAATCGAGGCGCTGAAAGGCACGATCACCGTCGGTACCGTGATGGCATTTTTCCAATTCAATGAGATGTTCTGGCGTCCGATCAGGGACCTCTCGGACAAATACAACATCATGCAGACGGCAATGGCGTCGTCCGAGCGAGTGTTTAAGATGATCGACGACCAGACCCTCGTCAGCAACCCCCCATCTCCGGTTTCCGTTCCAAACATCCAGGGCGGGATTGAATTCCGCGACGTGTGGTTTGCCTACGGGGGAGAAGAATGGATCTTGAAGAACATATCGTTCAGGATCAACCCGGGTGAAACGGTCGCGATTGTGGGACACACTGGGGCCGGCAAAACGACGATCATCAATCTGCTGAGCCGGTTCTATGAATTTCAGCGCGGTCAGATTCTTATTGACGGGCACGACATCCGTTCGATGAGCAAAGAAAGCCTGCGGAGGCAAATGGCCATTGTCTTGCAGGATGTATTCCTGTTTTCCGGAGACATCAAGTCGAACATCAGTCTCGGGAATGAGCAGATCCCGCTGGATCGCATCAAAGCCGCGGCGAGGGTGGTGGGCGCGCATCGTTTCATCGAAGCGTTACCCAGGCAGTATGATGAAGAAGTAAAGGAACGCGGCGCAACGCTCTCGGTCGGGCAGAAGCAGCTCATCTCATTTGCCCGGGCGCTCGCCGTCCATCCCCGCATTCTTATTCTGGATGAAGCGACGTCGAGCGTTGACACCGAAACCGAACTTCTCATCCAACAGGCTATCAGGAAACTCCTCCAGGGCCGCACATCGATCGTCATTGCTCACCGGCTTTCGACTATCCAGCGCGCCAATAATATCATCGTGATGCACAAAGGTGAAATTCGCGAGACGGGCACGCACCAGGAACTTCTCGCCCTGGGCGGAATCTACTTCAAGCTTTATCAACTCCAATACAAAGAACAGGAAAAAACCGCGCTTATCAACGGCAAGAAATAGCTAATTTGGGGGAGAAGAACGGACATTCAAGTTGGAACATTCCCTACCCGGGAGGAGTTAAACGGTAGTAATCATCTCACAATAATGAGAAAGGAGATTGTATGAAACCGAATCATCTTGCGACCTTCATGGTACTGCTGCTGGGAATGGTGCCCGCTGTTCAGGCCCAAACCCGGGAAAATATCAAGGCCGGGGAGCGCACTTCCGTCGACCTCACGATTTACAATCAGAATCTTTCCCTCGTTCGTGAAGAACGCCCCATGAATCTTCCCAAAGGAGAGAGTCATGTCATCATTCCCGACATTCCGGCTACCATTGACGGGACGTCACTTCATTTCTCTAGTTTGACTGATGCCGCTGCCGTCAGAGTTCTCGAGCAAAGTTACCAGTACGACCTTGTGAGCAGGGCGAAGCTGCTGGAAAAATACTTGGGGAGAGAGATTCAATTTGGTGGCACCGTGGGAAAGCTTCTGGCCACCGGCTCCAGTCAGGATAATACGCCTAATGTCGGCATTGTGGCTGAGATCAACGGCAAAATAGAGATCAATCCGGGGGGACAGCTTATTCTTCCGGATTTGCCTGAAGGTTTGATCGTGAAGCCACAACTTGAGTGGCTCGTGAGCAATACACATGAAGGCGAGCAAAAAACGGAGATTAGCTACATGGCGGGACGGCTTTCCTGGCTGTGCGATTATGTCGCGTTGTTGAATAAGGACGACTCAAAACTGGACCTCACCGGCTGGGTAACATTAACGAATAACTCCGGAACGTCGTTCAAAGATGCCGGTCTTAAGTTGGTCGCGGGCGACGTAAATCTTGTTCGGCAGCAGTTTGACAACATGCGGTTATCAAAAGGTGTCATGGCGGAGGCAGTCGGACAACCGCAATTCAAGCAAACAGAGTTGTTCGAATACAAACTCTATACTCTTCAGCGCCACACGGACCTCAGCAATGATGAAACAAAGCAAATTGAGCTGACATCAGGGAAAAATGTCGCCGCCAGGAAAGTTTTCATTTATGACGGCATAGCCGACCAGTGGCGGGCGTGGTACCACGATTATTCTTACCGCTCGCAGGGAAGCTTCGGCCAGCAATCAAATCCGAAAGTCGGAGTGTTCGTGACGTTCAGGAATGAAGAAAAATCCGGTCTCGGCATCCCGCTCCCCAAGGGGAGAATCCGCATGTACAAGCGGGACGATGACGGAAAGGAACAATTCATCGGGGAAGACCAGATCGACCATACGCCGAAGGATGAAGAACTGAGGCTTTATCTGGGCAACGCTTTTGACATAGTCGGTGAGCGCGCACAGAAAGATTTTAGATCATTCGCCTCGGGAAAAGTTGTCGAAGAGACGATCGAGATCAAAGTGCGGAACCACAAATCGGAACCGGTCGAAGTGCAAATCTACGAGCATCCGTGGCGATGGAACGAATGGGAGATCACGAAGAGCACAGACGAGTGGACGAAAGTTGATCAATCGACTCTCAGGTTCCCCGTGAAGATTGGCAAGGATGAAGAAAAGGTCGTGACGTACACGATCCGGTATTCGTGGTAGCAGAATTCACAGAATTATAGAATTCTCAGAATACAGACAAAGACAATTCCGTTAATTCTGAAATCCTGGAAATTCTGATTCAAACATTTTTGCAATTCTGGCGATTCTGCAAATTCAGTTAATTCTGATTGGCAACGGGTAGGCCCCGCCTCGTGAATCTCATTTGAATTCAACACAGGGATTGTCTATCTTCTTGCCTGAAGGCCGCCGCGCAACGGCCGGAATTGCATTACTTGCGCCATATCGAATGATTTCCCAAAGGAGTCTTCCATGAAACAGCTCGTCGCACTGTTGTTCGCATTCGCTTCGGTTTCCTTCTCACAAACCTCCTACATCAAGGACTGGCTCATCCTTGGAAGTTTTTCCAACGCAGATGCCTCAACCCGGCTTTCACGGGATTACCTCGGTGGAGAATCCTCCATCGTTCCCCGGGGAGGCGAGGTTGTGAAAGGCCAGCAATGGATGTTGTTCCATTCTTCCGCCGACATTCTCGACTTCGTCGGTTCCGATAAATCCACATTCGGATTCAGCGATTACGAAGAATGCGTTGTCTACACGGCGTGTTTTGTTCAATCTCCAAAAGACCAGACAGCCCGTCTCCTTGTGGGAAGCGATGACGGCGTTGCCGTATGGTGCAACGGGGAACGAAAACACTTCAACGATGCGAACCGCGGGGTCGTCCCGGACAACGATACAATCCTTGTCTCGCTGAAGAACGGGTGGAATACGGTTCTATTCAAAGTCGCCAATGAACTCGGCGGGTTCGGACTCTGCGCCCGTTTCGCGGATAGCGATGGATTGATTGTCCAGGCGGATAATCCTTTTCCCCCGGCAACACAGCCCACACCCGCTTCCATCTCATTCCCGGCGTCAGTTCCGGATCTCCATTTTGCTCTGACGGAAAAGAACCAGGCGGTGCTTCAATTTGCGGTCAATCTCTTAAATCACGGCAGTAGCACTGGGAAAGGAGCGACGGTCACGGCATACGCGGGCGATGCGAAATTCAGCCAGATGCACATTCCAGTGATTCGCGGCGGCGAAGTGCTGGGAATACTGGAGCAAATTCCTTTTCTGCAGGCAGTGGAGTCTGGTGAAAAAGGAGATTCTCTCACTGTCGGAGTGGACGTTGAAAAGACAAACACGCTGCACAGATACGGTTTTTCCAACAACCTCCTCGTGAAATTGTTCGAACCATGGGAATTGCAGGGCTGGAAAGAGACGGTGAAGGATACGACGGCCATTCTCTCCCGCACCATCGTTGTGCCGAATGACTTGACCGGTTTCGGGCTTGAATTCATGGTCGACATCGGCGACACGTGGGGAAAAATACTTGTCAACGGACAGGAGAAGCTGCCGCGTTTCAGCGGCGATTCTGGAGATTTAACGTTGACGACGAATGCTGCCGCCAACGATACCTTCCGCGTCGATGTTTTTGTTGCTTCGAACAAGTCCATCCGGGGACCCGTCGTGAAGAATTCGTGTCTGCGGGTTCGCTGGGAGGCGGTCGAGCGGTACGTCTCCGATGCGCGCTTCGCCAAAGACATCTACGCTGCCGACATTAGCGACGGACCGGCGATGAACAAAAAACTGCTTTCCCTCATTGAAGAACATCGTTTGGGAGAGGCAGAAGATGCCCTGAAAGATTTCCATCGACAGACCTTGAGTCTATCGCAAGAAGCGAAAAAATCATCGCTTCACTTCGTCGGTAATGCCCACATTGATATGGTCTGGCTGTGGCGATACACGGAGTCGATTGATGTCGTGAAACAAACATTTCAAGCGGCGATCGATAATCTCAAGGCCTACCCCGATTTCAAATTTTCCCACGGACAGGCGCAAAGTTATTTCTGGATGGAAGAAAAATATCCCGAGCTGTTTCATGAGATTCAAAAATATGTGAAAGAGGGTCGCTGGGAAATTGTGGGCGGCACATGGGTCGAATCGGATGCAAACATGCCGTCGGGTGAATCACTCGTGCGCCAGTATCTGTACGGGAAGCGATACTTCAAGAAGAAGTTCGGTGTCGATGTGAAACATGGCTGGTATCCCGATACGTTCGGTCATCCGGCATCGCTTCCGCAAATTCTCAGCAAATGCGGAATTGAGACGTACACATTTTTCCGCCCGTGGGACGAAGAGCGGATGTTCGTGTGGGAAAGTCCGGACGGCAGCAGGGTATTCGCGCACCGCCCCCCCGACTGGTACGGCACATGGACGGCGATTTCCGATACCGTATGGAAAACGGTCAAGGAATCGCAGAAAAAATTCAAAGTAAATACGGGGGTACAATTCTACGGTGTCGGAGACCATGGCGGTGGGCCTACTCGCCGGCAAATCAACATGGTCCAGCACCTGGGTTCCCTGAATGTCTATCCAGCGGTGAAGCTTTCCACCTTTGACGCATTTTATGCGGACCTTCTCTCGGCTAAAAAGGATGCTCCGGTTCAGCATGGCGAGCAGAATTCCGTTTTTGAAGGATGTTATACAAGCCAGGCAATGGTGAAGCTCTATAATAGAAAGGCCGAGGCGCTCTTGCCGACTGCAGAGTTGTTTTCTACGATCGCCATGCGGTTTGGATTCGTGTATCCCTCGGAACAATTTGAAGAGGCGTGGCGAAAAGTTCTCTTCAATCAATTTCATGATATGTTGTGCGGTTCAGGGGTCCACGATATTTACGTCGATGGACAGCAATTCTACGATGACGCATTTCAGCGGGCACGTGGAGCCATGAACGGAGCTTTCAGCGTCATCGCAAAGAACATTTCTACGAGCAGTAAGGTGAAAAAAGCGACCCCGCTGGTGCTCTTCAATCCCCTTAACTGGAAACGGACAGAACCGATGGAAATAGTCTGGAAAACCGAACAGGCCAATTTTTCCCCCAAGATCATCGATGAGAGCGGAAAAGAGCTGCCATCGCAGGTAACCGAGAGGTGGAAAGATTCGGTCCGGGTAGTGTTCATTCCGAAGGACGTTCCATCCGTCGGCTACAAGACGTATTGGATAACATCGAAGAAGGAGTCGCCTTCGAAGTCCAGAAATGATTTGGGTCTGGAAAATCAGTTCTACATGGTTCAGGTCGACAGTGCGACGGGTTCGGTTTCCCGGATCTATGATAAAGTGCACAAACGAGAGGTGATACAACCCGGGGCACTTGCAAATCAAGTTCAATTACAGGATGATGAGGCCGGAATGTCGGCGTGGGTCATCGGGTTGAAAGGATCTCCACAGTCCGTCGGTTCCCCGAAGAGCATTAGCGTTATCGAAAACGGACGTGTGAGAAAAATAATACGCGTGGAGTACCGGCTCGACCCTTCTTCGTTCATAGAGGATGTCGTTCTGTATTCCAATATACCGCGGATAGATTTCAGGTTTTCCGCCGCATGGCATCATCGAAAGAAAATTTTGAAAATTGCTTTTCCGCTGAACATCGACAGTCCGAAAGCAACATTCGATATCCCCTACGGAACGATTCAACGGGATACGGTTAATGGGAAGGAAGTTGTCACACAAAAATGGGTGGATCTTGGCGGTGCCGATTATGGTGTGAGTTTGCTGAATGATTCTAAGTACGGTTGTGACGTCAACGGAAATATCGTCCGGCTGACCGGCCTACGCGCGTCGACCGACCCCGATCCGACAGCCGATGAAGGAGACCATGAATTTTTCTATGCTCTCTACCCGCATGCCGGAAATTGGCAGGAAGCGATGACGGTACAGCGTGGATATGAATTCAACACACCGATGGTTATGTTCTCGACCGATCAGCACTCGGGGAGCCTGCCCCCGGCTTTCTCCTTCATAACACTTGAAGCGCCGTCGATTGTCCTGACGGCGCTCAAGAAATGTGAAGATGATAATAGTTTTATCCTCCGCTGTTATGAAACGGCGGGGAAATCATCGCGAGTTGAATTTAGGTTTTGGAACGCGGTTTCGAAAGCGTCGTCAACCAATCTGGTTGAATGGGATGAGAAAGAATTGAAGGATGGCCGGGTTGATGGAACATCGCTGAGACTTGGAATAAATCCTTACGAAATCAAGACCCTGAAACTCGAACTCGCCGGAAGAAGGTGAGTCCGTTCTTTGTCCGAATCTTGCATAGCTGAAATTTCTCAACATTGAGAATGCCAAAATTGATGTGTCGTCAAAATTGATATTTTGTTGAAATTTTCCGTAAATTATCACAGACAACTTTCTCTTTTATTTGAGATAAGCGTTTCACGACGAATGGCATGACAGTTGTGCTTTTACGATAGAGGAGATGTGTACTAAGAGGAATTGGGACTGTTCGCTAAGGACGGGCTCATTGAAGACAACGGGGAAACACTCACTGTCACCGCCGACGGCAGGCTCTTTTTGCGGAATATTGCGTTGTGTTTCGATGCTTATGCGTCGGCAGTTCCCCGACAACAGCCCCTGTACTCTCGAACGGTTTGAGATGTCGCTGGAATTGATGGCACTGATGGGTCGAATACTCCAGCAGCCTTCATCATAAGCGGTTTTCCCATCGTTGGCGCCGCAGATTGAAATTAACAAAAGAGGAATGACCACCGGGAAACAACATACCGTCGGTTCGGCCAGTCGCGACCAGAGCGCAGCTCCGAGAACTGCGGGTTCATGGGACATCCTGGAGGCGCTCCCCGACATGTGCTTTGTCGTAACGCAGCCCGGCCACATCGCGAGGGCGAACGAGCGCGCTCTCCGGTTGTTGGGAAAAAAGGAAGCAGACATTCTGGACTCAGAGTTTTCTGCGCTTCTCACCCCTGCCGACCACGGTCCATTTCTGACTTCGTTTAGTACGTGTTGTGCCGACGGGACTCCTCATGCGTTCGAAGCAAACCTCGTCACCGCAAAAGGAGAAATGATTGCCGTGGAACTTTTCCTTTCACGGTATACGCAAGGCCCGTTGTCGTCGGACTCTGGTTGCCTCATTGTCGCGCGGGATATTTCCGAAAGCAAGAAAAAAGAGCTCGACCTTCTCCGTTTTTCAAACGTAGCGCACTACACCGTCAACCCGCTTGAGATCACCGATGTCAACGGGCGCATTATCTACGTCAACCCGGCATTCGAGAAGGCGAGTGGCTATTCGAAAGAAGAACTCGTTGGCAAGAATCCCAGTATTTTTGGCAGCGGGAAACATCCCAGGAGCTTCTGGGAGAAAATGTGGTCCACACTCAATGCAGGCAAAGTATGGGTCGGTGAAATTGAGAACCGCAGGCGGAACGGCGAGCCGTTCTTTACGCATCTTCTCGTTTCTCCCATCCTCGATGCCAGCGGAAAGGTCAACGGCTATTTTGGCGTCCACCGCGATATTACGAAACAGAAGCACCTTGAGCAACAGCTTGTCCACGCTCAAAAAATGGAAAGCATCGGGCTGCTTGCCGCCGGCATTGCACATGAAGTCGGCAATCCGCTGACGTCTATTTCTTCGCTTGTGCAGGTCATTCAGCGAACAACGCAAGATGAGTTCACTCATGAGAAATTGGAACTCATCAAGAGCCAGGTCAACCGGATCTCGAGGATTATTCGCGACCTTGTCGATTTTTCGCGCCGGTCCAACTATGAAGTCCAGCTTACCGACATCAACAAGAGTATGCGAGAGGCGGTCGAGATTGTTCGGGTGGGCAGAAAAGCGAAGGAAATCACTTTCGATGTTCAACTGGACGGGACCATTCCCCCGCTTGCGTTGGTCCCCGATCAGGTTGAGCAGGTGTTCATCAATATTCTCATTAACGCCGTGGACGCGATCCATGCAAGAACGGATGGTCAGCCATACTCCCCCTCAATGCCCGTTCATGGACAGATCAAAGTGAAAACCATCGTTCGTGACGAGGAAGTAGTCATCGTTATTACAGATAATGGAAAAGGGATTTCTGAAGATGCTCTCCCCAAAATCTTCGAACCGTTTTATACGACAAAGAAAGTCGGAGAGGGCACCGGCCTGGGACTGTGGGTGAGCTACGGCATCATCAAGAGTTTTCAGGGAAATGTAAAAGTCGGTAGTGTGCCGGGAACAGGAACGACATTTACTATTCTACTTCCGTTGCGTTCCGAATTATCATAACTAACAGGAGCAGCTCTATGTCAGATCGAATTTTGGTCGTGGATGACGAAGAAATTATCAGAGAATCGATGTCGTTTGTCCTAAGGAAAGAGGGATACACCGTCACCGAAGCAGCAAACGGTAAAGAAGCGTATGATAAACTTCTTGCGGACACGTACGACCTTGTCATTACCGACCTGGAGATGCCCGAAATGAAGGGGATTGAGTTACTCGACAAGACGATTCAGTTAAACCCGCAATCGCTGGTGATGATCATAACGGCATACGGGTCACTCGACACGGCTATCAATGCGTTGCGCAAGGGGGCCTGCGATTACATCCTGAAACCACTCGAATTTGATGAGTTACTGGTGAAAATTCGACGATTGCTTGACTACAAGAAACTCACGCTCGAAAACCAGATTCTCCGGAGAGAAGTAAACCGCGAGTACGATTTTTCCCATCTCGTGGGAAAAAGCCCCGAGATGCAAAAAGTGTTCGACATCATTCAGAAAGTCTCCGGGACGGAAAGCACGGTCCTCGTTTCAGGAAAAAGCGGAACGGGAAAAGAATTGGTCGCCCGCGCAATTCACTTCAACAGCATGCGCAGTATGAAGCCGTTCATAGCGGTGAACTGCGGGGCAATCCCGGAAACGCTCATCGAGAGTGAGCTGTTCGGCCATAAAAAGGGATCGTTTACGGGCGCGGTAATGGATAAGGCAGGTTACTTCAAGGCGGCAGACGGTGGGACACTGTTTCTGGATGAGATCAGCGAAATGCCCCTTCAATTGCAGGTGAAGCTGCTCCGTGCCATCGAACAACGCGAAATAACACCCGTTGGCACCTCGACGCCCCAGCAAATCGACGTACGATTGATCGCGTCAACGAACCGCACGTTGCTCGCGGAAGTGGAAGCCGGACGGTTTCGCGAAGACTTATACTATCGGCTGAATGTCGTGGAGATTAAGCTTCCTTCCCTTACCGAGCGTAAAGCAGATATTCCCCTCCTTGTCGAACATTTCCTTGACAAGTACAGACGGGAACTGCGAAGGAACATCAAAGGCGTGGGCAACGACGTCATGCTGCTGCTCATGCAACACGAGTGGAAAGGGGAGATTCGGGAACTGGAGAATATCATTGAGCGTGCCATGATTTTTACGGAGGGAGAATTTATTACGCTGAAGGATCTGCCTGAATTTCTTCATACCGAGCCACGGGTGCAGGTTGACGGCGCTTCGCTTGAAGGCGCCATCAATGATTTCGAAAAGCAATACATCCTGGCTGTCCTGCGCAAACACGGTTTCGATAAGGAAAAGGCAGCCCGGGACCTTAAGATCAGTCTCCCGACTCTCTACCGACGCATCAAGGATCTGGGAATAACTCAGTAATTTCCCGACGCCGGCTCGTGTCACCGGACGTCGATGATGTCCCCCTCCGCCACCCGCGTGTGCGATCGGGGAAGGCCCTTCAAATTTCTCATATGTGCAAATCCTGCCCGGAAATTCTTTTCATCCACGAGAAACCTCCCAAAAATGTCATCTGGAGAGGATGGGATCTCTTCATTCCTCCCTGATTTGAAGGATCCACTCAGCCTGCTGAAACTCCGTGCGAGTGTATGGGGAGTGGCACGGAGATTGTAGTTAGAACGAAGAAGAATCTGACCAAAATGGTCAGGTTCGAATAATCAGTTGATCCAAACATGTCTATCATTCGAACATCCCATGAACCAGTGACGCATCCAGGGCGGAAGAGCGTTTCGGATTCCAGGCATTCAACGAACGAGCACCGCGAAGGAAGGCGGGAGACCATCATCCTGTATAGTCCCGACATGGATCTTTGTCTGAGTCTTCGGTTGTATTTCCAGGAGAAATACAACGTCATCACCCTCACAGACCCGGAGCTGCTGGTGACAACGGTGCAAACTTTTCATCCCTCATTGCTTATCGTCGATGCCTTGCCGACGGAACGCATGCGAGAGCGTTTTGGTAGTATCAAACGCGAAAATCCCGATGTCCGAATCATCGTCTTCTATGCGTCGCATGTTGGCAGGGACCACTTCCATGAACACGTGCAGAACTTTGTTGATGTAGCACTCTCGAAGCCGATTGAGATAGAAGAACTGGCGAGGTGCATTGAGACCTTAGTGCATGGAGACTCCTGAAGGCTCAATATCACCGATTTGTGATTCTTGCACTGTAGAAAAGGACCTACCTCGCAGCTCAAAGTGTCTTCGTATGTTCAATTGATAGGACCATCGCTGGGCCATCATGAAGGGAATCGCGCAAATTTTCTCAGTTTTGAAAGGAAGTGATATTTCATTCTTGATTTTGAAAAAAAAGCCGGTTAAATTGGCAAATTGAGCCTTCTAATCGGAGAAAAATGTTCGGTATAATGTTTGAACGTAGGATGCTCCGGTAAGCGCGGCGTAGGGCGTGATAATATGAAAATGAATCCATAGAATTGTCGTGTAAACAATCCATTTCATCATCAAACAACAGAAAGGAGTAACCAATGAAGCAACTTCTCACTTTCCTGATGCTCGTTGTGTGCACGTTGTTTCTGACGAGCGGGAGCAGGGCGGATGATAAAGCGACCAACAAATATGTTGGCGTGAAGATCTGTTCCATGTGCCACAAGTCGGAGAGCACCGGCAATCAATTTGGCATCTGGCAGAAATCGAAACACGCGGTGGCCTATAAAACTCTCACGAGCGACACAGCCAATGCTATCGCGAAGGCAAAAGGTTTGACGAAGCCCGCGGCGGAATCGCCCGAGTGCCTCGGATGTCATACGATCACCGCGGATGCGAAGTTGGCAGACAAATCGTTCGACGCAAAAGACGGCGTGCAGTGCGAGGCGTGCCATGGACCGGGATCATCGTACAAGACGATGTCCACGATGAAAGACAAAGCCAAAGCGATTGCAGCGGGCCTGACCGAATACAAGGACGACGCGGCTATTGCAGCGCATTGCCAGACGTGTCACAATGATAAGAGCCCCACGAAGAAGGAGTTCATCTTCAAAGATATGTGGGGGAAAATCAAGCATCCGTTACCGAAGAAGTCGTAACGGGTCGAGATGATTCCCTGACTATGTTCTTTGCCAGCCCGCAGAGAGCGCCTCAGACGTGACGGGGGCGACCCTGCCGGCTGGCGTGAACATAATGGTATCCGATGTATGAAAAGACAAATATTTGATGTACTTGTATGCTTCAGTTTTCTGCTTGTTCTTCGACCGGGAAATGTTCTTGGACAATCCAAAGCTGATTGCCTAACCTGTCACAGCGACCATTCGCTGACGATGGACAGGAATGGAAAACAACTTTCCATTTTTGTCGACGAATCTGTTCTCAACAAATCACCCCACCAGAAGCTCGTTTGCATCGCTTGCCATACCGGATTCGATCTTAACAATGTTCCCCACAAGGAAAAAATCGAACCGGTAAACTGTTTGACCTGTCATAAAGACGCTCCGCCCAAGCACACGTTCCATCCGCAGCTGGCGCAGGCAATCGCTGCCCATCAGGAACCGGACGTCTCCTGCAAAGATTGCCATGGAACGCACGACATCGTGTCGCCAAGACTGCCGGAATCGAAATTCTACGAATCCAATGTTGCCCAGACCTGCGGAGAATGTCACGGGGACGTCAAGGACCACTTTGTTGAATCTGCCCACGGGAAAGCGCTCGCCGCAGGGGTGAAAGGGGCCCCCAACTGCCTTACGTGTCATCGGCACAGCATTACGGGAATCGGTGCGGCGCATGACAGCGTGCAGTACAAAGTGGCGCAGATGCAACTATGCCTGTCGTGCCATCTCGACAACCCTGACGTTCGCTCGCGAACTTCACCGACCGCGGGATTCATCGCCGCCTATGAGCAGAGCATTCACGGTTCATCGCTCCTCCATGGAAATGCGCGCGCTGCAAATTGCGTCGATTGCCATGGCAGTCATGAAATGAAGAAGGGGCTTGAACCTTCGGCCCGCATGAACAGGATGAACATCCAGGAGACTTGCGCGAAGTGCCACGAAGCGATTGCCAATGAATACGCGCAAAGCGTTCACGGTGTAGCGGTGGCGAAAGGTAACCAGGATGCACCGGTATGCACAAACTGTCATGGCGAGCATAATATTCTCGCACATACCGACCCTCGTTCAAGCGTATCGGCCAAGAACCTGTCACAGCAGGTGTGTTCGCCCTGCCATAGCTCGGTGGCGCTTTCAACGAAGTACGGACTCTCGAACGATCGCTTCAAAACATTCTCGGATAGCTATCACGGGCTGGCAATCCGAGGCGGTTCCATTGAGGTTGCCAACTGCGCGAGTTGTCACGGAGCGCATGGCATTAAGCCGTCGAATGACCCCACATCTAAGACCAACAAGGCGAACCTCGCAACGACCTGCGGCAGGTGCCATCCTGGAGCGAACGAACGGTTTGCCATAGGCTCAGTCCATGTGACGATGGCGGCAAAACAGGAACCTGTATTGTACTGGATCGCCAGCAGCTACATTATTCTGATCGTTGTTGTGGTTGGCGGCATGTTCATCCACAATCTGCTTGATTTCATCCAGAAGTCAAAAAGGAAATTGAGAATTCGCCGCGGACTGCTTATCCACGAACAACTCGGTCATAGTCTCTACCTGCGCATGACGCTGAACGAACGCCTTCAGCATCTTTTCTTGCTCACGAGTTTCCTGACCCTTGTTATCACCGGCTTCATGCTCCGGTTCCCCGAAGCATGGTGGGTGCAAGCGATCCGCGAGCTCAGTGATCGCGTTTTTGACCTTCGCAGCCTCATTCATCGTGTTGCAGCCGTAGTTATGGTTACGGCGAGCGTTTACCATCTTCTGTACCTTATCCTGACCGCCCGGGGCAGAGAGCTCTTCAGGGATTTGATGCCAAAACTCCAGGATGCGAAAGACGCCCTCGGTATTGCGAGATACAACCTCGGCATGTCAAGCGTGAAGCCCCGGTTCGGGAGATTCAGTTACATCGAGAAAAGCGAATACTGGGCGCTTGTTTGGGGGACCATCGTCATGGCCGCAACCGGAGCGATCATGTGGTTCGATAATACCTTTATCGGCCTGTTCACCAAGCTCGGTTACGATATTTCCCGCACAATCCACTATTATGAAGCATGGCTCGCGACACTTGCCATTATTGTATGGCACTTTTACTTCGTCATTTTCAATCCGGACGTCTACCCAGTTAATCTGGCATTCTGGAAGGGAACGCTGACCGAGGAAGAAATGGCCGATGAACATCCGCTCGAACTGGAAGAGCTTCACAGCAAGGTGTTGGCAAGAGATCTCAACGGTTCCGGCAATATGGAAGAAGAGTTGAGTCAGGAGTTGCGCAACGGGCAACGAACCGCCGGGTAAGAAATGGCCACAGGTTCTCGTACACTCGTCCGGTTCGTGCTTCTCGGCGCCATTCTGCCGGCATATCTGACCGCACGTAGCTATGCGCAGGAGAACAATGAATGCTACACTTGCCACGAAGACAAATCACTGACGGGAAAACGGAATGGTAAAACACTCTCCGTGTTCGTGGAAGCATCTAAATTCTCGGGTTCCGTTCATGGATCTTTGAGTTGTATTTCCTGTCATGCAGACCTGGAGAAGAAGGAATTTCCCCACGATGAGGTTCTGAAACCCGTTGATTGTGGAACATGCCATTCGACGGAACAAGAGCAGCATGTGAAATCGCTTCACGGGAAGGCAATTGCGCGTGGAGATCCGCTCGCACCCCGGTGCAAGAATTGTCACGGGACGCACGACATTCTTTCGGTGAAAGACAAGAATTCACCTGTTTTTCCGCTGAAAATTCCTTTCACCTGTGGGAAATGTCATCAGGAAGGCGCCCCTGTCCAGCAGCAGCGGGTAATCCACCAGGATCACATTCTGGAGAATTTTTCGGAGAGTATCCACGGCGAAGGACTCTTGAAAAAAGGGTTGATTGTCGCACCCAATTGTGCGTCATGCCATACGGCCCATTCAATTCTCCCTCATACCGATCCAGCTTCATCGATCGCCCGGAAAAACATCGCAGCCACGTGCACGAAATGCCACGCGATGATCGAGACTGTCCATCGCAAGATCATTAAAGGGGAGCTGTGGGAGAAAGAAGCCCACACCCTTCCCGCGTGTGTCGATTGCCACCAGCCCCATAAAATCCGGAAGGTTTTCTACGACCAGGGAATGGCGGACAAAGACTGCATGCACTGCCACGTGGATAAGACGCTGAAAGCATCCGATGACGGCCGGTCGTTGTTCGTTCGCGCTGACGAGGTCGGACAATCCCGGCACGCTAAGATCGCATGCAGCCAGTGTCATTCAGGCGTCAATGCGTCGCATTTGCGACCGTGCGAGACAATCACCCAAAAGGTCGATTGTTCGTCCTGTCATGCAGAAATTGGCCAGCAGTATCAGAAAAGCACGCATGGAACATTGGTAGCAAAGAACGACCCCAACGCTCCGACATGCAAAGAGTGTCACGGTACACACAAGGTGCTGGGCAAATCGGACCCGCAATCCGTGACGTTCGCGACAAACGTTCCCGACCTCTGCGCACGGTGTCACCGTGAAGGACAGCAGGCGGCGATTCGCTACACGGGGAGCGAGCATGAAATCATCGAGCGGTACACTGAAAGCATCCATGGCAAGGGCCTGATGAAAAGCGGACTGACCGTGACAGCGATGTGCACGAATTGTCACACAGCGCACAGCGTTCTGCCGCGCATCGATTCCGCATCGAGCGTTAACCCGAGAAACTTGCCCACAACCTGCGGTCGATGTCACCATGGCATTGAAGAACAATTTGAAAAGAGCATTCACTCGGTTCTTGTCTCAACCTCCGGAAAAGAGCTGCCGGTGTGCAACGATTGCCATACGGCGCATACGATCCGGCGGACAGATGAGCAGGGTTTCAAGCTCGAAATCATGCAGCAGTGCGGGAGATGCCATCAGGAAATAACAAAAACGTATTTTGATACGTACCATGGCAAAGTTTCTCAACTGGGAT
This sequence comes from Bacteroidota bacterium, assembly GCA_049515655.1. Lineage (GTDB taxonomy): Bacteria > Bacteroidota > Ignavibacteria > UBA10030 > SZUA-254 > JBEKTW01. Next base: position 51,458 of record JBEKTW010000015.1, read on the forward strand.
ACACAAAGACGGCGAAATGCTACGATTGCCACGGCGCACATGATATTCTTCCAGTTGCGGACCCCCGCTCTCACTTAAGCCGCGAGAATGTTGTGGCCACGTGCCAGCAATGCCATCAAGGGGCGACGCGCCGCTTCGCGGGATACCTGACGCACGCAACTCACCATGATCCCAAGAAATATCCGTTTTTGTTCTGGACGTTCTGGGGAATGACTACATTGCTCATCGGGACATTTGTTTTTGGCGGGATTCATACGCTGTTATGGCTTCCCCGGGCGCTTCAAATGCGACGGGCACAGCGAAAGACTCAGATTTCAATAAATTCAAACGATGGAAACGAAAGATCAAATCAAGACGACAACATCAATCGAAGCGGAGACGGCCCAGACACCCAGGAGTGATCTGAGCGGGAAACAGTTTCAGCGTTTCACCCGGTTGAATAGAACCCTTCATGTCATCATGATCATTAGTTTCATGAGTCTGGCTCTTACGGGTATGACGCTCAAGTTTTCCTATACGACATGGGCAGCAGTCCTTTCGCATCTTCTCGGCGGATTTGAGTCGGCGGGATATATCCACAGGGTTGCCGCAGTGTTCATGATAGGTATCTTTGTGACCCATCTTGTCGATATCATACGGATAAAGCGGGCGGAACACCGGTCGTGGCGCTCGATGATCTTCGGACCCGACTCGATGATGTTCAACAAGAAAGACCTTCGGGATTTTATCGCGTCGGTAAAATGGTTCCTCGGAAACGATACCCGCCCGAGGTTCGACCGCTGGACATATTGGGAGAAGTTCGATTACTTTGCGGTATTCTGGGGAATCGCCGTGATCGGCTCGACCGGATTAACACTGTGGTTTCCCGAATTCTTTACGCGCTTTATTCCCGGGTGGTTTATCAACGTGGCGACAATCATTCACAGCGATGAAGCCTTGCTCGCCGTGGGTTTCATTTTTACGGTCCATTTTTTTAATACGCACCTGCGTCCCGAGAAATTTCCCATGGATATTGTTATCTTTACAGGAAGGATGGGCGTGGAAGAACTTGAACGGGATAAACCGGGAGAGTACGAAGCGCTCGTCAGGAGTGATAAACTGAGCGAGAATCTCGTTGATCCCTATCCGCCAGTTGTCATCAAGTCGGTGCGGGTTTTCGGATGGACGGCACTGACGATAGGTTTTTGTATGGTTGTTTGGATTATTTACGCAATGATTTTTGCATATCGGTGAACTATGTATAATTCGATCGTATTAGTCAAACAAGTGCCGGACACGGCGAACATCTCCGGAAACGTCATGCGCGAAGACGGCACGGTGAACCGGGCAAAATTGCCGGCAATCTTCAATCATGAGGATAAAGTCGCCCTGGAGCTGGCGCTCCAGGTCAAAGACAAATTTGGCGGAACAGTGACGGCCATCACGATGGGCCCGCCTAGGGCGTCGGATATTCTTCGTGAGTGCCTGTACATGGGAGCCGACCGGGTGCATCTCATCAGTGATAGGAAATTCGCGGGCGCCGACACGCTGGCGACGTCGTACGTCCTCAGTGAAACGATACGAAAGATCGGCAACTACGATTTCATTTTTGCCGGAAGGCAGGCGATCGATGGCGATACCGCACAGGTCGGTCCTCAAACGGCCGAAAAGCTGGGCATCCCTCAGATCACCTACGCCGAAAAACTCATCGACGTACATGATGGTAGAGTGAAAGTGAAAAGAAAAATCGACGGCGGATTCGAGATCCTGGAGAGCACTCTGCCCGTGCTGCTGACGGTCATGAAGGACGCCGCCGTGCCGAGGCCCTACAGCGCGAAAAGGATCATGGCCTTCAAAAGCGCCAAGTCGTTGATGGAGCTTGAAAAACTCGTTGAGGGGAATTCCCTCCTTTATATCGATAAGCTGGTCGATGAGTACAAGACGCGATCATTGTACATTCCAACCCTCACGATGGACGACCTCCGGCTGGATGCAGATCGCTGCGGCATCAACGGTTCCCCTACGAAAGTTTATAAGATTGAATCCGTCGTACTGACCGGGGGTGAGCATACCATGGTCGAGCCGACGAAAGCAGGGATGAGCGCGCTGATTGGCAAATTAATGGAAGATCACATTTTTGGATGACCGATTCTATGAGCACATTCGCAAATGAAGTGTGGGTGTTTGTCGAGCAACGCGACGGCAAACCGGCCGACGTAAGCTTCGAATTACTGAGCAAGGGTCACAAACTCGCCGCCAGCATGAACGGTTTGCTCAAATCCGTTGTGGTGGGAGACCGCGTCAAGGATATCGCGATTGAAACATTTCGTTTCGGCGCGGATGAAAGTCTGTTGATCGACCATCCCGATTTGAAGAACTACAAAACACTTCCTTACAGCCGCATCCTCATTGAGCTTGTGAGGAAATCTACTCCGCGAATAGTTCTCTTCGGAGCTTCCGTGATCGGAAGAGACCTGGCACCCCGCGTAGCGTCGAATACCCGGAGCGGGATGACCGCCGATTGTACCGACCTCCAGATTTCGGATGTCGACTATCTGCGCAGGAAGTATCAGAATTTACTGCTGCAGATTCGCCCGGCATTCGGCGGAAATATCATCGCGACCATCATTACGCCCGATAATCCGACGCAAATGGCAACGGTGCGCGAAGGGGTGATGGAAATGCATCCGGTAGAGCGTCAACGCGAAATGAAAATAACCGAGATTCCGTATGTTCCGGTGGACAGCGATAAGTTGGTAACCATCATCGAGCAATACAGGGAAGAAAGCAAAGTGAATCTGAAAGCCGCTCCCATCATCGTTTCCGGCGGGTACGGCCTTGGCACCAAGCAGAATTTTCAGTTGATTCACGACCTTGCGCATGCGATTGGCGGAGAAGTTGCCGGGAGCCGCGCCGCCGTCGATGCGGGATTCGTTCCTCCCGAACGGCAGGTCGGGCAAACGGGCGTCACCGTACGGCCGAAATTGTATATTGCCGTCGGCATTTCCGGCGCGATTCAGCATCGCGCGGGTATGCAGGAGGCAAAGAAAATCATTGCAATCAATAGCGACCCCGATGCCCCGATTTTCCAGGTCAGCCACTACGGCATCGTCGGCGACGCAATGGATATTCTTCCCAAGTTCATCGAAGCGTACAAGAACAAACTAAAATAGCTAAAAACAATGCCGAACTTTTTCACGGATAATCCCGATTTACAGTTTCATTTCAATAATCTCGACCTCCGGGAGATTGTGAAGATCACCGAGGAAGAATACGCGCAGGCAAAAGAATTTAACTACGCCCCGGTGAATTACGAAGATGCAATCGAGAATTACAGAAAGGTGCTCGAGGTCGTCGGCGATATTGCGGGAAACCACATCGCCCCCCGCGCGGCGCTTGTCGACGTGGAGGGAGCTACGTTTGACCGTGGAAAGGTAGAATACGCAAAGGGAACGCAGGAGAATCTTCGCGAATTGTCCTGCGCCGATTTGATGGGGATGGTCCTTCCACGAAAATACGGCGGGCTGAATTTCCCCTTCACAATTTACATGGCCGCCGTGGAAATTGTCTCCCGGGCGGATGCCTCTCTAATGAATATTTTCGGGCTGCAGGATATCGGTGACACCATTAAAAAATTCGGCGACGAAAACCAACGAATGAAATTCTTGCCGAAGATTTGCACGGGAGAACACACGGGGGCGATGGCGCTTACCGAGCCGGATGCCGGTTCCGACCTTCAGGCCGTGAAGCTCCATGCGTACCAGGACAGCAGCGGGAAATGGTTCCTGCGGGGCGTCAAGAGGTTCATCACGAATGGGAGCGGGCAGGTTCTGCTGGTCCTCGCGCGCTCCGAAGCGGGGTCGAAGGACGGACGCGGTCTAAGCATGTTCGTTTGCTACGGAGACGAGACCGTGAAAGTTCGCCGCATCGAGAACAAGCTGGGTATTCATGGCTCACCGACATGTGAATTGCAGTTCAATGACACTCCGGCACAGCTCATCGGCAGCAGAAAGTTCGGACTTATAAAATATACTCTTGATCTGATGTTTCGCGCGCGCGTAGGAGTCGCAGCTCAGGCGCTGGGAATTTCGCAGGCCGCCTATGAAGAGGCTTTGCAATATGCCCGGGAGAGAGAACAGTTCGGGAAACCGATCTACAATATCCCGGTCGTTTCCAACATGCTGATCGACATGAGGGTGATGCTGGAAAGCAACCGGTCCCTTTTTTACAGCGTTGCCCAATGGGTCGACCGGAAGGAAAAATCCGAAGAACTGGTGGAACAATTGAAAGCCGAAGGGAAATCCTTCGCGGAAGCAAATACCCGATTGAAGCAGGAAACGAAGATCGCAAATTTGCTGACGCCGATGACGAAGTATGTACTGGCGGAATGCTCCAACAAGATCACGTATGACGCGTTGCAGATTCACGGCGGAACCGGATACATGAAGGAATTCAGAGTGGAACGCCTTGCCCGGGACGCCCGCATCACGAACATCTACGAGGGAACATCCCAGCTGCAGATCGTGGCGGCGTCCGGTAACGTCATCAACGACGTTCTGGCAGAGTACTTCGGAAAGAAGGAGCAAAAAGAATACAAGGGTGGTTTGACCAGACTGGCGAATCAGCTGAAGGAAATACGTCTCATCTTCAAAGAGTGTTTGAAGTACGTGCTGGAGAAGAAGGACACGGATTTTCAGGATGTCGCGGCCAAGGATCTGGTGGAGCTGTACAGCTATCTCTATCTGGGCTACCTGCTTCTCGACGAAGCGGAAATCGAACCCGGAAAGGCCTTCATCGCCAACCGCTATATCCTGAACGCAGCCGCAAATGCAAGAAGGAACGCGGAATCCATAAAGAGCGGGTTGTTTTCCGACCTCCTCCATGCGGACAAAATTTTGAAGTGAACTCGCTATTTAACAACTTTAAGGATGAAGAATATGTACTACTACCGCATTTATGACGACAAAGAGCAACTGAATTTCATCAAGAGCTCGCTCGAACAGCAACGCGTCAGAAAACTGCTGAAAGAATATGAGGTCGTTCATCAGGAATACTTTAACACCGACTTTGTGAAATTCCTGAAAGAACATGACCCCGATGCGGAATTGATCGAGGTGATCAATATCTCTTATTGATGACATTCAGGTACTGCAGAAAATGAGATTGGTAGCGCAAGATTCTGGGTGAGCCATGATGCATGGCTCAAGTCGAACAATAAATCCGTTGTGTATGCACGAATAATTGATTTCATGCACTAACAGGATCCGAAAATCGTGTCGGGTTAGTTTCAATTGCAAATCGATAACACAGATTTTGTTGACTCTGATGTATTTAGGCGTAGAGGACGATGAATCGAAGAATGATATGAGAATACTCAACGGTTTATCAATGTGTCTGGTTTGTATTGTGTTTCTTTCGGATTGTTCTGTATGCCGAGATGATTCCGCGATGGTGGCAAAACTGAGGTCGAAGTTGAAACATAAATTCATATTGGACTTTCTGATAGAAAGGAAGCCTGAAGTAAAATACCGCTTTGAAGATCGTCTGATGGAAATGGCAATGGACTCCAGCAGCTTTGAAATTATTGATAACCCGATAAATCTTAATGTGGCTCATCCCTTAGAAGCTTTTTCGTATTATGAGGATTACGTGATCTACCGGGTCCCGTCATTCAATGGTCGGGAACAGTATTATCTGTTAGTTCTTGGTATGCTACATCCTAATGAACTCTACCTTCTTGCTGACGATACAACTCGCGCCATTCTATTGGACACGCTCGATGTACACACAGCGGGAGGATCATACATGGATTTCTTGACACTGAATGGCAAGAATGTTCTGAAGCTCTCCCGAATTGCTCCTGGCGTAGGCTTTTATTTTGAGCAAGAGGCAATCGCCGGACTTATTGATAGAAGATTCAAAATTCTGTTTTCCATCAAGACTCTCGAAGCCACCAATTGGACGATGGATGATAAAGACAGCACCGAACGTGATAAATTCTTTCGCACAATGAGCAGCTACAAATTTGTCGATCTGAACGGCGACGGCTTTCTCGATATCGTGGAAGAGACAACGGAGGATATCATTCTTCCCGATGAGAGTGAAAATTCTATGGGCGATGATTATCGAAAAGGGAAGGTCGTTTCTAACGTCTCGAAGAGCGAGAACCAATTTCTCTGGAACGACATAACCTATACTTTTGACAAGGTCAAATGAGCCCGGATGTAGCAAATTTGCACTTATGGACCAACGGCACCGATTGCCTGCTTGGATTGCTCGGTGCGGCATTATGTGTTTAAGGATCATGATCCTGCTCGCAGGGAGGATGGTCGTTTACGTAAGCAGTACCACATTGTAGAAAATCAATGAAACGTATTTTTCCGAGTTCTTTTTATAATCTAGTTACGCTGATCGGATCCGTCGTCGCGGCGGTCAGTTTCGGGCTCATCGTCTTCCTGATGCTGCTTGAGGCGGTGGCGACACAGCCCAAGCCGTACATGGGGATCATCGCGTTTGTTATTCTCCCGGTGTTCGTCGTGATCGGAATCATCCTCGTCATCATCGGAATCTTGCGCGAACATCGGAGAGAACGGCTGGGGAAGCCGCACGGGTTCCACATGCCGCAGATCGACTTCGACAACCCCCGGCATCGAACCGCATTCTTGTTTTTTTCCATCGGGGCGCTCATTCTTCTGGCATTCTCCGCCTTCAGCAGTTTCCAGGCATATGAACACACCGATTCCGACCAGTTCTGCGGGGAGACGTGTCACAAGGTGATGGAGCCCGAATATACGGCATACCAGTTTTCTCCGCACGCCCGGGTGGGCTGCGTGAAGTGCCACATCGGTCCCGGAGCAGGATGGTTCATTCGATCCAAACTTTCCGGGACATACCAGGTCTACGCGGTAACTTTCAACAAGTACCCGAAGCCAATTCCGACCCCGATCGAGAATCTGCGCCCGGCGCAGGAGACTTGCGAACAATGCCACTGGCCCAAGCAGTTTTTCAGCGAGAAGCAGCATGTCAACACGTACTTTCTCTCGGACGAGCGTAATACGAAATGGACGCTGAATCTCCTGATGAAAATCGGAGGCGGAAACGTGGAAGCGGGCCCGACGTCAGGCATCCACTGGCACATGAATATCAACAATGAGGTCACGTACATTCCGCTGGATGCGCAGCGGCAGATCATCCCGTGGGTGCGATCAAAACGCCCCGATGGATCTGTATCTATCTACCGCAGCACAGAGATGACGGTTTCCGACGACTCGCTGGCTAAAGCCCCCCATCGCCGGATGGACTGTATCGACTGCCATAACAGGCCCACGCACATTTATCATCCGCCCGCGCGATCTGTTGACCACGTCATGGCATTGGGCTGGATCGATCCCGCTATCCCCTCGGTCAAGAGTGTTTCCGTGAAAGCGCTGGAGTATCCGTACAGCACAAAGCAGACCGGACTGGACAGCATCAGGATGTCGATCGAAGAGTACTACAGAAACAACTATCCCAATGTCGCATCTTCAAAAAAGAACGAGATCGATCGGACAATTACCGAAGTTCAAAGAATTTACACCAGGAACTATTTCCCGGAGATGATGGTGAGCTGGCGAAAATTTCCGGACAATCTTGGCCATCTCTACTACCAGGGTTGTTTCCGCTGCCACGACGGCAAGCATGTGAGTGAAGACGGAAAAGTCTTGTCGCGGGATTGCAACACGTGTCATACGATTCTGGCCCAGCAATTTGAGAATGATACGCTCCGTTTGTCCCTGGGGGGAATCGAGTACAAGCATCCCGTCGATATCGGGAATGCATGGAAGGAAATGAACTGCAGTGATTGCCACTTTAATAACCAATGATAGAACAAAGGAATGAATGAGCAGCCTCTAAACCCGACTCAACAAAGCAAGCGGGATTTCCTCAAGTACGTTCTCACCGGAGGATTGCTCGCCTGGGCGGCATCCATCCTGTATCCGATATTCGCGTATCTCAAGCCGCCGAAGCAAAGCGAGGTTGAGGTAAGCAGCGTGAAGGCGGGGAAGTTGAGCGAGATTGAGAAGGATAGCGGAAAAATCGTCAAATTTGGCACGAAACCGGTGATTCTCATCCGTTCGGCAGACGGGAACCTGAGAGCATTCTCGGCGACCTGCACGCACCTCGATTGCACGGTACAGTACCGGAAGGATTACGGACTGATCTGGTGTGCGTGCCACAACGGTAAGTACGACCTCAACGGCCGCAACGTGTCCGGTCCGCCGCCGCGTCCTCTGGACGAATATAGAGTCATTGTTCAAGGAGAGGAGGTCTCAATCTCGAAGAAATCATGATACTGCGATTGAAAAAAATATACTCGTGGATCGACGAACGGGTGCAGCTCGAAGACGTGGTCAATTTTATGGGCAAGAAATATGTGCCCCTCCACAGCCATTCGATCTGGTACTACTTCGGCGGTGTGTCGCTCTTTCTGTTCATCATCCAGGTTGTCACCGGCATTCTTCTTCTGCTCTACTACAAGAGTGGTGAGGAGTTCGCGTTTGAGAGCATTCAGTTCATCATGTCGAAAGTCGAATTCGGCTGGCTCATACGTTCCATTCACAGTTGGACCGCGAACCTGTTCATCCTGGCGGCGATGGTTCATATGTTCAGCGTGTATTTCGGGAAAGCCTACCGCAAACCCCGAGAGGTGACATGGCTAACGGGCATGCTGATGTTCTTTCTCGCGCTGGGCTTCGGTTTCAGCGGGTACCTTCTGCCCTGGAACGAACTCGCATTCTTCGCGACGAAAGTCGGCACGGACATCGCCGGTGTGGTTCCCCTCGTCGGCAAACCGATGATGATATTTCTCAGAGGCGGGGAAGAAGTCACGGGCGCGACCCTCTCCCGCTTCTTTGGTTTTCATGTGGCGGTCTTGCCCGGGTTATTTACCGTGCTCCTTGGAATCCATCTTCTTCTTGTGCAGCGCCAGGGTATGAGCGAGCCAATTGAAACCGAGCCTGGAGCGGGTGTCGAACGAAGGACAATGCCGTTCTTTCCGAATTTTCTGCTGAGAGACCTGTTGCTCTGGCTTATCGTCCTGAATCTGCTCGCGATACTTGCGGTCTTTTTCCCTTGGGAATTGGGAAGGAAAGCCGACCCGTTTGCACCGGCGCCGGCAGGTATCCGGCCCGAGTGGTATTTCCTGTTCATGTTCCAAACGCTGAAGTTCATTCCGGCAAAAATGCTGTTCCTCGACGGAGAGGTGCTTGGCATAGGCCTCTTCGGTCTGGGGGGACTCTTGTGGCTACTGGTTCCCTTCTGGGATAGAAAAAGCTCTCGGGGTGAACAGAATCGCTTCATCAATTACATCGGACTGTTCATCGTTCTGTACATTATGATCTTCACAGTACTGGGGTGGATCTTATGAGCCGGAAAATTTCATGCGCGATAGCAGTCATCACCTCCGTACTCCTCGGGAGTAATCCCGCAGTTGCAGGAGACCAGTGTGTCACATGTCACGAGACCCTGGGTGACAAACCGTCGGAGCTGTTCAAACACGATGTGCATGCTGCGAAAGGAATCTCCTGTGCTGGATGTCACGGGGGAAATGCGAAGGCGGAAGAGATGGAGCAAGCGATGGATAAAAGCGCCGGGTTTATCGGCGTGCCGAAGGGGGATGATATCTCCAGGGCCTGCGCGAGCTGCCATTCGAATGCCGAAAAGATGAAAGCATTGGGGTCATCGCTTCCGACCAACCAGTGGGAAATGCTGCAGGCAAGCGTTCACGGGAAGCTTGCCGTCTCCGGCAAAGAGCATATTGCACAATGTATCACATGCCATAACGCCCACGGCATCGTTTCGGTGAAGAACCCTGAATCCCCGGTGTATCCGCTAAACGTCGTAATAACCTGCACGAAATGTCATGCGGATGCGGCGTTCATGCGATCGTACAATCCATCGCTGCCGATCGACCAACTGGAAAAATACCGGACGAGCGTGCATGGCGTTCGAAACGCCGGAGGTGATGCCAAACCCGCGGAGTGTGCAAGTTGCCACGGCAGCCACGACATTCGGTCGGCGAAAGACGCGAAGTCACGCGTCTATGCGGTCAACCTTCCATCAACCTGTGCCTCCTGCCACAGCAATGCAGAGTACATGAAGGAATACAAAATACCGACAGATCAATTTGAGAAATTCTCAAGAAGCGTACACGGCATCGCATTGCTTCAGAAGCATGACCTCGGCGCTCCAGCGTGCAATTCGTGCCACGGCAACCATGGGGCCACGCCGCCGGGCGTGGAGTCGGTGTCGAAAGTCTGCGGGACATGTCATGCGCTCAATGCGGACCTCTTCTCATCGAGCCCGCACAAGAAAGCGTTCGATGAGAAGCATCTTCCCGAATGTGAAACGTGTCACAGCAGTCATGAGATCGTTGCAGCGACGAGTAAGCTCCTCGGTGTCACGCCCGATGCGGTGTGCAGCCGGTGCCACCATGAGAATGAGACTGGAAAGGGATTTGTTGTCGCACGAACGATGCGATTGTTGACCGACAGCCTTGAATCATCGGAGATTCGCGCTGCGTCGCTTCTTGACGAGGCCGAACAAAAGGGAATGGAAGTTTCCGAAGCCAAGTTCAAGCTCCGCGATGCGCACCAGGCGCGGCTGCAGTCACGAACAATGGTGCATTCATTTGATGAGGGTAAGTTCCGTGACGTCATTTCAAAGGGGTTGACGGTGGCATCGTCGGTCGGGAGTGAAGGACAGCATGCGGTCGACGAGTATTATTTCCGGAGATGGGGCCTCGGCATTGCGACGCTGATCATTACAATCGTCGGCGTATCATTATACCTCACCATTAAGAGAATTGAAGCTAGACAACGCGCGAAGAAATCACTGTCATGAAAGAGTGAGTGTATGAATGTGGGACAAGTAAGCGTATGGGTTGCGTTCCTGGCCGCTGGGGCGAACGCGTATTTCTTTTACAGGGATGGGAGGAATAGTTCTCGATCGAGGCAGGCGATCTCCACCGGTATCGCCAAAACCGCGTCGCATCGTCTTTACTGGATTATGCTTCTAGCCGGTGCTGCGGCGTCGGGAATCCTCATCGAGTTGCTGCTCACCCATCAATTTCAGTATTCCTACGTTGCTCACTATAGCTCGCGGTCGCTTCCCCTTTTCTACCTCATCTCTGCATTTTGGGCAGGCCAGGAAGGGACATTCCTTCTCTGGGCGTTGATGGTCTCGGTGATGGGATGGGTGTTTATAAAGACTTCGGAGAACGAAGACGGCTTTGCAATGTCGGTGGTGAGCGGGTATTGTGCCTTTCTCTACCTGTTGTTGATTGTAAAAAGTCCGTTTGAGATGACATCAACAATTCCGGAAGACGGCGCGGGTCTTAATCCACTGCTGCAAAATCCTTGGATGGTCGTTCATCCTCCAATATTGTTCATGGGATATGCCGCAACGGTGTTCCCGTTTGCGCTCGTTGTCTCTGCTCTTGCCCGACGTAACACCGGACACTGGTTTGAATCGGGCTTCGTATGGTCGATCTTTGCGACGCTCACACTGGGCGCCGGAATCATCATCGGCGGGTTTTGGGCGTACGAAGTGTTGGGCTGGGGCGGATACTGGGGATGGGACCCGGTGGAAAACTCCTCGCTGGTTCCGTGGTTGGTACTGCTGGCATTGATTCATGGCTTCCTCGTGCAGAGGGCCAGAGGCTCGCTGGTGCGGACGAATATGTTCCTTGCCATTTTTGCGTTTCTGCTTGTGCTTTACGCGACATTCCTGACACGCAGCGGTATACTGGCTGATTTCTCCGTCCATTCGTTCGTCGACCTCGGCATCAGCAACTACCTCATCGGTGTGATGGTCGTCGGCGCCGCCCTGGGCTTGGGATGGTTCGCAGTTCGGTTCAGAGACTTCACGTCCCCCAGGATTCCACTCTCAGGACTCAATAGGGAGATTACGTTGTTACTCGGTTTGTGGGTGCTAGTTCTGGGCGCTCTCTTCACGTTCGTCGGAATGTCTTCGCCGATTCTCACCGGGCTTTTCGGGAAAGCATCGCAGGTGGACACCTCCTTTTATAACAAGGTCAATCTCCCGGTCGCGATCGGCATCGCGTTGTTGCTTGGCGTCACCCCGTTTCTTGGGTGGACGGAAGAGAACAAGTGGGGGTTCGCCAAACGGCTTTCCATGCCGCTCTCGTTGACTGTTCTCACGTGTGTCATCGCATATGTCGCGGGAGTGACGACGGCCGCACTGCTCGCGTTCGTCGGGTCGGCATCCTTCGGGCTCATAAGCAATGTTGTGATTGCCTTCCGGAAATATCGGTCGGGTTGGTTGACGCTGGGTGGCCCGATCACCCATATCGGTACAGGTCTGCTCCTCATCGGAATCATCGGCTCCGGGAGCTTTGACGAGACCAGACAAACGGTTTTGCGGCTCAATGAACCCCAGACTATTTTCGGCTACCAGTGCACGTTCAAAGGATCGGCACTATCTTCCGACCAGAGAACACAAATACAGATTGAAGTGTCGGATGGAAGGAATACGTACGCTGCAAATCCGAAGTTGTTTTTCAGTACCTATAATCAGTCGATGCTTCGCGAGCCCGATATCAAGATATTTCCGATGAAGGATTTATATATCTCTCCGATTGAATTACGATCGTCGCAGGTCGAAAGTCCCCACATAACCCTGGAGATCACAAAGGGCGAGAAGAAGACCGTTGGGGGATACCAGATAGAATTCGTTCGATTTGAAACAGGCCAACACAGTCAACCGGGAAATATGTCCGTCGGGGCTGTTCTGAACGTGAGCCTTCAGGGCGAAACCCATGAAGTCACTCCGACCATGACGATCAATGAACAAGGAGAGCGCAATCTCATTCCGGCAGATTTGCCTGCCGTCCCCAACATGGGGCAGGGCTCGGCCAAACCGCAGGTTGCGCTGACGGGCATGAGCGTGGAACAGAAAAAAGTAATGCTTGAACTTCTCGGCTTTGATGAGCACGCCGGCGCCCTTGCAGTTCAAGAGCTCGTGGTTGAAATCAGCACCAAACCGCTGATGATGGTTGTTTGGACTGGCGTAATGCTCATCATTGCCGGAACCGCCATTGCACTGAAACGCAGGCTGACGAAGAATACGTTGTCGCAGGACCCTACCCGATGAGGTGGGCGACTCTCGCTGTATATCGACCACGGAAGTTTACTGATATTTATCGTGTGGAAGAGAGCGGCCATGCGCAATGTGATTCATAGGATATTCGTTGTGTCGGTTCTGTATGCGGTCGATGTTTAGCAAGCTCTTTTCATCCCTCGCGAAGAAAATCTTCTTCGCCGTTGGAGCAGCACTCTCCATTTCGGGGGGTATCTTTGTGTACGTTGCCCATCAAACCGGCTACATGATGCTCGAATCGCAGGTGCGTGAAAAAGCCCACGATATTGCCACCGTCAGCGAAGCCGTTCTCGCCACTGCGATGACCGAAGAGAAGCACAATCACCTACGCGAATTCCTCCAGGCATTGAATTCCTCCCATCAGTTCGCCGACGTGTTCATCCTGCGGCGGGACGGCACGGTGTACTGCGGCACGGATACTCTCCATCAGGAGAAAGACTTTTCGCTGGCGCAATTTGGCGATACCGCTCAATGGTCCTCGGAAAGATTTATTTCAAGAACCGAGCAGGGCTCAACCTACGAGTACATAGTCACGCCGATCGTCAAATCTCCATCGTGTTACCGGTGCCACACGCTGCCGGAGCCCAACAGAGGTTATCTGACGGTAAAACTTTCGATGGACGAAGTGCGGGCAACCGCGCTCAAACACCGCGCAACGAACATTCTCATGATCATCGGTACTTTCTTTGGAGTGGGCGGTGTTATCATCATAACTCTTCTTTTTGTCATTGTCCGGCCGATGAGAAGTATCCATCGGCAGATCAAACATCTCGAGGGTGAGCTGGAAAGCGTGGAACGCGGTGAGCAGGGTCAGTTTTCACAGCTCCAGGTCCCGTCTTCAAAAGATGAGATTTCGGACCTGATCGTCGCGTTCAACAGACTTACGCGGAGGTTGAACGAGGCTCACGGGAAATTACACGACTTACACCAGAAAGAGCTGGAGCATGCCGACAGGCTCGCGAGCACCGGTGTTATGGCCGCGAGTGTTGCGCACGAAATACGAAATCCCGTCGCCGGTGTGCTCGGGGCACTGCAGGTTTTTGAACACGAGGTTCCCGAAGGAGACGAACGAAAAGAGGTTCTCAAAGAGATGAAACTACAATTGGACCGGGTCAATCAGGCAGTCAACGATCTCCTGAGTTACGCCCGGCCTACTCCCCCTGTGTACGAGGAATTTTCCATCAACGAGGTGATCCAGAAAACCGTTTCGCTTCTTTCCCGGCAGCTCAAGGGAAGGCAAATTGACATTCAACTGAGATTGTCGGATAAGAAGGCCGTCATTTCAGCCGACAAGAAACAGGTTCAGCAAGTGTTGTGGAATGTAATCCTGAACGCCCTCCAGGCGATGGATACCACCGGCACGCTTATCATCGAATCGTTGCCGGAAGACTCGTTTGTCAAGATCCGTGTCAGCGACACCGGCAAGGGAATCCCGCTGGAGCTTGCCGACCGTGTGTTTGAACCGTTTTTCACAACGAAGCACAAAGGGACCGGGCTCGGTATGACTATCTCCAAACGCATAATCGAGCAGCATAAGGGAGCCATTTCAATCGTTAGCCAGGTCAACCAGGGGACAACGGTGACGCTTGTCATGCCGTTGCACGAAGAACATGGGTAAGGAACGATGCGCGGCGAAACTATCCTCATCGTTGACGACGAAAAACTGATCCGCTGGTCCCTTCAGCAGGAACTCACAAAGGCGGGCTTTAGCGTCTTGAGCGCAGAAACGACCAAGCAGGGGCTATCGTTGCTCAAAGAGCGTGAACCCGACCTCATGATTCTCGACCAACTTCTCCCCGATGGCACGGGGATTGACGTCCTGCGGGAAATCAAGAGCTCGGGGGTTGTTCTGCCCGTCATAATGCTTACAGCGATCGACCGGTCCGACATTGCCGTGCAGGCTATGAAGTTGGGCGCAGTCGATTACGTGACCAAACCGGTCAACATCGACGAATTGAAAATCGTTATTGAAAGAGAACTCGAAGCGACCAGACTTAAACGGCAGATGGCGCATTTTCTCAGGCAGCAGGAAAAGAGCTATGGCTTCTGCGGCATGATCGGTTCTTCTCCGCAAATGCAAAAGGTATTCGATACGATCACGAGGATTGCCCAAAGCAGCGGGACAACGGTTTTGATCACGGGAGAAAGTGGAACGGGGAAAGAACTAGCCGCCAAAGCCATTCATTTTCTGGGCGCCCGCCGGGACAATCCGTTGATCACGGTGAATTTCTCCGCAATGGCCGAAACAATCATTGAGAGTGAGCTGTTCGGACATGAGAAAGGGGCATTCACCGATGCAAGAAATCAGAAAAAAGGGGTTTTTGAGCTTGCGCACAAGGGAACCATTTTTCTGGATGAAATAGGAGACGTTTCACTGAAAGTTCAGGTGAAACTGCTTCGTGTGCTCGAACAGAAATCGTTCCAGCGCGTCGGCGGAACTTCGGACATTACCGTGGATGTTCGCATCATCGCTGCGACCAACAGATCTCTTGAATCGCGGCTGGCAGAAGAAAAGTTCCGGGCCGATCTCTACTACCGGCTCAACGTGGCGAGTGTTCATCTGCCTCCGCTCCGGGAACGCGGTGAAGATATCGTCCTGTTGGCAGAATATTTCCTTCAGGAATTTAACACGAAATTCCATAAGGAGTTCAAACGACTTGCCGAGGAAACAAAGGAATTGTTCTCCGGCTATCATTGGCCGGGCAATGTGAGAGAGATGAGGAATGTGCTGGAGCGGGCAATTCTGTTGTGGGACGACGACGTCATCCAACCGCACCATATCGAATTTCCACGGCTTCATCAACCCCCCCCGCCGTCGTTTGACCCGGGACTCGGAGCAGCAGCAGGGAATGTCTCCCTTTATGAGTTGGAGAAACAAGCGCTCATCCAGGCTTTGACAAAAACCAACCAAAACCAGTCTCGAGCGGCAAAGTTGTTGAAAATCAGCCGTGATACGCTTCGCTACAAGATGAAGAAATATGGCCTACTCACGTAGGCGTTGTCGCGGGCGATACAAGTTCGGACTGAGTGCGTCAATTCACTCACGATGAACCATCAGCTTCCCTCCCACGTCTCTCCAGTCGAGCTAATTACCTCTTTCTGTTTGTGTGTGCAGACCTTGCTAGATTCTCCAACTGGCACAAATCTTGCACTCCATGCAGTTCTGTTTGAATGGACACTGGATGAATCCCCTGACGAAAACCGACAAAAAGGAAAGTTTCCGAAAAGCAGAACGCGCGATTCTCATCGTTGACGACGAACCGTTGGTGTGCTGGTCATTGAAAAATGCCCTGGAAAGGGCCGGGTTCGAGGTCACGACCACTGAATCTGGAGAAGCGGCAATCCAACTGTTGAAAGATTCTTTCTTTGATCTTATCATCACCGACATGAACCTTCCGAGCAGGGATGGTTTTGAGGTTGCCCGGGCTGGGCTGGGTGGGCCCAAGCAGGTCCCTGTCATCATGGTTACCGCCTATGGGGATGAGTCAGCACGAGAGAGAGCTGAAAGGATGGGCGTAAGTTACGTTGTTGACAAACCTTTCGATCTGAGTGAGATGGTTAATCTGGCGAGGCAGCTCATCTGTAGTTGAGACGCATCTGCTGGGAGTTGTGCGCAAGGGATTTGTGAGACAACACCCACACTGCGCCATTTCACCCACTCCAAGTGCATAACTGATAATGCATTTCATCGATGCCGTTTCAGGTGACGCTTTTCTCTGAAAAACGGCAAAAAACCTCAATTAAAGCCCCAAGAACTGATCGCCTTTGTGGCACAAGGCTTGCACATGATTCGCATAGTTGAATTTCCCATACAACAATTACAAACAAAGGAGACATAGTATGAAGCAATCAACTACAGTTTTTCTTGTAGGATTGCTGATTTTTGCTGTTACTGGCACTGCGATGGCGACAGTTCCGACGGCAAGAATAGTGATCAGGGCTGCCTCAACGGGGCTGATCGCAAGCCATCCGAGCGAATTCAATGCAATATCGGACGGCTTGCCGAATGTCGGCCGTGGCAGCAGGGTGTGGCTTGAAGCGGCTGCCTTGGAAGGCACTGTCCCGAGCACACTCCATTACGACACGCTGACTGGCGCAACGTGGCGAGTCATCTCTGCCCCCGCCCACTCGGTTGCAACTATTCGGGCGACGGATACGGCTAATGGCTTAAAAGGCTTTACGGCGATGTTCGTTCCCGATTCATTAGGTCAATATCAAATCGGCTTGACCGTTACCACGTTGAATGGCACAAGCGCTGAAGTGACGGAGTACATTAACTCCGCAAATTATGTAGGCGTTGGGACAATCATCGGCAATTCGCCAACCGCTCCGGAGTGCGGCGCTTGTCATAATGGAAACGTGGTGGCAGACAAAGTGACACCGTGGCAAGGAACAGCGCATGCGACGATGTTTTCGAACAGCATTGATGGGAAGAATGGGGCCTACATGAGTTTCTGCATTTCGTGTCACACGACGGGGTACAACGCCACTCCAACGGCCGTGAATAATGGCTTCGATGATCGCGCCACAGCCTATGGTTGGCATTTCCCCGACACGATAAAGGCCGGCAACTGGGATTATATGAAGGCCAACTATCCGGAAGTTGCAAAGTTGGCGAATATCCAGTGCGAAGACTGCCATGGACCTGGAAGTTTACACCTCGGTGCAATGAACAAGAATCAAATCGCAGTGAGTTGGTCGTCTGAGATGTGCGGACACTGCCATGATGCCCCGCCGCATCACACGAAGAACGAGCAATGGAATATGACGGCCCATGCTATCTCCACGGAGGAGGGCGTGGACATTGAGGCCATGAATCGTGCCCCTTGTGCCCAATGCCACACTTCACAGGGTTTCGTCGATGTGACAATCGACGGCAACACTGATGCAGCACCGTATACGAATGTTCAGCCGGTCGGCTGCATTGGCTGTCATGATCCCCATGACGCATCCCATCCAGCGCAACTCCGTCGCGCATCTCTGGCAGACGCGTGCACCGGATGCCACCTGACGCGCATCAGCTCTCGCGGTTTACATAGTAATACTCAGGGACCTATGCTTGCAGGAGCGAGTGCTATACCGTACAACGGGCAGGGTGGCATCGCCGGCGGAATCGATAACTGGAGTGGATGGCAGCTTGCCGGATACATGTATCCCAATTCCGCGCACTCGAGCATCACCGACAAATGCGTCACATGTCACATGGCAACGGTTCCGGCAGATTCTCTGGTAGGTAAGCTCGGCGACCATTCATTCAAAGTTGCCTACGACCAGGACAGCACGCACACGATCTTTAACACAAACGGTTGTGTGTGCCATGGTACCGGTGGAGTTGCCCCGGTCACCCAGACCTACGTCGAGCAGAGTCAGGCCAAAATAAATGCCCTTCTTGATACGCTTGCGACGTTGTTGCCTCAAAAGAGCGGTGTCGTTCGCAGTCACAATGATACATCGTATCACGCATGGACACCGTTAAAGATTGCAGGAGCGTATAATTACTATTTCGTTAACAACGATGGTAGCTTTGGCGTTCACAACCATAATTACGCAACAGCATTGCTAACCTCGTCTATCGAGCAGTTGAGACTTGTCGCCGGTGCAGCGACTATTGCCTCCATCAAAGATGTTCCGAACGATCAGGGAAAACAGGTTCAGATTGTTTGGAATATATTCCCGACGGAACAGAGCAGCATTGATCCCGTGACACAGTATGGTGTTTGGAGACAAGACGCTCTCTCTAGCTCAAACGTGTCAACAGTGAAATTCCATTCTTTCAGAGAGATGCTGTCCAAAGGAACGGTCGGTTCACGGTATGCCGTCAACGGATATGTGTGGACGTATGTCGGTTATGTGCCTGCTGCCAAGCAGAGCATGTATTCCTTTGTTGCACCGACACTGTTTGATTCAACGATCAGCGCGGGCATGAAGTGGACATACTTCTATGTGACTGGATTAACCAACAACGGTGTTGTGTATAGTACGATGCCGGACAGCGGTTATTCGGTCGACAACTTGGCTCCAGCGCCACCCAGCGGAATCGGTGCACGGATCATTGCAAATACCGTCCACCTTGGGTGGAGGATATCGTTAGATCAGGACTTCAAGTACTTTGCGGTCTACCGGGGAACATCTCCCGATTTCAACCCGCATGGAACAAGTCCGCTGGCGACGACATCCGACACATCCTACGTTGATCAGAATGTTTCAGCCGGTGCGACGTATTACTATAAACTATCTGCATTTGACTTCTCGGGTAATGAGAGCCAATATTCACCCGCTCTGACGGTAGTCGTGCTTGGTGTTGGCGAGAATAACGGCGCTCCAAGGGAGTACGCCCTTGCTCAAAACTATCCGAATCCGTTTAACCCATGGACTGAGATCAGATATCAACTTCCTGAAGTCGCTCACGTGAAAATCACAGTGTACAACACACTCGGTGTGCAAGTTGCTACGCTGGTCGACAGGAACGAAGAAGTCGGCTATTATACCGTCACATGGGACGGGAATGACAATCGGGGTAATGTTGTTGCAAGCGGCATTTACCTCTATAAGATGGAAGCCGGTTCGTACTCGGTAGCGAAGAAGATGATCTTCATGAAGTAATTCTTCAACAGAACCGGTAGATTAACCGCAAGGCGTGGGTCAGTTCACGACTGCCCACGCCTTGATTATTTCGATAAGGGCGGAGATGTACTCATTATTCAAATTTTACGAAATGGAACCGAATGACCGAGAAGAAAATAGTCCTTTCCTGCCGGGACTGGAAGCTTGCTCCTTGTGGAGGAATTTGCTAGATTCTCAGGCTAACGCATATTGTTGGAAGATATGAGATTCCTGGTCATTTCATTTTTCTGCTGCTCTCTTTTTGTCGCTTCTGCGGAAGCTCAGCAACGATCCGGCGGATATCTCCAGCAGGAGAAGAGTCTGATGGACGCCGAAGCTCGGCGCCACCAAGTGCTTACTCCACAAAACACAGTTGCAAGCCTCGCCGGCGATTCTTACGATGTCACCTACTACCGCCTCAATCTGCGAATGGCGGCAGGTCATTCGATTTCCGCTGGTCTTTGGGGTGAGGTAACCGTATCCGCTTTTGTGAGTCACGCCAGCCTTGATACATTCGTCCTGGATCTGATGAAACCGATGACAGTGGATTCAGTGAGAGTTGAGGGGGTTCCCTCATCGTTTGAGCAGGATCCTGTTTCTGTTCGAATCGCACTTGGCCGCGGTTACGGTCCCGGCGAGCGGGTCACGGTCGATGTCTTTTATGAAGGCATTCCTCATCCGACGGAATTTGGGAGCTTTGAGATCGACACGGGTCGGACACCCGCTTGGATCTGGTCGCTCAGCGAACCCTACGGCGCGAGAGATTGGTGGCCGTGCAAGAATTCTCCCGGCGATAAAGCGGACTCCGCAGACATTATCGTAACCTGCGATTCGACATTCAAGGTCGGTTCCAACGGTAAGCTCATTTCCGTTCTGAACAACGAAGACGGGACATCAACCTGGCACTGGGCAGAACGATACCCGATCTCTTCCTATCTTATTTCGGTAGCGCTCACGAATTTTGCTTCCTTTTCAAACTGGTTTAAATATTCGCCGACCGATTCGATGGAAATACTGAATTTCGTTCTGCCTGAAGATCTGTCGCAGGCCCGGGCAAATCTTCCTAGAACGGTTGACATGCTTACGATCTATTCGAGACTGTTCGGCTTGTATCCATTCATCAAAGAGAAGTACGGACACTCGGAGTTTGGATGGGGCGGGGGGATGGAACACCAGACAATGACTTCCGTCTCCGCCAGCGGTTTCGGAGAATACGTTATATCCCATGAGCTGGCACATCAATGGTTCGGAGATATGATTACCTGCCGGACCTGGTCCGACATCTGGCTGCATGAAGGCTTCGCAGTGTATTGCACCGCGCTTTATTATGAAAAGGAATACGGCGTCGATTCATACCGGGGATTTATGGAAGACGAGATGTCCGGGGCAAAAAGCGGGGTGGGAACGATTTTCGTACAAGACACAACCTCGGTGGGCAATATCTTCAACGGCAACCTCGAGTACCAGAAAGGTGCAGCGGTTCTGCACATGTTGAGGCATATCCTTGGAGACAGCACGTTTTTTCATGCGATGTATAACTATGCGAATACTCCGGCATTGAGGTATTCCACTGCGATGACGGAGGATTTCAAGGCGGCGTGTGAAAATGTCTCCGGCAAGAACCTCGATTATTTTTTCAACGAATGGATCTACGGTGAGAACTATCCACAGTACACGTACTCCTGGTCTTCACACCCCTCTTCGGATAGTTACACCGTGACAGTGCGCGTCCGTCAAGGCACCGGAACGGCAAATCCCCCTTTTTTCACAATGCCGGTTGATTTGAAGTTCACGTCTTCCGGCTGGGATACCGTCGTAACGGTGTTCAATGATTCTCAACAGCAATCGTTCACGGTGGGGATTTCGCATGATCCGACGTCGGTTCTTCTTGACAACGACGGCTGGATCCTGAAGGATGCGGCCCTCGTGCCGGACGGTGTGTTGAGACCCGCTCCGGTAGTTTCGAACTTTTCACTGGAACAGAATTATCCGAATCCGTTTAATCCTTCAACGGTCATTTGCTACCAAATTCCAAAGGCAACGCGGGTTACTATCATCATTTATGACCTGCTCGGTGCGGAAGTGGCGATGCTCGTCGACGGCCATCAGGAATCCGGAGACCATTCGGTTATCTGGAACGGCGTGGATCGGTTCGGTCATCAGGTTGCCAGCGGAATTTACTTGTATAAGATTGAAGCGGGCACAATTCAGTCAGCGAAGAAAATGGTATATCTCAGGTAGCCGGATGTGCGCCGTGACCGATGTTTGATTTTATGGCGGAAGTTTACGATATTCATCAGAACCATCGTTGAAGAATAACAAAAAGGAGATTCAATGTACGAATTCATGACGCAGAACCCGTTGTACATCGTCCTGCTCATTGTTCTCATTTGCTGGTTGGGAATTTTCACGTACCTTGTACGTATCGACAAGAAGATTACACGACTTGAACAACGCATGAAAGAATAAGGTGAACCGATGAAAAGCAAAATCATTACCGCGAGTGTGGTTATCGTTGCGGCTCTGGTGTTCGGCGCACTCTCATTCGTGGAAAGCAATGTTGAGTACACGGACATGCAGACGGCAATGTCTTCGCACAAAAGGGTGCAGGTAAAAGGTGCATGGGTGAGGGAAAAGGAATCGACGTTTGACGCCGACAAAGGCCAATTTGTGTTCTTCATGAAAGACGATAACGGCCAGGAAACGAAGGTCGTCTTTGATGGAGCAAAGCCGAACAATTTTGAGATCGCCAATGCGATTGTCGTGAAGGGACGCTATCAGGATGGGTATTTTCACGCGAGCGACATTCTGACGAAGTGTCCATCGAAGTACGAGGCCAATTCAGATACAGTAAAGAAAACTCTCTAAGACCATCACGGTGAAATTCTTTCAACGGTTTTTGCTTCTTGTCTCCCTTCTTGCTGTTTCCTCGTTGACAAACGCTCAGCTCGTCAACGGCCGGTTCAGCACCTCCGTTTATGCGTGGCAGCAATTTGACACGGTCGGCGTTTCTCAGACCTTGGCTCGGGGATTCCAGACCCTGCAACTCGAAGTATCGCAAGGGGATGTTTCACTGCGCACATCGATGTATGGCGCTACGAATTTTTCACAGTCGTTTGGTAATGATGGACTTATTCGCATCAACAACCTGTATCTGAGATGGAAAAACATCGAAGATGCAATGGATCTCAGCCTGGGGAGAATTCCTGTCTTTGCCGGTGTCGGCAACGGGACTTTGGACGGTGCCCTGATCAAGGCGCGGGGCATGGATGAACGCGTCTGGTTTACAGCCTACGGGGGGGCGAACGTTCTACCCGATCTAAAATCAATGAGTTTCAGCGACCTCGATCAAAAGTTTTTGATTGGAAGCCAGCTCATCACAACGTTGATTCCTCAGGCACGGATTGGTGTCAGTTATGTGAACCGTCATATTCCACGGGAGAGCTATTGGGCAACACGCCCGGATTCACTTTTCAATCCAACGACCGTGCTTATTGTTCCGGATTCCCGGGCTCAGCAGGCAGTGGGAGTTGATGCCCGCTACGACCAGGATGGCGCGTATTCTGTTTACAGTCGGTATGATTATGATTTGAATTCCAAGTACACGCTTCGCGGACAGTTCGGCGCTCGCGTGCAGACTTCCGATCAACTTGCGCTCACGGGAGATTTCATCTATCGCGAGCCGTATGTTCCCTTTAATTCTTTCTTCACAGTCTTTCCGGTCTCTCCGATTCGTGAATTAGAGGGCGGTATCGAGTATTCTGTTTCGCCTTCCTATCATGCGTTTGGAAGATTCGCGTACGTCGGATATGTCGACGCGCTCAGCCGGCGTATTACTGTGGGAATGAACGCAGACTACGGCAGCATCAGCTATGCGGGTAGCAGCGGATATGCCGGCATCCTGAATTCATTTTATGTGCAGGGGATGTACCCGTTGTTGGATCGTACGCTTGTTCCCACGGTCGGATTTTCTTATTCCAAATACCGTTTGAGTGAAGAAGCGACCCAGGATGACAACGTGTTTGCCGGATCGTTTGGCGCGGTCGTTCGACCGTCGTCGCTCATTTCGGTCGACGCACAGGTGCAATGGCTGCACAACGACATTGCCAGTCATGATGTCCGGCTGCTTGTGAACGTGAACTATTGGTTTAATCACAATTTTAAGTTCCTCCAGCACAAGGAGGCGAGCGAATGATGCAAAGGTATATCGCTGCCGCTTTGTTCCTGGCCCTGTTCGTCGCTGTTTCCGTTGCGATGAAAGAGCCTATGCGGAAATACTGGCAGGAGGAAGACCACTCCAAGTTTATTAAGTTTTCGCATACGTTCCACGTAAGGGAGCAGAGTATCGCCTGCGTAGATTGTCACACGGATGCCAAAGCGAGCAAGCTTTCGTCGGATAATCTTCTGCCGAATCACGAAAGCTGCAAGACGTGTCATGATGAGCAAGTTGCGGGCAATTGTACATATTGCCATACGACGAAGGATAATATTCTTCCGATAAAACGACCGGAACGCGAACTGATATTTTCTCATGAGCTCCACGCAGGGAAACAAAATATCAATTGTGAAACGTGCCACGCCGGAACGGACACTGTCACCTTTGCAACGAGCAGGAACATGCCAGCGATGACGGCGTGTGTGAGCTGTCACGAGCAGAAAAAGATTTCAACGAATTGTGAAACCTGCCATCGCGACTTTGTTACGCTCGTTCCCGAGGATCACCTTACAACGGATTTCCGCAAAGAGCACAAGAAGCTCACCCGACTGGGCATGAAAGATGTAACCTGTAAAACGTGTCACTCGGAGAATTTCTGTCAGGATTGCCACACGGGGACGGAGTTGCACGGCTTCTCGGGCACGAAAGACTTAATGGCCGAGCCGGCACCCAGCCCATTCGCAAAGGATTCACCGAAGCAATTGAGACTGCAAAAAGCTCATGGGCTGAATTACCGGTTCACCCATGGCGTGGAGGCAAAATCGAAGGCGCTCGACTGCGCATCATGCCACGAACAACAAACGTTTTGCGTGACGTGTCACGAAGCCGGCGGCAACATTAACCAGCTGAAATTCAAGCCGGCATCGCACATTGCGGCCGGGTTCACGACCATCGGTAAAGGGTCCGGCGGCGGACGGCATGCTGAGCTCGCCCGGCGCGACCTCGAAAGCTGTATGTCGTGCCACGACGTGCAGGGAAATGACCCGACATGCATGTTATGTCACACAGGAAATGGCGGAGTACGATAACTGCATGAGAAAGCTTGAATCCATCTGTGTATCGTTTGCTCTTGCCGGTCTTATGCTCCATCCCGGATGCACGAAACTGGACGAAGGATTGCCGGCGCCGACAAGCGGTCAAGTGCAGGTTCATCCGGCCGGGTGGGGCGACACCAACTCGACGAGTTTTCACGGCAAATTCTTGAGCGCAAAAGCATGGCAATTGAGCAACTGCACGCCATGCCATGGGGACGCGCTTGGGGGCGGGACGGCCGGAGTGTCCTGCTTCACATGCCATAAATCCTATCCCCACAGCGCCGGATGGACAGATTCAACAACGGCAGGACTCCACGGAAATTTCATCCAGGCATCGGGATGGGATATGCGTCAATGCCAGACGTGCCACGGAGTCACCTACGCAGGAGGACGAGTGAACGTTTCGTGCCTGACGTGCCACACAAAACCAAACGGTCCCGAGAACTGCACAACTTGTCACGGTGGAATCAACGCGGCTCCGCCAAGAGATCTCAGCGGGAATACGTCGACAACTGCACGTGGCGTCGGTGCGCATCAGGCTCATCTGCTCGGAAGCTCTCTCGCCTCACCGTTGCTCTGCTCCGAGTGCCATAATGTTCCCTCGTCGGTGTATCAAGCCGGGCACATTGGTTCTACCGGTCATGCTGAGATACACTTCAACGGTCCGCTCGGCACGTTGAAAACAGCCGGCGGGACGTTTGTTCCAGCGCCGTCGTATGACGTAACAACGGGCAAGTGCAGCAATACATTCTGTCACGGCAACTGGCGTCACGAGGAATCGACTTCTGCGTACCAATGGGCGTTCAAGGATACGGTCATGGCAGGCGCAAACTATTCTCCTTCATGGACAGGAGGTTCTTCCGAATCTGCGTGCGATAGTAGTTGTCACGGTTTGCCGCCGGCTGGGCACCTCCAGACGGCAGACAAGTGCGCTCAGTGTCACACCGGGGTTGTGGACTTCAGCGGCAACATCATCGACTCGACGAAACACATTAACGGAAAAGTAGACGTCTTCGGGCAAGATACAACGATTTTCCATTCTCAACTGTGAAAGGAAGCACGAAGTAGTTTGTCATAATTGAAAAGCTGAACGCGCATTCTGCCGGTCTTGAGCCATTCCCCCCACGGAATGGCTTTTTTCTTTCCTGTCTGGAGAGGAACAGTGGCATAGTCATTGATTAATGTATCAGAGAGGTGCCGGAAAGCCCGCGTGTGAGAATGAAAACGGTGACGGTGGAAGAGAGCTACAGCGACAGGCGTGCTCCGAACAACCTCATAAAGAAACCGAGTTCACTATTTCAGATTTTCTTAAACGAGCACACATCTTATGGCACAATATAGAATAGCATGGCTCCCCGGTGATGGTATCGGGGTCGAAGTACTGGAAGCCGCGAGAATAGTTCTCGACAAAATGGCCCTGGATGCGGAGTACATGCACGGCGATATCGGCTGGGATTTCTGGTGCAAGGAAGGGGATGCGTTGCCGCAGCGCACCATTGATTTGATGAATAGGGTTGACGCTGCGATGTTCGGGGCTATAACATCAAAACCCGTGAAAGCCGCGGAAGCCGAACTCGCGCCTTCGTTGAAGGGAAAGGGATTAGTTTATCGTTCTCCCATCGTCCGGATGCGGCAGCTTTTCGACCTCTACATTTGTCTTCGCCCATGTAAAGCGTATCCCGGGAATCCATTGAACTACAAGGAGAACATCGACCTGGTTGTGTTCCGGGAGAATACGGAAGACCTCTATGCCGGGGTGGAGTTCAATCAGGTTCCTCCCGAATTGTCTGAACTCCTTTCGAAAATTTCGAAGCCATTTTCTGCGTTCAAAAATCTCCCCGGGGACCAGTACGCAATTTCCTGCAAGATCAATACGCGGAAAGGCTCCGAGCGCATTGTGCGTGCGGCATTTGAATTCGCGAAGAAGTCAGGTCGGAAAAAAGTAACGATTGTCCATAAGGCGAATGTCGTGCGGGCAACGGACGGTCTGTTCCTCGAGATCGCAAAGGAGATTGCGAAGGGCTTTCCCGAGATTCAAATGGACGATGCGAATATCGATGCGATGACGATGTGGCTGCTCAAGAATCCATTCAACTATGACGTGCTCGTCGCACCGAATCTCTATGGCGATATCATTTCCGATCTGTGTGCTCAGATGGTCGGAGGATTGGGCTTCGGCTGCTCGGGCAACATCGGGACCGAATTAGCCGTATTCGAGCCGACACACGGTTCTGCACCGAAGTACGCCGGACAGTACAAAGTCAACCCGATTGCCACAATCCTGGCCGCAAAGATGATGCTGGACTGGCTGGGGGAAATCGAGAAAGGCAAGAAGCTGGAAAAGGCGGTTGCCCAGGTGATCAAGGAAAGTGTCGTCCGGACGTACGATATGGGCGGGCGCAACACAACCATCGAAATGGCAAAAGCGATTGCTGCTAAACTCTGACTCCTCTCACGGCGGCATATTCTCAGTCCGCCGCTGGGATTTCTGGAAAATGATGATTCTGAAAAAGACATGAAGACGGAAAAGATTATTCTCCATGAAGTTGGACTGCGGGATGGACTCCAGATGGAGAAGACGATGGTCCCCATGGATCGTAAGATCGACTGGCTTGAAGGTCTCATAGACGCCGGAGTCGACATCGTCCAGGTGGGCTCGTTCGTGCATCCCGAAAAGGTTCCCCAGATGGCCGATACCGATAAGCTGTTTTCCTATTTCAAAGAACACCCGGCAAAAAGGAAGAATGTCGTGTTTTCGGGATTGGTGCTGAACGAGAAAGGTCTCGACCGCGGGTTTGATTGCGGGGTGGAAATGTTTTGCATGGGTGTTTCGGCGAGCGAAACACATAGCAGGAAGAACACCGGGATGAGCGTCGCCGAGGCGACCGAACGTATCATCGCTATGGCAAAAAGAGCAGCCGCTGCGGGCACGAAAGTGCAGGTTTCCGTGCAATCTGCTTTTGGCTGCGGGTACGAAGGGCATGTGCCGCCGGAGCGCGTGCTCGGCATCGTGCGGAACTATCTCGATGCCGGATTGAAGAGCATCAGCCTTGCCGATACCGCAGGCCACGCGACGCCGGACCAGGTTGAGAAATTGTACGAAGCGATATTCAAACTCGACGGTTCGGTTGAATGTGCGTGCCATTTCCATAACACGTATGGCCTCGGGCTTGCGAATTGTTACGCCGCAATGAACGTGGGGGTTCAGAACTTCGAGTCGTCCGTTGCCGGTCTCGGAGGTTGCCCGTTCACAAAAATTGCCGGCGGCAATGTGTGCACGGAGGATTTCGTCCATATGATTCACCGCATGCACCTTCGACCCGATATTGACCTGCAAAAACTCATAGCTCTCGCAAACGATGTGGCGACGTTCTTTGCCCGGGAGATGTCCGGAGTTGTGTATAAGACCGGACCGATCGCATCGTGAGAGAATGCCGGCGATGAAATCATATCCACGATAGAGGTCATACATGAAAATACTCCAGGGTGTCCGTGTCCTTGACTTGACCAACGTGCTTTCGGGTCCGTTTGCAACCTTGCATCTTGCCCTGCTTGGAGCCGATGTCATAAAAATCGAAAATCCAACGGATGGCGACCTCGCACGTAAGCTTGGTTGTGTACCGAAGTACAATCAAATGCTGTTAGGGACGAGCTTTCTTGCGCAAAATGCCAACAAGAAGTCGGTGACTCTGAATCTGAAAACCCCCGAAGGGAAGGAAATTTTCAAGAGACTTGCAAAAACCGCCGATGTCATCGTGGAAAATTTCCGCCCTGACGTCATGTCCCGCCTTGGGTTGTCGTATACAGTGTTATCTGAAATTAATCCGCGACTTATCTATTGCGCGATTTCCGGATTTGGTCAGACGGGACCCGATGCCATGAAACCCGCGTACGATCAGATCATTCAGGGGCTGAGCGGCGAGATGGCGATCAACGGCGACGAACGCTTGAATCCACTCCGCGCCGGCTTTCCCGTGTGCGATACGGTCGGCGGACTCAATGCGGCTTTCGCGATCATGGCGGCACTCTATCATCGTGAGAGAACCGGTGAAGGGCAGTTCATCGATGTCGCCCTGCTCGATTCCATCATGCCGCTGATGGGTTGGGTCGCGGCAAACCTCCTTATTGGCGGTCAACGACCCGTCCTGATGGGGAATGACAACTTTACGGCGGCGCCATCGGGAACGTTCAAGACGAAGGACGGCCACATCAACATTGCGGCGAACAAACAGGAACAGTGGGAAGCGGTGGCCGAGGTTCTCGGTGTGCCCGAACTCAAAACGGATCCGCGATTCCAGGAACGAGACACGCGAAAGAAAAACCGGCGGCTCCTTACACCACTTCTGGAAAAAGAATTGATGCGCAACACGACGAGTTATTGGGTGGGGGCGCTCAACGCGAAAGACGTTCCCTCGGGTGAGATTCTGGGGTTGGAAGAAGCTCTCACCGCATTGCAGATTCAACACCGCAGGACGATCCAATCGATCAACGTCGAGGGAATCGGAGAGGTGAAATTGTTCAATCTCACCGCACGGTTGGAAAAAACTCCCGGCGTTCTCGATTCCCCCCCGCCACGTCTGTCCGCGAACACGGATGAGGTGCTCCAGGGCGTGGGGTACACGAAGGAAGAGATCCAAAAGTTCAGAGAGAAAAAAATCATCTAGCGTACTGTCTCGGAAATAGATTGATTAAGTTTTGCGGCCTTTAACCCTCACCCCTTTCCCCTCTCCCGAGTTCGGGAGAGGGGAATTAAAGGGGAGAGGGTAGTGAACGGCACACGGTTCCAAGAATTTATTCAACTTATTTGAGGTACAGGAGACTGGCCGTACTTCTATTAATTTTATTCTAAGGAAAGAAGCTATGGGAATGACAGTCGTTGAAAAGATCCTGGCGAAGGCGTCCGGACAGACATCGGTCAAGGTTGGTGACGTGCTCGAGCCGAAAGTTGACCTTGCCATGTCGCATGAGAATGGCGCGCTGGTCATGAATCAATTCATGGAGATCTACAAGGGAACGGGACTCCGGCCAAAGATCTGGGATCCATCGAGAATTGCGATCATCTTTGACCACCGTATTCCCGCGGAATCTTCAAAGACAGCGTCGAACCAGAAAAAGATCCGGGAGTTTGTCTCTGCCAACGACATCCTGAAATTCCATGATATCCGCGGCGACGTCGGCGGCATTTGCCATCAAATTCTGCCGGAAAATGGATATGTACGGCCCGGCTCCGTGGTTGTGGGAACAGATTCGCATACCACGAGCCATGGCGCGCTCGGTGCCTTCGCCTTCGGTATCGGTGCGACGGAGATGGCGAGTGTATGGGCGTTGGGAACGGTGCTGAACGTCGAGGTTCCCGCCACAATTCGGGTGAACGTCGTCGGGAAGTTTCCGGATTTTGTCGGCCCCAAGGATCTCATCCTCCATCTCATCGGCAAGATGACCGCCGAGGGTGCGAACTTCAAAGTAATCGAGTTCCAGGGCGAGACCATTCGCAACATGCCGACATCGGGTCGCCTTGTCATTTGCAACATGGCCGTCGAAGCGGGTGCGACATCCGGCATTGTGCCGGCAGATGCTGAAACCGCACGCTATCTGAAAGAAGAGGCAGGAGTGAAGGAAAAGCTGGAGTTGGTTCAGCCCGACCCCGATGCACACTATGACCAAACGATCACCATCGATGTGTCGAAGCTCACGCCGCAAATTGCATGCCCGCATACAGTCGATAACGTGAAATCGATTGAAGAGGTTGCCGGCAAGAAAGTTCATCAGGTCGTCATCGGTTCGTGCACGAATGGCCGCCTCGATGATCTGGCCGTTGCCGCAAGCATCATCAAGGGGAAACGGATTGCAAAGAACGCACGCATGTTGATCTTTCCCGCCTCGGGGAAGATCTATCGGCAGGCACTTGAGCGCGGATATATCAATGATTTCATATCGGCAGGCGCTGTTGTGATGAATCCTGGTTGCGGTCCGTGTCTCGGTGTCCACGAAGGCGCTCTGGGGGATGGTGAAGTGGCTCTTTCAACGACCAATCGAAACTTCAAGGGCCGGATGGGCAATCCCAACTCTGAGGTCTATCTCTGCTCGCCCGCAGTCGCCGCGGCCTCGGCGCTGACAGGAGTAATAACTGATCCCCGGAAAGGAGATTAAAAATGGCAACTGTAGTTTTGAAATTGGGTGATGATGTTTCAACCGACGTAATATATCCCGGACGGTACATGGCGACCGTCCTGCCGACGGAAACTCCGCAGTATGCGTTTGCAGATCTTGTTGAGTTCAACGCAAAGCTGAAAGCAAAACAAATTCCACCGGGCAGCGTCATTGTCGCGGGGAAGAATTTCGGCTGCGGGTCATCGCGTGAGCAGGCCGTGTCGGCACTGAAAGGGCATGATCTCATTGTTGTCGCGGAAGGTTTTGCAAGAATCTTTCTGCAAAACTCCATCAATCTCGGTTTGAAGCTCGTAGAAGCCCGCGGCGTCAAAGCATCCGAAGGTGATGAGCTAAAGGTCGAACGGGATAAACTGACGAATGTGTCAACGGGAAAAACCGCTTCGGTCGTCCAATTGCCGCCGGCGCGACAAGCCATCGTTGACGCGGGTGGATTGATACCTTTCACGAGAAAGAAACTGATGGAGAAAATGAGCATTTAGTCTGTTTTCTCCGGGCGGAGATACCGTTTGAAAATTTCCTCCAGATTCTTTCATTTCTCAAACCTGCAAGGAGGGAATTAGCCCTTTTTCACCATTGAGAAATGAGATCCCAACGAGAGGCTCTAAGCTATTCTGAATGAATGATTTTCAGCCATTCTCGAATTTCCCTTGGATTTGATGCATCCTGGCAAGCGGAAGTAGGGTGGCATATCAGTTGCTATAAATATAGAACAGGAAGTTGATGAAAATGACCCCGTACAGTATAAAAAATATCCTTGTGACTACGGATTTGTCAGAGCTTTCTGCCGTTGCCTTCGAGCACGCATTGACCCTCGCATTGCTGACAGGGGCGAAAGTTCATCTGATTCACGTCGTCGAGGATGCATCAAAACGTCCGTCGAAAACCTCTAAGAAGCGGACGGGAGCTTCGTATCGAATCCGCGAAGCAACCCTCAAGAGGAAAATGCAAGAGTTCCTGACGGAGCAAGGGATTGACCACAAGTCTCTCCGGCTGATCGTCCGGCGCGGTCACCCGCACCGCGAGGTCCTGCGCTACACGCGGGATGCAAAGATTGACCTTGTCATCATTGCAACCCACGGGCGCACCGGAGTCGCGCACATGTTGATGGGCAGCATCGCGGAGAAGATAGTTCGGCTTTCGCCCGTTCCGGTCCTTACGGTCAAACCCAAAGCGTTCGTCGACGAGCTCATCACGCAGGATGATGTCGAGTGGGACTTGCACATTCACAACCCGTGAAGCATGAGAGTAAGGTCCAAAAAGATTGAAACATAGCGAACAACATACAATCCGGCATACCACCGGAGACGTGCTCGACCCGATCGAAATCCTGACGAAGGAACACAATGAGTGCCTTCGACATCTGGCAAGGATGGAAAACGCGGCGGAGTATATCCAAACCAACGGGTTTTCGCATGAGGCATATACTCAAATTGCCGCAACCATCAGATTCATCGATACCGTCATGCGGCAGCACGATGAGAAGGAAGAAAAATATGTCTTCTCGATGATGGACCGTCATGTCACCGGAGCACCACAGGTGATGCGGAATGAGCACCGGGAATTGTGGATTGCGTTCAAACAATTGATCCGGACAGTCGAAGATATTGAGGAAGGGCGGCTGCACGGGACTTCGATCGTCGAGCTGGTCCAGTCTGCGGAGGCCGTTGTAGAGCATTTGACCAGTCACATTACAAAAGAAAATGAGGTGGTCTTCCCCATGGCAAAACAAATGCTCACGAAAGAGGAGTATGATGAACTGCGTGCAAGCATGGCGAAGTTGCCCCCGCTGGTCTCGTAGAGAAAAATGATTGCGTTTACCATGAAGAAGGAACATCGGCCGTGGATGGACAACGTCGCAAAGAACACGTATAACCATTGAGGAGAACAGGTGTACACAATTCTGGAAAAACAGGATCTGGCGCCGACACTCGGTAAGTTTGTGATTGAAGCTCCCTTCATCGCGCGGAAACGCAAAGCGGGGAACTTTGTCATCATTCGAGTGCTAGAAACAGGTGAGCGAATTCCCCTGACGATTGTTGACGGCGACCCGGAGAAGGGCACGATCACGCTCATCGTCCAGGGAATCGGAAAGACTACAAAGTTACTCTTGACCAAGAAAGCCGGAGACTCGCTGGTCGACGTGGTCGGCCCGCTTGGCAATCCCACCCCTATTGAGTATCACGGCGCTGTCGCATGCGTCGGCGGCGGAGTTGGGACGGCCGAGCTCTATCCAATTGCAAAAGCACTTAAGAAAGCTGGAAATAAACTCTATTCTATTGTTGGTGCCCGCTCCAAAGACCTAATTATCCTCGAAAATGAGATGTCTGCGATCTCCGACAATACTTTTGTTACCACCGATGACGGCTCGTACGGCCGGAAGGGGTTCGTAACCGACCAACTGAAGGACCTCCTTGAGTCGCCCGCGGGCATTTCGACGGTGTATGCCATCGGACCGCTTCCAATGATGAAAGCTGTTTCAAATCTCACGCGCAGCTATGGGACGAAAACATATGTGAGTCTCAACGCCATTATGGTTGATGGAACCGGTATGTGCGGCGGGTGCAGGGTGACCGTTGACGGACAGATGAAGTTCGCCTGTGTAGATGGACCTGAGTTTGATGGTCATAAGGTTGATTTTGATGAACTCATCATGCGCAACAGAACGTACGTCGACCTCGAGCGCATTTCGGACACCGCATCTCACAACGAATCTATTGACTTGCATACGGGGATAATGTATGAATTACGTTAATCCCCTTAAACCATCGGAGCGGATGAAAATTCCGCGTCAACTGTCTATCGAACAAGACGCGGCGGAACGGTCCAGGAATTTTCTCGAGGTCTCCATGGGATTGAACCAGGAGCGTGCAAGCGTCGAGGCCACCCGATGCCTGGAATGCAAAAACCCCGTCTGCGTCGAAGGATGTCCCGTCGGCATTGATATTCGAGGGTTCATTCAACTTGCCTTGAAGGGTGATTTTGTCGGGGCAGTGAACAAGATCCGTGAGGCCAACTACCTCCCGGCAATCTGCGGACGTGTCTGCCCCCAGGAATCGCAGTGCGAGGAGATATGCACCTTGGGGAAGAAGCATTCTCCCGTTGCAATTGGAAAGCTCGAACGTTTTGTCGCCGACTACGAAATGCAGCATAACCTTTTTCGATCCCCAACGATAGCGAGACAGCGGGACCAGAAGGTCGCGATTGTCGGTTCGGGACCCGGCGGACTCACCTGCGCGGCGGAGCTTGCCAAGCTCGGCTATAAAGTGACAGTCTTTGAAGCGCTGCACGCGGTTGGCGGTGTGCTCCGATACGGCATTCCGGAGTTCCGGTTGCCGCGGGCAATCCTCGACCTCGAGACCGACCGCATCAAAAACCTGGGTGTGGAAATATACACGAACTTTGTCGTAGGCCGGACAGCCACGATAGATGAATTGTTCAACGAGTGGGGTTTCAGCGCGATCTACCTCGGAACGGGCGCGGGAACACCGACATTCATGGGCATCCCCGGAGAGAGTTTAAGCGGAGTCTACTCGGCAAATGAATACCTCACGAGGGTGAACCTTATGCGAGCGTACGATTTTCCTCATTACGATACGCCCATCAAAATCGGCAAGCAGGTGGCCGTCATCGGCGGTGGCAACACCGCAATGGATGCCGTGCGAACATCGCGCCGGCTCGGGGCGGAACACGCCTATCTCATCTACCGGCGGTCACGCCAGGAAATGCCCGCGCGAGAGGAAGAAATCCATCACGCGGAAGAAGAAGGCGTCGAGTTTATGCTGCTGACGAACCCCGTGAGAATTCTGAGCGATAATAATAACTGGGTTCGCGGAATTGAATGCCAGAGAATGGAATTGGGTGAGCCCGATGAATCGGGACGCCGCAAACCGATCGCGATCAAAGGATCGGAGTTTGTCATTCCCTTGCAAACGGTTGTCGAGGCGGTGGGACAGAAAGCCAACCCCATCATCCAGGCGACCACGCCGGGATTGGAGACGAGCAAGCGCGGAACGGTTGTCGTCAACGAGGAACAGCGCACGAGTCGCGAAGGAATATTTGCGGGAGGAGATCTCTCGCGCGGCGGTGCAACGGTGATACTTGCCATGCGGGACGGCAAACAGGCCGCGGCTGCAATGCATAAGTACCTTCTCACCAGGTCCGGACAGGCTTCTCTCGTCAAGGACGTGGAAGAAGTATCCGTTCCGTCTTGAATGAGCGCTCCGTTCAGCATTGTCGTTCTGAATCCGGGGTCAACTTCAACAAAGGTTGCCCTATTCCACGACGACCATGCTGTGCGCGCGGACACGATCGCCCACGGAGTCGGTGACCTTCGGCGGTTCTCGACGGTGTGGGAACAGTATGCCTACCGGCTGCAACTCTGCAAACAATGGACGAAAGAAAATGTCAAAGAGTGTTCCGCCGTCGTGGGCATGGGGGGGTTGCTGCGATCGGTGGAAGGCGGAGTCTATCGCGTTAATCAAACAATGCTGAGAGACGCCCGCGCGAATCTCCAGGGTGAACATGCTTCCAATCTGGGATGCGCCCTCGCCCACGATCTTGCGTCCCGGTATCGGGTTCCCGCCTATGTCGTTGACCCGG
Source organism: Bacteroidota bacterium (assembly GCA_049515655.1). Classification (GTDB taxonomy): domain Bacteria; phylum Bacteroidota; class Ignavibacteria; order UBA10030; family SZUA-254; genus JBEKTW01. Next base: position 87,218 of record JBEKTW010000015.1, read on the forward strand.
TGTCGGTTGACGAATTTGAATCCCTCGCCCGCTATTCCGGGCATCCTCTCATCGAGCGTCGAAGCCTATCCCACGTGTTGAATATTCACGCCGCAGCGCGGAGGGCGGCGGAAGAGTTGCAGATACCGCTGGAGCAATCTTCATTTGTGATAGGACACCTTGGCGGCGGAATCTCGATCGCCCCGGTGAGGTCGGGCAGGATCATCGACGTGAACGACGCGGCAAGCGACGGGCCATTTTCCCCCGAACGCACGGGCGGACTTCCACTCCAGCCATTCATCACCCTGTGCACCTCCGGTAAGTTCTCCGAAGCAGAGCTTCGTAACCTGGTCATGGGTAAGGGCGGCATCGCCGCGTATCTCGGGACGAACTCGACGAAGGAAGTTGAAAGCCGCATCAAAGCCGGAGATGCCGTTGCTCTCGAAGTCTACCAGGCAATGGCATATCAAATCGCAAAGGAAATCGGGGCAATGGCGACCGTCCTCAACGGAAAGGTCAATGCCATCGTGCTGACGGGCGGAATCGCGCGGTCCACGATGGTAACCTCTTGGATTGAGGAACGCGTGAAATTTATCGCGCAGGTGAAAGTGTTTCCCGGCGAAGATGAAATGTGCTCGCTCGCTCAAGGTGCACTCCGCGTGCTGCGGGGAGAAGAGCAGGCAAAGGAGTATTAGCATGATCCAGAATTTTGAACAGCTCCTCGAAGCGGCAGCGCGAATTCCCGGGAAAAAAGTCGCGGTCATTCTTCCGAATAACCTTGAGACAATTGCGGCTGTCGTCGCCGCACAGGAATCGGGGCTGGCGCAATTCATTCTCATCGGCGAGGAGCAGACTATTCACAGCAAGTTCGAGGAGGCGGGAAAGAGTACCGACGGGCTTGAAATCATACTCCAGCCGCACACACAGAATGCCCTTCGGGTTGCCATCGAGCTCGTGAAAGAGGGTCAGGCCGATATTCTCATGAAGGGCGGGGTGGATACTTCAACAATGATGAAGGCTCTGCTGGCCGAAGATTCGGGAATTCGTACGGGACGCCTTCTTTCGGATGTTTTCGTCTTCGAATATCCCGGACGGGTTGAGAATAAACTTATCATGATCACCGATGGGGGATTAACACTTGCCCCGGACCTCAAAAACAAGATTGAATTGATCAACAATGCAGTGGAAGTCGCGCATGCGCTGGGCAACCTCAAGCCCAACGTAGCGATTCTCTCCGCGACGGAAATGGTGTCGGCCAGCCTTCCGTCGACAATCGATGCAGCCGCGTTGTCCAAGATGAATGAGCGGGGGCAGATCAAAGGATGCGTGGTTGACGGACCTCTGGCTCTCGATAACGCAATTTCTACCGAAGCCGCGAATGAAAAACGCATCAATTCGCCGGTTGCCGGGAAGGCCGAAATTCTCATCGCGCCGACCATCGAGGCGGCGAACATGCTTGCCAAGAGTACGACGATCTTCGCGGGATACCGGCTGGCACATGTCATTGTTGGCGGAAAGGTGCCCGTCCTTATTCCTTCCCGTGCCGACAAGAGCGATGCCAAGCTACTCTCTGTCGCGCTCGGAGTACTCATGAGCCAATACTACCAGGGGGGAAGCAGTAACTAGAATTACGGCTGCCACGCTCTTGCCGGCATATTAGATACGCAAAGTTGAAGCGAAGAGACAGTGGTCTATCGCTGTTGTCTCCTTTTCTTCCCGATCTAACAAAAGTGTCATGTATTCTGTAGGCTGTTGACGGACCCCAGTGTACTTCCAATCTTTTCCCCATTGAAACTCCAGCTTCCTTCCTGGAACCCGTTTCCGGGGGCAGCTCGTCCCGCAAATGGCCGTCGCCTTACGCAATGGAGACGAATTTTGCCGGCCTCGCGATCGACCATCTGACCGAAATACGGTCAAAGGGTAAGTGATTTCGCTTTTGACCGCGATACACTAACGACTGAATATATTCTTGATACATAATCGGGAATTAGCTATCTTCCAAAGAAAAAGGAGTAAGCTATGGAACAAGAGCAACAAACTGCGGAAGTCACTTCGCAAGTGTAGCTACAAACGTCTTCGCTTCTCCGGGAGAACTGTACGGCGAGGTCGTACAAACGAACGTCCAGACGACGTCGTGGCTCATACCCTACATCTGCATGCTTATCCTGGCGGTGCTGACGACGATCGCTCTTTTCAGTAATCCAACATTGCGCGAACAGGTGCTCGAACCCGGACGGCAGGCAATGCAAAAAAAAGTTGAAGCGGGTAAAATGACGCAGGAACAGATGGACCAGGCGACGCAGTTCACGGAATCCGGTCCCCTGATGATGATTACCGGAACGCTCGGCGCGGCTGTCTGGACATCAGTCCTGTTCTTTGCCAGTCCGCTCGTGCTCTGGCTCATCGTCAAGCTGGGTTTCAAATCACGGGGCGACTACAAGAAGCTTCTTGAGATTTCAGGGCTAGCTTCGATGATCGGGATTCTAGGTTCGATTGTGACCTTGCTCATGATGCATTTGTTCGAGTCGATACATGCAACTCCCGGCGGCTCATTGCTGCTCATGGGTTCGTTCGACCCGCACAATATCGGTCACAATCTGCTCGGCTCGCTCAACGTGTTCACACTCTGGCAAACTGCGATTGTTGGAGTCGGCCTGGCTAAGATCTCCGGGAAGTCGATTAGCATCGCGATGGCAACGACCTTCGGCCTGTGGTTGCTCTGGACAGTTGCATCCGTGCTTATTGGTTGGGCTATGGCGTAGGGGAAAGTCACTTCGCGCGGAGGGAGAAAGGTAGCCGCGTCGGTAGACCTCGGTTCGAAGTCGTATCGTTCACGCCTTGACCCCCTCTTGAGTAAGCGGGAAGCTCTATATCCAACCCTGAAGCTGCGCACGATCGAACTCACCCTGTGGTCCCTCTCTAAAATTAGAGAGGGACGCTGGCCACGGAAGCGCTTCCCCTTCTCTACTTGTAGAGAAGTCGAAGATCCCGCCTTGGCGGTGAGGGGCAGGGGATGAGTTCGGAGTGGGTCTGGGGAAGCCGAATCGAGCAATGTCACGGCAACTCCCTTCAGCCTGCGTGCCCAGAGCGTTGCCAAATAGAATTTTGGTACGAGATAAACCCTCTGCGTTCTTTGCACCTCCTTGGCGCTCTTTGCGGTTAAAAGATTTAACGCAAAGGTACTGTGTTAAGAGTCAAGTCGGTTGCACGATCAAGTTGTTTGAAACATGCCGTATGTTGCTGTTACGGTAGTTTGGATCATAAGGGACATTTTTCTTCCATAGGATGTAGATG
>JBEKTW010000016.1:0-83338 GCA_049515655.1 Bacteroidota bacterium
TATAAAAAGGCTTGTACAGTGCATTGACTCTGAGAGCAGGTAAGAACTGGCGATTTCTTATTAGCTTCAGAAGCGAAGTGAGTGGCATTGGTTCTCCTTGCTATTACCACAGAAAGTGGGTTTTGCGGCCCAACGGACCGGAGCTTCCACCTTCGTCACAAAACGACTTCGGTGGATAGACCCGCCTTCGTCAAAAGAATGACTTCGGCGGACAGGAAGCTGCGGCGACGTGCCGCCAAATCAATCGTAGACTATACGCGCGGCCAAATCGTCGACGGCTGGTTCCGTCAGCTTGAGCGACTGGTTAGGCGCCCTTGCCTAATGATTTAAAATAACTTTCACTTTTTTCACCAAAGCTTCTTCTGCACCATTATTCCTAAATCCAATTTTCCCTGACGGGATTTTTAGAAAAGAATCTGATTGGAATGCAATTTCATCATTTATTAGAAGATGAATAGATTCGCCCCGAACCTTGATTGATACATCAAACCAGTCGTTAAGATTTTTTATAAGGGGCATTGGCGGATCAATAATTTGCCAACCAATTGTAAATTGCACGGGGTGAATTTGAGGTGCAGGTTGATTTTGTTGATTTGCTTGAACGGCAACGACAGGAACGGCAACACGACGATGAGGCCGTATCATATCTGAACGAATTTGAAACATATAATAATTATTTAGATCTTGTGCACGTACTATAACACCTAGACAATCTCTCAGAATGCGAGCGGAAAAAGATAAAGTATAGTTCTCCCAGTGCGCACCTACTTTTGTAATACCACCTCCATCTTGAGGTCCCACAGCTACTCCCGTTACTAAAAGAGTTCCTTTTTCAGGACACCTCCAATTACCTTCATAATCCCAATTCAATCTCAAATCTTTTGTGAAAGAATCTTGAAAACCACGAATGAATCGTCTATGTAAACTTGATACCCAGATAAAAAGTAAAAGAATTAGCAAAATAGCCGTGGAAATCCACAAGCCTTGAATATTTTGCGAGAAAAAACTAAAAACTCCTTTGTTCCCCCATTCATAAAATTTTAGAACATATCCAGCTAATGCCGCCAAGCCCGTTATATAAGCTGTCCATTTTAATATAATTGAAATAAGACTCTCAAGGTTATTGACCGTTGGTTTTAATTTCATAAGTGACTCCTTTTAAATTGGATGGCGGCTAACATTGTTTATATTGGTCTGCATAACATCCAATTACTCTTTCATGTGCCGAATAAGATGCCGGCGAAACAAGTTCCGGATCGCGCTGGGAATTAACGACGGAATATAAAAACCCCTTCGATAAATCGCAAATGTGATTCTTCTTCTTTTATTCCTGTAATAACTCTGTGGAAATGTCCGGGTCTGGATGGAGGGGAACCATCCCATTCTGGTCAATTGGGAGATGATGTTCCGAGAGAAACTTTTGTATATCCACAACAACCCGGTCAGGTCGGGAAGCCTCCTCCCAGCCAAGCGTGCACAGGTGCGCAGTTCACTCCCCCTTCATCGTTACGCATTCCAATAGTTTCTTTAAACCGACAAAATGGACGGTCATTCCGGATAGCATTTAGTGCTACCAAATGCAAATCTATTGGCGTTTGGTGCATTGGCTGATGAGGCAAGTCTTGAGAGGTTTCTCGTTTCGTAAACAGACGGAGCCGTAGAGTCCGACCTGCCTGCCGTCTGTTTGGCTGGTTCGTAATCGGCCAGAGCCGTAGAGTCCGTTTCGTAAACGGACTTCATGGCGGGGAGGGAGTTTTCTTGTTCCCAGGCTCTCGTCTGGGAACGTACCAACTCCGAATTCACCCTATGGTCCCTCTCTAAAATTAGAGAGGGACGTCGGCCGAGTAACGACCTCCCCTTCTCTACTTGTAGACCTGCCTGCCGGACTGACCTCATGATTCTGCAATCCCTTGACGTTCGGCAGGCAGGGAAGGGGATCAAAGGGGATGAGTTCGGCGAGGACTCTTCGCACTTGGGTCGCGAGCACACCTGTCCGCCTCTGGCGGAAATCGGACGGGGTTGAATGTCCGGTGAAGGGACCGGACTCTACACCCTATAACTTCGGCCCGGCCTTGATCACTTCCGGCGAACAGCCAGCCTCGAATTTTTTAAAATTCTCGATGAATCGGGAAGCGAGCTGCCGGTACTTCTGCATGTAGACATTCTTATCGCTCCACGAAGAAGAAGGGTCCAGTACGCTCGCCGGAACATCCTCACACGTCGCAGGCACCTGGAATCCGAAGACCGGGTCTGTTGCGTACTTCACGTTTAACAGCTTTCCGCTTAATGCGGCGTTGAGAAGCGCGCGCGTGTGTTTGATACTGATGCGTTTTCCGATTCCGTACGGCCCGCCGACCCATCCTGTGTTCACCAGCCAGCAATTCACCTTGTACTTTTCGATCTTTCGTCTCAACAAATCGGCATAGAAATACGGGTGATGGACCATGAACGGCGCACCGAAACAGGTGCTAAAGGTCAGCTCCGGTTCCTTACCGAGACCCATTTCTGTTCCAGCCACCTTCGTCGTGTACCCTGAGATGAATTGGTAAAGGGCTTGGTTGGGAGTGAGCTTCGCGATCGGTGGCAGGACGCCCGAGCCGTCGCATGTGAGAAGAATGATGTTTTTGGGATGACCGCCGACTTTCTCCGGAACCGCGTTGTCGATGTACTCAAGAGGATATGAAGCGCGGGTGTTTTCGGTGAGCGTCGCGTCGTCCAGGTCGATCAAGCGAGTGACGGGGTCGAAGACAACATTCTCGAGGATTGTTCCGAACCTTTGCGTGCACGCGTAGATTTGCGGCTCCGCGGTCGGCGAGAGTGCGATGACCTTTGCGTAACAACCGCCTTCGAAATTGAAGGTGCCTTCGTCACTCCATCCATGCTCGTCGTCCCCGATGAGACCTCGGTTCGGGTCGGCCGAGAGTGTCGTCTTGCCCGTACCCGACAGGCCGAAGAACAGCGCCGTATCTCCTTCTTTTCCCATATTCGCAGAGCAGTGCATGGTCATGACACCGTCCAGCGGGAGCAGGAAATTCATGATGGTGAAAACCGATTTCTTGATTTCTCCGGCGTACGCGGTATTTCCGATGATTCCCAGCTTCTGTTCAAAATTCAGCACGATAAATGTTTCACTCGCAGTTCCGTCAATTTGCGGGAGCCCCTGGAACGACGGCAAGGCGATGATCGTGAAGTCCGGCACGTGGCGCCGGTAGTCTTCCGTCGTCTTCGGGAGCAGGAACATATTTCTCGCAAACATGCTGTGCCATGCTTTCTCCGAGATAATGCGGATGGGCAATTGGTACGTGGGATCCGCACCCGCATAGCAGTCTTGAACAAAAACGTCTCTGCCCTGCAAAAAGCCGGATAATCGGCTGAAGAGCTCGTTGAACTTATCCTGGCTGAACGGTCTATTATATTCGCCCCACCACACTTTGTCCTGCGTGGTTCCTTCCTTCACGATGAACTTATCGCTTGCCGAGCGGCCGGTGTGTTTTCCCGTGTTCGCAACGACGGGTCCGAGGTGAGAGATACGAGCTTCTCCCCTGAAGGCAATTTCCTCGTAGAGCGATTCGGTCGGTAAGTTCCAGTAGACGTTGCTCAGGTTCGACAAGCCGTGATTCGCGAGTCCGTAATCGCTCTTACGGGCTTTGGCCTGGTCCTGTGCCGGTGTTTTGATGTTCAGTAAATTGTTCATGCCCAATCCCTCAGTAATTTCCGTTCGCCAATGTATATTTCATTCGGTGATTCGGGGTCGAGAGCCCATTTGATCCGCTCGATTCCTTGTTTGATTTCTTTGATCGAGCCGCAGTAGCTCAACCGGAGGTGGCCTTCCATGCCGAACTCCTTTCCGGGAACCGTCACAACGAGCGCTTTCTTCAGCAAGAAGTTTGAAAGCTCGATCGAACTCTTGTGGTACGCCCGGAAGTCAGGAAGGCAATAGAACGTTCCGTCGGGTTTCGTGACCTTCACACCGTTGAACGATTCCAGTTCCTGAATCATTACGTTCCGGTTGTTCTCGATGGTGAGGCGCAAGCCGTCGACGATGCTTTGCAGTCCCATGAGTGCTCCCTCCGCCGCTGCCTGGAGAATAACCGACGTGGTCGTCGTGATTTGTCCCTGAACGTTTATCATGATCTGGACGAGTTCCTTCGGGGCAACCGTCCAGCCGATGCGGAAGCCGGTCATACCGTAGAGTTTCGATATTCCATTGACCACGATGACACGCGAATTCTCGATATCCTTCTTCGTGTATTTGTACGCAGATACCTGTTTCTTCCCGTCGAAGAGCAACTTGTGGTAGATGTCATCCATGATGCAGTAAATGCCTTTGCGTTCGCAGAAGTCGACAATCTCTGCGAGAAACTCCTCCCGGTACATGATCCCGGAAGGATTGTTGGGGCTGTTGATGATGATCGCCTTCGTGTACGAGCTCACACGCTGTTCGATATCCTGCATGCGGGGGTGGAACGATCCGTCCTCCGGAGTGACGATGACAGGGACGCCATAGCACATCCTTACCATTTCGGGATAGCTTACCCAGTAGGGGGCAAGAATGATCACTTCCTCCTGCGGATTGAGGATCGTGTAGAGCAGGTTGAAAACGGACTGCTTTGCGCCGGCGGATACGATGATATTCTCGGGAGCCGCCATTCTGTCGTAGTTCTCCTCCGTGTACCGCAGGATCGCCTTTTTGAGCGATGGGATTCCATCGGTGGGAGTGTATTTCACATCACCGGTTGTGAGTTTGGCGGCCGAGCTTAAGATCGCATTTATCGGAGCTTTGTTTTTTGGCTCACCTGCTCCCAAATGGATTACTGCTTCGCCTTTTTCTTTCAGCAGACGAGCTTCCTCGTTCAGCCTCAGCGTCGGCGACTCAGCGATCGAGCGTGCAAGCTGGCTTACATTCATGAAACAATGAACCTCACTTTCTTATCGTTTGACGTTGGGAACCCGGCGCGTACTCGCCTCGCGCTCGTCCGCCTCTGCACTTCACGGAACAGCTGTTTCGTGCAGTGAAGCCGGCGGACAGGCGAGTCGGCGGGCAGAATAGGATTTATTTCTCCGAAACTCACCCGGAGACTCTTAATTCCAGAAACATTTCCTGTTTTTGTGAATTTTGATCAAAGAACGGAACGACACCCGTACCCGCCGAACCCTCCGCCGAAACGCAGTGCGGGCGGAAGAGTTATGGAGGCGGGAGCGTGGTAGACACGCGTGATAAACCGACTGATTTTACGAAAATTTCTGATAGAAAACAACCGTAGGCGCTGTAGGATCTCTGGCGCGCCGGGGAATATAACAGTCACGCAAACCGGGATGCTGCCCCGCAGGCCGTAAGTTTGTATATCAATCCATGACTGGTTATATTCAAGAGGAATTGATGTGAAAATCACAATGAAATGTGAATTCTGATGCCGACGTACGCTTATCGCTGTAAATCATGTTCGCACGAATTTGAAGAGCTTCAAAGAAATACGGACGCTCCGTTAAAGCGATGTCCTTCGTGTCACAAGGAAACGCTCGTGCGCAACATCGGCGGGGGGGCCGGATTGATGTTCAAGGGAAGCGGATTCTATCAAACCGATTACAAGAGGACCGGCAAAGGTGGAACTGATCGGTCCGAGCCGAAGAAGGAAAAGAAAACCGAACCGAAGCCGGAATCTAAACCTGATTCGAAATCCGATTCTAACGCCAAGAAACCGGAGTGAAGTCGTGGTCTTTTCAGGTCAACCTTCCGAAGGTTGAAGGGAAGTGCCAATTCGCTGAACCTTCGGAAGGTTTGGGCTGAAATTAATTCGCTGTCCTGTCATTTTCCACGATGCCAAACACGCTTCCCTCGGTCTCCTCCGGGAGGGATCTCCGCCATACCGCCAAAAAACCGGCGGTCAAGAAAGATGGCGGACAGGTTTGCTCCCGACCAAGTAGAGTCCGATTCGCTCTATCCGCCTCTGCACTTCACGGAACAGCTGTTTCGTGCAGTGAAGCCGGCGGAAATCGGACATCTGTCAAGGTTACTTCAACAGCATCATCTTTCTGACGGCCTCGTACGCTGTGCCCTTCGCCCCGGCCGGCTCTTCACGCAGGCGATAGAAGTACACTCCGCTCGGCATGCCACCTCCGTCCCAGCTCACCGTGAACTCCCCGGGCTCTTTCACCCCGTTCACCAGCGTTGCCACCTCCCTCCCAAGAACATCATAGATCCTCAATGTGACCAATCCGAAATTGACAATTCGAAATTCGAATTCCGTCGTCGGGTTGAACGGGTTCGGATAATTTTGCCCCAGCCAGAACACTCTTGGCGACACCTGCTGCCTGCCAACAACTCCCTCCGCCCCTTCCGGAGGATAATAGATTTTCATCATCTCCCCGTCCAATCCACCCACCCAGCCTGTCGAGTCGTTCACGAAACACACGGAGAACAGGCCGTTGTTGCTGATCGACGGGACCTCCGCCCACGTCTCCCCTCCGTCCGTTGTATGGAGGATGTAGTCACCCAGTCCGTTTCCGATATACCCGACCGCCCAGCCCACCATGGGGGAAGAGAAGGCAAGCCGGTGCATGTACCAACTTTCGGTCGTCGGACCATGCTTCAGCGACCAGGTTGCGCCGCCGTCCGTCGTTTTCCAGATGCGCCCCGACGTGCCGCCCGCACACCCCGTCGTCGGGGAAACGAATCTGAGCGAAATCGGATGGTCCAGATTGGCGCACTGCCATGTCTGGCCGCCATTGCTCGTTCGGAACACTGAACTGTCGCTTGACCAATCATAATTTACGACCCAGCCGGTATCCGCATTGAGAAACTGTATTGAAGAAATAGAATGATTCATGATGGTTGTCCAGTGATTTCCCCCATCTGTTGTGCGCGTCAGGTTGCTATGCGTCCCGCACCACACATTCTGTGAGTCGAGAGCGGCGATGGAAATCGATGACCCGGAAGCGCATTGGCTCCAATCGGCGCCCCCGTTCCTCGTGCGCCAAACCCCCACGTCGCATCCAATCCATCCGCAGAGTGGAGAGCTGAACGACAGGGTATTGGCCCTGTAATTCGTTTGAGAAGTTATCCAGGTGGCGCCTCCGTCAGTCGTGTGATGGATCCGGCCGCCGGCCGCCCAGCCCTCGAGTGGAGAAAGGAATTGTATCTCGCCGATGCCGAATCCGTTCTCAGTCGCCTGCAGATGCCACGTGCGGCCGGAATCGTTCGTCGTTGCCATCAGCCCGTAGATGCCCACGAGCATTCCGACACCGCTTGCGCGCATCCGGATGCGATTCATCGTCGTGAAACTCAGCGACGAACTGAAAATCGTGTCCCGCTTCCATGTTGCACCGCTGTCTGCCGTCATGTAGACCTCACCGACATCATCGGAGGCGGCCCAGCCATGCGCCGCGTCAATGAATGAAACAGAGGTCGCCGATATATCCTCCGGGCCGCCCTCCTGCCAGGTGGAGCCGCCGTCGGTCGAGCGCTCGAGAACGCCCTCCGCCAGTCCCCAGATCGTGCCGTTCGGATTGACGACACTCATCTCCCCAGGGACTTTATACGTCACACCCCGGCCGTCCGCAAGCCATGTCTTGCCGGAATCGACGGACATCTGAATCTCGCCATCCGATTCGAACAGCATGACAACAGAGTCCTTTAGGTACATGATTTGCTGAAACGGCATGTCGAAATCTTCGATGGTCGTCCAGTTCGCTCCCCCGTCTGTTGTCTTCCAGAGAAACCCCGACTCGGACGTGCCGCAGGCCCATCCAACCATCGGATTGAGAAATCGAATATCCTTGACCATGAATCCACCGTCGGCAGGGACACTGCGCGTCCACGTATCGCCTCCGTCCGTCGTATGAAGAACTGTCGAGCTGTCGCCGGCAATCCACCCCTCCGTGCGCGACACGAAATCAACGCTCCTCAGCGTCGCCGAACTGCCGAGCACTTTTGGCGTCACGCTCCAGGTTGCACCCTGGTCCGTCGACCGGACAACCGTCCCCATCTCGCCGACCGCAACGAAAAAACTGTCCGTCACAAGGCAGATATTGTTGAGAGTATTTCCCTGCGGCACGGGATTCTGCCAGGTAAATGAGCCCGGGCGCGATTGCGCATACACCGTGCGCCACGACGGCAGAAGGAGGACAAGAAGAATTATTGCGATAAGTTTTGACCTGTGCTTCATATCAAAGCGACCTTTCTATGAGTGTACGTGGATACTTTTTTGCCGCTCTTGGGCAGAACTGCTTTGCGAACCCCGCGGTGTTGTTCATCAGGAAAGCAGAAGCGTGCGGAACATCGGGGCTGACTCAGGAACAATGGGACAAAGAACAGGGTTCGAATCCAGGCCGGGGGTGAAACCCGGATATCCGCGATCCGGAACTATCAGGAAATGTGGCGGTCCAAAGATTGGGAAAAATAGGGACAAAGTCAACTGCTTCCCACCAGCGAATCTGCACTCTCAGTCATTAAAACAAATGCGATGTCAAGTCTGAACGTATTTTTCTCGACTGATTGGCCAGCGGCCGATTCTCAAGCTTGCTTCTTTCAGCAAAATTTCAAACATTACACAGCTAGATAATGAATGAAGTAACGGGATGATTCAGATTATTCAATTGACGAAGAAGTTTGGCTCGTTCACCGCAGTCGACAACCTCAACATCGAGGTGAAAGCCGGTGAATTCTACGGGTTTCTCGGACCGAACGGCGCCGGCAAAACCACCACGATCAAGATGATGGCTGGTTTGTACGCCCCCACGGAGGGCCGGATTCTGATCGATGGTTTTGATATTCAAAAACAGCCGATGGAAGCCAAGACAGCGACCGGCTATATTCCCGACCAGCCATTTCTCTATGAGAAGCTCACCGGCAGGGAGTTCCTGTACCTGACCGCCGGCTTGTATCGAATGAGCCATTCCTCCGTTGCTGGACGAATCAAAGAGTTGGTGGACGAATTTGAAATCGGCTCGTGGCTGGACCGGCGCGCGGAAGATTACTCGCAGGGGATGAGGCAGCGCATCATCATCACCGCCGCCTTGCTGCACAATCCCAAAGTGCTGGTCATCGATGAGCCCATGGTAGGTCTCGATCCACGCAGCGCGCACATCATGAAGCAGGTGTTTATGCGGAAATCCAAGGAAGGTATGGCCGTATTCATGTCGACGCACAGCCTTCAGGTGGCGGAGGAGCTTTGCGGGAGGATTGGCATCATCAAAGACGGGCGGTTGATCTTTGAGGATACCATCGAGGCACTCCAGGTGTTCAAGCGTCGGTACGATGGGAAGTTCGAATCGGTATTCCTGGAGTTGACGAAATGACGTTTCCTCCGTCGCTGCACCTTCTTTACTTCAAAATCAAGAGCTTCCTCAAAATGAGCATCGAGCTCACGGCGAGGACTATCGTCAAGAATATCGCGTCGGCAATCGTCTTTGGGAGCTTCAGCCTTGGGGCGTATTATTTTTCCCGCTCGACCACCTACTATCTTCTCGACAAAGCTCACCTTGGCGTTTTCCTTCTTCACCGGTTCATCTCGATGCTCCTGTATGTGTTCTTCTTCTCAGTCAACGTTGGAAATATCATCGTTTCCTATGCGACTCTGTATCGCTCGGAGGAGACGGCGTATCTGCTGACAAAACCGGTCTCCCATGTGGGTCTGTTTGTGATTAAATTCCTGGACAATTTTTTCTACAGTTCGACAACGCTCTTCCTGATCGCGACGGCGGTGCTGTTAGGGTATGGGTCATACTTCGACCTCTCCTGGGGATTTTATCTGCAGACGATGGTCTTGCTCTTCATTCCCTTTATGTTGTTATCCGCGTCCGTCGGAGTCATCGCGCTGATGCTGTTGATGAACCTTGCGTCGAAAATCGGCATAAAAACGGTGCTCGCCTTCGTTGGCATCGGATATATCGGGTTGGTGTATTCCTATTTCAGGGTGACGAGCCCGTTGGACCTGGTCAACAATGTGATGAGATACTATCCGAACGTGGATCAGTACTATGGTTTTCTCGAACCGTCTCTGGTGAGGTATTTGCCGAACCAGTGGGTGGCGGACGCGTTGTACTGGAGGATTCAGGGGAATAGCTCCCACGTCTTCGGGTATACGTTCATTTTGCTGGATGCGGTCTTCCTGACACTTGTTGCGATGGTCATCCTCGCGAAGAAACTCTATTATTCAAGCTGGCTGACGTCGCTGGAACTACGGGCTCGCAGCGAAGCGCGGGGTTCGAGTTCCGGATTCCTGTCGTTCGCCAGGCGCCCGATGCTTGAGCAGCAGAAGAGCGTTCTGCTAAAAAAGGAGTTCTGGCAGTTCTTCCGCGAGCCCGGCCAGTGGATCCATCTCGTCATTATCTCCTTGCTCGTCTTTGTTTTTCTCGCGAGCGTATCGCAAATCCGCATAGGGTCGAAATTGCCTTTTTTGCAGACGGTGTCGTATCTTGTTCTCTATGTGTTCAATGCTTTCTTGATTTCTTCGATCGCTCTCCGGTTCGTGTACCCGATGATGAGTATTGAAGGAAGAAGTTTCTGGTCTGTGCTGAGCGCTCCGGTCTCGAGGGAAAAGATATACTTTACCAAATTCGCCATCGCTATCCTTCCGATCTTCGTGGTGAGTCTCTTCCTGGGAATTGTCTCCAACCATCCCCTCCGGAGTTACCGACTACTTCTCGACCTTGCGATTGAAAGCGCCTTTTTCACAACGCTCGCGCTCGTGAGCCTGAACCTCGGGGCCGGAACATTTTTTTCCGATTTCTCGGAAACGAATCCAATCCGTATCGGGTCATCGCAGGGGGCGACACTGACGTTCCTCATAAGTATCGTTTACTTAATATTTCTTATCGGAGTGATGTTCTTGCCGTTATTGGGTTATTTCGAATCGATGATTCTCGGAACGTTCTACTCGACCCGAATCATGTACAGCGGAATGATTATCGTAGGCCTGGGCTCCGTGCTGGTCACATTTGTTTCTTCCGCTGTGGGGCTCCGGTCACTGGGGAGGGACTTCTAGCTCCTTATCTGGAAGCCTAATCTTATCGCGGGATGCTATTCATGAATCATAGAGCGAACATATTCCTTTTCCCTCTTCTGATGTTCTTCATCGGGGGCGCGGTTGGACAGGAACAGTTTGCGTACAGCCCAATTGCCGAGCAGAAGTTCTCCCGGGCGCTTCAGTTCTTCAAAACGGGAAACTACTCGGATGCTGCTTCGATCTTCGATGAGTTGGTCGAACTGCAACCCGTTCATCAACGTACGACCGCTGCACTCCTTATGGCAGCAAGGGCTCATTTTCAGCAGGGGGAATATTCCCGGTCCCTCGACCTGCTCACGGATCTCCTCAACGGCTTTCCCGAGTCTGCGTATTCCGACGAGGCTCACTACACTCTCGGCCTGTCGTATTTCATGATGAAGAGATACCGTGATGCGGCCTCTGAATTGCTTCACGTCATTCAGTCAGCCCACAATACAACAACCGTCGAGGGCTCGTTTTCTCTCCTTGACTCCGGCGTAACGAAGCACCTCTCGGTCCCGGACTTTCAAATCATCATCCCGACCGTCCGGCAGCAAGATGCACGGAATCTTCTCTCGCTGAAGTTGGCCGAAAAGTTCTGCGATGCCAGGGACTTTGGAAGAGCGCTGGAGGTGATCGACGGGCAACTTAAGCAGAGGCCGGTCGGGACATACGTCGACCGCCTGCAACAGTTGCAGTTCAGGCTTGCGCACCTGGACAGCATAAAAGTCAAAGTTGGCGTGATACTTCCGACGACGCGTGCTGCTCAGTCGACCGGATTGAAAACTTTTTCCAAAGAGATTCTGGAGGGGATAACCTTTGCCTCCGACTTGTTCAACGAACACGCAGGGTCGTTTGTGAAGGTCACTCTCGATATTCGAGACACCGAGCATGATACCACGCTTTCAAAGCGAGTTCTGAGGGAATTCTCGAGAGACAAGGATGTTGTTGCCGTTATCGGTCCGATGTTCAGTGACGTTGCGGTTGCGTGTGCACCGGTCGCGAATGCAGAACATATCCCTCTGCTTTCCCCCACGGCGAATGAGACGGGTATCACGAAAAGCGGACCGTACATGTTCCAGTTGAGTCCCGATCTTGCCATGCATGGAAAGGCAATGGCCCGTTACGCGATCCAGGAAATGGGATTGAAGAAGTTGGCCGTCCTGGCTCCAAGTGATCCGACGGTCATTGAACTGGTCGACCAGTTTGTCGGTGAAGCCCGCCGGCTCGGTGCCGACGTCGTTGCGGTCGAGTCGTACGCGCCCGATTCAACCGAGCTCAGGGAACAATTCATGGATTTGCGAAGAGCCGCCGCAGCGGGGGACGCGAGGGTTTCGTTTTTGGGAAAGATGCAAAAGTCGAAGGTCGAAAGCATCCTCCACGCCGGGGCTGATCCGAAACTCGTGGATTCTCTGCTCGCAAAGGGCGGAGACATCGGGGTCATCAACCTGCTGGGGCCTCGCGGTCGTCACATCGCCGATTCTCTTCATCTCAGGTTGAATGTGCCGCTGGTTCCGGATGATGACATTGAAAATCCCGTCACAGCCATCGACGGCATTTTCGTTCCGCTGGCCGACGCCGAGCAGATCGGTATTGTTGCATCGCAGATGGCATACTTCAATATCAAAACCCGGACGCTCGGAAGCACGGCATGGTATGACCTTACCCAGTTGGAAGCGCAGAAGCGGTATGTGGACGGTGTCGTCTTTTGTTCGGAGACCTACGTGGACAGGGAGGATTCCGCGTATGGGGTCTTCAAGAATTCTTT
Organism: Bacteroidota bacterium; assembly: GCA_049515655.1. Lineage (GTDB taxonomy): Bacteria > Bacteroidota > Ignavibacteria > UBA10030 > SZUA-254 > JBEKTW01. The sequence continues at coordinate 12,754 of JBEKTW010000016.1, forward strand.
CACGGGCCGGATGGGCGAGCCTCCGACGAAATATGCTCTGGTCGGTTTTGACGCGACGAATCTGCTCCTCAGTGTTATTCAGGACGGAGCAAGGACGCGCGAGGATATTGCACGTTCACTCGGTACAGTTGAGGGATTTCATGGATTCCACGCGACTGTTTCTTTCGACAATCGAAGGGTAAATGCGGTGATGAATGTGTTGAAGTATCACAAGAGCGAGATCAGGAAAATAGGAGAAATATCAGTCAAGTAACAATCAGGGGGAGGCAGGCATGTCAGAATCTTCAAAGAAAATCAGCGAGCCGTCGCTGTATCATTCCAAAATTCCCGATTGGCCCGAAGACGAACGGCCAAGGGAAAAACTTCAGCGCCGAGGCGCCGAGGCGCTATCCGATGCCGAGCTGCTTGCAATTCTTCTCCGGGCAGGGGCGGGGAAAGTGACCGCAGTCGACCTTGCAAAGAAGCTCATAGCTGATTTTCAGTCGCTTGCGAACCTGTCCTCACGAACGATTCGCGAGCTCATGCAGTATCGCGGTATGGGGGAAGCAAAGGCCGTTTCCATCATCGCCGCTTTCGAATTGGGGAGAAGGACGGCCGCGCATCATCGCGGGAGGGGGCGGGCGATAACTTCCCCGCAGGATGTTGTCGAACGATTTAAACCCTTCATGCGGGACCTGAAGCATGAGCAGTTCAAGATCATTTTGCTCGACAGCGCCAATCACATTCTGAGGGATGTGGAAATCTCCTCTGGCATTCTAGACTCGTCACTTGTTCATCCCCGCGAAGTGTTCCGGCAGGCCATCCTGGAACCTGCCGCAAGCATTATCCTGTTACATAATCATCCGAGCGGCAACGCTGAGCCGAGTGCAGAAGACGTTCAAATCACCCGGCAATTGGTCGAATCGGGCAAAATTGTGGGTATCCACGTCCACGACCACATCATCATCGCCGGGGATGCATATACGAGTTTTGCCGAACGGGGAATTATGTAGGATTTTGGATTAATATTTAACGCTTTTTCCGATTTCGCTTGACAAAAAACCTTAAATTGTGTATTTTATGTTCAACGTTCAAGAAGATTGATCCTAAAAAATGCATCATTACGAAGGAGAGCATACCAGATGAAATCAATAAAATTCCTGCTCATTGTATCTTTTGTAGCAAGCATCGTGGTCTTCGGTGGTTGCTCTAGTTCACCTTCAGACCAAGAATTACAGCAACTCGACCAGCTGAAGAAGGATGTCGCGAGCCTCGAGGGCCAGGTCAGAGACAAAACGGCCGCGAAAGCGAGTCTTGAGAGGCAGAACAATGAAAAGAACTCAAAGCTCACGCAGTGCCGGTCCGATCAAGATGCTGTAAAGAAATCACTTGGCAAGTAACTGGTTGAACCATGAAATCTGAAGGAGAAAACACGATGAAAGCACAAAAGCTATTCTCACTGATCTTCCTCGTATCAATCCTGTTGCTTGCAAACACCGTCGCGCTCTTTGCCCAGCAGATGAGCAAGGAACAGTGGCAGGATGAGATGAAGACGTACACCGCCAAACGTACCGACCTGCAGAGCCAGTTGACCAAGCTCGATGCAGATATTAAAGACTTGCAAGCGCAATCCGATAAACTCGACGCTGATTTGAAATCGTGTCAGCAGGAGCTTTATGCGCTCCTCGGTGGTATCACCCCCGAACAGCTCAACGCATTTATCAATGAATTGTCAACTATGGAGAAAAGAGTAGCTGAGCTGCAAGGATTATCCGATGATGAACTCTTGAAGAATAGAGATGAAGTCATGAGGATTGACGGACGCTTGAAGGAAATGGCGCAAAATAAGATTGCCTTGATACCCGACGTCGGAAATCGGATCCGCGTCCTCCAAGATAAGGTCGCCGGGTTGATTAAGAGTCTGACGGTGAGCAAAGAGAAGACATACACGGTCGGGACATGGTCGAGAAACCACGATTGCCTCTGGAACATCGCAAAGAAGAAAGACATCTACGATAACGCCTGGCTCTGGCCCAAGATCTGGCAAGGCAATCGCGACAAGATCAGGGACCCCGATCTCATCAAGCCAAAGTGGGTGCTGCGAATTCCGGAAGGGAACGAGCTTACGAAGCAGGAAAAATCTGCCGCACACTCCTATTATAGAAAAAAGGCTTCTGCTCCGGCCGCCGGCGGTGCCGGCAACTGATGGGCCTCCCGCTGAGAGCATAGGTCATAGAGCAATCCTTGTTTCGTCGAGAGACAAAGATCTGTCAAGAGCCCTCCTGCGCATCTGGCGCGGAGGGCTTTTGTATTACGGTGAATCCGGGAGAATGAAAAGAAAGGAGAGGGCGACTTCATTGGCTGAAAAGAAAATACCGGCGGAAGGTGTTGACATGCTCCGCTTGCTCGGATTGAACGATGCCAACCTGCACATCCTGGAGGATCAATTCGATGCTACCATTACCGTTCGGGGTACCGCCATAACCTGCCGCGGCGACCAGAGGGAGGTTGACCAACTCGGAAAAATCTTCAAAGAGCTTATCTATATTCTCCACAAGAACGGTAACCTGTCCGTCAACGACATCGAAACAGTTATTGATCTGGTGAAAGTGAACGGTGAGCCAGCGCTTCCCAAATCCGTCACGTCGCAGGTCGCGGACGATGAGCTGGAAACCGTTGTCCTTTTCACCCGCAACGGCATCATTCGGGCGAAGACCTCCGGACAGCGAGAATATGTTCGCCAGATGAAGAAGAACGACATCGTCTTTGCGATCGGGCCGGCTGGAACGGGGAAGACGTACCTCGCCGTTGCCATGGCCGTAGCGGCGCTGAAGAACCGTGAAATTACGAAAATCATTCTCGCCCGACCTGCCGTGGAAGCGGGAGAAAGTCTGGGATATCTGCCGGGGGATCTTCAGGAGAAGGTCGACCCGTATCTTCGCCCGCTCTATGACGCCCTCGATGATATGATTCCACCGGACAAACTCAAGACCTATGTTGAGCGCAGAGTTATCGAGGTCGTACCGCTCGCCTACATGCGCGGGCGAACGCTTAACAATGCTTATGTTATTCTCGATGAAGCACAGAACGCATCGAGCATGCAGATGAAAATGTTCCTTACGCGGCTTGGCGCAAATTCAAAGGCGATCATTACCGGGGATATCACGCAAATTGATTTACCCACCACGACGGTTTCCGGGCTGGTTCAGATCAGGGAAATTTTGCAGGAGATTGACGGGGTGCGCTTCTGTTACTTTGACAGGAACGATGTGGTCCGGCATAAGTTGGTGAAAGACATCATCGATGCGTACGACAAGTACCACACCAACGGAAACTCTGACACGATAGGGAGAGCCGAATCGTCACCCTGACCTGACGTTCCCATCAGCCGATTGGCGCCGGGTCGGGAGTTTCTCCTTCGCGGTTATCGCCTCTCAGGATTCCCCCATAGCCACCTCGATTGAAAGGCTTCAGGGCCGCCCTCATCATCGTACGGGAAAACGGGCACCTACTCGATTTTTTTTGCTTCGTTCCATAACGCGTCCATCTCTTCCAGTGTGGATGAATGGATGTCTTTTCCTGATTCCTTCAGCCGGCGTTCGATGTGCTGAAATCGTTTGATGAATTTGTCGACCGTCTGCCGGAGCGCATTCTCCGGGTTCACTTCGATGAAACGGGAATAATTGACGAGCGCAAAAAGGAGGTCGCCAAACTCCCCTTCAATCTCGGCTGCAGCCCCGGCCTCGATCGCGCGGTGAAGCTCCCGCATTTCTTCTTCCACTTTTTTCCAGGCATCTTCCTTTTTCTCCCAATCGAACCCCACCTGGGAGGCTTTGTCCTGAAGCCGGTGGGCACGCAGGAGGGCGGGAAGCTCTCTGGGCACGCCGTCCATCAGCGATTCTCTGCCCTCCTTCAGCTTGAGTTTTTCCCAATTCTCCTTCACGTGGTCCGCATCCCGGACGATTGAAGTTCCGAAGATGTGCGGATGACGAAAGATGAGTTTTTCCGAGATCCCATCGATCACTTGCTGCAACGTGAATTCGTTTTGTTCCTCCGCAATGTTCGCGTGGAATACGACATGAAGGAGCAAATCGCCCAATTCCTTCTTCAATTCGTTCAGGTCGTTCTTGTCGATCGCTTCCACAACTTCATACGCTTCTTCAATGAGACTATGACGAATTGATTGATGGGTCTGTTCTTTGTCCCAAGGACACTCCTTGCGAAGTCGTTTTGTGACTTCGACGAACCGGGTGAATTCAGAATTTGCCACGAGTTGTACTCCTTTCAATCGGGTCTAACGTATCCAAATCCGGGATGAAATGCAACAGGGGACCTTGCGCAAGTATGACTTGCCCTCCGCCTTGCGCGCTTATTGCGTCCGCTGATGTGTGCATGAACGGCGTGAACCCGGCGGAGATTGTCCTGCGTTTGAAATCTTCGCAGAAATTTCTATATTCCCCTGCAATTGTCAATGCCGACGCGATTTCATTTCTTGATAGGATCACTCCATGAAGCAGAAAACTTTGGGATTTTTGTTCGTCATCGTCGCTGTTGCCACGTTCTACTTATTTACACAATCCACGCCGCGTGAAGCAGGAATGCTGCTTGTTAACGGCACTATCTACACGCTTGACCCTGACAATACCGTTGCCCAGGCCGTCGCAATCCGCGGAGACCGGATTGTGAGCGTCGGTCGGACGGACGAGATGAAGCGGCGTTACCATGCCGACACGGTCATCGACCTTCAGGGAGCAACGGTCATGCCCGGATTCATCGACGGGCACGGCCATGTGCTCAACGAAGGAAGCCGGATACACAACCTCGACGTGACCGGCGCCACTTCCCCCGAACAGGTCGCCAAAATGGTGGCTCGGCGGGTGCAGGAACTCCAACCCGGGCAATGGCTCATCGGCCGGGGATGGGATCAGAATCTCTGGCCAGTGAAGGAATTCCCCAAACACGACATTCTAGACAAGGTTGCGGCATCTCTTCCGGTCGTTCTCCGCCGCATTGACGGTCATGCGATGTGGGTCAACAGGAAAACGATGGAACTCGCGGGTATTAATCGGGATACCAGGGATCCGGACGGTGGAAAGATCTATCGCGATACGAAGGGAAATCCGACCGGAGTGTTGGTGGATAATGCAATGGATCTCGTGAACAAGGTCGCGCCCGAATTGACCGACGAAGAAATCGAGCAGCGGTTGAAACTCTCGCTCGATGAGTGTGCACAGCTTGGCCTCACCGAAGTTCATGACATGGGAGTCGACCTACAAACTATTCACGCCTACAAGAAACTCATCGACCGTGGACAGTGTCCGGTTCGGGTCTATGCCGCAATCAATGACCCCGGCGAAACCTGGAATTACTATCTGCAGCATGGTGTGGAGATCGGATACGGCAATGGCATGTTGACCGTGCGGGCATTCAAACTGTATATCGACGGTGCCCTCGGCTCCCGCGGCGCGGCGATGCTCGATTCGTACAGCGACGACCCCGGCAACCGCGGTCTGACAGTGACCGCTGAAAGTGACATTGAAAAAAATTGCCGCCAGGCACTCGAACACGGCTTCCAGGTGTGTACGCACGCGATAGGGGACCGCGGAAATTTCGTTGTGCTCAATGAGTATGAGAAAGTCCTCAAGACGATGTCCCCCAATGCGCCGTCGCCCCGTTGGCGCGTTGAACATGCTCAGGTGCTGCAGCAATCGGATCTCCCTCGTTTCGCACAGCTGGGTATTCTGCCAAGCATGCAGCCGACCCATGCGACCTCGGATATGTACTGGGCCGAGGGGAGACTCGGTCTGGAGCGCGTCAAGCGTGCTTATGCCTGGCGGTCAATATTGCAGACAGGATCGATTATCATTGCCGGCTCTGATTTTCCCATTGAAGGAGTGAATCCGCTTTGGGGATTCTATGCTGCGATCACGCGGAGCGACAGGTCCGGTTATCCGCAGGATGGCTGGTACCCCGACCAGAAGATGACCCGTGAAGAAGCCGCACGTGCATTCACGCAGTGGGCCGCGTTCGGCGCCTTCCAGGAAGAGGTGAAAGGCACGATCGAGCCCGGCAAGTGGGCCGACCTCACGGTGTTTTCTAGAGACATCATGCAGGTTTCTCCAATGGATGTGTTGAAGACGGATGTCGAAATGACCCTCGTAGGCGGCAAAATCGTCTATTGCAGGCCCGTTCAAGTAGCGCCATAGCAGCCATGAGCCAACAACTTGTTGTCACGTGACTTGACAAGACGGGAAAGATTCTTTATATTTGCGGCAGACGGCGAGTGCGATTCTTGCCTGTCCTTTTATCAGGAGCAAGAGTCTGAGTGTGTCGGGTTCTAAGCCATAGATTCTTTACTCTCGCTGATGTGGGTTGCCGTTTCCCGGCGGTCCATGTTATACTTTTTCGTGTATAGTGAAATGGCAGCAACGATTCGAGGAGGCAGCATACTGCGGTTACACCGGCTCCTACTTTATTCCCGAATGAGGTTTTTAATAATGATGAGAAAACCATTCCCAGTCTTCTTCGCTCTGAGAGTGATATTTCCTTTGATATTTTACAGCGGCTTCCTTGCGGCACAGGGTACCACCGGAGTGACCGTCCGCTCTGGCTCATTCACAAGTGCTACCAGATGCTCCGTCGACCCATCGGGATACGTTTACGTCCTCGACGCGGGGACGAACGAGCTGTTGAAGAACACAACGGCCGGGAAGGTTGTTTGTTCGATAGGCGGCTATGGGTGGACGACGCTGACATTCGACCAGCCGGCCGACCTGAGTTCTCCCAATGGGCTCGACGTCTATGTCGCCGACTACGGAAATCACCGCATTCAACGGTTTGACCGGAATCTCAATTTCATCTCATCACTCTATCTCCGCGATGACGAAAACCCCGGCCTGCGGTTTGGGTACCCGCGCGGCGTCGACATGGATCGGTTCGGCGCACTCTATCTCGTCGACGGGGAAAACATCCGGATTCTGAAGTTCGATGCGACGAACGCTTTCGAGCGTTCTTTCGGCGGGGAGGAAGCAGGAAAAGGCAGGCTGCATTCCCCATCACGTTTAAGAGTCAGTGTCGACGACCAAGTCTACGTTCAGGACGGGAATTCCCTCGTCGTCTTCAATGTCTTTGGAAACTTCGTGCGGACCATCGGAGACGGACTCTTCAGGAACCTTCAAACGTTCACTGTGAACGAGAGTGCTCTGTACGCTCTTGATAGCTGCACGGTCAGAGTACTGAACAATAAGGGTGAGGTCATCTGGAGTTATGACCTACTGCGTGAAGGGCTCGTGAGTCCGTGTGAGGTCAAAGATTTTGCCGTTCTCGGAAAGCAATTGTATATTCTGACTTCGAAAGAGATTATTGTTCGAAACCTCCCGGAGAAAATTCCGGGAAACTGATCCCGGAATTGATTAATTCATAACAAACCCGTATTTTCATCTCAACAATTCAAAGGAGCAAGTATGGCAGGGAAAAGTCTAAATAAAGTGACTCTCATTGGGAACCTCGGCCGAGATCCGGAACTGAGTTATACCGCGGGAGGTATCGCAGTTGCAAAGTTTTCCATTGCAACGAACGAACGCTGGAAAGATGATAGCGGCAACGCGCAGGAACGCACCGAATGGCATAACATTGTTGCCTGGCGGAAGCTTGCCGAAATTTGCGGCCAGTATCTCAAGAAGGGGAGCAAAGTGTACATCGAAGGGAAACTGCAAACACGTTCATGGGACGACAAGAATACCGGTGTCAAGCGCTACACGACGGAGATCATCGCTAACGACTTGATCATGCTTGATTCAAAGAGTGAGGCAGTCCCCGCTGACGTGGAGCCCAGTTCGCCGATGGCCGAGGAATCGCCCGCGGCAGAGAAAGACGATTTGCCTTTCTAGCGTCCCCTTAGAAAATCATTCTGCAAAAAAGGAGGCGTCCCGTTCTATGACCGGGATCTGGTCCGGCACGTGCCTCGCTGGATGTTCTTCACGAGTGAGCCTGCCAAACGACTGCGAGCCCGGTGTGGGGAGATTTTGTCCGCAATGACGGAACGCCCCTCAGGTTCCCGGTGCGCGCGGTGGGCCGAGGATCATTACCGCTGTTCTTCAGAATATCGTCCACGCACGCACCGGGGCCATCATGAACGATTCATGAATGACCCCGCGCGCGGAATTGACTGTCCTATCGCAGCATTGGAAGAACCCATTGTGTCGCCATCAATGAGATGGGCCTTCAACGTTGTGAATCTGGCGAAACACTTATGAGATAAAGGAAGAAAACATGCAACAACAACTCTACGAGTTTAGCGAGGAACAAAATGAAATCATCCGGGTGCTGGAAAGGCGGATGAGAACGGTGGGGATAACCAATATTGTCATTGCGGCAATTTACGTTGTCACCTATCTTCTGTTCTTCTTGCGGCAGCCGTTCGCGCTGGTCCTGTTTTTACCTCCCGTCGCACTGTTTCTGTTCGTTGGAATATGGACCAATAGATCCGCGTCCTCCTTCAGGAAAATCGTTCGAACGACGGGTCAGGATGTGTCGCATCTGATGAATGCTCTCGTTTCTCTTAACCGGCTTTATAGCCTCCAGTTCTGGGCAATGATCGTTCTTGGAATAATTGTCTTTCTGCATGTTCTTTTGATTGGTCTCACCGGATTACGATGAGCCTGATTCTTCGGGAATGACCATCAAACGACCTCTGAACTTGCTTGCTCTTGATTTCGGACCTTTATTGGAGTATATTATCAGAAGTTCTGTTCTTTAACATACTGGATGTCGGTACGATCCCGGAAATGCGCCGGGATCGAAGGGAATTCCGTGCAAAACGGAAGCTGCCCCGCAACTGTAATCCCGTTCCGCCACACATAAGCCTGTGGCGGGATGTAACTCGGCACAACGTCACTGTTTCATGTCGCTCCGCTTCTTTGGGGCGGGATGAAATGGGAAGACGCGCGGAGTTCGGGAAAGCCAGGAGACCGACCGACATCGAAACCTCAAAAAAGCCTTCGCGGGAAGGTGTGGGTATATTGAATATCGATTTGCGCTCCCAACCCAGCTTTTTCCGAAGAAGGCTGGGTTTTTTATTTGCGGAAGCTCACTATTCCGTGTGCGTTGCATCGAAAGGTCGGTGGATTATCTATGGATGAAATCAGAAGGAGTCGGGAATGACGTATTTGATTCTATGCTCAGCGGTATTCGTTTTCTTGTTGAATGGATATGCGCAGGAGAAGGGCAACGATTCTCTGAAGACGTATCAATTGGGCGGAGTCGTCGTCACTGCCACGCGCAGTCGGATTCCGGTGGAGGATTCCCCCTCACCCATGGAAGTGATCGGAGTCCGGGATCTCGGTAATTCCAACGGCACTACCGTCGCGGATGTTCTGGAGAACCTCAGCAGTGTTTTTCTCAAAGACCGGGGGGCTACCGCCGCATTGAAGACGATTTCCATGCGCGGCAGCGGGTCGGAGCAAGTCCTGGTCTTGGTGAACGGCAATCGTCTCAACAGCTTTCAAAACGAGCTTGCCGACCTGAGCCTCTTGCCGATGAATGACGTCGAGCGAATCGAGATCGTCCATGGTGGAAGCTCGGCTCTGTACGGCGCGGACGCACTTGGAGGTGTCATCAACATCCTGACGCGGCAGCCGGGTTCGGACTTTCACGCCAAAGCGGAAGCTTCTTCAGGGTCGCTTGGCTATGAGAAGTACCTCCTGGAGACTCAGGGCGGTATCGGCCGGCTGGCTCTCATGGCGGGCCTTGGGGTTGAACGGGGACGGGATGATTTCACGTTTCATTACCAGCTTCCATCAGCAAAGGACACGACCGCCGTGCGAGTGGACGATGATTTTGTCCGCCGGCAATTCTACGTGCACGGACATCTTGTGACCGACAATCAATCCTTTATGGAGTTTTCCTTCCAGAATGTGGTCGCTGACCACGGCATTCCCGGCCCTTTTGACCCTTCCATGCCGAGCTTTGCCAGGGAAAGTGACGACAATATCAATCTATCGGCAACGTACACCGACGATCATGTTCAGGCGGCGGAAGTGACCGTCCGGACGAATTTTCAGTACGGTCTGGAAAATGATAATGAACCGCTGACATTCTACAAGAATATTCTCGGGAGCGTGAATCCTCAAGCCCGGCTCACCCTGGACGCTCATGAAAAGCTCATTATCGGCGGGGAACTCGTCCAGGGGACGCTCGAAAGTCCCGATTTTGATTCGAAGATCACGCGGGTCGAAAAAGCGCTCTATGTCTCCAGCGAATCACAATTCAATTTTGACCGTCGGCTGTTCGATCGTATCTCACTGTATCAGACGATTCGTTACGACGACATCTCCGATGTGGATTTTGCGGTCACTCCAAAACTCGGAGTGAATATTCGACTGCTCAGCGATGGAGATCTGCGGCTCCGTTCCAGCTTCGGACAGAATTTCCGTCCTCCCTCCTTCAATGATTTGTTCTACCGTGGTTACAGCAATCCCAATCTCAAACCCGAACGCTCGACCGGTTTCGATGTCGGCCTGCTGTCCGACATGAAGGTCCTGGGAGAACAGAATATTGAAATCACCTGGTTTGAACAGACTACTGATGACCGCATCGTCTTTGACCCGACGACCTACCTGCCTGTCAACATCGGCAAGGTTGTTTCTAATGGGCTGGAAGCGGCGTACCACGCACACATACTCGACCAACTTCTGGATGTCGGCGTGAACTACTCGCTCACCGATGCTCGGAAGAGAAATCGCGACTATGTGACCGATTCCACCTACGAAAAGCGAATAATCTATGTACCGGAGAACGTGGTGAATCTTTCCGTCTCTCTCTGTCTCGACCCCCTGACGTTCAATGTTCACCACACCTTCGTGGGAGAGCGTTTCATTACTCAGGATGACCGGCAGTCCCTGCCGGCGTACCGGGTCACCAATGCGAATGTGATTCTTCACGAATCCCTGGCAACCTGGAAGTTCTTCTTGAAAGCTGAGGTCAATAACCTGTTTGACGTTGACTATCAAGTCTTCCAACAATACCCCATGCCCGGCCGGAGTTACCGTTGCACGCTGGGAATTGAGTATTGAACGGCAAGGTCAATTTGACTGAGAAGGAATACTTTCGTATACTAAGAACGTTGTGAATTTTTTCTGCAGGTCGCTTTTGTCTGTCGGTCATGTAGGGAACAGAGAGTTTGATTCGTGTGTTAGATAAACATAGCGCTCCGATTTTTTCGGGGACGACAGATCCATTATATCAAGGAGACAGTATGGCCCGTTATTTCTTCACATTTTCGCTCATTATACTTGCAGCGCTATCCCGGTTGCTGCCTCATCCGCCCAATGTTGCTCCGATCGCTGCGATGGCGTTGTTCGGCGGCGTGTATCTCGACAAGAAGCACACCTTCATCGTCCCGCTTGCCGCGTTGCTCATCAGCGACTACTTCATCGGATTTTACTCCGGCATGGTGTGGGTGTATGCCAGCTTCATCGCGATAGGGTTCATCGGCCTGTGGCTTCGTAACCATCGCACCATCGGTGCGACGATCGGCGCCGCGATTGCCGGCTCGGTTTTGTTTTTCGCCGTCACCAACTTTGGCGTGTGGATGGGTTCTGCGGTGACGTACCCTCATACGGCGGCAGGTCTTGCGGAGTGCTACATTGCCGCGATTCCGTTTTTCAGGAATACGCTGGTGGGTGATTTGACGTACGTTGGGCTTATGTTTGGCGCATTTGAGCTGGCGAAGAAGTTTGTCCCCTCCCTGAAAATCCAGCCGACTGCCTAAGGAATTCGTTTAAGAACAGGAAAGCCGACTCTGAGTCATGCTCGGAGCCGGCTTTTCCATTTCCGGGGTGACCGGAGAGTCTCAGCTTTCTCTGAGGGAGCGGTATTTCTTCAATTTTCCTTCGATGACTGCGACGAGAAGCTCGAGGTCGAGAGGTTTTGTGAGGTAATCATCGATTCCGAGCTGAACGCCGGTCCGCATGAACAATCCTTCGTCCATCGAAGTCATGAGGATGAAGGGGATCTTGCGGAGCTTCGGAGTCTTTTGAATTTCCTTGAAGAACGTGAACCCATCCATTTTTTCCCCCTGGAAACGGAGGTCGGACAGGATCAAATCCACCGGAGACTGCCCGAGGAATTCTAACGCCTGGGCGATGCTGTTGTGGACGATGACGCTGTAACCCAGTTCCCGCAATCTGTCTTTAATGGCCGCAGACAAATCAACATCGTCATCCGCAATGAGAATGATCGCTTTCGTCGCGCTGCGCTGGAATGCGGACAGGATCAAAGACTCGAGGTTCGCAGCTTCCTCCACGGTGATATCATAGCGGTGCTTCATCTCGTCGAGCGTCTGCGTGTCGCTCGCCTTCACTTTACCGCTGAGGATGGCTTGCTCGACCGCATCGGCATACAATTGAAGTCGGACATTTGATTCGCATTCGGCATGCTCTTCGAAGCTCATGCCAAGCAATTCCTGGAGCTCCATCAGTGCCTGGGCTTTCTCCATCGTCAATGCGCCGCTCGCCCATGCTTCCCGGATGCGGTCATAATAGAGTTTTGTCTTTTCTTCTTTTGTCTTTGGGATTCCTATGCCCAGGAGTTCCATTTTTCGTTCGTAGGCGTCGGTGACTTCCTGCTTCGCTTGTTCAACGAGTTGGGCAGTACTCCGTTCCATTTCCGCCTTCAGGTTTTCTTGCGCCCGGGCCATTTGGGCCTGGGTGTCGGCGAGCCGTTTGCGCTCCTTCTCCAGCGCGGCTCGCTCAGCTTCGGCTTTCTTGGATCGTTCGTCGAATTTCTTTTGCTCTTCGACGAGGGTCTTTTGCAATTTGCTTTGGTACTCCAGCTCAAGGGACTTCTGTGTCTCAAGTCTTCTTTGCTCGAACTTTTCCGCTTCCCGCGTCCTCATCTCCTTGATTTTTTCCTCGATTTTTCGTTCGCTCTCTTTCAAGAAGAGGTTGTGTTGGTCTTTGTACGATTGTTCGATCTCCTTCTCGCGTTTTTTGAATTCTTCTCCCATCGAGGCGCGTTGCTGCGCGACCTGCATTTCGGACTCCTTTTGCAGCTGTCCCCGAAGGGTCTCCTCCAGCTTTGCGCGAAGTTGTTTCTCTTCCGTCGTGGAGGTCTTCTTGAAGCTGTCCAGCTCGGTGGTTAGTTTGCGGGCAAACTCAGCTTCCAGTTGTGCTTTGATCAGCGTCACGGATTGGCGTTCCTTTTCGGCGAGAGTCTTACGTTCAAGCTCCATCGACTCCTGGAGTTCCTGCAGGCGCGAAGTGTACTGCGCTTCGAGCTTATCCGTGATCTCCTTTTCCAGTCGCTGTTGCTCGTTCGTGAGTTCCCCCCTATACCGGGCCTCGACTTTCTGAATCTCTTCCTGAAGCTTGCGTTGGAATGCGCTCTCCGTCTTTTCCTCGAACGCCGATTGTTGCTTCTTGAGTTCCGTTTCTAATTTTGCACGTTCCTCGGCAAGAGCTTTTTCGTCGATGACGGGCGGCGCAGGTGCTTTGACCTCTGGCGTGACTTCAGCGACAGGTTTCTCAGTGGGAGGCGGCTGCGGAGGAGGTGCCTTGACTTCGACCGGCTTTGCCGGTTCGGCAACAGGTGCTTTTGCAGGAGCTTGCGCCGGAGGCGGGACCGGAGGTGTTTTTTCCTTTATTGCCTGACCTTCGATCGAGGCAATCCGTTCTTCAAAGGCGAGGGCATAAGGGTTGTTGGGCTCAAGTTCCCTGACCTTTTTGAGTTCTGCTCTGGCCTGGTCGAGGTGCCCCTCTTTGATCGATTTGTCGGCGTTGCGTAGGAAGGTTCCCACCAGTTGCCGTTTCTCGTCGGTCGCATGACCCGGCGACCCGATGACAGGTTTCCCTTCTGTTTTCTTCGTCAGTACCATAGTTGCATGTTCTAAACGCTCAATATAGGAACAGAATTTGTCAATTACAAAAAATTCCAAAAGTCTTGAAAATCTGCTCAATAAACCTTAGATTATACGGCACTATGAAAGCAAAACTCGCCTTGGAAAATGGTGTTGTCTTCGCCGGGGAATCCTTTGGTGCTGAGGGAGAAATTGCTGGTGAGGTTGTCTTCAACACAAGTATGACTGGCTATCAGGAAATTCTCACCGACCCTTCGTACTGCGGTCAAATCGTCACGATGACCTATCCGCTGATCGGCAACTATGGAGTGAATCCCGATGACATGGAAGGAACCCATCCGCATGTTTCCGGGTTTATTGTGAAAGAGTACATCGATCATTACAGCAATTACCGGGCAAAGGAGAGCCTCGGCTCGTGGCTGACGAAATGCAATATCGTGGCCATCCAGGGAATCGATACCAGAATGTTGACGCGAATGATCCGGGATGTCGGTGCCATGCGCGGGATAATTTCAACGGTCGATCTTGACGAGAAGAAGTTGCTGGAGAAAGTCGCGCGGTCGCCTCGCATGGCAGGATTGGATTTGACGCGCAACGTCACCTGCTCGGAAAAGTATGAATGGAAAAGCGTTGGCCCCGGTCCTTTTGAACTTCCGCCCGATGCCGGCCGCCCCCTGAACGACGGACCACGGTTTCACGTCGTCGTCTATGACTACGGAGTGAAGCGCAACATCCTTCAGCGCCTGGCCCTGTACGGTTGCAGGCTGACGGTGGTTCCCTCCTGGTTTTCCGCCGAGGAAACGCTTGCCCTCAACCCCGACGGCATTTTTCTCTCCAACGGTCCCGGCGATCCGGAGGCGGTTCATTACGCGATTGAAAACATCAAGAAGCTGCTCGACAAGAAACCGATCTTCGGGATCTGTCTCGGCCATCAGTTGCTCGGATTAGCCCTGGGAGGGAAGACGTTCAAGTTGAAGTTCGGTCACAGGGGGGCAAACCATCCCGTGAAGAATTTGTTGACAAACGAAATCGAGATTACGTCTCAGAATCACGGGTTTGCGGTCGACCCGGATTCCCTCGACAAGTCCCAAATTGAAATCACCCACGTCAATCTCAACGATGGAACGAATGAAGGCTTTCGCCACCGTGAATTGCCCATTTTCTGTGTGCAGCACCATCCCGAATCTTCCCCCGGTCCGCACGACAGTGATTACCTCTTCCGTCAATTTATGGAGTTGATGAAAGAACATTCGGCGGTTCGGCTGTAATGGTGCTGACCCTTGGTGCGGGTGAGGTCAAGGCAGGATGAAATATGTGAACTCCGTTGCTATGCCTTCTTTGTACGTGGTAAAATCGGAATTTGATTCTGAATACTTAAGCGTCGCACCTCGGAGGTGAGGCTTGCCATCAGTTGCGATCGAAATCTTCACTGTTCTCATTTCGTCACCTCGTCAACGTTAGGTTGTTTCTCCGGATTTCGAATTCGGTGGTGCCTCGGTTTGAATCGTATCGTCCAAACTTGACCCCTTCTTGTATTCTCCCCCTTGAAAAAGGGGGAGAAGTTTCCTCCCTTACTAAGGGGAGAACGGAAGGTGGGTCGACACAGCGCTCAAAAATGAAAATGATGCAATACCTCGAATTCGGATTGTCTGCTCTTCTTGTTTTCATTCAAAAAATAACTATATTTGTTGCACTCTCAATCGTTCAGCTATTCACGTACACATGCACTCCAACATCAAGGTACGCATCGCTCGCATAAATGCAGATTTGAACGACATTCCGCTGCCCACGTATGCAACGGAAGGATCATCCGGAATGGATATTCATGCGGCGGTCGAGGGCGAAATGACCGTCAAGCCGGGTGAGACCGTTCTCGTGCCTTCCGGTTTTCAACTTGAGATCCCGCAGGGGTTCGAGGCGCAGGTGCGACCGCGCAGCGGACTGGCCATCAAGCACGGCGTCGGTATCCTCAACGCCCCGGGAACGATCGATTCGGATTATCGCGGCGAGTTGAAGATCATCCTGACGAATTTCGGCAAGAATGATTTTGTCATTCGCCGGGGAGACAGGGTTGCCCAGCTTGTCATCGCTCCGGTCGTTCGGGCGCAATGGGAAGAGGTGAAGAGTGTCGACCGAACCCCCCGGGGCTCGGGAGGATTCGGGCACACGGGACAATGAACGAAGAGAAGACCACCGGCACGCTGTACCTGGTTGCCACGCCCATCGGCAACTACGATGATATCACATTCCGGGCATTGAGAATTCTGAAGGAAGCGGATGTCGTCGTCTACGAGGAGCGCAAAGAGGGGCATCGGCTCCTTGCGCACTATGGCATCCCACAGAAACTCGTTGAAAGTCTCAATGAACACAATGAAGCCGCAGCATCATTCCACATTCTCGAACATCTCAAGCAGGGAAAGAGCGTCGCGGTAATCTCCGATGCGGGAACTCCAGTGTTCTCCGACCCCGGCCAGATCCTCGTACGAAGGGCGATTGCTGCGAACGTCCGGGTTGTTCCTGTCCCGGGCACTTCTTCTTTGCTGCCCGCACTCACGGTGTGTGGCTTTGCCATAGACCAATTCCTTTTTCATGGTTTCCTGTCTCCGAAGGGCAATCGCCGGGTCGCCGAATTGCGTCAGCTGAGAAGTGAGCGGCGAACAATGGTCTTCATGGATACACCGTATCGCCTCGTGCCTCTCCTGAGGGACCTTGCGGAAGTCCTCGGCAACGAGCGGCGTGTTTGCGTCGCGTTCAATCTTACCATGCCTGATGAACGGTTCTTTCGGGGGACCGCCGGGGAGCTCTACCGCCAGATGGAAAGAAAGGACGTGAAGGGAGAATTTGTCATTGTTGTGGAAGGTCACGACGCAAAACCAAAATCAAAAACGCAAAATTAAAAATTAAAAAACGTAATTGCACACATCCATCCTCCATCCCAGTTAAAAATGCAAAATTAAAAATTGAAAAACGTAATGGCATATATCCAACTTCCAACTTCCAACTTCCATCTTTCATCGTCTATCCTCCATCCGCCATTCCGCGCTCCATTTGCTTATTCTTCCCCTTTTTTCTATATTTTCCCAGAATGCTTTATCAATAACTGGACAGCAATCTCATGGAAGTGTCGTCAAGAACATTTCGTGCGCCAGGGATCCACGGCGATTACTGGTTTAATTCTGATCCCATTGCGCTCGGCGCCCTTCGAGGTTATGTTGTCCTGATCGACTTCTGGGACTTCACTTCCTCAAGCTCACTTCGCGCGTTACCGTATATCAAGGAATGGTATGCACGTTATTCCGAGCTGGGATTGGTTGTTATCGGAGTTCATTCTCCCGAATTTCCCTTCGGGCGCGATATGGTGACCATCAGGAGAGCGGTCTCAAAATTGAACATACGTTACCCGGTCGTAATGGACAACGACTTCTTCATCTGGGGAGCATTCCGGAATCGCGTCTGGCCGACGAGATACCTGATCGATAAGGACGGATTCATCCGCATCGTTCAGGAAGGCGAGGTCGGATATCAAAATTTTGAGCATTCGATACAATCGTTGCTCGTCGAAGCGGGATATCATGGCGAACTGCCGCTCGTCATGGATCCCCTGCGCGATGTCGACAGGGACGGAGTCGTTCGCTACCGGGTGACGCCCGGGATTCTCACCGGATATCAGCGCGGAACGATCGGGAATGTTGAAGGATTCTCTCCCGAATCGGTTAGTCATTTTGAAGACCCTGGATATTATCTGGAAGGCCGATTGTACCTTCACGGCAACTGGTTGAATGACAGGAATTTCTTGAAATTGGAGGAGAGTGATGGACGCGAAGGATTTATCATGCTGTCCTATCGGGCGAAAGAGTTGAATTCGGTCATCAAACCCGAAGGCGAAAAACAATTCCAGGTGTTTGTCCAGCAGGATCGCCTGTACCTCACGACCGACAACATGGGGGACGACGTCCAGATCGACGGTGAGGGAAGGAGCTACCTGCTGGTCGATCAACCCAAGCTGTACAACGTGGTCAAGAACAAGGAATACGGTGAACACACATTGAAGCTCAGCTCTCGTTCCAATGGCTTTGCAGTGTATTCAATTTCTTTTGTCTCGAGTGTTATCCCGGAAATGGTGTCGAATAACTGACCGATATTGACCGGCCAACTTTTTCGAGACGGCGGTTCTGTTTAACGGCGGGATCGCCGTTGTCTTTTCCGCAATGCCGATGATGTGAGATGTCGAAAACCTTTCTGAACATACTGAAAGAAAAAGTAATCGTCCTCGACGGAGCGATGGGCTCGAACGTCCAGTCCCAGGATCTGAATGCCGACGATTTTGGCGGTGAGAAGTACAACGGGTGTAATGAGTATCTCCTGTTGACGAAACCTTCCGCCATCGAGAAGATCCACACCGATTTTTTGAGCGCCGGATGTGATGTGATTGAAACGGATAGTTTCGGGTCGACACCCATCGTCCTGGCTGAATACGGGCTTGCCGACCGTGCCTATTCGCTGAACCTTGAGGCCGCCCGGCTTGCAAGGAACATCGCACAAGATTTTTCATCAGCGGGCCATCCTCGCTTTGTCGCCGGCTCGATGGGGCCGACAACCAAACTCCCTTCGCTCGGGCATATCAGTTTCAAAGACATGGAGGCGGCGTATTACATCCAGGCGAAAGGACTTGTCGAAGGAGGAGCCGACCTCCTCGCGGTCGAAACCTGCCAGGATATCCTCCAGGTGAAGGCTGCCCTTGCGGCGATCTTCGGGTACTTCGGAGATGCGCGGAAGAGGATTCCTGTCATCGCTTCCGTGACCATCGAAGCGACCGGCACGATGCTGCTCGGCACTGATATCAACGCCGCGTTGATATCGCTCGAGCCTTTCGACATCGACGTGATCGGGATGAATTGCGCCACCGGACCAAAGGAAATGTCGGAGAATGTCCGTTATCTCTGCGCGAACAGCCCGAAGCCTGTATTTGTCATGCCGAATGCCGGGATTCCCGAGAATGTCGGCGGTCGCGCGCATTACAAGCTCTCGCCGGACGAGCTCGTGTACTACTTGTCGCATTTCGTAAAAGATCTCGGCGTCAGCATCGTCGGCGGATGCTGCGGGACGACAAAAGAGCATATCCGAAAACTGGTCGAAGCCGTCGGTTCGCTTCCGCCCGTCGAGCGACGCTGGGAATTTACACCGAGTTGTTCCAGTCTCTACCAGGGCGTTCCGCTGGAGATCGATTCACCGCCGGTTCTCGTCGGGGAGCGCACAAACGCGAACGGCAGCAAAATGTTTCGGGATCTCCTTGCGCGGGAAGATTGGGACGGAATGGTCGCGATGGGCAAAGAACAGGTGCGTGAGGGAGCCCATATCCTCGATGTGTGCACGGCGTACGTCGGGCGGGATGAGATGCGGGATATTCGCGAGCTGGTGATGCGCCTCAACACTCAGGTCACTGCGCCGCTGATGATTGATTCGACCGAACCTCCGGTGATCGAAGAAGCGCTCCGGCTCATTTCAGGGAAAGCGATCATCAACTCGGTGAATCTGGAGGATGGAGAGGAGAGGATGAAGGCCGTCCTGCCGCTTTGTAAAAAGTACGGTGCTGCGGTCATCGCGCTGACCATCGACGAGCAGGGAATGGCAAAAACCGCGGCACGAAAGCTCGAAATTGCGCGACGCATCCACAAGCTCGCCACGGAGAAATACGGGCTGAAGGAGCACGATCTGATTTTTGACACCCTCACATTCACGCTCGGTTCCGGCGATGAAGAATTTCGGAGGGCCGGCATTGAAACGATCGAGGCGATCAGGTCGATCAAGAAAGAATTCCCTAATGTCCATACAAGCTTGGGCATCAGCAACGTCTCGTTCGGATTGTCACCCCATGTGCGCCATGTCCTGAATAGCGTCTTCCTCCATTATGCCCTCGAGTACGGCCTCGACATGGCGATCGTGCATGCGTCCAAAATCCTTCCCCTGTATAAGATCTCTGAGGAGGAACGGGAGCTCTGCCGGAAATTGATCTTCGACGAACGGGGGCCGGGCTACGATCCGCTCCATGCGCTCCTCGAGTATTTTTCCGGAAAGAAGGGAGAAGTCAAAAAGGAACGGAAATCCAAAGGCACGATCGAGGATCGCCTGAAGAACCGGATTATCGAAGGGAACAAACTTAATATCCAGGGCGATTTGGACCTGGCTCTGAAGAAATACCCGGCTCTCGATATTATTAATACGATTCTGTTGGGCGGAATGAAAATCGTCGGGGAGCTTTTCGGGAGCGGGCAAATGCAATTGCCTTTCGTTCTTCAGTCTGCCGAAGCGATGAAGGCTGCGGTCGCTTACCTGGAAAAATTCATGGATAGAGCGGACGCCGCGACGAAAGGTACGATGGTCATCGCGACGGTAAAGGGCGATGTGCACGATATCGGTAAAAACCTCGTCGATATTATTCTCACGAACAATGGATACAAAGTCGTGAATCTCGGCATCCAGTGCCCGCTGGAACGAATGCTCACGGCGTTCGAGGAGCACAAAGCCGATGCCGTTGGGATGTCGGGACTGCTTGTCAAATCGACCCTCATCATGAAGGAGAATCTTCAAGTCATGAATGAGCGGGGCGTGCTTCCCCCGGTGATTTTGGGCGGCGCGGCTTTGACACGGCGGTATGTGGAACAGGACTTACGCTCGGTTTATCAGGGAAGCGTGCATTACGCGAACGACGCATTCGACGGGTTGCATTTCATGGAGCAGATAGTCGCTGACAAGAACGTGGGCAAATCTCCTTCCGGGATGAAGAGTCCGACTCGCATCGCGAAGTCCCTGGATGGAGACGAAGGGGAAAGCGATCTCTCGGGACTGGAAGCGAAAATCGCTCTTGCACCGAAAGAGCAATCGGGTCATACGGTAAAAAAGATTTCGCCGGCGGATATTCCCGTAGCTCCCTTTTTCGGGACGAAAGTTGTCGAAGATGTCCTCCTTGAGGAAATCTTTCCGTATATCAACGAGGTGGCTCTCATTCGCGGACAATGGCAGGTGCGCCGGGGATCAATGTCAGAAGAAGCGTACAAATCAATGCTCAAGGAGAAGGTGACGCCGGACTTCGAAAGATTGAAACAAAGAGTGGTGGAGGAAAAACTCCTCTCGCCGAAAGTAGTGTACGGGTACTTCCCGTGTCAGTCGGACGGCGACGACCTCATCATCTTCAGGCCGAAGGATGGATCCGACCCGGTGTCCCGATGGAACGCAAATCTCAAACCCCAAATCTCTAACCTCACCGAATGGCTGCGCTTCACCTTCCCGCGCCAGAAGAAGGGTCGCCTCCTGTGTATCGCCGACTTCTTCGCGCCGAAAGAATCAGGAAAGATAGATGTCGTCGCGTTCCATCTCGTCACCATGGGGAAATTTGCATCGGAGTACGCACAGAAGCTCTTTCACGCCGATAACTACAAAGACTATTTATACTTCCATGGTTTGAGCGTTGAGGCCACGGAAGCCCTGGCCGAATACTGGCATCAGCGGATTCGCAAGGAACTGGGGGTCCACCTTCGCGACGCCGCCGAAGTCAGAAAACTGTTCAGCCAGCAGTATCAGGGTTCACGGTACAGTTTCGGCTATCCGGCGTGTCCCTCGCTCGAAGACCAGGGGAAATTGTTCACGTTACTGAAACCCGAACGAATCGGTGTCACGCTGTCGGAAGAATTTCAGTTGATACCCGAACAATCCACGTCTGCGATCATCGTCCATCACCCGGAAGCAAGATATTTCAACCTGTAGTTGTCTTTTTGTTGATTTTTTTTTATTATTAGGTAATTCTAAAAATACCGCATTTCGAACTCAACTGAAGGAAATCCTATGGCTACAATGATCACAGAAGAATGTATCAATTGTGGGGCTTGTGAGCCCGAATGTCCGAACACTGCTATCTACGTAGGCGGTGCGCAGTGGGAATTGAGCGGTCAGATGCACGACGCACTCTCAAACGATTTCTATTACATCGTTCCCGAAAAGTGCACCGAGTGTGTAGGACACTTTGACCAGGAACAGTGCGCGGCTGTGTGCCCGGTTGATTGCTGCATTCCGGATCCGAAACGTGTCGAGACGGAGGACCAGCTCTACGAACGGGCAAAGAAGATGCATCCCGAAAAAGCCTTTGCACCTCTGAGCGAGGCGACTTCGCGTTTCAGGAAGACGGCATAACAACATTCCAGAAGTGCGTGAAGGTCGGTTGATCGGAAGATATCAACCGGCCTTTTTAATTCTAGTGAATTCCTTAAACCAACCGATTGAAAGAACCCCGGCGTGAAATTGGGTAACTACGAGCTTCATCCCATAGAAACCGGAAGATTCGCTCTCGACGGCGGCGCGATGTTCGGGATTGTACCGAAGCCGTTATGGAGCAGAACAAACCCGCCGGATGAACGCAACCGCATCGAGCTTGCGGCACGCGTGTTGCTGATCATCGGCAACGGAAGAACCATTCTGGTGGACAATGGAAACGGGACGAAATTTACACAGAAGCAGCTTGACATTTACCGCCTCGACACAAACCGGCTTGAGCTCCACGGCTCGCTTCAAAAGTACGGCGTGCGCGCCAATGATGTTACCGATGTTATTCTGACACATCTCCATTTTGACCACGCGGGCGGTTCAACGTATCGCGAGAACGGGAAATTGAAAATAACATTCCCGAACGCCAGGCACTATGTTCAGAAATCTCATTGGCTGCAGGCGATGAACCCGACGGAAAAGGATCGGGGGAGTTTCATGCCGGGTGATTACCTGCCCCTGGAAGAAGGTGGGGTGTTGGAGTTTCTGGATGGTGAGGTTGAGCTCTTCCCGAACATCTCATTGCTGGTCGTCAACGGCCACACGGCAGCACAACAACTTCCCAAAATATCGGACGGCACGACGTCTTTGCTCTTTTGTTGTGATCTCTTCCCGACGACGGCGCATATTCCTCTGCCGTATATCATGGCGTATGACCTTCGCCCGCTGGTGACGCTCGAAGAGAAGAAAAAGTTACTTGCACGGGCACATGATGAGAAGTGGATCCTTTACTTTGAACACGACCCAAACACGGTGGCGGGGACAGTCCGGTCAACCGACAAAGGTTATGTGTTCGGTACGGCTGTTACCATCGACTGAGCGGAACCCGAGTTTGTTCTATTGTATAGATGAAAACGCTCACGAACGAAATCAAGCAGAAAGCTATTGACCTCGGATTCACTAAAGTCGGCATTGCCCGCGCTGAAAGGCTCGTGGAAGAGGGTGAGCACCTGCGGGAATGGCTTGAACGGGGATATCACGCGACAATGGAATGGATGAATCGCAACGTCGAAAGGCGCGTCGACCCCAAATTGGTATTGCCCGGAGCGAAATCGGTAGTCTCTGTCGGAATGAACTACTACACGAGGTACAAACATAGCGATGACCACGGAGTGGGGAAAATTTCGCGCTACGCCTGGGGCGATGATTATCATGCCGTCCTGCAAGACCGATTGGTTCAGCTCTTGCAGTTTGTCACGTCACGTGAACCGCGAGGCCGGGGCAAAGTGTTTGTCGACACCGGTCCCGTCATGGACAAAGTCTGGGCGCAGAGGGCCGGCATCGGCTGGATTGGAAAACACACGAATGTGATCACGCAGGATTCCGGCTCCTGGTTGTTTCTCGGCGAAATCCTGCTGAACCTCGAACTCGACTACGACACGCCCGGGACAGACCACTGCGGAAGCTGCACGCTCTGCATTGAAGCATGTCCCACCCGGGCGATTACAGAACCGTACGTTCTCGATTCGGGGCGATGTATTTCGTATCTGACCATCGAACATCGCGGCGAGGTCGCGGAGGAGCTTGGCGAGCTCTTCAACCGGTGGATCTACGGTTGCGATGTCTGTCAGGACGTTTGCCCGTGGAATGAAAAATTCTCACAACCGACTGCGGCAAAGGAATTCCATCCCCGGAAACATGCTCTTGCGCCGAAGCTTGCGGAATGGTCGGGGATGACACAGTCGGAATTTAGCTCGAAGTTTTCAAAAAGTCCGGTGAAGCGTACGAAGCACACAGGGCTTATGCGCAATGTAAAGCTGGCTCTTCACGCAGCCGGCGCGGTCTAAACACTTTCAGTTCAGGAAAAATCAATGGAAAATCGACGTAAGGTCATCATCATCGGGTCGGGTCCGGCAGGCCTGACGGCAGCATTGTACGCCGGACGAGCGAATCTTCAGCCGCTCGTATTCGAAGGAATCCAGCCCGGGGGACAGCTCACCATTACAACGGAGGTTGAAAACTATCCCGGCTTTCCGGAGGGATTGCAGGGCCCCGAGTTAATGGAGCTCTTCCGGAAGCAGGCGCAGCGCTTCAATGCGGAGACGATCTTTCGGGATGTCACACGTGTGGATTTCTCCAAGCGTCCCTTTCAAATATATTCTGATGACTCCGAATATCTGGCGGATTCGGTCATCATTTCAACAGGAGCATCGGCAAAGCTTCTCGGTTTGGACTCGGAGAAGAAGTACATGGGGCACGGCGTTTCCGCGTGCGCAACGTGCGACGGGTTCTTCTATAAAGGGCTCGAGGTCGTCGTCGTCGGCGGCGGCGACACGGCCATGGAGGAAGCCACCTTTCTCACGAAATTCGCGTCAAAAGTCATCGTTGTGCATCGCCGCGATGAGCTGCGCGCGTCGAAAATCATGCGGGACCGTGCCGCGAAGAATCCCAAAATATCCTTCGTCTGGAATTCTGCCGTCGCGGAGGTGCTCGGGAAGGAAGAAGACGGGAAGAAGAGACTGACCGGTGTGAAATTGAAGAATCTTAAAACAGGAGAAGTGTCCACGCTTCGCACGGACGGTCTGTTCATGGCCATCGGACACGAACCGAATACGCAGGTCTTCAAAGGGCAAATAGATATGGATGAGCGAGGCTATATTGTTACCAAGCCTCGGTCGACTGCGACGAACGTTCCCGGAATTTTTGCAGCGGGCGATGTCGCCGACCCGACGTACCGTCAGGCAATTACGGCGGCGGGGATGGGATGCATGGCTGCGATTGACGCGGAGCGATTCCTCGAAAGTCAGCACGATTAGATCGAATTAAGAAGTAAACCATCTCTCACAGCTGGCACGCACCGGCCGGGTGTGAGGCACCGCAATAATATCCCGCAGCATTTCTACGTTCAAAATGTGGTAATGTATCATTTTCATTATTGAGCGCTGTGTCAACCCCACCTTCCGTCCTCCCCTTGGTAAGAGGAGGAAACTTCTCCACCTTTTTCAAGGGGGAGAATACAAGAGGGGGTCGAGCGTGACGACACGATTCAAACTGAGGCACCAAAATGTCAGATGTTTGACATTTTTACTTGCTCATCAATGACATAACGTTCGAACTGCTGACAAATCGGCATCGAGCTGGCACAGGGGTTCATCTCGACAAATCCTTTCGCCTTGAAAACCATAGGATTCAGACTTCTTGAAGTTCTGGCACGCGGTTTGAGTATATGTTGGACAAAAGCAAATGAAATTGTTCAACACAACAAGAAAGGAAAATCTATCATGACACTTATTCGATGGCGACCGTTACGCGACGTGACGGCATGGAATCCTGCAACCGACGTGGTCAGTGAGTTCTCAAACTTCCGGCATGACTTCGAACGGATGTTCGACAGATTTACGTATGGCGGCATTTCCGACGATGGTCTTGCTTCAACCTGGCTTCCCCCGGTGGATATCATCGAGCACGAAAATGAATACGCGGTCAACGTTGAATTGCCCGGCGTGAAGAAGGAAGATGTTAAGATCACGCTGAAGGACGATGTGCTCACGATTCACGGCGAGAAGAAACAGGAAAAAGAGACGGAAGACAAGAATTGTCATCGCTCGGAAAGAGTCTACGGCTCGTTCCAGCGCTCGTTTACGCTCCCGACTTCAGTCAAGAGTGACAAGATCGAAGCATCCTACAATCAGGGGATACTGACGATCACGCTGCCGAAGGCCGAGGAATCAAAACCGAAGGAGATCGAAGTGAAGGTTAAGTAAACGAACCGTCACGGTGCCTTTCACGAAGCGAGACGCTGCCCCTCCGGCAACGTCTCGCTTTTCTTTCCAGGAGCCCAGCCTCGGTATTCCCCCTGCTAGTGGCCCTACAACTTGCTGTTTGCACATAAAAGGGGCATCCCCCTCATGGAGCGGGACTCCTTCCAGCGAAGACCTACGGATCTCTAACGTACAATCATTTTGTTGAAACGGCATGGCCTGCTTAGGTGCCGATCAGAAACATATCGGCACGACGGGGTTGGAAGGGACTGCTCGGCTCAGTCGCCGACCAAAGAAGATCGTCATGCCGACATGCTTCTAGTCGGGATCTATGCGTTGCCCGCTCAGTTGAGATGCTGACCAAAAGAGTGTCAGCAAGACGCGCATATCCCTGTATCGGATTCTCACGAAATTCAGCGATCAGACTTTTGTCCGCAATTAATTTCCGCATTTTAGAAAAACACTTGACAAGAATGAAGCAGTTTTGTACCTTTGACTGTCGGGGATACATCCCGATATTTTGGGGTGTGTCTGCTCTTGTTTTGCTCGACACATAATTATCTTGGTTTGCCCAAGTCTCGCGAAAGGCGATGCCAAAGATTATTAAAAACTCCAGAGTGTTCTCGACGCTGAAGACGTGTTGTAGCCATGTTTATGAACGCGCACGTGTTCTTCAAGTACGAGTCCTACTCAAACTGATTTTTCATCCATCGGGCCCTTCAAACTCCATAAACCCCTACGCCTTTGCCACGACCATAGAGCATTCTGGATGGGGTCCTGATTCAGTCGGCGGTGTCCTTAAACTCTCCGTTTGGATCCCATTCATCGTGATCTGCTTCATAATGCAGGGATGCAAAGAGACTCCCACTGGAACAGTACCTTTGAAACCACAATGGATCGATTTCAACACCGCCAACAGCAAGCTTTCGGATAATCATATTAACGCGCTCTTCGTCGACGCGGATGGAAGCGTGTGGGCGGCAACGGCTAACGGAGCATCGTGGTACAGGGAGCGCTCATGGAGTTCAATTGTCGAGCAATTGTCATGGTCGTACAGCTCCTCGGGGCTCGACAGTACTGGAAATAGGGTACCTGTCACTGAGACCAGTTGCAACGTGACATCCGTGACGCAGGGTCCAGCAGGTGATTTATGGTTCGGATTGGCGGGCGGTGGGGTTGCACGATATAACACGAAATCGCCATCGTATCCGGTGTGGACACGGTATACCCATGATGACTACAGCCTTATGTACGATGTCATACTTTCGGTGGCAGCAGTACGACCACGCGGAGACATTTGGATTGCGACGCTCGACGGCGTGGCTCACTTCATTCCGGCGAGTTTTGGCCGGGGCATCTGGCAATCACATGCCTCTGACAGCGCTCACTTTCCACAAGTGATCGTGCGCACGGTGGCCGTCAATCCTTTGGACAACGGTATATGGTTTGGCGTAGGTGATTATGGACTCGTCTATTACGATGGGGATGCAAAGTGGACAAAGTTCCCGGTCAATCCGCCGTATTACCTTCCTATCACCTGCATTGCATTTGATGTGTCAAACACGCTATGGGTTGGAAAGTGGGAAGGAGCATCTTCCTTCGATGCAAACACTGGCTGGTGGAAGCAGGACTATGTGTCGGGCACCACTCACGGCCATTTACCGTACGGTCCGGTAAACGCCATAACGACAGACTATGTCACGACCCGGTGGTTTGGCACGAACAAGGGATTGGTACGCTTGAGCGACACGGCTTGGACGACATTCAATCGGGCGAATACGCAACAACTCCCAAGCGACACAATTACTGCGCTGACCTACGATATGAGTGGGAATCTTTGGATTGGGACTATCAACGGCATAGCCGTGTATATCGAAACGGGAACGAGATTTTAAATGAACGACCGGTTACCAACCTTCAAGCTCGCAAGGAGCGTGATATGAAACGCGTAGTCTTATTCTTCATCTTGCTTATTAGTGCATCGGTGATGGCATTGCAGGAATCTGATGCTCAGTGGGTGCAAACATCTGCCCCACGCGATGCAAAAATTTCCTGTTTTGCATTTAATGCTTCAATGACTTTTGCCGGGAGTGATAGCGGCCTTTTGATTTCCACTGATCGGGGATTCAGTTGGCAAACGGCGGACAGCGGATTAACAAACACGTACACCGTCTATTCCTGTCTGGTTCTCGACTCCACCACTATTCTTGTTGGGACAGCATTCCAGGGGGTATTTCGCTCTACGGACGACGGAGCAACCTGGAAAGCGGTTAACACTGGATTGACTAACCACGGAGTGTACTCCCTTGCAAGGTCTGACTCCAACATTTTTGCTGCTACGGGCGCAGGCGTGTTCCGTTCTACGGATAAGGGGACAAGTTGGCAGCGAAGCGGATTAACAAGCGGCTTCATTGCCTGCCTTGCAGTTAGTGCCAAGAGAGCGGACACGTCGAGCATTCTTGCAGGTACAGGCACCGGGGGCGTGTTTCGTTCTACGAACAACGGGAGTAGCTGGAAATCTATCAACACTGGGTTGACAAATAATACTATATGGTCCATCGCCATCGTGGACTCAAACATCTTTATCGGGACTGGCACCAGTGGGATCTTTCTCACCACAGACAACGGCGCAAGTTGGAACGCCGTAAATACGGGACTCGGCAATTTGAATGTCCAATCCTTCGCTTGCGTCGGCAAGAATATCTTTGCGGGCACTTATGGCGGCGGGGTTTTTCTTTCCGGGGACAATGGTGCAAACTGGCTCTCAGTGAATGACGGGTTGGGGAACTGGAACGTGAATGTGCTTGGTCTCAATTCCGGGATTATTTATGCAGGTATCTATGGTGGCGGTGTGTGGGCCCGGGCGCTCCACGAACTTGTCGGTGTATTCCACCAATCATCGAGTCAGTCGCCTTTGAGGTTTTCACTGAAACAGAACTATCCGAACCCGTTTAATCCAAATACCAATTTCGAATTTCGGATTGCGAATTTCGGATTTGTATCGCTGAAGGTTTACGACATGCTCGGCAGAGAGGTGGCCACTCTGGTAAATGAAGTAAAGCAACCGGGCGAGTATGCGGTACGGTGGAATGCGGAAGGAATCGCGAGCGGCGTCTACTTTTACCGTCTCACGGCAGGGTCGTGTCGGGAGGTAAAAAAGATGTTATACCTACGCTGAAGTAGTTTATTCAAATCTCGATCCTGAACGACCGTAAATCCGACATAGGAAGACTGAATCGATCGAGCTGATTGAATTTTCCGTATTTGTTGACCGAGTCGTTCTCCCTTATATCGAGATGGGGGACCTGTTGAGCTTCGGGACCCCGACTGCGTTTGCCTTTTATCGCCAAGGATTGTAGATTTAGACTTATGAAATCGTCCAGCACACCGGTCTCAATCACCATCCTTTTCATGCTTCTTTTCCCATCAGCGGTATTGGCTCAATATTGGATAGATGCTAATGGGATACCCGGGCCTAAAGTGGCCCTTGAGGCCGCAAGAGGTCGCATTTTGGTAGGGACCGAAACGCATGACATCTACTATTCTGACGACGGTGGAGTAAGCTGGTCCCAAACTCAGTTGCGTCCGAGCCCCTTGACATTCAATACCTACGCGCTGTACGGAAGGCAGAGCGAGGTATTCGCGTTCACAGCGTTCTATGATAGTATCATCGGCTACTTTTCATACTACGGCACCAACCTCTTCCATTCCACGGATAACGGCATGAGTTGGACGAGAATTGTCAGAGATTCCGTCCTTATCGTCGCCATCTCAGACTCCGGCGGAGTATTTGGATTAGGGCAATATCACGAAAGCTCCGACTATGGGTTCAATCGTTACAGGGTTTTTTCATTCGACGGCAGCGGCTGGCAACCCATTGGGGCGAGTACATCGTTTTATACGCTGAACACCAACTGTAACTTTTTCTCGGTCGATCATGCGAATAACTTTATCTTCAGCGCTTTTGGCAGCACTACGTCAGCGTCCCCGGCCGACCCCGCTGCGGTTGGCTTATTCATCTCCACCGACCGCGGGCTGACATGGACGCAGCATTTTCCGCGCTCTCTCATTGAGGGGATGGGAATAACGCACTCCAATGAACTGATTGTCGGTAGAGCGGCGGGTAACGATACGCTCGGTGGAGTGTTCCGGTCCACGGACGTGGGGCAAACCTGGATTCCCCTGGGGTTGACCGGGCTGAGGTGGGTTAGGGCTGTGGTTCAAGATACTCTTGGCAACCTCTTTGTCGCCACTGTCAACAATGTCTATCGGTATCTTGGATACTATGACGGTTGGCAACAGGCGGACCTTCCCTCCGGACTTATTGACTGGCCAAGCAATTGGACCTGGTACGGTGGAACGGATTATTTTGAGAACATCGAGAGCTCTCCCATGATGATAACAGGCGGCGGGACGGTTTTCGCTTGCGGCAAAGTTGACGGTGTGTATCGCTCTACCGACCATGGTACATCCTGGATACCGAGTGGGCCGAGGGGAGAAGATGCGTTCTCGTTGATGGTCGAGAAGACCGGGAAAATCCTGGCGGGAACCCTCGGTAGCGGCATTTATTCATCCGAAAACGGAGGGCTCGGCTGGGTGCAGATTCCTCCTGATTCCGTGTCCGAGGATGTATTCTCCCTCGTCGGGGACGGTGCGATGCTGTACGCGGGTACCGATGAAGGTGTCTATGGCTCTACCGACGGAATGCACTGGGCAAATGTAAGCAAGCAGCAGATAGCCGGATCGGCGTACGCGGTTTCCGTTAGCAACACCGGTAGTATCTTTGCAGGAACAAACTTCGGCGTTTACCGCTCGACGGATCATGGCGCCACCTGGAACCAATCGGGGTTATCCGGCTCAGGAGTGTTCTTTCTCGCGACGGCTCCAGACGGTCATCTGTACGCAGGCACAAAGAGTAACGGGATTTTCGCTTCCACGGACAATGGCGTAACGTGGCGGTCGCGCGGAGTTGTCCGGGAGGATATCGAAGCGCTCGCGGTAAATGATTCCGGGATAGTTTTCGTCGGTGTGTACGGAGGCATTCTCCGGTCAAGAAACGGCGGAATATCATGGGAAGAGAAAGATTTTGCCCAAAGCTACGTGTATGCCCTTGCGTTTCATTCTTCGCAGACCGTTTTTGCCGGGTCATACGATGGAGTCTATGTTTCGTACGACAACGGCGACCATTGGAACCTGCTGAACAACCGTGGACTAGGGCAGACGTTTGTGCTTTCACTCGCCACGGACAATAATGGGAATCTCTATGCCGGCACCTATCACGGCGGAGTGTACAGAACCGTGCAAGCGTTCACATCGGTGGAAACGCCGCGGCTCGCGCCGGGCGCATTCCGCCTGGATCAGAACTACCCCAATCCTTTTAATCCGACGACAACGGTGTCATTCGTTATTCGTCATTCGTCATTTGTGACACTCAGGGTCTACGACGTTCTGGGGAGAGAGGTGGCAACTCTCGTCAACGAAGTGAAGCAGGCCGGCGATTATACAGTAGAGTGGAAAGCGGAAGGAATTGCGAGCGGGGTGTACTTTTACCGTCTCACGGCGGGATCCTACAGTGAGATAAAGAAGATGTTGTTTCTGCGGTGAGGTAGTGTACTCAAATCTCGATTCTGAACGAGAGAGAGTTTGACTTTCGCTTGAGCTTTTCGTATAATTCCCTGTAATATCAATCGGTTATGAAGCTGTCTTTCGACGGAAACGCCCAAGAATAACATGAATAAATCGACTGCCTGGTTTCTTGGAATCATAGGAGTTCTGCTCTTTCTGGGAGTGGGTGCTATGCTGTTCTTTTATGTCCTTTTCATGAGCCCGTCTGATGAAGAAGAAGTCTCGTACGGGTCGGGCGGTAAGGTTGCCGTCGTGGAGTTGCAGGGGACTATTGTGAGTTCAGAAGATGTGGTGAGGCAATTGAAGAAATTCGGCGACGATAACTCCGTCAAAGCGATTCTCCTGCGCGTCGATTCTCCGGGCGGCGGCGTCGCCGCAAGCCAGGAAATGTACGAAGAGGTCAAAAAGGTACGGGCACACAAACCGGTTATAGCAAGTATGGGTTCGGTTGCGGCAAGCGGCGGCTATTATGTATCGTGTGGCGCGACGAGAGTCGTAGCGAACCGTGGAACGCTGACGGGGAGTATCGGCGTGATTTCCGAATTTTTTCGATTCGACCCCATGCTTGACAAAGTGGGCGTGAACGTAAACACGATCAAGAGCGGAAAGCTGAAGGATGCCGGGAGTCCGTACCGGAAAATGACGGATGTGGACAAGAAATACTTCCAGGATTTGATGGATGACGTCCACCGTCAGTTCATCTCCGTCGTTGAGCACGAACGCAAGCTCGGGCACGACGAGGTTGTTGAACTTGCCGACGGACGGGCGTTCACCGGCGAGCAGGCGCTTTCGTTACGGCTCGTCGACACGATCGGAACGTATGAGGATGCCGTCGGTATCGCTGCGAAGCTTGCCGGCATTAAGGGTAAGCCCACCATCGTGAAGGAGCGAAAGCACAAGTTGACATTCTTCGACGTATTGTTCGGCCAGTCCAAGATCTCGGACGTCCTCAATCTCAAAGACGAGCTCCTGAACCAGCCGATCCTGCAGTATAAGATGGTCCCATGAAAGTAATGTACATTCGTTCAACTAACAAACAATCAGACCTTTAACTAAAAGAGGAGAATTGCGTTGACAAAAGCAGATGTAGTTGACCATATCGCCAGCGGTACGGGGTTGACGAAGGTGGAAACCGAAGCAGTCGTCGACGGATTTATTCAAACGGTCATCCAGGCAATGAAGGAAGGCAAGAACATCGAAATCCGCGGATTCGGGAGTTTCAGGACGAAGAAGCGGAAGGGGAGAATAGCTCGAAATCCCCGCACCGGTGAGCAAGTGAAAGTTGAAGACCATTTTGTTCCCGTTTTCAAAGTCTCGAAGGAGCTGAAGACGGTCGTCAACGAAAATCTCAAGAAGCTCCAGCCGCCCCCGGTGCAATAAGAAGCATGCCGTCCACGGTTCCCAAGATTGTGTGTCGGATCTGTTCCTCCGAGGTGCAGCCCGGCGACAAGTTTTGCAGTTCATGCGGCGCAAGGTTGGATCGGCAAGATGTTCATTAGTCAACATTCATTCAATCAACCATCATAATTATAAGAGGAAACCATGCCCAGCGGAAAGAAACGTCTCCGGCGAAAAATGGCTACTCACAAGCGTAAGAAACGCTTGCGGAAGATGAGACATAAGAAGAAGAACCGATAAGCAATGTGGCGCCAGGCATAGGTCGACGTACATCTAGTGTCCTGTCTCGGAAATATGTTGACTAATTCTTTCGGCTTTTTACCCTCACCCCTTTCCCCTCTCCCGAATTCGGGAGAGGGGAATTGAAGGGGAGAGGGTAGAGAGGAACCTAAGGATCCAAAAACTTATTCAATCTATTTGAGTGACACAATACTAGCGTATGCCTGGCGCCTTTCTCTCTATCGTTTGAGAAATGCTTTACCGCGTTGATCTGCCGTACAATCCCCAACATTCAAATACATACTATCGAGTGTTATGAAAGAACATCGCATCAAGTCTATGGCATACTTTGCGTGGGTAGC
Organism: Bacteroidota bacterium; assembly: GCA_049515655.1. Lineage (GTDB taxonomy): Bacteria > Bacteroidota > Ignavibacteria > UBA10030 > SZUA-254 > JBEKTW01. The sequence continues at coordinate 46,206 of JBEKTW010000016.1, forward strand.
GTTGTGCTGCTCCCTTGCGTCTGCGCAGCCGAAATCATTCACAATTTTGCACACCAATGACATTCATGCATCGTTTATGCCGCATGAAGCGTCCTGGGTGCGCTCGGAGGTGAAGCCGATGATCGGCGGATTCTCGGAGCTTTCATGGATGGTGGATAGCGTCCGGAAGGCGAAGCCGGTGAGTGTCCTTCTTGACGGAGGCGATGTCATGACCGGCAACCCGATTTCAAATGTCGAGTACAAAGGCGCCCTGGGAGGAGGATTGTTCGAGATGATGAATGCGATGGGTTACGAAGCCTGGACCATCGGCAACCACGATCTCGACATTTCGCAGGACAATCTACGCAAGCTGACCCACATCGCGGCATTTCCGACGGTTTCCGCGAACCTCACCGATACGCTCGGAGCGTTTCCGCTCAACAATAAGCCGTACGTCATTTTGAAGAAAGACGGATTGCGGATCGGTGTCATCGGCTTGATGTCGAAAGAACTCTTCCTGTTGACGAATACAAACAATCTCAAGGGCTTGAAAGTCCTCCCTCCGGCGCAAGTTGCTCAGAAGCTCATCGATGAAGTTGCAGAGGAAACGGACGTGACCGTCGCACTTACGCACGAAGGTGTCGACGATGATTCCGTGCTTGCCGTCTCGACCCAGGGGCTGAACATTATCATTGGCGGTCACAGCCACACGCGGATCGAGAAGCCGAAGATGGTCAACGGCGTAATCATTTGTCAGACGGGGGCGAACTGTGAGAACCTCGGCGTTCTGGATGTGACGGTCGAAAATCACAAAGTCACGAGCTATGACGGCAAACTCCTGCGCCTGTGGGTGCAGCATCCAAAACAGGACAACCAGCTCGCGAAGCTCATCGACGGGATCAAAACCAAGGTCGACCAGGAGTACGACGAAGTCGTCGGCACACTCGTATCCGATTGGAAGCGCGGCCACCAGGGCGAAAGCAATATCGGGGATTTCATTGCGGATGCGATGCGGGAAGCTTCGAACGCCGACGTTGGCATAACGAACAACAGCGGCATCCGGAAAGACCTGAAGGCCGGGCCCATCAAGAAACTCGATCTGTTCGAGATCTGTCCGTTCCGGAACTATCTCTGCACCTTCACACTCTCGGGCAAAGATCTCCGCGCGTTCGTGAAAGGGGAGGTGGAATCGATTTCGAAAGGCAGGTCCCCTCTTCAGTTGTCCGGCATCACATGTCGATGGAAGCAGCAGAACGGGAGCATCCAGCTCCAGAGTTTGAAAGTCGGTAATCAGGACGTTGACGACGCGAAACAGTACACGGTCACAACGAGTGATTTCATCATTACCCAGGCCGACAAATACTTGAGGATGGTGCCGTCATCGGTCGTGACTTCGAACACATTGATGTTCGATGCCATGCTGGCGAAGGTGAAGAAGGAAAAATCCATCAACTCACAAGTTGAAAACCGGTTCCAGGAGGACCGCTGACTCCTTACCGTAGAGTGAGGAGATTCATGACCATCATTACGAATTCGTATGGACAAAAACCACTTTGATGTTGTAATCTTAATTGGCCGGCCGGCCGCCGGGAAGTCGGAGGTGATCGACTATCTCAAGAAGACTCCTCCGGACGAGCGCCAGCGCCGCTTCCATATCGGGCAGTTTGAAGAATTCGACGACTTCGTTTACGTGTGGGAAACATTCGAGACCGATGACATTCTTTCACGGCACGGCAAGCCCCGGCTATGGTCCGATGAAAAATACTGGTTCAAGGATCCCTTCGTGTGGAATCTCTACATTGAGCGTATCAATCTCGCGTATCGAAAGAAACTCGCAGCGCAGCCGCAGTATCATGACCACATGACGTCGATTGTCGAATTTTCCCGCGGAGGAGAGAACGGCTTTGGCGAAGCCTTCTGGTATTTGCACGAAGAGATTGTGAAGCGCGCGTGCATCGTTTACATCAAAGTCTCCTTCGAGGAGTCATTGAGGAAGAACCGGCGTCGCGCACGCCCCGGCCTGGAGGATTCCATCCTCTATCATTCACTGCCGGATGAGAAGATGGAGTTTTACTATAAAGTCGACGATTGGGAGAAGCTCACGGCGCGCAGTCCGGCACATATCGACATCAGGGGAGTGAAGGTTCCGTACAGTGTTTTTGAGAATGAACCCGAAAAGACCGACGACCCCGTAAAACTCGGGGCCGAGTTGGAGCGGGTAACCGCGAAATTGTGGAGTATCAGGAAGTGACGTTACGCGGGAGGCATCACCTGCTAGCGTCATTCCCGCATGCTGTAAGCGGGAATCCATTCGAAGGTTGCCCGATTGTAGTTCCGCCTATTGGATGCTTTGACGATCCTGCGTAGCGTCGGTCAAGAAGTAGCGACGAGGTTAGCCGTCGCGCCTCCGGGACGGCTGCGCCGACTCATTCGTCAGCGCCGGAGGCCCAGTTCCCCCGGTGGCCGATAACTCCAGCATGCGCTTGCGTTCGGCGAGACTCAAGAATCCCACGGCTATCAGGATGAAGACAAGCGATATCCAGTCTTTTTCACCGGGGAATTTCCCACCAAAGACAAAATATACGACAAGCGTCGAAGCTGTTCCGGCGACAAGCGAGGTGAGCCGATTGACCAATCCGGAAAACGTTGCCGTTCTTCCTTTGAACATAAAAAGAAAAACCGACAGGAAGGCCTGGGCGCCAAAGAACGCTCCGGCAATGATTTCCCATCTCCAGTGTACGGATGGTGTTATGAAGGTCTCTTTGAAAAGCGAAATCTGCGAAACGTCTGAACTCGTCGAATGATAGAGGACAAGGCCGGTCAGGGACAAGACAATCCCTGCTGTGATTTGCTCGACGGCAAAGAAACCCTTATTGTCCTGTTTGACGCCTTTCGCTCGCGTGTTCTTGTAGTAGTTCATGAAGTACAGCCGGATGAAGTAGGCCGTGACGTAGCTTGCCAGGATGACCACGGCGGGCGTATAATTCATGAAGTCGAAATTTCCGGCTCCTCGTTCATAAAAGAGCTGAACACCGACCGCGAGGATCGCAAAAACGACACCCATCTCTTCCTGGAAATAGACCTTCTTTTTCAGAATCCCCTGTCCAATTTGTATCGCATCCACAATTCTGCTGATGACAATGATACTTCCCCGCATGATGACCATGGCGACCATGACGGAGATCGGAAGCGTGTACATGAGTGTTGTGGTCGGGATGACAACCGCGGTGCAAATTCCCGAAGGGATAATGTAAATGAGCTCGGAGGGGATCTTCATCCCGGCGAAGGAGACAGGGTTGTTCGATGTCAGCCTATACCATCTGAACGCGAAGACAATCAGGAGGCAGAGGAGGTTCCCGCCGATGGTGCTGTACACGAGGAACTCCATGTTCATGTGCAGCAGCAGGGCTTTCAGCGAGGCGGGGTCGACGGTGCCCTGGACGACATAATCCGTGAAGTACTTTGTTGCAACAAGGAAAACAATATAAAAGAAGAAGTAGCCGATACAGAATTGAATGAGCCTGCCCGTGCTTCCTTCAGTCGTTTTCCACATCTTCGGTGATCGAGTGCTATATTCTCAGCATTGAATTCCGGTTAAATTAGAATTAATTCTCCTTAAATGCAAGAAGTTCTTGATTTTTATGGATTAAGTTCTTACTTTTATTCCACAATCCATCATTCGTCAATCAAATTCAACACAATTCGAGGGATTTATGGCTGAAGAAAACGCCGGAATGGCAAGAGGTCTTCTCATTGGATTTCTCGCCGGAAGTGTCGTGGGGGCGGTAATCGCATTACTGTACGCTCCTAAGAGTGGAAAAGAGTTGCGCAAGGACATAAAGGAAAAAGCTTCCGACATCAAGGACGATGTTTCCGAAAAACTCAGGTTCGCGCGCGCGAAGGCCGTCGATATCATTAACGAGGGCAAGCGGATGTCTGACCAGATCGTTTCGGATGCGAAGGAAGAAGCAGGGCATATCCTCCATGACGCCGAGAAGATGATGTCGGGTGCGCGGGAGCGTGCTGCTGAAGAATCCGGCAAGACCAAGGCCGCATTCCGTGCCGGGGTCGATGCCTACAAGAGTGAAAAAGCTAAGTCGTGATAGTTCAACCTAAACCACTTACGGTGGAACGGAGAAAATCGTGGAATTAACCCTCGTCATCATGCAAATTGTCGCGCTTGGGTGCCTGTCGGCGTTAAGTGTGTATCTTATCACCGTGCTCATTCGCGTCCGTGGAATTCTTACGGAAGTCGAGCACGATTTCAAGGAGATGAGCTCGAAGGCGATTCCGGTCTTCGAAAATCTTGAAGTCATCACGAACAAGGTGAGAAACGTCTCTGAAAATATCGATGAGCAGGTGGAGATGGTGAAAAGCTCGATCCTGTCGGTGAAGGAGATCGTCGACAGCATCGTTGACTTTGAGCGCCGTGTTCAGAATCGAATTGAAGAGCCGGTCCTTGAGACAGTGTCCGTGCTTGCTGCGTTGTTCAAGGGTGTCCGGACGTTCGTTGACCGCATTCGCGGCTGAAACAGTCACTCGCAGAGTTCTTCCCGTCAAGTCCCGCTAACGTTGTGCGACCGCTCTGAGAGTCCACGGGCGGCGCCGCAGGATTTTGTAACGACGTCAAAACAGTTGGAGGCATTGTTGTATATTGTGAATTTCCCGAGGAAAAGGAGAACACTTCAGAATGAAAGATTATTCAGTAGACACTATTCGTAACGTTGCTTTTGTAGGTCACGGCGGCGCCGGCAAGACCTCGCTCGCTGAGGCGATTCTTTACACGGCCGGCGCGATAACCCGATTTGGAAAAGTGGAGGAGGGGAACACCGTCTCCGATTACCATCCCGATGAAATAGAGCGTCAGATTTCAATCAACACGTCGCTTCTGTTTTGCGATTGGAAGGGCGTTAAGCTCAATATCATCGATACTCCCGGATACACGGATTTCACGGGCGAAGTGAAATGCGGTTTGCGCGTATGTGACACCGCCGTGGTCGTGCTGAAGGCCGTCGAGGGGGTCGAGGTCGGAGCAGAGATCGTTTGGAGGTATACGAAGGAGTTCAATGTAGGTGCCGTTATTGTTGTCAACAAACTCGACAATGAAAATGCCGATTTTGACAAAGTTGTCGCAGCGGCCCGGGACCGCTTCTCTCACGACGTCATTCCGGTCCAATTCCCGGTTCATCAGGGTTTGACGTTTGAAGCGATCGTCGACCTTCTCCGGATGAAGGTATTGAAGTACACTCGCGATGGAAAAGGAAAGTATACGGAAGTCGAGATTCCGTCCGACCTCAAAGCGCGCGCGGAAGAGATGAGGGCACAGCTCATCGAGCAAGTCGCCGAAACAGACGAACAACTGCTGAATGCTTTCCTGGACAAAGGAACGTTGAGCGACCAGGAGATCAAGAACGGTTTGCGGCTGGGGATTCGTTCAAGAAAGATCTTTCCGCTCCTCTGCACCGCGGGAACCCACGCGATCGGCGTTGCCTCGTTCGTGGACTTCCTGGTCGATTTCTCTTCGCATCCCGGCGAAATGGAAGATGCCGTCGGAGCCGCCCCCGGTTCGAATCAGGATAACCACAAGGAAGTCAGGGTAAAATGTGACCCTCATGGACAACCGACGCTGTTTGTGTTCAAAACGGTTTCCGAGCCGCATGTGGGTGAGCTGTCATTCTTCAGGGTATTTTCCGGAACAGTCGTGCCGGGAATGGATCTTCTTAACGAGGCGAACAACAAAACCGAGCGTCTTGCCCAGTTGTACATCATGAATGGAAAGGAACGAAAAGAAGTGGGCAGACTCGTCGCCGGCGACATCGGTGCGGTTGTGAAGCTGAAGGACACTCACACGAACAATACGCTGAGCAGCAAGGCGTTCCAGGTTGTTCTTCCACCCATTCAATTTCCCGGGCCTGTCATCAGTATGGCGATTATCTCGAAAGCGAAAGGCGATGAAGACAGGATTGCCACCGGTCTGCATGCACTCCATGAGGAAGACCCGACATTCGTCATGTCCGTCGACCCGGAGGTGCACCAGACCGTCATCAGCGGTCAGGGCGAGTTGCACCTCGGAATTATCGTCAAGCGCCTGAAAGCCAAGTATGGCGTCGAGGTCGATATGGCCGAACCGAAGATTCCCTTCCGCGAAACTATCAGGGGGCGGGCGAATGAGGTCGAATACAAGCACAAAAAGCAGACGGGCGGCCGCGGGCAGTTTGGACACGTATGGATCAAGCTTGAGCCGTTGCCCAGAGGAGGAGGATTCGAGTTCGAGGACGCGATTGTGGGCGGCGTCGTCCCCGGACGGTTTGTGCCGGCCGTTGAAAAAGGACTCATTGAGGCGATGGAGAGCGGTGTCGTCGCCGGGTACAAAGTCGTCGATGTGAAGGTCACGCTGTTTGACGGCTCGTACCACGATGTCGATTCAGACGAAAATTCGTTCAAGATCGCCGGTCGAATGGCTTTTAAGAAAGCCTTCAAAGAGGCAAAGCCAATTCTGCTTGAGCCCATTTATGAAATTGAAGTCACCGTGCCTGAAGATTGCATGGGGGATACGATGGGCGATATTTCCAGCCGCCGCGGAAAAATCCTGGGAATAGATACCGACGGCTCGCACCAGATCATCAAGGCGCTCGTTCCCTTGAAAGAACTCTTTCGCTATTCGACCAATCTTCGCTCCATGACCCAGGGTCGGGGTATTCACAAACAGAAATTCCACCACTACGAAGAAGTTCCGCGAGAGATCGTTGACAAAATCATTGCTGAATACGAGAAGCAAAAAGTTGAAGAAGCTGCCTGAACGACGCCGATGTTGCCGGCAGGACCCGTTCCGAAGTCTCTTCACGTTGTCGGAACGATCATGATCATCTTGGAGAACTTTAGTGTATGAAGAGATTATTTTCTCCCTGGCGGTCGAAGTATATCGAGTCGTTCTCTCAGCCGGCGGGAGATAAAAGCGCGTGTGTTCTCTGCAAGGCGTTCCAGGACCGTAACGACGATGAGCACCTGGTCGTCGTCCGGGGAACGGCTTCGTATGTTCTGATGAATCTTTATCCGTACAACAGCGGTCACGTGATGGTGGTCCCGTATCGGCATGTGCCGGATCTGGCGGACCTCTCTGACGAGGAGATTGTGGAAATCATGGCCTTTGTCAGGAAAATGATGAAAGCTCTCCGGGACGTCGCGCATCCCGAAGGGTTCAACGTCGGCTCGAACATCGGCCGGACGGCCGGCGCGGGCATCGATCAGCACGTACATTTTCATATCGTCCCGCGGTGGGAGGGCGACACGAATTTTATGCCGATTCTCGCCGATACGAAGATGATTTCGGAAGATATGCGCGAAATGCTCGTGAAATTGCGGAAGGCTCTTCAGTAATCTCACCGCCCTGCGAATTTGCCATCCATTCGTACGTATTTCATCCTTTGACCTCCGTTTCCTTTGCTTTTCCTTCTTATTTTCATTAAACTTTTTTGATGAATTTCCATCTAATGAACAGAAGCGCAGGGACGAATGGCGCTCGATGAGTTGTCCGGAAATCCGGAAACGGGAGGGAGCCGGCAGTCGGCTACAGATTCCGAACTCATCGAGGAGTTTCGTCAGGGCAAGGTCGAAGGGTTCAACGAGCTTGTCAGGCGCTACCGGCAGAAAGTGTACTGGATTGCGCGCCGTGTCATGGGAGCCCATGACGACGCCGATGACGTCGTCCAGGAAGTGTTCGTGCGGGTCCATCGCGGGCTCAAGCGTTTTAGGGGCGAATCGAACGTCTATACATGGTTGTACCGGATAACGATAAACGTCTCATTGAACGCTCTCCGGGCAAAACGGATTAGGGATTTTGTCCATTATGACGATGTCGTCGAACGGCCGGATGACGGCGGAGAGTCGGCCGACGGCGGGCTGCTACGCGAAGAATACAAGACGATTCTTGAACGAGCCATAGAGCGGTTGCCTGCAAAACAGAAAATGGTCTTCATCCTGCGCTACTACGATGAAATGGACTATGAGAAGATGTCGAAACTTCTGAAGAAATCGGTTGGTGGACTAAAAGCAAACTATTTTCATGCGGTCAAGAAGATTCAGAAATATGTCAGGAAAGAGATGAAATCATGACCTGTCAGAATATTCGATATGCGCTACCCGACTTTGTAGATGCGAGACTCTCAGACGAGGAACAATCACAGATTATTGCGCATCTCGCGTCCTGTGAGGATTGCCGGAGAGAAGCGGCGGAGTTGAAAGTGTTGTTCTCTGAACTTCAGGGGGATATCCCATGGCCTCCCCCGGGGCACTACTGGAATTCGCTCCTTCCCCGCATCCATCAATCGATCGAGGAGAAACCTGCCCTGTTCTTCCCGGAATGGGTTCCGCGTTTTGCACCGCCCCTAGCGTCCGCGATTCTTCTGGCCGTTGCCGTCGTGGCGTTGGTTCCACGGGGCGCTCCGGATGATTCAGCGCAGCTGAGCGTCTATCTTCATCAATTGCATGCCGTTGAGATTCAACAGGTCGCGGAACAACAGCGATATGCCGGAGTGCTTGAGCCGATGTCTTCCGCCAGCGAGCTGGCGGCCACTTCGGCCGGCGATAAGGAGGTGCTCAGGGACCTTCTCCAAGCTGAGGAACCGATCAACGGGCTGCTGAATGTGGACGCGGAATCGACCGTCAAAGAACTCGATCCTCAGCATGTGGATGAGTTCGTGTCTATATTAGAAACAAAGTATTTTTCAGACTAACCCGCGAAAAGAAAAAGAGGAGAAACCTATGAAATTGTATTACAGCGTTGTAGGAATAATTGCTCTCTTCATGACCACTCAGGGCGTTTTTGCTCAGGGGCAGCGCCGGCCCGGGCCGCCCGACAGGCCTCCCCAGCTCGAACGACTTGAACGCTTCAAGAAAATGAGACTGATCGAAGTTCTTAAACTGAATGAAGAGGAGTCGGTCCGTTTCTTTGCAAACCAGAGCGCGCATGAGGACAAGATCCGTGAGCTGATGAAATCCCGGAATGAAGCCCTGGACGGTATTCAGGACGACGTTCGGGACTCGACCGATGGAAAACGGATACAAAAACTTTCGGACAATGTGCTCGACCTCGACCAGAAGATCTTCGCCGAGCGTCAACGGTATCAGAACGAGCTCCGGAGTTCCCTGACGCCGGAACAGTTTGGAAAGTTCTTGGTGTTCGAACGGAACTTCGAACACCGGATGCGTGAAGCCATGGAGGATATGATCCAGAAACGCTCTTCGAGGGAGCGGGAATGGTGAGTTTCTGAAAAACAGAAATTCAGTAAGCCCTTGTTGAGCAGTCGACAAGGGCTTTGTTATTTTTGTAGAAGTGACAAAAGCATTGTATATTTTTTCATGAGAAACGTTTACCTGGATCACACCGCCACAACGCCGCTCGACCCGCGCGTCTACGAGGCAATGAAACCGTATTTCACTGACAAATTCGGCAACGCTTCGTCCATCCATCGGTTCGGCCGGGAAGCGCGGGCGGCGCTCGATGAAAGCCGGGAGAAAATAGCAAAGCTCCTCGGCGCGCGTGCAGGAGAAGTCATCTTCGTCGGCAGCGGCACCGAAGCCGACAACTTCGCGCTGAAAGGCGTTGCCCGGGAGATGAAAAACTCCGGCAAAGACCATATCATTACAAGCAAGGTTGAACATCATGCCGTGCTCGAATCATGCGGGTTTCTCGAGGAGGACGGGTTTCGGGTCACCTATGTGGACGTCGATGGATCCGGAATGGTTGACCCGCAGAGCGTCGAAGCCGCTATCACACCCGGAACCGGTCTCATTTCGATCATGCATGCCAACAATGAAGTCGGAACGATCAATCCTATTGCCGGGCTCTCATCCCTTGCCAGGGAGCGTAACATCGTTTTTCATTCCGACGCCGTTCAATCCTTTGGAAAACTGCCACTCAATGTTGGCCCGCCGGGTGCCGATCTCCTCTCGTCTTCGGCGCACAAGATTTACGGGCCGAAGGGGATCGGTGCATTGTACATCCGCAATGGCACGAAGATTGAGCGCTTCATGCATGGCGGCGGGCAGGAGCGCGGACGGCGGGCCGGAACGGAGAATGTTCCGCTCGCGGTCGGATTCGCGAAAGCCGCGGAACTAATGGAGCAAGACCGAATTTCGGAAAGTCGCAGATTGGGAGCACTCAAGGAACGCTTCCGGACAATCCTCGCAGAACGTTTTCCCTCCATCGTGTTTAACGGACACCGGACGGAATCTCTTCCCCATATCCTCAATATTTCCTTCGACAGTAAGAAACTTGAGGTCGACGGCGAAGCGCTCCTCTTCAATCTTGACCTGGCAGGTATTGCCGTGACGAGCGGCTCGGCATGCACATCGGGAAGCATAAAGCCGTCCCACGTTCTTCTCGCTATGGGAAGAGACCGGCAGACGGCTCAAGCGACCGTCCGGTTCTCACTCGGAAGAGCCACGACGGAGGAAGACCTCGTTTATACAGCGGGAAAGTTGGAGGAGATTATCAAACGGATTGGGAGACCTTCTTCCCGAAAATGATGCCCGCGCGTGAGCTATGTGCTTCTACGCCGCTCCTCGATTTGAGTTTTCCCATTCTCTCAGGATCAATCCGTACCGCAGTCCGCGTTCGCTGACAGTCATTTTTTCGATTCGAAATTGGTTCATGAATTGGGAAAGAACGAGCACGCCGGCAGTCAGAATATCAGCACGGCCTTCGGTGGCGTTCGAGAGCGACCGGATCTCTGCAGTAGCCATCCCTCCAAGTTTCCTGAGCCAGTGTTCGACACGTTGCCGGGGGAGCACATACCCGCTCACCTTTTCAACCTCAAAATCGAGAAGGCCCTGGTCGATGCATGCGAGCGTCGTTGCCGTACCCGCCACTCCAAGAAGCATATAGGCGGACGGATCGAAGTCGCGGAGCTGCGAAAATTCAGAGGAAACTACGCCGACCGCCTTCCGTATCTCTTCCGGCTCCGGCGGGTTGTGTTTGAAGAACCGTTCCGTGAGCCGAACACAGCCGATCGGGAAACTCTTGCGCTCCAGCGCACGTGCCACTCCGGACTTCAACCTCCCCGCCGGAGAAATGTGTCCCGGGCTCTGGTCGGTCGGCCTGGGGAAGGATACCTCAGTGCTCCCGCCGCCAATATCGATAACGACCGCCGGCGCGGCATGTTTGGGAAGACTGCTGACAGCGCCCAAATACGTCAAAGACGCTTCATCTTCACCGCTGATGATCTCCACCGCCATGCCGGTTGTTTGCTTCAGGTACGAGATGAGCTCATCCTTGTTGACGGCATCTCTCACAGCCGCCGTTGCCCCCGCGACCAGGCGGTCAGCACCCAGTTGTTTGGCGAGATTCCTGTATTCGTCGAGGATCCAGGCGATGCGGTCGAACGCCGAAGTCTGAATGACCCGCTTTTCATCGACATTTCTCCCGAGGCGAGGCATTTGTTGTTGATGCTCGACGACGTGGAGAGTGCCGTCTCCCTCGACATCGGCAACGAGCAGCAAGACGGTGTTCGTTCCAATATCGATACTTGCTATTCTCAGGATTTTTTCCTTGCTGCGAGAGCTATCCATTCGTTTTCAGAGAGCTGGTCGACAATCTCAAAACCGTTCAACTCGAGATGCCGGGAGATTTCCTTCTGATCGGTGTCAAGTAGCCCGGAGAGCAGGAGAATTCCGCGGTCGTGCAGTCTCTGCCGTAACTCATTCAGCAATTCAAAGATGGTAGTGAAGGAAAGATTCGCCGTGACGAGGTCGAATGTCGATTGAATATCCGAAACCGGGGCGGAAGAGATCGTTATCTCATGAGCGAGACCGTTTGCCGTCACATTCTCCTGAGCATTCGCGATTGCCCACTCGTCATTATCGATGCCGACGCCGCATTGCGCGCCCAGCTTCACCGCTGCGATTGCAAGGATGCCCGTCCCCGTCCCGACATCAAAAATCGAGCATCCCGGTTTCGTGTATTTTTCGAGGAACTGGAGTGTCAACCGCGTCGATTCATGGTAGCCGGTTCCGAACGACATCTTCGGGTCGATCTGGATCACGAGGCGATTGTCGACGTTGTCGTACGGGCACCAGGACGGCTTGATGACGAGCTTTCTGCCGACTTCAATTGGGTGAACTGTTTTTTCCCACAGCTCGTTCCAATTCTCCTCTTCGATCTCCCTGAATTGAATGTCGGCGTTTGCGGACATGGTTTGCAGGATCGTCTTCAGTCCGGACCGAAATGTGCCGGATTCATCCTCGATCCATGTACTCTTGTCGAAGTAGCAAAAGAGGTGCGAATCCGTGTCCTGGAATCCCAGACAGCCGAGTTCGATCATGGTCGAGACGAGCAAATCCCGTTGCCTTTCGTTCGAGGAGACGGAAACTTCAAGGAAGGTTTTTTTCATGCCTCGAAAGAGAATTACGGCTTGTACGTGTAGATCACGTCCAGGATCACCTTGCCCACCGCCTCGAGGCTTTCCGGGCTGCATTTATCAGGAGTATCTTCCGTGGTGTGCCAGAACCGGTTGCTCGCGTCGGGATAGTTGAAATCGATAAGGTCGATGGTCTTGATACCGGCCTCATTCAGCGGGATATGGTCATCGGTGACGGGGTTCTGTATGAAGCTCGAGAATTGTTCGACTCCTAATTCTGCAGCCGTCGACCAGATCAGGTCGACGACATCCGGAGCATACTTCATCGAGTACCGTTCCTTTTGGATCTCAAGCTGCTTGTCGCCGACCATGTCGAGCAGGATGCCGAACGCGGGTGAGAATCCCTTCGGGAGATGCTCGGAGAAGTATCTGGCGCCCAGCAAATAATTCTGTGTGTCGCCTTCCTTGCCGTAGTCTTCACCGTCGACGAACAAAATGTCGATTCCAATTGCTGGAGGAGCAGATCGAAGGCGTCGTGCGATCTCGAGGCAGATCGCGACCCCGCTCGCGCCGTCATTCGCTCCCAGAATTGGCTGGTTGCGCTTCTTTGGATCCTTCTCCTGGTCGGCGCGCGGGCGGGTGTCCCAGTGGGCGATGAGGAGGATTCTTGTCGTCGAGTGCAGGTTAAACGATCCGATAATATTGGTGAGTTTTAACGTCTCGCCGTCGTAGCCCGCATGCGTGAACAGCTGAAGATTCACTGCGTCGGCGTATTGCTGTAGTTCCCGCTGAAGATAGTCGAGACACTTCTGATGTCCGGTGGAGCCCGGATTGCGGGGGCCGAAGTTCGTCTGGGCTTTCAAGCATTCAAACGCCTTCTTGCCGTCGAACGTTGGGACAGATTGTGCCGGTGCCGGTTGGGATTGCTGCCGTTCAGGTTGCGGCACGGGACTTTTTTGTTGTTCATTCGTGCACGCCTGCATGAGGACTGCGAGAAGAACAAAGACCAGGGGATATTTCATCGATTCAGGGCTTAGGGTAAATGAGAACGAAGAAAATGTAGCTAAATCTTCGCAGAAAGGCAACGCGAAGACCTCACCACGCATGGCTATACCGCTCCCGATTGTCTTCCCTTAATCGGCGCCAAACGTGTGAACTCTATACAATTCAATTCAGCGGGGACGCTGAATTGAGCTGGCGAGCCCATTCCGCTCCCGACCGCGTCCCCGCGGTCGGGTGCCTCGATGATCGCACGCAGCAGCGACAAATTGATGAATCGACATACACATGCGTCGGGCAGGGCTGATAGAACTGCTTGTCATTTGCTGGCGCCTTCAGGGATCCCTGCAAGGTGAACGATATCCGGGCTTTCCAGAATTTGCTTCGGAGAGCCATCAGTGCCGGCATGGATCATTGCGAGGCCGAGTTCCTCCAGGGTGCAGACATATTTTGGGAAAAGGATTTTCCAGACGGGATAGAAGAGCGCAAATACTTTGGCGAAGCGATAAGCATTCTTCAGTCCTTTGGTTGGATTGATGTATCCGGGTCTGAACAGGTACACTGCTTTGAAGGGAAGCCTTGCGACCTCATTTTCGGTTTTCCCTTTCACCCTTGCCCACATGCTGCGCCCTTTGTCATTGGTTCCCATTCCCGAGACATAGCAGAAGGTCATATCGGGATTGAGTCGTGACAGTGTGCGGGCGGCCTGCATCGTGAGGTCGTAGGTGACCCGGGTGTAATCAGCTTCGTTCTTCCCCACGGAGGAAACCCCTAGACAGAAGAAGCAGGCTGTATACCCTCGTAGCGCCACCTCAATCGCGGAGTAGTCAAAGAAATTGTTGTGAATGACCTCTTTGAGTTTCTCGTGCTTCACACCGCAAGATCTCCGGCCGATGACCAGCACCGATTCGACTCTGGCATCCCTGAGGCATTCGTGGAGAACGCCTTCTCCGATCATGCCGGTGGCGCCGAATATGATCGCCTTGATTTTCATTGTTCACCTCGTTGTTGTGAGCGCAAAATCAACTCCCGCTTCCGCGTGAATTGTGACGGTGTCGAACAGCGGCAGGGGAGAATCCGTTTGTTTGATGAGCATCGGTATCTCGGTGCAGCCGAGGACGATTCCCTCTGCGCCTTCTGCTGCGAGCTTTTCGATAATCTGTAGGTAACGCTGCTTCGTGCTATCCTGAAAGACTCCCTTACCGAGTTCCTCAAATATTGATAAGTGGACAAATTCCCGGTCGGCCTCCGGGGGAATGACAGTTTCAATCCCACGTGCGGCGAGTTTCTTCTTGAAGAAATCCATTTCCATCGTGAACTTTGTCCCGAGCAATCCGACCTTTTTGAGCTTCCGTCGTTTTATCACCTCGCCCGTCGCCTCGGCGATGTGGATGAGGGGCACGTCTATCTTTGTGCGAAGGTCGTCTGCGATGACGTGTAAGGTATTGGCGCCGAGCATGATGCATTCGGCCCCGGCACCCGCCAGATTCCTGCAAACGGGCGTCATGATCTCCAGCATCGAGCTCCAGTCCTGCCGGCGAGTGATATCCTCGATATCCGCGAAGTTGAAGGAATACAGAATACACCGGGCAAAGTTGGTTCCGCCGAGCTGTTGATTGACCAGCTCGTTAAGAAGCCGGTAGGAGTCGACAGTCGAAACCCAGCTGGTACCTCCAACAAGTCCGATGGTTTTCATAGATTATGCTCTTGCAACATGTGTTCAGTTCACCAAATTAATTGAATAAATGCCAGGATCTTTGTTTTACTCACTACGCTCCCGACCGCGTCCCCGCGGTCGGGTACCAGAGCATTCAAACCCAGGCTCTGTACAATTCAGCGGGGACGCTGAATTGAGCTAGGGAAGTCAACCCGTCATTCCGAATGTCCAGTGGAGCGGGAAGGCGCCAAAGGTGCTCACTTTAGGTCAGGATCTGAACCGAGCATCTCGCTGCCGGCGTCTGGATTTTTTCGTGAAAACCCGAAAGGCCTCCTAACGTGCATTCCTATATAACAAAAAATATTCCGATTGATAGAGGTCATATCTCTCCAACACTCTTACGGTCGTGTCCAGCAGCATATTTTCCTTCGTTAGCTGTGTTTGGGAAAAAACCGAGTGCGCCGTGAAGGGATCCCACAGAATAAGGCATTCCGGATACTTCTTCAGCATATCCTTATTCAGTCGTGCGAAATACGGTCCTCCGGCCGGCGAGACATCCATCACATACGCCGCAACAGGGTCATTGCAGAGCAAGGTCAGATGTGGACATTGCGTTCTCGCAACTTTGGTTATGTTTATCATTACAAGATCATAGTTTGTCCATCTTCGGGGATGAGTGGTTAATGTGCAATTAAACACTACAATACCAAAAACCATTCCGGAAAATACAAGCTTTCCCAATTGATTCCTGACTCTTTCAAGAATTTCTGAAAATCCATACACTGAGACCAGTCCCCAGAACGGCCCGACGGCCGCAACGTATCGCAACTCGCCGACACTGGCTGTCCAATGGAATACTTCAGCGCCGCTCAGTGTGCTGATGATGAGATTGATCCCTATTGTGCAATAGATGATACCAAATTCGGCCGTCCTCTTCGCGCGGGCAATGAAGACTGCGCCGATCACAAAGAGCACGACCTGTCCAAACCCAAAGATCGTTTGCAGGTTTTGCACGTAGTGCGTTACCGATACGCCCGGGATAAATTTCTCCAGATGCGAAAAACGCGACCATTCCCGGAAGAATGTCAAGACATTTCCTGAGATGATCGTCGAAAGCCCAATCCAGACCAGGGGTCCCAACACTATGAACGGCAGAATTTTCCACTCTCGTTTCCGGAGGTACACGAAGAACAACAGGAGAGCGTACGTATACATTTCAAACCGGAAGAGAAATACCAGCGACGCAATGGCCATGCTCAATCCGGGCTTTTTTCTCAAATAATACCAATACGACAGCATGATGACCAAAGCGGTCGGGGCTTCATTCAGGCACGCATAGGATATATCGAAGAGGATTGGTTGAAGTCCGGCAAGAATAATAACCCACTCCGCATGTTTTATGCCCTTCAATTTCGCTATCCGGTACGTGACATAAAGGAGGCAAAGGAAGAGTGCAAGACAAAAGAACATTGTGAACAAATGTCCGAATTGCGCGGGTATGGCGAAGAGCCACAATCGTCCCGGCCGGTGCCAGGTCTCGACCGTTGTCGGCAGCGATTGCAGCACAAACCTGCTGTAGAGGAAATGCGCGCACTCATCGACGAGATAGAACCCGTCCGAGGATAGTATCCACACAGATTCTATGACGCCGACGACGGCGAATGAAAAAACGAGAAATGGGTTTTTCAATTGATTAGTCAGTGGTATGTGCAATTGCCCGCACTCATGTTGTGAAGAAGATCTCCTTTGGCGGCTTGGTCATCCTCGAATGACAAAGACCGCTTCCAGAGTTCAAATGTCAGCCACCAATCTACCGCGCCTCTCGAGTGGAGATCGCCTCGATAATACTTGGAAACCGCATCCACCACTTTTTGGGAGTCATACATTGAGTTCGTGGTGACGTCCTTCGAATGTGCGACATCGAGTACATATTCTCGCAAATGGGCAAGTAGTAGATGGGGTTTGGGATCAGAATACCCCTCGGCAAATTTTGATTTCACCTTGGTTATCAACCAGGACAGGTTGCTTGAAAGGCCGAAGCGGTAGGTATAACCGGACTTTGCCAAAGGGAACCGGCCCAATGCCGGATTCAACGTTCGAATAATGCCATAGTAGAGGCCAGCGTTCGATCTGAGCTTTGTCGGAATTCCAAACACCGCACGAAGAAATGATGGCTGAACCAAGGGCATGAAATTGAGAATCTCACTGTCAAGCCGTGCTTGCTCAGGGGCTCCATAGTTTGGCACCCTTGTCCGCACTGCGAGTAGGTCTGCGAAATTCTCCACGCCGATCCTTTCAACGGCTGGCATATCGCTAAGCGTCTTCTCCAGACTGTGGATGGCACCGTTCCTGAGCGAGGTTGTAACGTCCGGAGAGAAGAAGTCGGCACGATGTGACCGCATCAACTGAAGCAGACGAGAGGAATCGTGTCTTCGGAGCGCTCCTCTTCCAAGCCTGACAACACGATTAAGATACTGGCGACGTGCGATTTCACCGAAACCGCCGTCAATCATCAACCTGCCGTCTTCGCGAAGCTTCGGGTAGTATCGGAGCTTGAGATACGATGTGCTTGGCTCAATGAGAAGAGTCTGCGCAACAAATGAGCGTAGACCTGACACGCAAGTTTGCACGTTTGGCAGCGGGTCATCGAAGTGACGATGGGGTATTCCCAAAGCTGCCGTGATCCGCTGTGCAATTTGAACGTCAGGATCGCCAAGGTTTCCAAAGGTGTGAGTCGCAAAGTATGACTTGGGATTTTTCGCGAGGAATGCAAGGAGCAAGCGTGAATCCAGACCACCGGATAGTCCGAGAGAGGGTTTGTATTTATGACTCAGTGCACAGTTCACCAAACTTGTCAAAACACCTACTGCTTTGGCGGTGGTGCCAGATTCGAAGGACGCGAGCCAAGGATTGAAAGCAGTAGAGTGAATCAGCAGCCCATTCTTAAAGGTGGCGTGTCCTCCTGGGCCAAGCCGCTCGATTCCTACAACACACGACTCATACGAAACCTGATTGAACAAGAGCCAGCGGCTACCCAAGGAAGAGAAATCGATTTCCGCACAGTTGGTAGTCTGCGCAACCCAATCAAGTCGTGTTGAAATGCAGATCCCTGTATCATGCTTGCGGAAGTACACTGTTCGGAGTCCCAACTGATCTGTGAAGCATTCAATTCGATCATGTTTCCAGCGCAAAACAACGAAATGGCCGTCGACGGTTGTTGCATCGAACGACTCTTGTCTCAGCAGCCGTCGCCAATCGTCTCGTGTCAGAATAAAAGGCTGGGAGTCCATACTCATGATGCCAATACCGACGACGGCCCAGCCGCTAGAGGTCTCAGTGTTACTCTCCCAGAAACTCGTGTCCGGATTGCCGCCCAATGCCAAGTAGAATTCCGGCGTCGAGATTGACCACAGGGGCGTTGCGTGGCAATACGAATCCACTCTGCGAGTGCCATCGTGAGCCTTATTCACTGCAAAAAGCCAACTCATGTAACCTCAAATTGCGGGTGTCGATTGAGAAGCCATAGTGCGGGCAATTGCGCATGACTCCTGTAATCCGCATTGCGTCTGATGTACAGGCACGCAACCGGCAGGGTCAAAGACCTATGAGTTTTCCTCTGCCGCACTTTTGTCGATCGCTCCATGACTGCCTTCTCCAAAGATCAACAACTTGTATCGTTGGTACATGTAGGAGGCTGCGAGCAAGACTAAGCCAAGGCCGATGAACGAGAAAATGCGGTAGAATGTCTGAAGAAACGAGAGATCGTAGATGAATATCTTCAAGACCGCCACGCCAAGGATAATGGTCGCGAGGATGCGAAGTCCGCGCATCCGCTTCCATGTTCCCCCCAGCATGAGTGCGATGCCATACACCAGCCACAGTATAGAGAGAGATAACTGTTTCATGTTTTCAACAGAGCTCAGTTCATCTCCCGTGGCTGCATTCTGTTGGTCGAGAATGAAAATTTTACGCTCGAAGATGTCACGTGTTTCCCCTGTGCAGAGAAGAAGAAGCAGAAGCAATTGTCCTATCAACAGCACAGGATACACACTCCGGGCAAGAACGAGCGTGCGCCGCGCATCGCTTAACCATCGTGCAGTTGCCAGGGAACCAATGAGAACGAGGACCAGTGCTAACGTTCGTAAGTTCAAGATCGGATAGAAATCTTGAATCGGCTTGAACGATATTCCCCACACCGCTGCAATGGTGAAGATAGCTGCTGTCAGGATTAATCCGGAAATCGATATAGTGGAAGCAGTCATTTTCAATCCAAAATACACAAGCGGGAGCGAATACAACATCCAGATGCAAAGCAGCGTCATGTTTCTGCTGAACTCTAGGCTTCCCCACTGTTCAACATTAGCGCCGACCATGTGCTTTGCGAAGAAATCAACTGTCTCGATTGTAAGCAGAGCAAAGATCAAAATGCACCAGCCGAAGTGCAGCAACCTGCGGGACATTTCTCGCTTGCGGATTTCGACATTGGTGAGAAAGTATGCGCTCATCCCCATCGATGCTGAAAGAGTTGCAAATGCAAGAAAACGCATGTTAAATATGACGGTGAATTCTCCAATTGGGACATAGGCGAATGTGCTCTCTTGCACGGACAGCTTCAAGATGATAACAACGAAGAAGACCAGCGCAGCGCCAGCTAAATAACGGTAGCCCCATCGCTGAGCACACCACATCAGCACGAGTGCTTCACAAGCCCAAAGGGTAATTGTGACGAAGCCAGAGAACTGGATCGATGTCGCAATGATCAGCAGGGTAACTGTAGTCAGGATGTAATCGCGAAGCACGACAGATTCCGGGTTTCGACGAAGCGTGAGAAATGCTGGCAGCGCATACAGGCATGCGAGCATCACGGTCAACAATCCCATTATGTCGTGGTGCTGTCTGTTGACGAGCGCATAGAGATACAAGTAAAAAATTCCAACATTCAGGATATTCACCAGTTGGTGCAACGGGTGCGGTTGAGCTTTGCTTATGATACGATACAAATCTGCCAGATAGAATAGTGTCCAGAATAGCGTCAGGAACAAAACGGTTACGAGAAGCGCGTCCTCGGAATAGTACGTCGACTGCCAGAGACTAAATGTGAGATACGTACCCGCAAGAGTGAGGATCTCGATAATCACCCATGCTTGCCGTACGATGACAACTGCCAGTAATCCTGCTTCAAGGAAATCGATGTAAGCGAAGAGCCCGACTTCATTTGAGACGCCGGCGCTTAACAGAAACGGTGTAAGATAACCGCCTACCCAACCGAGCAAAGAAATCGCAAGCGAATCGTATGTGAAAGCTTGGTGGAATGCAGCCAGTGTAACTAAGGACATCAAAATAAAGGCTGTGAGCTGCGACACGAGATGATAGAAGTTGAACGATGCAAAGACCGAGAGGTAGAGGATCGCTATGCCTCCACCAACCAGACCTTGTGCGAACACATGATACGCTTTTCGATGGAAGCGCGCACCTAACAAAAGCAGGGAGATACCAACGATGCCGCCGAGCAGTACGCGCATGGTTTCGGAGATCCAGTTGTTGTCGAAGGCGTATTTCAGGAAAAATCCCACACCAATGGTCAACGCAATGGCGCCGATGCGGTTTAGTAATTTCCCACCGACAAATTCTTCCCATTCTTCACGTGCACGAGAACGGTTCTCTTCCATGACAACACGTGAAGGTACAGTTGCCTGTGGAGTTGATGGAACAACGGGAGCCGGAGAAGGCGGTGGAGGGGATAGTGTTTTTTCAACAAGAGGTGGAGTCAGTGCCCCACGCAATCGAAGGAATTCCTGCTCAAGCCATTGGACGCGCGTTGCGAGTGAGTTCACTTTGCTGATGAAGACAAGCAGGAGAACGAGCGGTCCGGCAATGAAAAGTAGGGCGAAGAATACAATAACGGATCCCATATAGTGCCTACACTATTGTTGTGTGATGGTCGTACTCTGTGTGAAGTGATCCCCAGGCATTCGCGAGCGAATGCCTGCGGAACTCATATAATGGCACATTGCGTCTTTCGTACCAGTGGGGGATGTATGCACGCCGCCCGGCGAGTACCCACTTAGTCCGCCTTTTCCCCACAGTCCTAGTGTGCCTGCAATTGATTTCGAAATAATACAGAATTTCCTCATGGTTGTCAACTCCGGTTCGATTCATCTTCCCGGGCGCAATTTAGGCGCTCTTGTCGACGCTTTAGGGGGACGGGAACGGCCGGCTCGTGTCTTCTGGTAGGTGAAACCTTTTCCCTCCCGCTTCGTCTAAGGTAATGGAAGAGAGAATGCGCCGACCGCCCATAGGCGCCGGGGGTTCCGGCTTGTCGGAACGTCTCCGGCGGAGAGGCGGATCATCTGGTTTTTTGTGAACAATCAAGGAGCTTACTATGAGTAAATCATGGAGCCTCACCGCTAAACTCGCCGCCTTTGCCGTCCTTGCTGTAGCCTTCGGCGCCACAATGATCGCCCTTTCCATGCGAGCGCCGCATCGGGATCATGACTCATTCGCCTTCGATGATTCATGGGGCGGTCATTCGAAACGCATCGAGAAGCAATTCTCCGTTCAGCCCGACGGCGAATTGGTCATCGAGACGGATGACGGGGAAATTTCCATCACCGGCACGGACAGCAACCAGGTCAGCGTTGTCGTGAGCGAGCGCGGTTCTTCTGAACGCCTCGAAAGGTTCAGTCTCGATTTCAGCCAGACTGGAAACAAAGTGACGATCACCGGGAGAGAAGACCGTGAGTTTTTCCACAGCTGGGGCAACAATTCGCTCGACGTGAAGTTTCAGGTCCTGGTCCCGAAAAAATTCAACTTCCGGCTGAATACCTCGGGCGGCGATATCGCACTCCAGCAGGTGAGCGGAACGACTGAGGGCGAAACCTCCGGCGGCAATATTGATTTGACGGAATACGACGGGAAAGTTCGACTGACGACCTCCGGCGGAGACCTGACCGTACGAAAATGCAGCGGCGACTTCTACCTCCAGACTTCGGGCGGTAACGTGCGAGGAGAGTCGGTTGTTGGCACGATCGATTTCGAGACCTCCGGCGGAAATATCGTTCTGAGAGATACGGACGGCAAGCTTCGAGCCTCCACGTCGGGCGGAAACATCCGAGCCGAAGTGAAAGGAAACAAAGGAATTGACCTCGAAACATCGGGCGGAAATATTATTGTCATGCTTCCGAAATCCACAACGGGGACAGTGGACGCGACCACGAGCGGTGGGGACGTGAGCTGCGACCTGGAGTTCAGCGGAAAAATCAAAGACGGTACGATGCACGGCAAGATCAACGGCGGCGGCGATTTGATCCGCCTTGAGACTTCAGGCGGGAATATCGAGATTGATCCCCTGGACTGAGAGAAGAGAACGGGCTATCCACAAGCCCGGAGAGCCGTCAAAGGCTCGATGAAGCCTCTCTGTACCCCATATGCCGACCGGTGGTCGGCTACTACGGATTCGGTTCGGAGAAGTTGGCGAGCAGTTCCATGACCGTGTCCTGCGCGTTCCTCAGCGAGGTGATCATCCCCGGGAAATGATTCGCCATGAAGCTGAAGGCGAGCATCCTGCCGTCGGCAGTTCTTACATATCCTGAAAGCGTGCTCACACCCGAAATGGAACCCGTCTTCGCATGGACATTTCCCTGCGCACGCGTGTTCCTCATCCGGTTCTTTAATGTTCCGTCGACGCCCCCAACTGGGAGACTCTCGTAGAATCGTTTGAAGGTTGACGGATTGCTGTACTGACTCCGCAGAATCTGCACGATGATGTCGGGTGAGACGAGATTATAGAAGGATAACCCCGAGCCGTCGGCGAGATTCATCTTCGTCGTATCGATCCCGATACGTGAGAGATATTCTTTCACGATGTTCAGTCCTGCGGCGGCCGACCCCGGGGTGCCTTGTTTTTCAGCCGACAGGGTTTTTAGCAGATTTTCTGCAGCGAGGTTGTCGCTCATTTTATTGATGCGATGCACGACAGAGTCCACCGGATGAGAGAACTCAGTTATCCTGAATTTTCCAATGGCGGTATCGACTCTGATCCCGCCGTCCACTTCGACTCCATTCCGGTTCAATGCGCCTTTCAGCAAATCCAGGAAGTACATTTCCGGTTTCCAGACACTCAAGTCGAACTGCTGTTCCGGATCGCCGGGTTTCATGTGTCCCCGGATGATGATCGTGGTATCATCCTTACGCCTCGTGGGGCTGAGCCCGGGAAGCGTTGTGTCGGAAGATGTCACTCCGTAATTCGTGACCGGGACGTAGTGTGTTTGTGGCTCTACGGAAAAGCTCAACGAATCGCCGTTCGCTTTCCCGGGACGGACGGTGAGGTGTACTGCATTTTCATTGACCGTCAGCGGCGTGATGAACGCCGCGTAGGCATCCGGTTCATCATCCCACATCCAGCCGGCGCCCCAGGGGATGTCGTCGAAGTATGTCACATTGCCGACAAGATTTCCGGTAATCTCGCGGATGCCCAGTTGTTTTATTGATACTGCAACCGAATCGAGGTCGGCGGTGGTCGTGAGCGGGTCGCCGCATCCTTTGACGTAGAGATTTCCAGAAAGTATGCTGTCCCGGGCCTCCCGGTCCGCGTAGATCCGTGTCGTGAACCTGAAATCCTTGTCAAGCAGTGAAACCGCGGTTGATGTCGTCAGGAGTTTCATGTTCGAAGCAGGGTGAAAAAGCTTGTTGCTGTTCCGGCTGTAGAGAACCTTGCAGTCGTCGAGTGAAACTATTTTGACTCCGATAAGGCTCGGTGCGAATACGGAATCATCAAGAATGCCGTCGATTTGTGATTGAAGCTGAGCACGACCCGTAAGCGTGCCCGGTGAGGTTTGTCTCGTGGTGTTGAGTGTCGAGCATGCTTGGAGGAACAGGAGAAGGACGGCGATGGAGAAGAAATTCCGTAGGTTCATATCAGTCGAAAAGTGAACATGATTTCAAAAAGTAGCATAATTGTACTCAAAAAAAATGAAATAGAAAAGTGCTGGTTGCATTTAACGGAGATTTCCTTAAATTACGGGAGATGACAAAAGAAACACGCTTGCGAATCATCAGTCTTCTTGCTCTTTTAATCGGGTATTTCATTGTGGCGGTCCTGCATTCAGGAACCGCCTGGAAGTGATACGGCCATGGGAAAAGGAGCAGCCGCCAATCTTGCCGACGAGGCGCGTTCGCTGCTTCACCTGTTCGGAAATTCCTCCGAAGGCGAGATGACACGCCACGCAGACGACGTTCTGAGTTTCTTCCGGAAACTGCACGATTCTTATCGGATAACGAAAAGCCAAAGTCCGAGATTTTCGGGAACCACGTTTATTATTCTTGAAGAAGTGATGTACGAGCTCGAGGCTCGCCCGGATGCGACCCTCCGGAGCGGTGACTTCCGTGAATTCATTACCGCGGTTCTTTACGACATCTCGTCAGGCCGCGTTCGCGTTGCGGCAAAGAATAGTGAATCCATTTGAATATGATTTTTTGATTGGGTATATTTGGTTTGGAATTCAAGCGAGAAATTCATGCTGAACGGGAAAAAAATAAGAAGAGTTTTGCTGGTCGATGATGAGGTAAATTTCGCTCAGCTTCTCGGCGGGCTGCTGCAAATGGATGGATTCGAAGTTACCGTCGCTCACGATGGGCAGGAAGCGCTTGAGAAGCTCGCGACATTTACGCCCGACGCGATCATTTCCGATGTTGTCATGCCGCGCGTGGATGGGTTTGAGATGTTCAAGCAGGTGAAAGCGAACGAGAAGACCGCTTCCATTCCGTTCCTGTTCATCACCGGATTTCAGGACAGCCAGATGCTTGAGAAGGCGCGGGCCATCGGCGCCTTCGGCATCCTGCAGAAACCCATCGACATCGAGCAGATCGAGCGCCGCCTCGGCGAGCTAACCAAAAGCCGCTGACGGGCTCATATCTCAACTTTCATTTCGCGTTTCGCGTCGATCGCGCGAAGCGTGACGTGATGATTCTCGTCCGCCTGAACCATCCCCCAGTACAGCGCAAATTGCTCCAGCTGGTAATCAGGTGGATACCGTTCTGACATTCCGAGGAACACCTCGTCGACACCGAGTTGCGCGGCCGTATAACTGATCGCGTACGTTGGGTTGTTGGTCGGAACGACGATTGGCAATACCGTTTTCCCTTCCTTCTCTGCCAGCTTGATGACCTCCGAGAACAATTCGACCTGTTCCAGTGAGATTGAGTTGTCGACGGTCATGCTCTCTTTCCCTGCGAGAACTCTCGCGTACAGCGCAATGATATCCGTCGTCTCCGGGTCGTTTTCCTGCAGGCATTTGATGAAATGATGCAATCGGTTCGGCGCCCGGACCGCAACAAGTTTTCGGCGCGGGTGTTTGCATCCGATCGCCTCGACGGTAAGCTGATCCTGACCGAACACGTTGAACTTCTCCAGTTCGGGACCCCGCTGCGCCGCAAGTTTTTTGTTGGCGCGTTCTGAAATACCGAAGAATATGTAGAGAACGACCGTGAACGTGATCCCGCCGACCGTCGCGTACGGTTTTGTGAAGAGGTTAACGATACCGAGCAGAAGGAGGACGGTGAAGACAAGGCCGAGGCCGACCGGGATTTCGATTTTTCCAATTGTGATGTTGATTGGAACTTTCCATTCCCGATGATTTTTCTGCCGGTACCGGAGTACGATCATTGAATACCCCTTCATGACAAAGCTCCACACAACGCCGAAGGCATACACTTCGCCGAGAAGAAAGACGTCGCCGCGGCTTGCAATGATGATGAGCAATTGAAGGATCGCGAGGGTGTTGATGATCCGGTGCGATGTGCCAAACTTCTTGTGCGGCTTTCGGAACCATTCATGAAGAACTCCGTCTTCGGCGACACGGTTGAGCACGCTGTTCGCACCTATGATGGCGGTGTTGACCGCTCCCGCGAGGATCAGGAATCCCACGAAGACGACAAAGCCCTGGAGAATCATCACGGTTGTCCGGCTGCCGACGAGATGCATCGCAAGCCCGCTCAGTGCATTGTCGTTATACTGCCCGAGCAATTCCTTTTCGGGTACGATCATTGACGCAAAGAGTGAGTTGAGTCCCGTGAAAACGAACGCAAAAATAAATATGATCATCCCTGTCCGGAGGAGGTTCTTCAACTTCGGGGCTTCAATTTCACGATACACCTGGGCAAGTGTCTCTTCACCGCTGACGGCGAGAATAGAATGTCCCATGCCGACCAGAACGCCCACCAGGCCGATGGTTTTGAGCCAGTCAATATTTTTCAACAACCCGAGTGCGTCGTCGGAAAGCCTGATCGTGAAAGGCGGAAGGGTTACACCGCGCGTGGCAATCGTTACAATGGACCAGACAAAGAGGACTGCCGCAAGAGCAGAGGTTATCTGGAAAATCCGCAGAGCTTTCTCGCTGGATTCTTCGATGCCGATGATGTTCTTTCTCCAAAAATAAAGCTCGATGAGTACTGCAATCACGACGGCAGTCATTTCCGCCGGTATCCTGAGGCTCGCACCGATATAAAACAAGGTGGAATTGATGAGACCGGCGATATACAACCCGGCGGAAACCGCGCTGATGGGGGCGGTGATAAGATAATCGAACAGGAGCGCGGAGACGGAAAATTTTGCGGCAGTTTCACCGAGAGCTTCATGAACAACGCGGTAGACTCCTCCGCGCACAAACATGCTCGATGATTCGATGTAGATTGCCCGGATGCCGTAGGCAAACAACATCACGAACAGGATGAACCAGGGTGCGGATGGCCCGACTGCCTTCTCGGCAATACCGAGTGCGTAATACGCGCTCGAAGCCAGGTCGGAAAGGACGATCGCAGAGGCTCTCCAATACGAGATGAAGGAAAGCATCACGGTCGTAATGATGACGACCTTCACTTTCTTGGAAATATCCGCCCCCGCATCTTTCTTTATGTCGATGGTTACCTGTTTCATTCAGCTTTTTCGTAACGCTGGAGGCAGAGCATGGAACGGCCACATCATCGCTCGGTCGACGTGCAGGGAACTAGGCAAAAATGGCAATTCTATTTGTAGAATGTGTGAAATGCGAGGCATATGATACCAAGAATCCCTTGAAAAGTCAATTTTTGAATTTTCCTTAGTTTCTCAATATATTGTCACAAAGAGACGCGTCATGCAATTGCCATTTTTCAATAGCTTGCGGTTCAAGATAGGAGTCGGGTACATCATCCTCGTCGTCATCAATGTCGGCGCAATGCTCTGGACGATGTACAACATTGGGAAATTGACGGACGCCATTAACGTCAGCCTTGGTGAGAATTACCCGAACGTTATTGCAGTGGAGAATCTGGCACGCTCGGTCGAGAGGCATGAGCATGCCCTCTCACTGATTCTCAATAACGACCTGAGGAACGGGAAGGTTGAATTTACGCTGGCGCGGGATGAGTTTTTTCAGTGGTTTCAGAAAGCCGGTGAGAATCGCACTATTGCCTTGGCCGGCCCTATTCTGGGGAATATCCAGTCGACCTACGAAGGGTATCTTTTTCTCAGCGATTCGTTGATGAGGATGGCGTCACGAAAGGACTTTTACCACGCAAAGGCGTTTCACTACAATTCGTTGCACCCGTTCTATCAACGGTTGACCGATAATTGTTATTGGCTGATTGAGGAAAACCAGAAGCAAATGGCGGAGGTGAGTTCGCGCACGAAGCAGACGGCGGGCGGCGTCATGGTCGCAATCTTTATGGCGTCGCTCCTCGCGATCGGGCTCAGTATTCTCACGATGATTCAATTCACGAAGAGAATTATTGAGCCGGCCGAGCGGCTCACCGATACCGTGCACGCGATCGGTCGGGGACGGCTTGACCTGAAAATCGACGTCGAGACGAATGATGAAGTCGGCGTCCTGAGTCGTGAGTTCAACAAGATGACGGAGCGGCTCCGAAAATTCGAGGAAATGAACATCGAAAAGATTCTCGCTGAAAAGCAAAAGTCGGAAGCGATCGTGAGCAACATCTCGGATGCCATCATCGTCTGCGACCCCGATGAGCATGTTCTGCTGATGAATCACTCGGCGGAGGAGTTGTTGAAGGTCCGGGAGCAGGACGTCGTCGGAAAACACGTGGCCGAACTAACGGCCGACATAAGGTTGCTGGACCTCTTCGGCAATCCGACCGATTCCGCGTCGCTCAACCAGCCTTACTTGCAATTCAGCTACAACGACCGGGTAGTGTACCTGCGCCCACGGGTTTCCACCATTCCCACCCCGCATTCCGAGAGGGGAGGCGTGGTCTTAGTTCTGCAGGATGTGACCCAGTTCAAGGAACTCGACAAGATGAAATCCGATTTTATGGCCACCGTGACGCACGAGTTCCGCACGCCGGTAACCTCGATCACTATGGGGGTCGATATCCTGCGACAGCATCTTCTGGGCCCGCTGACGGCGGCACAGGAGGAGCTGCTTGGATCGTTCAAGGAGGATTGCGGCCGGCTTACGAAACTTGTTCGCGAGCTTCTCCAGCTGTCGAAGCTCGAGACGGGGGAGAGAGAGAAGCATCCTGAACGCGTCGACCTCAAACGCGTCATCGAGTCCACGCTCCAGCCGCTTCAGGTTCAATTCGGGGAGAAAGGCGTGAGTCTGAGACTTTCCATGGACCCGAATCTTCCGGCGCTCACGGGCGACGAACAGCAGATCTCATGGGTGATCTCCAATCTTGCCACCAATGCGCTGCGATACACCGATACCGGTGGAAACGTCGAGATCGTTGCCAGTGCTGATGCTGATGGCATTCTTGTCCGGGTCCGGGATACCGGAAGGGGGATACCGCGGGAATACCAGGATAAGATTTTCGACAAGTTCGTGCAGGTGAGGCAGGCATGGCAGACGACTCCGGGAAGCGTAGGGCTGGGTCTGGCGATCGCCAAGGAAATCGTCGAGATGTATGGAGGGAAAATATGGGTCGAAAGTGAAGTGAACAAAGGCAGCACGTTTTCCTTCCGGCTGCCGATTGAACACCCCCACGAAGTATGACGCACCGCGGCACTATCCTCGTCATCGATGATGAACCGAACGTCCTCAAGACCTTGAAAATCGGTCTGGACGCGATCGGGTTCAAGACCGAAGGATTCGGAAATCCTCTTGACGCGCTCGAACGAATCCAGGAGCAGTTTTTCAATATCGCACTCATCGATCTAATGATGGAACCGGTTGACGGGATGCAGGTCTTGAGAGAGATTCGGGCAAAGTCACCCGAGACGACCTGCGTGATCGTCACCGCGCATGGGTCCATCGACAGCGCTGTCGAAGCCATCAAGCAGGGGGCTTTTGATTTTCTCCAAAAGCCTTTTGACCTGAAGGAGCTCCAGGTATTCACGGAGAAGGTCTTCGAGCACCACCTGCTGCAAAAGGAAGTTCGCGCATTACGCGACCAGATCGCCGCCTCGCGTTCTCGCGTGGAGATCATTACGCGGAACGCCCTCATGCGTCAGCAGATCGATCTTGCACGACAGGTGGCCGACAGCATGCTGACGGTCTTGATCGAAGGGGAGAGCGGAACCGGAAAAGAGCTCTTCGCGCAGTTCATTCATGAACACAGCGGTCGTAAGGACAAACCGTTTGCGAAGGTGAGCTGTGCCGCGCTGGCGGAGAGTCTGCTGGAAAGCGAGCTCTTCGGGCATGCGCGCGGCGCATTTACCGGCGCGGTCAAGGATCGCGAGGGGCGGTTCGAAGCGGCGGACGGCGGGACAATTTTTCTTGACGAAATCGCTGAAGTCGCCCAGTCGACCCAGGTTAAGCTTCTGCGTTTCTTGCAGGACCGTGAATTTGAACGGGTGGGCGAAAACATTACCCGCAAGGTCGATGTGCGCGTCATCGCAGCAACGAACAGAAAACTCGCTGAATCCTTGCGCGAGGGCAGTTTCCGGGAGGACTTGTTCTATCGCCTGAATACTGTCCGTCTTACTCTCCCGCCGCTGCGGGATCGTCCGGAAGATATTCTTGTCCTGACGTATCATGCGCTTAAAAAATTTTCATCGGGTTCGAAGAGTTATGATATTTCACCCGATGCCTCGAAGCTCCTTACGACGTACCGCTGGCCCGGGAACGTCCGAGAGCTCGAGCATGTCATTGAGCGCGCTGTGCTGCTTGCCCACGAGGGTGTGATCCAAACCAGCCATTTACCGCCTGAGCTGCAGCTCACCGACGAAAGTTCTGCCAGCCTTCTGTCCCTGGAACAGCTTGAACGCCAACATATCGCGCGCGTTCTTCGTGTTGCGAAGGACCTGGATGAGGCCTCCCGTGTCCTTGAGATTGACCCCACCACGTTATGGCGGAAGCGAAAGAAATACGGACTCTGACGTCTCCCCATTGTATTTTGCATTCAGCTGTAACTCTCAGATTTTGAATCAATTATCGGAAAACACATTTCTCTGCCCCACTGTGCACTGCATTTTGCAATCATCCTGCGGGAAATTCGACGGATAACGTGTCCTCTGAGCCCATAATTCCCCCCTACTGCCCCGGAAGTCTGGCATCTAAGTTGCTGTGCATGTTGTTAGGAGTTGCGTCCTGAACTAGCGGCACCGCGTGACAAATTGTAATCACAATGTAAGGTAGAGGACATGTCCGTTAAAATGCGAACGGTATCCAACGGCAAAATAGGTATCATTGAACTCAAGGGCTCGCTCGTGGGGGACAAAGACACCGACGAATTCCGTGAAACCGTTGCCGACCTTATCGAGCAGGGGAATAAATCGTTGATCATCGACCTCAGCAAGGTCAATTACATGAACAGCTCCGGGATCGGTTCCCTTATCGCGGTGCATTCGAGTTATTCCAAGAACGGCGGTGTTGTGAAGCTCACCGGGTTGAGTAGCAGTGTTCAGAATCTTTTTGTTGTCACTAAGCTTATCGATGTTTTTGATGTTCATGAAAACGTCGATCAGGCGATCGGTAGTTTTCTTAAATAGAAACTAAAATCACTCATATTCTTCATGTATAACATTTCATAGGAGTCATCTCATGAAACAATCAACATTTGTCATGATACTGCTCGTAGCGGCATTTGGAGCGGCATTGTTGATCTATTTCTTCGTATTGGGCGATCCCAGCAATTTTTCCGATGGTGCCGGCCGTGAGAAGCCGTTGACCCTCCTGGGGCAGGTCTACACGGGTGGACCCATTGTTCCCGCGTTGATCACGCTTTCCATCATGGTTATCACATTTGTGTTCGAGCGAATTTTCTCGCTGCGCAAGGCCCAGGGCAAAGGATCTCTCCCGACGTTCTTGAAGAACCTCCAGCACGGCCTTTCCGCCGGTGACATTGAGAGTGCGATCGCGGCCTGCGACCAGCAGCGCGGTTCGCTGGCGAACATCATTCGTGCGGGCTTGGAGCGCCATCAACTTCTGTCCCGTGATGGCAAGATCGTCGACGCTGATAAGCGAATGGCGGAAGTTCAACGCGCGATTGAAGAAGCCACGTCGCTTGAAATGCCACTGCTTGAAAAGAATCTCATCGCCATGTCCACGATCGCTTCGATCTCGACGATGCTGGGATTGCTGGGAACGGTTATCGGCATGATTCGTGCGTTCCGCGCCCTGGCGCACGCCGGCGCGACCGACGCCATCCAGCTTTCCATCGGTATTTCTGAAGCACTCGTCAACACGGCTCTCGGTTTGTTTGCCGCCATCGTGGGAATTGTGGCCTACAATTTCTTCGTGAATAAAGTGGACAATTTCACGTACATGATCGATGAAGCGAGCTACGACGTGGTACAGACGCTCACGTCTAAGGGAAAATAAGCAGAAAGGTAGTCTTCTATTATGCCAAAGATCAAGAAAGCACGTGTAGCAGTAAGGATCGACATGACGCCGATGGTGGATGTCGCGTTCCTTCTGCTGACGTTCTTCATGCTGACCACCCAGTTCAAACCGCCGGAAGTCGTGCAGATCGTTCTTCCGACATCGCATTCGGATTTCAAGCTGCCGGAGTCGGATGTCATGACGATCACGATCAGCAAGGATAACCGGCTGTTCCTTGGCGTGGATAATCAATATGTCCGTTCGAAAATCTTCGGTCCTGAAAACAGACTTCGCCCCGAGGTTGAGATTGAGATCAGGCAGCTTGGCAATATGCTGGTCCAGGCGCGTATGGCAAATCCGAAACTGAGGACTGTGGTGAAGGGCGACCGGGACGCAGAATACGGGATCACGGAGGATGTGATGGATATTCTGCAGAAAGCGAACATCACGCGGTTTAATCTTGTCACTGACTTAGCAAGAGACTAAAGGAGAATTGTATGGCCGCTGTTGACACTGCTGCCCCCCGCGGGCACGACAAGAAGAAGAAGAAACGCAGGAAGATGCGCCGCCTCGGCGTTCGTATTGACATGACGCCGATGGTCGATGTAGCGTTCCTGCTCCTCACGTTTTTCATGCTCACGACATCCATGAGCAGGCCTCAGACGATGGAAATAAATATGCCGCCGAGCGACGTCAGCGTGCCGGTCCCCGAGACCAATTTGCTCACTTTGCGGGTCAAAGAGGATGGCTCAATCTATTGGAACATGGGATTCGAGAAACCTGAAAAAATTGATTTCAAGGGTTTACGCGCGTTCCTGGCCCAAAAAATTCAACAGAATCCGAAACTGGTTACACTTCTGAAGATCGACCGAAAGGGAAAGTACACGATGATGGTCGATATTATGGATGAATTGAACCTGGCCAATATCTCGCGATTCAGTATCGCAAAGATGCAGGACACTGATCAGAAAATTCTTGAAAAAGTTTCATCGTAGAAAGGAGATGACGTTATGACGGCAGAAGCTGTTCTTGAGAGATCCCAATATGGAATGCGCGAGCTTCGAAACCTCTACCAGCGCTATGCGATGAGAGGATTGATCATTGCTATTGCCATCCACGGACTTGCCATAGCAACGTACTGGCTTGCCAACTACCTGCAGCAAGACGATGAGGCAAATATACCGATGGTTCGTATCATGAAGTACAGCGAGTTGGGTCCGCCGCCTTCCATCACGGACGCTGAAGCGGCTCCTCAGGTTGCCGTCTCCGCACCTGTGGCACGGCCCACCGTTGGTACTCCTGTGCCGGTCCCGGACGCCGAGGTGAGTCCTGAACAAACGATCGCGACGCAAAAGGAAATGTCATCCGTCCCGAGCCCCATAGTAGATAATAACGCGGCGAGCGGGAACGTCTCGATTCAGCAGGATATCAAGATCGATGAAGACCCCGACCCGGGCGCATTCATCCCGGTGGAAAAACAACCGGTGCCGGTGAAGCAGGTTAAGCCCGACTACCCCGAAATCGCCCAGCGCGCCGGTGTTGAGGGAACGGTGTGGGTGAAAATCCTCGTCGACAAGGAAGGGAAAGCTAAGAAAGCCATCATCATGAAGAGCGATGCGGAAATCTTCAACGATGCGGCGATCGCCGCCGCGAAGCAGTGGGTCTTTACCCCGGCGTTGATGAACAATGGCCCCGTCGCTGTATGGGCGGCAATACCGTTTCGCTTTAAGCTGAACAAGTAGATTCAGTTTTCTGCCGGCAGGGCAGAAGGCGATGTCCTACAATTTCAACGTAGGAGAATAAAAAAATGACGGCGAAGGTTGTATCTGTCGGCTATGGCCGGGGACAATGGTGGACCCTCCACCAGCGCAATGCGTTGGCTGCCCTGGTGATTGCCATCCTGCTTCATTGCCTGGTGATAGTTACCTACTACGTTGCCGGCGAACTCCCGGATGAGGGAAGTATCCCTTCTCTTGGGCCGAGAAGGATCCCGTACGACAGGATACCGCAGGTATCGATTGAGCCGACAAGCTCCATTCCGCAGGTCGCCGTCGCGGAACCTGCTGCCAGGGTGACCCCGGGGGTGCCGGTGCCTGTTCCCGATGTTCTTGTAGACCCGGAACAAACCATTCCGTCGAAGGATGACTATCATCGCGTTGCGGACGAGCATCCGGGCGTTGGAAAAGACGAGGGATCCATTACGGTTGAGGAACCGGCGGCGCCGGATGAGACGGAAGAAGTTCCACCCTTCCGTGCCGTCGAAAAACTGCCGGTGCCTGTGGAGGAAGTGAGCCCGGAGTATCCTGAAATCGCCCGTCGTGCCGGCGTAGAAGGAACCGTGTGGGTGAAAGTGATTGTTGATAAGGATGGCAGGGTGAGAAAGGCGGAAATCGTAAAAAGCGATGCCGATATCTTCAACGATGCCGCGATATCTGCCGCGAAGCAGTGGGTGTTCACTCCGGCGATGATGAACAATGGGCCGGTTGCCGTGTGGGCGTCAATTCCGTTCCGTTTCAGACTACACGTCAACCTCGTGAGGTAAAGTGGCCGCTGAGGACATCATTCGCGTTGTCAGCTACACAACCTCCTCCTTGGTGTTGCTGGTAGGAATCATGGTGCTGTTTAACCTATTTCTCCCGGGCTCTATCCCGGGAAATTTTCGGGTGGTTCTTGGTATCTGCATGGTGGTCTACGGAGTCTACCGGATATTCATGATCTGGAAAAAACAACGGAGTGAAGGAACCTGGGTCGACAATGATGAACGCTAAGCGGCTGAAATGCGTCCCGGGTGTCCTTGCCGTCATCGCGATGACAACACTCATCGCATGTTCACCCGACAGGAAGGAAACGCCGACCAAGGGCGCGATGATGGCCCTGGTTTCAGAGTCGGTTGCTCCGGTTCTCAAGCTGGAGCGGGCAGAATTTGAGGAATTGTACAGAGAAGCGAAAGTGGAGCTGAAAGTTACTTCAACTCGCGACGCGATCGTGCAGTTCTTCAACGCCGACAGCATCAAGACGATTGTTTCATCCCGCCCGTTGAATGCGGAGGAGCAGGCGGCGGTCAAGCGGTATCATCTTGATTTTGCCGAATACAAGATCGCTATCGATGGAGTTGCATTGATCGTCTCCCGGGATAATCCCGTCGCGCAACTTCGTACGACCCAGCTCGACAGCCTGTACCGCGGCTTGATTACGCAGTGGAGTAAGCTCGGGTGGAAGAGTTCATCTTTGTCGATCGGGATTTGCTTACCGGATGAAAACGCCGGAGAATTTGAGGTTGTTGCGACGAAAATTCTTCATGGCGGAAAATTCGCGCCAGCGGCGAAGGTTGTAGGCTCGTCGCCGGAAATGCTGCAGTACGTGGCTGAACACTCGAATTCCATCGGTATGGTGAGCGTCGGCTGGTTGGGCAATTACAAAGAAAAACTTAGAGTTCTCGAGCTCTGCGACCCCAATGCTCCGGATTCGCTGGGCATTCGCGGACAGTATTTCAGCCCCCATCAGGCGCATCTGTATCGCGGATACTACCCGCTCACCACGGAGGTCTACATCTACACTCGCACGGATATGTACAGCGTTGCGGCAGGATTCATCACATTTATATCAAGCGCACCCGGCCAGAAAATCGTTTTGAATAGCGGACTGGTTCCGGCAACGATGCCGGTGCAATTAGTCGAATTAACAAATAAGAGCCTTCAATAGTGAAAAAATACATCAGACTATTCTCGTTATCGACGGTACTTCTTGTGATGGCATGCCTGCCTGCGCGTGCCGATGACCCATTGCAGGCCGGCAAGGCAGCATTGGAAAAAGGCGACCTCCAGGCGGCAATCACGTCGCTGCAGGAAGCGGTGCGAAAGGATAAGAAAAACCCGCAGGCTTTTTTCCTCCTGGGAACGGCGTACTACCGTGCGGACTCGCTCGATCAAGCCGTTGCCGCTGTAATTCAGACGCGCGAGTTGGATTCGTCGAACGCGGCAGTGTATAGCTTACTCGGCGATATCTACGTCAAGCAGACCATACATCCGATGGCCATTGAGCAGTACAAACATTCAGTAGCCATCGACAGTACCAAACCCGATGTGTATTTGAAGTTAGCCCATTCCTACATGAAAACGCGGCAGTACAATGAAGCCGCGCTGGCTTTCCGGAGTGCGATCAAGCTCGATACGACGAACATCCAACCGTTCAGGGAACTTGGTAATCTTTACATGCTGGCGAAACAGTATGTGAATGCCGTTCCATTCCTCCAATGGCTTGTGGATCGCCAGCCGGACGAAGCTCAGCCGCAGGTTCAGTTAGCGAAGGCATTGTATCACACGAGGAATTATGAAGGACTCATACCGGTCGCAAACAAGGTCATTCAGCGCGACTCCACCCAGAAGGAAGTCATGCATATGCTCGGTGTTGCGTATGTGAGGACCCGTGACAATGCCAATGCGGAGAAGGTTCTCCTGCTTCTCGAACAACGGGATACATTGAAAGCTGAAGAGTACGTAAGGCTTGCACAGGCGCAGAAGGCTCTCGACAAGGTCGATGACGCGATAGCGTCGTATGAAAAAGCGTTTCGTGCAGACTCGACGTTGGGGGATGTCTATTACGACCTCGGTACGCTCTACATGAAACGCAAGCGGTACGAAGAGGCGGTAACGATGTTCGAGAAGAAAATTGCCACCGACACGTCATCGAACTATCGATGGGCATCGCATCTGAGTGCCGGTCAACTTCTCATTCAGCTGAAAGATTTGGAGAACGCGCGCAAGCACCTCCTCGCAAGCATTCAAATCAAGCCCGAGTACCTTGCGGGCTGGAGCAATCTTGGGATATGCTATGCGCAGATGGAATCGACTCAACAAGAAATCGTAACGTACCAGAAAGTCATCGAGCTCGCTACGGCCGCCAACGCCAATGGAGAACCGGGCAAACATAATAAGGAATTGGAAGAAGCGTACCGGATCATAGGCGTGCAGTACTACCGCGACAAAAAATACGCTCAGGCAATTGAGTACCTCAAGAAAGCCTTTCAACTCGACCCGAAGGACTGTGATGTTCTCATCCTTTTCGCTGAAGCATATCAGGCCAACGACCAAAAAGATGACGCTATTAAGTATTATCGAAAGGTCCTTGATACCTGCCCGAAGAATTCCACACAGCATAATGATGCCATAAAATACCTCAAAATGCTGGGAGAATTTGATGTAGAAGGCAAGTAGTTTCCGGCGTTCTTCGCGTCAATGAGAGGTTTCTCTCTCTGTTCCCGCCCCCGTGTTGCCTCATAATAAAAGGTAACCGTAGAGGTTACGAAGGTAGCAAAATGTTTTGGTGATTTCCACTGTTGTTTTTCCTTGTATTTATTTGTTGTTCTTCCGGCCCAGGTGAGCGTAC